>NZ_CP081295.1:0-1200000 GCF_019711375.1 Qipengyuania aurantiaca
GTGGCCCGTTCGTCTAGCGGTTAGGACGCGGCCCTTTCACGGCTGAAACACGGGTTCGATTCCCGTACGGGTCACCACCACTCGCATGACAAATCGCATGGCGCACTAGCGCGGAGCCGAGAGGCTCGCTAAGCGCGTGCCCGAAATGAGCGAACGCCCTTTCCCCTGGTCCGCATTTGCGCTGGCGATCGCGACGGCAATCGGCCTGGCCGTGCTCGGCTTGCCGATCCTTCCCATCCTCCTCATGCTGCTGGTCTGGGCAGGATCGCTCTATCTGGTCGGCTCTGCCCCGCCGCCGCCCGTGCAGGCGAACGGCAATGGCGGCATCTCGCGCGACATGATGGGCGACCTTGTCGAACACTCCCAGACGCCGGTGCTGGTCACCGATGGCGGGCGCGTGATCATCGCCAATCTCGCGGCGCGCCGCCTGCTGGGCGCGCATATCGTCGGGCAGGACGCGCGAATTGCGCTGCGCAAGCCCGAAGCAATCAGCCTGCTGGAAAGCAACGAGGATGGCGCAGCGGTGGTGCGAGGCCTTGCCCGCAGGCGTGACATCTGGCGCATCAACCGCAAGACGCTCGACGGCGGTCTTGCCATTATCGAGCTGGTCAACCGCACCGCCGAGGCGGACATCAGCCGCGCGCACACCGATTTCGTCGCCAATGCGAGCCACGAGTTGCGCACTCCGCTCGCCTCCATCCTCGGATATGTCGAGACGCTGCGGGACGATATAGACGATCTCGATCCCAAGATGGGCGACAAGTTCCTGGCCACCATCCAGCGCGAAGGGCGGCGGCTGCAAGATCTCGTGAGCGATCTCATGTCGCTCTCGCGCATCGAGGCGGAAAAGCACGACATCCCGAACGAGACGCTCGATTTCGGCAAGCTGGTCGACCGCGCGGCGCGCGATGCCGCTGGCGACCGGGCCAAGCGCCTCGATATCGAGGCCCACGGCGATTTCACCATCTGCGGTGACGAGCAACAGCTTGAGCAGCTGGTCCGCAACCTCGTCGACAATGGCCTCAAATATGGCGACGAAGACAAGACCGTGACCGTCCGCCTCCAGCCGCAAGGCGACAAACGCGTGCAGCTGTCGGTGCAGGACCGCGGCGACGGGATTGCGCCCGAACACCTGCCGCACCTCACCCGGCGATTCTATCGCACCGATCCGGGCCGCAGCCGCGCTTCGGGCGGTACGGGGCTTGGCCTCGCCATCGTGAAACACATCGTCGAACGCCATCGCGGCAAGTTCGCGATCGACAGCGTTCTGGGCGAAGGCACGCGGGTGAAGGTGACGCTTCCCCTCGCCAGCTAGGCGCCCAAATCTCCGAAAAATCACAGCTTCTGCACAGGCTGTCCACAGCCTGCATGGTCACGCACGCCATGTGTCACAAAGCCGTAATAGAGCGGTCATAGAGGCGACCCCGGATCGTAACCTCGTAAGGGATTCGTAACATGAAGACCGCTTTCAAGCTCTCCGTCCTCGCGGCGGCCATGAGCTGCACCATTGCTACTCCGGTGTTCGCGCAGGACGCAGCTGCCACCCCAACCGCCGAAGAAGAACTCGCCGCCATGCGCGCGCAGCTGCAGGCGCTCGTCAGCCGCATCGACCAGCTCGAAACCGAGCTGGAGCAGACCCAGGCGGCCCAGGCCGACCAGGACGCCGTGATCGCGGCCAACGCCGAAGCGGTCGCCCAGCCTGCGCCCGAGCCCAAGCCGGCTGCCGTGCTCGAAAAGAGCGGGTGGAGCTTCAAGCCTCGCGGCCGACTGATGTTCGACGCCGGCACCGTGAACGCGCCCGATTCGGTCGATGCCGACACCGGCTTCGGCAACGAGGTTCGCCGCGCACGCCTTGGCGCTTCGGGCGATCTACCCGGCGGCTTCGGCTACAAGTTCGAGCTCGACTTCGCTGGTAACGAGGTCGAGGCGGCCGACGCCATCCTCACCTATGAAGACGGCGATTTCGAAGTCACCGTGGGCCACCACAACAACTTCCAGTCGCTCGAAGAGCTGACCAGCTCGCTGCACACCAGCTTCATCGAGCGCGCCGCCTTCACCGACGCCTTCGGTTTCGAGCGCCGCATCGGACTCTCGGCGAGCTATGAAGCTGGCATCGTGCTGGCCCAGGCCGGTGTCTTCACCGACAATTTCGACGACACCGGGACCGACAATCGCGGCGTCGACGGCCGCTTGGTCGTGATGCCCAAGCTCGGCAATACCCAGCTGCACCTCGGCGGTTCGCTGCATTATAACGAGCTTGGCGAAGAGGATGCCACCGTGCGCTATCGCCAGCGTCCGCTCGTCCATTTCACCTCGACGCGCTTCGTGAACACCGGCAACCTCGGAGCCGACAGCGAATTCGGCGCCGGTCTCGAAGCCGCCGCCATCGCCGGTCCGTTCCACGCCGTGGCCGAAGGCTACTGGCAGAATGTCGACATGCCGCTTTCCGAAAACCCGACCTTCTTCGGCGGCTATGCCGAGGTCGGCTACTTCCTCACCGGCGGCGATACGCGCGGCTACAAGGGCGGCAAGTTCGACCGCACCAAGCCCGCCAATCCGGTCGGCGAAGGCGGTTTCGGTTCGCTGCAGTTCAACCTGCGCTACGACCACCTCGACCTCAACGACGCCGGCATCCTCGGCGGCGTGCAGAATGGCTACCAGGCCTCGCTCGTCTGGAAGCCCACCGATTACACGCTCTTCAGCGTGAATTACGGCCGGATGGACTACAAGGACGCCGTCATCCCGACCGCCGACGGCGACACCGATTACGGCGTCGATGCCTTCGGTGTGCGCGCACAGGTCGATTTCTGATCGCAATGCCGTTATGGGGCCGCCAACCACAGATTCGGTGGCCCCGTAGCGAAAGTCACACTCTTGTCGTCAACACGTAACATTATCGCGCTCTTGCGCGGCTAGTGGACACCAAAGGGGTACCCTAAGAATGACCAAGACTTTCAAACTCGCTCTCGCGGCCGCCTCGGCCCTGACCCTCGCCGCTTGCGGCGGTAACGACGCCGGTGGCGGCGCCTCGCGCGACCAGATCAAGGCCGTCGGTTCCTCGACCGTCTATCCGTTCGCCAAGGCCGTTTCGGAAACCTTCACCCGCTCGAACCCCGACTTCAAGTCGCCGATCATCGAATCGACCGGCACGGGCGGCGGCATGAAGCTGTTCTGCGCCGGCGTCGGCGCCGAAACGCCCGACATCGCGAACGCCTCGCGCCGCATGAAGGCCAGCGAGTTCGAGACCTGCCAGCAGAACGGCGTCACCGACGTCATCGAAATCCAGGTCGGCCTCGACGGGATTGCCTTGGCCTCGGCCAAGGGCGGCATCACAATGAACCTGACGCCCAAGATGGTCTACGAAGCCATCGCAGCGCGTCCCTATGGCGAAGAACAGACCAACCAGAAGTGGTCTGACGTCGACCCGTCGCTGCCGGATGTCGATATCCTCGTCTACGGTCCGCCGAGTACCTCGGGTACGCGTGACGCGCTAAAGGAACTGATCCTCGAAGTCGGCTGCGACACTAACGCCGAAATGAAGGCGCTCAAGGACAGCGACAAGGACCAGCACGCCCAGCTCTGCACCGAAGTGCGCAGCGACGGAGCCTATGTCGACCAGGGCGAGCAGGACAACCTGATCGTGCAGAAGATCGAAGGTAACCCGAACGCTGTGGGTATCTTTGGCTATTCCTATCTTGAGGAAAACGCCGACAAGGTGCAGGGCCTCAACATGAACGGCGTTGCTCCCACCTACGAGAACATCGCCAGCTTCGAATATCCCGGCGCGCGTCCGCTCTACGTCTACGTCAAGAAGGCCCACCTCGATGCCATCCCCGGCCTCAAGGAATTCCTCGGCCAGTGGACCACGATGTGGAACCGTGACGGCGAACTCGCCAAGATCGGCCTCGTGGCCAACCCCGATGACGTGATGGCCCGCTCGATGTCGGCCGCCACGAACTACGACACGCTCGACGGCTCCGAGCTCAAGTAAGGACTACGCACGCACGATGTCGCCGACCCTCCTGCTTCTCCTGGCCCTCGGGCTCGGGCTCGCCGGTTGGTTGGCGGCTCGTGCACGTGCATGGTCCTTCCGGCGCGCCAGCCCCGATGGGCGGCTGGCTAGCCTTCCCAGCTATCACGCGTGGTACGTGGCGCTGTGGATCGTTCTGCCCGTCCTGATTTTCGTCGGGGCGTGGAGCGCGATTGCGCCCGGCCTCGTCACCCAGTCGGTCCTGGCCACGCCTGCGGCTGACCAGCTGCCGGCCTTCGGCTTCCAGCGCCAGACCATCCTCAACGAAGCGCGCGCGGTCGCGAGCGGCGCCGCACAGGGCGTGTTCAACCCGCTCGCCCGCGAATTCGTCGAGCCGTATCGCGAGGCGATCAGCCGCTACAATTGGATCGGCATTATCGTCACGCTGGCGATCGCCTTCCTCGGCGGCGTCTGGGCCTTCCTGCGCCTCAAACCCGATTTTGCCGCGCGCAACCGCGTGGAAAAGATCGTCATGGCGATCCTGCTCGGTGCCTCGCTGGTCGCCATCCTGACCACGCTCGGCATCTTCGTCAGCCTCGTGTTCGAGACTATCCGCTTCTTCGGCATGGTCAATCCGATCGACTTCCTGTTCGGCACCCATTGGGCACCCGACCCGATGGCCAATGCCGAGAACCCGGACCCAACCCGCTACGGCGCGATCCCGCTGTTCTGGGGCACGCTCTTCATCGGCGCAATCATCGCCATGATCGTGGCTATCCCGCTCGGCCTGATGAGCGCGATCTACCTCACGCAATACGCCAATCCCAAGCTGCGCGCCTGGGTGAAGCCGGCGCTCGAAATCCTCGCCGGTGTCCCGACCGTGGTCTATGGCTATTTCGCTGCGCTCACGATCGCCCCGGCGATCCGTGACTTCGCGATTTCGCTGGGTGCATCCTCCGCCTCGAGCGAGAGCGCGCTGGCCGCAGGCCTCGTCATGGGCGTTATGATCATTCCCTTCGTCTCCTCCATGGCCGACGACAGCATCGCCGCCGTGCCGCAGGCCATGCGCGACGGCAGCCTCGCCATGGGCGCGACCACCAACGAGACGATCCGCCGCGTGATCGTGCCCGCCGCCCTGCCCGGCATCGTGGCGGGCGTCATGCTGGCGATCAGCCGCGCTATCGGCGAAACGATGATCGTGGTGATGGCCGCCTCTACCGCCGCCAATCTCAGCGCCAACCCGCTCGACTCCATGACCACGGTGACGGTCCAGATCGTCGCCATGCTGACGGGTGAAGGCAGTTTCGACCACCCGGCAACGCTCAGCGCGTTTGCCTTGGGGTTCGTGCTGTTCCTCGTCACCCTCGGTCTCAACTTCATCGCCCTGCGCGTCGTGAAGAGGTTCCGCGAAGCTTATGAGTGAGCAAATCGCCCCCACGCGCACGCCCGCTTTCGAAGCGCGGCTGAAAAAGCGCTACGCAGCCGAAAAGCGGTTCAAGGCCATGGGTCTTGCCGCCATCGTCTTCTCCGTCGCCGTGCTGGTTTACCTGCTCGGCACGATGACCCTCAACGGCATCGGCGGCTTCCAGCGCGCCGAGGTGGCCGTGCCGATCGATTTCACCCAAGCCGGGATCTCCGCCGATCCTTCCGTCATGGGTACCTCGCAGGCGATGCAGTCGCTCGAGGCGCAGGGCCTGCGCGACGTGGTGCAGTATTTCGCTATCGAGGAACTGGGCGAAGCGGGAGCGGAAGAAATCGGCACGCAGGCCTGGCGCGATGTCGCCGCCGCGATTTCGGCGGACCCCGGCATCGTGCAGCGTCAGGAAACCTTCTGGATTCCGGCCAGCGCCGATCTTGCCCAAGGCCTCGCGGGCGAAGGCTCTGCGGAGATGCAGGCGCTCGCCTCGCAGCTCGCCGAAGAAGGCAAGCTCGCCAAGAATTTCGACGCGGGCTTCTTCTCCCGCGCCGACGCCACCAACCCTCAGCAGGTGGGTATCTGGGGCGCGCTCAAGGGCTCGATCCTGACGATGATCGTCACGCTCGCCCTCGCCTTCCCGATCGGCGTCCTGGCAGCGCTCTACCTCGAGGAATACGCGCCGAAGAACAGGTGGACCGACCTCATCGAGCTGTCGATCAACAATCTCGCGGCGGTCCCCTCGATCATTTTCGGCCTGCTCGGCCTTGCGGTCTTCCTGACCATTTTCCCGAGTTACCGCTCCGCCCCGCTCATCGGCGGTATGACGCTGGCGCTGATGACCATGCCGGTTATCGTGATCGCCGGCCGCAACGCCATCAAGGCCGTGCCGCCCAGCATCCGCGACGGTGCGCTGGCCGTGGGCGCTTCGCCCGTACAGGTGGTCTTCCACCACGTCCTGCCGCTCGCCCTGCCCGGAATCCTGACCGGCACCATCATCGGCATGGCCCGAGCATTGGGCGAAACCGCGCCGCTGCTGATGATCGGCATGCGCGCCTTCGTCGCGAGCCCGCCCGACAGCTTCACCGCGCCCGCCACCGTGCTGCCGATGCAGATCTTCCTCTGGTCCGATGAAATCGACCGCGGTTTCGTGGAGCGCACCAGCGCTGCTATCATCGTCCTCTTGCTGTTCCTCCTCGTGATGAACGGCCTCGCCATCTACCTGCGCAACAAGTTCGAGAAAAAGTGGTGACCGTAGTCCATCCCAATCTGACCGACACCGACGCCAAGATGAGCGCGCGCGATGTCAGCGTGTTCTACGGTGACAAGAAGGCGATCGACGATGTTTCGATCGACATTCCGACGAAGTATGTCACCGCCTTCATCGGCCCCTCGGGCTGCGGCAAGTCGACCTTCTTGCGCACGCTCAACCGCATGAACGACACGATCCCTTCGGCGCGTGTCGAAGGCGAGATCACGCTCGATGGCGACAACATTTACAGCCCGAAGCTCGACGTCGTGCAGCTGCGCGCTCGCGTCGGCATGGTGTTCCAGAAGCCGAACCCCTTCCCCAAGTCGATCTACGACAACATCGCCTACGGCCCGAAGATCCACGGCCTCGCCGAGGGCAAGGACGAGCTCGATGCGGTGGTCGAGAAGTCGCTCCGCCGCGCTGGTCTGTGGGAAGAGGTCAAGGATCGCCTGCAGGACAGCGGCACCGCGCTTTCGGGCGGTCAGCAGCAGCGTCTGTGCATCGCCCGCGCCATCGCGGTCGACCCCGAAGTGATCCTGATGGACGAGCCCTGCTCGGCGCTCGACCCGATCGCAACCGCCAAGATCGAAGAGCTTATAGACGAACTAAACGGTCGTTATGCGATCGTTATCGTTACGCACTCGATGCAGCAGGCGGCCCGTGTCAGCCAGCGTACCGCCTTCTTTCACCTTGGAAAGATGGTGGAATATGGCCGGACTTCTGACATATTCACCAATCCGATCGAACAGCGCACGCAGGATTACATCACCGGGCGCTACGGATAAGGCTTTGAGAACATGAACGAACATACCGTAAAAGCCTTCGACGAAGACATCACGCGCCTCCGCGGCCTTATCGCGGAAATGGGCGGCCTCGCCGAAGTGGCGATCCAGGAAGCGCTCGACGCGCTGGTCAAGGGCGACGACGATCTCGCCAAGAAAGTCGTCAAGGGCGACAAGAAGATCGACGCGCTTGAAAGCGAGATCGACAAGCTCGCCGTGCGCATCATCGCCCTGCGCGCCCCGATGGCGGACGACCTTCGCGAAGTCATTGCCGCGCTTAAGATCGCGGGCGTTGTCGAACGCATCGGCGACTATTCGAAGAACATCGCCAAGGCGAGCCGCGAAATCGGCGACAATCGCAAGCAGTTCGAACCGCTTACGCTACTCCCCGCCATGGCCGAAGTCGCCAGCGAAATGGTCCACGACGTGCTGACCGCCTATGCCGCGCGCGACCCGGAACTCGCGCGCGAAGTCATCGCGGCGGACGAGAAGGTCGACGCCTTCTACAATTCGATCTTCCGCAACCTCGTCAGCCACATGGTCGAAAACCCCTCGACCATCTCGAGCGCCGCGCAGCTGCTCTTCGTCGCCCGCAACCTCGAACGCATCGGCGACCACGCGACGAATGTTGCCGAAATGGTGCACTTTGCCGCGACGGGCACCTATCCGCCCGACGAGGACGGTTGACCGGTTGCCTGACACAAATCTGTAGCTTGAGGGTCATACTGCCGTGCCAACCAAACCGCAGGAAGGGGCCAAGGTGCAGGCAGGCAAGTTACTACTGGTCGAGGACGATCCGGCCCTCGCCGAGCTGCTCGAATACCGTTTTGCCAACGAGGGCTACGATGTTCGCGCAACCTCGGACGGGGACGAAGCCTTGCTGCTCGCTGCCGAGGACGTGCCCGATCTCGTCATTCTCGACTGGATGATCGAAGGCACCAGCGGCATCGAAGTGTGCCGCCGCCTGCGCCGCGACAAGGCCACCGCCAGCGTCCCCATCATCATGCTGACTGCGCGCGAAGCCGAGGACGACCGCATCCGCGGCCTCGAAACCGGCGCCGACGATTATCTGACCAAGCCCTTCTCCCCGCGTGAACTTCTCGCCCGCGTAGCAGCCGTAATGCGCCGCATCCGGCCGGTCCTGGCGGGCGAAAGCGTCGAAGTCGGCGATCTCGCGCTCGATCCCGTCGCCCACAAGGTGACGCGTCGGGGCAAGACCCTGAAGCTTGGCCCGACCGAGTACCGCCTGCTGAAGTTCTTCATGGAAAGCCCGGGCCGCGTCTTCAGCCGTAACCAGCTCCTCGACGGTGTCTGGGGAACCGAAAGCGATATCGAACTGCGCACGGTCGACGTCCATATCCGCCGCCTGCGCAAGGCGATCGAGATCGAAGGTGCGAAGGACCCCGTGCGTACCGTGCGCAGCGCAGGATATTCGCTCGAAGCGGCCTAATCAGCGGCAGACGCTGGTCCAGCGGCTGTCCATGTCGAAATGAAAGTGATCGGCGTGCGCGGCGTTGTAATCGGGTGAGAGTACCGTCGAGAACGCTCCGCAGGCGCCGTCGCGTACCGCGCGCAGGAAGCGTTGCTTGTCGCCCTCGCCCTGCCAGTCGGACAACACGCTGATATGGGTCCCGTCCGCCAATACGAAGCCGGCAATGTCGAGCGCGTTGGCGGTCGCGTGCTCGCTCCACGGGCCGTCCTCGCGCCCGTACATCCGGCGGCAGGAATAGGCGCCCAGATGCTCGATCCGGGCCACCTCGCTGCCGAAAATTTCGCGCGCTGCGGGCTCGAGCGTGTCCCGCTTCCAGAGTTCCATAGCCACGGCCACCGGACAGGTCGTGGCAGGCGTGTCCGGGCTCAGCGGATAGCCGGAAAGCCGGGTGCGGTCCTCGCGGCGGCATTCACCCTCGCCGGCAGGCTCCAGCGCGCGAAAACCGACCTCGCTGCGCTCGAGTACCGCACGGCAGGTGGCGACGTCGTCGCGCAGCGCCACGAGTTTCTGCTGGGTTGCCCAGCCCCTGGGATCGTTCAGGTCCAGCGGTGCCCAAGGGTTGTGCTCCGGATGGGTCGCGAGCCAGCTGCGGGCCGCGACGAGCAGCCCTGCCAGCACCAGCAGCAGGACCACGCGCCGGTCGAAGACGAATTTCCCGATGCGGCGCGAGATGGTGAAGGTCAAAGCTGCGTCCCGTAGAGGTCGACCGCAATGGCGATCGCGATCAGGATGAATACGATTCCGATGCCCCTATCGATCCATCGCCGCGTGGCTGCCCGCTCCATCGCCCGCGCAAGCCGCTTCCCCGCGCCGATGTAGGCCCAGCCCACGAGCAGGTCGAGCACCAGCGCGATGACCGCCAGCGTGACGATCTGCCAGCCCACGGGCAGGTCCGGATCGACGAAGGGCGGGATGATGGCGACCATGTAGACGAGCGATTTCGGGTTGCCGATGGCTACCGCGATACCGTCGCGAAAGGCGTGGGCGGACGGTTTGTGCGCCGGTGCGGCAGCGTCGTCCTCGCCCGCGTGGAAGGAGTGGCGGATCGCCTTTGCGCCCAGCCAGGCCAGGTAGAGCACGCCGGCGATGGCCAACAGCCGGAAGGCCAGCGGATAGGCCCTGGCGAGGGTCCCCAGCCCCAGCGCGGCGGCCAGCCACCAAAGGATGTAGCCCACCTGCATTCCCAGCAGCGCCGCCCAGCCCGAGCGGGCTCCGCGCCAGATCGCCTGTCCCATGACGAACATCATCGACGGGCCCGGCACGATGCTGGTGGTCGCGGTGATGAGGGCGAAGGCGAGAAGGCGCTCGGGATCGAACATGCGGAAGGGCGCTCTAGCGCCGGCCTCAGTGGAAGTCGCGCGATTTCGGGATGATGCGCACATCGCGCGGGTGGCCCTGATGCCAGCCACACTCGCGATTGCCCGGCGGCGGCTCCTGCCACGGTTCGACGGGCTGGTAGGGATCGTCCTTGCCCTCGCGCAGATTGTCACGCGGGTTGAACTTGTCGGGCAGCGGGCTGCTGACATGATCGGCGCGCGCGAGCGGGGCGTTGAGCATATCGTCGGAGAGCTTGTGCAACTCGCCCGTCGCATCGGTCATGTGCTGCGCGATGACGTGGATGACCTCGTCGTCATATTCGACCCGGCCGCGCACCTCCATCAGGCGCGAACCCATGACCACGCGGCGCTGTTTCTCCTTGAGGTCCGGCCAGACGACGAGGTTGATGACCCCGGTCTCATCCTCCAGCGTGATGAAGCACACGCCCTTGGCGCTACCCGGTCGCTGGCGGATCAGCACCACGCCCGCGACATGGACCATGGACCGGAATTTCTTCGCGCGCAGGTCGCAGGCGCGCACGAAGCCGCGCTCGGCCAGGCTGGCGCGCAGGAACGCCATGGGATGCGCCTTCAGGCTGAGGCGCGTGGTCTGGTAATCGGCCACCACTTCTTCGCTGAGCGGCATTTGCGGCAGCTGCGTGATCTGCTTTTCCGCCCCCTCGTCCCGCGCCGCAGCGACGGCGAACAGCGGCAGGTCCGCCCCGCCGACAAGGCTGCGCGCATCCCACAAGGCCTGCCTGCGCGAGAGCTTCATCGAACCGAAGGCATCCGCGCTGGCGAGGCGTTCGACATGGGCGGGTCCGGTGCGGGCGCGATCCCGCAAGGCGCGTACGTCCTCATAGCGCCCGTTCGCCTCGCGCTCGGCAATGAGCTGCGCGGCGACGGCTTCGGGCAGCCCGTCGATCTGGCGCAGACCGAGGCGCAGAGCGATATGCTTGTCGAGGCGACCTGAATCGCCGTCGGTTGCCCTGCCTTCTGCGATCTCCTCCAGCGTGCAGTCCCATTGCGACAAATTCACATCCGCAGGGAGCACCCACACCCCGTGCTCCGCCGCATCGCGCACGATCTGGGCGGGCGCATAAAAACCCATGGGCTGCGAATTGAGCAGCGCGCAGGCGAAAGCCGCGGGGAAGTGGCACTTGAGCCAGCTCGATACGTAGACGAGATGCGCGAAACTGGCCGCGTGGCTTTCGGGAAAGCCGTATTCGCCGAAGCCGCGGATCTGGTTGAAGCAGCGCTGGCTGAAATCGCGGTCATAGCCACGGTGGACCATGCGCTCGACCATCATGTCCTGCAGCTCGTCCACCATGCCGCGGCTGCGGAAAGTGGCCATGGCCTTGCGCAGCCGGTTCGCCTCCTTGGACGAAAACTTGGCCGCATCGAGCGCGATCTTCATCGCCTGCTCCTGGAAGATCGGGACGCCCAGCGTGCGCTCGAGAATGCTGGAAAGTTCATCGGGCGGGCCATGCTGCGGCGATGGCGCGGGGATCACCACCGGCTCCGCCCCGCGGCGGCGCTTGAGATAGGGATGCACCATGTCGCCCTGGATCGGACCGGGGCGGACGATGGCGACCTGGATGACGAGATCGTAGAACTGCCGCGGGCGCAGGCGCGGCAGCATATTCATCTGCGCGCGGCTCTCGACCTGAAACACGCCGAGCGAGTCCCCTGCGCGCAGCATGGCGTAGGTTTCCGGGTCCTCGCGCGGGACATTGGCGAGGGTGAGCTGGCGGCCGTGGTGGTCGCCCAAGAGGTCGAGGCATTTCCTGATGCAGGTCAGCATGCCCAGCGCCAGCACGTCGACCTTGAGAATGCCGAGCGCCTCGATATCGTCCTTGTCCCACTCGATGAAACTGCGATCGGGCATGGCGCCATTGCCCACAGGCACCGTCTCGGTCAGCGCGCCTTCGGTGAGGATAAACCCGCCGACATGCTGCGACAAATGGCGCGGCATTCCAATCATTTGCTCGGTCAGTTTGAGAACACGCTTCAGGTGTGGATCGGTCACATCCATACCCGTTTCGGCGGCGTGGCGTTCGCTGATCTCGCGGCCCCAGCCGCCCCACACCGTCTTGGCGAGCGCAGCCGTGACGTCTTCGGTCAGCCCCATCGCCTTGCCCACCTCGCGGATCGCCATGCGCGGGCGGTAATGGATCACCGTGGCGCAAAGCCCGGCACGGTGCCGGCCGTATTTGCGATAGAGATACTGGATGACCTCCTCGCGCCGCTCATGCTCGAAATCGACGTCGATATCGGGCGGCTCCTTGCGGTCTTCGGAGATGAAGCGGTCGAACAACAGCTGGTGCTGCGCCGGGTCGACATTGGTGATACCGAGGCAATAGCAGACCGCCGAATTGGCCGCGCTGCCGCGCCCCTGGCACAGGATCGGGGGGGCGACCTTGTTCCGCGCGAAATCGACGATGTCCTTGATGGTCAGGAAATAGCGCGCGAGGTCCATCTTGCCGATGAGCGCGAGTTCCTTGTGCAGCGTTTCGGTGACGCTGTCGGGCACCCCTGCGGGATAGCGCCAGTCGGCTCCTTTCCAGGTCTCGCTTTCGAGATAGTCCTGCGGTTCCGCGCCGCCGGGATAGAGTTCTTCCGGGTATTCGTATTTCAACTCGTCGAGGCTGAAATCGCAGGCATCCGCCACTTCGCGCGCGGCGGAAATTGCGTGCGGCCAGCGCTCGAACAAGCGGCACATGGTCTCGGGCGGCTTGAGGTACCGCTCGGCATTGCCGTGGAGGAGGTGCCCGGCGCGCGCGACCGTGGTCTTGTGCCGGATCGCGGTCATCACGTCCTGCAGGGGGCGGCGGTCGGGCGTCGCGTAATGCACGTCGTTGGTGGCGAGGATGGAGAGGCCGTTCGCCTTCGCAAGCGTGTCCAGCTGCTCGATCCGCGCGACGTCGCTGTCGGTGTAGAGGAAGGCGGCGGCGATATGGCGAAGCGTGGGGAGTTGCTGTGCGAAGTGGGGGAGGATTTCCTCGAACCGCCCTTCCATCTCAATCATCTCAACGTCACCCCGGCCCCCGAGCCGGGGTCCCGCTTCTTCTGCCGTCGCGCTCGAAGAGGAGCGGGACCCCGGATCAAGTCCGGGGTGACGGAAGGGGACGACGTTGCTTTCAACCTCGATGGTGAACTGCTCGCCCAAATCGCGCGGCGGAATCAGGATCAATTGCACCCCCGCACTATGCTGCGCCAGCATCGCGAGGCTGATGTCGCACGCGCCCTTCTCCTGCCATTCGCCCGACAGCGTGCGCATCCTGCCTGCCGAGATCAGGCGGCATAACCGGCCATAGGCCTTGCGGTTTTTCGGATAGGCAAGGAAGGCCAAGCCTTCGACCGTTTCGATCCGGCAACCGATGCAGGGCTTCAGCTTGAGCGTCTTCGCCTCGGTATGCACGCGCACCACGCCGGCCATGGTGTTGGCATCGGCGATCCCGATCGCGTCATAGCCCAGCGCGCGGGCCTGCAGCACGAGGTCGACCGCGTCCGACGCTCCGCGCAGGAAGCTGAAGCAGGAGACGAGGCCGAGTTCGACAAAGGGCGCGCGTGGCGGCGCGTCTATGCCGTCCGGATCGAGCTCGATCGTCCGCTTGGGTATCTGCTGGTCGTTCTCGGGCATGTCACGCCAGCTCCTCCAGCCGCTGGCGAACAGCGGCGAGGTCGGCATCGAACAGCCGCGCCTGTTCCTCGCGTGCGGGGCCTTCGAGGCGCAGGAGGTAGGAAGGGTGCGCCGTGACCCACAGCTCGCTGCCATCTTCCAGCGCGATGGGGGCGCCGCGCACCTTGGTAATACTCACCGTCTTGCCGAGAACGCTGCGCGCCGCGCTCGCGCCCATGGCGAGCACCAGCTTGGGCTTCACGATCTCCCGCTCGCTCTCGATCCACCAGCGGCAGGTGTCGATCTCCTTCGCGCCCGGGTTCTGGTGGAGCCGCCGCTTGCCGCGCTGGACGTATTTGAAATGCTTCACCGCATTGGTGACATAGGCCGCACGGCGGTCGATACCGACCTTCTCCAGATGCGCGTCGAGCAATTGTCCTGCCGGGCCGACAAAGGGGCGACCGATCTGGTCCTCTTGGTCTCCCGGCTGTTCGCCGACGATCATCAGGGAAGCATCCTGCGGCCCCTCGCCCATGACGGCGTGGTTATCGAGCTGGCCGATGGGGCATTTGCGGCAGCCATGGATCGCCTTGTCGATCGCCTCGAGCGTATCGGGGCGTTCCTCGAATTCCAGCGCGCCCTTCTCAACCATCTTCGCCTCACGCCCCTGCGCGCCCGCGATGAGGTCGGGGATGAGCGCAGCCTCGGGCATATTCTTCCAGTATTTCTTCGGCATCTCCTTCAGCATTGCGCCGATTTTCAGCCGCGCGGGGTTGAAGATGGAGGCGTAATAGGTGCGCCAGAGATCCTCCATCGGATCGCCGCCGGGCGCGTCGTGACGCTCGGCGGGCGGGCCTTCGGACATGGTCTCGGTATCCCAGTGCAGGCTTCCGCGCGGGGTCAGGATCGACCAGCGCATGTTCGAAAAGCGCCGCATGAAGAAGCCTGCATTGGCGCGCAGGATGTGGTGCTCGGGCTCGAACCAGGCGACGTAGTGCTCGCCCACTTCCTCGTCCTCGCTCTCCACCAGCCGGAAACGGACGAAGGCGTGCATCTTGTGGCTGTCGCGCCGGACATTCTTGTCGAGTTCCTCCACCCGGCGAACGTCGAGGTCGGCCTTGTCCTCCATCATTCGCGGGTTCGACTGGAGCCGCCAGAGCAGGCGGTAGAGCAGCGCGAAGCGCTCGGGGTCGGAATGGAGGATGGTATTCTTCGCAAGGCTCACGAAGCGCCGGTTGGCGCGCACCGGCTTCGCATCCATCGGTGGCACGGGCATGCGCCGCTCGCCATGCGCGAAGAGGTCGCCGCTACCGCCCGGCTCGACCCATGCAATCCGGTCGGGCGGCACATCGCACTGGACCAGCGCACGCGCCCGCTCGCGCCAGAAGTCGAAGTCGTCGGCTTCCGGCAGATGCACCACGTAATAAGTGCCGAGTTTGACGTGCTGGAGCGCGGTCATGCGGCAAACAGCTCCAACTGCTCGGTCCTGGGCGCGAGCAGGCTGCGCAAATCGGCGCGGTCGGTTAGCGTGATCGGGCGCCAGTCGACGGTCACGATGAAAGGCCGCACCTTGGTGATCGACTGGGTGAGCAGGGCCACATCATCGAGACGCAGCGCGCGGTGACGGCGGCTCGCCAAAATCTTGCCAACCGCCTTCACGCCGAGGCCGGGGACGCGCAGCAATTGCTCCTTGCTCGCGCGGTTCACATCGACTGGGAAAGCCTCGCGAAACTTGAGCGCCCAGGCGAGCTTGGGATCGATATCGAGCGGCAAATTGCCGTCCGCCTCGGTCGCCTGCATCACATCGGTCGGCTTGTACCCGTAGAAACGCATCAGCCAGTCGGACTGGTAGAGCCGGTGTTCGCGGATCAGCGGTGGGCGTTTCAGCGGCAGCACCGCGCTGGCATCGGGAATGGGCGAGAAGGCGCTGTAATAAACGCGGCGCAGGCGGAAATTGTCGTAGAGCCGGCTCGCCTTGCCCACGATGTCGGCATCGGTCGCGGCATCGGCCCCAACGATCATCTGCGTCGACTGGCCGGCGGGCGCGAAACGCGGGGCGTGCTTGAAGCGCTTCCTCGCATCCTTCGCCTCGACGAGATCGGATTTCACCTTGCCCATCGCGCCTTCAATCTGCCGCGCATCCTTGTCGGGCGCGAGGCGGGTAAGGCCGCTGTCGGTCGGCAGTTCGACATTGATCGAGACACGGTCGGCATAGAGCCCCGCCTGATGGACGATTTCCGGATCGGCCTCGGGGATGGTCTTCAAGTGGATGTAGCCGCGAAAATCATGCTCTTCGCGCAAAATCCGCGCGACTTCGACGATCTGCTCCATCGTGTGGTTGGAGTTCTTCACGATGCCGGAGGAGAGGAACAGCCCCTCGATATAATTGCGGCGGTAGAAGGCGAGCGTCAGGTCGACCACCTCCTGCGGTGTGAAGCGCGCCCGCGCCACGTTCGAGCTCTTGCGATTGACGCAGTAATGGCAGTCGAACACGCAGTGGTTGGTCAGCAGTATCTTGAGCAGCGAGATGCAGCGGCCATCGGGCGCATAGGCGTGGCAGATGCCCATCCCTTCGGTCGAGCCGATACCCCTCCCGCCAAGGCTGTTCTTCTTCGCCGTGCCGGAGGACGCACAGGACGCATCGTATTTCGCCGCATCGGCGAGAATTTCGAGCTTCTGGAGGACAGTCTGCGCGGCCATGCGTTCTATATATGTTCCAATGTTGGATTCGCCAATAACAAAAGGCACAATCGCCGCGGGAACAAAGAAATTGGACACCCGTATTTTTCACGCGGACCGGGCCCCTCTGGCGCGCGCTTCAGGCGCTCGCGATGTCGGACGCAGTTTGAGAGGGGCGGCCGAATATCAACCACCCTTCTCGTGAACAACACCGGCATTTTGCCGACAGAAGGGAAATATCATGAAAACGATTTTTGCAGCCTCCGCTCTTGCCGCCAGCACCCTGACGCTCGCCGCCTGCGGAGAAGCAGCCATGGAGGCGGACACGGATAACGCATCGGCCGATACCGCAACCAATTCGGACGCCAGCCTTCCAATCACCGAGGCCGAAGTCGCCGAAGCGCAAAAGGCGTGGGGCGAAGGCATCGTCGCCATCGGCCAAACCTTTACCGATGGAGGCGATTACCGCGCCAGCGCGCAAGAACATATCGCCACGCACTACGCCTATGGCGACGGGCAAACGATCCTCTTCAAGCCCACTCTGGCTGCCGAAGACCAGTTCCGCGAGAGTGAAACTGAAGCCCTGAGCTATTTCGTCGGCACAGAAGGCACGGAAGACGGCGGCTTCGCCATCGCGCCCTTCACCGCCGTGCGCTGGGAGAACAACGGCACGGTCATTTCCGACAGCGGCGACATGGCCGTGGCCATGGGCAATTACTACTTCACCGGCACCGATGGGAACGAGACGAAGGTCGAATACTCTTTCGCTTACGAACGCGGAGCGGATGGCGAACTCGACATCGTCTTGCACCACAGTTCGATGCCCTACAGCGCGAACTGAACTGAAGACGCCAGGGCGGGCCTCCGGGCCCGCCCTTTTCTGGCTCGGCGCGCTGAATCTTACGTGGAATTAACCCTGTCCATATAGGTCAGATTCACCAGCCTGCCCTACGCCGGATGGACCGACAAAGGAGTTTGACCGCGTGGCGCTTTTCCAACGACTTCCCCAGACGAACCAGGATGAACGTCGTACCGTACAGCGCTACACTGTCGATTGCCCTGCCCAGCTCAAGATGCTCGGCGGAAACCGCGACGGGCGCCTTTCCGATTTGTCGGAAGCTGGCGCACGTTTCGAAACCGCCAATCCCCCGCAAGAAGGCGTGTCGGGTCTGCTTGCATGGGGCGATTACGAGTTCTTCGGCAAGATCGTCTGGGCGAACGAGAACAGTTGCGGCATCGTGTTCGAACGCCCGATCCCGCTAAGCGTGGTCGAGCAGACCTGCGAAGTGATCGAAGTCCAGAGCGGGCCGGTCGCCAATTTCGGTAATATCCCTGTCGCCTCCCGCGGCCGCCGCGCCTCGCTGGTTTCGCGCGACAGCTGACGGTTCAGCTTTGCGACACCTCTCTCGCGCCAGGGGCGATGGCGGAGGTCGTATCATGAAATTTGCCGTTCCCGCCGCGCTCGCGGTTTGTGCCCTACCCTTTGCCGCGCTTGCGCAGGATGAGCGGGAGTTTGATCGTGAGCGCGAAGCCGCGCCCGAACGCTGCGTTTCGGCGACCGTGCTGGTGCCGCCCTTCAACAATTCGCCCGGCGCGCTCGAACAATCGCGCGTTGCCGCCACCACCGTCGAGAACATTCGCCACCGCCGCGGCGAGGCGGCCTATCGCGTGTGCCGCACCAGCGCCATCGCGCCGGAGATCTCCGAGATCGAAGGCTTTGAGGAAAAGGTGCTGACCGAAGAGGAAATGCGCGAGCTCGATCCGGACGCGGTACGCGACAACTGATCGCTCAGGCGCACAGCCCCTGCAGATACCAGTCGGGCGCCCCGCCGCGTCCGTCGCCTGCGATGCCGAGCCGGTAGATCCAGTAGCGCCGCCCGTGCTGGTCCTCGATCCGGTAATAGTCGCGCAGCCGCGTGGCCCCGCGTTCGCGCCACCACTCGGGCGCGATGCGTTCCGGTCCCTCGACGCGCGTCACCTCGTGCACCTCGCCCCGCCAGCGGAAACGTTGCGGATAGCCGTCAGGCGTGGCGTAGAGCACGGCGATTTTCTCGGCCCGGTCGAGCAGTTTCAGGGGCCGGTTGTGGAAGGCCAGCTGCCCCTGGCTGGGCGGTTCGGGTTCGAGCGGGGGCTGCCAGCGCTGGGCGCGTTCGGGGATGTGGCTGGCGAAAGGCACGGGGCGCGTCACCGCCCCCTCGCCCAGCCGCACCGTCAGCCGGTCTACCAGCGCCGACAGCGCGATGCCGTGGTTCTCCGCCGCCGCCTCGATATCGCCCTGCTCCAGCGCGAGCGGCTCGGCCCAACTGGCGCGCAGGCGCAGCATCTCGATCCCGAAGCCTGCATCGATATCGTCGAGCTTCGCCCCGAACAGCCGCACGATATGCGCCGCTTCGCGCGTGGCGGCGGCGAGTTCCAGGCGGCGCACCGTCACTTCGCCATCGACGCGCCATAACCCCAGTTCGAGCCGGCGCGCGCCCTCGCCCCGGCCTTCCAGTTCGCGGGCCATGTCATCGGCAAGGTCGCTCACCACCTGGTCGAGCAGCTGGCGGTGGCGGATGGGTTCGAGCAGGCGGCGCTGGACCAGCGGCATTTGCTGCGGGACCACGGGCAACAGCGGCTCGGGCACGCGGCCGAGCAACTGGTCGAGCCGGATGAGCGGGTTGGCGGCGGGCGACTTGCGGTTGCGGAAACGACGCTGGATCGCGTCGCGGCCGATCGTGGTCAGCTCGCCCAGCTGTTTCAGGCCGAGGCGGCGCAGCACGGTGACCACGTCCTGGTCCAGCCGCAGCGCCGCGACCGGCAGCCCCGAAAGCGCCCGCTCGATCTCCTCTCCCGAACGCCCGCCGATAATGCTGCCCGAACGCGCGTGATGCGACAGCGCCCAAGCCGCGCCCGCCGTCGGCGCGATGGCGCAGCGCACGGTCAGCTCGCGCTTGGCAAAGGCGGCTTCGACATCGGCGACCAGTTTCTCCTCCCCACCGAAGAGATGCGGCACCGCCGTCACGTCGACCAGCAGCCCGTCGGGCGCATCCATCGCCGACCACGGCCCCCAGCGCTGGGCCCAGACGGCGAGCTTCTCGAGGAAGGCGAGGTCGCCCGCCGGATCATAGGGCGCGGTGACGATTCCGGGGCACAGCGTGCGCGCATCGGCCAGCATCATGCCCGCCCGCGCCCCCGCTGCCGCGCCTGCGCGGCTGGCCGCTTCGATCCGCGGCCCGTGCGCCGTGTCGGCAATCAGGACGAGCGGCTTGTCGTCGAACTCACGCCGCTCGGACGCGCCCTGCCGCCAGCGGTCGATCGCCATGGCGGGGAGCCAGATGGAAAGGATGCGGCGGGTCTGCACAATCCACGATTCTCAGACCCGTTCGCCCCGAGCCTGTCGAAGGGCTGTACTTACTTCGGGCGCAGCGCCTGCCAAAGTGAAGGACGGTCCTTCGACAGGCTCAGGACGAACGGAATAGGATCGTGTGTGCTTGCCAAGGGTGAATGCCTTGCCGATGGATGGGCGCGAATAGCTTCCCAACTTGCGAGCAGCCTCCAGCTGTCCGGTTCTCTCGCTCAGCACCCACTCGCCCGGCGCATGGCTGCGCGCGCGGAACAGTTCGGCCTTCCACGCCGGATTGCCCGGGGCCTGCGCGTTCCATTCGGGCGCCGGCGACGGGGCACAGGTCACCTCCCACCGCATCCGCGCCGAGGACAGGTCGCGCCCGGCGTCCACGCGCAGCAGGAACAGCGGCACACCGTGTTTCTGTGCGGTCAGCGTCAGCCGGCGCGAGGCGGTGAAGTCGAGCGCCTTCGGGTTGCCCGACACCTCGCCCAGCACGAAGGCCAGCTCGCGGCAGCGCAGTCCTTCTTCCATTGCGAAGAGGGCATCCTCCGGCTTTTCGGCCAGCACATGGATGAGGCGCGCCTGCAAATCCCCAGGCAGGCCGGCGCGATAGGGCCTGCCGCCCAGCCGCGCGGCATCGCGGGTCTGGACCCACAGCACGCTGCGGCGATCTTCCGCCTCTTCCCCTTCGCCGCGAGGCGCGTTGCGCCAGTCGTCGAGCGCCAGCGCGAGCGCTGCCCCGGCCCCCGCCGCCTCGCGCGAGGAGGCGAAGACTTCGCTGTGCAGCGCCTTGCCCTGCTGCGCCGCCAGCCTCGGACGCCAGCGCGCACTGCGCTGCGCCGAAAGCGTGGCGACATCTTCGAAGGCCGTGGTCGGCAGGGAGGAAAGATCGGGCTGGGACATGGAGAATCGACTCGTGTGTTCCCATTATGTTCCAGCTTGGGCGCGATGGCAATTCCCAAGGCGCTTTTCCACAGCGCGCGGGACCAAACCTGCCGCTCGGTCATTGAAGGGGTGAAACACTCTTGGAGAAACCGATGAAAAACGCCGAAGGCAATCCCGACGAACTGAAAACAAAATTCTGGAAGGCGCTCGACGACAGCCCCTTCCTCTTCCTCCAGCTCGATGGCGACAGCTCCAGCGCCGTTCCCATGAGCCCGCAGCTCGACAAGGACGCCAACAGCTCAATCTGGTTCTTCACCCACACGAAGAGCGATTTCTGCAAGCTTGGCCCGGCAACCGCCACCTTTGCCGGCAAGGGCCACGAAATGTTCGCCCGCTTCCAGGGCAATCTCGTGAAGGAAACCAGCCAGGAACGGTTCGACCAGTTCTGGAACAACTTCGTCGAAGCCTGGTACGATGGCGGCAAGGACGATCCGGACATCTTCTTCATGCGCATGGACCTTGGCGATGCCGAGATCTGGAACGCCGACATGGGCATCCTCAATGTCGCCAAGATGGCGCTGGGCATGAATGTCCATGACGAGGCTGAAGAACAGCACGTGGATTCGGTCGACCTCTAGGCCGACCCAAAAACCAGAATATGGTCGCGAAGGGCCGCTCCCCACCGGGAGCGGCCCTTTTTGCGTCGGACCGGATCAGGCGCCGAGCAGGCTCGGGAAAAGTCCGGTGACGAGGATGATCGCCACCGCAAGCGGGCAAAGCCACGCGATCAGGAAGCGAAACAGCCCGAACGCCACGGGCGAAAGCCCGGTCGTGGTGCGCAGCAGATTGGCGTCCGCCTTCCAGCCGATGAACAGCGAGGTCAGCAGCGCGCCAATGGGCAGCATGACCTTGCCGGTGAAGCCGTCGATCGTGTCGAGAATGTCGGTTTCCGCGAACAGGTCCCAGAAGCCCAGCAGGCGCACATCCGAAAGCACGTTATAGCCTAGCAGGCAGAACACGCCGATCAGGAAGGCGCCAACGCCGAAGACGAGCGCCGATTTCGGGCGGCTCCAGCCAAGCTCGCCGATGCCCCATGCGGTCGGCACCTCCAGCAGCGAGATCGAGCTGGTGATGGCCGCGACAAGGATCAGCATGAAAAACAGGAAACCGAACAGCGCGCCGGCCGGCATGGTCTGGAACGCGAAGGGCAGCGTCTGGAACACCAGCGTCGGCCCGGCCGCCGGATCGAGACCGACGGCGAACACGATCGGGAAAATCATCAGCCCGGCGAGCAGCGCCACGCTGGTGTCGGCCACCGCAATCATCGCGGCGGTCCCGCCCAGATTGCTCTTTTCCTTGATGTAGGAGCCGTATGTGATGAGGCCTGCCACGCCGAGCGACAGCGAGAAGAGCGCCTGGCCCAGCGCCGAATTCATCACCTGCGGCGTCAGCTTCGACCAGTCAGGCGTGAAGAGGAAGGCCGCCGCCTCGCTGATATCCCCTTCGATCGCGCCGAAGATCACCAGGCCGACCAGCAGCACGAAGAACATCGGCATGAGATATTTCGCGGCCGTCTCGATACCCGAACTCACCCCGCGCGCGACGATATAGAGGGTGAGCCCCATGAACAGCAGGTGCACAGTCAGGAGCAGCGGCCAGCTGGCGAACATATCGCCCAGACGCTGCTGGATCTGCGCCTGGTCTTCACCCGCCAGCGCGCCGCGGAAGGGTTCGCCCGCGCCGATGGCCTGCAGCAGGTCCCAGCCCATGACGCCCGCATAATAGAGCACCCAACCGGCCACGACCGAATAGAAGGACACGATCAGGAAGGCGGCCACCGCGCCGATCCCGCCGAAGATCGACCATTTGAGCGATGCGTTCGAATCCTGCGCCACCTTGCGGATCGAGCCGACCGCGTCGGTCTGGCCGACCCGGCCGATGAAAATTTCCGAGAGAACCAGCGGCAGGCCGAGCAAGAACACGCAGGCGATGTAGAAGATAACGAAGGCCCCGCCTCCGCTTTCGCCCGCAAGCGTCGGGAAACGCCAGATATTTCCAAGACCGACTGCGGCGCCCACCGCAGCGAGAATAAATGCAGAGCGCGAGGACCAGCCCTCGCCCGTCGTTTTGCCGGCAGCGACCATTGTCGTGTATTTCCCTCTCGTCGAGCGATGCCTCCCGCACCGCATTGATGCGCGCTTAAAGCACGGAAACCTGCGGCTGTCCAAGCGTTGCTTTGCCTTCTCCCCCGCACTTGCTAGGGCGTGCGCCATGTCGACCACATTCCAGCTCGATACGAGCACCAGCCGGGCCAATCCCACCCCCCAGCCGATGAAGCGGCTGACCGTCCCCAAGATCCGCGCGCACAAGGCGGATGGGGAGACAAAGGACCCGCTGGTCATGCTGACCGCCTACACCGCGCGGCAGGCGCAACTGCTCGATGCGCATTGCGACATGCTGCTGGTCGGCGATTCGCTGGGCCAAGTGATCTACGGCCTTCCCTCCACCATCCCCGTGACGCTGGAGATGATGTCCAACCACGCCGCCGCCGTAGTGCGCGGCAGCTATCACTCGGTCGTGATCGTGGATATGCCCTTCGGCTCCTACGAAGCATCGAAGGAACAGGCCTTCGAAAACGCCGCGCGCCTTCTCAAGGAAAGCGGCGCCGCTGCCGTTAAGCTGGAAGGCGGGGAGCAGATGGCCGAGACCGTCGCCTTCCTCAACCAGCGCGGCATTCCGGTCATGGGCCACGTCGGCCTTACCCCGCAGGCGGTTAACGTACTGGGCGGTTACATGGCGCGCGGACGCAGCGATGCCGAAGCGGAAAAGATCATCGGCGATGCGAAGGCGCTCGATGAGGCCGGGGCGTTCGCCATCGTGCTCGAAGGGGTGCTCGAACCCATCGCCATCGAGGCGACCAAGGCCGTCTCGTGCCCAACCATCGGCATCGGCGCTTCGGCCCAGTGCGACGGACAGGTGCTGGTCACCGAAGACATGCTCGGCATGTTCGAACGCGTGCCGCGCTTCGTGAAGAAATACGAGAATATCGCCGAGGTGATTTCAGGCACCGTCGGCAAATATGCAGAGGAAGTGCGCAGCCGCAGCTTCCCGACCAGCGACCAGACTTACCAGCCGAAAAAAGGCTGAGGGACCCCGCATTCGATGGAAACTATCCGCAAATATTACACCTTCTCGCTGCTCTTCACGGCGGTCTGCTTTGCGCTGGCTGCATGGTATGGATGGAGC
Organism: Qipengyuania aurantiaca; assembly: GCF_019711375.1. Classification (NCBI taxonomy): domain Bacteria; kingdom Pseudomonadati; phylum Pseudomonadota; class Alphaproteobacteria; order Sphingomonadales; family Erythrobacteraceae; genus Qipengyuania; species Qipengyuania aurantiaca. The sequence goes on from NZ_CP081295.1 coordinate 23,987, forward strand.
AGCACGGGTTCGATAACCGCCACGCTCGGCATCCTGTGGATTGTCATCGTGCTCTCGATCCTCGAGGTTTCGCTCAGCTTCGACAACGCCGTGGTCAACGCCACCGTGTTGCGCGACATGGACCCGGTCTGGCAGCAACGCTTCCTGACCATCGGCATTCTCATCGCCGTGTTCGGCATGCGGATCGTCTTTCCGATCGCCATCGTTTCGATAGCTGCGGGTGTCGGCCCGACGGAAGCGGTATCGCTATCGCTCAACGATCCGGAACGTTACGAGCAGATTGTCTCCGACGCGCATGTGTCAATCGCGGGCTTCGGAGGGGCCTTCCTGGCGATGGTCGGCCTCACCTTCTTCTTCGAGGAAGACAAGGACGTGCACTGGATTGCAGCGCTGGAGAAGACTATCAACAAGTTCTCCAACGTGCCCGCGGTCGAGATCGGACTGGTTCTCGCCCTGGTCTATGGCGTCTCCACCGTCTTGTCGCCCGAAGATTCCATCACCTTCCTTACGGCGGCGATCCTCGGACTCATCACTTTTATTACTGTCCATGCAATCGCGGCGATCATCGAGGCGCGCGAAGCGCGCAAGAAGGCGGCGGGCGAGATCGTGAAATCGGGCCTGGGCGGATTTCTCTATCTCGAAGTGCTGGATGCAAGCTTCAGTTTCGACGGTGTGATCGGGGCCTTCGCGCTGTCGAACAACATGATCATCATTGCGCTCGGCCTATCGGTCGGCGCCATGTTCGTACGTTCGATGACGATCCACCTCGTACGCACCGGTACGCTGGCGCAATATCGCTATCTCGAACACGGCGCGTTCTGGGCTATCATCGTGCTCGGCATCATCATGCTGTTGTCGGCCCGCTGGCATATTCCGGAGACTATCACCGGGCTTTTGGGCGCGGTCCTAATCGGCCTCAGCTTCTGGTGGTCGGTGCGGCACAATCGCCGCCACCCGGAGGATGCGTCGCTGTCGACAGACGATTAGCCAGGGGCGCGGCCAGCACGAGCTGGAAGAAGTGGTAGAGCAGCAGCGGCAGGATGATGAAGCCTGCCTCCTCGCGCGCGAAGAGGATGGTGGCGAGCGGCACGCCGACCGCAGCGCTTTTCTGCGCGCCGGCAAAAAGGAAGGCGATCCGGTCGCGGCGGGGGAGCCCGAGCGCGCCCGATAGAAGCCATGCCCCCCAGTTTCCGACCGCGAGTAGCGCGGCAATGCCGAGCGCAAGGAAGCCCCATGCCAAGGGGTCCAGCCGCCCCCAGATGCCTTGCTCTACCGCGCCCGAGAAGGCGACATAGACAGCGAGCGCGATGACCAGCCGGTCGAGCCAGACGACGTGCCGCTTGTTGCGCGTCACCCAGCCTTGCGTCCAGCCCTGTACCACTTGCCCGATGACGAAGGGCAGCAGCAATATCAGCGCGATCCGCTCGATGGTCTCCATGCCGACCGCGCCCTCGCCCGTTCCGCCTAAAGCGAGGAAGATCGGGACCGAGACGAAAACGCCCAAGATATTGAGGAGCGCTGCCGAAATCACCGACAGGCCCGTATTGCCCTCGGCCAGCGTGGTGTAGGAAGTGGCCGACTGGACGGTGGACGGCAGCACCCCGAGGTAGAGGAAGCCCACGGCCACCAGCGGCGGAAGGCCGATGGAGAGCAGCGTGCTTAGCCCAAGGCCAGCAAGCGCCATGGCACCGAACACCCACAGCACGATGGGTGCGATAAAACGCCAGTTCAGCAGCCCGCGGCCGATCTCGCTGCGCGAGACGCGCATTCCGTTAAGCAGGAACAGCGTAAAGATGCCGACATTCGCCAAGCCCTGCGCCGTGCCTGATTGCGCGGCGGGAATGGGCAGGACAGCCGCCAATACGACCGCCCCCACCAGCAGGCGCAGCATCGGGTCGGCGAAGATCGTGCGGAGCGCCATTGGCGACGGCTCCTAGCCTGCCCGCTAGCCCGGCTGCAAATCGTATTGCTTGAGCAGGTCGTACAGCGTCGGGCGGCTGATGCCGAGCAGCTTGGCGGTCATGGAGATATTGCCCTGGCTGCGCGCGAGCGCCTGCCGGATCATACGCCGGTCGGCTTCCTCGCGCGCCTGTTTGAGGTTGAGCGCCATCTCGTCCTCCTCGCCGCCTTCGCCCAGATCGAGGTCCTCGGCGCTCACCAGCTTGCCATCCGCCATGATGACCGCGCGCTTCACGCGATTTTCGAGCTCGCGGACATTGCCCGGCCAGCCCCAGCCGTCGATGGCTGCCAGAGCGTCGGGTGCGAAGCCTTTGACCTGCGGGTTCATCTCGGCCGCGAAACGCGTGAGGAAATGCTTGGCCAGCAGCACACCGTCGCCAGGTCGCTCGCTGAGCGAAGGGATTTTCACCACCACCTCGGCGAGGCGGTAGAACAGGTCCTCGCGAAAGGTGCCCTCGCCGATCATGCCTTCGAGGTTCTGGTGCGTTGCGCAGACGATCCGCGTGTCGACAGGGATCGGTTTGCGTCCGCCGATGCGTTCGATCACGCGTTCCTGCAGGAAGCGCAGCAGTTTGACCTGCAGCGGCAGCGGGATGTCGCCGACCTCGTCGAGGAACAGCGTGCCGCCGTGCGCCATCTCGATCTTGCCCTCGGTCGTCTTAACCGCGCCGGTGAACGCGCCCTTTTCGTGGCCGAACAGCTCGCTTTCGAGCAGGTTCTCCGGGATCGCGGCGCAATTGATCGCGACGAACGCGCCCGAACGCCGGTCGCTCGCCTCGTGAAGCCCCTTGGCCAGCAGTTCCTTGCCGGTCCCGCTTGCCCCCAGCAGCAGCACGGAGACATTGGTCGGCGCGACGCGCTCGATCGTGCGGGCGACCTTGGCCATTTCGGGCGCGGCGGTGACCATCGTACCGAGCACGGTCTTGTCCTCGCCCACCTTCTCCGACAGGCGGCGGTTCTCGCCCTCGATCTGGCTGAGCTTGAAGGCGCGGCCCACGATCAGGCCGAGTTCCTCGATATCGACCGGCTTCTGGTAGAAGTCGTAAGCCCCGCGCTCGATCGCCTGCAGCGCGCTCTCACGCGCGCCATGCCCCGAAGCGACGATGACCTTGGTGTCCGGCTTCATTGCCATGATCGCATCGAGCACGGCAAAGCCCTCGCTCGTGCCGTCCGGGTCGGGCGGCAGGCCGAGGTCGAGCGTGACGACAGCGGGCTCCTCGCTGCGAAGAGCCGCAAGCGCGGCGTCGCGATTGCCCGCGATCACCACGTCGTAATCCTCGTACGCCCACTTGAGCTGCGCCTGCAGGCCCTCGTCGTCCTCGACGATCAGCAGCTTGGGTTTGCCTGTCGCGCTCATGCGACCTCCGTGTTGTGTTGAGGACCATTGCCCGAAATCATCTGTTGCGCCGCGTGGAGCGGCAGGCTGATCGTGAAGCGCGTGCCGAGGCCCTCGCGCGATTCGACGTCGAGCCGCCCGCCCATCGCGCGGATCAGTTCGCGCGCTTCGTAGGCGCCGATGCCGAAGCCGCCCTCCTTGCTGGAGACGAAGGGCTTGAACAACCCGCGCCGCAGGAAAGCCGGGCTCATGCCCTTGCCGCTGTCGATCACTTGCACCACACCGCACACCCCGTCGCTATAGGCTTCGAGCATGACGGGATTGTCCTCGCCACTGGCGTCGATCGCGTTCTGGACGATATGCGCCAGCGCCTGTTCGAGAGCCTCGACCTGCCCGCTCACCCGCATCGGTTCGCTGCGCACCAGCGTGACCTTGTGATGGCGTTCGAACCGATCGACGATGGTGCGAACCGTGCCGGCCATATCGAACGGTTCGAGCGTATCGTGCGAGGCCTTGCCATAGCGGCCCAGCCGCGCGAGCATCTGGTTGAGCTTGTCCGCGCTGTTGCGCACCGTCACCAGCATGTCCTTGCGGAATTCCGGCTTGTCGGCGTGCTTTTCCGCGTTGCGCAGCAGCAGCGACATCTGGCTGGAAAGGTTCTTGATGTCGTGCATCACGAAGGCCATCCGGCGGTTGAATTCGTCGAAGCGAGCCGCTTCCGAAAGCGCTTCCTGCCCGGCCTGTTCGGCGAGATAGCTTGCCAGCTGCTGGCCTACGATGCCGAGGAGGTCGAAATCTTCCCAGTCGAGGCGACGCTCGACCAATGGGCGGGCAAGCACGATGACCCCTACGAGCCGGTCGTAGTGCAGCAGCGGCACGGCGGCCCAGGCGCGCGGAGTATCCAGCAGCCACTGGGGCACGTGCTGCAATTCGCCCTGATGCTCGATACCGGACCGCGCCTCGTCGAAGGCGAGGATCAGGCCCTCGCGCTCGAAAATTTGCGCAAGTTCGCAGGGCACAGGATCCGGCGGCACGTCGAGGTCCGGCCAGCGCCAATGGCCGCCGTACACCAGATCGCCGTCCTCATTCGCCAGTAGCAGCGCGCCCGAGGGGCTGTCGGTGATGTCGGCCATGGACTTAACCGCGCGCTCCTGCAGGCTGACCTCGTCGAGGCCGGAGCGCCCGATGGTATGGGTGAAGCGGATCCACTCGTTGCGGTAATCATAGCGGTGCTTGAAGAGGTGCTTGATCGCCGTTACGCGCAGCCAGCCTCGCAAATGGTCGGAGGGCAGCCAGATCAGCGCCAGCGCGCCTGCGGCAATCACCAGTCCGACCTGGGTCAGCCGCGCGCCGCTGCCCGCAACGATGTCCAGCCAGTTGGCCAGCGTCAGCATCGCCGCAAGATAGCCGCCGATTACCAGCAGCGAGAGAAAGCGGAAGGTGACCGCGCGCGATGGGCTGAAGGTGAGGCCCGCTGCGGCGCGGTTGAAACCGATGGCGAAAGGCACGGCAACAATCGCTACGGCCAGCCCGCGCACCGCAACCAGTGCGCCGACATAGCCTTCGGCGAGATAGGCGACGGTGTAGAAATTGAGCGAGAAGGCCCACAGGCCCGCCATGGCGGCCGCGTTCCAGCGCAGGATGCGCCGCGAGGATGGCGCGGCACCGACATAAAGGTTGTGCAGCAGGACCAGCGCACCGACGGCCACCAGCATGCGGAAGATGGCCGAAGTTTGCATCGCCAGAGCGGCAACCTCGCCCTCACCTCCCGAACTGTGGGCCAATGCGAGCAGCGCGAATTGCAGCAGCTCGACGAAGCCGAGGGCCAGCACCGCAGGGCGCACGAGCCGGATACTCTCGTCGCGCCCGTCGTTGCCGAACAGGCGGAACAGGACGAAAATCCACGCGAGGTTGGCCGCGACCTCGGTCAGGCCGACGATGATCTGGCCGGGATGAAAGCTGGCGGCGGCAACGCACCAGTTAGCCGTCAACGCAAGGGCAATGACCGCTGCCCAAAGATCGGAACGGGTCTTCGCGCCGTTACGGGCGATCCACAGGGCCGCAAGGCCGCTGACCACCGCGCCGATCGAATAGAAGATGTAGGAGAGCGAACCGGCCCATTCCATCAGGAGCGTCCCGTCCCGCCGATCATCCCGTTTCCGGCCATTGCAAACTCACCCACACCCGATGTTCCAAGGCATGGGCGTTAGGGCATAATGGTGAACTGTCGGTAAATTTTACAGCCTGTAAACCAAGAAGGCGACGCCTCCCCCAAGGGAAGCGTCGCCATTCCTGACATCGGTTTGTGAAGCCGTGGACTTAGTTTTCGACCGCGTCCTGCACGGCGTCGCCGGCGTTCTGCGCGGCTTCGCCGACCTGGCCGGCCGCTTCGCCGACTTCGTTGGCCGCGCCGGCCACGGCGTTGTCCTTCGCCACTTCGGCATCGCTCATCTGCGAAAAGATTACGAAAGCGCCGATGGCAAGTACGGCGAGCAAGATCAGGATGCCCCAGGAGGTCCCGCCGCCCGACCGGCGTTCATTGTCGGTGACGACGGTGTGCGTGGTGTGGGTGTTGCCCGCCGTGTCGGTGGTTTCGGTGATACGTTCTTCGGTCATGTTAGCTATCCTCGAATGGATATCGGAATGTGGCGAAAACGCGGCATCGGCTCCGGCGGTTCCGGATAAAGAGGGTTAACGGCGTATTTCTCTAACGTTCCCCGAACTCGAAAGGCGAGGTTCCGCGGCGCATCCGGTCGAAATGCAAGCGGCGTCCGCGTGGCGGGAGCGAGCGTTGCGGACAGCCTTCCCTGTGACACAGCGCACAGCCCGGCCCGATCGGCTGGGCATCGGCAGGACGCAGCGAGAGGCCACGCGCCTGCGCCAGATCGCTTGCCAGCACCGCCTCGATTCCGATGGCGACGACAAAACGCGCCTCGCCCGGTGCGCCGCTGCCCTCCACACTGCGCATCATGGTGAGCCAGCCGCCCTGCCCCTCGGCCGCCTCCTCAAGACTGACGTATTGGACGACCAGCTCGCCGCCGCGCTCGAAGGCGCGGTGCGCGTCCCACAGCGGGCAGGAGACGTCCTCGCCCGCAAAGCGCGCCGTGCTCGCGCCCATGAAGCTCTTGGAAAATTGCCCCGCCCTGTCGACGCGGACCATGAAGAAGGGCAGCCCGCGCTGGCCCACTCTCTGCAAGGTAGTGAGGCGGTGGGCGAGCTGTTCGAAGCTCACCGAGAAACGCCGTTCCAATACGGGCAGGTCGTACCCGGTCGCGTCGCACGCGCGCAGGAAACGGCCATAGGGCATCAGCAGGGCCGCTGCGAAATAGCCATCGAGATGCCGCTTGAAGAGCGCACGCGCCGCCTCGTCCTCGAACTTGGCGCCTTGGGCGATGCCCTGGATCGCCTCCTGCATCTCAAGCTGCGCGATCTTGAGCGCAAGCTGGAAATTGCGCGAGGCGGGCCCGAGCATCTCGGACAATTGCACCTGGCGGGCGTGAAGGTCGAGCCGGCTCAGGCTTTCCTGCAAGACCTCGCGCGGAAGGATGCGGACCGACAGTTGGTGGCGCTCACGCAGCCGCTCGGTCAGCGCAAGGCCGATATCGCCGCGCGACAGGCGCATTTCGTCGACAAGTTCTTCGGCCGCGTGGTCGAGATCGGCAAAATGGTTGCGCCAGCGTTCGATCTCGCGGCGCGAGGCGTCGAGCGGGTCGTAGGCGGCGGCCTGGCCCGGCCCCGCCTTGTCATAGAGCCGTGCGAAGGCGGCGGCGACTTGCGGAGAGGCGGAAAGAAATTCGTCCAGCTCCTCCCGGTCGATGGCGAGGTCGGAAAAGCGTTCATCGGCAAAGCGGCGGGCAAGGCCGTCCAGCCCGCCGATGGCTTCGTCTTCGCGGATGCTGCGCGGATCGAAATCGAATTGCTCGACCAGCGCCATGATGACACGCGCGCTGACGGGGCGCTGGTTGCGCTCGATGAGGTTGAGATAGCTGGGCGAGATCGAGAGCCGGCTGGCCATCGCCGCCTGCGTCAGGTTCTCGCGCTTGCGCAGCCGTCGGACAGCCGGTCCGGCGCGCACCACATCGTCGGCCATTTGTAAATTCCTTTACAACATTACAGCCGAGATACGCCAATTTCGCGCGTTTGGACAAGATATTTTGTAAATTTCACTGCCCAAACGCCCTCGCCAAGCGCATTGTCACTGCAACAGCCCGCCAGATTGCAGGGCGCCCCGGACAGGAGACAACGCCATGACCTACCAGAGCCACATCGCGAAGATGAACGAGACCATCGCCCAGAACGGCGACAGCTGGGCAGCGATCGACGCCGCCAGCGCCGCGCGCATGGCCGTCCAGAACCGCTTCCCCACCGGCCTCGACATCGCGCGTAACACCGCGAAGATCATGCGCGAGGACATGGAAGCCTACGACAAGGATCCGGCGAACTACACCCAGTCGCTCGGCACCTGGCACGGGTTCATCGCCCAACAGAAGATGATCTCGATCAAGAAGCACTTCGGCAACACGAAGCGCCGTTACCTCTACCTCTCGGGCTGGATGGTCGCCGCGCTGCGCAGCGACTTCGGTCCGCTGCCCGACCAGTCGATGCACGAGAAGACCAGCGTTCCGGCGCTGATCGAGGAGATCTACACCTTCCTCAAGCAGGCCGATGCCCGCGAACTGGGTGGTCTGTTCCGCGAGCTGGACGAAGCGAAGGAAAAGGGTGACGCGGTCGCCACGCACCGCCTGCTGCGCGAAATCGACGAGCACCAGACGCACGTCGTGCCGATCATCGCCGATATCGACGCCGGTTTCGGCAACGCCGAGGCGACCTACCTTCTCGCCAAGAAGATGATCGAGGCCGGTGCTTGCGCGCTGCAGATCGAAAACCAGGTGTCGGACGAAAAACAGTGCGGCCACCAGGACGGCAAGGTCACCGTGCCGCACGAGGACTTCCTCCAGAAGATCCGCGCCATCCGCTACGCCTTCCTCGAACTGGGCGTTCCCGACGGCATCATCGTCGCCCGCACCGACAGCCTCGGCGCTGGCCTGACCAAGCAGATCGCCTTCTCGAAGGAGCCTGGCGATCTGGGCGACCAGTACAACGCATTCCTTGATTGCGACGAAGTCGATCCGGCCGAGATCAAGAACGGCCAGGTCTTCATCAGCCGCGACGGCAAGCTGATGGCGCCTAAGCGCCTGCCCTCGAACCTCTATCAGTTCCGTTCGGGTACCGGTGAGGACCGTTGTGTGCTCGACTGCATCACCGCGCTCCAGAACGGCGCCGACCTGCTGTGGATCGAGACCGAGAAGCCGCATGTCGAGCAGATCGCCGGGATGGTGGACCGCGTCCGCGAAGTGATCCCGAACGCCAAGCTGGTCTACAACAATTCGCCCAGCTTCAACTGGACGCTGAATTTCCGCCAGCAGATCTTCGATGCGTGGGAGAAGGAAGGCAAGGACGTGAGCGGTTACGATCGCGCCAAGCTGATGAGCATCGACTATGACGGCAGCGAACTTGCCGCCGAAGCCGACGAGAAGATCCGCACCTTCCAGGCCGATGCCGCAAAGCGCGCCGGTATCTTCCACCACCTCATCACCCTGCCGACCTACCACACGGCAGCGCTGAGCACGGACAACCTCGCTCGCGAATACTTCGGCGAACAGGCCATGCTCGGCTACGTCAAGAACGTGCAGCGCGAGGAAATCCGCCAGGGTATCGCCTGCGTGAAGCACCAGAACATGGCCGGTTCGGATATCGGCGATGACCACAAGGAATACTTTGCCGGCGAAGCGGCTCTCAAGGCCGGCGGCAAGGACAACACCATGAACCAGTTCGCTGCGGCGTAAGGAGAGGAAGGATGACTACGATGACCGAAGACACCCCGAAGACCGAGCCCGGCCGCGCGCGCGCCCTGTTCTCGACCGCCGATTTCCGCCTGCTGCGCACTGCTCTCACGAGCTACGCCCGCCAGACGGAAGACCGCGAGGAGCTGGCGAAGATCAATGCCCTGCACCACCGCCTCGGCACCTACGTGCCCTCGGACGGCTAAACCTAGTTCACAAGTTCTCCTGGGGAGGAGAAACGGCTGCCGGAGTGCCCCAACACTTCGGCAGCCGTCAATTTATCCGCCGTTGGCGGGCATCAAATCCAGCGCCGCACTTGCCAACGCTTCTGCCCCGGTCCGCACAACCGCTTCGGCATCAGGCGCCCAGAACGGCGAATGGAGCGAAGGCAGAGGCTTGCCCTCTTCCTTAAGCGCGGTGAGCATTTCGGCGGGCGTGCCGCTGATCCAGAAGATCATCGATTTGACATTATCCGGGTCGGCGCGGCGGAACTGGCTGAAATCCTCGCCGCCCATGACCGCAGGCGCCTCGAACACGCGCTGCTCGCCGAAGCGGCTGCGGAACGCGGCAGCGCGCGCTTCGGTGAAGTCCGGATCGTTGAAGGTCGAGGGCGTATAGGGCTCCTCCACCGTCACCACCGGCATCAGCTCTTCCGGCAGCCCTGCCGTCACCGCCTCGCCCCGCGCGACGCGGCGGATGCCGTCGAGCAGCAGCTGGCGGCTTTCGTCCGAATAACTGCGTACGGTCAGTTGCAGCTTCGCCTCGTCAGAGATGATGTTGTGCTTAGCGCCTGCATGGAAGCTGCCTACGGTGATGACTGCCGGATCGAGCGGCGAAGAGCTGCGGCTGACCACCGTCTGCAGCTTCATCACGATGGCGCTGCCCAGCACGATCGGGTCGACCGTGGTGTGCGGATAGGCACCGTGCCCGCCGATGCCTTTCACATGGATGTCCACGCTGTCGACATTGGCGAGTGCATAGCCAGGCGTGTAGCCGATCGTGCCTGCCGGAGCCGGCGCGGCTGCATCGTGAAAGGCGAGCACATATTCGGGCTTGGGGAAGCGGGAGTAGAGTCCGTCTTCGATCATCGCGATGGCGCCAAGCCCCAGCTCCTCGGCGGGCTGGAGGATCATCACCAGCGTACCGGACCATTCGTCCTTGCGTTCGGCAAGCAGCTGGGCCGCGCCAATGAAGCCCGCCATATGCGTGTCGTGCCCGCAGGCGTGCATGACGCCTGTCGTCACGCCGCTCGCGGGCGTGGCCGTGACCGTGCTCGCATAGGGCAGCCCGGTCTGCTCGATCACCGGCAGGCCGTCCATGTCGGCGCGCAGCATGACCACCGGGCCATCGCCGTTCTTCATCACCGAGACGACTCCCGTCTGCCCCACCCCTTCGGTCACCTCGAAGCCGAGCGCGCGCATCCGCTTGGCGAGCTTGGCGGCGGTCTCGTGCTCCTCGAAACTGAGTTCCGGATTGGCGTGGAGATCGCGGTAGAGCTCCATCAGGTCTGGCATGTCGTCCTCGAGGCTCGCGCGCAGGTCGTTGGCCTGTGCGGGCGAGGACAGGGCGCCCAGCGCAAGCGCGCAGGCGGTCATGGCGAGTGTAGGACGCAAGTAGGACATCATCAGGGTCTCCCCTCCAGGATGGAGCACATGGAGCACGGTCCTGGGAGCAAAACCGCCCCCGGGCCGGCTTGTCTTGTCGGCGCGGGCGAGACTGGCACTTCGCACCGCTTTAGGAAAGCGCGTTAAAGCTGGTAGGTCAGCACCAGCCCGATCGAGAGCGCGGTGACCATGATCCCGACCAGCGGCACGCCGGTCTTCACGTAATCGGCAAAATCATACGATCCTTCGGCCATGATCAGCATGTTCGTCTGGTAGGCGATGGGCGTCGCGTAAGAGAGGTTGCAGCCGAACAGCACCGCCAGCACCAGCGGTTCGGGTGGCAGGCCGAGCTGCGCGGCGATGGCGAAGGCGATGGGCGTGCCCACCGTGGCCGCCGTCGCGTTGGAGGCGAAATTGGTGAGGAAGGTCACGAAGACCATGATCGCGGCCAGCACCAGCGCGGGCGAGAGATACTGGAGGCCGTAGGAGAGCGCTTGCCCCAGCCATTCCGCTGCCCCGCTTTCATCGATAATGCGTCCGATGGAGATACTCGCAGCGACCAGCACGATGACCTGCGCCGACAAGGCCCGACCCACGCGATCGAACTTCACGCAGCCGGTCAGGAACATCAGGATCGCGCCCGCCAGCGCGGCAATGGCGATCGGCACGAGACCGAAGGACGCGACCGCTACCGATCCCGCCATGATTGCGGCGGCCAGAACGGCCTTGGACCGACGGGGAAGCTCGCGCCGTCCTTCCAGCTGGAGCAGGCTGTCGGCGCTTGCAAAAGCCTCCAGATCGTCGGGCAGGCCCATGACCAGCAGCACGTCGCCTTCGCGGATGCGGATGTCGCCGACATCGCTGAACTCGTCCTTCTGGCCGATCAGCGTATCAGGCCGGTGGATGCCGACGACCGCCACCCCGTAAAGGTCGGCAATGCCCGAGGTCGGCAGGGTGCGGCTGGTAAGGCGGCTGTCGGCGGTGACGGTCATTTCCACGACCTGGATATCCTCGCCGCTTTCGTCGTGCTTGCGCTTGATGCGTTCGAGCACCCAGCCCGGAGCCGCTTCGCCGCGCATGACGGCAATGGCTTCCTCGATAGCCTCGTGCGTGCCCGAAACCTTGATCCGCTGGCCGGGGCGGAAGAGGCCCGGCTTCACGTCATGAAACTCGATTCCCGCCGGAAGGCGCGAGGCGATCTGTGACAGTTCGCGCCCGTTGAGCAGGCTGTTCTCGGTGACGCGGAGACGGGTGTAGAAACGCCGCATCTCGTGGGTCTGCTCGATCCGGTTGTCGTCGAGCATCTTGGGCATGACCAGCCAGAGATAAGGCAGCGCCACAAGCCCGGCGGCGAGCACGATGGGGGTGTAATGGAACACGCTCATCATCGGCATGCCAAGATCGACCGCGATGGAGACCACGAGGATATTTGTGGACGTGCCGATGGTTGTCGCCAGACCACCGATCAGCGAGGCGGCGTTGAGCGGCATCAGCGTCTTCGATGCCGGCATGGCCCCGCGCGCGGCCAGCGTCACGAAAATCGGGATCAGCAGCACCAGCACCGGCGTGTTGTTGACGAACATCGACAACACGAAGGCCAGCATCAGCGACACCAGCAGGCCGATCTGGAGGTTGAACTTGAAAATCCGCTCCAGCACCCGCGCCGCCGGCTCCAAAGCCCCGGTGACGATCAGCCCGCGACCGAGGATCATCAGCGCGCAGATGGTGATCAGCGCGTAATGGCCGAAACCGCCAAAGGCGATGGCGAGGCCGTCGGTCGGCGACTGGCCTTCAAGCGGGAAGAAATAAAGCCCCACCGCGATCACGGCGATGGTCAGCAACGAGATGATCTCGATGGACATGCGCCCGCGCGCAAAAGCGATGAACATCGCCACGGTCACGACCATGGCGGCTATCGCGTGGTAGGACGGCATCCCGATCATGCGGGAGGGTGAATTCCATCCCTACCGCACAATATCAAGCGCTTTTGCTTGGAATCACTCCGATTGCGCGAGAAGCAAGCCGGCGAGAAGCGCCGTTACCGCCGTGCCTGCGCCGCCTGCGGCAAAGGTCCAGGTCTTGGCGTCGATCATGGCCAGCAGCGACAGGCCCAGCGCGCCCACACCCGCCAGCGCCGCAAGCCCTCCGAGCGGCTTGGCAAGGCCGCTCCCGGCCTTGAGCGCGCCCGCACCGAGCAGGATCGCCGCTCCGCCAAGCAGGAACTTCGCGAGAAAATAGAAGAAGAAGGCGCCGGCCAGTACGGCAGCGAAGAGCTGAGGCACGGCCTCGCCCGCCTCCATCGCCGGTCCGAACATGGAGAGACCCATGGCGACCTGTATCGTGTTGAGCGTGCCCGCGAGCGCGATGGTCGACCAGATCGGGGCCTGCTTCGGCCGGCGCGCGGCCAGCGACAGGGCCAACACGGTGGAAATGGCAAAGGCGAAAAGCTCGGTGAACCAGGTCAGCGGGCGCAGCATCTCGTTTTCCGAGCCCGAGACGATGGCGATGTAGAAGATCTGGCTGGCAACCGTAAGCAGCAGCAGGGCGGCAAGCCCACGGATCAGGTGGCGGTCGGTCATGGTCGGTCCTTTGCAAAGCGTGGGCGCTGGATGCGCCTTTGCGCTCCCTTCGCGGCGGTGCGCGAAAGGTTACATGCAACCCGACTATTTCAAAGGCTGGTACCCCCGGCCGGACTCGAACCGGCACTTCGTAAGAAACTCGATTTTGAGTCGAGCGCGTCTACCAATTCCGCCACGGAGGCCCATGTGGAGCGCGGGAGTTAGCGGGGGCGGCCCCACGATACAAGCCATCAAAACGCGCAAGCATCTCAAATCCGTTCGCCCTGAGCTTGTCGAAGGGCCGTACTTCTTCTGGACCGTCGCTCTCAAGGGAAGAGCGGTGCTTCGACAAGCTCAGCACGAACGGATTGAGAGCTATTTCGCTATCCCTTCAACGCACTTGCCAGCAATTTGTGCAAGCGCGAATGGAGCTGGTCGTTGGCGGCCAGCACCTGCTTCGAATGGATCGGCTGCGAACGGCCGCGAAAATCGGATACGAAACCGCCCGCCTCGCGCACGATCAGGCAGCCGGCAGCGGTATCCCAGTCGTTGAGGCCGCTCTCCCAGAAACCGTCATAGCGCCCGGCCGCCAGCCAGGCGAGGTCGAGCGAGGCGGCGCCGAAGCGGCGGATGCCCGCCACGTTGGGTCCGATGGCGTTGAAGATCTTCGACCATTCGGCAAAATCGCCATGGCCCGCGAAAGGGATGCCGGTGGCAATAAGCGCTTCGGACGGATTTCGGCGCGAGGAGACGCGCAGGCGCGCATCGTGCAGCCATGCGCCGCGGGTCTTTTCGGCCCAGAAGGTCTCGTCGGTGATCGGGTTGTAGACCACGGCGGCGGTCACATCGCCCCAGTCGTCGCTGCCGAGCTTTCGCTCCTGCACCGCGATGCTGATGGCGAAATGCGGAATGCCGTGCAAAAAATTGCTGGTGCCGTCGAGAGGGTCGACGATCCAGCGCGGGGCGTCGTCCGCACCTTCGATCGTCCCGGCCTCTTCCATCTCGAAACCCCAGTCGGGGCGCGCGGCGAGAAGCTCGTCGTAAATCGTGCGTTCGGCGCGGAGGTCCGCTTTCGACACGAAGTCGGCAGGACCCTTGCGGCTCGCCTGCAGGTGTTCGATCTCGCCGAAGTCGCGGCGCAGGCGGCCACCCGCCTTGCGCGCGGCCTTCTCCATCACGCGGATCAGTCCGGAAATTGCGGCCATTGTGCTCTCTTATTCGGTGAGGACGCGGATCGAACGGGCGGCGAGATGGATGTCACCCCACTCGCATTCCATGTCGAACTTCGTGCCCTCGATATTGAACTTCTGGATGGCGAAGCGGCGCTGGATGCCGTCCTTGTCGGTCTCGCGGCGGTCGAGCTGCAGCTTGCTGATGCCTGCGAACTTGAGCAGGCCGGGATGCCAGCAGCATTCCTCGTCCTCGCCCGGCGCCTCGTAATCGGGGTGCGCGGGCTCGAGGCAGAAATCCATCTCCAGCGTCAGCTCGTCATCGTTGATGATGACGGCACGCAGAGTGCTCTTCTCGATGTCGATATTGTCGAAACGGCTGGCGATGGATTTGCCCATGGATGCGATTCCCTAGTTGGCCTTACCGACGTAGCTCTGCTCGTAGACGTCGACCACGATCCGCGTGCCGCTTTCGATGTGCGGCGGAACCATGATGCGCACGCCGTTGTCGAGCACGGCCGGCTTGTAGCTGGAGGACGCAGTCTGGCCCTTCACCACGGCGTCGGCCTCGACGATTTCGGCTTCGATCTGCTGCGGCAGTTCGACCGAGATGGGCTTTTCTTCCCACAGTTCCAGCTTCACCTGCATGCCGTCCTGCAGGAACGGGCGGGCATCGCCCAGGAGGTCGGACGGGAGGGTGATCTGTTCGTAGGTGGTCTGGTCCATGAATACGAGCATGTCGCCGTCCTCGTAGAGGAACTGATAGTCCTGCGTATCGAGGCGCACCTTCTCGACCGTGTCGGCGCTGCGGAAGCGCACGTTGGTCTTGCGGCCATCCTGCAGGTTCTTCATCTCAACCTGCATGTAGGCGCCGCCCTTACCGGGCTGGGTGTGCTGGATCTTGGCGACTTTCCAGATGCCGCCTTCGTATTCGATGATGTTGCCCGGACGGATGTCCACGCCGCTGATCTTCATGGGAGTTTGCCTCGATGTGAAAGAGCGCCGCCCGGCATCGGACGGTCGTGTGGTTGCGCCCTTACAGGCTGCTAGGGCGCACGGCAAGGTGGTGGAAATTTTGCCGCAATTTCCCTATATGAAGGAGCTGGAGGGTATTGAATTGAAACCGCTTGCCATCGTTTTGCTCGCCGCTGCCGCCTCGACCATGGCGGCCGCACCGTCGCACGCCCAAGGGCGCCTCGGCCTGTTGCCGCAGGGCGAATACGCCTGCGCGCTGCCCGGCACGGCCGATGGCCCGGCCTGGAACGAGGTGGAAGGACACGGTTTCTCCATCACCGGCGCTTCGAGTTACACTACGGAAAAAGGCTCGGGCACCTATCTCTACGAAGGACGCCGCGTCACCTTTACGCGCGGCCCGCTCAAGGGACACGCGATGATGCGCGTGTCCTCCGGCCTGCTGCAGGAAGTCGGCAAGGACGGAAAGCTCGCGCGGATGCGCTGCCACCGCACCGGCCCGGTCCGCGACTAGGTACTGAATCCGCTCAGCGCTTGCTCAGCAGAGGATAGGGATTGACCGCGTTGGCGGGTTCCCACCACTCGGAATCGGGGGTGGTCTGCAAAATCGCGAAATGCAAATGCGGTGCATCGGGCGAGGCGTTTCCGCTTGATCCCACCGTGCCGATCCGCTGACCACGGCGGACCTTCTGCCCTTCCGTCAGGCCCTTCGCGTATGCGTCGAGGTGCGCGTAATAATGAATGGTCCGCCCGTCGGTCGAGCGGACGTAGATAGTCATGCCGCCCGCATCCGACTGGAAAAGCTTTTCCACCGTCCCGGGCGCGGCTGCGACGACGCTGGTCCCCGTGGGGGCCATGATGTCGATCGCCTCGTGCAGCCGCTCCCCACCACCGCGGGAATCGGTGAAAGTGTCGGATAGCTCAGCCGCACGAACGTTCAGGACCGGAATGATGAGCTCGCTGGCCGCGCGGCTGTCCACCTGCTGGGCGAATTGGGTATCCAGCGGCTTGGCGTTGCGCGCCTGGTCGGACACCGGCGTTTCCATGCCCGCCTCGGCCAGTTCGGTGCTGGTCGGCGAGGGACTCGGTGCAGCCTCAGCCGGACGCGTGGTGTCTCGCTGCCCTTCCCCGGTGGCGTTCTCGATCAAACTCCCGCCCGCCACGATCCAGACTGCGCTGGTAATCGTGGCGGTGATGACGATGGTGAGCAGTCGATCAACGAAGTTCATAATCCCCCCTTTACCCGCTTACGCTTCGAAAATCACCTGCGTGGACTGGGAGACCATGCCCGCAAGCCGCGCTGCGTCCCAGTTGGTCAGGCGCACGCAGCCGCTCGATTGCGCGCGGCCGATGGTTTCGGGATCGGGCGTGCCGTGGATGCCGTAATGCTCCTTGGAAAGGTCGATCCAGACCACGCCCACGGGCGAGTTGGGACCCGGCGGCAGCGTGTATTCCTTGCCCTCTTCCTTGCCGCCTGAAAGCACGGCAGGATCGTAGCTGTAGGGAGGGTTGTAGGCCTCGCCCACGATATCCCATTCGCCCAGCGGCAGCGGGAATTCGCTCGAGCCCGAGCTGACGGTGAACAGCGCTACCAGCTTGTCGCCCTGATAGGCCTTCAGCGTCTTGCCCGCCTTGCTCACGACGATGCGATCGACTTCGGGCTGGTCGGTGCCGACGCCGAGGCTGGCGAGCGTTTGCTGCCAGCCGCGATCCTCGATCGAACCCTTCTCGATCCGGTCCGCGCCGATGTTCGGCACGCGGATTTGTTGGCCGGCGGTGAAATAGCTTATCGAGGAAGAGCCAGGCTGCTCCTTGTCCGGGGTCGGTGTCGAGGTGGGCGAAGCGCTGGCCGTTCCACTCGGCTTACCGCTCGGTGAGCCACTGGGAGAAGCGCTTGCTGCCTCCATTCCGGCGGGGCGGCCGTTCGGATTGAGCTGCTTCAGCACTTCGACGGTGGTATGGAAACGCTCGGCCAGCCGCTCGTCAAGCGACTTGTACCCCATCCGCTCCAGCTCGGCCTTGGCGGCTGTGTCTTCGGGAATGTCGACATATTGGGCATCCGACCAGCTTGCCGGTATCGTCACCACGCGCGTTGCGGGGATCGAATCCCAATCGCTGAGCGCGGTCTTGGTGGCCTCATCCAGCTTGCCGGTGACTTCGAGATCGTTGGCTTGCTGGAACCCGTTGAGCGCGTTCTCGGTGCTCATGCCCATCTTGCCGTCGATCACGCCGGGGCCGAAGCCGATCCGGTCGAGCACGACCTGCGCCTGCATGACCGGGCGCTCCTCGCTGTCGGGAATGGCCTCGTCCTCGGCTGCCACGCTGTCGCCCATGCCATAGGCGTCGTCGTTGGACGCCATGGAATCGGCGAGATTGTTCTCGTCATAGGTTTCGTAGCCGTAATCCTCGGACGGCTGCGTCTGTGCGGTGGTGTCCGTTTCGGTCTCGTCCTCCGCCCCGTTCATGCCGCAGGCGGCAAGGGCGAGCGAGGAAACGGCTACAAACAAAAGGTTACGCATGAGGGACCTCTCCTGAATACATCGGGGAGGCGACCCGCCCCGTTCAGGAAAGACAACTCACGTCCGCGCGATTTGCTCCGCAAAGGCTTCGACAGCCGCCACTTCATCGCCCGACCAGACCGCGCCCGATACGGCGAGGAAGTCTGCTCCTGCCTCGATCAGCGGGCGGCAATTTTCGGGCGTGATGCCGCCGATGGCGACCGAGGGGATTTCCACCAGCCCGTGCCACCATGCAAGGATGTCCGTATCCGCGCGGTGTTCGGTTTCCTTTGTCTCGCTGGGGAAGAAGGCGCCGAAAGCGACATAGTCCGCCCCCGCCTCGCCCGCTTCCAGAGCAAGGTGGCGCGAGGCGTGGCAGGTGACGCCGATCTGCGCCTCGCGGCCCAGTTCCTCACGCGCCTCGCGCACGTCACCATCCTTCTGGCCAAGGTGCACGCCATCGGCCTTCAGCCGCTTGGCGAGCGCGATGGAATCGTTGACGATGAAGGCCACCTCATGCGCGGCGCAGATCGCCTGCAGCGGCTCGGCAAGCGCCGCCGCTTCGTGCTGGTCGATACCTTTGACGCGGAACTGGAAGGCGGTGACAAGGCCTTTGCCGGCCTCCAGCGCCCGTTCGAGCCGCTGCGGGAAATCGCCCGACACATCGAGCGGCGAGATCAGGTAAAGCTGGGTGGGAATGTTTTCGTCCATGCGCGCCCTCTATCGCGGCTCGCACGGTTCGTCACGCGTTCAGCCATGCGAAAGCGCATCGGGCGTCTAGCGGCGGAATGAAAACACTCCTCTCTGCCCTCGCCCTGCTCTCCCTTTCCGCCTGCGCCGTGATCCCCGATACCCCGCGCGTGAATGGCGATGCCGCAGCGCAGGGAACGCCGGTAGCGATAGGCGAGCCGGTGTGGACCGGAGATGCCATCCTCACCCCGCTTTCGGTAGTCGAGGACAGCCGCTGCCCTGAGAATGTCCGCTGCATCTGGGCGGGCAAGCTCACCGTTTCGACGCGGATCACCTCCACCCACTGGGCGCAGACCGCCAACCTCACGCTGGGCGAACCGCATGAAGTTCTCAGTCGCACCTATGTGCTGGTCTCGGGAACGCCCGAAAAGCGCGGCGAGGAAGCGATCCCCGCCGACGCCTATCGTTTCACGTTCGAAAGACGCTGAGCCCGCTCAGGTGATGCTGGCGGCGTGGATCTGGTCGATCGCGCCCGACAGCGTGCCGTCGAATTCGGCATCGTCCTGCTGCTTGCGCAGGTCCTGCAGCAGGCCGCGGCTGAAGCTGGCGATCATGCCGGGGTTCTGCGCCAGCTTCTCGCACGCCTCGTCGGTCGAATAGCCGCCCGAGAGCGCCACCACGCGCAGCACCTTGGGGTGCTTGGCGAGACCGGCGTAGAGCCCGGCTTCGGCAGGGATCGACAGCTTGAGCATGACCTGCTGGCCTTCCGGCAGCGCGTCGAGGCCTTCCTCGATCGCGGCGAGCAGGATTTTTTCGCCTTCCGCACGGTCGGCGGCGGTAATGTCGTATTCCGGTTCGAGCATGGGCATGAGGCCGCAGGCGAGGATGCGTGCGCCTTCTGCGAACTGCTGGCGAACCGTTTCCTTGATGCCGACCGGATTGGCCGATTTGATCACGCTGCGCATCTTGGTGCCGAAGACGCCCAGTTCCCTGGCCCGCGCGCACATGGCTTCGAGGTTGGGATTGGGCTTCATCAGCTGCGCGCCGTCGCGCTCGTCTTCGAGGCCCTTGTCGACCTTAAGGAAGGGCACGATGCCGCGATCTTTCAGGCGAGCAGGCACGCTCATGCCGCCGCTCTCACCCTCCATGGTCTTCTCGAACAGGATTGCGCCGATGACCTTGCCGTTGCCGAAACAGGGCGCTTCGATGATGCGGCTGCGCATTTCGTGGATCAGCGCGAACATCTGGTCCTCATCGGACCATTCGCTGTCTTCCACGCCATAGCCGCGCAGCGCCTTGGGCGTCGAACCGCCGGACTGGTCGAGGGCCGCGACAAAGCCCTGTCCGTGTGCAATCCGCTCGCGCATTTCATCGAAAGTCATCTGGCCATCCCGTGTTGGTGCAATCGTATGCGCAGCCAATAGCCGCGCCCCTTCGCACCTGCAACAGCCGCCGGGTAACTTATCGCCTGCCGGGACGTATGTCTTGGGAGGAACAGGAGAATCCATGCTCGACGCGACACAAGAACGGCTTTGCGAGGAGAACACGACCGACTTCTCCGACCTCAAGGCGCTGACGATCAATTGCACGCTCAAACCCACGCCGCAGGGCTCGCACACCGACAAGCTGCTGGGGGTGGTGGAGACGATCCTCGTGCGCAACAACGTCGCGCTGGAGCAGGTGCGGCTGGTCGATCACGAGATCGCCCCCGGCGTCTATCCGGACATGACCGAGCACGGTGCGGAGAAAGACGACTGGCCCGCAATCTGGGAGAAGGTCCAGGAGGCCGATATCCTTGTGGTCGGCACACCGATCTGGCTGGGCGAGAAAAGCTCGGTCTGCCAGCGCCTGATCGAACGGCTCTACGGCCATTCGGGCCAGACCAACGAGGCCGGGCAATACGTGTTCTACGGCAAGGTCGGCGGGTGCATCATCACCGGCAATGAGGACGGCATCAAGCACGTCGGCATGGGCGTGCTCTATTCGCTCCAGCACGTCGGCTACACAATTCCGCCGCAGGCCGACGCAGGCTGGATCGGCGAAGCCGGCCCCGGCCCCAGCTATGGCGACGCGAAGGCGGATGGTGACGGCTATGTCGGCTTCGATAACGACTTCACCCGCCGCAACACGACCTTCATGGCCTGGAACCTGATGCACATGGCGCGCATGCTGAAGGACGCGGGCGGCATCCCGGCCTGGGGCAATTCGGTCGACTTGTGGAACGAGGGCCGCTGCTTCGACGCGCCCAATCCGGAGTATCGCTAGGCCTTCAGCGCGGCGACGCCCGGCAGGTCCTTGCCTTCCATCCATTCGAGAAAGGCGCCGCCCGCGGTCGAAACGAAGGTGAAATCGTCCTTCACACCGGCGTGCGCGAGCGCGGCGACGGTGTCGCCTCCGCCTGCAACCGAGGTCAGCGAGCCGCCCTCCGTGAGCGCGGCGGCTGTCTTGGCGAGAGCCACCGTGGCAGCGTCGAAAGGCTCGGTCTCGAAGGCGCCCATCGGGCCGTTCCACACGAGCGTCTTGCAGGTCTTGAGGACGTCGCCCAAAGCTTCGACCGCCTGAGGACCGACGTCGAGGATCATTTCGTCTTCGGCGACTTCATGAACGTTGCAGACCCGCAGGCTGGCCGGGTTGGCTGCGAATTCCTTCGCCACCACCACGTCATAGGGCAGGTGCACGGTGCACCCCGCATGGTCCGCCTGGTCCATGATCCGGTTGGCCGTGTCCTTGAGGTCGTGCTCGCACAGCGACTTGCCGACATCGACTCCGCGCGCGGCGAGGAAGGTGTTGGCCATGCCTCCGCCAATGATGAGGTGCTGGACCTTGCCGACGAGGTTTTCGAGCACGTCGAGCTTGGTCGATACCTTCGCCCCGCCCACCACGGCCGCGACCGGCTGTTCGGGATTGCCGAGCGCCGCGTCGAGCGCTTTCAGTTCCGCCTCCATCGCGCGGCCAGCATAGGCCGGCAGGAGGTGCGCCAGCCCCTCGGTCGAGGCATGCGCACGGTGCGCGGCGGAGAAGGCGTCGTTGACGTAGAAATCGCCATGGGCGGCAATACCGCGCGCGAAGTCGGGATCGTTCGCCTCTTCGCCCGGCCAGAAGCGGACGTTGTCGAGCAGGCCGATGTCGCCGTTGCGCAGGATGCCGATCGACTGTTCGACCACCGGGCCCATGACCTCGGGGATGAACATGATTTCCTTGCCCAGCACCTTCTCGACATCGCCCTGTACGAAGCTGGTCGACATGGTCGAATGGCGCTGGCCCTTGGGACGGCCGAAATGGGCGAGCAACAGGACCTTGGCGCCCTTTTCCGCGAGTTCGAGCACGGTGGGCTTCACCGCCTCGACCCGGGTGACGTCGGTGGCCGAACCGTCCTTCATCGGAAGGTTCAGGTCGACGCGCACCAGCGCGACCTTACCGGTCACATCGCCTAGGTCGTCCAGGGTCCTGAATTTGCTCATGGGTGCCGTCCTTTAGAGGAACTTCGCCATCACGCCGGCGGTGTCGATCATGCGGTTCGAGAAGCCCCACTCGTTGTCATACCAGCTGACGACGCGGGCGAGCTTGCCTTCCATCACACTGGTTTCGAGGCTGTCGATGGTCGAGCTGGCCGGATAGTGGTTGAAGTCGCTGCTGACGAGCGGCTGGTCGGTGTAATCGAGCACGCCCTTCATTGCGCCTTCCGAAGCGGCCTTGAGCGCCGCGTTCAGTTCCTCGGCGCTGGTGTCGCGGCCGGGAGTGAAGACGAGGTCGACGAGGCTGACGTTCGGGGTCGGCACGCGGACCGAGCTGCCGTCGAGCTTGCCGGCGAGTTCGGGCAGGACGAGGCCGACCGCGCGCGCTGCGCCGGTGGTGGTCGGGATCATGTTCTGCGCCCCGCCGCGGGCACGGCGCATGTCGCCATGCATCTGGTCGAGCATGCGCTGGTCGTTGGTGTAGCTGTGGATCGTGGTCATGAAACCACGTTCGATGCCCACCGTCTCGTGCAGCACCTTCGCCATGGGCGAGAGGCAGTTGGTGGTGCAGCTTGCGTTCGAGACGATCACGTCTTCGGCAGTCAGCACATCGTGGTTCACGCCATAGACGATGGTTGCCGAAACGCCCTTAGCCGGAGCCGAGATCAGCACGCGCTTGGCGCCAGCGTCGAGGTGCGGGCGGCAGGCTTCGTCGGACTGGAAGAAGCCGGTGCATTCCAGCACGATGTCCACGCCCTGCTCGCCATGCGGCAGCTTGCCGGGCTCGCGCTCGCTGGTCACGGCAATCGACTTGCCGTTCACGATGATCGCGTTGTCGCCGACTTCGACCGTGCCGGGGAAGCGGCCATGCGTGCTGTCATACTGGAACAGCAGCGCGTTCGACTTGGTGTCGGCCAGATCGTTGATGCTGACGAGTTCGAGATCGTGGTCGTCACGCTCCAGGATCGCGCGCGCCACGAGGCGGCCGATGCGTCCGAAACCGTTGATTGCAACCTTGGTAGCCATGCGAAGAGCTCCTGCTTAACCGTTTAATTTGTTCATGATTTGCGGAACGATGCTGTCCGCAGTGAAACCGAATTTCTTGAAGAGATCGGGTGCTGGCGCGCTGGCGCCGAAGCGGTCGAGACCGATGGTGAGGCCGTTCTCTCCGGTGTAGCGTTCCCAGCCGAAGGTCGTGCCCGCCTCGATGCTGACGCGCAGGCTCGATGCCGGGATCAGGTCCTTGCGGTACGCCTCGTCCTGCTCGTCGAAAAGCTGGGTGCAGACCATGGAAACGACGCTGGCGCCGATCCCCTGCTTTTCCAGTTCCTCGGCACAGGCGAGCGCGAGGTGCACTTCGGAGCCGCTGGCGATGAGCGTGACCTTATGCGCGTTACCGGCCTTCTTGAGACGGTAGGCGCCCTTCGAGCACATATCGAGTTCTTCGGGGTGGTTGCGCACCTGCGGCAGGCCCTGGCGGGTCAGCGCGAGAACCGTCGGGCGGTCCTTGCTGCGCAGCGCAATCTCCCAGCACTCGGCGGTTTCGACCGCGTCGGCGGGGCGCATCACCAGCAGGTTCGGGATCATGCGCAGGGACTGCACATGCTCGACCGGCTGGTGGGTCGGACCGTCTTCGCCGAGGCCGATGCTGTCATGCGTCATCACGTAGATGGCGCGCGTCTGCTGGAGCGCGGAGAGGCGGATCGCGGCGCGGCAATAGTCGGTGAAGACGAGGAAGGTGCCGCCATAGGGAATGACGCCGCCATGCAGCGCCATGCCGTTCATCGCGGCGGCCATGCCGAACTCGCGGATGCCGTAATAGATGTAGCGGCCCGAGTAGTCGTCCGCCGTGAACGGGCCGATGCCGCCAGCCTTGGTGTTGTTCGAGCCGGTGAGATCGGCGCTGCCGCCCAGCGTATCGGGCAGCATGGCGTTGATTTGCTCCAGCGCCATTTCGCTCGCCTTGCGGGTGGCGACCTTGACCGGGTCCTTCATCAAGGACTGGATGTAGTTGTCGAGGCTGAACTTGGCCGGGAGATCGCCCGACATGCGGCGTTCGAAGTCGACCTTCTGGTCGTGACCGGAGAGGCGGTCCTTCCAGTCCGTATGCGCCTTGACGCCCGCATCTGCCGTGCCGCGCCAGTCGGCAAGCACCTGCTCGGGGATTTCGAACGGCTTGTAATCCCAACCCAACACGTCGCGCGCAGCGGAGATTTCCTCGTCGCCCAGCGGCGCGCCATGGGTGGCGCTGGTGCCTTGCTTGTTGGGCGCGCCCTTGCCGATGACCGTGCGGCAGGCGATGAGCGAGGGACGCTCGTCGGCCTGCGCTTCGTCGAGCGCGCGGCGGATGTCGGCAAAGTCGTGGCCATCGCAGCTGGTGACGTGCCAGCCGGTCGCTTCGTAGCGGGCCTTGATGTCTTCGCTGGTCGACAGGTCGGTCGACCCATCGATGGTGATCTGGTTGTCGTCCCACAGCACGTTCATGCGGCCGAGCTTGAGGTGTCCGGCAAGGCCGATGGCCTCGTGGTTGATGCCTTCCATCAGGCAGCCGTCACCGGCGATCACCCAGGTCTTGTGATCGACGATATCGCTGCCGAAATCGGCGTTCAGCTTGCGCTCGGCAATCGCCATGCCAACCGCCATCGCAAGACCCTGCCCCAGCGGACCGGTGGTGCATTCCACGCCATCGAGCAGGAAGTTTTCCGGGTGACCGGCGCAAGGGGAGCCGAGCTGGCGGAAGTTGCGGATGTCTTCCATCGTCGGATGCGCATAGCCCGACAGGTGCAGCAGGCTGTAGATCAGCATCGAGCCGTGGCCCGCCGACAGCACGAAACGGTCGCGGTCGGCCCAATCCGGCGCGCTGGGATCGTGCTTCAGATATTCGCTGAACAGGACCGTGGCGACATCGGCCATGCCCATCGGCATGCCGGGGTGTCCCGAATTCGCCTCCTGCACCGCATCCATCGAAAGCGCCCTGATGGCGTTGGCCATCGGGACCATGCGTGCGGCGTCGAGACTCATGGGGTTCGTTCTCCGGCAAAAATATGTACGATTCGAGGCGCGCGCACCCTTTGCGGACGCCCGCTCGCGAGGTCAACCCGAGCATAGGCGCAATGCGATGCCAAGTGCTCCTCGCCCGATTTATCAACAGGCGCGCCCAAGCCTTTGCCACGCCGTGCGATTATCGTTAATTCGGGTCCCACTATGAGCGCACAACGCATTTCTACGGCCGTGGACAGGATCGAACGCGCCCTCGCCCGGATCGAGGCGCAGGCCGCCACCCCGCGGGGGAATGGCGAAGGCGCTGCCAAGCATGAGGCGCTGAAAGCCCGCGTGGCGGCCAGCCTTTCCGAACTCGACGCGCTGATCGAGGGGCTGGAGGCATGAGCGAGGTCAAGCTCGAAGTCGGCGGAAGGCGCTACACCGTTTCGGTGGCGGACGGGCAGGAGGACAATTTGCGCGGCCTTGCCGCCACGGTGGACGCCAAGCTTGCCGGAATGGGCAAGAACGTCTCCAGCAACGAGGCCAAGAACCTGCTGTTCGCCGCCATCCTGCTGGCCGACGAGCTGGAGGACGCGAAGAAGAAACTCGCCGCGCCTGCAGCGCCGCCCCCGCCCCCTCCTGCGCCCGAAATCGACACCCACGCGGTGGCCGACAAGCTGGAAGGTCTCGCCGTTGCGCTCGAAAATGCAGCGTCGAGGCTTGAGGGCGCGCCGCAGGGCTCCTAAATAGGCGGCGACGGGGCTGCCCGGCACGAGCCGCATGAACATCCCTGAGGCTATAAGCAATCCAAGGGAGCTGTCCCTACTGGGTTGGCGGGTTCGTCCCGGCGATTCGGATATACGGCGCCCACCTGACGTGAAGGCGTCAGAGGATTTTCCGGCAACGACCCATGGTGGTCCCGTCACGTTTTTGCTGCGCTACCGGTAGGCCGATGGCCAGCTTCGCTTCCGCTGCTTGAGCGCGTCTGGGGTAAGTGCAAACCTCTCAATCCGTTCGGACTGAGCTTGTCGAAGCCCTGCACTTCACTTTAGCTTGATCTCGAAAGAAAAGGACGGCCCTTCGACACGCTCAGGGCGAACGGACATGGACAAAGACACTCTTCGCAAGCAGCTTTTGACCGCGCGGCGCGATCATGTCGCGGCGTTGCCCGACAGCATGCGTGCGCTGGTGTTCCATCGCCCACCCGGCCCACTGCTCGAGATGGTGCCCGAAGGCGCCGTGATCGGCCTCTACCGCGCCAACCCGTTCGAGGCGCCGGCCGCTTCCTACGCCAAGTTCTTCCTCGATCGCGGCCACGAGATCGCGCTGCCCCGCTTTGCCAGCCGCAACGCGCCGATGGAATTTGCGCGCCATTCGGATCCCTTTGACGAGGAAGATCTCGAAGTCGGCCCCTTCGGCCTGCTCCAGCCCTTCCCGGATGCGCCGGTGCTGGAACCCGAGGTATTGTTCGTCCCGCTGGTCGGCTTCACTGCAGACGGCCAGCGGCTCGGTCAGGGTGGCGGCCATTACGACCGCTGGCTGGCCGATCGCCCCGGCGCGACGCCCATCGGTCTCGCCTGGGATTGCCAGCTCGCCGAAGAGCTTCCGCTCGAAGAGCACGATCAGCCCTTGCGCGCCATCGTGACGCCGACCCGCCTCTACGGACCCCTGCCATGAGAACCGAACCCACCTGGCGCATCCCTGTCGGCATCCTCGGCCTGCTGCTTGCCTTGCTCGTCTACGGCATCGTGATCGCGCACTATATGCCCGGCCTTATCGGCGAATGGCCGACGCTGGTGCAGACCGTAGTCTATGTGTTCCTCGGTCTCGTATGGCTGCTTCCATTGGGCCGCTTTCTCAAGTGGATGGAAACCGGCACCTGGCGCTGATTGCCAACGGTCCCCGCCTGCCCTAGCCTCGCAGCCGAGGGAGAGGACATGGCGAGCATTGCCGCGGCATCGGAGAAGCCGTCCACCGGGTTGAAGCTGGCGCACGGCTTCGGCGCGGCGGCCTTCGGCATCAAGAACAACGGCTTCGACTACTTCCTGCTGCTGTTTTACGGCACGGTGATCGGGCTGGAGCCGAGCCTCGTCGGTCTCGCCATCCTCATCGCCCTTGTCTTCGATGCGCTTTCCGACCCGCTCGTCGGCTACTGGTCCGACAATTTCCGCAGCAAGTGGGGCCGCCGCCACCCCTTCATGTACGCCGCCGCCCTGCCCGTAACGCTCAGCTATTTCCTGCTGTGGAATCCGCCCGACTGGGGCCAGACCGGGCTGTTCCTATACCTCACCGGCCTCGCGGTGCTGATCCGCACTTTCATCACCTTCTACGAGACGCCCAGTTCCGCGCTGATCCCCGAACTCACCAGCGATTACGAGGAGCGCACCAGCCTGCAATCCTATCGCCTCTTCTTCGGCTGGTCGGGCGGAAACATGATGAGCATTATCATGTTCGGCGCGCTGGCCACCGGCCCGCTCGGCCTGATGGATCGCGAAGCCTACACGACTTACGGCATCATTGGCTCGCTGCTGATCTTCGCGGCGATCATGATCTCAGCCCTCGGCACCCATCACCGCATTCCGCACCTCCACCGCCCGGTTGCAACCGGCGAGAAATTCGGCGTGCGCCGCATCTTCCGCGAAATGGTCGAGGTGCTGAGCGAGAAGAGCTTTATCGCGCTCTTTTTCGCGACCGTCCTGTTCGCCGTGGCCACCGGCCTTGCCGCGGCGCTGGCCTTCCTGATGCTGCGCTATTTCTGGGAGTTCACCGAGTTTCAGATCTTCCTTTGGACCTGCACGGTCTTCCTCTCCGCCCTGTTCGGTTTCCTGCTCGCGCCTTATGCCGTCCGCAAGCTAGGCAAGAAGCAGGCGGTGATCGTCTTGGGCCTGCTCGCCTTCACCATCCAGCC
The DNA here is from genome assembly GCF_019711375.1 of Qipengyuania aurantiaca. Classification (NCBI taxonomy): domain Bacteria; kingdom Pseudomonadati; phylum Pseudomonadota; class Alphaproteobacteria; order Sphingomonadales; family Erythrobacteraceae; genus Qipengyuania; species Qipengyuania aurantiaca. The sequence goes on from NZ_CP081295.1 coordinate 51,961, forward strand.
TGCGCCCGTCCTGCTGCGGCTCGCCGGGCTGATGCCGGAAAACGGCGACCCCATCCTCTTCCCGCTGGTGGTTTGCATCAACGTCATCGACCTTGCGCTGATCATCGCCACGCAGGCGGTCGCCTATTCGATGATCGCCGACCTTGTCGAAGCAAACCAGATCAAGACCGGGCGGCGCAACGAGGGCGTCTATTACGCGGCGACCACCTTCACGCGGAAAGTCACGCAGGGCTTCGGCGTGGCGGCGGCAGGGGCGATCCTGTCCCTGATCGCGTTTCCCGACAACGCCGAGCCCGGGAACGTGCCCGCCGACACTCTGTGGCAATTGGGGGCCTTCTACGGGCCGTCCCTGCTGCTGCTCTATCTCGGCGCGCTCTACTGCATTTCGCGCTACCGGATCGACAAGACGGGGCACGAGGAGAACCTGCGCCGACTGCGGGAAAGCGCGGAATAAAGCGCGCACGAAAAAGCCGCCCGGAGGCGGCCTAAGCGTCTGAAATCAGAGAAATATCCCAAGGTGGCGCGAGTGACGGGACTCGAACCCGCGACCCTCGGCGTGACAGGCCGATACTCTAACCAACTGAGCTACACCCGCGCATTGCGCTGTAGCGCCCCCTTGGGAGCCGCGCATCTAAGGGAGGCTCCGATTCCTGTCAACGCATATTCAGCCGCTTTTTTCGTACTTTTTTGCCTTTCGGCGCAGGCTGTTGAAATTTACCCGAAATTTACCTTTTGGGCGGACTCTCCAGTGAGAAATCGCGTGGGGCTAAACGGGGGTTTCGCTATGATGCAGAAGGCTTTTCTCGCCTTGTCGCTTGCCATGCTGGGCGGCGGCGCGCTGGCAGCCAAATCGGTGATCGATATCCAGGACTCGGTGACCGAAATCGCAGTGCGATAAAAAAAACTCCCGCCAAAGCGGGAGTTTTGAAAAGATCAGTCGACGAGGATGAGCGCCGGCGTTTCGAGCAGGCGCTTGAGCGCCTGGATGAAACTGGCCGCATCCCAGCCATCGACCACGCGGTGATCGCAGCTGATCGAGATGTTCATCAGCTTGCGCTTCTCGATCCGTTCCACCCCATCGCTGCCCGTTACGTACATCGGGCGTTCGATGATCCGGTTGGGGCCTATGATCGCGACTTCGGGTCGGTTGATGACCGGCGTCGTCGCTACGCCGCCGAGGGGCCCAAGCGAAGTGACGGTCAGCGTGCCGCCTTCCATCTCTTCCTTCTTCGCCGTGCCGTTGCGCGCGGCATCGGCAAGGCGCGAAATCTCGTTGGCGAGCTGCCAGAGGTTCTTGGCCTGCGCGTTCCTGATGACCGGGACCATCAGGCCCGCATCGGTCTGCGCCGCCATGCCCATGTTGACCGCACCATGCCGCGTCACGACGCCCGCTTCGTCGTCATAACGCGCGTTGATCATGGGATAATCGGGCAGCGTCTTGCAGATCGCGGTGATCAGAATCGGCAGGATGGTGAGCTTGGGCTTGTCGCCGCGATTGGTGTTCAGCTGCGCGCGCAGGACTTCCAGATCGGTGACATCGCATTCCTCGACATAGGAGAAGTGCGGGATGTTGCGCTTGGACGCGGCCATGTTCTCGGCGATGCGGCGGCGCATGCCGATGACCTTCTTCTCCTCGTCCTCACGGGTCTTGGCAGCCGCCGAATAGCCCGAGTTGTAGGAGAGGAACTGGTCGAGGTCGCCATGACGGACGCGGCCTTCTTCGGACGGCTTCACCTGCGAAAGATCGACGCCCAAATCCTTGGCGCGCTTGCGCACGGCCGGGGTCGCAAGAACCTTGGCCGAAGGAGCCGTCTCGGGAGCCGGCGTCGGTGCGGGCGCGGGCGGCGGCGACGGGTCGGCCGCCATCGCATCGTCGGCATCGCTCGCGTCGGAGGTTTCGACCTCGATACGCTCCTCGACCTTCTCGGCCTTGGGTGCCGGGGCGGGAACCGAAGCTTCCTCTGCCACATCTTCGGGCACTTCGCCCTCGACCTCGATCACCACCAGCATCGAGCCGATCGAGACCATGTCGCCCTCTTCACCGGCAATCTCGAGGATTGTGCCGTCGACCGGGCTTTCCATCGGGACGGTCGCCTTGTCGGTCATCATGTCGACGAATTCCTCGTCTTCCTTGACCGTGTCGCCGACCTTCTTGTGCCACTGGACGATTTCCGCCTCGGCAATGCCTTCGCCGATGTCGGGCATGTTGAATACGAACTTTGCCATGTCGGTTACTCGCCTATCTGATTGTCATAGACCCAGTCGGTCACTTCGAAAGTGGCCAGCTGGGTGCCGGGCGTGGCGGAATAGCCCACGCCGGCATGAATTTCTTTGAGCCTTCCGGGGAAACGGCTCATTACCTGGATCCGCGCAACTTCGGTTTCGATCGTTACCAGCGGGATGCCTTCTTCAAACTCGGTGCCGGTCGCGACATGCCACTCATGCACCTGTTCCGGGGCATAAGGACCCAGGTCATCCGGAACGAAGAAAGGCACTTCGCGCATTATTCGGCCAGGATCTTGTCGAGGGCCTCGCCGATGCGGATCGGGCCGGGGAAATAGGCCCATTCGAGGCTGTGGGGATAGGGTGTGTCGAAGCCGGTCACGCGTTCGACCGGGGCTTCGAGATGGTAGAAGCAGCGTTCGGTCACCAGCGCCGACAGCTCCGCGCCGAAACCGGCGGTGCGCGTCGCTTCGTGGACGATCAGGCAGCGGCCGGTCTTCCTGACCGATTCCTCGATGGTTTCGATGTCGACCGGAACGATGGTGCGCAGGTCGACGATGTCGGCCTCCACGCCCTTCTCGCGGCAGACCGCTTCCACCACGTGAACCATGGTGCCGTAAGCAAGGATGGTGAGCTCTTCGCCTTGCGTCGCATAGCGCGCCTTGCCCAGCGGGACCTTGTAGTGGCCCTCCGGCACAACGCTCGCATCGAAGCGCTTCCACGGTTCGACCGGCTTGTCGTAATAGCCCGAGAACGGGCCGTTGTAGATGCGCTTGGGCTCGAAAAAGATGACCGGGTCGTTGTCTTCGATCGCGCTAATCAGCAGTCCCTTCGCGTCATAGGGCGTCGCCGGGATGACCGTCTTCAGGCCGGAGACGTGGGCGAAGATTGCTTCGGGGCTCTGGCTGTGGGTCTGGCCACCGAAAATGCCGCCGCCGAAGGGGCTGCGCACGGTGATCGGCGCGGTGTATTCCGCCGCCGAACGATAGCGCAGACGCGCCGCTTCCGAGATCAGCTGGTCGAGGCCGGGATAGATGTAATCGGCGAACTGGATTTCCGGCACGGGACGCAGGCCATAGGCCCCCATGCCCACCGCCGCAGCGATGATGCCGCATTCGGAAATCGGCGTGTCGAACACGCGGGTCTTGCCGTATTTCTGCTGGAGGCCGGCGGTGCAGCGGAACACGCCGCCGAAATAGCCGACGTCCTCGCCCATGATGACGATGTTCTCGTCGCGGCCCATCGACACGTCGAGCGCGTCGTTAATTGCCTCGATCATGTTGAGACGACGTTCGGTGCCGCCTTCCGCTTGGGGCGCGGCTTTGGTCTGAGTGTCGCTCATGCGCCCTTCCCTCCGTTCGGGAGTCCCTCAGGGAACTTGGTCTCGCGTTCGTGGATCGCCTGCTCGGCCTGTTCCTTGAGGTGCCACGGCAGCTCTTCGAACACGTCTTCGAACATGGTGCGGAACGGGTGGTGAAGACCGTGCCCGAGGATGCCGTTCTCTTCGGCCTCCTTGGTGGTCTTCTTCACGTATTCCGCGGCTTCGAGGTCCATCTTTTCCTGACGCTCCTCGTCCCATTCACCGATTTCGATGAGGTGGTTCTTGAGGCGCATGACGGGGTCGCCGAGCGGCCATTCGTCACGCTCCTGCGCGCTGCGATAGCCGCTGGGATCGTCCGAAGTCGAATGACCTTCGGCGCGGTAGCTGAAGAACTCGATCAGCGTCGGGCCAGCGTTGGCGCGGGCGCGATTGGCGGCCCATTGCTCGGCTGCGTAGCAGGCTAGCGGATCGTTGCCGTCGACACGCAGCGAGGCGATGCCGTAGCCCACACCGCGCGCGGCGAAGGTGGCGCGCTCGGCCCCGGCAAAGCCGCTGAAGCTGGAAATCGCCCACTGGTTGTTGACCACGTTGAGGATGACCGGCGCGTTGTAGACGGTCGCGAAGAGGCAGGCGGAGTGGAAGTCGCCTTCCGCAGTGCTGCCCTCGCCCACCCAGGTCGCCGCGATCCGGCTGTCGCCCTTGATCGCGCTCGCCATCGCCCAACCGACCGCCTGCGGGGTCTGCGTGGCGAGGTTGCCCGAGATGGTGAAGAAGCTGTGCTCCTTGGAGGAATACATGATCGGCAGCTGGCGGCCCTTCAGCTTGTCGCCCCGGTTCGAGTAGATCTGGTTGATCATCTCGATCATCGGATAGCCGCGCTGGATCAGGATGCCCTGCTGGCGATAGCTGGGGAACACCATGTCGTCCGCCGCGAGCGCCATCGAGGCCGAGACGCTGGTCGCCTCTTCGCCGGTACACTTCATGTAAAACGAAGTCTTGCCCTGGCGCTGGCCGCGGAACATGCGCTCGTCGAAAGCGCGCGTCATGGCCATGTGGCCGAGCATCGTGCGCAGCGTTTCGGGGTCGAGCTTGGGGTCCCACGGCCCATGGGCCTTGTTGTCCTCGCCCAGCACGCGGATCAGCCCATGGGCGAAATCCAGCATGTCTTCGGGCTTGGTCGTCTCGTCCGGACGCGGCTGCGCGCCGGCTTCAGGGACCTGGATATGCGAGAAGTCCACCGCGTCGCCGGGGCGGAACTTGGGTTCGGGTACGTGGAGCGAGAGCTTGGGGCGGTTGTCGCCCAGCTTCGCGTCACCTTGAGGCCTGTCGGCCATAGAATCGTCTCCCAGACGGAATCTTACGCTTGCGCGTTATTTTATTTCGCGCCGGGAAAACGGTCAAGTACGCCTGTGCATACGATTTCGGTTATACCGCGACGGGAGCCTTGATGGGCCCGTGCGGCGTGTAGTCGTGAACCGCGAAATCCTCAATCCGGTAGTCGAAGATAGTTGGCGGACGCCGCACAATCTCAAGCGTTGGCTGTCCCACCGGTTCCCGCGACAGCTGTTCCTTCACGAGATGTTCGTGGTTGAGATAGAGATGCGTGTCGCCCCCCATCCACACGAATTCGCCCGGCTGCATATCCACCTGCTGCGCGATCATCCGCAGCAGGAGCGCGCCCGACCACAGGTTGAACGGCAGCCCCAGCGCGACGTCGCAACTGCGCTGGTAGAGGATGCCGTTGAGCCGCGGATCGCCGTCGATCCCGGTGGAGACGTGGTACTGGTAGGTCTTGTGACACGGCGGCAGCGCCATGCGCGGCACTTCGGCCACGTTCCAGCCTTCGATGATGTGGCGGCGGCTGCCCGGATTCTCGCGCAGCGATTCGACCACCTCGGCGACCTGGTTGATTCCCCGGCCCTTCCGGAACAGCCCGCCCTTCACCGGCTGGTAGGTCGGCCAGTCGACCCATTGCTTGCCATAAACCGGGCCCAGATCGCCCCACATGGCGGCGAAGTGTTCGTCGTCGGCGATTTTCTGGACGAAATCGTCGAGTTCGATCTCGTCGCCCGTCTGCTCGACATAGCGCGCGTGCGGCCACTCGTTCCAGATCTTCACGCCCTGCAGCACCAGCGGACGGATATTGGTGTTGCCGGTAAGGAACCACAGAAGCTCGCGCGTGGCAGTCTTCCAATAGACGCGCTTGGTGGTCACCAGCGGCATGGCCCCATCGGCGAGGTCGAACCGCAATTGCGCGCCGAAAACCGAGCGTGTGCCCACGCCCGTGCGGTCGCTGCGCTCGTCCCCTTCGAGCCAGATGAGGCGCATCAGGTCGAGATATTGCTGTTCGAAATGGGTTTCAGGCACCGGAAATCGTCACTCTTGTCTGTCTTGCCGACCCTAGGCACAAAATACTGCAAAAGCGCGCTTGCACCAGTAGCAATCCACACCTATAGGGCGCGCCTGCCTCGCGGGGGACCTCCCCCGCAACGCATCCGGTCGGGGAGTAGCTCAGCCTGGTAGAGCACTGTCTTCGGGAGGCAGGGGCCGGAGGTTCGAATCCTCTCTCCCCGACCAATAACTTACTGATAAGGCGAAACTACTTTCGCCTACGCGGCACAAAATTTCGCTTTTTTGGTCACTTCCGGGCTAGAAATTCCCGCAACATTGTTTCGTATCGGCCGTAAATCCACAGAGTCACTCAGCGTTCGAACGAAGCGAAGTTAGGCAAATACCGATAGAACTTTGCGTACCGGTTAGCCTCTCTCACGGGAATAGGCTCAGCGTCCAAGCCAACTTCTTCTAAGATCGGCAACTGTCTATCCAAATGGCGCATCTCGTGCGGCGTCACCAATGGCATGTGAATGCGGAGAGCCTCGTCGCTATCGCGAAAGAACTCTAGCTCTCTAAGGCCTGCACCATCGAAGAGGGCGGCTTGACCCTGATCGACAAAGACGCCCCCAATGGTCGTCATCTTCGCTCCGTCTTTGTATTCGAACGCGACCGTTTGGCGGAACTCTATCTTTTGCCCGTTGGGCCGAGCAGCGTTTGCCGCTTTGAGACCCTCTTCTATTTCGGCCCGCACTATCTGACGCGACGTTTTTGAAAGTGTCCATCCTCGCAAATCAGCCTGCCTTAGTGCCTCGGGTGTTCGGCCCTCGCCGAAATAATCGGAAAATTCGTCCCTCGATTGCACGTGGATGTGATCGTCGTCGTTTCGCTTGTCGAAAATTTTCTCGGCCTGCACAGAGACTACAAACGCGGTGCCCGACTTCGCGCGCGACGCCACTGTGCGCACATCCTCAAGAATGCTTACATTCAAAGGATCGTCGTAATCGAGCCAGACAATTGATCGTAGGCTCCAATCTAGAGTGGGAAGAACATCGCTGGCCTCGCCCATCAGCAACCTGATCCCTCGCAGGGGGTTGTTGAACTCGAAACGCTCTTGATGGTCGAGTTCACACTCAATCGAAACAATGTCTGAGATACCGAGAGTCCTGTGAAATAGAACACAGTCGGAAAACCAAATCGAACCGAATCCAACGTAGCGATAGCTCTCTAGCGATCCGAACACACGCAACCGCGAGAAGAAATCACAGAGCATTTTCCGTTCCGCGAATTTTGCGGGTCTGAGCGAATAGTCAATGATCTCATAGCTCGCGGTCATTCTTCCTCGCCCTGCTCAGCGAGAATCATGTCAAAGGTGGTTTCACCGACAGCTTTGGCTGAACCCACCCCAAGAGCATCCATAAGGACGCGTATCTTATCGACCTCTCTAGAGTATTGAATCTTGGTCATCTTAGGACCTGGCGCCTTCGGATTCTTGTTGAATGCAAATGATTTCGAGCCGCGGATTTTCTCGACGTCGAGAGCGCTAGCTTCTTTTGCGAGGGCTGAGAGGGTAGGGGAATTCTTGCCATACTCCTCGACCTCTTCATCCAGCCGATTCAGAAACTTTATGATCGTTCGGGTATGATCCAGCATCTTGGGAAAGACTGACTGCCAGATGGCAGAGGTCTCATCGAGGCCGGTCTTAGTCGTGTTCCAAGGGAGTTTCTGCGAGGAGCTACAATCGAAGAAAACGATGCCTCGGAAGCGCGCATACTGATTGTGAAATTTTGGGATACCATCTTTTTGATCGGCGACGGAGTTCCAACCTGTTGCCTCGGAGCGGTCGGCTGAGAGAATTACCCTCCCGTTGCAGACGACATACCAACCTGCATTCGAAGGTTTGGAGTCCGCAATGCCGGCGATAATGCGAACAAGCACCGGAGTGTCGGTAGCCGCGTCGAAAGTGACCTCCTCGACCACCGGTGAGTAAGATCCTCCGCTAAACACACGAAGATCGGTCTGGGTGAGGTGCTGACCGTTGAATTCAATCGCTAAACCGGCAGAAAGAAACTGACGCTGATGCGCGCGAATGGTTTCAGCCAGCCCCCTGCGGAAATAGTCGGACGAGAACCTGTTCGCGATCTCCGGCCTGAGCTTGTCGACGACGATGCGAGTACCGCGTTCTTCTGGCGGGAAATCACCATCTTCAATTAGTTCGGCGAAGTCGAACTGCCACGTGCCGTCATCTTCCCATTCGCTGACATCCACCTCTACTGACCACTTCTCAGCCTCAGTAGTAGAATGAACTTCGAAATATCGGCCGAACTTAAAGAGCGCCCTTTTCATCCCGACGCCGAATTGGCCTATCGAATAGTCAGTTGATTTGGCGTCGGCTGGGCGACCAAACCGGAAGGCGTAGTTAATTGCCGTATCTGTATCGAATCCGCCGCAGTTATCGGTGATCTCGAAACGGTCACCATCGATATGAATTTTGACCCACAATCCATCAAAATCGGGATCGTTGCCCGGTCGAAGGCGCTTGGCTCCATCGATGCAATTGTCCACGAGATCAAGGATCGCGCGCTCAGTAGGGATGTCGCGCACCAGCATGTCGACAAAAAAAGCCTTTGTCGGCATCGCGTTGATATGTTTCGCTTCGTTCGTCATGCCCCCTCACTTCCAATGAAATCGCTAAATGCTCTTTGTCCTGTCGTCCAGCATAGTTTCAGGAACTTACGTGTATCGATTTTGCAGTTTAATCGTGCACTGATGAATTGAGAGACGCGTCCCCAGATGACTGATCACGTCGACCCCATCCGTCGAAGCAAGATTATGGCGAGTGTGGGCCAGAAAAACACGAAGCCAGAGATGATAGTACGTAGACATCTGCATCGTCTTGGCTTTCGTTATAGGCTGCATAGGCGCGATCTTCCGGGCTCCCCAGACATTGTCTTCCCCTCCCGTAAAAAAACGATCTTCGTGCATGGTTGCTATTGGCACGGGCACGAGTGCCGCTGGGGGAACTTGCCAAAATCGAACCAAGACTATTGGCGGGCAAAGATTGTAGCCAATCGTGAGCGTGATGATCGAAATGTATCTGCTTTGGAGAGCATGGGATGGGAAACCCTTACGGTTTGGCAATGCGAGCTACGCAATGAGCTTCAGGCGATCGAGAGGATTGTGGAATATCTCCAATCTGGTGCCACTCAAGGTGGCAATCGGGCCGTGCCTTGAATAGACAGATGTTCTCCAATCGTTCATTTGTGGTGCAACCATGACACGTCCTATCGGCATTGATCTCTTCGCTGGCGCAGGTGGGATGAGTCTCGGTTTCGAGCAGGCTGGCTTCGACATTGCGGCCGCAGTCGAGATCGATCCGGTTCACTGCGCTACCCACCATTTTAACTTTCCGGAATGCACCGTAATTCCGAAATCCGTGACCGACGTATCGGGCGATGAGATTCGCGAGAAAGCTGGACTGGGGGATAAAGAGATCGACGTCGTTTTTGGCGGCGCTCCATGCCAAGGATTTTCGATGATTGGTCAGCGCGCTCTCGATGATCCGCGTAATTCTCTAGTTCGCGACTTCGTTCGCATCGTCCATGAACTTGAGGCCCGCTATTTCGTTTTCGAGAACGTTAAGGGCCTGACCGTTGGTAAGCACCGAAAGTTTCTTGAGGAAGTGATCGCAGCCTTTGAGAATGGAGGCGAATATCAGGTCCTTTTGAAGGAGCGTGTCTTGAACGCGGCCGATTTTGGTGTTCCGCAAAACCGGCACCGACTTTTTCTGATTGGTGCGCGAAAAGACTGCAATCTCCCAGTCTATCCTAAACAAACAACGCACCCGGCGGGCACCTCGAATTGCGGCTCACCAGAGAGCCCAACTTGTGCGGAAGCACTTGGCGACCTTCCTGATGCTGAGAAGTTCAAAACGCTTTGGGACACCGACCAAGTCGCGACGACAGCATGGGGCAAACCGAGCAAGTATGCAGCTGAGCTACGTTGTCAAACCAACGATGCATGGCATTTTGGACACCCAAGGGATTGGGACCCTTCGATTTTAACCTCCAGCTTGCTCACTGCGCATACGGAAATTTCTCGTCGTCGCTTCAAAGCCACGGAAGGCGGTGCCGTCGAACCAATTTCGCGCTTTTTCAAGCTTGCGCCGGGCGGTGTCTCTAACACTCTTCGCGCCGGTACTGACTCAGCGCGGGGCGCATTCACCAGCCCAAGGCCGATCCACTACAAATATGCTCGCTGCGTCACTGTTCGCGAGATGGCCCGTCTTCACGGTTATCCCGATTGGTTCCGCTTCCACGAAACAAAGTGGCATGGCGCTAGGCAGATCGGGAATTCGGTCCCACCCCCACTAGCGCGAGCCGTTGCCGGCGAAGTTATGAAAGCTCTTGGCATAGAGCCAACCCGTCCGACTGTGAGCCAGAAGCTCGGAAAAGAGACGCTACTTCGTATGGACCTGTCGCAAGCTTCAAAGCATTGGGAGATCGAAAACCCCATTGGCAGACGTGACCGCAAAAGCGGTGCTAGAAAGCGCAAGCAAGAGGAAATCGAGGCGTTAGACGCCCTTAACGCTGGGGCGTAGTTCCAAAATTGAATCGCTGGCGAAAGTCAGTTGCGTCAGACTACCAGCATCGGATCGCTTTACCGCCTCAAATTCCACTACATAGAAGCCAATTCCCCTCATCGTCCTCAATCCAATGGGGATCGTGACGTCCACATCTTCATTGGCGGCGAACGCCGCCTGCACTTGGTTGATGATCTGGCTAGGGATGAGCGGGTCAGCCGCCTGCTTTGCTTCACACGTCACCAAAACTGGTTGTGGGTCTTTTTCGCTGCCCGTCTTGCCTAAGAAGAGAGCATCAATCTCGGTAGAGCGCAGCTTGATGCCAGACTGAAGGTGCGCAAGTTCCAGTATGTTGAATGCGCCCGCGACCGCAAAATGTGTCTCAACAACCCGAAGCTGGACCGCCACTTGAATGTGCCAGGTCTCATCAGACCGGCCCAGTGACTTAGTTATGAGCGGGATGCTCGTCGATTGAATTGGATATCGGTTCGCATCAGGCCGCACAGGAAATTCTTCCGGAAATGGCTCCGTCTGACCGCTCAAGTAGGGGATAAATTCAAAACACTCACCGGCACCAGTCCTCTGCACAGCTGTATAGCGTTTTGCTGCCACCGAGGCAGGCCAGTTCTGAGATGCGTTCCCTCCTCGCAAAATATCTTTGAGGAAGTTTGCAGGGTTGCGATCACTTAAAGTCACCCCTTTAGAGCGACACGCGCGGATGCCATCAGCGACGTCATCCAAACTCATCAACGATTTTCGAAGCTGCTGTGTGTTCTGATCCCAATGCAGGTCAAACAGGTGCTCGATTACTGTAGTCTTCTGCGATGGCATCGCTTCCCCCAAACAAGTCGGCCGAGCCATAGACGTTGACTACAGTCGCCCGAATTTAAATCAGATTTGTCAATTAATTCTGTCGATTACAAGCGGAGTTTTTGCCTCTATCTGAACCGACCACCATTCAATTTTGAAAGTAATGGGAGGTCAACATGCCCCGTCCAAACCTCGGTCCGAAACTTATCTGGAGGCAGGATCGAGATCGATACTACATCAGGTGGTCCGAGAATGGTCGCACCAAATCATACTCTACCGGCACCACCGATTTGAATGAGGCCAAGGATGTCCTTCGGGACTTCCTAGCGCAGAATATCGAGATCGAAGAAGGTACGCGGCCGGAAAACTTTCCGATCGAGTACGCTCTTATCTACTACGGGGAGAACCATGCGCCGACAACGGCTGCGCCTGAACGTATTGCATACGCGATGGACGCCCTCCTTCCGTTCTGGTCCGAGTTCAATGTGGGAGACATCACTCAGGCAACATGCAACTCCTACGCTGCTTTCCGCAATCAGTCCCGAGCCAAGGGAATCTCGCAGAGTACCCTGCGCAAGGAACTCGCCACGCTCACCGCTGCGATCAACTTCTGCGTTCGGGAAAGAAAGCTGACGCAGACTGTCTACGTCCCACTTCCGGCAAAGAGCGCACCCAAAGATAGATGGCTGACCGTATCCGAGGTTGCCCGTTTGCTTTGGGAGTCCCGGAAGGGCGGGCTCAACACGCGCTCGTATCTCCCACTCTTCGTACTGATTGCGTTGTACACCGGTGCGCGTGTCGAAGCCATTTTGTCGCTCACTTGGGATCGGGTCGATTTAGAAAGCAAACGCATTGATTTTCAGATTCCTGGTCGCCGGATCACGAAAAAACGCCGCCCTAAGATTCCCATTTCGAGCAGGCTCCTTCCTTTCCTCAAGTACGCCCACTCGCGCCGAACTGCTGACAACGGTCCGGTCATTCATGATGAAGGCCAAAAACTCATTCGCATAATTCGTAGCTTCAAGGCTGCCGCAAAACGTGCCGGTCTAACCGATGTCACTCCCCACACAATGAGACACACCTGCGCGACGTGGATGGCCCAAAAAGGCGTTAGTATGTGGCAGATTGCCGGCTTCCTCGGGCAGGACGTGGAGACGACCTCTAGGCACTACGCGCATCACAGTTTGGACTTTATGCAGGATGCTGTGAGGTCAACCGAGCGCCGCAAATGATGTCGCGATCATATCCAGTGGTGCGACAGAGATTATGTCCCTGAGCGACAAGAGCTTATGGTTTCTGGTATCAGAAATGGAGTCGTTAAAACCACACGCAACGTCACGCAACGACACGATAACCACCCACCAGAAAATTAAGTTATTGTTTTATAACGCGTCATGAAAGCGTGCATCTCGGTTCGGGAGGCAGGGGCCGGAGGTTCGAATCCTCTCTCCCCGACCATTTGCACCTTTCAATAGAGCGATTTTTGCGCCGCTGGCACGAAACCAGCGCGTTCCTGCCTCGTTGGGCGGGCATGAGCTCCCATTCCGTTTTGTTCGTCTGCCTCGGCAACATCTGCCGATCCCCCCTTGCCGAAGCCGCCTTCCGCCGCGCTGCGGAAGAAGCCGGGCTCGATGTGACCGTCGAGAGCGCAGGCACGGCGGGCTATCACGTGGGCGAGCCGCCCGACATGCGCAGCATCCGCGAGGCCGAGCGGCGCGGGGTCGATATTGCTGGCTATCGCGGACGGCAGCTGTCCGCATCCGACTTTCACGAGTTCGACTTTATCCTCGGCATGGACAAGTCGAACATGCACGATATCGCCCGCGTCGATCCGGGCGATGGCAAGGCAAAGACCGCCATGCTGCTCGACATCGTGCCAGGACAGGAGGGGCGCGAGGTGGGCGATCCCTATTACGGCGGCGAAGACGGCTTCGCGATCACCTGGAACGAGGTGGAGGCGGGAGCCAGGGCGCTGGTCGCCGTGCTGCTCGACGAAAATGGCTGACGAGGACGAGCCTTCCCGCCATCGCTCGGTCCCCTCGTCGCGCATCGGGCGGCTGGGCGGTTTTACCCGGCTTGCGGGTGGTCTTGCTGGCGGAGTAATTTCTGAAGGGGCGCGCAGGCTGGCCAGCGGCGAGCGACCGCGGCTCGACCAATTGCTGCTTACACCGGCCAATGCCCGCAGGTTGACGGATCGGCTTGCGCATTTGCGCGGTGCGGCGATGAAGCTGGGGCAGATGATCTCGATGGATGCGGGCGACGTCCTGCCGCCCGAACTGGCCGAGATACTTGCGCGGCTTCGCGAACGGGCCGATTTCATGCCCCCGCGCCAGCTCGACAAGGTCTTGGCGGAGGAATGGGGCAAGGACTGGCGCCGCCAGTTCCGCCGCTTCGAGCCCCGCCCGATTGCCGCCGCCTCGATCGGGCAGGTCCACCGCGCGATGACGCCGGACGGCCGGATGCTGGCGATCAAGGTCCAGTACCCCGGCGTCGCGCGCAGCATCGACAGCGATGTCGACAATGTCGCGAGCCTGCTCAAGCTGACCGGCCTGCTCCCGCCGGAACTCGACATCGCCCCCTTGCTCGCCGCTGCAAAGGAGCAACTCCGCGAGGAGGCCGATTACCTGCGCGAAGGCCGGATGATTGTGCGCTTTGCGCGAATGGTCGAAGGGCGCGAGGAATTCGCCGTGCCCGAATTGGTCGAGGAGCTGACGACGCCCCGCGTGCTCGCCATGACCTATGAAGAGGGCAGCCCGATCGAGACGCTTGCAGGCGAAGGTCAATCCCTGCGCGACGAAACCTTCGCGCATCTGGTCGAACTTGTGGCGCGCGAGCTGTTCGACAGCCGCTTGATGCAGACCGATCCCAATTTCGCGAATTACCGCTGGCAGGCGAAGACGGGCCGCATCGTGCTGCTCGATTTCGGCGCGGCGCGCGAGGTCTCCCAAGGGATCTCGCAGGATTATCGCAGGTTGGTTGAAGCAGGCCTTAGGGAGGATCGCGAGGCCGTGCTGGAGGCCGCTGTCGAGGCGGGCTTCGTCAATCCCCGCGCGCTGGAACGGCACCCGGAGGCCATGCGCCGCGCCGTCGACATCGTTGTCACCCAGATGGCGAGCGCGGAAAAGCTCGACTTCGGCAACCGCGCCTTCGTCCCCGAAATCCGCGACACGGTGATGCCCATCGCACGCGACCGCGAGAGCTGGCACCTGCCGCCCGCCGAAACGCTGTTCGTCCAGCGCAAGGTCAGCGGCACAGCCCTGCTCGGCGCCCGGCTGGGCGCTCGGGTCGATGTGCGCGGGATCGTGGAGCGCGTGCTGGCGGAAACCGCGTGACGGGCGACCTTGCCGCGGCGGCCGAGCGCATCTGCGGGCAGCGCCCAATTTCCATCCAGCGCTTCGCGGGCGGCGACATATCGGGTGCTTCGCGACTGACCTTTGCCGATGGATCGAGCGTGGTCGGAAAATCCGGTCCGGTGGTCGCTGTCGAGGCGAGGATGCTGGAGGCCATGGGCGCTTGCTCCGCGCCGGTGCCGAATGTCCTTGGCTATGACGAGCGCCATCTGCTGATCGAACACCTGCCTGCGGATGGCACGCTTTCCGGCAAGGCCTGGGCCTCGCTCGCCGAGGCGCTAAACGCGCTGCATAAGGTCACAGGCGAAAGCTACGGCTGGCACGAAGATTATGCCTTGCGGCACGTCAGGGTCGAGAACGAGGCGTTAGATGATTGGCCACGCTTCTGGGCCGAACGGCGCCTGCTCTGTCACGCGCTGCATATTGCCACCGACCTTGCGCAGCGGATCGAGGGTCTGGCGCAAGCCCTGCCCCAACTCCTGCCTCGCTCTCCCGCACCAGCGCTGCTCCACGGCGACCTATGGGGCGGCAATGTGCTGGTCAGCGGCGAGCGCATCAGCGGCCTGATCGACCCTTGCGCCTATTACGGCGACCGCGAAGTCGACGCAGCCAGCCTCACGGTGTTCGATTCCCCGCCGGAGAGTTTCTTCGACGCGCTCGAACTGGAGGCCGGGTGGCGCGAACGCCAGCCAATCTATCGCCTGTGGATGTGGCTGCTCCACGTCCGCCTGTTCGGCGACAGCTACCGCCCGGCGGTCGAGCGCGAACTGGCGACGCTGGGGCTCTAAAGCCCCTTGCGCCCGAAGCCGCCAGCGCGCGGTGCGCCCGGACCTTCGCCAATGACGCCGCTCGAGCGCGTGTCGGGCATCGCCTGACCGAAACCGCCCGCAGGCGCCTGACGCGCCACGGGCGCCGGGTTCTCGAGAAAGGCGATGATTTCGTCGGCAAGCTTCTCGACCGGGCGGTCACGCTTGTCGAGCAGCTTTTCCGTCACCCAGGCGTAGCCGAGAAAGTTGAAAGGCCCCTTGATCTTGAGGAAGCGGTTGGTGCGGATGAAGTTCACGCTCTGGCTCTCGACCTCGATGTCGGTCACCTCGTCCCACCGGATGCGCGAGCTGCGCAGGACGCCGTGATGCGTCACGAAAGTGTGGTCGTATTCGAGCACGACGCCGTCGCCGAAGGCATAGCGGACCATGGCCGGAAAGCCGAAGATCCCGATAGCGGCGAAGACGACGCCGATGAAAGCGCCCTTGCCGCTCGATATCGTGAACAGCGTAACGCCGAATATGATGGCGACCAGCATCCAGACAGCCGTCTGTGCGGTGCGGTCTTTCGAATAGCGGATTTGTTGCATGAATTCCCCCGTGAAGAGAGGGCTTTACCGCGCAAATCTTTCCAAAATGCTGCGCTATCCGCCGCGCAGGGTCTTCACGCCGAAGTCGCGTTCGAAGAGGTAGAGAAGGACGCGCGCCGCCTCGCCCCGAGCGCCTTCCAGCCCGCCGTCGCGTTCTATCAGCAAGCGCGCGTCGTCATGCGCCTTGGGTAGGAGTTCGGTGATCTGTTCGAAGCTGGCGACCGTGAACGGCGTATCGCCCGATTGGCGCGTGCCGAGCAATTCGCCGCCGCCGCGCAGCTGCAGGTCTTCCTCGGCGAGCAGGAAGCCGTCCTGGCTTTCCCGCATCAGCGCCAGACGCTTCTGCGCGGTTTCCGAGAGCGTCTCGCCGTGCAGCAGGACGCAGAAGCTCTTCTCGCTTCCCCGCCCCACGCGGCCGCGCAGCTGGTGAAGTTGGGCAAGGCCGAAACGTTCGGCCTGCTCGATGACCATCAGCGTGGCGTTGGGAACGTCGACCCCCACCTCGATCACGGTTGTCGCCACGAGGAGCCGCGCATCGCCGCGCGCAAACCGCTCCATCGCCGCGTCTTTCTGTTCGGGCGCAAGCTGGCCGTGGACCATCACGACATCCTCCCCGAAGCGCTCCTTCAGCGAGGCGTAGCGCGCTTCGGCTGCGGCGATTTCCTCCGGTCCGTCCATCTCCCGCACCATGGGGCAGACCCAGAAGGCCTGCCGCCCCTGCTCGAACTGCGCGGCGAGCCGCTCGACCAGAGTCGGGATTCGGTCCTGCCCCATCACTACCGTGTCGATCGCCTGCCGGCCGGGCGGCAGCTCGTCGAGCTTGCTGACGTCGAGCTCGCCATATTGCGCCAGCGTCAGCGTGCGCGGGATCGGCGTGGCGGTCATGGCGAGGACATGCGGCGCGCGGCGTCCCTTGCTCGCCAGCATCAGCCGCTGGCCGACGCCGAAGCGGTGCTGCTCGTCGATTACCACCATGGCGAGGTTGCGATAGGCGACCTTGTCCTGGAAGATCGCGTGCGTGCCGACGACAATGTCGATGCTGCCGTCGAGCAGGCCCATCAGCGTGCCTTCGCGCGCCTTGCCCTTGTCGCGCCCGGTCAGCAGCGCGACCTGCGCGCCCGTCGGCTCGGCCATGCGGCGCAGGCTCTCGTAATGCTGACGGGCGAGGATCTCGGTCGGAGCGAGCAGCGCCGCCTGCGCGCCCGCCTCGACCGCAATCAGCATGGCCTCGAGCGCCACCACGGTCTTGCCCGCACCGACATCGCCCTGAAGCAGCCGCAACATGGGTGCTTCCTGCGCCATGTCGCCTTCGATTTCGGCAATCGAACGCTTCTGCGCGCCGGTGAGCGGGAACGGCAAGTCGAGCTTGCCCCGATAGCTGCCATCGCCCTTCAGCGGCTGGCCCTTGCGCTTGCGGTTGTCCGCGCGGACCAGCATCAGCGCGAGGCTGTTGGCGAGAAGTTCGTCATAGGCCAGCCGGTCGCGCGCCGCCTTGTCCTCGGCCCTGTGCGCTCGCTTGAGCGCTTCGCGCCAGGCAGGCCAGTCGGCCTTGTCGAACTGCGTCGGTTCGATCCATTCGGGCAGTTCGGGAAGCTTGGCGAGCGCCTGATCGACCAGCCCCGCGATACGCGGCTGGGTAAGGCCTTCGGACAGGCGATAGACCGGCTCGCACAGGCGCTGCAGGGTGTCGCCGCCCTCCTCCACTACGTGGTCGGGATGGACGATCTGCAGCATGTCGCCATAGCGTTCGAGCTTGCCCGCCACCCAGCGCGTTTCGCCGACGGGCAGCTGCTTTTTTGCGGTGTAGGAGGCGCGCCCGAAATAGGTCAGCGAGACCACGTTCCCGACCGCATCCTGTGCCAGCACGCGGTACGGCGCGCGCGGGCTGCGGCCGCCGCGATGCTCGGTCACGGTCAATTTCAGGACGATCTGCTCGCCCTCGCCCGCCTCGTCGACATTCTCCACCGCGCGCCGCGTCACGAAGCGTTCGGGCAGGTGGTAGGCGAGATCCTTGATCCGCGTGAGGGCCAGCCGGCCCAGCGGCTTCTTCAGCTTCGGGCCCACGCCATCGAGCGTTTCGGTCTCGGCGAACAGCGGATTGAGGACGTCGGGACGCATAGGCGCACCGCTATAGCCGCTTGCACGGCTTTGGCGAGTGCCCTACCCGCCTCCCATGCCCGAAATGCTCACCACCGAAGGCCGTCTTGCCCGCGCAAAATTCCGCAGCTGGCATCGCGGCACGCGCGAAGCCGATTACATGATCGGCGGCTTCTTCGATCGCTACCACGCGGATTGGGGCGCGGAGGAACTCGCCTGGTTCGAAGCGCTGCTGGAAGAAGACGATGTCGACATCATGGCCTGGGCCCTGAAGACCCAGCCAACCCCGCCCCGCTTCCAGGGCGAGCTTATCGAAAAGATGCAATTGCTCAATTACGTCGACATTCCCCGCTGACGGGACACAACGCGTATTGACGGGAACGCGAGGGAGCTTACGGCGCTGAGCCTGTAATGCCCGACCTCTCCCGTATCCTGAAAGCCGAGCGCCCGCTTACTCTGGCGCAGGTCGCCCGCGGCGCGCAGCCGCTTGTCATGGCCGATCTCGCGCGTGCCGGAACCGGCCGTGCCGTCTTCATCGCGCCCGACGATGCCGCGATGCGCTCGGTGAGCGAGGCGGCGCAGTTCTTCGCACCCGAACTGGACGTGATCGAATTCCCGGCCTGGGATTCGCTGCCCTACGACCGCGCCAGCCCCGCGCTGACGGTCAGCGCCAAGCGACTTTCCGCGCTGTTCCGGCTGCAAACCGGCAACGCCAAGGCGCAGCTGGTCGTCACCACCGCTAACGCCGTGCTCCAGCGCGTGCTCACCCCGTTCCGCATTCGCGAGAGCGTGCGCGAGTTCAAGCCGGGGACAGAGATCGGGCGCGACAGTCTCTCGCTCCTGCTTCAAAAGCAGGGTTACAGCCGCACCGACACGGTGATCGACAAGGGCGAGTACGCCATACGCGGCTCCATCGTTGACGTCTTCCCCAGCGGCCTCGACGACGCGCTGCGGCTCGATTTCTTCGGGGACGAGCTGGAAAGCCTGCGCAGTTTCGATCCGAATACGCAGATGAGCACGGGGCGCCTCGACAGCCACCTCCTGCTGCCGGCAAGCGAGGCGCTGCTCGACGAGGACAGCATCAAGCGTTTCCGCAGCCGGTATCGAGAAATGTTTGGCGCCAATGCTACGCAGGACCCGCTTTACGAAGCCGTGAGCGAAGGCCGGCGCCTTGCCGGAATGGAACACTGGCTGCCGCTGTTCGAGGAACGGCTGGTGACGCTGTTCGACCATCTCGATGCGAAGGACGCGGTGGTCATCGACAGCGCCAGCCTCGCCGCGGCGGATGAGCGAATCAAGGACGTCACCGACTATTACGACCAGCGCAAGGCGGCGAGCGGTCAGGCCAAGGGCAGCTATCGTCCGCTGAAGCCCGACGCGCTCTACCTGACGGACGAGGAGTTCAACGCTGCGCTGGCCGATGCCCCCGCCCATCGCGCCACCGGTTTCGACGAACCGGAAAGCGAAACGGTCATCGATTTTGGCTTCCGTTCGGGCCGCGATTTTGCGCCCGAGCGCGCGCGGGGCGACAGTGTCTATCCGGTGCTGGCCGATCACCTGAAAGCGCTGGGAAAGGCGGGCAAGCGTCCGCTGCTCGCCGCCTATTCGACCGGCAGCCGCGCGCGCATCGCCTCGATCCTGTCCGAAGCGGGCGCGCCGGTGCAGCTGGCGGAAAGCTGGCAGGAGGCGCTGGGCTTAAGCGCCAAGGGCAAGCCTGCGGCCATGGTCCTGCCGCTGGAAGCCAGTTTCGCCAATGACGAGATGGAACTGCTCACCGAGCAGGACATCCTCGGCGATCGCCTCGTGCGGCGCAAGAAGAAGCGCAAAGATGCCGAAGCCTTCCTCGCCGAATTGCAGGCGCTGAGCGTGGGCGACCTCATCGTCCATACCGAGCACGGTATCGGAAAATATCTCGGCCTCGAGCCGGTCAGCGTGGGCAAGTCGAAGCACGATTGCGTGCAGCTGGAATACAAGGGCGGCGACAAGCTGTTCATCCCGGTCGAGAACATCGACGTGCTCAGCCGCTATGGCAGCAGCGAAGAGGCGGTCATGCTCGACCGACTCGGCGGCGAAGCCTGGCAGAAACGCCGCGCACGCCTGAAAGAGCGCATCCGCGAGATTGCGGGCGAACTGATGCAGGTCGCTGCGCAGCGTGCGCTCAAGAAGGCGCCGGTCCTCGAAGTCGACGAGCCGACCTACAACCAGTTCCTCGACCGCTTCCAATACGAGGAAACCGACGATCAGGACCGCGCCATCGCCGATGTCCTGTCCGACCTTGAAAGCGGCAAGCCGATGGACCGGCTGGTCTGCGGCGATGTCGGTTTCGGAAAGACCGAGGTCGCGCTGCGCGCCGCTTTCGTTGCCGCGATGAACGGCCAGCAGGTCGCGGTGGTTGCGCCCACCACCCTGCTCGCGCGCCAGCATTACGAGAATTTCCGCCAGCGGTTCTCCGGCTTTCCGCTGAAGGTCGGCCGCCTCTCGCGCCTCGTCCCCGCCAAGGAAATGAAGGAGACGCGCGAAGGCCTGGCCAAGGGCGATGTCGACATCGTCGTCGGCACCCACGCGATCCTGTCCAAGCAGACGAAGTTCAAGGAACTCGGCCTCGTGATCGTCGACGAGGAGCAGCGTTTCGGCGTCACGCATAAGGAGAAGCTCAAACAGCTGCGTGCCGACGTGCATATGCTAACGCTCACCGCCACGCCGATCCCGCGCACGCTGCAAATGGCGATGACGGGCCTGCGCGAACTCTCCACCATCCAGACCCCGCCGGTCGACCGCCTCGCGGTCCGAACCTACGTCATGGAGTGGGACGACATGGTGATGCGCGAGGCGCTGCTGCGCGAACACCATCGCGGCGGGCAGAGCTTCATCGTCGTGCCGCGCATTTCGGACATGGAAGCCATATCCGACTGGCTCCACGAGAACGTGCCCGAGGTGAAGTTCGTCCCCGCGCATGGACAGATGGGCGCGGGCGAAATTGAAGAGCGGATGAGCGCCTTCTACGAGGGCAAATACGATGTCCTTCTCGCCACGACGATCGTCGAAAGCGGGCTCGACTTGCCGAGCGCAAACACCATCATCATACACCGCGCCGACATTTTCGGCCTCGCCCAGCTGTATCAGCTGCGCGGCCGCGTGGGTCGCTCGAAGCTGCGCGCCTATGCGTACCTTACCTATGAGAAAGACATGGCGCTTTCCGAAGTGGCCGAGAAACGCCTGAAGGTCCTCGGCGATCTCGACAGCCTCGGCGCAGGCTTCCAGCTCGCCAGCCACGATCTCGACATTCGCGGCGCAGGCAATCTGCTGGGCGACGAACAGTCGGGCCACATCCGCGAAGTCGGCTTCGAACTCTATCAGTCGATGCTCGAAGACGCGATCCTCGCCGCCAAGGCGGGCGAACTGGGCCTGGAAGCCAAGCGCGAGACGGTCAGCCCGCAAATCACGGTCGACGCGCCGATCATGATCCCGGAAGACTACGTCCCCGACCTCGCCGTGCGCATGGCGCTTTATCGCCGTCTCAACGATGCGGAAAACATGGGCGAGATCGAGGCGCTGGCCGCCGAGATGATTGACCGCTTCGGCCCCCTGCCCTCGGCCACCGAGAATCTCGTGCGCCTGATCCAGATCAAGCTGCAGGCGATGGAGGCCAATATTGCCAAGATCGACGTGGGCGCGGCCGGCACGCTGGTCACCTTCCACAATGACGATTTCGCCGATGGGCCGGGCCTCATCGCCTATGTCGACAAGCTCAAAGGTACTGCCAAGCTGCGCCCCGACATGAAGCTGGTCATCAGCCGCGTGTGGAATTCGCCGGAAAGCCGCCTCAACGGGCTGTTCCAGTTGACCAAGGGACTGTCGGGGATCGTGCGGAAAGCGAAAAAGCGCGAGAAAGCCGTGGCCTAGCGCCGGGCGAGCGTCAGCAGGGCGTGCTGCGGCATGGGTTCTGCGCGCAGGAAGCCCTGGAAGTATTCGCAATCCTCGGCGGCCACGAAATCGCGCTGCCGCTCGGTCTCGATGCCTTCCACCAGCACGCGAAGGTCGAGCGCCTTGGCCATGCCCATGATCGCGCGGAACACGGCACGGTCGCGCTCGTCTTCGAGCACGCCCTCGACCATCGAACGGTCGAGCTTGATGCAGTCGATCGGCAGCACTTTGAGATAGCGGAAATTGCAGAAACCCGCGCCGAAATCGTCGAGCGCGATGCGCACGTCGAGCACTTTCAACTGCTGCAACACATGGCTGACGCGGTCGAGATCGGCGAGCAGGACCTGCTCGGTTATTTCGAGCGTGATGCGCGAGAGCGGGAAGCCGATACGCTCTGCCAACCGGGCGAAATCGATCGCGAAATTGTCGACGGCGAGATCCGTCGGCGTGATGTTGATCGACAGGCGCAGGTGTTCGGGCCATTCGCACGCCGCTTCCATCGCGCGCTGCGCGATATGACGGGAGAGATGCGCCACGTGGTCCGCGCGTTCGGCGATCTGGAACAGCACGTCGGCGCCGATCCGGCCGACAATCGGGTGGTGCCAGCGCACCAGCGCCTCGGCACCGATCATCCGGTCATCGACGAGCGAATATTGCGGCTGGAAGAGGACCTCGATCTCCTCGCGGTCGATCGCGGCGAGAAGGTCCGACTCCAGCTCGATATTGGAGCGCGGCGCATTCGAGGCGTCACCGCTGGGCCAGTCGATCCGCGTCCCACGCGACTGGCGCATGGTCTCGGCCACTTCGGACAGGCGGTCGAGCATCGAATCGAGCGCGGTATCTCCTCCCGCCCGCATGAGCGCGATCCGGGGCCACAGCCGCAAGGCGCCCCCGCCATCGGGGTTGGCGATCGGAGTAGCCAGCGCGTCGGCCAAGGCTTCCGCGAGCCATTGCCACCGTTCGGCGGTGCAGTTGGACCGCGTCACCAGCATGAAATTGCCGCCCGACAGGCGAACCGCAAGCCAGGCATCGCTTTCCAGTTCGTCACTGGCAAAATGGCGAATGCGATGCGCAACTTCGACCAGCGCTCCGTCGCCTGCGGTTTCCCCGAATGCAACGTTCAGCGTATCGATACGCCCGAGCGAGATCAGCATGGCGTTCACCGGACACGGACCACTGCTCTGCGGCCAGTTGGCACACCACGATTCGATGGTCGCACGCAAAAGCGACACGTCCCCCAGGCCGGTCAGGGCGTCGGTCGAATCGTCAGTCTTATGGTCCGGTGCGGTTGCCATTCATGCACCCATAGCATTGCTTTACGGTTTATTAATCATAAAATCGACCGTGTTGCCAAACGGGACGCCGGTCCATAGGGATGCGGCCAACTCCGCTTCTGGAGCGACGGATGACAAGGCATCTTATGTCCGATTTCGAACGACTTGCCCTTTTGGTATCCGATTCCGACCGGGCGCGCGAAGCGGCGGAAGAGGTGTTCGCCCCGCTCGCTGACTGGGTTCCGCTGGAGGAAGCCGATGCCGCCGTCGTCATCGGGGGCGATGGTTACATGTTGCAAAGCCTGCATTCGATGCTTGACGAAGGGCGCATCCTGCCCGCCTATGGCGTCAATCTCGGCACGGTCGGTTTCCTCATGAATCGCAACCGTCAGCCGGACAAATTGCTCGGACGCATTGCCCGCGCCAAGCCGCTCACCATCGCCCCACTCGCCATGGAGGCGGTCACGCAAGACGGCGAAACCCACCGCTTTTGCGCTATCAACGAAGTCTCGCTGCTGCGTGAAACGCGCCAGACCGCGAAGATCGAGGTCGCGGTGGACGAGAAGGTCCGCATCAAGGAACTGGTGTGCGACGGCGTCCTGCTCGCCACTCCTGCGGGATCGACGGCCTATAACCTTTCCGCCGACGGCCCGATCCTGCCGCTCGACTCCCAGCTCCTCGCGCTAACGCCCATCTCGGCCTTCCGCCCGCGCCGCTGGAAGGGAGCAATCCTGCCCGATCGCAGCCGCGTGACCTTTCGCGTCATCGAAGCCGACAAGCGCCCCGTCTCCGCGGTCGCCGACCAGCGCGAGATCCGCAATGTCGCCGAAGTGCGGCTCGAAATCGCGCGCGAAAACGAGCTGACCCTGCTCTTCGATCCGGGTCATTCGCTCGACGAACGCATCGTTGCAGAGCAGTTCGTGGTGTGAGCGCAACAGCGTTGCACAAGCGGCGCAAATTTTTCCAAAACCCGGCTTGCCAAACCGAAAAGCCGCCCATATACGCCCGGCCTGCCTTCGGGTTGCTCCCCGATAGCTCAGCGGTAGAGTAGGTGACTGTTAATCACTTGGTCGTTGGTTCGAATCCAACTCGGGGAGCCATTTCCTTTCAAACCAGAAGCACGCGCCAGCAATCTTGCGGCAGACTTCCGGCTATGGGCTCTCTTGCAAGCTTTGAGATTTGTCCGGCGTGTTTGCGCCGTTCAGCCGATCCAGATCGCGGGTGTCATCGACATCGAAGAGTTCATCCTGGTGTTGCGGAGCGACAAGCTCTGCATCCCCTAGATCGAGGCTGCGCGCTCCCCTGTCCCCTGTAAGGGTTTCGAGCAGAGGGAAGATCTTGCGCGGGAAGTTCGCGGGACACCCGGCAGTGTTATCGGGATACAGCGTAAAGGCCACGCCCTGCGCTTCGATAAGCCGACCAAGATGCGCCGGCGAGACGAGCGGCATGTCGGCGAGCATGATCATCGCGCGATCGCAAACGGTCAGCGCGCGCACTCCTGCAGCGATCGAGGTGCCCATGCCCTGCTCGGCTAATGGGTTTTCGACGGTCTTCCATCTCGGACGGGTGTTGATCGGGCTATTCTGGCCGATGACGAGAATGCGCTCGCTGAAACCAATATTCTCTGCGGTTTCCGCGGCCCATTCCCACAAGGGGCGCCCGCGAAACTCGGCGATGAGCTTGCCGCCGCCAAACCGTTTACCCTGGCCGGCAGCAAGCAAGACCACACCTGTCTTCACATCAGGCAGCGACACGCATCTGCTCGTAACGGCCGACGATTTCGGACAGTGCCGATAGCGCGAGGGTTCGCGGCGATTTGCAGGCCGGCATCAGACCTACCGGGCTGGTCAGTCGCGCGATTTTCTCCTCCGGAATGCCGTGTGCGACTAGCGCCAGCGTCCGGTCGCTCCGCGCCCTTTCTCCCCCTTGCGCTCCTATGTAGAAAGCCTCGCTTGCCAGCGCCTGTTCGAGCAAGGCCAGTTCCCATTCGTGATCATGGAACAGCAACAGGCAGGCCGTCCATGGATCGTAACGCAGATTCTGCGCCGCTTTGCCGAGAGCAAGGTCGTCCCTGGAAAACGCTTCGGCTTCGATCTTCAAGGCCGAACTCAGCGAAGCGACAGCCTCGAGCTCCGGCCCCTCCCCCAATACGACGAGTTTCAGCGCGGGGAGGTAGGTGCGTCTCAGCAAGGGGCTTGGGCCTGCGAGCGCCAGCCCGGCCGGGCGACGCGCTTGCAGCGCTTCGAGGGCGGATCGACAGGCCGCGCGATCCGGTTCCGGGTCGAGCAGGATATCGAGCCCGCCGCCACACGGCAGGCGGAAGTCGATCCGGGAGGACCCGCGTCCATAGCGCACAACGCGGCGCTCCTTGCATTGCGTTATGTCGCTTGCCAGCTGGCTCTCAAGACAGCCATCGGCAAGATCGCCAACGGTCGTTCCGTCCGGCAAGACCGCCAGTTGCGCACCGAGGCGGCGGGAAAAGCTGCCCTCGACCCCGACGATGGTGCACAGGCCCACACCCGGTTGGCACGCCGCAGCAAGCGCGAGGTGATCCTCGTTGCTTACGGTCTCGATAGCGTAATCGGCCAGCATCAGTCGGGCATTGCGGCCAGAACGCGATCCGGCGTCATCGGGTAATCGTACAGTCTAGCGCCGCAGGCGTTGTAGATCGCGTTGGCGATGGCTGCTGCGCCTCCGCACATGCCAAGCTCGCCGATGCCCTTGGCCTGGATCGGGCTGGCCGCGCCGTCGCGTTCTTCCACCAGCAGGACTTCCAGATCGGGGACGTCGCGGTGAACGGGCACGTGATATTCCGCGAGATCGCAATTGACGAGGTGTCCGTCGCGCGGATCGAACTCCAGCGCCTCGGTCAGTGCCACGCCGATGCTCCAGGTAATGCCGCCGATGCATTGCGAGCGCGCGGTCTTGGCGTTGAGAACGCGTCCGAAGCCGAATGCACCCAGCATCCGATCGACGCGGGTTTCACCGGTGTAGTGATTGACGCGTACTTCGGCGAAGAAGGCGCCGAAGCCGGAGGCGGTGTAATCGTCCTCTATATCGCCCGGCTGGTAATGGCCTTCGCGCACAAGGTCCTTGCCTTCGAGCAGGTCCGTCAGAGCTTCGCCGCCAGTTGTCTTGCCTTCGCGCAGGTCGAGCCTTTCCTCACTCGTGCCGAGTTTTGCGGCCAGTTCCTCGCGAATTGCCTTGCATGCGATATAGACCGCCGAACCGATCGAAGCCGCGCCCCAGCTGCCGCCCGAGCCCGGGCCGCGCGGGTGGCGCGTATCGCCCAGTTCGACCAGGACCTGCCCCGGATCCAGCCCCAGCATCTCTCCGGCGATCTGCGCCAGGATGGTATAGGTCCCGGTGCCGATGTCGGTCATGTCGGTTTCGACAAGCGCCGTGCTGTCAGCTTTCAGCGTCACGCGTGCCTTCGCCTCGGAGATGTTGTGGACGCGCGCGGCGCTGGCCATGCCGGTGCCGATCCACCATTCGCCCTCACGCCGCTGGCGCGGTTGGCGGGGGCCACTGTCCCAACCGAAAGCTTCAGCGCCCTGCTTCAGGCATTCGGCAAGCTTGTGGGAGGAGAACGGGAGGTCTTCCTCGGGATCCCTCTCGGGTATGTTGCGCAAGCGCAGCTCGACCGGATCGATGCCGGCCTTTTCGGCGAGAACATCCATCGCCCCTTCGAGCGCCGGCATGCCCACCGCCTCTCCGGGAGCCCGCACCGATCCGGCCGTCATGCGATGAATGCGGGCCACCTTGAGCATCAGTTCGCGATTCTCGCCGCCATACATGAAGTGCGACGATTGCAGCACGGGTTCGGCAAAAGTCTCGCCGGGAAGGTTGGACACCAGCGCTTCGTGGCCGAAACCGGTAAGCTTTCCTTTCGCATCGGCCGCAAGACGCAGGCGCTGCGTGGTTTCGCTGCGGCGCATGACCGTCTGGAACACCTGCTGGCGGGACTGAACGACGCGGACGGGCCGCCCAACCTGTTTCGCCGCCAGCGCGGCTGCGACCACCTCTTCGCTGATCCCCAGCTTGGAACCGAAACCGCCACCGACGAAGCGGGAAATGAGGCGGATATTCTCCTCTTCCATATCGAGCGCATCGGCCAGTTCGGTGATGTTGTAGTTGAGCATCTGGAGCGAGGCATGAACGGTCAGCTTGTCGCCATCCCACTCGGCGATTGCGGCATGCGGCTCCATCGCGGCGGACGCATGCCCCTTGGTCGTGTAGCTTACGTCAACGCTGTGTTCGGCTTCGGCCATGGCATGCGCCAGATTGCCCTGGTGAACGGTCTCGTCCTCCTGCTCTTCCGGTTCGACCGCGTTCGGATCGAGCGGAGCGCCTTCCTCCTCGCGATATTCGACCTTCAGCTGCTTGGCCGCATCGCGCGCCTGCTCGAAGGTTTCGGCGACCACCAGCGCGATTGGCTGCCCCCAATAACAGACCTGCGCGGGCCCTTGCATGGGGGCCTCGTTGGCCGTGCCCTGCGCGGCGCGGGTGCTCATCTTCTTATCGTCGACCACCGCGACCACGCCGGGCATGGACAGTACGCTTGAGCGATCGATGGAAGTAACCTCGCCGCGCGTGATGGTCGAAGTGACCAGCACGCCCTCGACACAACGGTCGATGGGGTATTCGGCGGCATAGGGCGCGGTGCCGGTGACTTTGGCCAGACCCTCGATCCGCGGCAGGGGCTTGCCGAGCACGCCCTGTTTCATGCCGTCGAGACGGTTGGAATTGTCGGGCTCGTCCTGCTTGAGATGGACCGTCATGCTGCGTTCTCCGTCGCTTGGGCCAGGACGGCGCGAAGCGTTCGCCGCGTGAGCGGTATCTTGAAATCGTTCTCGCCAAACCCGCGGGCATCCTCCAGCAGGATATCGGCTGCCTTATCGAACAGCGCGTCCGAAGGTGGCTGGCCCAAGAGCGCTTCTCCGACACGCGGGTCGTACCACGGCTTGTGCGCCAGACCGCCGAACGCGAGGTCGGCGCGGGAAAACCTGCCATCGGTCAATTCGATTATGGCGGCGACGGAGACCAGCGCGAAAGCATAGGAAGAACGCTCTCGCACCTTGCGATAGATTTGCGTGCCGCCCACAGGCGCTGGAAGAGCAATGCCGGTGATGATCTCGCCCGGTTCGAGCACATTCTCGATCCACGGCGTATCGCCCGGCAGCACATGGTAATCGCGCACCGGCACGCTGCGCTCGCCCTTGTCGCCGGAGATTTCCACCCTTGCGTTGAGCGCGCTGAGCGCCACGGCCATATCGCCCGGATAGGTCGCGATGCACTGCTCGCTCGTGCCGAGGATCGCGTGGAGCTTCGCAATGCCGTCGATGGCTCCGCAGCCGGTACCCGGTTGCCGCTTGTTGCAGGGCTGGTCGATATTCGTGAAGTAGAAGCACCGCGTGCGCTGACACAAATTGCCGCCATTGGTGGCCTTGTTGCGCAGCTGCTGCGTCGCTCCGGCCAGAATGGCGCGCGACAGGACCGGATAGTCGGCCCGCACGCGGGGGTGGACGGCGGTTTCGGTATTCGTGGCAAGCGCGCCAAGGCGCAAGCCGCCATCATCCGTGTTCTCGATATCCGCAAAGCCGAGCCGGTTGATGTCGGCAAGCTGATCGGGCGTTTCTACCTGCAGCTTCATGAGGTCGAGCAGGTTCGTACCGCCTGCAATGGCAAGCGTATCTTCGCCAGCGGTCAGATGCGACGCTTCGGTCAGCGAAGGCGCGCGGGTGTATTGAAACGGTCTCATGAACGACCTCCCGCCGCGACTTCCTCGATCGCGGCGACGATATTCGCGTAGGCGCCGCAGCGGCAAAGATTGCCGCTCATACGCTCGCGGATTTCCTCACCGGAGATGGCGACGCGTCCTTCGAGACTTTCGCTGGCGTCGCTGGGCCAGTCGGCGGCCAGCTCTTCGAGCATGGCGGTGGCTGAGCAAATCTGGCCCGGAGTGCAATAGCCGCACTGGAAGCCGTCATGCTGGAGAAAAGCGCGTTGGAGGGCAGAGGGCTCGTCAGGCGTGCCGAGACCTTCGATGGTCGTGACGCTGTCGCCGTCATGCATTGCCGCCAGCGTCAGGCAACTGTTGATGCGGATGCCGTTCACGATCACCGTGCATGCTCCGCACTGACCATGGTCGCAGCCCTTCTTCGTGCCGGTGAGGCCGACGTGTTGTCTCAGGAAATCGAGAAGACTGACCCGCGGGTCGTCCGGCATCGGATGAGCGGTTCCGTTAACGGTGATTGTGTCGGCCAAGCGCGCCTCCTTTCCCCTTAGAACCGTTTGGCGGGCAAAGGTGTCCGGAAACTCAAATTTAGAAGTTCGGCAAATGCGGGTTGGCAGGCCAGAGCCGCGGCGCAGACGTGCAGCGGACGGGTTGGGATTAGGGGGTAACGCGGAGAGGCGCACCCTATGATTTCCAAGCTACACGGTTAGCAGGAGCCGCGCGCCCACCCATGCGGTAAGCAGCGCCGTCCCCCAGCGGATGTACCGCTGCGGCAGGAATTTGAGCGCCAGATGGCTTCCGATCTGGCCACCGATGGCGACCGCCACGATGAGCGGCAGGCCAAAGTCGAAAGCGGCAAGGAAGCGCCCCTCCCCTCCTTTCAGGATCTGTCCGGCAAGGCCGAACAGCGAATTCACCAGGATGAACAGGCTCGCGGTGGCCGCGATGGAGCGTGCCAAATGCCAGCGCGTGAGGTGCAATAGCGGGGCGAGGAAGATGCCTCCGCCAATCCCGACCAGGCCGGCAAGATAGCCGAGAGGTATGGCAGCGAGCGGGACGAACCGGGCAGCCTTGTTCGGCGCTCCTTCGCGCTTGGCAACAGGCAGGAACATTGTCGCCGCGGTCAGCACGAGGCTTGCGCCCAGGATAGTCAGGAACGCTCCTTCCCCGATGGGGGTGAGACCGCCGAGAAACGCGGCCGGCGCCGCGATTGCCGTCAGCATCAAGGCGCCTCGCCAGGGAGTGACGCCGGCGCGGGCGAAGCGCACGGTGCTTCCCGCTACCACCACGATGTTGCAGCTCAGCGCAATCAGCGGGAGGACGCGGTAGTCGACACCCGCGAGCGCCAGCAGCGCGTTATAGGTCGATCCGCCGCCGAAACCGACGCTGGCATAGAGCAGCGCGGCAAGGAAGAAGGCGGCGATCAGCGGCAGCATGGTTCCGCCTCTAGCTTCGCATGGCTTGCTGCACTAGCCGTCCCCGCACGGCCGTGGCATCAGGCTAGCATGGATGCAGTCGACATCGACCTGCCCGAAGGCTTCATGCACGCAACCGCGCGGCACTCGCGCGAGGTGGGCGAGATCACCGCCGACGCCTTCCGTAACGATCCCTTCAACGCCTGGCTTTTCGGAAAATATGCGGCGATCCGCGCGCTCTTCCATGCACAGGCGCGCCGGATCTACGTGCCGCGCGGCTTCAGCTATCGGATCGGTGATGAGGGCGCGGCCATGTGGATGCTGCCGGGCGGCGACAGTTCGCTATCGCTGGTCGATTACGCCGCCATCGTGCTTCCGACCCTGTGGCATTGCGGTCCAACCGCCGTGTCCCGCGCGCTGAAAACCGGTGAGGCGATGGAACGCCAGCATCCCGATTTCGAGCACGCCTATCTCTTCAGCATCGGCGTGCGAGCGGCCCATCAGGGCAAGGGACTGGGGCGCAGGCTGATCCAGCCCATGCTCGACGCCTGCGACAAGGCTGGTACGCGCGCGTATCTGGAGAACACCAACCCCGCCAACACCGGCTTCTACCGCTCCTGCGGGTTCGAGCCGATGGGCGAAGTTCGTCCGACGCCGGATGCGCCGCCGATGGTGCAGATGGTGCGCGAGCCGCGCAGCGCCTGAACGCCGCGCGGCCCGTTCACAGGGACCTTAAACCCGCGCGCCCATGGCGCCGTGGCAGTGCTTGTACTTGTTGCCCGAGCCACAGGGGCACGGCGCGTTGCGGCTGATGTCCTGCCCGGCATAGGGATTTTCGGACGAGGAACCGCCCGGACCTGCGGCTGCACGCGGACTTCCGGCCAAAGCGCCGAACAAAGCCGCGCGGCTTTCCGAACCGTCGCCATCGTCCGAATTGTCGCGCCCCGTCAGCGGGTCGATATGCCCGGTCAAGAAGTCGGGCAGTTCGGGCAGGTCGACCGGCGGCAGCGGGGCCGGTTCGGCCAGCTGGATCGTCAGCAGCTTCGAGGTCACGTCCTCGCGCAGCTTATCGAGCATGCTTTCGAACAGCGCGAAGGCTTCCTGCTTGTACTCGTTGAGCGGCTGCTTCTGCGCATGGGCACGAAGGCCCACGACCTGGCGTAGCGCGTCGAGCGTGGCGAGGTGATCCTTCCACTGGTGGTCGAGTTCCTGCAACAGCAGGCTCTTCTCGATCCGGCGCCAGATGGCGGGATCGGCCTTGGCGATCTTGGCGTCCATGCGCGCATCGGCTTCTTCGCGAATGCGCTCTTCCACCAGCTCGGGTTCGATGTGGTCTTCCTGGACCCAGTCTTCCATCGGGAAGGACATGCCGAAGACGTCCTCGACCTTGGTCTTGAGGCCTTCCATGTCCCACTGTTCGGGATAGGAGCCCGGCGGGCAGTGCTCGCCGACCATGGCGTTGATCGCATCGTGGCGCATATCGACCACGACATCGTCCACAGCCTCGCTGTCCATGATCTCGGCGCGCTGCTCGTAGATCACCTTGCGCTGGTCGTTCATCACGTCATCGTACTGGACGACCTGCTTGCGGATTTCGTAGTTGCGCGCCTCGACCTTCTTCTGCGCGGTTTCGATGGCCTTGGAGAGCCATTTGGACCCGATCGCTTCGCCGTCTTCGAGGTTGGAGTTCATCATGCGGGCGAACAGCGTGTCCGGCCCGAAAATGCGCAGGAGATCGTCCTCGAGGCAAAGGTAGAAGCGCGAGAGGCCCGGGTCACCCTGACGGCCCGAACGGCCACGCAGCTGGTTGTCAATGCGGCGGCTTTCGTGGCGCTCGGTCGCAAGGACAAACAGGCCGCCCGCTTCGAGCACGCGCTGCTTTTCCTCGGCAACCTCTTCCTTGATCTTCGCAATCGCGGCGTCGCGTTCGGGGCCCTCGGGCATTTCCGCAAGCTCGTCCTCGATCCGGAATTCGACGTTACCGCCGAGCTGGATGTCCGTGCCGCGACCGGCCATGTTGGTGGCGATGGTGACCGCCCCGATGCGGCCTGCCTGCGCCACGATATGCGCCTCGCGCTCGTGCTGGCGGGCGTTGAGGATCTCGTGCTTCACGCCTTCCTTGTCGAGGAAGTCGGACAGCAGCTCGCTCTTCTCGATCGAGACCGTGCCGACGAGGACCGGCTGGCCGATCTCGTGCTTTTCCTTGATCGCCTTGGCGATGGCTTTGAACTTGTCCTGCGTGTTCTTGTAGAACTCGTCTTCCTCGTCGATGCGCTGGACGGGTACGTTGGTCGGGATCTCGACCACGTTCATCTTGTAGATGTCCCAGAATTCCGCCGCTTCGGTGGCCGCGGTGCCGGTCATGCCCGACAGCTTGGGATACATGCGGAAATAGTTCTGGAAGGTGATCGAGGCGAGCGTCTGGTTCTCCGGCTCGATCTTCACGCCTTCCTTGGCTTCGACCGCCTGGTGCAGGCCGTTCGACCAGCGGCGACCGTCCATCATGCGGCCGGTAAACTCGTCGATGATGACGACCTTGCCCTCTTCACCCATGGTGCCGTCGGGCTGCATCTTCTTTTCGAACTTCACGATGTAGTCGGTGTCGCGCTTGAACATGATGTTCGCTTTGAGCGCCTGGTCGAGGTGGTGGACCACCTGCGTGTTCTCGACATCGTAGAGGTTGTCGGTCTCGAGGAGTTCGGCGTCCTTGAGCATCTGCTCGATGGCGTCCGTGCCCTCTTCGGTCCAAGTGATGTTCTTCGTCTTCTCGTCGGCCTCGTACCAGTCGGGCTCGATCTTCTTCACGATCTCGTCGACCGTGACATAGAGCTCGGATTTGTCTTCGGTCGGGCCGGAGATGATCAGCGGGGTGCGTGCCTCGTCGATCAGGATCGAGTCCACTTCGTCGACGATCGCAAAGTTGAAGGGGCGCTGCACCATCTGGCCGCGCTCGTGCTTCATGTTGTCGCGCAAATAGTCGAAGCCGAATTCGTTGTTCGTGCCGTAGGTGATGTCCGCGCCATAGGCGTCGCGGCGGGCCTGTTCGCCGAGGTTCGGCACGATCACGCCGATGGTCAGGCCGAGGAAATTGTGGAGCTGGCCCATCCATTCGGCGTCGCGGCTGGCAAGGTAATCATTCACGGTGACGACGTGGACGCCCTTGCCCTCGATCGCGTTGAGATAGGTGGCCAGGGTTGCGACCAGCGTCTTCCCCTCACCCGTGCGCATTTCGGCGATCTCGCCGCGGTGGAGCACGATGCCCCCGATCATCTGCACGTCGAAGTGACGCATACCGAGTACGCGGACCGAGGCTTCGCGCACGGTGGCGAAGGCTTCGGGGAGGATGTCGTCCAGCGTCTTGCCGTCGGCAAGCTGGGCGCGGAACTTGTCGGTCTGCGCGCGCAGTTCCTCGTCGGAGAGCGCCTGCAGCTGCGGCTCGAGAGCGTTGATCTGGTCGACGACCTTGCGGATGGAATTGACGTAACGGTCGTTGGACGAGCCGAAAATGGCCTTGCCGATGGATTTGAGCATGATGGGGCGAATGCCTCGAATGTAAGCGGGAATTATACGGGAAATGCCCGCGCACACCGATGGTGCCGGGCATCAGGAAACGGGAGCTGTCGGAAAGCTATTCGTAAGCGCGGTCGGCGCCGAACATTACCGAGGGAATATAGACGGTAACCGGTTCCTGCTTCTTGCAGGGGGTCACCTTTTCGCCGCGCAGCTTCTGCTTGCGCTGCTTTTCCACGCAGGCATCGCGCGTTTCACGGCTCTCGGCATCGCGGCTGTCGCTGGGTCGTTCGACGCCCACGCCGACGGCGCTGTTCACGGCTGCGTGCACAGGCGCACCCATCGCGGCAAGGCCGGTAAGGAGGGCGATAAGGGCAAGCAGTTGGCGAACCATGATCAGGACAGATAGCGCACAAAGATGAACGATAAAAGACCGGGCGCAATTTTTTGCGCATTTGCGCGCGCTTGCCTGCCCGATTGCGTCAGTATAGCGCGCGAAGCATGGACCTTGCCCCCTCCCCCCTCGCCCGCCCTTTTCCCGATCTTCCGGCCATCGAAGGGGTCACGCTGCGCGTCGCCCGGGCGCGGTACAAGAACTGGGACAGGGCCGACCTGACCTTCGCCGAGCTGGCGCCGGGCACAACCGTTGCCGGCGTCTTCACCAAGTCCGCCTGCGCATCGAGCGAGGTGGAAATGGGGCGCGAGCAGGTGCGGCTGGGCGAAGCGCGCGCGCTGATAGTCAACGCAGGCAATTCCAACGCCTTTACCGGTATTCGGGGGCGCGAGGCGGTGGAGCAGATCATGGCGCAGGTCGCCGAGGCGCTCGATTGCGAGCCGAGCGCCGTGTTTGTCTCTTCGACGGGCGTGATCGGCGTTCCGCTGCCCAAGGACAAGGCGCGCGCAGGCGTTGCCGCCGTTCTCGAAGCCGAACCCTGCGGGTGGGAGGAGGCGGCAGCCGCCATCGGCACCACCGACACCTTCAACAAGGGCGCGGGCGCGTCCGCCATGCTGGGCGAGACCCGGATCGAACTGGCCGGGATCATCAAGGGCAGCGGCATGATTGCGCCCGACATGGCGACCATGCTCGGCTACATCTTCACCGACGCGGCAATCGAAGCGGCGTTCTTCCAGGAGATGCTGTCCAAAGCCAACGCAGCGACCTTCTCCTGCATCACGGTGGACGGCGACACCTCAACCAGCGACACAGTGCTGGCTTTCGCCACGGGCGCTGCGGGCAACGCCCCCCTCGCCTCGTGGGACGATGCGGGTGCCGACGCCTTCTACGCCGCCCTGCTCGACGTCTGCCGCGAACTGGCCCAGCTTGTCGTGCGCGATGGCGAAGGCGCGCAGAAGTTCATCGAGATCGCGGTGGCAGGCGCCAAGGACGATGAAAGCGCCCGCCGCGTGGGACTGGCCATCGCCAATTCGCCGCTGGTGAAGACCGCGATTGCCGGCGGAGACGCGAATTGGGGCCGCGTGGTCATGGCGGTGGGCAAGGCAGGCGAACCGGCCGATCGCGACCGGCTCTCGATCGGCTTCGGCGGGACCTGGGCCGCGAAGGACGGCCAGCCGCTGGCCGACTATGACGAGGCTCCCGTGGCAAAGCATCTGGAAGGCGAGGACATCCGCGTGGACGTCGATCTCGGTATCGGCGAAGGCCGCGCGACTGTCTGGACCTGCGATCTCACGCATGGCTACATCTCGATCAACGCGGACTATCGCTCTTGAGCGCGCTCGACGCCGAAATCCTCGCCCTGATGCAGAGTGCGACCAAGGAGGCCATCCTCCCGCGCTTTCGCAACCTTTCCGAAGGCGAAGTGGAGGACAAGGGCGGCAACGATCCCGTCACCATTGCCGACAAGGAGTCCGAAGCCCTGCTGCGCGAAGGCCTGACCCGGCTCGACGGCAGCCTCGGTTTTGTGGGGGAAGAAGCCGCGCATGCCGATCCCTCGATTCTCGAACGGCTCGATGCGCCCTGCTGGATCGTCGATCCCATCGACGGGACGCGCAATTTCGCCAGCGGCAAGCCGCCCTTCGGCATCATCATCGCGCGCGCCGAAGGCGGGTTCACCCAGTCGGGCTGGCTCTACGATTGCCTCACCGGGCGCTTTTGCGCCGCGCACCGCGGCAAGGGTGCCTCCGTCGACGGTACCCGCATCCAGGCACGTGCCACGGGCCGCACCCCGCCTATCGCCGCAATCTCGCTGATCTTCATGGAGGAGGAGCGCCGCCAGGCCACCCGCCGCCATATCTCGCCCAATTACGAGCTGGTCGACATTCCCTTTTGCGCAGCCGAGCAATATCCGCGCCTTGGCCTTGGCGAGAACGACGTTTCGATCTTCGAGCGGACGCTCGCGTGGGACCACGCGGCGGGCGCGCTGTGGCTGGAAGAAGCGGGCGGAAAGGTCGCCCGGCCCGACGGCTCGCCCTACCGGGTGGACGAATGGGACCGGAAGGGCCTGCTCGGCGCCTCGACGCCGGAATTGTGGGAGGAACTGGCGCAGCGTTACGCGCAAATGTGACGCTTGTCTGACGCAGCGTCGGGATCGGTGGCGGGTCGAAACGCTTTTCAAGTACGAGCCCCCGGCCTACCCTCCCCGACCATACGATACGAAAGGTGCCCCGTGACGCTTGGCGATACCCCCGCGCCCGACCTCGAAACTGCCGGCAAGGAGCCGGACGGTGAAAGCGCGGCACTCGCGCCCGAAGCTCCGGAAGATCGCTACGTCAATCGCGAGCTGAGCTGGCTGAGCTTCAACCGCCGCGTCCTCGCGGAGAGCGAGAACACCGATTACCCGCTCCTCGAACGCCTCCGCTTCCTGTCCATCTCGGGCAGCAATCTCGACGAGTTCACCACCGTGCGCATCGCCGGGCTCGAAGGGCAGGTGCATCGCGGGATCGAAACCACGGGGATCGACGGGCTAAGCCCGCGCCAGCAGCTCGACGCGATCCGGGAGCAAGTGCTCCAGCTGGAGGACCGCCAACAGGAAAGCCTCGAAGTGCTGCGGGGCCTGCTCGCCGACGAGGGCATCGTGCTCGCCGTCCCCGACGAACTGTCCAAGGACCAGCAGAAGTGGCTCGAGGACTATTTCGAGCACGACATTGTCCCGCTCATCACCCCGCAGGCGATCGATCCCTCGCACCCCTTCCCCTTCGTCGCGAGCGGCGGGATGGGTGTGTTGTTCCGTCTTAAGCGCGGCAAGCGCAAGGGCGAGCTGGTCGAGATGGTCCTCATCCCTAGCGGGGTCCCGCGCTTTGTGCGCGTGCCGCAGGACAAGGGCGAAGAACAGGCGATCTATGTCCCTATCGAACAGCTGGTGACGCGCTTTGCCGACCAGATGTTCCCCGGCTTCAAGATCCTCGGCGACGGCATTTTCCGCGTCCTGCGCGACAGCGATATCGAGGTGGAGGACGAGGCGGAGGATCTCGTGCGCTATTTCCGCACCGCGATCCAGCGCCGCCGCCGGGGCCGCGCGGTGCTGCTCGAAGTCGACGACGAGTGCGATGCGGCGGCCGAGGCCCTGCTGCGCGAGCAATTCGATGTCGATGCGGCGATGATCGTGAAGACCGGCGGGATGCTGGGCTTGTCGGATCTCGACGCGATCTGCGGCGAACCGCGCCCCGACCTCAAGTTTCCGCCCTTCTCGCCGCGCTATCCCGAGCGCGTGCTGGCCCATGACGGCGATGTCTTTTCCGCCATCCGCGAGAAGGACATGGTCATTCACCACCCCTACGAAAGCTTCGAGGTGGTGGTCGATTTCCTCCACCAGGCCGCGGTCGATCCTGCAGTCGTGTCGATCAAGCAGACGCTTTACCGCGCGGGCGACCAGTCGCCCGTGATCGCCGCGCTGGTCGAGGCGGCGCAGAACGGCAAGGCGGTAACGGCGGTCGTGGAATTGAAGGCCCGCTTCGATGAAGAGCGCAACATCCGCTGGGCCAACGAACTGGAACGTGCGGGCGTCCAGGTGA
Source organism: Qipengyuania aurantiaca (assembly GCF_019711375.1). Lineage (NCBI taxonomy): Bacteria > Pseudomonadati > Pseudomonadota > Alphaproteobacteria > Sphingomonadales > Erythrobacteraceae > Qipengyuania > Qipengyuania aurantiaca. The sequence continues at coordinate 89,858 of NZ_CP081295.1, forward strand.
TCTACGGCTTCACCGAATGGAAGACCCACGCCAAGGTCAGCCTGGTGGTCCGGCGCGAGGAGGATGGCTACGCCACCTATTGCCACTTCGGCACCGGCAATTACCACCCGATCAACGCCAAGATCTACACCGATCTCAGCTACTTCACCGCCGACCAGACGCTGGGCCGCGATGCGGCGAAAATGTTCAACTTCATCACCGGCTATATCGAACCGGATGACCTCGAGGAGATCGCCATCTCGCCCATCGGGATGCGCGAGAAGCTCTACGATCTGATCGATGTCGAGATTGCGAATGCCAAGGCCGGCAAGCCTTCGGGCATCTGGGTGAAGATGAACTCGATCACTAACCAGGCCATTATCGACAAGCTTTACGAGGCCAGCCAGGCCGGTGTCGAAGTGCGGATGGTCGTGCGCGGCATCTGCTCGCTGCGTGCCGGAATTCCGGGCCTGTCGGAAAACATCAGCGTCAAGTCGATCATCGGCCGCTTCCTCGAGCACGCGCGCATGTGGGCCTTTGCCAATGGCAAGGCGATGCCGAGCCGACAGGCGAAGGTCTATCTCACCAGCGCCGACGCGATGAGCCGCAATCTCGACCGGCGGGTGGAGGTGATGGTGCCGATCACCAACAAGACCGTGCACGACCAGCTCCTGAAACAGGTCATGCTCGCCAATATCCTCGACACCGAACGCAGCTGGCGGCTCGACGCGGATGGACAATATCGCCGCATGGGCAAGGGCGAGGAGGGCTTCAACTGCCACCAGTATTTCATGTCCAACCCCTCCCTGTCCGGACGCGGGTCGGCGCTGGAGAAGCATGACGTGCCGCACCTCACCCTGCCGGGCGCAAAGGCATGAGCCGGGGCCGCACCCGCATGCCGCAATGGCAGCGCCGCCTGATCCACCCGCCCCGCGCGGTGATCGACATCGGGTCGAACACTGTCCGTCTCGTCATCTATGAAGGCACCGGGCGCGCGCCGGAGACCGCCTGGAACGAGAAAATTGCCGCCCGGCTCGGCCGCGACATTTCCGATACCGGGCGAATCCCCGAGGAGGCGGCCAGCGAGGCCCTGGCCGCCTTGGCGCGGTATCGGATCATCGTCGAGGACCGGAAGATCGAGGACGTGCAGACCGTAGCCACAGCCGCCGCGCGCGACGCGACGAACGGCGCGGAGTTCCTCGAAAAGGTCGCCGACCTCGGCCTCGATCCACGCCTGCTTAGCGGCGAGGAAGAGGCCTGCGCCTCGGCCTTCGGAGCCATCGGGGCCTTTCCGGGAGCGCAGGGGATCGTAGCCGATCTGGGCGGCGGCAGCCTCGAGCTGGTGTCCATCGGCGAAGGCGATTGCCGCGATGCGGTGAGCCTGCCTTTCGGCACCCTGCGCCTGCCCGCCTTCCGCGCCGCCGAGAGCGATCTTGCCGACACCGTGCGCGAGCATCTTTCCGATGTCGGCTGGGTGCGCAGCCACACGGGCCCTCTCTACATGATCGGCGGCACCTGGCGCGCGCTGGCCTATTACGCGATGAAGGAGGCCGATTACCCGCTGAGCGATCCGCACGGCTACATCCTCTCGGTCGAGGACGCGCGGCGGCTGGCGAGCGATTTGATCGATGCGTCGCCAGACAAGCTCCAAGACATTTCCGGCATCAGCGAGATGCGCGCTTCCTACCTGCCCGATGCGGCGGCGCTGTTGCTGCCACTGCTCGACGAGCTGGAACCCGACCACCTCGTCTTTTCGAGCTGGGGTATTCGCGAGGGCCTGCTCTACTCGCGCCTGAGCGACCTTCAGCGCTCGCTCGACCCCCTTCTGTCGGGTGTCCACGCCTTTGCCGAGCCGCGCGATGCTCCGGTCATCGATGCGACGCGCGTGGCGGGATGGACGGTCGATCTTGCCAACGGCAACGGCAAGAGGAACGAGCGCCTGCGGCTGGCAGCGGCCCAGCTGGCGTCCGCGCTGCAGCGGGTCGAGCCGAACCTGCGCATCCATCATGCGAAGGAGTGGTCGCTCGACAAGCGCTGGATCGATTGCAGCCCGCGGGATCGCGGCATGATCTGCGCGGCGCTGTTCGGGAGCTTGGGAAAAACCGAACTGCCCTCCAAGCTAAGCGATCTGGCCAGCGAGGGCGACCTGCGCGAAGGCATAACCTGGGGGCTGGGGTTCCGGCTCGCGCGGCGGTTGGGGGCGGGTTCGCGCCTAGCGCTTGCCAACAGCCGGTTGCGGCTGAAGCCGAAGGCGCTTGTGCTTTATCTCGACGAAAGCCGAGCCCCTCTCGCCACGAGCCTGCTGACACGCGATTTCGAGATCCTTGCCGACTGGCTGGGCCGCGAACCGAAGATAAAGATCGGCGAATACGAGTTCGAAAGGGAGCTGGAAGAGACCGCCGAAGTCGACTGAATCTCAATCCTCGGAAAAGCGCTTTTCGGGACGTTTCCAACTGACACCGTCGGGCGGTTGTGCGCCCCAGCGGTTGTCCCCGGTTTGGCCCCGCACGAGCCCCAGCCACACCAGCAAGACAAGGAAAGCCAGATTGAGCAGCCCTAGCGGTGTAAGCGCCTCTTCGTAACCGAACCTCGCGAGAACCGTGAAGCTGAGGAGTGCGTGTAGAATGACTCCCGCCAGCGCGTATTTTGCCGAATAGCCGATGTCGTGCAGGCGTGTTCCGGCAAGGATCGCCAAGACGACTTCGATTGCCCCGGTCCCGCCCTGCTCGCCCACGATCCCGAAGGTCACCAGGATGCCCACGATCGCGACGATCCCGATAAGGTTCGCCCAGTAGGTCGCGCGGTTGATGCGGTATCCGACGATACGGTCGAGCATGCGCGCGGCCCGGAAATTCAGCCCGCGGTTGCCGGTGCGGCAAGCGGGAAGAAAGGAATGCGCACTTCGAAAGGCGTGCCGTCCTCGCGGTGGAATGTGTAAAAGCCTTCCATCGACCCATGCGGCGTGTCCAGCGGACAGCCCGACACGTAGTCGTGACTGTCGCCCGGATTGAGCACCGGCTGTTCGCCCACGACACCGTCCCCGTCGACATGCGCGACCAGTCCCGCCCCGTCGGTGATCCGCCAGTGACGGGTCATCAACTGGACGCGTTCGTGCGAGGCGTTCTCGATACGGATGTGATAGACCCAGAACCACTTGTCCGCCTCGGGCTGGGATTGCTCGGGCAGGAAGTTCACCGCGACCCGCACGGTGATGCCATCGGTCATGGCGCTATGCTGGAAAAGCTCCTTGATCACGCCCTCAACCTAATGGCTGTGCCCGGTCGCGCAAGGGGGCCATCGGCCTTATCCCACCGTCTTAAGATCGGTTAACCGCACATGATGAAGAATTCATAAGCAGCATGCGCCACTTTCTGTTCAGGGAAAGGGGTAGCGCCATGCTGTTCGCATTCATAAACCGGCTAATGGCCGACCAGGACGGGGAAGGACGCATCGAACTGATGCTCGCCGCGCAGGTCGTGCTCGCCGTCATCGTCCTCTGATATAGAGGGCCTAGCAGCCCTCAGGGCTTGCCACCGCCGAGATAGCTTTCGAGCTGTTCGAGGCGTTCCTTGCCGAACCACATTTCATCGCCGACGAAGAAGGTCGGGATGCCGAACGCCCCGCGTTCGACCGCGCGGGCTGTGTTGTTGGCGAGTTGCTGTTTCACCGCATCATCCTGCGTGCGCGCAAGCAGGCTTTCCGCATCGAAGCCGGCCTTGGCCAGTTCGCGGCCTACGGTTTCTGCATCGCCGCAATCGATATTGCGCTCCCACACGGCGGGCAGCAAGGCATCGACCAGCGCCTGGCGCTGAGTTTCGTCTTGTGCGGCAACCAGCACGCGCTGGAGCAGGATCGAATTGAACGGCAGGTCGGGGCGCATGGAGAAGCGATCCATGCCGTGCCGATCGAGGAAACGCCGGAATTCCAGCGCCGCATAAGGCACCTTCCCCTTCACATCCGCATCGCGCATCATCGGCGGCGCATTCCCGGTAAGCTTGTGCATCCCGCCGAGAAACACGGGCGTGACCACCAGCTCCGAACCCGTCCGCGCCACGATGTCCTTCAGCGGATACCACGCGAGGTAGCCATTCGGCGCGGCGAGATCGAAGATGTATTCGACGGTTTTGGACATTTAGGTTCCCTTCGGTCCAGCTCATTTCAGAGTGTGCGCCGAAACACAAAGCCGATGCGCAAATGAATTCCTTCTTGCGAATGCATCGCATTAGCATATGTTCTCGCGAGAAGGAGATTGCATGGCCCGTCCAAATGATTCCCACGCCCTTGCCCAGCCTCTTCCGGCCAGCCGGCACGAGACCCTCGGCCTCGTGCTGATGCGCCGGCTTGCCAGCCATGGTCTCGAGGATGCGCGTGCGACCATGCTCGCGCTCGATGCCGCCGGGGGCGACTTCCGCAAGCTGCTCGTGCTCGCCCGCGCTCTGGTGCTTGAACTGGCTCGCACTTCGCAGCGGAAGATCGTCCTTGCTCCCTGCTGTGCGGCAGGAATGACTCAGGATGAAGGTTTGTTGATCACGATGATCGGAGGCGCGGGTCTCGACGTTCATGGCGCGCTGACAGACGACGCCCGTTGTCCGGCCGCAATGACGACAGCCCATGCCTTGGGCGGAGAGCTCGAGCGGATCGCAATCCGCAACGGTTGGCCCGTCTAAAGCCCCGCCGCCTTCAGCGCGCGGTCGAGGTCTTCCTTCACATCCTCGACATCCTCAAGCCCGACATTGATGCGCAGCAGGCCCTCGGTCACACCCATCGCTTCGCGGTCCTCGGCGGTCATGCCGGCATGGGTCGTGCTCGCCGGGTGGCACATGAGGCTGCGCGCATCGCCGATATTGTTGGAAATATCGACCAGCTGGAGCGCGTCGAGAATGGCAAAGGCGCGTTTCCGGCTCTCGACGTCGAGCGCGAAGATGGGGCCGGTGGCGGTCATCTGCTCCAGCGCCAGCGCGTGGCGCGGGTGGCTTGGCAGGCCGGGATGGAGGATGCGAGGCACACGCGGTTCGATGAACTTGCCGAGTTCGACCGCGTTCTCGCTCTGCTTCATCGCCCGCAGGCTCAGGGTTTCGAGGCCTTTCAGGACCACCCAGGCGTTGAAGGGTGCGATATTCGGGCCGGTGTTGCGCTGGAAAGGCAGCAGGACCTCGTCGATCCATTCCTGCGAACCGCACACGGCGCCGGCCAGCACCCTGCCCTGCCCGTCCATCAACTTGGTCGCCGAATAGGCCACGACATCGGCGCCCAAGTCCATCGGACGCTGCAGCGCGCTGGTGGCAAAGGCGTTGTCGACCACGGTGGTGATGCCGTGCGCCTTGGCCACCTCGCACACGTGCTTGAGATCGACCACGTCGAGCGTGGGGTTGGCGGGCGTCTCGAAGAAGAAGACCTTGGTGTTGGGACGGATCGCCGCCTCCCACGCGTCGTTGTCCGCGCTGTCAACGACCGTCGTCTCGATCCCGAAGCGCGGCAGGAGATGGTCGAGCAGCCAGCGGCAAGACCCGAAGGCCGCCCTCGCCCCAACCACATGATCGCCGGCCGACACCTGGCACAGCAGCGCGGTGGTCATCGCCGCCATCCCGCTGGCCTGCGCGCGGCAAGCCTCGGCGCCCTCCACTAAAGCAATACGCTCTTCCAGCATGGCGACCGTTGGGTTCTGGAGCCGCGAATAGGTCATACCCTGCGCTTCGCCCGCGAAGCGATCGGCCACCGTCTGCGCGTTGTCGTAGGTGTAGCCCGAGGTCAGGAACAGCGCCTCGCTCGTCTCGCCATGCTCGCTGCGCCACGTGCCGCCGCGCACCGCCTGCGTTGCGGGGCGCCATTGCGAGGTGATCGAGCGGTCGGTTCCGGTGGTCTTCTTCATGGCTGGCGGGATAGCACGCAGGCGCGGCGCTTCAAGCGGGTCAGCCTTCCAAGGCGGCAAGCCCTGCTTCGCCCACTTCCCCAAGCCCGAGCGAATCCATCATGAGCGAGCCTTCCACGGCCAGCGCCACTAGCCGCGCGCCGGCTTTCGGGTCGGGGTCGTCGGGCGGAAGATGCGCTTCGAACCATGCAAGCTGGCTGTCCATCATGGCAGCGGCGCTGGCGCGGTAGGCAGCATTGCCCTTCGCCGCCCCGGCGACGATTTCCCACCACAGCCTGAGGAATGGCGCGAACATCGGTGCGCGTCCAATTGCAAGAAGCCTCTGCGCGCACTCGCGGCGCGAGGCGGCAGGTGCGGTCGGCCACGCCATTTCGAGCGCCTGAGAATACATGCCTGCCACATGCTCCAGCAGCGCGGTGACCAGCCCGTCTTTCGACTTGAAATGATAAATGAGCATGCGGTCGCTTGTCCCTGAAGCCTTCGCGAGCGGACGCAAGCTCGCACCAGCCAAGCCATGCTCCAGCACATGAGCGGCCAGCTTGGGCAAAAGCGTGTCAGGGGACTGGCGGGGATTTTCCATTGACTATCTGTAGCGAGTGCTACACTCAGGCCGTGTAGCGACCGCTACATAAATTCGGGAGTCACCAATGACCACTCTGGAAATCCTCTTCTTTCTGGGCGCCGTCGGTGCGGCGCCTGCGATTCTTCTTCTGGCATTGCGCGGCCGAGTGCAAGAGAGCTGGGGGATAGCGGCCGCCCTCGGCGCGGCCTTCATCGCCTTCAGCGCCATCCCGATCACGCAGGAGGGCTATCTCGGTTTCCTGCCTAACCACACCCAGGATTTATGGGGAACGCAGGTGTGGTACGACCTCATCATCTGCGTCGTCATTTCGCTCATCTTCATTGTCCCGCGTGCCAAGGCCGTGGGCATGCGCGTGCCCTTGTGGGTGATCGCAGTGGGACTGACCGCCTCTCTATCGCTTCTCCCGATGGTCGCTCGCCTGTTCTGGCTGGAAAGCCGCGCAAAAGCGGCGTGAAGCCGCTTGCCGGGCGCGCAGTGCTTTCCTAAGCCCCGCTGCGATGAGCCGCGCGCCCGAGCAAACTGTCGATCCGATCCGCTGGTGCGCCGCGCTGGCGTTTACCTTCTGGGTGGCGGTGCTGTGGAACCTCGCGATCCCCACCGCGCCCTATTTCGACGAAGTCCATTACCTCCCTGCCGCGCGCGACCTGCTCGTGCTTGGCGAGTTTTCCAATCGCGAGCATCCGCTGTTCGGCAAGGAGATGATCGCGCTGGGCATCGAGGTTTTTGGCGACAATCCCTGGGGCTGGCGCCTAATGTCCTCGCTCGCGGGGGCGCTGGCGCTGTTCGCCGTCATGCGCGCCGTATGGTTCGCAACTCTCAGCCGCTACGCCACGCTGACGAGCGGCGTGCTGGTCGCAACCGGCTTCCATCTGTTCGTTCATGCGCGCATCGCCATGCTCGACATTTTCATGATCGCCGCGCTCGCGGTCGCTTTCTGGCAACTGGCCGCCGCGATGCGCGAACCGGAAACGGGACGGAGGCGCCTGATCTTCGCAGGTATCGCGCTCGGCCTTGCGATGGCTGCCAAGTGGAACGCTCTGATAATCGCTGCGCTTCCGGGCCTCGGCTTCCTTGCGCTGCGCTGGTTTGCGGGACGCCGCCGCCTTTTGCTCAGCCGTCGCGGAATGCCGGTGCCGGGGATCACGCTGCTCGAAGCCTTCGTGTGGCTCGGCCTGCTGCCGCTCGCGGTCTACTGGTTGACCTTTTCGCCCGGCTATTTCTTCGCCGTGAACCCGATTGCCGAAGGGATCGTGGCACACCACCGCGTGATGCTGGACCTCCAGACACAGGTTCTGCCGCCGCACAACTACCAGTCGACCTGGCCGGAATGGATCGCGAATTGGCGCGCGCTCTGGTATCTTTACGAGCCTGTCGACGGGGCGCAGCGAGGCGTCATGCTGATCGGCAATCCGCTGACCATGCTGCTCGGTCTCCCCGCCCTCCTGTGGTGCGCGTGGCAGGGGATTGCGGCGCGGCGACCGGCGCATGGCGCACTGGCGCTGCTTTATGCGATATCGCTCGGCTTCTGGATCTTCGCTGCCAAGCCGGTGCAGTTCTACCACCACTATTTCCTGCCGGGCACCATGCTGCTGGTCGCGCTGGCGCTGGCGCTGGACGATTTGCGGAGCGCGGGTTGGAGGCGAACCGCGTGGATCGTCCCGGCGGCTAGCCTAGTGGTTTTCGTCTACTTCTACCCCATCCTCGCCGCCGAATCGCTGGCGGGCCCGATGAGTTTCAAGGCCTGGGCCTGGCTCCCCTCGTGGAAATGACCGCTCAGTAGCGGCCCCAGACGAAGCGGCTCGACAGGGCATAGTTCCAGACCGAGCCGATGGCGATCCCGACCAACGCGGCAAGCAGCGAATGGAGCCCGCGTGCATACAGCAGGCTCGCCACCGCCACGTTCGCGAGCGCACCAACCGTGCAGGCGACCACAAAACTCGCCCAGCCCCGCAGCAGCTTGCTCGCCGTTTTTAGCCGCCGGTCGCGATAGGTGAGGAAGTTGTTGAGCCAGAAGTTGAAGGTCATCGCGCCCAGAGTGGCGATGGCCTGGCTCCAGGCGAACTGTGCCCCCGCGGCCAACAGGCAGAGGTAGAGGATCGCAAGATGCACTCCGACGCCCAGCGCGCCGACCGTGCCGAACAGGGCAAAGCGCGTGGGGATGATCCGTCCGAAGCTCTTGTCGTAGAGCCCGGCGAGGAAGTCGACCGCGATCGCACGGTCGAGCTTGCTTTCGCCCGACCGCCGCGCGGCAAACTGCATGGGCACTTCGCGCACGCGCAGCGGCGTGTCGGCGGTCGCGAGCAGGTCGAGCAATATTTTGAAGCCGATCCCCGAAAGGCGCGGCACAAGCGCCAGCGCGGTCTGCGTGCGAAGCAGGAAATACCCGCTCATCGGGTCGGTGAGGTCCACGCCGGTCAGTTTGCGCGCGAGGCGGTTGGCGACACCCGACAGCTTTTCGCGCCCCGGATTGGCCCAGTCCTTCGTGCTCGCGCCATCGGCAAAGCGGCTGGCGACGGCGACATCCGCCTCGCCCGAACGGACCGCCTCCAGCATCGCCACGAGCAAGGCCGGATCGTGCTGGTGATCGGCATCCATCACCGCCACGAAGGGCGCGGCGGTAGCGCAAAAGCCCTCGATGGCCGCGCTTGCGAGGCCGCGCCGTCCGATGCGATGGATGACGCGCACCCGCCCGTCCTCTCGCGCAAGTCGCCGCGCCTCTTCCGCCGTACCATCGGCAGAATTGTCATCGACGACCAGCACTTCCCAACCCTCGGCCCCGAGCGCCTGTTCGATCCGCTCGACCAGCGGAGCCAGGTTCTCGCGCTCGTTGAGCGTGGGCAGGATAATCGCAAGCTCGAGCGTCATGCGCGCGGCGTGGCGCGCTTTCGCTTCGAATTCAAGACTCTGCGGTGAGAGCGTCCAGCACGGCGTCGCCGATCTGGCTGGTCGAGGACGTCCCGCCGAGGTCCGCCCCGCGTATATCGCTCGCCACGACCTTGGCGACGGCGCGCTCGATCCGGCCCGCCTCCGCTTCACGACCCAGCGAATGACGCAACAGCATGGCGAGGCTGAGAATGGCCGCAATGGGGTTCGCCTTGCCCTGCCCCGCTATGTCGGGCGCGCTGCCGTGAATCGGTTCGTAGAGGCCAAACGTGCCGTATTCGGTCTGCCGCTCGCCCATGCTGGCGCTGGCCAGCAACCCGATCGAGCCCACGCAGGCGCTCGCCTGGTCGGAGAGGATGTCGCCGAACAGATTGCCGGTCAGGATGACATCGAACTGGCCCGGGCTGCGGACCATCTGCATGGCCGCGTTGTCGACATACATGTGATCGAGCGCGACATCGGGATAGTCCTTCGCCACTTCCACCACAGTCTCGCGCCAAATGCGGCTGGTTTCAAGGACGTTGGCCTTGTCCACGCTGGTCAGCCTGCCCCGGCGTTTTTGCGCGGCGCGGAAGCCGGTGTGGGCGATGCGGCGCACTTCGGCCTCGTTATAGGACATGGCGTCCCACCCCTCGCGCCCGCCCTCGCTCGTGCGTTCGCCCTTGTCGCCGAAATAAACGTCGCCGTTGAGTTCGCGGACCACCAGCAGGTCGATCCCGCGCGCGATCTCGGGTTTGAGCGAGGACATATCTTCCAGCCCCGGATAGCCCGCCGCAGGGCGCAGGTTCGCAAACAGGCCAAGCTCGCTGCGCAGGCCGAGGATCGCCTGTTCGGGGCGATGTTCGCGCGGCAGATCGTCGCAGTCGGGGTCGCCCACCGCGCCGAACAGCACGGCATCCGCGGCGCGGGCCATCTCGATCGTTTCCTTCGGCAGCGGATGGCCGTGGCGCTTGTAAGCGATGCCGCCGACATCGCCTTCCCACGTGGTAAGCTGAGGAAGCGACAACGCATCGAGCACCCGTACGGCCTCGGCGGTCACTTCGGGTCCGATACCGTCGCCGGGGAATATCGCGAGTTTCATGTCAGGCCATCCGTTCGAGCCGCTGCATCAGGAGTACCCGTGCGGCTAGAACGTCGGCGCGGGTGTCGGCAAGCAGGTAACGGGCAATCGGGGCCTCGTTTGCGCGCAGAATTTCCAGAGCTTGCTCAAGCCCGCCTATCACGGGCTTCGCGCCGCCGTAGCCAAGCTCGCGCAAGAGCAACACTTCGTAGGCCGCCAGGGCCGCCGCCCAGCCTCGCGCCGAAGGGGCGTTGCAGATAGCGTCGAGCAGGGCCGCAAGCGCGCTGTAGAGGCTGGGATAGGGATTGCGCTCCGGCAGGGCGCTGGCGGTCAGCGCGCAGGTCCAGGCGATGGCGGCAGCAGGCAAGGGCTCGGTCAGCCATGGCCCCCGGCTTTGCGCCAGTTCGAGCCGCGCAAAGGGCAGCTGGCTGTCGGACTTGGCGCGGACTTCCGCTTCGACGAGATTGCCCGGGATCACGACCGGGCGCAGCTGCCGCCCGCGCCCTCCCGCGACATAGGCCGCCACGACGCCGCTCTCCTCGGTCAGGAGGCGCGCGATCACGGCCGTCTCGCCATGCGGTCGAGCGGCAAGCAGGACAGCAGGCGCGCGCAAATGCATCGCGCCGCCTTACCTGCCAGCAGGGGCCGGTGTCACTTGTGCTTGGCTTCCAGCGCCGTCACGCGCGCGGCGAGGTCTTCGGCCTGTTCGCGCGCCTTGGCGGCCATCTGCTTGACCGCGTCGAATTCCTCGCGGGTCACGAAATCCATGCCGCCGAAGGCTTCCTTGGCCCGTTCGCGCGCAGTCTCACGTGCTTCGCGGGTCATGCCGGCCAGCGTACCGGCCGCCGAATTGGCGAGTTTGACGAAGTCGGCGATCATGGGGTTCTGGCTCTGCATGGCCGCTATCTAGGCGTGCGCGCTACGGGATTCAATTGCCGATCCGCACTCGCTCGATCCGCTCACCCTGCGCGCCGCCGTCGGCATCGGGGTTGAGGCGCAGGAACTCGTAATTGAGCAGCGCGGCAAAGCAGATCCACGCGAGATAGGGCAGCAACAGCACGGCCGCGAGCCGGCGCACCTTCCAGAACAGCGCGATGACCGCGAGCAGCGTCACGATCATGAGCCCGATCACCACCAGCGCGCCCGTGATCTGCTGCAATCCGAAAAAGACCGGCGACCAGGCGAGGTTGAGCGCGAAATGCACGGCGAAGACCCACAGCGCCGCCGTCCGCCCGCGCGCGCCCCAGGCCGAGGCGACCAGCGCAACCGCGAAGCCGATCATGATGTAGAGGATCGTCCAGACAATGCCGAACCACTTGGGCTCGGGAAAGATGCCGGGCTTGGCGAGCATCCGGAACCACTCGGTATCGGGCGAACCGATCCGGCCCGACAGGAAGCCGAGCAGCAGGCAAAGCGGCACGAGGAACAGTGCCCAGCGGATAAAACTAGCGCGCAGCTGCCCGCGTGAAGCCAGCATGTTCATGATTGATAGTCCCTCGATGCGCCCCGAATCGTTAGCCATCTTGTGGCGCGGCATTGCACGGGTTGCAATCGCGCTCAAAAACGCAGCAGGATCTTCTGCACGAGTTTCGGCGAGATCGAGTGCAGGCTTTTGAGCGTCTTCACGAGGCCGATGTGTGCCTCCTCGCGGCGTTTCTCCATCGCTTCCACGATCGCCGCGGCACAATCGGGCGCGGACATCTTCTTCGCCTCCTGCCCCCGCGTCATCTCGGTATCGACCATTGGCGGCAGCGCCTCGAGCACATGGATGGCGCTTTCGCGCAGCTGCTCACGCGCGGCGATGGAATAGGACCTGAGGCCCGCCTTGGTCGCGCAATAGAGTGGCGCCGAGGTGCTCGGCGTGATGGCGAGGCCCGAGGTGACGTTGACGATCATCGGATCGCGCCCGGCTTTCAGGTTCTCGTGCAAGCGGGCCGAGAGCAGGATCGGCGCGGTGAGGTTGGCGTGAATGTTGGCCTCGATATCGGCCGAGCTTGTCTTGCCCTTGCGGTAATCGTGCTCCAGCCCCATCCCGGCGTTGTTGACGAGGATATCGAGCGGCGCGTCGCCCCAGGCAGCGACCACGGCGTCGACGCCCGCCGCGTTGGCGAAATCGGCCTCGATCGTGCGGAAGCCTTCCGCTTCCATCGCCGCCAGCTTTTGCGCGGCGCGCCCGGTCACCGTCACCTCGGCCCCGCGATCCCGCAGCTGCAGCGCCAGTTCGCGCCCGATGCCGTCGCTCCCGCCGGTGACGAGGATGCGTTTGCCGGCAAAAGTCGTCATGCCTTCACGATGCCCTTGGCGACGAGGCTCTTCACCGTGTCTTCCAGCGTCTGTTCGGCGGGGATGTAGGTGAAGCCGAGCTTTTCCTCGGTATGACGCCCCGAGACATCGCGTACATTGCCAAGCTCGCCCTTGATCTGGCGCATTTCGGGCATGAACAGGGCGAGGAATTTCGCGAGCCAGTCGGGCATACGGCGCGTTGGCACCTTGCCTGCATGCTGCGGCACACGGGCGCGGATCGTGTCGGCCATCTCGCGGATCCACATAAACTTCTGTGAGGTCGGGAAGCGTTCGCCGCGCACAGTTTCCGCAGGCGCTTCCAGCGCGCGGACATGCGCCTCGCCCACATTGCGCAAATCGGTGATGCAGATGCCCACGTTGGGAATGAGCGGGATCGAGCCGTCGACGATCTTTTTCACCATCTCGACGCTGGTGGACATGTCGTCGTCATAGACCGGGCCGAAGACGGCGACCGGGTTGATGGAGCAGAACACCATGTCGGGCGCGTTCTGCGCCACCCAGTCGCGCGCGGCGCGCTCGGCCACGGTTTTGGACTGGATATAGGGCGGCGGGTTGGCGGTGAGATCGGTCCAGTCGGTGTAGTCGAAATGGTCCTTGTCGGGCTGGCCATAGGCGATGGCGGCGGCCGAGCTGGTCTGCACGAAGCGCTTCACCCCCGCCTTGTGCGCAAATTCGAGCGCACGCAGCGTGCCGTCGCGCGCAGGGATGATGAGATCGTCGGCGTTCTTCGGCACATCGAGCGGGAATGGCGAGGCGACGTGCGCCACTGCGTCGCAGCCCGCATTGGCCTCGGCCCAGCCATCGTCGGATAGAAGATCGGCGGAGAAGACCTTGAGCTTCTCGCCAGCATCGGGCCAGCGCCTACGCAGCTTCGGCTCGCTCTTCGCGGCATCGCGGACCGTGGTGTGGACCGTGTATCCCTTGGCCAGCAGCCGGTCGATGACCTCGCCGCCGATATAGCCGGTGCCGCCGGTTACAAGAACAGTGCCTGCCATTGGTTTGCCTCCCTTTCGGGCGAGCCTAGGCGAAGGGTCTGCGCGCTGCAATCAGCCTTGCGGGGGTGGAGGCGGCACGACCGGATCGCGCAGATGCGGGTACTGGGTCAGGAACCGCTCCTGCGATTCCGGCGAACCGACCACGTGGATCTCGCCCGGCCCGCAATTTTCGAGGATTTCGCGCTCCAGTTCGGGCGCAATATAGGCCGACGGCGGGCCGCCCCAGTTCATCTGCTCGCCAATGCGGGCAAGCGTGCGCCCCGAAACCCGGTCGCGCAGGATATAATACCCTTCGCCATCGACATCGAGCCCGATTTCCTCGTGGAAGAAGGCCAGCTTCTCGGGCTTCCCTTCACCGAGATCGCCGTAGACACAGCCATCCCGCAATTCGACCCTTCCCCATAACAGCGCCTCGTTCTGCGCACCGGTGCGCGCGGTCGAGGCCGGCCAGACGCGGATACCCGGACTGGCCGTATCCGAGACCCGGGGGAGAACGAGTTCGGGCACGAAGGTCCAGGCGATATGGGTCGGAACGCTCCAGCCATTGCGCTGCGCCCAGTCCTCGAATTCGCTTTCGGTCAGGCCAGTGTCGATGGATTTGACCGGTCCGTCGGGGCCCTTGCCCGCAAGGCCATAGCCGTTCAGCACCTTGCGCGCGTCGAGCCGGGCAATCCAGCGTTCGCCGATTGCCTTTGCATCGGCGGGCAGCGGCGAGCTGGCCTCGCGGCGGACCCAGCTGCCGGTGCCGAGCGCCGGCTCGGCCAGAAGCGTCTTGTAATCGGGTGTCGGCGCGCTCGTCTGCGTGGCGTAGGTCGCCGCATCCTCCGGCGCGGTCTGCGCTGCCTCGGGACTGTCGTCGGCAGGAGCGCAGGCCGCACAAACAAGCACTGCTAGGCTCATCATCCTGATCATGCGTGCATTTTCCGCGCTCCGGACTGTCCAGAGGCTGAACGTCAGCGCATCAGGACCAGTTCCTCTGCCATGGTCGGGTGGATGGCCGTGGTCGCGTCGAAATCGGCCTTGGTCAGCCCTGCTTTCACGGCGATGGCGGCGGCCTGCATCATTTCGGGTGCTTCCGGCGCGATCATATGGATGCCGACGATCCTTCCACTGTCGCCATCGCAGACCATCTTCATCAGGCTGCGCTCGTTGCGACCGGCAAGGACGTTTTTCATCGGGCGGAAATCGGAGAGATAGACCTTCACGCTGCCGAGCTTGTTCTTCGCTTCGCCCTCGGTCATGCCGACAGCGGCAATCGGCGGGTGGCTGAAGACGGCGCTTGGGATGCAGCTATGGTCGACCGCGACCGGTTTGCCCTTGCCAAACACGGTGTCGGCAAAGGCCTGCCCTTCGCGAATGGCCACCGGGGTCAGCTGCACGCGGTCGGTCACGTCGCCCACGGCGTAGATATGGTCGACACTGGTCTTGCTGAAGCGGTCGACCTTGATTTCGCCGTTTTCGCCCAGTTCCACGCCTGCCTTGTCGAGGCCCAGGCCTTCGGTGTTGGGCACGCGGCCCACGGCAAAGAGGACACAGTCGGCCTTCTCCTCGTCGCAGTCCGACATCTTCACGAAATAGCCGCCTTCGTCACACGGCTTGATGTATTCGAAGGTCGTGTTGAAGCGGAACTTGATCCCCTTCATCGTGCTGATCTGCAGCAGGCGGTCGCGCACGGCCTCGTCATAGCTGCGCAGCAAGCGGTCGCCGCGATTGACGATATGCACATCGCAGCCGAACTCGTTGAACACGCCGGCAAATTCGTTGGCGATATAGCCGCCGCCCGCGATGATGATCTTCTTCGGCAGTTCGTCGAGATGGAAGGCCTCGTTCGAACTGATCGCGTGCTCGGCGCCCTGACATTCGGGCATGCGCGGCCGTGCGCCGGTGGCAATTAGGATATACTTCGCCGTGAACTTGCGCCCACTGGCCAGCGTGATCTCGTGCGGGCCGGTAATCTCGGCGCGCTCCTTGAAGATCGTGACCTCGTGATTGTTCAGCGTGTCGGTATAGGCGCCTTCGAGCCGGTCGACATCGGCCAGCACGTTGTCGCGCAGCTTGGCCCAGTCGAACTTCTTCTCGCCGATCTCCCAGCCGAAGCGCTGGCAATCCTCGAGGTCCTCGGCGAAATGCGCGCCGTAGACGAGCATCTTCTTGGGCACGCAGCCGCGAATGACGCAGGTCCCGCCGACGCGATGTTCCTCGGCAATCGCGACCTTCGCGCCGTGCGCAGCCGACACGCGGGATGCGCGCACCCCGCCCGAACCGGCGCCGATGGTGAAAAGGTCGTAATCGTAGGTCTCGGCCATAAGGCGCTCCTGTCTGCGTGAGCGCGCGATATGGCGAGTGGCGGCTGCAAGGGCAACCGCCGCTTCACTCAGCCCTGGCTGCGACGACGATTCCGGTTGCGATTGCGATTGCCGCCGGGGCGACCACCGGGACGCCCGCCCTGCCCTGCACCGGCAGGCTTGCCCTTACGCGCCGGGTGCTTCTGCTTCGGCTTGGGCTTGGCGGCACCGCCCATCGGACGGACCTTGGGCTTGGCCATGCGCTGCTTGGGCTCGCGCTTGGTCGGACCCACGCCTTCGACCACCGCGCGGAAATTGTCGGGCAGCGGCAGACGCTCGAATTCCGCGTCGGTTTTCTTGCGGATGTCCTTCAAATAATCGCGCTCGTCCTCGGCGCAGAAGGCGATGGCGACACCGTCACGGCCCGCACGCGCGGTACGGCCGATGCGGTGGACATATTGCTCTGGCACGTTGGGCAGTTCGTAATTGATGACGTGGCTGACGCCCGGGATGTCGATACCGCGCGCAGCGACATCGGTGGCGATCAGGATCGGCGTCTTGGCGCGCTTGAATTCGTCCAGCGCACGCTCGCGCTGCGGCTGGCTCTTGTTGCCATGGATAGCATTGGCCGGGATGCCAGCCTGGCCGAGCTTCTTCACGATCCGGTCGCAGCCATGCTTGGTGCGGGCGAAGATCAGGACGCGTTCGAACTTGCGGGGGACCTGGTGGCGTTCAGACAGGACCAGTTCGAGGAGCGTCTGCTTCTCGTCCTGCTGGACCATGAAGAGATACTGGTCGATGCGTTCGGCCGTGGTGCTTTCGGGCGTCACGCTGACTTTGACCGGGTTGCGGCAATATTTGCCGACCAGTTCCTGGATTTGCTTCGGCATGGTGGCGCTGAAGAAGAGCGTCTGGCGGTCATCGGGCACAAGCTCGCTGATCTTGCGCAGCGCGTGGATAAAGCCGAGGTCGAGCATCTGGTCGGCCTCGTCGAGCACCAGCACTTCGACACCGTCGAGGCGGAAGGCTTTCTGGTCGATCAGGTCGAGCAGGCGGCCCGGCGTGGCGACAAGGATGTCGGTTCCGCGGTGCAGCTTGTTGCGGTCCTTGTTGACCGAAGTACCACCCACGATGGAGTGCACCTTGAGTCCCGCGAGAGCGCCGTAATCCTTGGCGCTCTCGGCGATCTGGCCCGCCAATTCGCGCGTCGGGGCGAGAACCAGCATTCGGCAGGATTTGAACGGCGTCTGCTTGTCGGCATCGCGCAGACGGTCGATGCTGGGCAGCATGAAGGCGGCGGTCTTGCCGGTGCCGGTCTGAGCAATACCCATCAGGTCGCGGCCCTCGAGCACGGGGGGAATGGCCTGCGCCTGAATCGGGGTCGGCTCGGTATAGCCCTTCATGTCGAGGGCCTGGAGCACGGGCTGCGATAGCCCGAGGTCAGTGAATTGTGTCATGGATAAACTCGCAAAATATGCGGCGCGCTGACGGATTCCGGGCGGAATCGTCGCGCGGCGCGGGGGTTGGAACCACCCGCGTGAAAAGGGAAGTCTGGAAAACTGGACCGAGGCGCGGCCGGGGCAATGGATGTCTCTCACATCGCCGCTTCACGCTGGCTTGCGCGCTTCGATGGGCGCCATGTGGATGCTGCAGTGCAAAAAGTCAATGCGCGGCGCGTGTCAGACCTGCTTGAAGTTCAAAGCGGCGTTGAGGACGAACACCGTCAGCCCCGCAAAGACCGACACGATGACGCGCGCGACCAGATAATTTATCGGGGTCCAATGGGTCAGCACCCAGAACAAGCCGACCGTCACGATGAGGCCGACAATCGCGTTGCCGAGGAACAGCGCGTAGCCGGTCGAAAGCTTGCGCTCGGACCCTGCAAAAATCCAGGTTCGCCCGAAAACATAGTGGATCGAATTAGCGATGAGGAAGCTGATGCCTGTCGCCAGCACCGGATCGACACCTGCCTGCTCGACCAGCAGCCACAGCACGCCCAGCCCGACGAGGAACACGCCGGTGCTGACCACGGTGTTGCGCCATAGCATGCCGCCCGCACGGCGGGTGAAGAACCGTTTCAGCATGGAGGTCTCGCTCAGGCAGGCACGGCCAGCTTGGGCGCGGGCTTGGGATTGCTCTCGCCCGCATCGCGCCATTCGGTCCTGCGCGGCGCCCCGAACCAGAGGAACAGCAGCGGCAGCTTGATGAAGAGCAGTTCGGAATGGATCATCCGGTCGATCCAGACCTCGCGCCGGTTGGGCATCCGCCTCTGGTTTTCGGCAAGCCACTTGTCATAGGGCAGGAAGTGATCGGGCTCGTCGACATGGACGACCTCGAAGATCTTGTGCAGCGCCTTGTCCTGTTTGACGATCGGGTGGTCGAGCAGGATCTCGACCTGCTTAAGGCCACGCTTTTCGGTCAGCGAGATCACGCGGCACAGCCGTTCGAAAAGATCGTCGCTGGCAATGATGGCATCGGTGTCGAGACTGTCGATCGAGGTCCCGAAGGTAATCTCAATGAAGCGGTCGATGTGGCCGAAGGTCCGGTCGAGCGCGATGGGCATAGTCCCGCGCAGCTCGAACCAGCGCTTGAACATGGTGTAATGCTTGCGCTCGTCCGCCCGGTGCTTCTCGACCGCCGCGATAAGTTCGGTCGCCTCGGGATGCTTGGCCTTCACCGCCTCCAGCACCCGGTCGAGCGCGGTATATCCGCGATGCTCGTTATAGATGTAGATCGACCCGAGGAGGTCGAGATAGCGACGCGCGAACCATGCTTTCATTGCAATGGTTTACCATGTGCCGCATTTGACGTCACCAAGTGGTTCATTGAGAAACAGATTGCCGTTCAGATGGAGAAAGCGCTGCCTCCAATGTCTAGACATCTTTCTCCATCCAAGCCGCTACCGACTGGCAGACGTTTCTTTGACCGTTATTCCGAGGGAATGTCGGCAAACGACATTCAGCGAGTCACAGGCTGGAGTAAGGCCACATTCTTTAGAAGGTCAGCGCTTCCCGACTTTCCTGCTGCGCATTCCCTCCGAGGATCTCGAAAATTTTGGCACGCAATCGAAGTGTTAGAATGGGTCTCAAAATTCAATCTCATGGCTATCATGCCAAGGGAAGCGTTTGACCAATTCGAGAGAGACCTAGCCGATCGCAGCTTCGCCGATCCTCGCCTCAAAACCCATTATGGGCGGCTCATAGAGAGGGAAATCGTCCGCCGGATGCGCGTCGACAGGTCCATTTAGCAGCCGGCACAAGAACCTTCGACTCTTTTTGAGACAGCTAAGTTTTTGAAGTATTGATGTTTTGCATTTCTGGTGGGGGGATAACTTCGGCACGGTGCTAAATGAATGAAGTCTGCCACGGTATATCCATGCCATGCCCGTCGAAATCACCTTTGCCACCGTCATTATCGCTTTAGGCGTCTTCTGCTTTCTGCTTCTGCGGGGCGTTGCGTCAGTGATCTGGGCGAAACGTTGCCATCCAAAAAATCCATCATTCAAAAGCCCATCTACCAACATCAGCTTGATGGGCGGTAAGGGAAAGATGGATGACTAGCCAGCGCCCAATCCAGCCGCATCCAGCAACTCTTCCGTACTCGCGTCGAATTCCTCGCCGCCCTGCTCGATCGCCTTGGCCATCTGCTTGCCCAGTTCGACGCCGAACTGGTCGAAGGGATTGATGCCCATCAGCACGGCATTGGCGAAGGTGCGGTGTTCGTGGAAGGCGATCAACGCGCCAAGTGTCGCCGCGTCGAGGTCGTCGCACAGGATAGTCGCCGAGGGACGGTCGCCGGGGTAATTGCGCGCGGGGTCCTTGCCCTTCTTGCCCGCCATCAGCGCGGCGCCTTGGGCAAAGCAGTTCATCAGCAGGATGCGGTGATGCGCGGGGTCGAGCTCGTCGCCCGGCGCGATGCTGGCGATGAAGTCGACCGGGATCAGATGGGTGCCCTGGTGGAGCAGCTGGAAGACCGCGTGCTGCGCGTCGGTGCCCACCCCGCCCCAGGTGATCGGCGCCGTCGGGCCGTCGACCGGCTGCATGTCGGCGGTCACGCGCTTGCCGTTGCTCTCCATCTCCAGCTGCTGGAGATAGTCGGGGAACAGCCCCAGCCGCTCGTCATAGGCGAAGACGGCGCGCGTCTGGCAGCCGCGCACGCGGGTGTAGTAAAGGTCGGCAAAGGCCGCGCGCAGGACGAGGTTATCCTCCACGCCGCGATCGCGGAAATGCGCGTCCACCTCGGCAGCACCGGCCAGCATTTCGCGAAATTCGTCCATGCCCACCGCCATGGCGATGGGGAACCCGATGCTCGACCAGATCGAATAGCGCCCACCTACGCTCTCCTGGAACGGGAGGATGCGCGTTTCGTCGACGCCCCATTCGACAGCACCTTCGGGATTGGCGGTGAGAGCCACCACGCGGCCGCCCGGATCAGACACGCCGTTCTCGCCCAGCCATTTCAGCGCGCTGGCGGCGTTTGTCATAGTCTCGATGGTGGTGAAGGTCTTGCTGGCGACCGCGATCAGCGTCTTGGCCGGATCGCACTTAGCAAAGGCGGCTTCCAGCGCCACGCCGTCGATGTTGGAGACGACATGGACATCGCAGCGAGCGAATTCGCGGGCCAAAGCGTCGACGCCCAGCGCCGGGCCGAGCGCGCTGCCGCCGATGCCGATGTGGATGAGATGCTCGATCTCGCCGAACGCGCCCTGGTGGATCGCTTCGACCAGCATGCCCATCCGGTCGATCAGCGCGGCGGCCTCTTCCACCTTTGCCTCGTCGCCCACTCCGCGCAAGGTCGCATGATCGGCGGCGCGGCCTTCGGTCGGGTTGACGACCTCGCCTGCGAAGAGCTTGGCGCGCATTTCGGCGAAATCCATCGTCTCGGCCAGCTCGGCGAACTTGCCCAGCACCGCCCGGTCGAGATGGGTCTTAGACCAATCGAACAGAATCCCGCCGGGCGCCATGGGATCGCCCTTGGCCTCGCCCGCAAGCTCGATCCGGCCCGAGAGCATCGCCACGCGGTCCTTGCCGCCCGGCTCGTCCGCCCCCTCGCCTCCATCACGACTCGCGCTGAACAATTCGAGCAGCGTGGGCTGCGGCAGCGCAGCCAGTTCGCTCCAGATATCGGCGGCAGATTTGGTCATGGCGGGCAAAAATCCTTTGAAGGGCGGTTGCCTCGCGACTAGGGCTTTCGGCGATGAATGAGAACCCCCGCCTTGTGCAACCGGACGCCGACGCCGATCCGGACGCCGTGACCGCAGTCGACACGAGTGCCGAAGAGCAGGAAAGCTGGGGCGATTTCGCCAAGTTCGTGCTCAAGCTGGTGCTGGTGGTCGTGATCTTCCGCAGCTTCATATTCTCGCCCTTCACCATCCCGAGCGAGAGCATGCTGCCGGGCCTCAGGAACGGCGATTATCTCGTCGCGGCCAAGTGGCCCTATGGCTATTCGCGCCTGTCGCTGCCCTTCGAAGCGCCGCTCATCCCCGGCCGCATCTTCGCCGACATGCCAGAGCGCGGCGACGTGGTGATCTTCAAGCACCCGGTCGACGGCACCGATTACGTCAAGCGCGCCATTGGCCTTCCGGGCGACACCGTGGCCCTGCGTGGCGGCACCGTCTTCCTCAACGGCCAACCGCTGGAACAGCGCCGCGGGGAATATGTCGACATCCCGATGAGCGAGAACACCGGCTGCCGCAGCGATGGCGGGACGGTGGTGGACGAAAGCACTTGCCGCTATCGCCAGATCACCGAGACTCTGCCTTCGGGCAAGAGCTATCCGACCATCGACTTCGGCCCGCATCCCAAGGATAGTTTCGGCCCGATCGTCGTGCCGCAGGGCGAGATTTTCGTGATGGGCGACAATCGCGACAATTCGATGGACAGCCGTTTCCCCGCCGTGGCCGGTGGCGGCGTCGGACTGGTCGATGCCGACCTGCTGGTCGCGCGTGCCAGCATGGTTCTGTGGTCGACCGACGGCAGCGCCGAATGGCTGCTGCCATGGACCTGGTTCTCCGCCGCGCGATGGGACCGGATCGGAACCGGCATATGAGCGCGCTCGATCCCGAGACACGCGAGTGGCTGGAAAAGACCGGCTTCTCCGTCCAGGACGAAGCGCTGTGGCAAGCCGCGCTCACCCATGGCAGCATGGGCGAGAAGAACGATTACGAACGGCTCGAATTCCTTGGTGACCGGGTGCTCGGCCTGTCGATCGCGCACTGGCTCTATGGCGAGAGCGAAGCGCCCGAGGGCAAGCTCGCCCAGCGTCTCAACGCCATCGTCAGCCGCGAAATGTGCGCCACCGTGGCGCGCGGGATCGACCTGTCGGAGCATATGCGCATTTCCAAGCAGGCGCGCGCCGATGGCGGCAAGGACAGCGACAACATCCTCGGCGACGTGATGGAGGCGCTGCTCGGCGCGCAATATCTCGACAACGGGTTCAAGGCGGCGCGCACTCTCATCCACGTACTCTGGCGCCCTGCGCTCGAAAGCGGTGCCGGCGAGAGCAAGCATCCCAAGAGCGCGCTGCAGGAATGGGCCGCGGGCAACCGCCGCAAGCCGCCCGAATACGAAGTGGTAGAGCGCTCGGGCCCCGATCACGCGGCCAAGTTCACCGTCAAGGTCAGCGTACACAAGGTCGGCGAGGCCACCGCCACCGCCGGGAGCAAGGGCGAGGCCGAAAAGGCCGCCGCCAAGGAATTCATGGAGAAGTTCGGATGACCCTTCGACAGGCTCAGGACGGGTCGGGAACGCGGTGCGGCCTAGTTGCCGTCATCGGTGCCCCGAATGCGGGCAAATCAACGCTGGTGAACCAGCTTGTCGGCCAGAAGGTCGCGATCACCAGCGCCAAGGCGCAGACGACGCGCGCGCGAATGCTCGGCATCGCGCTGCATGACGATACTCAGATGGTGTTGGTCGACACGCCGGGTATCTTCTCGCCCAAGCGCAAGCTCGATCGCGCCATGGTCAGCGCAGCGTGGGACGGGACGGAAACCGCCGACGCCGTGCTGCTGATGGTCGACCCGATCAAGCAGCGCCGCCACGAACTCGACCCGCTGGTCGAAGCGCTTGCCAAGCGCCCGGAACGCAAGATCCTCGTCCTCAACAAAGTCGACGCGGCGAAGAAGGAGCCGCTGCTCGCACTGGCGCAGGAGCTGGGCGAGAAGGTCGCGTTTTTCGAAGTGTATTTCGTATCGGCGCTGACCGGCGATGGCGTGCCTCAACTGAAAGAGGCGCTCGCGGGAATGATGCCCAAAGGTCCGTGGATGTATCCCGAGGACCAGGTCTCCGACGCCAGCGAACGCCTGCTCGCCACTGAAATCACCCGCGAACAGCTCTACAAGCAGCTCCACGAGGAACTGCCCTACGACAGCGCGGTTCGGCCCGAGAAGTACATCCAGCGCCCGGACGGCAGTGTGGAAATTCACCAGCAGATCGTGGTCATGCGCGACAACCAGCGCGCCATCGTGCTCGGCAAGGGCGGCAGCCGGATCAAGGCCATCGGCCAGGCTGCGCGCGAGGAACTCTCCGAGCTGTTAGGCCAGAAGGTCCACCTCTTCCTCCACGTGAAGACCGATGAACGCTGGAGCGAGGATAAGGAGATCTTCGAGGAACTGGGCCTGGAGTGGAAGGGCTAGTTAGCGCTTCTTCGCCACCTTGATCTTATTCTTCTTGGCGAAATCCTTCGTCGATTCCTCGCTGCGGTTCAACGCCTTGGCAATCTGCTTGAGGCCCTGACCCTTGGCGGCGAGGGTGCGGAGCTGGCCCGCCTCCTCGCCTGTCCAGGGTTGCTTGTGACGCTCGAAGCGTTCCTTGCCCATCAGTCGGCCTTCTTCTTGGCCGCGGGCTTCTTCTTCGCCGCCGCCTTCTTTGCCGGAGCCTTGCGCTTCTTCTTCGCCGGCCCCTTGGCCGCGCGGGCATCGATCAGTTCGATCGCCTGCGCCTCGGTCACGTCCTCGGGCTTCACGTCCTTGGGGATCGTGGCGTTGGTAGTGCCATCCGTGACATAGGGGCCGTAGCGGCCCGGCATGACCTTGATCTCGCCGCCGCTGGTCGGGTGTTCGCCGAGCGTCTTGATCGGTTCGGCCTTGCCGCGTCCGCCGCCCTTGCGGTTGGCCGCTTCGGCGAGCAGCGAGACGGCAGCATTCATACCGGTCTCAAAGACATCGCGCGTACTGGTCAGCTTGGCGTATTTTCCGTCATGGCGCAGGTAAGGACCATAGCGGCCGATATTGGCCTCGATCTCCTTGCCCGTTTCGGGATGCGCGCCGACGATGCGCGGCAGGCTGAGCAGCTTCAACGCCCATTCGAGGTCGAAATCGTCGAGGTCCTTGGGGATGCTCGCGCGCTTGGCGTCCTTGCCCTCGCCCAGCTGGACATAGGGTCCGAAGCGGCCCGTCTTGCGCTCGACCGGGAGGCCGGTGTCCGGATCCTCGCCCATGACGCCGTCGTTCGCGCCATCGTCACCCTCGCTGCCGGGCTTGGCGAACTGGCGGGTGAACTTACATTCGGGATAATTGGCACAGGCGACAAAAGCGCCATAGCGGCCACCGCGCAGCGCGAGGCGTCCGCCTTCGCGGCCCTCGGTCTCGCATAGCGGGCAATGACGTGGGTCCTTGCCGTCGGCGCGTTCGGGAAAGAGGTAGTCGGAGAGGAAATCGTCGAGCACCTCAGTAACTTCCGAGGGCTTCTTCTCCATGATCTCTTCGGTCTTCGGCTTGAAGTCCTTCCAGAACTCGGCGAGCAGCTTCTTCCACTCCTCGCGCCCATCCGACACCGTATCGAGTTCGTCCTCCATCCCGGCGGTAAAGTCGAAGGACACGTAGCGCTCGAAGAACCGTTCGAGAAACGCCGTTAGGAGACGCCCCGATTCCTCTGCAAAAAAACGGTTTTTTTCCATCCGCACATAGTTGCGATCACGCAGCGTCTGGAGCGTCGAGGCATAGGTCGACGGCCGCCCGATGCCGAGCTCTTCCAGCCGCTTCACAAGGCTCGCTTCGCTGAAACGCGGCGGCGGTTGGGTGAAGTGCTGGTTGGCTTCGACCACCTTCTTCAGCGGGCTGTCACCCTTGTTCATATTGGGCAGCAGGCCGTCCTCATCGTCCTCCGAAGGCTCGTCGCGGCCTTCCTGGTAGACGGCGAAATAGCCGGGGAATTTCACCACCTGGCCGGTCGCGCGCAGCTCGTGCTTCCCGGTCCCGTCGCGCAGGGTGATGGTGGTGCGTTCCAGATTGGCCGAGGCCATCTGGCTCGCCATCGCGCGCTTGAAGATCAGGTCGTAGAGCTTCGCCTCGTCACCAGAGCCGGCGCGGTCCTTCCTGAAATCGGTCGGACGGATCGCCTCATGGGCCTCCTGCGCGTTCTTGGCCTTAGTCGCATAGAACCGCGGCTTGTCGGGCAGGTAATAGGCGTCGTAGCGGTCGGCGATGGCTTTGCGGCAGGCATCGATCGCGCTTGGGTCCATCTGCACACCGTCGGTACGCATATAGGTGATGTGGCCCGCCTCGTAGAGCGACTGGGCAAGGCGCATGGTGTGGCTGGCCGAATAGCCGAGCTTCCGGGCGGCTTCCTGCTGCAGCGTCGAAGTGGTGAACGGCGGCGCGGGGCTGCGCTTCAGCGGCTTGGTCTCGATTTCTTCAACTGTGAAGCGCGCATCCTCGACCGCTTTCTTCGCGGCCTTGGCGCTGCCTTCATCGCCCAGCGTCAGCTTCTGCAGCTTCTTGCCGTCGAACTTGACCAGCCGCGCGTCGAACTCGGTCCCGTCCTGCTCCAGCTTGGCAAGGACCGACCAGTATTCATCCGCCTTGAAATGCTCGATCTCGATCTCGCGGTCGACGATGAGGCGAAGCGCCACCGACTGCACGCGGCCCGCGCTCTTTGCACCCGGCAGGCGGCGCCACAACACTGGCGAAAGCGTGAAGCCGTAAAGATAGTCCAGCGCGCGGCGGGCGAGATAGGCGTCGATCAGGTCCTGATCGAGTTCACGCGGGGCCTTCATCGCGTCGGTGACGGCCTGCTTGGTGATCGCGTTGAAGGTTACGCGGTCGACCTTCTCGGGCAGTGCTTTGCGCTTTTGCAGCAACTCGCGAACGTGCCAGCTGATGGCTTCGCCTTCGCGGTCAGGGTCGGTCGCGAGAACAAGGCGGTCGGCCTTCTTGGCGTTGTCGCTGATTTCCTTGAAGCGGCTCTGTTTGTCCCGATAGAGCTCCCAGTCCATCGCGAAATCCTCGTCCGGGCGCACGCTGCCATCCTTGGGCGGCAGGTCGCGGACATGGCCGTAGGAGGCGAGGACCTTGAAGTCCTTGCCGAGGTATTTCTCGATGGTTTTCGCCTTTGCCGGCGACTCTACGATGACCAGTTGCATGAGGTGGTAAAACGTCCCTTACGTGTGCGTATGCGTATACGCGCGAAAATGGGGACCGCTCCTGAGACCCGTCAAGCGACAAAAAACCCGGAGCGGCCCGAGGGCACGCTCCGGGATAAAGGAAAAGGACTTGCTCGAAACCGATCAAGCCCTTCGGGTCGCAGAGCCTGCCTAACCGGCCCTGCCCCTCAGGACCCCACCCAATTGGGTGGGTTTCGAAAGATTATCCCGCTTTGTCCCGATTTGAGCTTTGCGCGAAGTCGGGCGGGAGGATGCATTTGCCGGCATCGTACTCGCCGACCGCGCGGATGACCTCGTTCTTCTCCGGCTCGATCCGGCGGCCCGAGATCTGGCTGTCGATCACGCGGCGCAGGAGCTGGTCGAGGCGGGTGACGAGGTAGCAGTCGATCGCCGGCTTGGCATGCGGATTGCCGATGCCGCTGTCGTCGGTGAGGAAGGTGTAGCGCGACTGGGTGGCCGCAGCCATCGCCCGCATGACGTATTCGGCCACGTCCGCCACACCCGAAGCGCCGACCGGCACAACATGTACGCGCTCGGCGCGTAGATGTTCGGCCGCGAGCCAGGTCTGCGGGATATCGCGATCATGCGGCGGGGCGTCACCTACCAGTAAGAGCGATTTCACCGCGTCGTCGCGCCATTCGAGCTGGGCGGCGCGCACCAGGGCATCCTGCATCGCTTCTTCGTAGTCGCCACCGCCGCCGGCGTGTTGGGCCGCGAGACGGGTCTGCGCGCGGGAGACATCGCTGTCGAAATCGAAGGTCTGGGTAATGAAGTCATCGCCTTCGTCGCGATAGAAGCTGAAAGCGACGCGAATATCTATGTCGCGATGGCGCGCTTCGAGTTGGTCGATAATCGAGCGCAGTTCCGCCTGGAGGTAGCGCAGCTCGTCGCCCATCGAGCCAGTGACGTCGACCACCAGCGCGAGGTCGAGCTTGCGCACGGCTTGCGCGGCCCGGTCGGAACGGATGGTGACGCTCTGCGCGCCCTCGTCTGCCGACAAGCGCACCATGCGCCATTCGCTGCGTCCGGCGCGGACCCACACGGTATCGCTCAGCCGGTCCAACGCGGGGAAGAACACCGCGCTGCCATCGGCGACCGAGTTGAGGGTGATCGAATTGCCATCCTCGCAGCGCAGTTCGATGGGCATGAAGGGCACGGCCTGCCCGCGCGCGTCCTTGGCCTCCACCCGCAGGATGCGGGAGGTGTCGAGCACGGGAAGCGCGGCAATCCGCTGGCCGAGGTCGGACTTGCGGACATAGTCGGCGTAAAGTTCGGGGTTGAGCAGATCGTCATGCTCGCCCGCAGTCAGGAGCCCGCTTTGCGGACGCGGCTGCGGCGGGCGCGGCGGATAGGGCGGCGGCGGATAGCTGGGCATAGCACTGCTGGCCGGTGGAGGCGGAGCGACGGCAGGCGGTGCAGCGCGCGCGGCATCGACGGTTGTGACAGGGCTGGCGCTCTCCATGGTCCCGCGCTTGATGCGCGAGCCGGTCACGACGATGCTTTCGCCCTCATCTGCGACCGAGGCGGCGGGCGGAGGTGGCGGAGCCGGCGCGACTTCCATTGCGACCGGCGGCGGCGGAGGAAGGCGGCGGAGATGTTGCTGCTGATCGACCAGCGCTTCCTTCCCGAGATCGGGTAGAGGTGCCGGGGTGCGGCAATAACCGAGATCGCGCAACGGCGGCGGCACACTGGTTCCGGCTTCCGCCTGCTCGCCCTGCGCCTGCAAAACGGCTGGGCCCGGAGCCAACAGAGAAAGGGCACAGGCCCCGGCAATCATCTTCTTCATCACGACTCTCCCCGATCGAACGCGAAATGATACTGCATCACATTTGATCGAGGAAGAAAGATGAACGGTTGCTGACGGGGGATGATCTGTTAGGCATATCCAATCAATTTTATGCCAACCCTAAAGTGGCGCGTGGGTTTCCGGCGACTTCAAGCCGACCTGGAAGTTGGCAATGGTAGGCAGTTTGGAAAAACATGAAGAGCCGTTGACGCCTCGTCCGGTCGAAGTCAGGTTTGCAAAATGAGTGTTCAAACGCCAACATCGCAGTTGCTACCTTTGCTAGTAAGCAGCCAAATTTTAATAGGCTGCTTGCCAGTTGAGGAAGGGAAAGAGGTCGAGACAGACGTTGCGAAGGAAGCGGTTGCAATGGGTGAACAGCTCTCGGGCGCGATGCTTGAGCAATTAATCGTCGGCAAAGTCATCTCCAATCGTGAACTTACTAAACCGAATTTTGTGATGTTCGGTGAGAGGTTCGAAGTTGACGGCACTTGGTTCGCCGCGTTCCAAACACGCGGGCCGACTCAACTGACCGGACGATGGAGGATCATAAACGACGAGCTGTGCATCGAGCCTAAGGGGGGCGCTGAGCAATGCCGAATTGTTCGTGTCGGTGACGAACCCGGTGTTTATGAGATTACAAGTAGCTTAGCCTCGTTCGACAACGATCGAGTTCGGTTTGAGATTTTTGATCACTGACTTATCCGCGCCAGATGTAGGGATCTTCGTTCAGGCTGGGGTCAAAGTCACCCGCCCCGCCGCATGCCGCTCCAGCCGCCCGGCAATTTCCAGCTCAAGCAGCGCCAGTTGCACCGCGGCCGCGCTTTCGCCCGATTGCCGGATGAGTTCGTCGATGGCGACCGGTGCGGTGGTCAGGAGCGAGGCGATGTCGGCCGGTTCGGCCTCCGCCATCTCGGAAGGTTCGAAGTCGAATTGCTCCGAGGGTTCG
Source organism: Qipengyuania aurantiaca (assembly GCF_019711375.1). Lineage (NCBI taxonomy): Bacteria > Pseudomonadati > Pseudomonadota > Alphaproteobacteria > Sphingomonadales > Erythrobacteraceae > Qipengyuania > Qipengyuania aurantiaca. Next base: position 118,928 of record NZ_CP081295.1, read on the forward strand.
CGGAAGGTCGAGCGCGGGCTGCCATCGAAACCGGTGAGCAGTTCGGCGACATCCTCAGGCGATTGCACCAGCACGGCGCCTTCGCGGATGAGGTGGTTGCAGCCGTGGCTGCGCGCCTCCAGCGGGCTGCCGGGGATCGCCATGACCTCCCTCCCCGCCTCGCCGGCCAGCCGGGCGGTGATGAGACTGCCGGACTTGACTGCCGCCTCGACCACCAGGGTGCCTGCGGCGAGCCCGGCGATGATGCGGTTGCGGCTGGGAAAGTGGCTGCCGCGCGGTTCGGTGCCCGGCGGCTGCTCGGCGATGAGCAGGCCGTCGCGCGCGATCCGCTCCTGCAAGTCGCTGTGCTGCGGCGGGTAGGCGATATCAATCCCGCTGGCGATCACGCCGATGGTCTGCGGAAATGCACCCTCATGCGCCGCGCCGTCGATCCCGCGCGCCAGTCCCGAGACCACCGTGAACCCGGCCTCGGCCAGCCCCTGCCCGAAATCGCGCGCCAACTTGACCGCTGCCGCGCTGGCGTTGCGCGCACCGACCATGGCGACGCAGGGCCTGGCGGCCAGCGAGAGGTCGCCTCGCCAGGTCAGGATCGGCGGGGCGCTGTCGATCTCGCCGAGCAGGCGCGGATAGTCAGGCTGGTCGTGGAACAGGTATTTCGCGCCCGCAATGCGCACGCCGTCGACCTCGCGCTCGATCTTATCGCGGGGCGCAGCGCGATACTGCCGCCCGCCCTTCTTTCCCAGCTCCGGCAGCGCCTCCAGCGCCTCAGCCGCGGTGCCGAAGCGCGCCAGCAGCATGGCGTAGCTGACCGGGCCGATATTGGGCGAGCGCAGCAGGCGGATGCGGGCAAACGCCTCGTCCTGCGTGAGCGTGGCCGGCGCGGGGTGGACCGCCTCGTTCACCCCTTGGAGCCGACCTTCGGTTCGGTCCCGGCGGCGAGGCGCTTGATATTCTCGCGGTGCAGCCAGATCACCAGCACGGCGACCAGCGCCAGCGCCTTGGCGAAGGTCCACCAGCCAAAGAACACGGCGGCCAGCGCGGCGGCCACGACCGCGCTCATCCCGGCAAGCGAGCTGATCCGCGTGATTGCGAGCATACCGAGCCAGACCACGGCGTAGACCGCGCCCAGCGGCCAGGCGAGGCCGAAGCACACACCCGCATTCGTCGCCACGCCCTTGCCGCCCTTGAAGCCGAGCCAGACGGGGAAGCAATGGCCGATCACCGCGAACAGCGCGGTCCAGCCCACTTCCTGCCAGAACAGGTTCCATGCGATCAGGACCGGTACCAGCCCCTTGGCAAGGTCGAGCAGGAGGGTGGCAGCGGCCAGCCCCTTGCTGCCGGTGCGCAGCACATTCGTTGCCCCGATATTGCCGCTGCCCTGCTGGCGAATGTCGCCCTTGCCCGCCAGTTTCGCCAGGATCAGGCCGAAGGGGATCGAGCCGAAAGCATAGCCCAGCAGCGCGGCCCAGAGGACAGTGATCGAAAAGTCGGTACCGAAATCCATGCAAAACCCCAAATTCCGTTCGGACTGAGCTTGTCGAAGTCCGGCATTTTCTTCTAGCGATGGTCTTAAGGTGAAATACGGCCCTTCGACAAGCTCAGGGCGAACGGAAGGTCCAGTTTGAACTCATCTTCCCCCATACTGATGTTCGATTCCGGCGTCGGCGGGCTGACCGTGCTGGCGGAACTGCGCAAGCTCATGCCCAAGGCGCCGGTCATCTACGCCGCCGACATTGCGGGCCTGCCCTATGGCGCGAAAAGCGAGGCGGAAGTGGCCGCGCGCGTCGCAGGGCTGCTGGGGCGGATGGCAGAGCGCTACGACCCGCGGCTGATCTGCATCGCCTGCAACACGGCGAGCACGATTGCGCTCGGCATGGTGCGCGAGGTGCTGGAAACGCCGATTGTCGGCACGGTCCCCGCGATCAAGCCAGCCGCCAAGGTCACCAAGACGGGAGTTATCGGCCTCCTCGGCACCGAAGCGACCGTGCGGCAGGGTTATGTCGACGATCTTGCGCGCGAGTTTGCAGACGGAAAAACACTGCTGCGCCACGGGTCGAACCAATTGGTTGCGTTGGGCGAAAAGAAGCTGCGCGGCGAGACTGTCAGCGTGGACGAGGTCGCCAAGGCCGCTTCGGGCCTGATCCTCCAGCCGGGTGGGGAAAATCTCGATACGGTGGTGCTGGCTTGCACCCATTTCCCGCTGCTGGAGCCAGAACTGCGTGAAGCCTTCGGCAAGGATGTCGCCTTTATCCACGGCGCAGCGGGTATTGCGCGGCGGATCGCCCACCTCCTCGAAGGCCAGAGCTTCGGCTTCTTTGCCCGGAGCTTCGCCGTCACCACGGGCGAGATCGACGATTTTAAGCGCCTTTCCGGCGCCTTCGAGCGGCACGGCATCACCCGCCTGCGCAAGTTCTGACCCCTTCCGCCGAGGCTTGCACCGCGCGGCATAGGCCTTGCCAAATACGGAATTGAGAAGCCGCGCCGCATCGCGTATGGGGCGCCCACACGCCGTATTACGACGGATATAGAACCAATGGCCAATGGCGGCCCTAGGCAGTTTCCGATACCTCAACAGGCATAGGGGATTGCCGCTAGGGATTGAGCGGCTATAGGCGAGGGCATCATGAACTACGGACAGGTTTTCGACGAAGCGATCGGTCGTCTTCACAAGGAAGGCCGCTACCGTGTGTTCATCGACATCATGCGCAACAAGGGGGCCTTCCCCAACGCGCGCTGCTTCCACGGTCACAACGGCCCCAAGCCGATCACCGTGTGGTGCTCCAACGACTATCTTGCCATGGGCCAGCACCCCAAGGTCATCGAAGCGATGGAAAACGCGCTTCACGATGTCGGCGCAGGGTCAGGCGGCACCCGCAACATCGGCGGCAACACGCACCTCCATATCGAGCTGGAACGCGAACTCGCGCAGCTGCACGGCAAGGATGGCGCGCTGCTGTTCACCAGCGGCTATGTCTCGAACGACGCGACGCTGTCGACACTGGCCAAGCTGCTTCCGGGCTGCGTGATCTTCTCCGACGAATTGAACCACGCCAGCATGATCGCCGGCATCCGCAATTCGGGCTGCGAGAAGCGCGTCTTCCGCCACAACGATCTCGAGCATCTGGAACAGCTGCTCGCGGCCGAGGATTTCGACACGCCGAAGGTCATCGCCTTCGAGAGCGTCTACTCGATGGACGGTGACGTCGCCCCGATCCACGCGATCTGCGACCTTGCCGAGAAGTATAACGCGCTGACCTATATCGACGAAGTCCACGCGGTCGGCATGTATGGCGACCATGGCGGCGGCATTTCGGAACGTGACGAGGCTGCGCACCGCATCGACATAATCGAAGGCACGCTGGGCAAGGCATTCGGCGTGATGGGCGGCTATATTGCTGCCGATACCCGCGTGATCGACTGCATCCGCAGCTACGCACCCGGCTTCATCTTTACCACTTCGCTCAGCCCCGTGCTGGTCGCAGGGGTGCTCGCCGCGGTGAAGCACCTGAAGTCCTCGAGCGAGGAACGCGACGCCCAGCAGGCTGCCGCTGCCCTGCTCAAGGAAAAGATGCGCAAGGCCGGCCTGCCGGTCATGCCCTCGGTCACGCATATCGTGCCGCTGATGATCGGCGATCCGGTGCGTGCCAAGCAAATCAGCGACATCCTGCTCGCCGAATACGGCGTCTATGTCCAGCCGATCAACTTCCCCACCGTGCCGCGCGGTACCGAGCGCCTGCGCTTCACGCCGGGCCCGGCGCATACGGCGGAAATGATGGACGAGCTGGTCACCGCGCTGGTCGAGATCTGGGACCGGATGGACATGGATCTGGCCAAGGCGGCCTGACCCCTTCCCTACCGCAGAAAATTCGCAAGACCGGGCTTGTCCGGCCTGCGCTTCCCGCTAGTCTCCCCGGCGAGAGAACTTCGTCCGAGGGGGATGCCTTGCCTAAATTGTTACCTTCCATCGCCGCACGCCTGCTGTGCGTCGGGGCTGCGCTGATCGCTGCGCCGCAGCTCGCCGCGCAGGAACGCCCCATCGCCTTTACCGGGGCGACGATCATGCCCATGTCGGGCGCGCCGATCGAGAACGGCACTCTGGTGATCGAAGACGGCAAGATCCGCGCAGTCGGCGCCGATGTACACATCCCGTCGGACGCGGAACGCCGCGATGCGAGTGGCATGGTGATAATGCCCGGCATCGTCGATACCCATTCCCACATCGGCCAGGTTCAGGGGGCCGATCGCAGCGCCCCGATCCAGCCCGAAGTGCGCGCGATGGATTCGATCAATCCGCGCGACCACAGCCTCGACAAGGCGCGCGCAGGCGGTGTCACCTTTGCCAATGTCATGCCCGGATCGGGCCACCTCATGGCGGGCCAGACCTTCTACATGAAGCTGCGCGACGGCGAGACGATCGAGGATGTCGCCATCTTCTCGCGCGACGGGCGCATGATGGGCGGCATGAAGATGGCCAATGGCACCAACCCGATGGGCTGGGTCAGCGGCGGCCCCGGCACGCGCGCCAAATCGGCGGCGCTGGTACGGCAGGCTTTCATCGAGGCGCAGCCCTATTGCCGCGGTAAACGCGAGAAGCGCGACCTTGGCAAGGACGCGCTGTGTGAAGTTCTCTCGGGCGACAGGCTGGTCCACCACCACACGCACCGCGCCGACGACATCATGACCGTCCTGAGGCTCCAGCGCGAGTTCGGGTTCCGCCTATTGATCCAGCACGGTATGGAAGCGGGTGATATTGCCGACCGGATTGCGGCCGCCAATGTGCCGGTGTCGCACATCCTTGTCGATGCGCCGGGCGGCAAGCTGGAAGCGCAGAACTCGCGCATCACTTCGGCGGCCGATCTCGAACAGGCCGGCGTGCTCGTTTCGCTCCACTCCGACGATCCCATCGTGGATTCGCGCATGATGCTGCGGCAGGCGGCGCTGGCCGTGCGCGGCGGCATGACCCGCGACGGGGCGCTGCGGGCACTAACCATCAACGGCGCGAAACAGGTCGGTCTCGACAGTCGCATAGGCTCACTCGAAAAGGGCAAGGACGCCGATTTCATCCTGCTCGATGGCGATCCGCTGTCGATCTACACCAAGGTCATGGAAACCTGGGTCGAAGGGTCGCTGGTCTTCGACCGCAGCGATCCGGAGGATGCCAAGTTCGCCACCGGCGGCTTTGGTACCGCCAGCGACGGGCGCGCCGCCCACCACCATCTCGACAAGGAAGCCGCCAGCCTGGAGGGAGCACGATGACCCCTATCGCCAAATCGCGCCGCGCCTTCGCGGCCCTCACCGCCAGCCTCGCCGCCACTCTTGCTCCCGCGCTTGCCGCGCAGGATGTCGCCGTGCGCGGGGAAACCGTCCACACCATGGCCGGCGCCCCGATCAGCGACGGTGTGGTGGTCATCGAGGACGGTGTGATCACTGCCGTCGGCCCCGCCGCCACGACAGCCATCCCCGAAGGCATGCGCGTCCTCAGCGCGCCGGTGGTGACGCCCGGCCTTATCGATGCGCATTCGACGGTCGGCCTTGCCGGCTATCTCAACCAGGACGGTGATCAGGACCAGCTCGAAAACTCGGCCCCGATCCAGCCGCACTTGCGTGCAATCGACGCCTACAACCCGCGCGACCGGCTGGTCGAATGGGTGCGCGAACTGGGCGTCACCACGCTCCACACCGGCCATGGTCCGGGCGCGCTGGTCTCCGGCCAGACCATGGTCATCAAGACCCACGGCGCGACGGTCGAGGACGCGGTCCTCGTCGAACGCGCGATGATTGCGGCCAATCTCGGCGAGACTGCCATGGCCGACGGGCAGACCGCGCCCGGCACGCGCTCGAAGCAGATGGCCATGCTGCGCAGCGCTCTGGTCGAGGCGCGCAACAACTTGGCGAGCCTCGAAAATGTCGACGGCGACGGGGAGAGCGACGACAAGCCTGCCAGGCGCGATCTCGTCAACGAGGCGCTGCGCGATGTGCTCGCCGGCAAGGTGCCGCTGATGGTCACCGCCTGGCGCGAACGCGACATCCTCAACGCCCTGCGCCTTGCCGAGGAGTTCGACATCCGCGTGGTGATCGACGGGGCGGCCGAGGCCTATCTCGTCACCGACCAGCTGCGCGAAGCGGGTGCTACCGTGCTGCTCCACCCGCCCCGCGCGCGCCAGTACGGCGATCTCGAAAACGCCAGCTTCGACACCGCGGCCAAGCTGCGCGCGGCAGGCGTGCCTTTCGCCTTCCAGTCGGGTTACGAGGGCTATGTCCCCAAGACCCGCGTGGTCCAATGGGAAGCGGGCGTTGCGGCGGCCAACGGTCTCGGCATGGAAGCCGCGCTGGAGGCGATCACCATCGATGCCGCCCGCGCGCTGGGCGTCAGCGACCGGATCGGCTCGCTCGAAGTCGGCAAGCATGGCGATGTCGCGCTGTTCGAAGGCGATCCCTTCGAGACGGTCAACCGCACCCTCGGCGTGGTCATCGACGGCGTCGTTGTCAGCGATCAGCCGCGATGAGCGACCCCGTCTACGGTTCGCCCGAAATGACCTATGAAGAGGTGGTCCGCTCGCGGCGCTCGATCCGCGGCTATCTCGACAAGCCTGTCCCGCGCGAGCTTATCGAGGAGGTGCTCGAAATGGCCATGCGCTCGCCCTCCTCGATGAACACCCAGCCCTATCACTTCCACGTGATCACCGGTGAACCGCTCGACCGCATCCGCAAGGGCAACACCGAGCGTATCCTCGCCGGCGAGCCCGACAGCCGCGAATTTCGCCGCGGAGAGGCCTTTGCCGGCAAACATCGCGACCGCCAGATCGCCTGCGCGGTGCAACTGTTCGAAGCCATGGGCATCGAGCGCGACGACAAGGAGAAGCGGCAGGACTGGGTCCTGCGCGGCTTCCGCCAGTTCGACGCGCCCGTCTGCGTCATCGTCACCTACGACAAGGAATTGTCCGGAAGCGACGATACGCCGTTCGACTGCGGCGCGGTCACCACGGCGCTGGTCAACGCCGCTTGGAGCCGTGGGCTCGGCTGCGTGATCAACTCGCAAGGGATCATGCAGTCGCCGGTCGTGCGTGAAAACGCGCATATCCCCGATGACCAGGTGATCATGAAGGCGGTGGCGATGGGATGGCCGGACGAGGATTTTCCCGCCAACCCCGTCCGGATAACGCGCCGCTCGGTGGAGGATGCGGCCCGCTTCGTCGGGTTCGACTAGGGGCAAGCAAACCCGAATTTAACCTTCGACATAGCTGCAAACGGGTCAGTTTCGTCCCACCGCATCCTCCCATCGGCTCGCCGAACTAACCTTGCCTCTTGATGCCGAATTAAGGCCGGTAGGCGAGGTAGCCGAAGGGCGCGCAGCTAGGGCGCGTCACGGCTCGATGGAGGGTTACAATAATGAAGAAACTGAAACTGGTCGCACTGCCCGCGGCGTTCGGCCTCGCGATCGCAGGCCCCGCGCTGCTGGCGCAAGAAGGCGGCGACGGGAAGGATACGCCCGATGGCACGGAAACGGAAACCGAGGTCGTCGAATCGAACGGCGCCGTGGTCACCCGCACCGCGATCACAGAAGAGGTCGCCGTGGTCGACGAGAACGGCGAGCCCCTGCTCGACGAAAATGGCAATCCGACTTACGAAACGGTCGAAACCGGCGGCTGGGTGCAGACGATCGAAACCCCCTCGGGCAATCGTCACACCATCACGAAGGAAGAGGGCCAGCGCGCCATCGTGACGCATGAGCGTGCCGAGCGCACCGAACGCGTGGCGCGTGCCGAAAAGCCCGAAAAGCCCGAGCGCCCGGAAAAGCCGGAGCGTCCCGAAAAGCCCGAACGTCCGGAGAAGCCCGAACGTCCCGGCCGCGGCGGCTGATCCGCTGACTTTCCGGCGCGTGGCCTCCCGGTCGTTCAGGAGACCGGAGCAGGCGGCGCGCCTCCCCATTCAGGAATGACCACAATGAACCGCTTGATTGCCGGTGCATGCGCCGCATGCGCCCTCGCCCTGCCCCACGCTGCTTCGGCGCAGGATTACGTCCAGCTCAGCACCGGCGTCGACTATTCGAGCGGCGATTACGGCGCGGACGAAGACACCACCATGCTGGCCGTACCGGTCGGCGTGAAGCTCAAGACGGGCGATCTCAGCCTGCGCGTCTCGGTTCCGTGGGTCACGGTCGACGGCCCGAGCGGCGTGATTCCCGGCGATGGCGGCGTGCGCGGCGGTGGTCGGGGCGGCGGTGGTGGCGATCCGGTCGAAACCGTCTCGCGCTCCGGCCTTGGCGATATCGTGGCGGCGGCGACCTATTCCTTTGCCCTGTCGGACGCGACCTATTTCGACCTCACCGGCAAGGCCAAGCTACCGACCGCTTCGGTCGAGAAATCGCTCGGCACCGGGACGACCGACTTCACGCTTCAGGGCGAGGTCCTGCAGGTCTTCGGCGATGTCAGCGCCGCCCTGCGCGCCGGTCGCCGCTTCAACGGCGAGAGCGACGATTTCGCGCTCGACGACGTGTGGCTGGGCGGCGCGAGCCTGTTCTACGTCAACGGCCCCACCACCTGGGGTCTCGACTACGACTGGCGCGACGGATCGCTGCCCACCGCGCCCAATCGGAGCGAAGTGACCGGCTCGGCGACGCACAAGCTCAGCGATGCGATCCGCCTCCAAGGTTACGCCTATACCGGCCTGTCCGACGGCAGCCCCGATCTCGGCGCAGGCGCGCAGGTGCTCTATCGATTCGGCAGCAACTGACGGTCCGCCTGCATTGCCGAAAATGGCGAAAGGCCGGGGGCGACCCCGGCCTTTTTCTTTTCCGGCCACGGCTCATCGCAAACGGCCTGGCAGCGAGCGGTTGCGTCCCTGCGACGGATGCATTTTGCATTAATCTGGAATTCACTCCCGGAGGCCGACCGCCTTTTCATCGAAGCCGGAAAAGCCCCCGTTCCGGCCCAGAGTGGAGACACCCATGAAGATAAATATCCTTCTCGTCGCAAGCGGCTCGTTCCTGGCACTGTCCGGCGTATCTGCGGCTGCACAGGACGCTCCTCCCGCCGAAGTCGAAACGGCCGCACCCGCATCCGATGACTCTGCAACGAAGGATGCTTCCTCGCCAGCACTAGACGAGGTTGCCAGCGAGCTCGACGCCATGGACGCGGAAGAAGGCTCGAAGAACGACGCGGTCATTGTCGCTGCCGAGGCCTCTACCGATGCCTCCCTCGACCACGACAAGATAGACCATGCGCCGCAGGGCGAGGAAATCGAGCCGGATGCCGACGACGCAGAAGCCGATCCTGACGACGACGATTGAACACGGCTGACATTTAGCCAAAGCAACAGACCAAGGCGCCTGCCCCCTCTCCCCCTAAACCCCAAGCAGGCGCCAACGCCGGTAACTTTCCGGCTTGCGGCCCGCGCCCTGTGCGCGGGCCGTAATCGTTTGACGAATGGCGATCGGAGGCGCTCGCCGGGAAAGAACATCGCGGAGAATGGTTCGCTATGCAGGAGGACCGCTATGGCTGGTGCGATGACGAAGATTGGTGAAGATTTCTGGCGGCTGGACGGCGACTTCCGCATCGGAGGATTGCTGAACGTCGGTACACAGGCGTCCCTTGTCCGGCTGGGCGACGGGCGTTTCGTTTTCCTCGACAGTTACACCCCGTCGGACAGCGTGAGGGCCGAGGTGGACCTTTTGACCGACGGCGGCAGCAAGCTAACGGCGATCCTCAACCTGCACCCCTTCCACACGCTCCATTGCGAATGGATGCACCGTGCCTATCCCGAGGCGGCGCTCTACGGGACGGCCCGTCACCTGCGGAAGCTGCCAGATTTGCCGTGGCAGGACGAGCAGTGCGAAAGCGGTGTGCTGGCCGAACGCTTCGGGGCGGATTTTGACTTTGCAATTCCCGAAGGCGTCCCGCTGGTGTGCGAGGACGAGAGCGTGCATTTCTCCTCCATCCTCGCGCTGCATCGCAAGAGCGGGACGATCCATGTCGACGACACGCTCGTCTATCTCGACAAGGGCTTTCCCTTCAGCCTCCTACCGCTGAACCAGCGCGTCGATTTCCACCCGACGCTGGCCAAGGCGCTGGAGCCGCGCGCCGGTGCAGCCGAAGAATTTCGCGAATGGGCGATTGCGCTGGGCGTCGAATGGGCTGGTGCCAAGCGGATAGCCGCCGCTCACAACGCGGTGCGCGATTTGGGACCGGAAGAATTTCCGGACCTGATCGGAGCGGCGCTCGGAAGGGTAAAATCCGTGCTCGACGCGCATAAGGCCGAGCACGGATAAAAGATCAGCGCAGGCTCACCACATTGTCCGCTTCGGGGCGGACGCGGCTTCCGTCGTAAAGGCTTGCCATGGGTTCATCGGTGACGATGATGCGTTCGGCGGCGCCAAAGCCGTTGAAGTCGGTCTTCATCGCCGCGCCATAGGCGCCGAGCATGCCGATCTCGATATAGTCGCCGGCCTGGATATCCTCGGGCAGGCCGAAGGGACCGGGCATGTAATCGGCGTCGTCACAGGTCGGGCCGTAGAAGGCGAAGTCCATCTCCGGCTTGATCAAGTCGTCCTCCAGCGCGCGGACCGGGAATTTCCAGTCCACATGCGCGGCATCGAACAACGCGCCATAGGCGCCGTCGTTGATGTAGAGCTCTTCGCCGCGGCGCTTTTCGACCTTCACAGCAAGGCTGCTGTATTCGGCGCACAGCGCGCGGCCGGGTTCGCACCACAGCTCGGCGTTATAGGCCACAGGCAGCGCGTAGAAATGCTGGTGGATGATCTTGAAGTAATCTTCCAGCGGCGGCGGCTCCATGCCCGGATAGACGCTGGGGAAGCCCCCGCCCACGTCGATCATGTCGATGACGACCGAAGCCTCCGCAATCGCCGCACGCGTCCGGTCGAGTGCCTGCACATAGGCGAACGGGCTCATCGCCTGGCTGCCGACGTGGAAGCACACGCCGAGCCAGTCGGCGTACTGACGGGATTCCTGCAGCAGCGCAGGCGCTTCGGTGAGGTCGCAACCGAACTTCGCAGCAAGGCTGAGCGCTGCATGCTCGCTCGAAACGCGCAGGCGCACGCAAAGGCGCAGGTCGGTGGCTGGCTCGCCATCCTCGCCGCGGGTCGCCTCGACAATCTTCAGCAGTTCTTCCGACGAATCGAGGCTGAACGTCTTCACGCCATGCTGAAAATAGGCTTCACGGATGGCGCCGGGCGATTTGACCGGGTGCATGAAGCACAGCGTCGCATCGGGCAGGACCGAACGGACCATGCGCACTTCCGCAATCGAAGCAACGTCGTAATGCGTTACACCGTTATCCCACAGGATCTGCACGAGATCGGGCGAAGGATTGGCCTTCACCGCATAGAGCGACTTGCCCGGAAACTTCTCGACGAAGAAACGCGCCGCGCGCGCAGCGGCGTGCGGTCGGTTCAGAATTACGGGTTCGTCCGGCGCGAGAGCGCGAACTACGGACCGGGCGTCAGGGAAATGCTGCAACTCAAGGGACCCCCTAAACAGTCCTTGCGGACCATGAAACGACAAGCTGCCTTGCGGTTAGGAAGTCCCCTTGGGGCAGCAGGAGCAGCGCAAATAGAAGGATTCGGTAAGAAAGCAAGCCAAATCGGCGGTGCAAATGCTCCGGACTTGCTTAGTCAAAGACTGGCGAAACCGCCTGTTCCCACCTTCCGTCGCCGGCCTAGCTCAACCGGTCGCGAAAGGTGTCGTAACCGAACTCCTTCACCAGCTCGAGCTGGTCGGTTTCGCTGTCCCACATGTAGATGCCGGGCAGCTGGACACCGTTGAAGGTGTTGGTCTTCACCATCGAATAATGCGCCTGGTCGAGGAAGGCGAAGCGCTTGCCCACCTCTGCCCCGCCCTGAATGCGGTAGTCGCCGATCACGTCGCCTGCGAGGCAGGAGGGGCCGCCGATGCGGACTTCGGGCGTCTCGTGGTCGCTCGCCTCGCCCAGCATGGCGGGGCGGTAGGGCGCCTCGATCACGTCCGGCATGTGGCAGGTCGCGGAAACGTCCGCGATGGCGACGGGCAGGCCGTTGAAACCAATGTCGAGGATGGTGCCGACGAGGATGCCTGCGTCGAGCGCCACGGCCTCGCCCGGCTCGAGATAGATTTCCGCGCCGGTATCGTCCTTCGCGTCCTTGAGGAATTCGATCAGCTCCTCGCGCTGGTAATCGGCGCGGGTGATATGGTGCCCGCCGCCCATGTTGATCCACTTGAGCTGGCCGAACCACGGCTCGATTGCGTCGAACACGCGGTCCCAGGTCTGGATCAGCGGCTCGAGGTCCTGTTCGCACAGATTGTGGAAGTGGATGCCCTCGACACCTTCCATGATCTCCGGTGTCAGCTGGTCGAGCGGGAAGCCGAGACGGCTGCCCGGACTGGAGGGATCGTAGCGGGGAACTTCGCCGGTCGGCACCTGCGGATTGATGCGCAGGCCGACTTCGAAATCCTGGCCGGAGGCGCGCGCGTTGTCGAGAATGAGAGCCGCGCGCTGCATCTGGCCGGGCGAATTGAAGATGACATGGTCGGACAGGCGGCAGACTTCGTCCAGTTCCTCCGGCTTGTAGGCCGCGCAATAGGTGCTGATCTCGCCATCGTAGAACTCGGATGCCAGCCGCGCTTCCCACAGGCCCGAAGTGCAGACCCCGTCGAGATATTCGCCAATGATCGGCGCCGCGCTCCACATGGAGAAGGCCTTGAGCGCGGAGAGCACCTTGATCTCCGCCTCGTCGCGGATTTCGGCGAGTATCTGGCAATTGGCGCGCAGCTTGGCCGCATCCACCACGAAGGCGGGGCTGTCGACGCGGTTCAAATCGAAATGGGCAAAGGCGCCCGGATCGCCGGCTTTTGTTTCCATGGCAGCGCATCTAGGCGCGCCGGCGCCGATGCGAAAGGGGGGAGATGTCAGTCGGGGTCCGCCTCTTCCACCCCGGCACGGGAGAGGTCGAACTTGATCACCCGGTTCGCCCTGTTGTCGACCATATAGGCGCTGCCGTCGGGTCCGATGGCGACATCGTGGCCGAGGCTGGTTCCCGTGCGCGGATCGACGCCTGCATCGAACACCCGCTCAAGGCCGCCGTCGGCGCGATAGATGCGCCCGATCGCCGTGTTGCGCCCTGCCCGGTCGCGTCCCTCGATCACCAGCGCATAGCCGCTGCCGATTGGCTTCACCGCGTAAGGGTGGCCCGTGCCGTCCTGCCGCCACTGGGCGAGCGGCTCACCGTCGAGCGAGAAGACCTGCACCCGCGCATTCTCGCGGTCGGCGACATAGATGCGCTCGCTATCGGCGGCGATGGCGTGGGGCAGGTCGAACTCGCCAGCATCCTCGCCCTCCTCGCCCCATTGTTCGAGGAAATTGCCCGAGCGGTCGAACACCATGATGCGGCGGTTGAGATAGCCATCGGCGACCAGCACGCGGTCGCCGACAAAGGTTACATCGGCAGGGCGCCCGAAGTGGCTTTCGTCCTGCCCGGTCTCGTCGCGCGTGCCCAGCACCAGTTCCTCGGCACCCTCATGGCTGAAGCGCAGGACCTGTTCGCGCGCGACGTCGGTGATCCAGACCCTGTTGTCGTCATCGATGGAAAGGCCGTGCGGCATCACCAGTTCGCCAGCGCCCCATTTCCCCAGCAGCTTGCCGTTGGCGGCGAACATAAAGACGGTCGGCTCGGGAATCGGATCGGTCGGGAACGGCTGTGTCCATTCGCGCCCCGCGCGGTGCAGCACGAAGATGTGCCCGTGGCTGTCGACATCGACGGCGGTGGGCTCGCCGAACACCGCGCTCTCGGGAATGTCGGGCCAGCTTTCGTCGATGGCGACGGGCGGAGCCTCCTCGCGCGCGGGCTTGCCGCCGCTACAGGCGGTCAGCGCCAGCGCAGCCGCAGCAAGGATCAGTCGACGCACAGCCCCGCCTCGATGGTGCCGTCCTCGACGATGCCGAAGCAGCCGAACAGGCGATCGTCGCGCTGACAGATGCCGGTGACGGGTTCTCCGGGAGGCGAGCCGACCTGCCCTTCGGCGATGCAGCGGCCTTCGCACTGGTCGCCATCGGTGCAGGCCTTGCCCGCATCGGCATAGGGCGTGACGCACTGCTCGATCTGCGCCATGCCGCGCTTCTCGACCGTGCCGCCCTGCTCCTCGCAGACGCGGCGGTCCTCGGCGGATAGGGCGCTACCGGGCAGAAAAGGCATACCCTTTGATACCGTCGTGGGCTCGTTCACCGTTTCGTCCTGCGCGCCCGCTTCCGGCTCGGGCACGACGCAGCCGGACAGGGCCAGCGGCGCTACCAGGACGAGACCGGTCAGCCGCATCAGAAGTCGACCGGGCCGTCCATTTCCTTCACCTGCCACGGCAGGCCGTGCTCGTTGAGCATGTCCATGAAGGGATCGGGGTCCATCTCTTCCATGTTGAAGACACCGTCGCCCGACCATTTGCCGGTGACCATCATCGCCGAACCGATCATCGCCGGCACGCCGGTGGTGTAGGAGACGGCCTGGTTGCCGGTTTCCTCGTAAGCCGCCTCGTGGCTGCAGATGTTATTGATGTAGAAGGTCTTATCGCCCGATCCATCGAGCGCTTCGCCGGTGGCGATCACGCCGATGTTGGTGTTGCCCTTGGTGGTTTCGCCCAGCGTTTCGGGCTTGGGGAGCACGGCGGCGAGGAACTGCAGCGGGATGATGTCCTTGCCCTGGTAGCGCACCGGGTCGATGCGGGTCATGCCGACGTTCTGCAGCACGGTGAGGTGCTTGATGTATTCATCGCCGAAGGTCATCCAGAAGCGCGCGCGCTCCAGTTCGGGATTGAACTTGGCGAGGCTTTCCAGCTCCTCGTGATACATCATGTACATGTTCTTCGGGCCTACGCCTTCGAAGTCGAATTCGACCTTCTTGCCCATCGCCGGGGTCTCGACGAATTCGCCGTTCTCCCAGTGACGCGCGGGCGCGGTCACTTCGCGGATATTGATTTCGGGGTTGAAGTTGGTGGCGAAGGCCTGCCCGTGGTCGCCGCCGTTGCAGTCGAGGATGTCGAGCTGGCGGATGGTCTTCAGCTTGTGCTTCTTCAGCCACATAGTGAAGACGCTGGTCACGCCCGGGTCGAAGCCCGAACCCAGCAGCGCCATGAGGCCGGCGTCCTTGAAACGGTCGTGATAGGCCCACTGCCAGTGGTATTCGAACTTGGCCTCGTCCTTGGGCTCGTAATTCGCCGTGTCGAGATAGGACACGCCCGCTTCGAGGCAGGCGTCCATGATGGGAAGGTCCTGATAGGGAAGCGCGAGGTTGACGACGAGGCTCGGCTGGACCTTGCGGATGAGGTTCACCATCGCAGGCACTTCTTCAGCGTCGATCTCGTAGGTTGAGATGTCCACGCCGGTGCGCTCCTTCACGCTCTTGGCAATGGCGTCGCACTTGGACTTGGTGCGGCTGGCGAGATGGATATCGGTGAAGATGTCCTTGTTCATCGCCATCTTGTGAACGCAGACCGAGCTGACGCCGCCCGCACCGATGACCAAAACTGTCGACATGAAGAAACCTCGTATGTGAATTCGAATCTTGCGCGCCCTCTAGCGAAATGCACTAGGCTAGCCAAATGGTCCGGGACGATATGAGAAAGCCGACGCGGCAGGGCGTGCTGGACGCCGCCGCATCGATCGGCGCGATCCTCCCCGCAACACCGCTGCTGCCGGTCGAGATTGGCGGGGTGCGGCTCCACGTGAAGGCGGAGAGCCTGCAACCGGTGGGCGCGTTCAAGATCCGCGGCGGTTGGTGGCGGCTCTCCAACCTGTCGGATGAGGAGAAGGCGCGCGGCGTGGTCGCGGTGTCTTCGGGCAATCATGCGCAAGGCGTCGCCTGGGCCGCGCGGCGGCTGGGGATCGACGCGGCCATCGTGATGCCGCGTAACGCGCCCAAGGTGAAGCTGGAAGCCACCCGTGCGCTGGGCGCCGAAATCGTCCTCTACGACCGTCCCGGCGAAGACCGCGACGAGGTGGCGGCGCGCGAAGTGGCGGCGCGCGGCGCGACGCTGGTCCACGCCTTCGGCGATCCGTGGGTGATCGAGGGACAGGGCAGCGCCGGTATCGAGATCGGACGCCAGCTCGGCCGCGCGCCCTCGCGGCTGGTCGTATGCTGCGGAGGCGGTGGTCTTGCCGCAGGGCTCGCCCTTGCCTGCCCCGACAGCGCGATTCATGTCGTCGAGCCGCAGGGGTGGGACATGGTCGGACAGGCGCTTGAGGCCGGCGAGATCGTGCGCGTGGGCGCCAATCCGCCCTCCACCATTTGCGACGCGCTCCAGCCCGATGCGACCAAGCCGATCAATCTTGATGTGCTCCGGGACCGCGCCGAGCCGGGCGTGACCGTGACCGACGAAGAGGTCCGCGCAGCCCAGCGTTTCGCTTTCACGCATCTCAACCTCGTCGTCGAACCTGGCGGCGCGGCGGCGCTGGCGGCGGCGCTGGCGGGCAAGGTGCCGCTCGACGAGGACACGGTGATCATGGTCACGGGCGGCAACACCGATGCGGATAGCTTTGCCGAGACGCTGCGCGCGAATTGACACCAGCCAGCGCGCAATTATCGTCGCAGCGCAGAAGAAGAGGGGAATTCCATGCAGGCTCAATTGCTGGCACCGGCCGCCGTGCTCGTGCTCTGGTCGCTCATCATGCTTTACTGGATGGCCTTCACGCGCCTGCCCGCGCTCAAGAAGCTGGGCGGCGGTGGCGGCCTGCGCGACGCCAAGCCCGGCGGGCGCGGACAGGATCTGGAAGGCGTGATTCCCGACCAGGTGCAGTGGAAAGCCCACAATTACGCGCATCTGATGGAGCAGCCGACCATCTTCTACGCCGCCGTCCTGATCCTTGCGGTCATGGGGCCGGGATCGTGGGACGTGCTGCTGGCGTGGATCTACGTCGGCCTGCGCATTATCCACTCGGTCTACCAGTCGACGGTCAACGTCGTGAAGGTCCGCTTCCTACTGTTCCTTGTCTCCAGCCTCGCGCTCACCATCCTTGCCGTGCGTGCCGTGATGGCGACGTTGCTGCACGACCCTTCCCTCGCCCCCGCCTAAGCGAAAGACGATAGATCATGATCGAAGCCGAAATCCTCCAGCCGGTCGTCGTCCTGCTAGCCTGGACCATGGTGATGTGGGTGTGGATGTACGCCACACGCATCCCGGCAATGAGCAAGGCGGGCATCCAGCCCGACGATGCGCGCCAGACCAAGGGGCTCGACGAGGCCCTGCCCGCAGAAGTCCAGTGGAAGGCGCATAATTACAACCATTTGCACGAACAGCCGACCGTCTTTTACGCGGTCTGCCTCGTGCTAGCCATGGTGGGCATGGGCGATGGGATGAACGCCCTGCTCGCGTGGATTTACGTGGGCCTGAGGATCATTCACTCGATCGTGCAAGTCACGGCGAACAAGGTGATGGTCCGCTTCGTGCTGTTCGCCCTGTCGAGCCTCGTTCTGATCGCGCTGATCTTCCACGCCGTGATCTGGGCGTTCGACATTCACATCTAAGGACACCGGGGCTCGTCAAAGGCGAGCCCCGTTTCCGACCCTTACTCCGCAGCCTCGGCCGCGTGGGCGTGGCCGTCGGCGTCGATTTCGAGGTTCGCAAGGAAGCGTTCCGCATCCAGCGCGGCCATGCAGCCCATCCCCGCAGCGGTGACCGCCTGGCGGTAGACATGATCGGTCACGTCGCCCGCAGCAAACACGCCGGGAATATCGGTCTTGGGCGAACCCGCTTCGGTTAGCAGGTACCCACCCTCATCCATCGGCAGCTTGCCCTTGAACAGCTCGGTGGCCGGCGCGTGGCCGATGGCGACAAAAGCCCCGTCGGTCTCCAGCGTGCTGCTTTCGCCCGTCACCGTATCGCGCAGGTTGAGATGGTGCAGCGCGCCGTTGTCGCCGGCCTCGAAGCTGTCGACCGTCTTGTTCCAGATCACCGTGATCTTGGGGTGGTTGAGCAGGCGTTCCTGCAAAATCTTTTCCGCGCGAAGTTCGTCGCGGCGGTGGATGAGCGTGACGTCGTCCGAATGGTTGGTGAGGTAGAGCGCTTCCTCGACCGCGGTGTTCCCGCCGCCGATCACCGCGACCTTCTTGCCGCGATAGAAGAAACCGTCACAGGTGGCGCAGGCCGACACGCCCTTGCCGCCAAGTTCCATTTCGCCCGGCACGCCCAGCCACTTGGCCTGCGCGCCGGTGCAGATCACCAGCACATCGGCAATGTATTCGTCGCCGCTGTCGCCAATTGCCTTGAAGGGCGAACCGCCCGCCACATCGACGTCGACGATCGTGTCCCACATCATCCGTGTGCCGACATGCTCGGCCTGCTTCTGCATCTGCTCCATCAGCCAGGGGCCCTGGATGACGTCCGCAAAGCCCGGATAGTTCTCGACATCGGTGGTGATGGTCAGCTGGCCGCCGGGCTGCAGGCCCTGCACGACGATCGGCTCCATCATCGCGCGCGCGCCGTAAATGGCGGCGGAATAGCCAGCGGGGCCGGAGCCGATGATGAGCATCTTGGTGCGATGGGTAGCCATGGTCTGAATCTCTTGGGGACGTAATGCGAATAAGTGTGAAGCGGCTATATGGGGACTGCCCCCGCCAGAGTCACGTCAGGTAGCGCGCGCGCAGGGCGTCCTTCAACAGCTCGTCCACACCTATGGCGTTTTCGAGCCAGGAATCGAGGCTCCCGTGGTCCTCCTCGACCTCGTGCCAGAAGGTGTGGAGGTAATCCTCGTGGACTTCGAGCAGCGCCTTCACCGCCTCCTCGTCCAGCTTGCGTCCGAGCCGCGCTTCGATCCCGGGGACGGACTGCGCGGCGAGGACTTCGAAGGTCGGCGCTTCGTTGGTGCGCAGGAACTCGGCCATCTGCCGTTCGCGATCGACGCCGAGGATGTGGAGCAGCAGCATGGCGGCGACGCCCGTGCGGTCCTTGCCGGCAAAGCAATGGACGAGGCTTGCGCCTCCGCGTTCCGCGAGCAGCGTGAGATAGCGCGAGAACATCGTGGCCATCGCCGGATTGCGCGGCATCCGCGTATAGACCGCCATCATCCGCTGGCGCGCGAATTCGGCCGTGGTGATGGCCTCGTCCACATCCATATGCGGCGGGCTCGAGGTAGTTTCGCCCTCGTAGAAATGGACTTCGCCTGCAAAGCCGTCGGGCCGCTTGCACGGATTCCTCTCGCGCTCGGACAGGCCGCGCAGGTCGATGACGGTGCGGATGTCGAGCGCGTGGACGGCAGCAAGGTCCGCCTCGCTGGCGCCCACATGCTGGCCAGAGCGCCACAACAGGCCGGTCTTAACCTGCCGTCCGTCGGCTGTCTCCCAGCCGCCGTAATCGCGGAAATTGTGAATGCCTTGGGTGTCGAGGAAGGGATCGCGAATCATGGGCGGCAGCGTGGCAGCGGGCCGCTCTAGGGGATAGCCCTTATTGCGCCGGAAACCGCCTTTTCTAACCTTGTACCCTACTCCCGACACGGGTCGGAGGGACAAGCCTGGAGCCGAAGAAATGCCGCATATCCTCATCGTCGACGACGACGAAATGATCGCCCAGCTGGCCAGCGACGTGCTGATGGACAGCGGCCACGCCTGCGGTTGGGTGGGCGACGGGGAGAAGGCGCTGGACCTCTTGCGGTGGCGGCGGCCCGATTTGCTGCTGCTCGACCAGGACATGCCCGGCCTTACCGGCGCGCAGGTCCTTCGCTCGCTGCGCAGCTCGGCCCAAACCTACGACCTTCCTGTCGTCATGTTCACCGGCATCAGCGGTGTCGAGGATGAGCATGTTGCTTATCATAACGGGGCGCAGGCATACTTGCGCAAACCGTTCGAAGCCGAGGCGCTGATCCGCGTAGTCGACGAAGTTCTCACCCCGCGGTCGGAGCGGCCACAGCATGTCAGCCTGATGGATCATCTCGAACAGGCCACCGGGCGCTGGCGCGATGCACCGACCCGCCGCGCCGTATCCTAACAGCCGGGAACGCAGTCGAGGTCGGTCAGGAAAGTCTCCGTCCAGTCCTGCACATTGTCGTCCCGGACCGTGACGATGAGCGCCTCATAACGGCGCTTGCGTTCTTCCAGCGGCATATCGAGCGCGGTGCGAATTGCGTGGGCGAGATCGTCCGGACTGTGCGGATTGACCAGCAGCGCGTCCTGCATTTGCGCCGCCGCGCCCGCAAAGCTGGAAAGGATCAGGACGCCGGGATCCTCCGGATCCTGCGCCGCGACATATTCCTTGGCGACGAGGTTCATGCCGTCGCGTAGCGGGGTGACGAGTCCGATCTTCGCCGCGCGGAAGAAACCGAACAGTTCGGCATGGCTGTACCCGCGGTTCACGTAGCGCACCGGCACCACGTCGACTTCGCTGCGCGCGCCGTTGATCTGGCCGGCCTTCTGCTCGAGCGTGGCGCGGATCGCCTGGTAGCTGTCGACATCCTCGCGGCTGGGCGGTGCGATCTGCACGAAGACGAGGTCGCGGACCCGTTCGGGATGCTTGTCGAAAAAGCGTGAAATGCCGTCGAGCCGCTCGGGCAGACCTTTGGAATAATCGAGCCGGTCCACCCCGATCATCGCCGTACGGCGCCGGGTCGAGCTCATCAGTCGCTGCTGCGCCTGCCGGGCATCGCCGGTTTCGCCCAACGCGCTGAAATGGTCCCAGTCGATACCGATAGGATAGGCGCGCGCGATGGTGGTGCGCCCGTCCAACGTGACGCCTCCGCTTTCCTCGTCCACTTCGGCGCCCAGTTCGGTGCGGCAATAGTGGAGGAAGCTGTCGAGCCATTCCTTGGTCTGGAAACCGACGAGGTCGTAATGCAGCATCGTGCGCACCAGCCGCTCGTGATAGGGCAGCGACACGAAGAGCCTCGTGGCAGGCCAGGGGATGTGTAGGAAGAAGCCGATCCGGTTCTTCGCCCCGCGCGCCCGCAGCCGCTCGCCGAGCGGGATCAGGTGGTAGTCATGGACCCACACCACATCGTCGTCTTCGAGCAGCGGAGTGACCAGTTCGGCAAAGCGTTCGTTAACGCGCTCATAGCCCTTGCCGGTCTCGCGCTCGTACTTTGCAAGGTCGAGGCGGTAATGGAACAGCGGCCATAGCGTCGAATTGGCGTAGCCGTTGTAATATTCCTCGACGTCGCGCTGTGACAGATCGATGGTAGCTGTTGTAACCCCGTCGCTCGTTTGCGTGGCGATATTGCCGGTGCGGCCGCTCTCGCTTTCTTCACCGGACCACCCGAACCAGAGGCCCTTGCGGCTCTTGAGGGCCGAATGCAGCGCTCCTGCAAGCCCGCCCTGCGCCCCCGCCGCGCCGCGCGCCTTGGGCACTGCGACACGATTGGAGATCACGACAAGGCGGGCGTCGGTGCTCACCGCACCTCGCTCCAGCTTTTCGAAAGATGACCGGCTGAGTTAATGATACCTACCAGCGAATAGGTCTGGGGGAAGTTCCCCCACAGCTCGCCCGTGTCGTAATCAAGGTCCTCGCTCAGCATACCCGAACGGGTGGCGTGGCTGAGCATGGAAGAGAAGAGCTCGCGCGCTTCCTCGCTGCGACCGGTCAGATGCAGCGCCTCGATCAGCCAGAAGGTGCAGACGTTGAAAGCGGTTTCGGGCGCGCCGAAATCGTCCTCGGCCGCATAGCGCAGCATGTGTTCGCCCCGGCGCAGGTCGCGTTCGACTGCCTCGAAGGTCTTCAAGAAACGCTCGTCATCGGGCTTGAGGAAGCGCAGTTCGACCATCTGCAGCAGGCTCGCGTCGAGATAGTCGCTTTCGAAACTGGCGCCGTAATGCTGGCCTTCCTCGTTCCAGGCCTCGCTCTCGATCTTGGCGCGGATCGCTTCGGCGCGATCCTTCCAATAAGTGACACGGTCCCCCTTACCCAGCCGCGCGGCGACATTGGCGAGCCGGTCGCAGGCCGCCCAGCACATGACCGCAGAATAGGTGTGAACTTCCTGCCTCGTACGGAATTCCCACAGGCCGGCGTCGGGCTTGTCGTGCTTGTCCCATGCGGCCTCGCCAACCTCTTCCAGATGTTCAAAATCGCGCTCGTCGGCCATGCGCAAAAGGCGCGTGTCGAAAAATGCCTGTGCGGTCGGCATCACGATCTGGCCGTAGCAATCGTATTGAACCTGCTTGTAGGCCGCATTGCCCACCCGCACGGGTCCGTTGCCGCGATAGCCGGCGAGGTGCTCCGCCTCGAATTCGTGCAGCTCGGCATCGCCCATCACCGAATAGAGCGGCTGGATCTGCCCTCCGCCCGCACGGTCGATGATGTTGCGCAGGTAGGCGAGGTACTTCTCCAGCACGTCGAGCGCACCGAGGCGGTTAAGCGCCTGCACGGTGTAATAGCTGTCACGTATCCAGCAGTAGCGATAGTCCCAATTTCGCTGGCTGCCCGGGGCCTCGGGAATGGATGTCGTCAGCGCAGCCACGATCGCGCCCGTCTCCTCGTGCTGGCAGAGCTTCAGCGCGATGGCGGCGCGGATGACCTCTTCCTGCCATTCGAGCGGGATGTGCAGCCCTCGCACCCAGTGCTGCCAGTATTTCTTCGTATTGGCCTCCATCCGCCTCAATTCGCTGCGGATATTGCCGACAAAGGGCTCGTCGGGGCCGAGGAAAAAGTGCTGGTCGCTCTCGACCCGGTAACTGCGACCCTCGAGGATATAGCCCACCGGAGCATCGGTGGAGAGCCGCATGGCCTGCTCGCCGACCAGATAGCGAATGTGATTGGTGCCATTCGTCGTCGCCGCAGGTTTCTCGCCGTAATTCGTGAGCGGTGCGAGACGGACCTTGAGGCGCGGAGCCCCGGCTACAGGCCGGACGATGCGGATATAGGCGACCGGGCGGTACATCCTGCCCGAGCGTTCGAAACGCGGCGCGAAATCGTGAATTTCCAGCGCGCTGCCGTCTTCTGCCTCCAGCCGCGTAACAAGGATCGGCGTGTTGCGGATATAGTGCTGGGTGGCGGACACCTGCCCTTCCAGCTCGAAGCGCCACACGCCTTCGTCCCGCTTGTCGCCGTTAAGCAAAGAACAGAAGACCGGATCGCCGTCGACCCGCGGGATGCAGCCCCAGACGAACCCGCCTTCCTCGTCCACCAGCGCGCTGACCTGGCAATTGCCGATGGGGGAGAGTTCAAGGTTCGCTTGCGTCATATGTCCAGCCAATCGTGCACTGCCTCTACGTTCGGTAAGTGATAGCGCGCAGCCTCGCTAACCCGTTCCCCGACGGCAATGCCGAAGCCTGAGAATTCGATTGCAGCGCGCATTCCGTCCTCGTCAGTCACGTCGTCGCCGACGAAGATGGGCGTGCTGCCGGAGAAGGGCGCAATCTCCATAAAGGCGTGGAGCGCCGCGCCCTTGTTGGCGCCCGGCCGCACGAGTTCGGCCACGCCCTTGCCGCTGGTGACATCGAGGGAATGCCGCGCCGCCACTTGCCGGGCGAAGGCGAGCGTCTGCTCGGCCTTGTCCGCTTGGCCACGAAAATGCAGCGCGCCGCCATGGCTCTTGGTTTCGTAGAAGAGGTCGTGCTCTTGCGCGTAGGAGCGCAGCTCCTCGACAGCCTCATCCGGCAGGCCCTCGGGCGCGCGTCCGAACCGGCTTCCATCGGCGAGGAAGCGCGAGGCGCCGTGCGAGCCCGCGCGGGCAATAGCGACCGGACCGAGATGCGTTTCCAGATCGTCCAGCGCCCGGCCGCTTACCAGGGCCAACCGGCCATCGAGGCGGCTTCGCAATTGGTGCAGGCGCTCTGCCAGATCGGCAGGCACGTGGATATCGCCCGGTCGCGGGGCGATCCCCACCAGCGTTCCGTCGAAATCGAGGAACAGCGTGTGCGGCCCCTCCTCGAGGAGCTGCGCCAGATGTGGCGGAGATGGGAGCGAAGTGGGGCCTGCCATCGAGGCCCCGCCTTAGCGGCTAGGCGCCGCGCGTCAAAGCTTCACTGTGCCGCAACCCTTCCGGGCGTGAGGATCAGGTCGCCATTGGCAACGCGCCAGCCTTCGAGCCGTGAGAGGAAATTCATGCCCAGCACATTCGTTTTACCGAGGTTAGGCGCAATAACCGCGTCGATCCCCTCGGCCTCGATATTGCCGAAGCTGAGGTTCTCCACCGTGGTCAGGTCGGCGGTCACGGTTCCGTTCGCCGTGTTGAGCATGACGGGCAGGCCGCCGGTGCGCGGAGCAAGCCCGGCCGCCTCGGCGCTGGCGGTAGAGAATGCGGTCAGCGTGGCGCCGGTATCGACGAGAAACCGCGTTGGCACGCCGTTCACCTCGGCCACGAGCCAGTAATGCCCATCGGGCGCGAGCGGGATGATCGTCTCCTCGCCCACGATCTTCTGTTCGGGCATGCCGAGATCGGTGACCACATCGAGCCGCGGGTCGAAGCGGGCGAGCTGGAGGAATACGGTCAGCAGGATCCCCATCAGCGCCAGCGTGCTGACGGTCCGCACCAGACGGCCGCCGGCGACTTCCTTGCGCAGCATCAGCGCGCCGATCCAGCCGAGCACCAGCGCGCCAATCGTACCGGCGAGAAGGCCCGAACGCGGGATCGCGCGGATCACTTCAGCCAGGGCATCGAGAGCGCTCTGCGGGTCCATCAATCTGGATATAGGAAGCTATGCTCCGCCCGTCGATGAACGGCGCGAAAAAAGTCAGGGCGCGTCGCGCTTCTCGGTCGCCTCGGCAAGGATCAGCGAAAAGAGGCCCTTCTCGTCCGTCCAGCGCGCCTGCGGAGTCCAACCGCCCGCCAGCAACAGAGTGTTGGCGCTGCGGCGGGTGAACTTGTGGCTGTTTTCGGTGTGGATCGTCTCGCCCTTGCGCATAGAGAAGCGACGACCGGCGACTTCGAAGTCGATGTCGCGAATGGCCTCAAGATGCATCTCGATACGGGCGAAATCGTCGTTCCACGGTGCCTTGTGGCGCAGGGCATCGACCGGGATCGTGCCCGACAGCTCGCGATTGATGCGGCGGGCGAGGTTGAGATTGAATTCGCCCGTTACGCCCTTGGAATCATCATACGCCGCCTCCAAGACCTCACGGTCCTTCACAAGGTCCATGCCGATCAGCAGCAGGGGCTTTTCGCCATGCTCCGCACCCAGGGTCGCGCGCATCGAGCGCAGCAGGTCGACCGCCGTCCGGGGCACCATGTTGCCGATCGTCGAGCCGGGGAAGAAGCCGAGCTTTTTCAGGCTATGCACCTTCTCCGGAAGGTCCACCTCGCGCATGAAGTCGGCCTCGACCGGGTAGACGTCGATGGCCGGGAACTTCTCCGCCAGAGCTGCCGCGGACTGGCGCAGGAAGTCGCCTGAAATATCGAGCGGGACATAGGCTGTGGGATGGATCGCCCGCAGCAGCTGCGGTGTCTTGACCGAGCTGCCCGAACCGAATTCAACGACCGCCCTGCCCTCGCCGATCAGCCTGGAGAATTCTTCACCGCGCGCGTTGAGAATTTCGGTCTCGGCGCGGGTGGGATAGTATTCGGGAAGGTCGGTGATGTCCTCGAACAGCTGCGATCCGGAATCGTCGTAGAGCCAGCGCGCCGGAATGGCCTTCTGCTTCTGCTTCAGTCCGGTCAGCACATCCTCGCGAAAGGCGCGGTCGACGCCATCTTCGTCGCGGTCGACAAGAGCAATTCCCTGTTCGGTTTTCATAGGTCTTTCGCCAGTCTCAGCCCGGTAAATTGCCAGCGCTGGTGGGGGTAGAAGAAGTTGCGATAGCTGGGACGCGAATGGCCCCGCGCCGTGGAGCAGCTCGCGCCCTTTAGGACGAACTGTCCGCTCATGAACTTGCCGTTGTATTCGCCCACCGCGCCGGCCGCCGGCTCGAAGCGGGGATAGGGGAGATAGGCGGACCGGGTGAACTGCCAGCAATCGCCGAACAGCCCTCTCGATCCGCACGGCAGAGGCGGCGCCGCCCCATCGAGCTGGTTGCCGCCGGAAGGATCATGCGCAGGAGCCTCGCCCTCCTGCCCGCGCGCGATGGCTTCCCATTCCAATTCAGTCGGCAGGCGACGCCCCGCCCAGGTCGCGAAGGCATCGGCCTCGTAATAGGAGATATGCGTGACGGGTGCGTGCGGATCGCGCTCCTGCCATCCTTGATGGGTGAAGTGGCGGCCCTCTTCCCAATAGGCCGGGGCGGCGATGCGGTTCTGCTGCACCCAGCTCCACCCGTCGGACAGCCAGTGACGCGCTTCTTCATAGCCACCGTCGGCGATGAATTCGGCCCATTCGGCATTCGTTACCAGCCTCGAAGACAAGGCGAAGGGTTCCAGCAGGACGCGGTGTGCCGGTCCCTCGTTGTCGAAGGCGAACCCTCTTTCCTGATGACCTATGCGCGCAACGCCGCCGGGATGCGCGTGCCAGTCCTGTTCGGAGGAAAAGGCGCTCTCGGGAGTGCCATCCCACATGGCTGGTCCAAGCGGGTTCTGGAACAGCGCGTGCTTGATGTCGGTCAGCAGCAATTCTTGATGCTGTTGCTCATGCGCGAGCCCCAATTCGACCAGTCCCGCAAGCTCCTCGCGTTCGAGGAGCGGCTGTATCGCCTCGTCCACCGCCGCGCGCCAAGCGAGGATATCGCTCACTGTCGGACGTGAGAGCATGCCGCGGGAAAAGCGAGCGATCCGCTCGCCCTCGGCCTCGTAATAGGAATTGAAGACGAAGGGCCAGTCCTCGTTGTGCAGGGTATAGCCGCGAAGATGGTCGCGCAGCAGGAAGGTTTCCCAGAACCACGTCACATGGGCGAGATGCCATTTCGCGGGCGAGGCATCTTCCATCGACTGGAGAGTGGCGTCGGCTTCGGAGAGCGGCGCGACGAGCTCTTCGGTCAGCGCGCGTGTGCGGGCAAAGCGCTCCGGGCGATTGCCCACGCTTTCCAATGGCTTGGCCTGCAGCTCGGGCATTGCCCTGCTCTCCCCTTGCGGAACCCGAACTCGGGCATCCACCGCATACAATGGCGCATTCGCATGACAGTTTAAAGGGGGCGGCGGGAAAAAGCGTTTAGTCTATCATATGTTACGTTCGCTCAGGCCGCCTGAGCCACCCGATTGCGCCCTTCGCGCTTGGCGGCATAAAGCGCCTCGTCCGCGCGAGCGAACAGCGTGAGGGCGGCATCGCCTTGCTCCATTTCCGCATGGCCTGCGCTGATGGTGATCGAGGGGATCGGCGCGCTGTGCGTGCCCGCCTCTATCGCCCACCGCAGCCGCTCGGCCGCGCGCAGAGCAGAGCACGCGTCGCAACCCGGCATAAGCCAGAGAAATTCCTCGCCCCCGATCCGGCCCAGGCAATCCCTTTCGCGCGCCTGCCGTGCGGCGATGCGTCCGACCTTGGCGATCACGCGGTCGCCAACGAGATGGCCGTGGCGGTCGTTCACCTGCTTGAAGTGGTCGATATCGAAAACAATCAGCGACACAGGCTGCCCGCTGCGCCGCGCGACCGCCACCGCCCGGTCGAGCGCGGCCATGGCACAGCGCCGGTTGGCGAGACCCGTCAGCGCGTCGGTATCCGCTTCTTTGCGCGCCAGTCGAGCCGTCTCGAGAGCCACATTGCGATCGCGTTGAAGCAGATATTTCTCCGTCACATCGCGAATCACCATGAACACTTGCTCGCGCTCTCCCTCGGGGAAAAGGCGTTGCGGGCCCGTGCGCGCAGAACTCGACTCATTGCGCCTTGGACGCAGACTTCGAATTCGATCTCGAACGGCTCCGGATCGGTCGCATGGACCGCCATTCCGAGTTCGAGCTGCCGCAGGCCTTCTGGCATGATCTCTTCCAGCAATTCCTCGCTCGGCGCCGTGCCCTCGGGCAGTCCAGCCAGCCCGCACATCTCGGCGGACCAAAGATGGCGGCGCGGATGGAGTTCAATGCACCACAGGCCGTTCCCTGAAAGGTCTTGCGCAGTCTTGAGAATTGTCACGCTCTGCGCCGATTGCTCGGCCTTGCGGCGAAAATACCGCGCCGCGCGGCGCGTACACCACGCATGCCCGCTCACAAGTGCGAAGGAGATGGCGAGTAGGAGAACCCCGGTCACTGGACGGGGGCTGAAAACTGCCATCGCCGCCAGCAGTCCGGCACAGGTCCAGACAGCCAGCGTCAGGGATCGTTCCGATGGCATTCTGACGCAACACACGTGGGGCTCTCCTGCTCTGGGAGAGCCTTGCACCAGCCGCAGGAAAGAAAGCGTCGCGCGACGCTTACGCGATGCTACCTAGGCGGCGTCGGCCTGCTGCTGCGCCTGCTCGGCGTTGAGCGTTTCGGCGATCAGGAAAGCGAGCTCCAGCGATTGCGCCGCGTTGAGGCGCGGGTCGCAATGGGTGTGATAGCGATCCTTCAGCGCCTCGTCGGTGATCGCCACGGCGCCGCCGACGCATTCGGTCACGTCCTGCCCGGTCATCTCGACATGGATGCCGCCCGGATGCGTGCCTTCGGCGCGGTGTACGGCGAAGAAGCCCTTCACTTCCGACAGGATGCGATCGAACGGCCGCGTCTTGTAGCCGCTTTCCGACTTCACGACATTGCCGTGCATCGGGTCACAGCTCCAGACCACCGGGTGCCCTTCGGCTTTCACGGCGCGCACGAGGCGCGGCAGGCCTTCCTCGACCTTGTCGTGCCCGAAGCGGCTGATCAGCGTGATCCGGCCCGGCTCGCGCAAAGGATTGAGCGTGTCGAGCAGCTTGAGCATCGCATCGGTCTCGAGGCTCGGCCCGCACTTCATGCCCAGCGGGTTGCCGATGCCGCGTGCGAATTCGACATGCGCGCTGCCTTCGAAGCGCGTCCGATCGCCGATCCACACCATGTGCGCGCTGGTGTCGTACCAGTCTCCTGTCAGGCTGTCGCGGCGTGTGAGCGCCTGCTCGTAAGGGAGCAGCAGCGCTTCGTGGCTGGTGTAGAAGCTGGTGCCCTGCAATTGCGGCACGGTAGCCGGGTCGATGCCGCAGGCCTCCATGAAGTCGAGCGCTTCGCCGATACGGTCCGCCGTTTCGGCGAACTTGTCGGCCCAAGGGCTGCGGCCCATGAAATCGAGCGTCCACTGGTGGACCTGCCGTAGGTTCGCATAGCCACCGCCGGCAAAGGCACGCAGCAGGTTTAACGTGGCCGAGGCCTGGAAATAGGCGCGGACCATGCGCTGCGGATCGTTGGTACGGGTCGCCGCGTCGAACTCGATCCCGTTGACATTGTCGCCGAAGTAGCTCGGCAGCGTCACGTCGCCCTGCGTCTCGAATTCGGAGCTGCGCGGCTTGGCGAATTGCCCCGCCATGCGGCCGACCTTCACCACCGGCTTCTTGCTGGCGAAGGTCATGACGACCGCCATCTGCAGCAGCACACGGAAGGTGTCGCGGATATTGTTGGGGTGGAATTCGGCGAAGCTTTCGGCGCAATCGCCGCCCTGCAGCAGAAAACCGTTGCCCGCCGCAACTTCGGCGAGATCGGCTTTCAGCGCACGCGCTTCGCCCGCGAAGACCAGCGGGGGATGGCTTGCCAGAGCACCGGTAGCCTCGTCCAGCGCCTCGGCGCTGTCATAGCGCGGCAGGTGCTTCGCTTCGAAGTTCTGCCAGCTATCGGGTGCCCATTCGCGTGCCATTACCAAGTCCAGTTCAAATCAATTCGGGCAGGAATCCAAGCCCAGCCGCCATTTTAGCGCAAGCAGCATAAACTTGGACCCGCCAAAAGAGCGATTGCGGGCGGGTGCTTTTACCGGCCGCTCTGCGCCCTCGCCCGCGTGGAGGAGGTAGCCAGCTTCTGGCCTTCGGGAATCACCGCCATGCGCCATCCTGAAGTGCCGCCGAAATACTCGCCTGCTAGCGAGAGCATGGCTTCAGGCGTAGTCTGCGAATAGTCGGTGATCAGGCCGCGCAGGGCGCGCATCCGGCGCGGATCCTGTGTCGAGCCTTCGAGTTCGAGCAGGTAGAAGTAATTGCCACTCGAAATACGCTCGTAATAATTGCGCAGAGGTTCGGTGGCGCGGGCGAGTTCGTCAGCGCTCGGCGGCGTTTCGGTCAGCTCGCGCGCGATCCTGTCGGCCTCGGCGAAGAAGACCGGCACATCTTGCGGCTGCAATTGCGCAAACCCGGTGATCGAGCCGCCGCTTTCGACGTCGCTCGGCCAGTCGAGCCGCACCGAGGGAGCGTAGCTTGCCCCCGCCTTTTCGCGCATGGCATCGAGCAGGCGGTTGCTGAACACTTCGGTCAGGATGGCAAGCTGGCGCGATTTGCGAATTTCGCCCATGCCGCCACCCGCCGGCCATGCGATAACCGCTGCAGCCTGGTTCGCTTCGCCCTTGTGATGGCGCACCACGGTCTCGCCTGCGGGCGCAATCTCGAGCGTGCGGGCGAGGACTTCTGCCGGGATCGGCTTGCGGTCGGGCAAGGCGCCGAAGGTGTTCGCGAGCGTCTGCACCGCTTCCTCACCATCGAAATCGCCGAAGATCAGCACTTCGACCGGGCCCTGGCCAAGGATCGGTTCCCACACCTTGCGGAAGCCCTCGACCGAGGTCGCGGCCAGTTCGTCGGGCGTGGAGGTCTCAAAGATCGGGTTCTGGTCGTAAATGTAATATTCGAGATCGCGGTTGAGCACGCCGCCGGGGCTGGCTTCGTAGCTCTGGTAAGCAAGCCGACCCGCCGCTTTGGCGCGCGCGACCGGGTTCGGGTCCCAGCGCGGCATACCGAGCTTTGCCGCGAAGAGGTAAAGCTGGTCGGCAAGGTCTTGCCGCCGCGTCTGCGCGCCGAAGGTGAAGGTGCCTTCCTCGATCGTGAAATCGAAGCCCATCTTGCGGCCCGTCGAGATACGGTCGAGCTCTTCCTGTCCGAGCTCGCCGAGACCGGACTGGATCAGCGCCGCCTGACCGAGGCCGATATAGGGCGCATCTTCGGGCGCGAAGGCGCGCAGGCCCGCCCCGAACCGCACCTTGACCGCCACCCGGCCGGGCTCGTGATCGTTCGCCATCAGCAGCGCGGTCACGCCGTTGGCGAACTCCACACGCTCGACAGCGCCGATGCCGTGCGGCTCGCGGGCAATGATTTCGCCCGGCTCGCCAATGGCCGGCTGGTCTTCGAAGCTGACGGTCTGCGCGGCAAGGCGCGCGTTGGCGTCGGCGTCGACGCGTTCGAGCAAGGCGGTCTTCAGTGCAGCTTCGTCGGCCTCCTCAGCATCGGGCGTGATGTAAGTGGCGCGGATCACCTCGCCGCCGAACAGCTTGCGCGTCTCCGCCAGCACGGTCTGCGGCGTGGCCTTCGCCTTCATCGAATTGAAGACCATCAGGAAGGTCTCGGGCGCTGCAATCGCCTCGCGAATGTCGACCGCGTTGACGAGGTCATCGGCGTAATTCGAGCCTGCGAGGACCGAGCGCTGTTCGACCATATTCGCAAAAGCGACTTCCATCTCGGCCAGTTCGCGGTTCATTTCCTCCTGCGTCGGAGGGTTGGCGATCGCATCCCCGATCACCGCGCGCACGTCGGTCAGCGCGGCCTGCCAGTCCTCGGTCAGCGGCGCGAATTGTACCAGAGTTGCGTGGGTCGAGCGGCTGATCTTGTCTTCGCTGACCTGCGCATAGAGATAGCTGCCGCCGCCGCGCGCACGCGCTTCGAGACGGCGATTGATGAGCTGCAAGGCCAGCGATTCCCGCAGGCGGCCTTCGTTGTAGACAATCGTGTCGTCGACCTGCCGCCAGGGGCGGAAATAGCCATAGGTGAAGGCGCGCGGGAGCGAGGGTTCGACGATGACCGCGACTTCGCCGACCGGGTTCGCCGGATCGGCGCCGCTGGGCGCCACGGGATCGCCGAAGTCGGGGGCTGGTGCCGTGGTACCGCTCACTTTCCAGTCAGCAAAATACTTTTCGAGCGTCGCGGCGAAGAGGATCGGATCGAGGTCGCCGACGACCGAAATCACGGTGTTTTCAGGACGGTACCACCGGTCGTAGAACGCCTTCACCGATGCGCCACTCGCGCCCTGGAGGCTGTCCTCGGTGCCGATGGTGATACGTTCGGCCAGTCGTTGACCTGCGAACAAGGTTTGCAGCGTCTGCTCGCTGACCCGTTCTCCAACGCCGCCACGCTCGCGCTTTTCCGCCAGCACGATCGGCACTTCGGTCCGCACGTTCCCATCGGACAGGACCGGCGCGCGGACCATGCCCGACAGCAGCTTCATGCTCTCGTCGAGCTTGGCCGCATCGACGTCGGGAATATCCAGCTTGTAGACCGTGTGAGTGGGACTGGTCTCGGCGTTGGTGTCGCTGCCGAATGTCGCGCCAAGGCGCTGCCAGGTGGGGATGGCTTCCGCAGGGCCAAGGTATTTGCTCTCGCGGAACAGCAAGTGCTCCAGCAAATGGGCATAGCCCAGCTCGTCGTCATTCTCGTAGAGCGATCCGGCATCGATGCGGACGCGGATCGAGACCTGCCCCGGCGGCACGCCGTTCTCGCGCACACCATAGCGCAGGCCGTTGTCGAGTTCCCCGAACAGCCATTCCTCGTCGCGCGGGACATCGCTGTTCTCGTAGATCCACGGCGTTTCGCTTTCCGCCTGCAGCGATTCCGGCCGTTCCGCTTCCTGCGCAGGCAGGGTCTGCGGAACCAGCAGAAGGAGGGGGAGAACTAACGCGAGACGCCGTGCGGCGCGCAAAGGATCGGTCATGGCGCGGCATATAGGAACGGTGGGTCTGAAGCGCCAGTGAATGGCGAGCCGGAACAAAGGAAAACCCTCAGCCTGCGAGGCAGGAATGGGTTGTAGCCCGCCCCCCTCGCGCCTACATCACGGCCATGTTCATCGAGACCGAAACCACGCCCAATCCCGCCAGCCTGAAATTCCTGCCCGGCCGCCCGGTCATGGGCCAGGGCACGCGCGAATTCGCCACCCCCGAAGCGGCCGAGGCCAGCCCGCTCGCACAGGCGATCTTCGATACTGGCGAGGTCGTGAATGTCTTCTTCGGCGGCGATTTCATTACCGTAACCGCCGCGCCCGGCGTCAGCTGGAGCGATCTGAAACCGCAGGTCCTCTCGATCCTGCTCGACCATTTCGTTTCCGAAGCGCCGCTGTTTGCTCCCGGCACCGCGGGCGGCATCGCCGTCCCTGCAGAGGACGAGGCGCTGCTGGTCGAGGAAAGCGAGGCCGACGCCGATATCGTTGCGCAGATCAACGAACTGCTCGAAACCCGCGTCCGCCCGGCCGTTGCCGGCGATGGCGGCGACATCCAGTACCGCGGGTTCAAGGACGGCGTGGTCTATCTCCAGTTGCAGGGCGCCTGCTCGGGCTGCCCCTCCTCCACCGCGACGCTCAAGCACGGGATCGAAGGCCTGCTGAAACATTACGTCCCCGAGGTCGTTGAAGTCCGCGCAGCCTGACTTCAAACCTCACCTTCAAGGACTTCCATGACCAAGCAATTCCACGACAACCACCTGTCGGCCGACGCGCTCGACCAGATCTTCCGCGAAGCGCGCAGCTACAACGGCTGGCACGACAAGGAGGTGAGCGAAGAACAGATCGAGGCGATCTACGAATTGCTCAAGATGGGGCCGACCTCGGCCAATATGCAGCCGGGCCGCTTTGTCTGGTGCAAGAGCCAGGAATCGCGCGACAAGCTGGCCGAGTTCGCTTCGGATGGTAACAAGGAAAAGATCAAAACCGCGCCTGTCGTGGTCGTGATCGGTTACGATATCGACTTCCATGAAGAGCTGCCTTGGCTCTTCCCGCACACCGACGCCAAGAGCTGGTTCGAGGGCGACGAGGAAGGCCGTAAGGAAGGCGCCGCGCGCAATTCCGCGCTTCAGGGCGCATACCTGATGATCGCGGCGCGCGCGTTGGGCCTCGACTGCGGCCCCATGTCGGGCGTCGATCTCGACAAGGTGACAGAGCATTTCTTCGCCGACAGCCCCCGTCACCGCGCCGACTGGGTCTGCGCCATCGGCTATGGCGACAAAGAAACAATCTTCGGCCGCTCGCCTCGTCCCGATTTCGACAAGTTCAACCGCATCGACTGACTTGATGCTGGAAGCGGTCTGAGGCAGGGCGCTGCCATGCGCGTGCTTGT
This sequence comes from Qipengyuania aurantiaca, assembly GCF_019711375.1. Lineage (NCBI taxonomy): Bacteria > Pseudomonadati > Pseudomonadota > Alphaproteobacteria > Sphingomonadales > Erythrobacteraceae > Qipengyuania > Qipengyuania aurantiaca. The sequence continues at coordinate 152,916 of NZ_CP081295.1, forward strand.
CATCGAAACCGCTACCGAAGCCTGTTCCGTCGCCCTGTTCGAGGGCGGCGAGCTGGTCGATGCGCACCACGAAGTCCTCGGACGCGGCCATGCCGAGCGGCTTGTCCCGATGATCGAGAGCCTGCCCAGCAAGGGCCGGGCCGAAGCCATCCGCGTCTCGCTGGGGCCGGGCAGCTTTACCGGCGTGCGCATCGGCCTTGCCGTCGCGCGGGCACTGGGCCTTGCTTGGAAGGCCGAGGTGCGCGGCTATCCGACGCTGGCGCTGGTAGCCGCGATCGCGCAAGGCCGCCCCGAGACGGGCGACGTCACGGTCTGCATGAACGGAGGCCACGGCCAGTGGTTCGTCCAGAACTACGAAACCGACGGTCTCCCTGACGGGGATGCGGCTTCACTCCTCCCGGACGAGGCAGCGAAAGGTCTCGTACATCATCTCATCGCCGGAAATCGGGCGCAGGAACTGGCGGAAATGCTCGCGCCCTCGGCTCACGGACCGCTCGAAACCTTGCCCGATGCGCGGCACGCCCTGCGCCTTCCCGAGCCGCTGCTGACTGCGGACCTCTCCCCCATCTACGGCCGCGCCCCGGACGCAAAGCTCCCAGCATGAACGACGACCTGGACCGGCTGATGGCCGTGATGGAGGCCAGCTTCGACCCGCATTACCGCGAAGCGTGGACGCGCAAACAGGTTGCGGACTCGCTTGCATTACCGTCGACCTACATGATCTTGGCCGGCCCAGACGGAGAGCCGCCCGAACTCGATACCTGTGCTGCCGGGTTCGTGTTGGCGCGTCAGGCTCTGGATGAAATTGAATTACTTCTGATCGCAATCCATCCGGACCATCGTGGCAAGGGAACAGGCCGAAAACTGCTCCGCCGTTTCTTCCAGAGTGCCAGCGACCGTGGTGCCACAAGCGTATTTCTCGAGATGCGCGCCAACAATCCGGCGGAACATTTGTACCGCTCCGAGGGATTCGAGCAGATCGGCCATCGGCGTGACTATTACCGAACCCAGATGGGCGGCACGATCGACGCTATTACCTTCGGAAAACGTCTCTAGCGGGCACCAAAACCGTGACAAGTTGTAGCCATGCGACAAAATGGCGGGAATCTACAATTGATAGTAGACATCTCTAATATGTCCGAATAGGCATCCTTAAAAGGTGGAGTCTGATCTATGGAAGAATTCGAAACCGATATGACCGAGACGCTGATTACGCTGACCTCAGATATCGTTGCTGCCCATGTGTCCAATAACAGTGTCGCTGTCGACGACGTCCCGGCGCTGATCTCTAACGTGTATTCTGCGCTGGCAGGCCTCGGCGGAACGAGTGTGGCCGAAGAATCGCGCCCCGATCCGGCCGTATCAGTTCGCGCATCGGTCAAGAAAGACCACATCATCTGCCTCGACTGCGGCAAGAAGATGAAAATGCTCAAGCGTCACCTGTCGACCGAACACGACATGACGCCCGACGAATATCGTCAGCGGTGGGACCTGCCTTCGGATTACCCGATGGTCGCCCCCGAATATGCCGATACGCGGCGCGATCTCGCCAAGAAGATCGGTCTCGGTCGCAAGCCCGGCCAGAAGCGGGGTCGCAAGAAAAAGGCAGCGTAAAAGCGCTCCTTGGCAAAAGCCCTTTGGTTCGCCTTGAGATAGACGCCCCGGCCCGATAAGGGTGCGGGGCGTTTATTCATCCAGGAAGCCGAATTGCACCAGCGTATCGATCTCGAACAGCTCTGCGCCGACAAGGGCCTTCGCATCACCGAGCAACGCCGCGTGATCGCCAAGGTCCTGTCCGAAAGCGACGACCATCCCGATGTGGAAATGGTGCATGAGCGCGCAAACAAGATCGATCCGGGCATTTCGATCGCCACGGTCTATCGCACCGTGCGCCTGTTCGAAGAGGCCGGCATTCTCGACCGCCACGATTTCGGCGATGGCCGCGCCCGGTACGAAGCCGCGCCCGAAGCGCATCACGATCACCTGATCGACGTGGAATCGGGCAAGGTCGTGGAATTCGTCGATCCTGAGCTCGAGGCCCTGCAGAAACAGATCGCCGAAAAGCTGGGCTACCGCCTCGTCGACCACCGCATGGAACTCTATGGCGTCCGGCTCGACCGCGAAAGCTGAGCGCAGACTCGCTCGCTATACCGAGAAACGCCTCGCGGCCGCGCGGGGCGAGAAGGTCCCGCTGACGATTGCCGGATGGGTCCGCTTCGTGTTGCGGACCATCGGCATTCTGGTGCTGCTGCTGATCTTCGTGCCGCTGCATTACGCCTATCGCCTTTTTGCTTATGGCTCGCCCTTCCCCATGCTGTTCCTGCGTTACACGGCCCGCGTGGTTGGCGCTCGGGTGGAGGTGCGCGGGACGCCGCTGAGGCGCGACGTCTTCTTCATCGCCAATCACATTTCCTGGATCGATATCCTCGCCATGGCCGGCGCCAGCGGGACGGCCTTCGTCGCCAAGTGGGAGTTGAGCCAGGTGCCGGTGATCGGCTGGCTGTGCGGCCTCAACCGCACGGTTTTCGTGAAGCGCGAACACCGCATGGGCGTGGCCGAACAGATCAACGCGCTGAAAGAGGCCTTACAAGACAATTGGTCGGTTACGGTGTTTCCCGAAGGCACAGTGACGGACGGTCATTCGCTGCTGCCTTTCAAGTCCTCGATGATCTCGGTCCTCGAACCGCCGCCACCCGGAGTGATGGTGCAGCCGGTCGTGCTTGACTACGGGGAGAATTCCGAAGAAATTTCCTGGATCGGCGAAGAGAGCGGCCTCCACAACGCCATGCGCATCATGGCGCGCCGGGGCACGTTCCGCCTGCGCATCACCTATCTCGAACCGTTCAGTCCGGAAGAGCATCGGGGTCGCAAGGCCATAGCCGCCAAGGCGCGCGCGGAAATCGTCGAGCAGCTCGAAGCCAATCTCGGCAAACCGCTGCGCGATTACCAGCATGTGGTCGAGGCAGTGCGGTACAACCCGCCCGGCGCCTGAGCGAGGGTCAGAGGCCCGCGTTCACCAGCCAATCGTGGAACAGCCGGACCGGGCGCTCTTCCAGCGCGGTCGGCTTGCAGATGAACCAGTAGCTATAGGGACTTTCGACTTCCACGCCGAACAGGTCGGTCAGGCGCGTGTCGCGTGCACGCCGCAGATGGTCGTCATGCATGATGGCGATGCCGAGCCCTTGGGCTGCGGCTTCGAGCATCAGCTGGCCGGAATCGAAATGGTCGATGGCCGCCGGTTCGAGATCGTGGAGGTTGAGCTCGTCCTTCCACGCGCGGAAGCTTTCGGGAAGCTCGTTGTGGATGAGGAAGGTCTGCTTGGCGAGAATTGCCGGATCTGGCTTTTCACCCAGCTTGTCCGCCACTTCCTTGCTCGCGATGGCATGGACCATGTTGAAGTCCAGCCGCACGGCGTGAAGGCCGCTGGCGGGGCCGCGCGAAAGAATGATTGCCGCATCGAGCGTGTCGCCCACGCGGTCTTCCAGATGGGGGCCGGTGTCGATGTCGATGTGCAGCAACGGATGGCGCGCGCGCAATTCGCCGAGCTTGGGAAACAGCCGCTGGCTACCGAAAAGCGGGAGGACGCCGAGATGGAGCCGCAGCACCGAAAGGTTCTCTGACTGGCTTTCCACCGCCCTCGCCAAGGCTTCGAGCTGCGGATTCACCGCCTCGTAGAAAGCGTGGCCGTCATCGGTCAGTTGCATCGCCTGACGGGCGCGGGTAAAGAGCTTCTTCCCGACAAATTCCTCAAGATTGCCAATGCGCCGCGAAAGCGCCGAGGGGCTCAGCCCCAGCTCGTCCGCCGCAGCACGGGCAGAGCCCAGCCGGACGGTACGGACGAAGGCTTCGAGAGCCCTTAGGGGAGGTAGACGCCGGGTGGCCATGACCTTGGCCTATGCAGCTTGCGCGGACCTGTCGAGGGCGAATGTGCGATTTCGCGCAACTGTCGCCATCAGGCCTCGCTCTGTACCTCTTCAGGGGCGTGAAGGCGCAGGCGGGTCACATGGGTTTCGTCGCCATCGGTGACCTCGATCCGCCAGCCGCTCGGGTGTTCGAGCATCTTGCCGACAGGGGGCACCTGCTCCGCCAGCACGAAGGCAAGACCGCCCAGCGTATCGACCGATTCCTCCACTTCCGCGAGGCGCGGGTCGATCTTGTCGGCCACGTCGTCCAGCTCGGCGCGCGCGTCGCAGTCCCACATGCCTTCGCCGATGGACGCGATCCATATCTCGGGCGCGTCATCATGCTCGTCCTCGATTTCGCCGACGATTTCCTCGACCAGATCCTCGATGGTGATGATCCCGTCGGTGCCGGAAAATTCGTCAAGCACGATGGCGAGATGCATCCGCTGAGAGCGCATATCGGCCAGTACGTCCAACGCGTTGCGGGTCTGCGGCACGTAGAGCGGCTGGCGCATCAGCGTGGTCCAGTCGGCGGGCGGTGCCTTCTTATCGGCGAGGAAGGGGAAGATGTCCTTGATGTGGATCATGCCGATCACATCGTCGAGCTGCCCGCGATATACGGGCATGCGCGAATGGCCATGTTCGGAGAAAGTCGCGACGACCTCGTCCCAGCTGGCCCCCGCATCCACAGCGATGATCTCGCCGCGCGGCACGGCGACATCGTCGGCGTCATGCTCGCTGAAATGCAGCAAATTGCGCAGCATCTGCCGCTCGACGCCCGATAGATCACCCTTGGCGGTATCCTCGGTATCTTCGGAGCCGTTCTCGCCCTCGTGCTCGTCGATGGCTTCTTCGAGCTGGGCACGCAGGCTCCGCTCGCCACCTTCGGCGTCGAACAGTTTCTTGATGGCGGGCCAAAGCCCGCTGCTACTCTCCGCGTCTCCGGCGGGGGGTGAGGAATTGGCCATGGGCCGGGTCGTAAACTCCTAAATTTCAGCGGTCCCCATATGGGTCCGCTATACCCAGTTTTGCAAGCGCTTCGATCTCGAGTTTTTCCATCGCCGCCGCCTGCTCGTCGGAATCGACATGATCATGCCCTGCAAGATGCAGGAAACCGTGAACGAGAAGGTGCGCGGTATGATCCCGCAGGCTCACGCCCTTCTCCTCCGCTTCGCGCTGACAGGTCTCGAAGGCGAGCGCGATATCGCCCAGCATTTCGGGCGGCCCGCCCTCGCCCAGTTCCAGCAATTCCTCACGCTCGAGCATGGGAAAGGAAAGCACGTTGGTCGGCTTGTCCTTGCCCCGCCATTCCTTGTTGAGCGCGTGGACCTGGCTGTCGCTGGTGAAAAGGACGCTCGTCATCAGCCGCTCGCTCGCCAGCGCCGGTTCCACATCCGAGACCGCGGCGTGCACACGCTCGGACAAATCGGCCCAGAGCGTTTCCTCGGGCCAATCCACGATATCGATGTCGAGTTGCACTTAGGCCGCCGGTCCCTCGTAAGCCTCGACGATACGCCCCACGATCGGGTGGCGCACCACGTCGGCGGCGGTGAAGCGGATGGTGCCGAAGCCTTCGACGCCCTCCAGCTTGCCGACGGCATCGGCAAGACCGCTCATGCCGTCGCCGCCGGGGATGTCGACCTGCCGGGGGTCTCCGCACACCACCATCCGGCTATTTTGGCCGAAGCGGGTGAGAAACATCTTCATTTGCTCGCGCGTGGTGTTTTGCGCCTCGTCGAGGATGACGAAGGCGTCGGCTAGCGTGCGGCCGCGCATAAAGGCGATGGGCGCGATCTCGATCTCTCCGCTCGCCAGCCGCCGCTCGACCTGTTCGGGCGGCATGCAGTCGTAGAGCGCGTCGTAGAGCGGACGCAGGTAAGGATCGACCTTGTCTTTCATGTCGCCGGGCAGGAAGCCGAGCTTCTCACCCGCTTCCACGGCGGGACGCGAGAGGATCAGCCGCTGGACACTGCCTGTGATCAGCTGCGCGACGGCCTGCGCCACGGCGAGGTAGGTTTTGCCGGTACCTGCCGGACCAAGCGCGAAGATGATGTCGTCGCGCACCAGGCTGCGCATATAGGTCGCCTGCATGGCACTGCGCGGCACGATGGTCTTGCGCCGCGTGCGGATCATGATGGGCGGGCCGCCCTTCGCCTCGTTCAGCTTGCCGTCGACGATGCCGTCGAAAGTCGGCTCGTTCGACATGGCGATCAGAGATTCGATGGCGCCCGCGTCGAGGTCCTGCCCCATGGCGAGGCGGTCGTACATTTCGTTGAGGACGTCACGCGCACGTGCCACGCTGTCTTCGGGCCCTTCGATATGGAGCGCGTTTCCGCGGGCGGAGATGAACACGCCCAGCCGGTTTTCGACCTGCACCAGATTGGCATCGAACTGTCCGAACAGCGCGCCTAGCAGGCTCTGGTTTTCGAAGTTCACATCGACCTGCGCGCGGCGAACCTCGCGCTGGGGTGCTGGCGGTTTGGTCAGGGCCGGTTCGGCCTGTCCGGGCTGCCTCTTGGCGGGTTTGCGAGCCATCTGCTCCTTTCGCATTAGCTATCGAGTCGGAAGGTTACTCTTCAACGCATATCAAGCAAGAAGGGGGCCGTGTGATGGCGGTGGAAAGTAACCGGCTTGTCATCCGATCGCCTCGCGCCCAGACTCCGCCACCGACTCGAAGCCACCGGGAGATCAGCATGGTCCGTACGCTTGTCCTTGCCGCCTCGCTCGTTTCGCTGGCAGCCTGCTCGCCGGCTGAGGAAGCCGAAGCGCCAGCCGGAGACACGGCTGCATCGGATGCGCAGGCCGCGCCTTCCCCCGCTCCGGAAGACGACATCCGCCACTTCCTGATGCAGGAATATCCCGACGGCCTGCCGATGCGCTATGCGCTGGCGTGGAGCGATCTGGACGGTGACGGTGCGGATGAGGCGATCGTTCACCTGGTTGGCTCCTATTTCTGCGGCACGGGCGGCTGCCCCACCCTCGTCCTGACCCCGGCGGGCCCGATGTGGCGCAAGGTGGCCGACATCAGCGTATCGCGCACGCCCGTCACCGTAATGGACACCAGCACCAACGGCTGGAAGGACATTACCGTCGCCATTTCGGGCGGCGGCGGCGAGGCGGGCGACGCCCTCCTCAGATTCGATGGTGAGGCTTATCCTTCGAACCCCACGGTCCAGCCGGCGGAGGTCACCGGTGTGACCGGAACCGTGCTGATCGCCGAGGAGCCCGACTTCACCGACCTCGCAGCCGAAGACGGCTCAGGCGGCTGAAAGCGCCGGTTCGAGCAAGCGCCCGGCCAGTGAGTTCGGCCCCGCCTCGACCAGTTCGGCCTGCACGAGGTCGCCGATGGCCGCGTCGCCTTCGAACCACACGCTCTGGAGCCAGGGCGACTTGCCGAGCCACTGGCCGGCGTGCTTGCCCTTGCGCTCGACGAGGACTTCGCATGTTCTTCCGACGCTCGCCTCGTTGAAGGCCAACTGGTCGCGATTGAGGGCGGCCTGGAGGCGCTGGAGGCGGTCATCCATGACCTCTTTCGCCACCTGCCTTTCCATCGTGGCGGCGGGCGTGCCGGGGCGCGGCGAATACTTGAAGCTGAAGGCCTGCGCGTATTTGACCTCGTCGACCAGCGCGAGCGTTTCCTCGAACTCGGCATCGGTTTCGCCGGGGAAGCCGACGATGAAGTCGCCCGACAGTGCGAGGTCCGGTCGCGCGGCGCGGAAGCGTTCCAGCAGCTTGAGATAGCTCTCAGCCGTGTGGCTGCGGTTCATGGCCTTCAAGACACGGTCGCTGCCCGCCTGCACCGGCAGGTGGAGGAAGGGCATGAGCTTGTCCACCTCGCCATGCGCGGCGATCAGATCGTCGTCCATGTCGGCCGGGTGGCTGGTGGTGTAGCGAATGCGCGCGAGGCCATCGACCTTCGCAAGGTCACGGATCAGGCCTGCGAGGCCGACGCTGTGGCCCTTTTCATCCTCGCCGCCCCAAGCGCTGACATTCTGGCCGAGCAGCGTGATTTCCTTCGCGCCCGCGTCGACCAGCTTTTTCGCTTCGAGGACGAGGTCTGCATAGGGACGGCTGATTTCCGCGCCGCGGGTATAGGGCACCACGCAATAGGTGCAGAACTTGTCGCAGCCTTCCTGCACGGTGAGGAAGCTCGCCGGATTGGTGCGGCGACGCTCGGGCAATGCGGCGAACTTGGCAATGGCTGGCATGTCGGTATCGGTCGCCCGCTCGCCCTTCACTGCCTTGTCGAGCATCTCAGGCAGGCGATGGTAGGCCTGCGGGCCGACGACCATGCTGACCGCCGGAGAACGCTTCATGATCTCCTCGCCCTCGGCCTGCGCGACGCAGCCCGCGACAGCGATGAGCGGCTCCTTGCCCGCCTCGCGCCCCGCCTTGGTCAGGCGGCCGATGTCCGAATAGACCTTCTCCGCAGCCTTCTCGCGGATGTGGCAGGTGTTGAGCACGACGAGGTCGGCATCCTCGCCCTCGGGCGCAGGCACGATGCCCTGCTCGCCCAGCATCTCGGCCATGCGCTCGCCGTCATAGACGTTCATCTGACAGCCGAAGCTCTTGACCCTGTAGGTCTTGGGAGTGGTGGTCGGTTTCATGGGTGGCAGGCCCTTAAATCTTTCCGCAACCGACTTCAATATGGAGTTCAGGACGTGCGCTTCACAGCCTCGAATCCCGGTCAACAAGTCTATTTCGACTTTTTTACAGTTATCCCCCTTGCGACTCATCGCTTCGAGCGCGCACAATAGCGTCAATTCTACGGGTTCAAACGTGGATCAGAAGAGGGAAGTCGGGGCGGGCTGTCACCAAGTTCGGTCCCCTTCCAAAAGGGATCGAGGCACCACTTCCCTCTTCGAATTTCATTCTACACTGGGTGTAACACAACTCCAGTGCAAAGTTCGCAAATTGCGAAGCCTCAGCGAACTACCTTCAGCCAACAGTCGCCTTCACGATCTTGCCCGGATTTGCCGGCGGCTCGCCCTTGGGCAGCGCGTCGACGTATTCCATGCCGCTCTCGACCTGGCCCCAGACGGTGTACTGGCCGTCGAGAAATTCGGCGTCGTCGAAGCAGATGAAGAACTGGCTGTTGGCGCTGTCGGGCACCTGGGTGCGGGCCATCGAGCAGGTGCCGCGGGTGTGCGGTTCGCTGTTGAATTCGGCCTTGAGGTCGGGCTTGTCGCTGCCGCCCATGCCGGTGCCGGTCGGATCGCCGCCCTGCGCCATGAAGCCGGGGATCACGCGGTGGAAGACTACGCCGTCGTAAAAGCCCTCACCCGCCAGCGTGGTTATACGCTCGACATGGCCGGGGGCCAGATCGGGGCGCAGCTTGATCACCACGTCCTTGTTTTCGCCGTCGCCGGTGTCGAGGGTGAAGGTGAGTTTGTCGGCCATGCGGCGAATCTCCAGTATCTGGTTTGAACTTACGCCGGCCCACATAGGTCGGCAGCCCGCATATGGCTAGGCCGCCGACCCGGGAGTGCGCCTACTCCTTGGCTTCGCTCATCTGCGCATCGGCCGCGATTTTCCGTTCGCGCACCTCGGCAAGCAGGGCGTCGAGCGCCGCGCGGTCGCGAACCACGCCGCCCTGCACTACCGCTGCGATGGCCTTGGTGTTCGCAATGTCGAGCGTCGGGTCGGCATCCAGCAGGACGAGATCGGCCAGCTTGCCTTCCGACACCCCGCCGAAATCCCCTTCGCGCCCCAGGTATTGAGCAGGGACGCTGGTGGCGGTCTGCAGGGCTTCCATCGGTGTAAGGCCGGCGCGGACCATGAAGCCCAGTTCGTCATGCAGGCTGAAACCGGGGAAGACCATCGTGTCGTTCGCATCGGTGCCCGCCATGATCTTCACCCCTGCCGCGTGGGCCATGCCCGTAGTCTTGAGGGCAAGGTCGAAGAAGTCGCTCAGCGCTGCGACCTCTTCCTCCGAAGCCTGCACGGTGCGGTCGAGGTCACGCGTCCAGTCGGCCACCTGCATCTCGACGAGATAGGCCAGTCGCGCGTCCTTTCGGTAGGCCTCCTCACCAGCGCGGAAGTCCATCTCGCGGGTCAGGTGGGTGGGCACGTACCAGGTGTCATTGGCCACCATTGCCTCGAGATGCGGAGTGCACAGAGCCTCGTCGAAGCTGTCGCGCACGCCAGCCGGGCGCTTGGAGCGATCGGGCCAGGCGACATCCTCGCCGCGCAGCTTGCGCATGATCTGGTCGCGAAATCCCGAGCCGAAGGCCGAGCAATCGAGCGGCAGGTCGCGGGCATGCTCGATCGTGTCCATGCCCATGCCCGCCACATCGGCGATGCTGAACATCATGGGGACATGGCCGCCGACCCTTACGCCGCGCGCTTCCGCCTCGGCCATGAGCGCGGTGAAGGCGTCTGAGTGGATTTCCTGCGACACCTTAATCAGGTCCGGCCCACGCGCGGCCAGTCCGGCAACGGTGGCGCGGCCATCCTCGGCGTTGAAGGGCGCATAGAGGATCTGCCCTTCGCTCGCATCGGGACGGCGGTTGCTGTCGACCTTGAGGGTAGACAATGCCAGGAGGCGCGGGCCGACCATCTCGCCGGCCTCGATCTTCGCAGCGCTCTCGCGCATTTCGCCGAGGCACATGTAGACGGTGTCGGGATCAACGCAGTCGCTGCCCATCTCGCGCACGCCGGTCACGCCGTTTGCGGTCATCAGCTTGAGCGAGCTTTCATGGACCGGACGGATGCTGGTGTGGACATGCATATCCATGAGGCCGGGGATCACGTATTTGCCCGAACCATCGACACGGCTGTGCGCTTCGAATTCGCCCGAACCGGTTGCGACCACGGCGACGATGCGGCCCTCGTCGATCACCACATCACGCCCCTCGATCCGGGTCTCATGCTGCGGGTCGATTACGGTGACATTGGCGATGAGAAGATCGACTTCCTCGGCGGCCAGTGCCGGGGCCGACACGGTTGCCAAGAGGGCCAAGCCCGATACGAACGTCCTCAGCTTCATGCTGTTCTCTCCTCCCAAAGTGATGCCGGGCCGCCTATGTGTATTGCTGATATAATACAATAGGCAAGTTCGGGAAACTTGCTTTTCGCCCCATCGCTTATAGAGCCGCGAACATGGCGGAGGACGAGCGCACCCTCGACGGCGAAGACACGGTTCTGGCGGATGCGCCGGAGGAAGGCGCGCGCCCGGACGACCGCATCGACGACGAGCGCATGGACGAGGAGAACACGCTCAAGCGCGAGTTCGTCCGTTCGGTCGAAGATGCGCTGGAAGCAGGCGCAAGCGGCGAGCTCTACGACCTCGTCGAGCCGCTCCACCCCGCCGACGTGGCCGACTTGCTCGAATTGTTCGAGCGTGAAGACCGCCACCGCCTCGCGACCGAGATCACCGATTTGATGACCTCGGAAGTCGTTGCCGAACTCAACGACTACGTGCGCGAGGAGATGATGGAGGCGCTGCCCGCCGATGCAGTGGCGCAGATCGCGGAACAGCTGGAAACCGACGACGCCGTCCAGCTGATCGAGGATCTGGACGAGGACGATCAGAAGGCCATCCTCGCCGAACTCGATCCCGAAGACCGCATCGCGATCCAGACCGCGCTCTCCTACCCCGAAGAGACCGCGGGCCGCCTGATGAGCCGCGAGTTCGTGGCCGTGCCCGAACACATCACCGTGGGCGATCTCATCGATTTCCTGCGCGACGGGCGCGACCTGCCCGAAGATTTCTTCGAGGTCTTCGTGGTCGACCAGCGCCTGCACCCGGTCGGCACCTGCCAGCTGTCCTGGGTCCTGCGCACCCCGCGCGACGTGGCGCTGGGCGACGTGATGAAGCGCGACCAGACGCTGATCCCGGCCGAACTCGACCAGGAAGAGGTCGCGCTGATGTTCCAGAAGTACGGCCTGATCAGCGCCGCCGTGGTCGATGACGACGGGCGGCTGGTCGGCCAGATGACGGTCGACGACATCGTCCACATCATCTCCGAAGAGGCGGGCGAGGACGCCCTGCTGATGTCGGGTGCAGGCGAAGGCGACATCAACGAGCCGATCCGCGAGGCCTATTCCAGCCGCGTGCGCTGGCTGGTTGCGAACCTCGGCACCGCGCTGGTCGCCAGCCTCATCATCGCCGCCTTCGGGGCCGCGATCGAGCAGCTGGTTGCGCTTGCCGTGCTGATGCCCATCGTCGCCAGCATCGGCGGCAATGCGGGAACCCAGACCATGGCGGTGACCGTGCGCGCCATCGCGATGAACCAGCTCACCCGTTCGAACACGGGCCGCATCCTGATGCGCGAGCTGCGCGTGGCCGCACTCAACGGCGTGACCATCGCCGTGCTGGTCGGCCTTGCCACCGCTGTCATCTTCAGTCCCATGCTGGGCGCGGTCATTGCCGCGGCCATGGTGGTCAACGTGATCACCGCAGGCCTCGCCGGCGTGCTGGTGCCGGTGGCCTTCGACCGATTGGACCAGGACCCGGCGGTCGCCTCCAGCGTCTTCGTCACCATGATCACCGATTCGATGGGCTTCTTCGCCTTCCTCGGCCTTGCCGTGGCAAGCGGGATCGTCGGCTAGCTTCCTACAGCTTGGAGCACATGGAGCACGGTCCTGGGAGAAAACGCTCCGGGGGCGGTTTGCGGCTGCGAAGTGGCGGATTTTTGCGGTTTCGAGAATAGCGCGGGATAGCATCCTGCCGGTCTGCAACACCGGGCGATCTGTAGGAAAGACGTTTCGCCAGCGACTTCATCCACGTCACCCCGGCCCCCGAGCCGGGGTCCCACTGCTTTTCGCTCTCGCGCCCCGCCAGAAGTAAGCGGGACCCCGGATCAAGTCCGGGGTGACGTCGGGATTAGGGCGTTCGGTTGCTCTTTCGCGGCAAGCCCCTATCTCCATCTCATGCCGCTTCACCTGACCAAGATCGCCTTCGGCGCGCAGAGCTTTGCCGATATCGAGAGCTGGTACGCGCAGCGGCGCAGCCCCAACCTCACCACCCGCTATCGCCCCACAAAATGGGAGCAATGCATCGGCGGCTCGCTCTATTGGATACACCAGCACAGCATTGTGGCGCGCAGCGAGATCCTCGGTTTCAGCGAGACCGCGACCGGGCGCTGGTCCATCGACCTGAAGCCCGAACTGGTGCGCGTCCACCCCCGCCCCAAGCGCGCCCACCAGGGCTGGCGCTACCTCAAGGGCGAGCCTCCGCGCGATCTCGAGGAAGGCGAGGATATCGGCGATGTCCTGCCCGGCAAGCTGGCCGGCAAGCTGGAGCGCCTCGGCCTCATCTGACCTTTTGCGGCGGGCACTGCGGAACTCTTTGACCCCGCTCCCGTTTTTCCGCCACCGACCCAATCGCGGGAGGTCGTCGGCCCGCACTTCAGGAGAGTGATAATGAAAAAGCTTCTCATGGTGGCCCTCGGCAGCACCGCCTTCTTCCTTTCGGCTTGCAACACGGTCGAAGGTGCGGTGGAAGATGTTGAATCGGTCGGCGATTGTGTCGACGGCGTGGAAGGCAACTGCTGACCCGCAGACCGCGTAAACACGCAGGAAAAGGGCGCCGCTCCATCATGGATCGGCGCCCTTTTTCCTTGGCCGAGGGAAGGCGGGCCTCAGCCGGGACGAACTGCGGAACGGCGCCGATGCAACATCCGTTGATTGGGCAAAGGAGATATTTTCATGCCCGAACGCCAGTCCATGCACCCCGACAACGACCTCATCGACGAGATGACCGAATACCCCACCCCGTCGCAGCAGAGCGCTTCGGGCGGCGAGGTGAACCGGCAGGTCGGTACCCGCGGCGAACTCAACCGCGCCTTCGATCCCGACAACCGCGAACCGGAAGTCGGCTCGGACAACCCCGCGCAGGACGCCATGAAGGGCGAGAAGACCCGTCAAGCGATGCAGGATGATCGCTCGAGCTAAGCTTGCTCGTCAGAACTGACCCAATCAGCCCCGCCCTCACCAGCGGGGCTTTTTTGTAGTTCGGCACTAGTCGAGCTGGAAATTTACGAACGTCCGACAATGGGTGGGAATCCGACGCTAGTAGTTACTTTCTATGAAGCCAAAAATCCTCATACAAAAAAACCGGACAATATAGGCGAAGATTGCCATCGACGGTGCAAGCCACAAGATTTGCGGATCAGCATTCCAACCCAAATCGAAAGCCCCATCCAGGGCGGCCCACAGCCAGAACATAAAAAGACCAACGACCAACAAGCCGAATAAAAAATTGACCCCATTGCGCTGCTGGGAAACGAAATCTTCTTTGCTCATGAGGCAAAAGTGACAGGTAATGTAAGCGTCCGCAATCGGGTCGTTAGCAGACATTCGCTTCAGCCTTCCGAGGCAGTCCTCTCCGCCACCCGCCGCAGCGCGTTCACATAGGCCTCGGGCGGCTGGGCACCGGGGATCATGAAGCGGCCTTCCACGATCATGGCAGGCACACCGGTGATGTTCATTTCCATCGCGGCGCGTTCTTCGACGCGGGTCTTGCGGGCGAGTTCCTCGCTGTCGAGCGCGTCTGCAGCGGCTTCGTGGTCCAGGCCCGCCTCCTCCGCCACGGCGAGCAGCACGTCGCGTTCGCCGATCCGGCGGCGCTGGTTGAAGTGCGCCTCGAACAGCGCGAGCTTGAGCCGCGTCTGCGCCTCGGCCCCGTGCTCCTCCAGCGCCCAAGTCAGCAGCTTGTGCGCGTCGAAGGTGTTCCACATCATCGCCTCGGGCGCAGGCTCCGGCCCTTCGTAATCGAGAGAGACCCCCGCCGCCTCGGCCGCTTCGCGCATCCGGCCCTGCACCTCCTTCGACTGCTCTATCGTGCGGCCGTATTTGCGCGCGATATGCGCGGTGCGCTCCTCGCCTTCTTCCGGCATGTCGGGGTTGAGTTCGAAGGCGTGCCAGCGGATGTCCGCCGCGATTTCGCCATCCAGCTGCTCCAGCGCCTGGCCGAGATTGCCCCAGCCGACGAGGCACCAGGGACACATGACGTCGGACCAGATGTCGATGGTGAGCGTGCGGGTCATCGTGCGAGCCACCAGCGCATGAGATGGGTGGCGATCGCCTGCTCCACCGGCTTGTGGAAGGGCGCGGAGGGGGCGCCGGCGAAGGCCGCCTCGATATCCTCGCGCGTGAACCAGAGGATTTCGGCCATTTCGGTTTCGTCCATCGTCACTTCCTCGTCGTCGGCATAGGCGTGGCAGCCGATCATCAACTGGCTCGGGAAGGGCCAGGGCTGGCTGGCGACATAGCTCACGTCGCGGATGCGCACGCCGCTTTCCTCGAACACTTCGCGCGCGACGCCTTCCTCGATGCTTTCGCCCGGTTCCACAAAGCCGGCAAGCGCGGAAAAGCGGCCTTCTGGCCACCCCTTGCCCCGCCCGAGCATGAGCTTGCCGTCATGTTCGACCAGCGTGATCGCGACCGGATCGGTGCGCGGGAAATGGCTCGCTCCGCAGGAGGTGCAGTCGCGCTGCCAGCCGCCCTTGGCGAGTTTCGTGTCGCCGCCGCATTCGGCGCAGAACCGGTGCCGCGCGTGCCAGTCGACGATGCTGCGCGCGCCCCCGTAGACCGCAAGATCGTCGGGCGCGAGCGTGGCCATGAGCGACCACAATTGCGGGTTCGCCATGCGCGGGGTGGCATCGCCGCGCGGGGGGACGGCGGCGAAGCAGGCTTTCTCCCCGCCGTCCGTAAGGTCGAGGCCGAGGAAGACCAGTTCCGCCTCCTCCGGCGCGTCGGCCAGCGTGCCCCAGGCGAGCCGCCCAGAATCGTCCAGCGCGGGCATCAACCCGTCGAGGCGGAGCAGCCGCGCCTTCCAGTTCATGTAGCCTGCAAGCCGCTCCGGGTCCGCGCGGACATGATCGGCGCGGTCGATCTTCGATCCGGTGAAGGAAAGGGCGATGGCTCTAGGCTCCCTGCATGGCGGCAAGATCGGCGAGCACGGCGCGCGGGAAGCCTTCGTGGATCGGATAGGCTTCGGACGGCATGTACTGCGTCATCAGCGTGGCGCGCAGGCCTGCCTTGAAGCTGACGAAGCCGACCGTGCCGGCCGCCCCGCCCCAGCCATAGGCGCCGTCCTGCACGCGGCCGCCCGCACCAAAGCCCTGGCCTTCGACCCAGGTGCCCTTGGTCGTGGCCATCTCCGGCAACAGGTTCGATGTGCCGACGCGCACCGCGTTTTCCGCCAGCACGCGCTTGCCGTCGATCATGCCGTAGCCGAGCAGCATCTTGAGGAAGCGGTCGTAATCATGCGCGCTCGAGACAAGGCCTGCCCCGCCGAAGGGGAAGGCCGGATCGTCGAGATAGACCGAGGAGGCCGCCGGATCCATCGGCAGCGGCGTGCCATTGAGGATGCCGTAATTGGTGGTGAAGCGGCCCACTTCGCTTTCCGGCACGCGGAAATAGGTGCTGTTCATGCCCGCCGGCTCGAAGATCGCGGTCCGCAAATACTCGTCGAACTTCATCCCGCTGGCGACTTCGATCACGCGGCCGAGCAGGTCGAGACCGACCGAATAGCTCCACTTGGTACCCGGCTGGAGGACCAGCGGCAGCTGCGAGAGGTTGTTGGCGAACTTGTCGAGCCCGCGGATCGCTTCCTCGCGGCCCAGGCCCGGGATCGGCAGGCGGCTGACCTGCCCCGGCACCACGCCGTATTTCACATACTGATCGCGGATCGGGCCCTTCTGAACGATGGAATAGCCAAGGCCCGCCGTGTGGGTGAGCAGGTGGCGCACGGTGATCGGGCGCTCTGCCGGCACGAGATCGGTGACCGAGCCGTCGTAGGTTTTCTGCACCATCATCTTGCCGAACAGCGGCAAATGCTCGGCGATCGGCTGGTCGAGGCCCATCTTGCCGTCCTCGATCAGCTGCATCGCGGCCATGCCGGTGACCGGCTTGGTCATGGAATAGATGCGATAGAGGCTGTCGGCCCCGGCGCGCGTCTGGCTGCCCAGCGCCAAATTGCCGCGCGCGACATAGACCGGCTTCTTGTCGCCCCAACCAAGCGCGGCGACCATGTTGGCGACCTTGCGCTCGCCCACATATTTATCGACCATCGCGCCGACATTGTCCCAGCCGCCGGGCATGCCCTGCGCCAGAGCCGCGCGGCCCATCGGCATCGCGGAAAGCGCCGCCCCGGCGGTCAGCCATGCCCCGCCTCTCAGCAGCGAGCGGCGCGAGTACTGGGGAGCGTCGAATTCACGATAGGCCATGGGCGATCCTCTTGAAGATATATGCGTTAGGGCGATTGATGCGGATTTGAAACTGAACGGTCAATTGCGAAAGGCGTTTGGGCTTGCAAGCGGCAAGTGCCTTACCCATATAGGACACATGCTGAACCTTCTCTCTTTCCTCTTCGGAATCATCTCGCTGGTTATCGTGATCCCCGCCACCATCCCCTTGCTGGGCTGGGCAAACTGGATCGCGCTGCCTCTTATCGTGATCGGCGTCATCCTCGGCCAGCTGTCGTCGAGTAATTCGGGGCGGAACTTCAACCTCGTCGTGCTGCTGATAGCCGTAATCCGCCTAAGCCTCGGCGGCGGGATCATCTAACTCGCCAGCGCCAGCCGGGCCGCCTTCGCAAACAGCGTCGGCAGCCCCGCCTCTTCCAGCCGGTCGAGCGGCCACCATTCGCCTGCTCGTTCCGGCTGTTCGGGGGCGGCACTTCGCTGCACCGTCAGTTCGAGCGCGAAATGCGAGAAGGTGTGGCGCACCATTCCAAGCGCCTCCCAATGGCCTTCAATCGGCGGTTCGCCTGTGCCGTCACCCTTGGCCGACCACCCATCGTCGGGCAGCGCGCGCATGCCGCCGAGCATCCCTGTGCCCTCGCGCCGGACCAGCCACACCGCGCCATCGCGCTCGATCCACCAGGCGCGACCTTGTCGGACCGGCTTTTCCTTTTTCGGCGCCTTGACGGGCAGCAAGGCGGGATCGCCCTCCGCCCTGCCCCGGCAATCGCGTTCCAGCGGGCAGAGCAGGCACTTTGGATCGCGCGCGGTGCAGATCGAGGAGCCCAGATCCATCATCGCCTGAGCAAAATCGCCCGCGCGGCTATCCGGCGCGATCGCATCGGTCGCCGCCCGTATCGCCTTGCGCACACCCGGCAGCGGCTCCTTCAGCGCGAAGAGCCGCGCCACCACCCGCTCGACATTGGCGTCCACCACCACCGCCCGCTGCCCGAAAGCAATCGCCGCCACCGCCGCAGCGGTATAGGCGCCCAGCCCCGGCAATTCTCGTAGGTCTTCCTCGGTGTCGGGAAAACTTCCGAGATCGGCCACCGCCCGCGCCGCCTTCACCAGATTGCGGGCGCGCGAATAATAGCCGAGTCCCGCCCAGGCGGCCATGACGTCCTCTTCCGGCGCGGCGGCCAGCGCCTCCACCGTCGGCCAGCGCGTGGTGAAGGCTTCGAAATAGGGCTTCACCGCCGCGACGGTCGTCTGCTGGAGCATGACCTCCGACAGCCACACGCGATAGGGGTCGGGCAAAGGCTCGCCCGGACGCGCGCGCCACGGCAAGTCGCGCGCATGGGCATCGTACCAGTCGAGCAAATGTTCGGAAACTATGGCGGCCACGCCCCGCCTATGGCATGAGCGCGCCCGTAATGGGAAGCGACAAGCCGACATCGAAAACAGGTAGCAAGGGCAAGGAACCGGCCTCACGCAGCGCAGCGGCAGGCCGCAAGAAAGCTCCCAAGCCTTACGAACGCCCACGTGGGGGCGCTGCAAAGGCTATTAGCGACCTCATGCCGCAGATCGGCCGCCCGGCCTTCCGGCGTTTCGGCTTCGTGCAAAGCTCCGTTCTCAGCCGCTGGCCCGAAATCGTGGGCGAAACGCACGCGCGGGTCTGCATGCCGGAAATGATCCGCTTCCCGCCCGGCGAAAAGTCGGAAGGCATCCTCGAACTCGTCGTCAAACCCGCCCATGCGCCGCTGATCCAGCAGGTGCTGCCCGAGATCATCGACCGGGTGAATCGCTTCTTCGGCTACAAGGCGGTGGCGCGGATCAAGCTCCGGCAAGGTGCGGTTAAGCCGCCGGAGGACAGGAACAGGGCGAAAGCGCCGCCTTCGCTCAAGCCAATTCCGGTGGAACTGGGCGACAGTCTGCGCGATATCGGCGATCCCGAACTCCGCACCGTGCTCGAATCGCTCGCGCGCAGCTTCGGATCGGATAGTGAAGACAGGAACGATTGACGTGTCGCGACTTGCCCGTTTGACCAGGCCCCTCATGTTTGCTGCCGCCAGCGTGCTGGCCGTCGGCGCCACCGCGCAGGACAAGCCGCCTCTTCCCGGCTCGGAGAAGAAGGGCAATTGGGGCGCCATGGTCACCGAGACCGAAGGCGGCCATCTGATCGGCAATCCCAAGGCGCAGGGCCGGCTCGTGGAATTCATGAGCTACACCTGCTCGCATTGCGCCGAATTTGCGCGCACGGGCGATGGGGCGATCAAGCTGCTCTATGTGCCGACCGGCAAGGTCTCCTACGAGATCCGCCACCTCATCCGCGACCCGATCGACCTTACCGCTGCGCTGGCCGCACAATGCGGCGCTCCGGTCAAATTCCCCGCCAATCACGAGGCTCTGATCCTCAAACATGGCGAATGGATGGCCAAGGCGCGCAAGATGACGCAGGCGCAGATGGCGCGCTGGAATTTCGGCAGCTTCGCCAGCCGTGCGCAGGCCATCGCCAGCGACCTCGATTTCTACGAGATCATGGAAACCCGGGGCTACTCGCGCACTGCGCTCGACCAGTGTCTGACCGACGAGGCCAAGGCCCGCGCCATCGCCGAACAGAGCGCCGCCGATGTGAAGACCTTCGGCCTGCGCGGCACGCCGACCTTCATCATGGGCGGCAAGACGCTGGACGCGCACGACTGGCAGACGCTCCAGCCGATTCTCGACAAATTGTTCTGAAGGGCGGGACCGCGGCGCTCCGGAAGGCACAAATCGGCGCTTTTTTCGGGGACAGCCCTGTGGACACCGCTTGTCGCCTCCTTCACCAAGGGAAGGCCTTGTCATAGCCTTTCCGGCTCAAATCAGAGGATCCTGCATGAACCGCGCTACCCGTTTCGCCCTTGCTGCCCCCCTCGCCCTGGCGCTGGCCGCCTGCAGTGGCGGTGCAGAAGACGGCGATGCCGCCAGCCTCGACGGCGAAGCCATCGCCGCCATCCCCGCCCCCGACGGCGAAAGCTGGCTGGATGTCGCCAACACCACGGTCGAAGGCGGCTTCGTGGTCGGCAATCCCGACGCCCCGCTCAAGCTGGTCGAATTCGCCAGCCACACCTGCGGCGCCTGCGCCTATTTCGCCGAGAACGGTGTCGAACCGCTGATGGAAGACTATGTCTCCACCGGCCGCGTCAGCTTTGAAATCCGTCCGCTGCTGCGCGATCCGCTCGACGTGACGATTTCGACCCTCGCCCGCTGCGGTTCGCCCGCCAGCTTCCACCCACTGGCCGACCAGGCCTGGGCTTCGCTCTCGGACTTCAGCAACACGCTGTCCTCCAACGCCGGCGCCTACGAAGCCGCGATGAGCGCGCCGGAGAACGAGCGGTTCGTGCGCCTCGCCGAGGCGGCCGGCCTGATCGACTGGTTCGCCGCGCGCGGCCTCTCCGCCGATCAGGCGCGCAGCTGTCTTTCCGATGGCGCGGCGATCACCGCGATGGCTCAAAAGTCGAGCGAGGAAGCCACCGCCGCCAATGTCACCGGCACACCCACCTTCTTCCTCAACGGACAGCGGATCGATGCCAACCAATGGGCCGCGGTCGAGCCCATCCTCCAGCGCGCCGGCGCGAGGTAAGGTTTAGGGCGGGGGGCGACAGACGATGCTCATCAAACAGCTCAGATTGAGCGGTTTCAAGAGCTTCGTCGAGCCCTCCACCTTGCGCATCGAACCGGGGCTGACGGGCGTCGTCGGCCCTAACGGCTGCGGCAAGTCCAACCTGCTCGAAGCGATCCGCTGGGTGATGGGCGAGAACTCGCCCAAATCCATGCGCTCGGGCGGGATGGAGGACGTGATCTTCGCCGGCACGGCCAGCCGCCCGCCGCGTGACTTTGCCGAAGTGGTGCTGTCCGCCGAGGACGATGACGGCGACGAGCTGGAAGTCGTCCGCCGGATCGAACGCGGGGCGGGCTCCGCCTATCGCGTCAACGGCAAGGATGTCCGCGCCAAGGACGTCGCCCTGACCTTCGCCGACGCCGCCACAGGCGCGCATAGCCCGGCGCTAGTGAGCCAGGGCAAGATCGCGCAGGTCATTGCCGCGAAGCCCGTCGAACGCCGCATGATGCTGGAAGAGGCCGCCGGGATCGCGGGTCTCCATGTCCGCCGCCGCGATGCCGAAAGCAAGCTGAGGTCGACCGAGAAGAACCTGGAGCGGCTGGAAGATTTAATGGCGGGGCTCGACAGCCAGATCGCCTCGCTCAGGCGACAGGCCAAGCAGGCCGAACGCTATCGCAAGCTGTCCGACGAGATAAAGACCGCTGAGGCCCGACTCGTATTTGCCCGCTGGCGCGATGCCGCCGCCGCGGCGGACGCGGCGAAGAAAGCCGCCGCCGCCGCCGATGCGCGGGTGGCCGAGGCGCAGAAAGGCACCGACGCGGCGCAGAAGGCGCAGCGAGAGGCGGCCGAGAAGCTCGCCGAGGCGCGCGAACAGCAGGCCGACCGCCGCGACGATGCGAGCGCCCATGGCCACCGGATGGCGGCGCTCACCAGTCAGCTCGAAGCCGCGGAGCAGCGGCTCGCCGATCTCGAACGCCAGAAGGTCCGGCTGGAGGAAGATCGCGGCGATGCCGACCGCATGACCAAGGATGCGGCCGAGGCTCTGGCGCGGCTCGAGAAAGAACTCGCCGCAAGCGAAAAGACGCTGGCCGCCGACGAGGAGCGGCGTCCCAAGCTGGTCGCGCAGAGCGAAGATGCGGAGCGCGCCAGCCGCACGGCGGAACTCGCGCTGGCCAAGGCCACGGCGGACAACGCTGGGGTGGAAGCCGAATGGCGCGTGGTCGACGCCGAAGTCGCGCAAGCGAAGGCGCGGCTCGAGCGGGTCGAGGCCGAAGGGCGCCGCATGGCCGACCAGCGCGCTGCGCTGGCGGGGGAAGACCTCGATGGCGCGGTCGATCAGGCGCAGGACGCGGCGAAAGACGCGGCCTCCGAAGTCGAAGCGAAGCGCGCCGCGATCGAGGAAATGCAGGCGCGCAAGGCGGAGCTTCAGGCGGAACGTGACGAGGCCGCCAGCGCCTATTCCGCCGCCAAGGCCGAACTCTCCGGTGTCGCGCGCGAATACGACGCCCTCAAACGCGACCGCGAAGCGCGCGAACGCGCCGCTGCCAAGCGTTCGGGCCGCCAACAGGCGATCGATGGCGTGCGCGCGGAAAAGGGTTACGAACGCGCCGTTGCCGCAGCGCTGGGCCGCGACGGCAAGGCGTTGCTCGGCCTGCCCGACGAAGGCAGCGAGGGGCGCTACTGGACTGGCGCCGATGCGCCCAAACCGGTGGCGGACAGCCTGGCCGACCATGTGGCCGAATGCCCCGCGGAATTGCGCGCCAGGCTGGCGCTGGTCCATGTGGCGAGGGCGGACGACGGCCGCGCCCTCGCGCCGGGCGAAAACCTCGTCACCCTGGACGGCAGGCTGCGCCGCTGGGATGGGCTCGTCGTGCGCGGCGAAGGCGCAGCGGAAGCAGCGCGGCTGGAAGCGGAGAACCGCTTTGCCGAACTCGACGCGCTTGTCCCCGATCTCGAAGCCGCCGTCACGCGCGCCGAAGCGACTGAGGCTGAGGCCGCCGAGGCGCTGTCCACCCTCCAGCGCGACCTCGTCGCCGCCGAACGCGCGCTCTCCTCTGCCAGCGAGGCCGAGCGTCAGGCCCTGCGCGCGCTCGACCAGGCCGAAGCCGCGCGCGAACGCGTCGCCGCCCGCCTTGCCGAACTGGCCGAGGCGGAGAAGGACCACGCGGACCTCGTCAATTCCGCCAAGTCCGACCTTGCCGCAAGCGAGGCCAAGCGCGCCGCCCTGCCCGATCCGGCCGCCGGACGGGCTTCCCTCGAAGCCGCGCGCGCAAAAAACGAGGCCGCCCGTGCCGCGCTGCAGGCCCGCGCCGCCGAACTCGCCGCGCACGACCAGTCGCTCGCCGTCGCGCGCGAACGCACCGCCGCCCAGCGCAGCGACATGGCAAACTGGCAGGCCCGCTCGGGCGAGGCCGCACGCCGCCTCTCGGACATGGCCCGTCGCTTCGAGGAAATCGAGGAACAGCGCGCCATCTTCGCCGCCAAGCCCGAAGGCCTGATGTGCGAGATCGAACAGGGCGACACGGTGCGCGACCGCCTGGGCAAGGAACTCGCCGAAGCCGAAAAGGCGCTCGCCGCCGCGAACGAGGTCGCGCAAGGGGCCGACCGTGCTTTCACCGCCGCCAACGAGGCGCTGGCCGAAGCGCGCGAAAGCCGCGCCGGCCTCTCCGCCCGAGCCGAGAACGAGGACGCCCGCCGCGCGGAAATGGCGCGCGTGTCGGGCGAGCGGTTCCAGTCCCCGCCCCCGCTCCTGCCCGGCAAGTTCGACTTCGCCGAAGACAGCGTGAAATCCGCCGAGGCCGAGAGCGAGGAAATGGACCGCCTCACCGCCAGCCGCGAGCGGATCGGTCCGGTCAATCTCGTCGCCGCCGAGGAACTGGAAAAGATCGAAAGCGAGCACGGCACCAACGCCGCCGAGCAGGAGGAACTGCGCGAAGCGGTCAACCGGCTGCGCGGGTCGATCGGCAATCTCAACCGCGAAGGGCGCGAGCGGCTGCGCGAGGCGTTCGAGCAGGTCAACGAGCACTTCAAGCGCCTGTTCTCGCGCCTGTTCGAAGGCGGCGAAGCGCATCTCGCCCTCATCGACAGCGACGATCCGCTGGAAGCCGGCCTCGAAATCTTCGCCCAGCCACCGGGCAAGCGGCTCCAGTCGCTCACCCTGCTCTCAGGCGGCGAACAGGCGCTGACCGCCACCGCGCTGATCTTCGCGCTCTTCCTCACCAATCCCGCGCCGATCTGCGTGCTCGACGAAGTCGACGCGCCGCTGGACGACGCCAATATCGACCGCTTCTGCGATCTTCTGGAAGCGATGGTGAAGGAAACCGACACCCGCTACCTTATCGTCACCCATAACGCGGTGACGATGAGCCGCATGCACCGCCTGTTCGGCGTGACCATGATCGAACGCGGCGTCAGCCGCCTCGTGAGCGTGGACCTTGGCGGCGCGGAAGAGCTGCTGGCAGCGGAGTAATCATTCCTCGAGCTTGTCGCTCAGTAATTTCCAGGCGACCATCTTCGCTTCGGCGCTTCCAGCCCAGACATCCGGTTCCACCCCGCGGCCTTCCCAGGTCGATCCGGTACGGCGGCCTTTCACGTAATACTCCGGAATGTAGAGGGTGAAGCCACCCGGCAGCTCAGCTCCGTCGAGCACGGCGTGACCGGCGCCCATCGAACGGCTTCCCACGATCGTGGCTCTTTGCTCTTCCTTCATGCCGAAAGCGAAGGCTTCCGCCGCCGAGGCGCTATTTGCGTCGATCAAAACCGCAACGGGAAGTTCGGGATCGAAGCGCTCCCAAGTGGGCTCTCCCGACACCCATTCCATCGGCTTCCCGTTACGATCATATCCCTGTTGCGACGGTGGCGCGTCTTCAGGAAAAAAGGAGCGGAGCAGCAGATTCATCGTGTGGCCGTCTCCCCCGCCGTTGCCGCTCATGTCGACGATGATCGCGCGCGATCCGCGCAGCATTTCGACCGCATGGCCAAGCGGTTCGCGCGTCCATTCGATAGGTGCCCAGCCCGCAATACGGATGTAACCGATGCCGCCCGGCAGGCGCGAGACTTCGTGAATGCCGAAATTGTCCGCCAAAGCGTCTTCGGGCGGTTGTGCGGGCACCTCTTGCGGCGCCTGGGGTCCGGCGGCGATGCGCAAGTGATCGTCGGGCAGGATGAAGCGCGCGGCCACCGTCATTTCCCGCGCGATTTGGTGCTGCGTCCCACAAACATTGGCAAATTCGCCGCGATCCGCTGCCGCACGCATCCGTTGCGCCGCTTCCTCACCTTTGGCGATCAGCGCGTAACGCTTTTCCAGAACGTCGGCGGCCTTGCGCATGGCTGCGGAAACATCGCGGCATTCGGACTTCGTCGGCCCAGCGTCCTCGGCATGAGAGGCGGTAGCCAAGGCTGCGAACGCCGCCCCCAGAATGAATTTGTACACGGCACTTTCCTTTCAATCACTATTCGCGTAGGCACTTACGTATATTGAATGGAGCGGTCAAGTTGGACGGAGAAGATTACCTGCGAAGTGTTGGAGGAGAAGCTCTGGGCGGTAGGCTACGTCGTCTCTCGGAGCGGATCGATCGCGATGCAGCCAAGGCCTATCAAGCGCTGGGCATTCGGTTCGAACAACGCTGGTTCGGATTGATCAACCAGCTGCGCCTCAACGGCCCCATGACGGTAACCGATATCGCGCAGGCCATCGGCATCAGCCACGCGTCAGTCAGCCAGGCACGCCAGTCGCTCGAGCGGTCGGGCTATGTGACCGGCTACGCTGACGAGGCGGATGGCCGACGACGCCTGATTGCGCTGACGAACCAAGGCGAGAAGCTTGTCGCACGGCTCGCTGATGTGTGGGCGGCCGATGCGCGCGCGACCCGCAAACTGGCGGACAGCATCGAAGGGTTGATGGACGCCCTAGACGCGTTGGAAGACGCGCTTGCGGAAAAGCCGCTCAGCGAAAGGGCGCAGGACGAACTGAGCGCCATGCGAAAGTGATCAGGCGGAAAGTGCGTTCTGCAATTGTGCGCGGATCGCCTTGAGTTTTGCCACGAGCTCCGCGCTGGACGCTGCAGAAGGGGAAGGCCGTTGTGCATCCTGCGCCGCCGCCTGCTGGTCCGGCACTCCGCGCAGCGCCGCCTTGGCGCCCTTGAGCGTATAGCCTTCGCGGTTGACCAGCCGGTCGATCCGCTCGACCAGCGCGACGTCTTCGGCGCGGTAATAGCGGCGGCCGCCGCTGCGCTTCAAAGGTTTCAATTGCGGGAATTGCTGTTCCCAATAGCGCAGGACATGCGTCTTGATGCCGGTCGCGCTGGCAACTTCGCCAATGGTGCGCAGGGCACCGTCTTCCTTGTGGTCGCTAAAGTCAGCCATGCGGCACCCTAGGCACCATCATGAAGTCTTGGCAATCGTCAGCCCGCCGCTATCCGCTCTTTCAAGAGCTGGCTGGCACGGAAGGTCATCACGCGGCGCGGCGTGATCGGCACTTCGACGCCGGTCTTGGGATTGCGGCCGATGCGTTCCTTCTTATCGCGCAGGACGAAGCTGCCGAAGCCGGAAATCTTCACATTTTCGCCGCGGGCGAGCGCATCGCACATCTTGCCCAGGATTTCTTCCACGAGGTCGAGCGATTCCGCGCGGCTCAGGCCCATCTTGCGGTTGATCGTTTCGGCGAGGTCCGCGCGGGTCAGCGTGCCCACGCTGCGCATCATATCCATGTTCTATCCTTCCCCAGACGCGACCCTGGGTTCCAGCGATTTGCCAACCTACTGTATTTACCCGATTCCCGCAATGCGCGTACGGCACTTTTCTATCAAAGGTTATAGCCGCGCGAGGCTGGCACCCCAGGTAAATCCGCCGCCCATTGCCTCGAACATCACGAGGTCGCCGGGCTTGATCCTGCCATCCTTGCGCGCCACATCGAAAGCGAGCGGCACAGAGGCGGCCGAAGTGTTGGCATGCTGATCTACGGTGACGACGATTTTTTCCGGCGGAAGTTCCAGCTTGCGCGCGGTTGCGTCGAGAATGCGGGCGTTGGCTTGGTGCGGCACAATCCAGTCGATGTCGGCGGCGGCGACCGAAGCCTCGTCCAGCACTTCGCCGAGGACGGTGGCGAGGTTCACGACCGCGTGGCGGAAAACCTCGCGGCCTTTCATGCGCAGCTTGCCGACCTCTCCTGTGGTCGAGGGCCCGCCGTCGACATAGAGCAGGTCCTTGTGTTCGCCATCGGCGTGCAGCTTGGTGGCAAGAATGCCCGGGCCGTCCTCGGCCACGTCCCGCGCTTCCAGCACGACTGCGCCAGCTCCGTCTCCGAAGAGGACGCAGGTGGTGCGGTCTTCCCAGTCGAGGATGCGGCTGAAGGTCTCCGCGCCGATCACCAGCGCCTTGGTCGCCATGCCGGTGCGCAGCAGCGAATCAGCCGTGCCCAGCGCGTAAAGGAACCCCGAACACACGGCCGCCACGTCGAAGGCCACGCCGCCGCGACAGCCGAGCGCCTGCTGGACCTGCGTGGCGGTGGCCGGGAAGGTGTGGTCGGGCGTCGCAGTAGCCAGCACGATCAAGCCGATCTCGCTCGCGTCCACGCCCGCATCGTCCAGCGCCTTGCGCGCGGCTTCGGTGGCCAGAGTGGAGGTGGTCTCACCCTCGCCCGCGATATAGCGCTGGCGGATGCCGGTGCGCTCGACGATCCATTCGTCGCTCGTGTCGACGCGGGCTTCGAGGTCGGCGTTGGTGACGCAGTCCCTGGGCAGCGCGCTTCCGCTGCCGGTGATGACCGCGCGGATCATTTCGCGCCCAGGCTTTCGGTGTCGATCGCGCCGAGGTCGCTCTTGATGCGGTTGGTGATATCGTCTTCCAGCAGGCGCGCGGCAACTTCCACCGCATTGGCCACGCCCTTGGCGTTGGCGCTGCCGTGGCTCTTCACCACCACGCCGTTGAGGCCGAGGAAGACGGCGCCGTTGTGGTTGTTGGGGTCGAGGTGGTGCTTCAGCAGCTCGGTCGCTGGACGCGAGACGAGGAAGCCGACCTTGGACCGGATCGAGGAGGAGAAAGCGCGCTTCAGAAGGTCGGTCACGAAGCGTGCCGCGCCCTCGATGGCCTTCAGCGCGATGTTACCGGAAAAACCGTCGCACACGACCACGTCGCATTCGCCGCGGTTGATCTTGTCGGCTTCGACATAGCCTTCGAAGTCCATCGCCAGGCCATCGGCGGCGCGCAGGCGATCGGCGGCGGCCTGGATGTCCTCGGTACCCTTGGTTTCCTCGGTGCCGATGTTCAGCAGGCGCACACGCGGACGTTCGCGCCCGGTGACAATGCGCGAATAGGCCGCGCCCATGATCGCGAACTGCACGAGGTTGCGCGCGTCGCATTCGCGGTTCGCGCCGAGGTCGAGCATGATGACGTCGTTATCGCCGAGCGTCGGCAGCAGCGCGGCCAGCGCCGGCCGGTCGAGCCCGGGCATGGTACGCAGCGCGAGCTTGCTCATGGCCATCAGCGCGCCGGTGTTGCCGGCGGACACGGCTGCGCCCGCCTCGCCGCGCTTCACCGCATCGACCGCGAGGCCCATGCTGGTGGTCTTGGCACGGCGCAGGGCGCGCGAAGGCTTCTCGTCGCCAGCGACCACATCCTCGCAATGGAGGATCTCGCTGGCTTCCGCCATTCCGGGATGCGTTTCGAGCGCCGCACGAATGCGGGTCTCGTCGCCGACCAGCAGGAACTTGAATCGATCGTGGCGCCGACGCGCAAGCGCGGCGCCCTCGATCATCGTGCGAACGCCTTCGTCCCCGCCCATCGCATCAATGGCGATACGCGGCAAACTCATGACATTCTCCGATTCAACTCGCGTGGGCGCGCTTTAGAGACCTTCGGGCGCGAGCACTTCGCGGCCGTTGTAATAACCGCAGTGCGGGCACAGGTTGTGCGGACGCTTCAGTTCGCCGCAGTTCGAGCACTCGTGATGAGCTTCGACCTTGAGCGAATCATGTGCACGACGGTTGCCGCGACGGTGGGGCGATACTTTTCTCTTGGGGACGGCCATCTCGGCACCTGTTCCTCAAACAATTTCAGTCAATTTCGGTGGCCGCCCTAGGGGAAGGTCCGGCAACGCACAAGAGCGCGGTGACGACGAACTTCCCGACCGTGACGGTGAAGGCGCGCGCTATAGCGATTTTTCCGGGGGATGCAAGCCAAGCGGAGGATAATCGCCACGGCACGATTGCCGCGCCTTCCCCCTGCCCCTAGCGCTGTTTTCAAGGGTACGCAAAGGGAGAGAATGCACATGGGTATCATCCTGCCGGTCACGCTGACCGCCGCCGCAGCCGCCGCGATCATCAACCTGTGGCTGTCAATCCGAGTCGGCCAGATGCGCCTCAAGCACAAGGTCTCCATCGGTGACGATGGCGCAGGCGGCCCGCTGACCGCCCGCATGCGCGCGCAGCTCAACTTCGTCGAGAACACCGCTTTCGTGCTGATCCTGATCGCCGCCATCGAACTCACCGGCAAGGGCGAGCCGTGGCTGGCCTGGGTGGCAGGCATCTACATGCTGGGACGCGTGGCACACGGCTTCGGCATGGACGGCGGCGCACTCGCCAAGGGCCGCAGCATCGGCGTAATCATCACCATGCTGACCCAACTCGGCCTCGCCATCGCTGCGGTGCTGATTACGCTGGGAGTGCTTTAGACATTCAGGACGCGCGAGGCCGGATTGACGAGTTCGATCGTCCGGCTTCCGGCGTGCGGCAATGGTGACGGGACGCCCCAAAGTGGATGGGAAGCGGACCTAGCTTCACCCTTGTTTTCAATACAGGAGAAGTCGGCAATCGAAGCCGCGCCGGTCACCACGAACCTCGTGCTCGCCGCTGAGTCACTGCGCGCATTTCACGAAGACAATCCCGTCGTCCTCGATTGTAGCACTTCCTATCGAGATTGGGTCGTAGGCTGCGTCCGTTGCGGGGCGAAGCACAGCCAAGCCATCAGGCCCACGCCCCTCGATAGGGAGGTCATCCATCGGCTCATCTAGGTCGATCCGCGGATATGAGTCCAAAACAACCAGAGCGCTGTTGTCATGCCGGCTGATATTGCCGTTCAAAATCGTCCCCGCAGCGCTCGTTTTGATGCGAAAATCAGGATCGCTGCAATTCGCATCCAGGCCCTTCGCCACCCAAGCGCCAGAAACGTACTTGCGATCCAACACAATCCCGCCCGAGCGTGCAGGATCGCGGTCAGCTGCAGGAGGAGCAACGGCGTCTATTCGATCGGGAAGGATTGTCCCTCGACCTTGCATGCAGAAACTAGCGTCTGCAATCTTCCCGGAAATTCGGACATAGTCTCCCGCGCCAAAATCGGCCTCCCCGAAGTTAACGGACCAGACCTGGCCATCGGGCGTACGGACAAGAGGGCACTCGGCACCATTCTCGACTCGCCCTTCCACCGTTACGAGGTCAGCATTCGCGGATAAGTGGTTTGCAGATGAACTCTCTGTCTCGGTTTGCCGTGACTCTCCCGGCGCGCTTGCGTCTCCCGAGCAGGAAGCGAGAAGGGTCGCAGTCAGAATTAGGCCGGCATGTCTCATGCCAAACCAACGGTGGGCTCAGGGGAGGTTCCGAAGGTCTCCCGAACGTGGCGACCCGCGTTCTCGCCATTTGGTCGCTAGTTGACGGTCCGTCCTTGGCACTTCGCCAACTCTATTGGAGCGTCACTGTGTTTGTGAGCTCCGATCAATGGTAACCGACGAACAGCTAACCGAAAGTGTGTTCATCAATATGCCAAATGCCTTGTCGATCTCTCATGATATCTGCAATCAAAGTGTCGCCCTCCCAGACTTTGGCGTGTCTCAATGCAAGCTCATTTTCGAGTAGAGATAGGGCGCCAGCTGGGTTCTGCGCTTTGAACTCCACTCGTTTCGGCTCACCAAAGCCATCATCTTCAAACTCTAATGTATATTGCGGCATTCTCTGCTCTTTCCGGTGGGTATGCCTTCACCTACCCCTGTGACTAATGTGTTCCGTTAGTGACGCTGCAGCATGCCATCGGGAGCAACAAATCTCAAATCTCAGGGATATCCGCAGGTTCTCGTTGGTTTGAGATTGCGGACATTTTCTAGTAATGAGAGGACGTTGAGCAGGTAGCGCATAGCCAAAGATCGAGTATGATTTCGAGTGGATTGATCGAAGAGGATTTTCCTAACGTCTCACCAATAGCGTTAGTCGAGCAAGCCGCCCGCCTGATGCGCGATAACTCCCTCCACGCTCTCCCAGTCGTGGAGGGCAAGGGGCTGAGAGGCGTCATTGCTTGTGAGGATATCGTCTATCGGGGAATTGCTGATGGCGAGGATTGGTTTTTTGCTCACGTCGAAGATTATATGACCCGCAATCCGAACGTCGCTCTGAACACCGATGACAACTCGTCACTAATCGCGCTCATGAAGGCTGGGCGGCACAAATGGTTGCCCATCATTACTGCGAATAGGGAATATCTCGGCGTGATAAAGCTAGCTGTATTGGAAAGGTTTGCGCCCGACATGGAAAGCGCATTCCCTTAGCCACACTTCGGGTCAATTTTTAGGTCTGCTATCGGGTCGTTGGCTGACGGTTCGCCTTCGGACCGTACCCTCAACTTGCCGCCCTCCGGATTTTGCCCAAGCAGCCTAGGCCAGCGCCGCGTCGCTGACGAAGGCGTTGGTCTTGCGCTCCTGGCCGAAGGTGCTGGTGGGGCCGTGGCCGGGAATGAAGGTCACGTCGTCGCCGAGCGGCCAGAGCTTCTGCGTGATCGCGTCGATCAGGTCCTGGTGGTTGCCCATCGGGAAATCGGTGCGACCGATGCTGCCCTGGAAGAGAACATCGCCGACCACGGCAAACTTGCTCGGGCGGTGGAAGAACACCACGTGGCCGGGCGTATGGCCGGGGCAGTGGATCACTTCCAGCGTCAGTTCGCCCACGGTCACCGTGTCACCATCCTCCAGCCAGCGGTCGGGTTCGAACACCTGCCCGTTCACGCCGTAGCGCGCGCCGTCCTCGTCCAGCCGGCTGATCCAGAAGCGGTCGGCCTCGTGCGGGCCCTCGATCTTCAGGCCCAGTTCCTTGGCGAGGATGCCCGCCTCGCCGCAATGGTCGATATGGCCGTGGGTGATGAGGATCTTTTCCAGCTCGACCCCGGTCTGCGCGACGGCCGCCTTGAGCTTGTCGAGATCGCCGCCCGGATCGATGAGCGCGCCCTTGTTGGTGGCGGTGCACCAGACCAGCGAGCAGTTCTGCTGGAGCGGCGTCACCGGCACGATGCCGGCTTTCATCGGTGGGCCGGCTTTCATCGGGGGCTGGGTCGAAGTCTCGGTCATGGTGCGTAGATGGCGGCTGGCGCCCGCGATTGCAACGGCGGCGCGTCAGTCGGGAAGCTGGTCGAATTCAAGCCCGCAGCCGTGACAGACTTTCGGGGCCAAGAGAGGCGGCGCGACGGGCGAATAGCCAAGCGGACGGCCGCAGCGCGGGCATTTGACGCTCATCCTCGCCCAGATCGACCAGACGACCGCCAGAACGACCAAGGTCAGGAATATCAGGACACTTGCTTCCGTTCCCAAGCCTATAAGCCAGAGCACGTAAGGAAGGAGCAAGACAATGAAGAGGCATCCACCGCAAGAGGACACGCTGCGCCGGTTGTAGCCGGATCGGGGGTCGCGATAATCACCGTCCATGCCGCCAGAGTGCCACAACCGCCCGGCGAGGCCTAACGGAAAAGGGGCGACGAAGGGCTCGTGCGCCCCTTTGTCCGGTTAAGCCTATGCCGCCGAATTACCGCGTCTGGAAATCCACGATGCGGCCGTCGCTGCGATAGACGCAGGTAAACTCGTCGCGGTTGTAATCGCGCGTGTCGATGCGACCATAAACATAGAGATAGTCGCGGTCCTGCTGGTCGACACGGGTCACTTCGGCGCGCCCGAAACGCGAGGCTTCGCGGCCGCAGGCTTCCGCCGCGCGGCGTTCCAGATCGTTTCCGCCATTATAGCCATAAGTGTCGCCGCCGCCGAGGATATCGCCGAGCAAGCCGCCATTGCCATAAGTCGCGCAGCCGCCAAGCAACACGGTTCCGGCAAGGGCGACGGGAAGAAGGGCCTTGTTCATGGTGTCTCTCCTCTTGTCCCCGCCACGCATCCTCGTGCGGGGTTTGGAGAGAATACGACGGCGGCAAGCGATTGTTCCGCAAGGCGAAACGCTAGATGCGCCCGCCCTTCCACACCACGCGGCCGATGATCTCCACTTCCTCGCGCGCGAGTTCGATGGGGGCATAGGCCTCGTTGGCGCTGATCAGCGCGATGCGGCCCGGGGCGCTGGCCTGCACCTGCTTCACATGCAGCGTGTCGCCGATGCGCACGACGTGGACGCCCTCGCCCACGCGCTTGTTGCGGTCGACGAAGATCTCGTCCCCGCTGCGCAGGGTCGGCTCCATGCTGTCCCCCTCGACACGGATGGCGGAGAGGTCCGCGCCGTCGAGGCCCATTTCGCGCAGCCACCGGCGCGAGAAACGGAAAGAATCGAAGGAAATTTCCTCCGCCGAGAACGAGCCGGGGCCTGCCGAAGCGTCGAGCGCCAGCCGTGGGACGGCGACGAAATCCTCCGATTCGCGAAGGGTCGGGCGAGCGGGAACGGCGCCCAGCTCGACCTCGTCCACGCCGAAGAATTCGGCCAGGCGGCGGCGGTCGGCCTCTTCCAGCTTGCGCGGGGACCCCTTGCGCACGAATTGCTGCAAGTAACTGGGATTGCGGCCCAACATGGATGAGAGCGAGGCAAGGCTCGTGCGGCTTTTCTCGGTCAGTTCGACCAGCCGTGCGCGTTCCGGGCTCATGTCAGCCATGCTTCGATCCTTCCTCGGGCCTGTCCCTGCCACCCGCAAATCGCGTCGCAAAAGAGGACCTGTGTGAGAAAATTCCTATAGCATAGGATTTTTCCTAGACAAGTAGGATTTCGAGTGGAACAAAAAGAGAACACGGCGAGCGATTCGCCATCCGGACATGCCATGGGGAGCCCGAACAATGCTGATCCGATCCATCGAGAAATTCCTGAGCGCGTACGATATGCCGCCGACCAAGTTCGGCCGCCTTGCCGCGCACGATCCGCGCTTCGTCCTCGACCTGCGCATGGGCCGCGAGCCGCGCAGCCAGACCGAGGCGCGCATTCGCGGCTTCATGTCGGGTTTCGAAGCGGCGCGCAGCGACAGCGCGCGGGAGATCGCCCATGTCCAGTGAAGGAAAGCCCCCGCGCCCACCCCGCAGCCGTCGTTCCACCGGCGACCGCTTGCGCACCGCGCTGATGGTGCTGTCGGAGCATCAGGGGCAGGTTATAACGCACTCGGAAAAGGCCTGGGCGAGCATCACCTTCGCAGGCACGCGCCATAGCCTCTCGCTGCTCTTTTCGGGCGAAGAGGCGGTCGAAGCGGGCGAACGCTTCATCGCCGCCCTGCCCGATCACGAATTCGCCATTCCCGGCCAGCTGGTGGCCGACGCCGGGATCGTGGAAGTCGAGCATCGCCTGTCGCCAAGCCAGCG
Organism: Qipengyuania aurantiaca; assembly: GCF_019711375.1. NCBI lineage: Bacteria > Pseudomonadati > Pseudomonadota > Alphaproteobacteria > Sphingomonadales > Erythrobacteraceae > Qipengyuania > Qipengyuania aurantiaca. The sequence goes on from NZ_CP081295.1 coordinate 187,071, forward strand.
TCTCGTGGTGCAGTGCGACCTGCTGTTGCTGGAGGATGCGTAGACACCCATAACCACGTCACCCCGGCCACCGAGCCGGGGTCCCGCTTGTTTTTAAGACGAAGCGCCAAGCCCGAAGAAAAGCGGGACCCCGGATCACGTCCGGGGTGACGAAAGTTCAGTAACCGGCTTGCAAATCCATCTGCGGGCTCACCGGTTCGCCCCTGCTCCAGCGTTCGAGGTTCTCGATGAAGCGATCGGCAGAGCGCTGGAACATCTTCGTCTGCGCGCGGCCCGACAGGTGCATGGTGACCTGCGCGTTGTCGAGGCTCCACAAGGGATGATCCTCGGGCAAAGGTTCGGGGTCGGTGACGTCGAGCAGCGCGGCCTCGATGGTCTTGGCTTCCAGCGCGGCGACGAGGTCATCCTGCTTCACCACGTCCCCGCGCGCGATGTTCACCAGCACGGCGTTGGGGCGCATGGCGGCGAGCTCTATTTCGCCAATCATGTGGCGGGTCTCGTCGGTCGAGGGCACGGCGAGGATGACCCAGTCGAACTCGCCCAGCTTCTCGCGCCATTCGCCGGGCCGAAGGGCACCTTCGCCGCCTGAACGACGCACCGGGATGACCTTCATGTCGAAGGCTTCGAGCCGGGTCTTGATGAGGCTGCCTATAGCGCCGAGGCCGAGGAGAAGCACTCGTTCACCCGCCAATTCCCGCTTGCCGGGGCTGTCGAGCAACCATTCCTTGCGCTCCTGCGCCCGCACCACCTCGCGATAGCCTTTGGCGTGCGCAAGCATCAGCATCACTACATATTCGGCGATGGTGACGGCGTTGATGCCGACGCCATTCGTGACCGTCACACCGCGCTCCGCCAGCAGGTCTAGCGGCATGAAGTCCAGCCCCGCGTAAATGGAATTGAGCCATTTGAGATTGGTCGCGGCAGTCGCGATTTCGGCCATCGGCTCTTTCTCGTTGAGGTCGAACCAGCCGATCTCCGCCTCCGGAGCGAACTCCAGCGCCTGTTCCTTGGCCATGAACCACATGGGCTCGACCCAATCGGGCAGGCGCGGCTCCACCAGCGGACGGATCAGGGCAGACATCACGGCTATGGTCATTTCGGGCGAGCCTTCCAGACAGAATTCCACGTCACCCCGGACTTGATCCGGGGTCCCGCTATTCTTCTGTTGGACGGAAAAGGCAAGCGGGACCCCGGCTCGTAGGCCGGGGTGACGGCCTGCTAGAGCTTCCACTCCCAGCCGAGCGGGTCGCCGTCCATAATCTTGATCCCATTGTCCATCAGATTGTCGCGAATGGCATCGGACAAAGCGTAGTCCTTATCTGCACGCGCTTCTTTACGTCGGACGAGTTCCGCTTCCACTTCGTCGGCGCCAAAGTGCGCATCTTTCGGCCGGACGCGCAAATCCTCTCGCGTTAAATTCATCAGGTCGAACCCGAGAACGTCGTCCATATATTCGATTAGGGAACGAAGCGCCGCAAGGTCGACCTTCTTGAGCGCCAAGGCATTTTCCAATGCGGTCAAGGCGAGTGGCGTGTTGAGGTCGTCATTGATCGCAAAATCGAAAGTCTCGCGAAAGCTCATACCGACAATCGCGTCTGTAGATCGCGACCCACTTCCGGACGGCTGATCCTTGAGCCGTTCGACCTGCATCACGATGCGCTTCAACCGGGTGAGCGCGGCCTGCAAACCGTCCCAGCTGAACTCAAGCTCGCTGCGGTAATGCGCCTGCAGACACATCATGCGGTAGGCGAGCGGGTGATAGCCCTTGTCGATCAGCAGTTGCAGGCGCAGGAATTCGCCCGCGCTCTTGCTCATCTTGCCGCTGCGCTCGACGAGGAAGTTGTTGTGCATCCAGATGCGCGCGCCGCTGTTCTCGGCCTCGCCCAGCCCACCGGTGCAGCAATACGCCTGGTTCTGCGCGATCTCGTTCGGGTGGTGGATTTCGCGGTGGTCGATCCCGCCTGTGTGGATGTCGAAAGGAAAGCCAAGCAGCTTGCCGCCCATGACCGAGCATTCGAGATGCCAGCCGGGCGCGCCCTTCCCCCAAGGCGAATCCCATTCCATCTGCCGCGTCTCGCCCGCCGGGGTCTTGCGCCAGATGGCGAAGTCTGCGGCGTTGCGCTTGCCAGAAACCTTGTCAATTCGAATGTAGGCTTCTTCGTTTTCCCGAATTTGATCGAGTTTTGTTGGACCCGCCAGTTTCGCGTAGTCTTGGATCGTCGTCACATCGAAGTAGAGACCTTCATCGATCTCGTAGCAGTGCTTGTCCGCTATGCCCTTCGCGAACTCGATCATCTCATCGATGTAATCGGTGGCGACCGACCATTTGGCAGGCTGGCGAATGTTCAGCGCCTTCACATCGGCCCAGTATGCCTCGGTATAGTGCTTCGCGATGTCCCAGATCGACTGCGCGCGTTCCGCAGCCATCTTCTCCATCTTGTCCTCGCCCTCGTCCGCATCGTCGGTCAGGTGGCCGACATCGGTGATGTTGATGATGTGGGTGAGGTCGTAGCCCTTCCAGCTCAGCGTCCGGCCCAGAACGTCCGCGAAGACATAGGCACGCATATTGCCGATATGGGGGTAATTGTAGACCGTCGGCCCGCAGGTATAGACGCGCGCCTCGCCCGGGTGGACGGGGGTAAAGGTCTCGATCTCGCGGGTGAGCGAGTTGAACAGCTTGAGCGGCGTTTCGGTCATGGTTGGCGCATAGGTTGGTGGCTGCACTTCGACAAGCTCAGTGCGAACGGATGTAGTGATTGCCTCCTAGTGCCAGACCCGTTCGGCCTGAGCCTGTCGAAGGCCAGCTCCAGGACTCACCACCCCTCCCAGCGCACGGATTCGTCCAGCCCTGCACGTTTCACATCGAACTGGTTCACCGGAGCCTCTGCATCACGATACCCGATAGCCATGCCGCAGAAGAAGATATGGTCCTCGGGAATGTCGACCATCTCGCGCACCTGCGGGCTGTAGGCGGCCCAGGCTTCCTGCGCGCAGCTATCGAGCCCTTCCTCGCGCAGCAGCAGCATGATGGTCTGCAGCCACATGCCGATATCGCTCCACTGCGGCGGACCCATGTATCTGGGCGTGTGGACCAGCATCAGCACCGGCGCACCGAAAGCGCGGAAGTTGTTGGCGAACCACATGAGGCGCTTGGCCTTGTCCTCGCGGGTGATGCCGAGCGAGGCATACATATCCTCGCCCACACCGAAGCGGCGCTCCTCGTAAACGCCGTCGAGGTCCTTGGGATAGATATCGTATTCGGGCTTCAGCGCCGCGCGCCCCTTGGGAAATTCCTGCGCCACCCGGTCGAACAGCGCCTGCATCGGCTTGCCCGTGAGGATGACGGCGTTCCACGGCTGCACATTGCCCCCCGAAGGCGAACGCTGCGCCTTTTCGAGTACACGGGTGAGTGTGTCGCGGTCGACCGGCTGGTCGGTGAAAGCGCGCACGGAGCGACGGGATTGGACGGCTTCGGTGGGGGTCATCGTAGAGCTGCCTGAAGGATCATGATCGACCCGACGACAAGACCGACATATCCCACCCAGCGGGGCAATTTCACGGCGGGCGGTGCCAACGGAGCGGGGGCAGGTTCCAAGACCTTACGTACGGACAGGATGAATATGGGAAGTCCCACGATCAGCATTCCCCAATCCATTTAACCCTCCACCTCGAACAATCCCGCAAGCTGCTCGATAATCGTCCCGCCCAGTTGCTCCACGTCCATGATCGTAACCGAGCGCTTGTAGTAGCGGGTCACGTCATGGCCGATGCCGATGGCGGCGAGCTGGACGGGGCTTTGCTTCTCGATCCACTCGATCACCTTCCTAAGGTGTCCTTCGAGATAGCCCGCCTGGTTCACGCTCAGCGTGCTGTCATCGACCGGTGCGCCGTCCGAAATCACCAACAGGATGCGGCGGTCTTCGGGGCGGGCGAGCAGGCGGGTGTGCGCCCAGAGCAGCGCCTCGCCGTCGATGTTTTCCTTCAGCAGCCCCTCGCGCATCATCAGGCCGAGATTGCGGCGCGCGCGGCGCCAGGGCTCGTCGGCCTTTTTGTAGACGATGTGGCGCAGATCGTTGAGGCGGCCCGGATCGGCGGGGCGACCATCGGCGAGCCATGCCTCGCGGCTCTGTCCGCCCTTCCACGCGCGGGTCGTAAAGCCGAGGATTTCGGTCTTCACGCCGCAACGTTCGAGCGTGCGCGCCATGATGTCGGCGCTGATCGCGGCGATGGAAATCGGCCTTCCGCGCATCGAGCCGGAATTGTCGATCAGCAGGGTGACGACCGTGTCCTTGAACTCGGTATCGCGCTCCATCTTGTAGGACAGCGCATGGCCGGGGCTGACGACCACGCGGGTCAGGCGCGCCGCATCCAGCAGCCCCTCTTCCTGGTCGAAATCCCAGCTCCGGTTCTGCTGCGCCATGAGGCGGCGCTGGAGACGGTTGGCGAGCCGGGTGACGATGCCCTGCAGGCCCGCCAGCTGGCTGTCGAGATAGGCGCGCAGCCGGTCGAGTTCCTCGTGATCGCACAGCTCGGGCGCTTCCACGATCTCGTCGAACTTGTCGGTATAGGCGCGGTAATCGAAGTCTTCGGGTAGGTCGGTCCACGGGCGGTTCGGGCGGACGGGCTGCATGCCTTCCCCGTCCTCGTCCGACGGATCGCCATCGGACATTTCCTGCTCGCCCTCGACGTCCTGCTCGGCATCGCCATCGGCCTCGCCGTCGACGACCTCGCCGCGCGCATCGCTTTCCTGCGGCTGGGCCTCGCCCTCGTCTTCCTCGTCGGAATCCTTGTCCTCTTCGGGCGCCTCGCCGTCCTCGTCCTCGCCATCGTCGCGGCCCTCGTCTTCGGGCTTGTCGGGCAGCGTAAGTTCGAGATGCCGCAGCATGTCGAGCGTGAGGTTCTGGAAGGCGCGCTGGTCGTCCAATGCGCCCGCAAGATCTTCCATGTCGCTGCCGATCCGCGCGCTGATTTCGTCGCGCACCAGGTCGACCGCCTGCCTTGCGCGCTCGGGCACGGCCTCGCCCGTCAACGCCTCGCGCAGCATGAGCGAGAGGGCCGTCGGCAGCGGCACTTCCTTCGCCTCGGTCGCGCGGGCAATCGGATCGCTCGCCGTGCGCAGTTCCACCGCCGCGTCGAGATTGCCCTTCATCCCTGAGAAATTGTTCGAGCCGAGCGCTTCGTAGCGCGTGCGCTCGATCGCGTCGTAGCAGGCGCGCGCGATGGGCTCGGGCGGCGCGGCCTTGGCGTGCATCGCCTCATTATGGTGGCGCAGCTTGAGCGCGAAACTGTCGGCAAAGCCGCGCGCCTCGCGGGCCTGGTCCTGCGGCAGGGTGCGGCCCGGCAGGGGCACGCGGAAGTTCTTGCCGCTCTGCGTCGGACTATCCGCGCTCCACGCGACCTCGACCTCCGGCTCGCGCGCGATGGCGCGGGCCGTGCCGGTCAGGGCCTGCTTGAAGAGGTCGAGAGGGGTCTGGTCTGCCATGGCTCCCTAATTAGGAAGTCGGGATGGTCTGGCCAGTCTTTTCCCAATCGGCAATGAACCCTTCGATGCCCTTGTCGGTCAGGACGTGCTTGAAGAGACCCTTGATCACGGCCGGCGGCATGGTGGCGACGTCGGCGCCGATGCGCGCGCTCTGGAGGACGTGGACCGGGTTGCGGATCGAAGCGACGAGGATTTCCGTACCGAAATCGTAATTGTCGTAGATACGGCGGATATCGGCGATGAGCTCCATGCCGTCGAAGCCGTTATCGTCATGGCGGCCCACGAAAGGCGAGACGAAGGTCGCGCCCGCCTTGGCGGCGAGCAGCGCCTGGTTGGCCGAGAAGCACAGCGTGACGTTCACCTGCGTGCCATCCGAAGTCAGCTTCTTGCAGGTCTTCAGGCCGTCGATCGTCAGCGGAACCTTGATGCAGACATTGTCCGCGATCTTCCGCAGCGTTTCGGCTTCCTTCATCATCGTCTCGTGATCGAGCGCGACGACTTCGGCGCTGACCGGACCATCGACGAGATCGCAGATTTCCTTCGTCACTTCCATGAAGTCGCGCCCCGACTTGGCGATCAGCGACGGGTTGGTGGTGACGCCGTCGAGCAGGCCGGTGTCGGCCATTTCCTTGATGTCGGCGATGTCGGCGGTGTCGACGAAGAATTTCATGTCATGAGGCTCCGGGGAAGCGGTTTCGATTCCCCGGCAGCCTTAGCGGTGATGGCAGGGCGCGGCTAGAGGCGGCTGCCGGCTCCAAACACGCCGATGATCAACGGGTCGCGGGTGGACTGCGGATCGCGGCGGATGGCGGCTTCTTCCACGCCGATCTCGCGCCAGATCGTGTCGTCGAGATTGGTGGCGAAGCGGGTGGTGGCGTTGGTGAAGTTCACGCCCGTCAGCGCGGAGACCAGCTGGCCGACCAGCGGATCGCTCGCCACGCGCATGGCGTCGCCCAGTTCGGGGACCATGGCCTCCACCAGCGTGCTGCCCATCGAATTGCGCAGGAAGCCGGTGGCCGCCGTCGGGCCGCCGTTGACGAGGTCGATGGCGTTCTGGATGCCGATAGTGCGCACCGCATCGGTCACGAGCGGCGCGGCGCGTTCGGCGCCTTCGTAAGCGATATCGCCCATCGCATCCTGCAGCCGGTTCTTGAACAGCGCCGAGGTCAGGATGGTCGACAGGACATCGCCGCGCGTGCCCAGCAGATTGTTGAGGCCGAGCGTCGCGACCTGCTGGTCCCAGAAGCCGCCCGAACTCAGCATGCGCTGGAAGGCGCGGTCGCTGGAAAGGAACAGGATGCGCTGGACGGCATCGACCATGCTGAAGCCGGGGATCCCGGCGCAGCCCGACAGGGCAAGGCCAGCAGTGCCAAGGCCTATTCCGCCGAGAAAGGCCCTGCGGCCGGTGGGTTTCACGAGAATATCGGTCATTATTGCACTCCTCACAAAGTCCCACCCTTGTTTCGTCATAGGTAGCGGCTCCATATGAGCCGCCAGATGAACCGCGTCCGCTGCCTCGTCCTCAACGCCGCTCTCGGCCCGCTCGATTACAAACTGCCGGACGGCATGGCGGTCGAGCTGGGCCAGGTGGTCGAATGTCCGCTGGGCCCGCGCACCGTCATCGGTATCGTCTGGGAGGCTGAACGGCTGCCGGGGACAGACGTTCCGGCGGAGAAACTGCGTCCGCTCAGGGGCTTGTACCCGATCCCGCCGCTGCCCGCCCCGCTGCGCCGCCTGATCGAGTGGACCGCAGACTACTATGTAGCCTCGCTCGCCAGCGTGGCGCGGATGGCGCTTTCCTCGGGCGGTGCGCTGAAAGGCCCGGCGAGCATCACCGAATATCGCCTCACCGGCGGGATGCCAGAACGCATGACCCCGCAGCGGCTGGCGGCGATGGAAGCGCTCGAGGGGGAACAGGCGACGATCCGCGAGCTGGCGGGCATCGCTGGCGCATCGGAAGGCGTGCTGCGCGGCCTCGTCAACCAGGGCGTGCTGGAACCGGTCGAGGTCGATTGCGACCGACCTTACGAAGCCGCGCGACCGGACTTTGCGCACGTCGAATTGAGCGAGCAGCAGCGCGAGGTTTCGGACATCTTCTCTGCCGCCGTGCGCAAGGGGCAATTCGCGCCTTTCCTGCTCGATGGGGTGACCGGGTCAGGCAAGACCGAAACCTATTTCGAGCCCGTCGCCGAAGCGCTGCGGATGGGGCGGCAAGTGCTCGTGCTCCTCCCCGAAATCGCGCTGACCGAGAATTTCCTCCATCGCTTCGAAGAGCGCTTCGGCGCATCGCCCGTGCTCTGGCACTCCTCGCTCAAATCGACCGAACGCCGCCGCGCGTGGCGGGCCGTGGCGAGCGGCAGCGCGCAGGTGGTGGTGGGGGCACGCTCGGCGCTGTTCCTGCCCTTTGCCAAGCTCGGCCTCATCGTCGTCGACGAGGCGCATGAGACCAGCTTCAAACAGGAAGACGGCGTGCGCTACAACGCCCGGGACGTGGCAGTCATGCGCGCCCATTTCGAACGCTTTCCGATCATCCTCGCCAGCGCTACGCCTGCGCTCGAAAGCTTGCAGATGGCCGAAAGCGGGATTTACGAGAAGGTCGATTTGCCCAGCCGCTTCGGCGGCGCGCAATTGCCTGCGATCGACACGATCGACCTCACGGAAGAGAAGCCGCCGCATGGCATGTGGCTCGCCCAGCGGCTGGTCGATGGCATTGCCGAGCGGCTGGAGCGCGGCGAGCAATCGCTGCTGTTCCTCAACCGGCGCGGTTATGCCCCGCTGACGCTCTGCCGCAATTGCGGCTTCCGCTACCAGTGCCCCAATTGCAGCGCCTGGCTGGTCGAACACCGGTTCACCCGGCGCCTTGCTTGCCACCATTGCGGCCACGAAGCGCCCAGCCCGGCCCAGTGCAAGGAATGCGGCGAGCCCGACTGCCTTGTCGCCTGCGGGCCCGGCGTGGAGCGCATCGCCGACGAGGTGGCCGAGCGCCTGCCCGAGGCGCGCGTCTTCGTGGCGACGTCCGATACGCTCAACTCGCCCGGCCGCGCGGCAGAATTCATCGCTGCGGTCGATGCAGGCGAGATCGACGTGATCGTCGGCACGCAGCTCGTCACCAAGGGCTTCCACTTTCCCGAACTCACGCTGGTCGGCGTGGTCGATGCCGATCTCGGCCTCGAAGGCGGGGATTTGCGCGCGGGCGAGCGCACCTACCAGCAGGTCGCGCAAGTTGCAGGCCGTGCGGGGCGCGGCGCGAAACCGGGCGAGGTGCTGATCCAGACCCGCCACCCCGAGGCCAGCGTCATCGCCGCTCTCGCCGCCGGGGATCGCGATGCCTTCTATACCGCCGAAACCGAGATGCGCCGCGATGCGGGTGCCCCGCCCTTCGGCCGCTGGGCCTCGATCATCGTGTCCTCCGAGGACGAGAGCGAAGCGCGCGAGGCCGCCCGCCGGATCGGCGACACCCGCCCCGACGTGGCCGACTGCATGATCCTCGGCCCCGCCCCTGCCCCCATGGCGCAATTGCGTGGCCGCTACCGCTACCGCCTGCTCATCAACGCGCGGCGCAGCGTGCAATTGCAGGACGTCATTCGCCGCTGGCTCGGGCGGCTGGACCACCCTCCCGGCGTGCGCGTGGCCGTGGATATCGACCCTTATTCCTTCGTGTGAGGCACTCTTCGCGAGCTTGGGCATTTTGAGAGGCAATGCCCGACGACCCCAGCGCGCCCGTCCTCGTTCCAATCCTCGGCGACCAGCTGACCCGCAGCCTCGCCAGCCTTCGCGGGCGAACAAAGGACGATACCGTCATCCTGATGATGGAGGTGTGGGACGAGGCGACCTACGTCAAACACCACAAGCAGAAGATCGTCCTGATTTTCTCGGCCATGCGCCATTTCGCGCTAGAACTGCGCGATGCAGGCTGGACGGTCGATTATGTGAAGCTCGATGACGAGAACAACGCGGGCAGCTTCACCGGCGAGGTGGCGCGGGCGATCGAGGACCATGACCCGCGCCTCGTCAGCGTGGTCGAAGCCGGCGAGTGGCGCGTGCGCGAGGACATGGACCAATGGGCGGACAAGTTCGCCTGCGAGGTCGAGATCCTGCGCGACGACCGCTTTATCTGCACCCAGTCCGAATTCGACGAGTGGGCGGAGGACCGCGACACGCTCCGCATGGAATATTTCTATCGCGAGATGCGCCGCAAGACCGGCTTCCTCATGGATGGCGACAAGCCCGAAGGCGGAGAGTGGAATTACGACAGCGAGAACCGCAAACCGCCCAAGGACGGCCTCTCCGCTCCCGAACGCCCGAAGTTCGAGCCGGACGAGATCACGCAAGACGTAATTGATCTCGTCGAGGACCGCTTCGACGATCACTTCGGCAGCCTCGAAAATTTCCGCTGGCCGGTCACGCGAGAGGAAGCGGAAGAAGCCGCCGACGCTTTCTTCGCCGAGCGGATCGAATGTTTCGGCCCCTACCAGGACGCGATGGTGGCGGGCGAAGACGACCTCTTTCACTCCATGCTCTCGACCAGCATCAACCTCGGCCTGCTCGACCCGCTCGAACTCTGCCAGCGCGCAGAGAAGGCCTATAAGGACGGCAAGGCACCGCTGAACTCGGTCGAGGGCTTCATCCGCCAGATCATCGGCTGGCGCGAATATGTGCGCGGCTTCTACTGGCACCAGATGCCGCATTTGCAAAAGGCCAACGCGCTCAACGCCCAGCGCGGCCTGCCCGAGTTTTACTGGACCGGCGAGACCGACATGGCCTGCCTTGCCGACTGCATCCGCTCGACCCGCGAGAACGCCCACGCCCACCATATCCAGCGGCTGATGGTGCTGGGCAATTTCGCGCTGCTGGCGGGCGTGAACCCGCGCGAGGTGCAGGACTGGTACCTCGTCGTCTACGCCGATGCCTATGAGTGGGTCGAACTGCCCAACGTCGCCGCGATGATCCTTTATGCCGACGGCGGCAAGCTCGCTTCAAAACCCTATGCTGCCTCCGGCAATTACATCAACAAGATGAGCAATTACTGCTCCGGCTGCACCTACTCACCCAACAAGAAAACCGGCGAAGGTGCTTGTCCCTTCAACCCGCTCTACTGGCTTTTCATGGATCGTCACCGCGAGCGGCTGGAGAAGAACCATCGCATCGGGCGCATCTATTCGACCTGGGACCGGATGGACGAAGAACGCCGACAGGAATATCTCGACAGCGCCGAAGCGTTTCTGGACACGCTTGAACCTGCAAGCAAAGGCTGGGCTCGCTAGGCGTCCCTAGCCGAGGACGACGCGTCGAGATCGGAATCCCACACAGCCCAGATCACCAACGCCAGCAGCGAGCCGTAAATCCCACTTGGCAGTACCGAGACGACCATTGCGAGGCCCAGAAAGCCCAGAAATCCGGCAAGGGTCGCGCCGATCACCACCCAGCCCAGCCACGAAACGGCGACGGCGCAGAGCTTGATAAGGAAGTGGGTTCGGGGACGCCCGCGGGTCAACGCCCAAGCACCGAGCCAGACCAACCCGCCTTGCAACGCCATGAGTGCCAGCGTCCCGAAATAGCCATACACTGCAAGCGTTCCGCCGAGATCAAAGGCAATCATGCCTCCCGATCCACCATGCCTTCGCCCAGTCGTCAACTCCATGTGTTTCCTAATTCCGGAGCGAGACGCGACCTGGCCGACGTAAGCTGCTTTCCGTCGCAGCACCGCGCCTGAACCGGTTGCTTTTAGGAACGCATCGCTCCTCCGCGCCCTTTTAATGGTGAACAGCAATCGAAAAAGGCGCACCCATGAGCATTACCACTGTCAATCCCGCTACCGGCGAAGACATCGAAACCTACGAAACCCTGTCGCCGGTCGATGCTTTCGCGAAGGTGGATGCCTGTCACGAAGCGTTCACCAAGTGGAAGCTGCAAAGCCTCGAAGACCGCGCCAGCGTCATCAAGGGCATCGGCAAGGCGCTGCGCGATAACAAGGAAGAGCTCGCACAGCTGATGACTCGCGAAGTCGGCAAGCTGATCGGCGACAGCCGCGACGAGGTCGAGCTATGCGCAGGCATCTGCGATTACACAGCAGCCAAGGGCCCCACCGACCTGGCCGACGAGAAACGCGATCCCAGCAACGCGGGCCGCGGCATCGTGACCTATTCGCCCATCGGGGTGATCTACGGCATCCAGCCTTGGAACTTCCCCGCCTACCAGGTTATCCGCTACGCGATCGCCAGCCTGATGGCGGGCAACGGCGTGCTGCTGAAGCATTCCTCGCTGTGCACCGGCAGCGGGCTGATGATCGAGAAGATCTTCGGGGAAGGCGGCCTTCCCGAAAACCTCTTCACCGTACTCGTCATTGATCACGACACTTCGGACGCGATCATCGAGCACGACAAGGTGCGCGGCGTGACGCTGACCGGATCGGATGGCGCGGGACGCCACGTGGCCCAGAAGGCGGCTGCTGTCATCAAGAAGACGGTGATGGAGCTCGGCTCGAACGACGCCTATCTCGTCCTGGAAGACGCCGATCTCGACGTGGCGGTGAAGGTCTGCGCGCAGGCCCGTCTCTACAACAACGGCCAGACCTGCATCAACGGCAAGCGCTTTATCGTGACCGACAAGGTCTACGACGAATTCGTCGAAAAATACGTCGCCCGGTTCGAAGGTGTGAAAACCGGCGATCCAACCGACGAAGACAGCGGCATGGGTCCGATGTCGTCCTCCGACCTGCGCGACGAACTGCACGAGCAGGTGGAGGAGTCGGTAAAGAAGGGCGCCAAGATCGCGTGCGGCGGCAGCGTTCCCGACAAGAAGGGCGCGTGGTATCCTGCAACGGTCCTCACCGATGTCGCGCCCGGCCAGCCCGCCTATGACGACGAATTGTTTGGCCCCGTCGCCAGCGTCATCCGCGCCAAGGACGACGAGGACGCGATGCGCCTCGCCAATGAGAGCCGCTATGGCCTCGGCGGCGGGATCCTGAGCGGCGATACCGACCGCGCCATCGAACTGGCATCGAAGCATTTCGACACCGGCATGGTCTATATCAATACTTATGGCGTGGCCGACCCCGCCATGCCCTTCGGCGGCGTGAAGGATTCCGGCTACGGGCGCGAACACGGCGGCTTCGGCATGAAGGAATTCGTCAACGCCAAGTCGATCTTCATCGGCGCGGCCTAAGCGCGATCATTCGCCCCGTTCGCGCCTCAGCAGTTCGGCCTTGATGTCCGTCCCGTAGGCGTAGCCTCCAAGTCCCCCGTCAGCCGCGATCACGCGGTGGCAGGGGATGAGGACGGCGATGTTGTTGGCCCCGTTGGCGCTTCCGACTGCGCGGCTGGCCTTGGGATTGCCGAGCATGGCGGCCTGTTCGCCATAGCTGCGGGTCTCTCCTGCGGGTATCCGGCGCAGCGCTTCCCAGCAGCGTTGCTGGAAGGCGGTGCCTTTCACATCGAGCGGAATATTGGACGTCGTCGCCATGGACGGATGCTCGACCACGGCAGCGACCCGGTCGAACAGGGCGCGGAAATCTTCATCTGCTTCGACCAGTTCGGCCCTCGGAAAACGAGCGCGCAAATCTTCCTCACCCTCACCGAAGGACAGGCAGCACACGCCCGTCTCCGTCGCGGCGACCAGCATGGAGCCGAGCGTCGTATCGATTTCCGCCCAATGGATCGTGCGGCCCTTCCCGCCGTCCTTCCAGTCGCTCGCGCTGATGCCGCTGTCCTTCCTGTGCTCGTAAAAGCGCGAGGGCGCGCCATACCCTCCCGTGTAGATCGCCTGAGTGACGCTGCCGCCCTCCCCCAGCGCCTGTTCGGCCCGCTCGCGTTTGAGAGCACGCTGGTAGGCGGCAGGAGAAAGGCCGACCGCGCGGGTGAAGATGCGCTGGAAGTGCGTGGGCGAATAATCGGTTAAATGGCCAAGCTGTTCCAGTGACACTGTTTCTTCCGCCTCGCGCAGCGTTCTGAGCGCCAGCATCACCGCCCCCTCTTCGCGGCTCTGCTGGTCGGGCGCGCAGCGCTTGCAGGCGCGCAGACCTGCAGCCTCGGCCGAGGCGCAGTCGGCGTAGAACCGCACATTCTCGCGTTTGGGTGCGCGCGCCGGGCAGGACGGGCGGCAATAGATTCCGGTCGAATGTACACCCGTGACGAAGACGCCGTCGAACCGCCGGTCCTTCGTCAGGGCGATCTGCCAGCGATCCTCGTCGGTCAGGGTCTGCTTGTCGGTCATCGCACCTTCCTTCTTATGCGCATCGGCCTGCTTGCAACAGGCGGAATGACAAAAGCTGCGGGAGCGCGCATCCCGAAGCTTGCGGTCAATGTCGGGCCTTCGCTAAGGAGCAAGGTGGATGGGACGTATTCTCGCAGTTTTCGCCGCGCTCATGGCGCTTGTGGCCCCCGGCATCGCGCTGGCCGACCCTGCCGATATCGACGCGGCGGCTCGCGGCGTCGTGCGCGTCGTGATTATCGGGGCTGACGACGACGAGATCTACCCCGTCAGCCACGGCACGGGCTTCGCCGTCGCGCCCGACCTCATCGTGACCAACGCCCATGTCGTGCGCGACGCGATGAGCGACGAGGATTTGCGCATCGGTATCGTGCCGAGCGGCGGCGGCAACGCCGTCTATGGCCGGCTGGTCTCCGTCAACGCGCGCACCGATCTGGCGTTGGTGCGCGTGACCGGATCGCTGCGCCTGCCCGCTCTCGCGCTCGCCGGATTGCCTGTCGAAAGCGCCGCGCAGGTGATCAGCGTGGGCTACCCGATGAATGTCGACCGCGCGCAGGGGCTGGATTTGGCCGATATCTTCCAGTCGATGTCGCCGGTCAAAAGCCTTGGCTATGTCTCGGGCGAGCGGCCGAGCCGCCAGTTCGACACGATCCTCCACACCGCCCCCATCGCGCGCGGCAATTCGGGCGGTCCGCTGCTCGATCCGTGCGGTCGCGTGGTTGGCGTGAACAGCTTCGGCGCGGATAACGAAGGCGGCGATGCGGAGTTCTTCTTCGCCGTTTCCAACCGCGAACTGGTGCCTTTCCTGCGCAGCAACGATGTGCAGCCGAACATCAACGACACCGCCTGCCGCAGCCTGCAAGACCTCGACGATGCGGAAAAGGAACGGCTCGAGCGCGAGCAGATGGAGGCGCTGCAGGCGTTGGCCCAGCGTGCCGAGGAAACGCGCGAGAAGCGCGAGCGGGCGCTGTTGAAAGCGCAGCTGAGCGTGGCGCAGGACCGCGAGGACCGCATGGCGCTCGCCTTCGTGCTGCTCCTCGCCGCTTTCGGCATCGCGCTCTGGGCCTGGAGCCGCCACGAGCGTTTCGACCCGGACGCCGAGGATGCCGAGCTGAAGCGGCGCAAGATCAACATCGCCTTCGGGATCGCGGGCTTCTTCGTGGTGGTCGCGTTGATCGCCTTCCTCACCCGCCCCGGCCTCGACGAGATCGACCGGCGCGTGGCGGCCGAGATGCAGGATGCGGTCCCCGGCACGTCGGGTGGCGGCGAGGTCTCAGGCGGCAGCGGCGATGTCGCGTTGATCTGCCGTCTTGATCCCGACCGCAGCCGCATCACCAGCGCCGAAGCGCCCGACATCGAATTCGACTGGACCGCCGAAGGCTGCGTCAACGAGCGCACCCAATACGGCTACGCCTCGGGCGACTGGAGCCGGGTCTTCGTGCCCAATCAGGAAGACGCCGTTTCGGTCAACAGCTACGATCCCGACCGCCGTATCTTCCGTTCCGAACGCTACCTCCTCTCGCGCAGCGCCATGAACGATGCGCGCGAGGCACGCGGCAAGTATTCCGCCCCCAAATGCGGCGAGGACGGCGCGGCCACCAGGCTCGGCGATCTGCAAGGCGAAGTCCTCTCGCAGCTGCCCGGCCGCCCTAACGAGCGGCTGGTCTACCGCTGCGAGGCGCGCGACTAGTTCGTCGCAAGCGGCACTAGGCCGCCAGCGCTTCTCCGCTTAGGGTGATGCGGTGCATCTCGCGCGCGTAGCCCTGGTAATCGTTCATCGCATAATGCCAGGTCGTGCGGTTGTCCCAGATCGCCACCGTGCCCGGCGCCCATTCGAGGCGGCACTGGTGCTCCGCTTTCATGGCGTGGGCGAAGAGTTCTTGCAGCAGGGGCAGGCTTTCCTCGCGGCTCATACCTGCAAAGTGGATCGTGAAGCCGGGATTGACGTAGAGCAGCTTTTGCCCGGTCCTGGGATGGCGCACCACGACCGGATGGGTTGCCCCGGTTTTCAGCTCCTGCCCCCGCAGAGCCTCGCCCTGATCGGTCTTCGCATAGACACCGTCGGGCGCGTAGATGTGGTCGGCGGTGTGATAGGCCTCCAGCCCTTCGATCCGCTTCTTCGTTTTTTCGGACAGGCTGTCATAGGCCGCGCCCATATGCGCCCACAGCGTGTCTCCGCCTTTGGGCGGCAGAGTGCGCGCGACGAGGATGGAGCCCATCGCCGGCACTTGGTCGTAGGAGTGGTCGGTGTGCCAGCCCCCGCCGATATTGGTCTGCTGGTCCTTGGTCTTGCGGACCACGGCGATCTCGGGATGTTCGTCGGTCAGCGGGAAGTAGTTGTTGATGTCGATCCCGCCCCAGCGCCGCGCGAAAGCGATGTGCTCTTCGGGACTGAAGGACTGGTCGCGAAACACCGCCACGCCGTGCCTATATATAAGGTCGCGGATCGCATCGAGCGTCTCGCCTTCGGCCGTGGCCAGTGCCACGCCTTGCACGTCGACCCCGCAATTGGGGGCCAGGGGCTGTGTCTTCATCGCGTCTCTCCCGCTTTTCGCAACGGTAAAGTATCGGACAGGCGGCGGGGAGTCTTTTGTTTGCGCCCTCAAACGCCGGGCGGCGGACGTCCGTCCGCCTTGGCTTCGCGGCATAGGCCGCGACGCGCACTCGCGCTTTGACTGCCGTGACCAAGGTTCAAGGATGGCAAAAACGCGAGCCGGAGGCGAGTGCAAGGGCGACCGCCCGCCCGCAGCGATGCGGTCGTCAGGCCGCGTGAGCGAGGACAGCCAAGTGAGCGGACGCGAACGCCGGCGCCTGAGGCAAAACCAAAACACTCGGGTTGCCTTGCTGCACCCCCTTTGCTAGGCGCGCGCCAACCTTGCCGGAGCGACTCATTTTCGCTCGCTCAACGGCGTGGCCGCAAAGACCAATTTTCCGACCCTAGAGGACGAGAGACGCGTGGAAATTTCCGCCGGTATCAAGGCTAGCCTTGCTGGACGTTATGCTTCGGCCCTGTTCGATCTGGCCAGTGAGGCCGGGACCGTGACCGCGGTCGAATCGGACATGGACAAGCTCGAAGCAGGCCTGTCCGAATCAGCTGAGCTGAAGCAGCTCACCACCAATCCGCGCGTGACGCGTTCGCAGGCCGAAAAGGCGCTGTGGGGCGTTTCGGCCATCATGGGCCTGTCGGACCTGACCCAGAAGTTCCTCGGAACGCTGGCGCAGAACCGCCGTCTCGGCCAGCTTCCCGGCATCATCCGCGCCTTCCGCGCGATTGCCGCGGCCCAGCGCGGCGAAGTCGCCGCCGAAGTCACCAGCGCCCACGCGCTGACCGACGCGCAGCTGGCCGATCTCAAGACCAAGCTGACGGCCCGCGAAGGCCGCACTGTCAAACTTTCCACGAAGGTCGACCCCGATTTGCTCGGCGGCCTCGTCGTCACCATCGGATCGAAGCGCATTGATGGCTCGATCCGCACCCGTCTCAATTCGCTCTCCCAGGCCATGAAGGCTTAAAGGACAAACATCATGGATATCCGCGCCGCAGAAATCTCCAAGGTCATCAAGGACCAGATCGCCAATTTCGGCAGCGAAGCCGAAGTCAGCGAAGTCGGCTCCGTTCTCTCGGTGGGTGACGGCATCGCCCGCATCCACGGCCTCGACAAGGTCCAGGCCGGCGAGATGATCGAATTCGCCAACGGCACGCAGGGCATGGCCCTGAACCTCGAAGCCGACAACGTGGGTGCGGTTATCTTCGGCGCCGACACCGACATCGCCGAAGGCGACACGGTGAAGCGTACCGGCACCATCGTGGACGTTCCCGTCGGCAAGGGCCTGCTCGGCCGCGTGGTCGACGCTCTGGGCAACCCGATCGACGGCAAGGGCCCGATCGAAGCGACCGAGCGCAAGCGCGTCGAAGTGAAGGCGCCGGGCATCATCCCGCGTGAATCGGTCAGCGAGCCGGTGCAGTCGGGCCTCAAGGCCATCGACGCCCTCGTTCCCGTCGGCCGCGGCCAGCGCGAACTGATCATCGGCGACCGTCAGACCGGCAAGTCGGCCGTCGCGATCGACACCTTCATCAACCAGAAGGAAGCGCATCAGGGCGACGACGAGAAGAAGAAGCTTTACTGCATCTACGTCGCCGTCGGCCAGAAGCGTTCGACCGTCGCGCAGATCGTCAAGAGCCTCGAAGAAAACGGCGCCATGGAATACTCCATCGTCGTCGCCGCAACCGCTTCGGAGCCCGCTCCGCTGCAGTACCTCGCACCGTATACCGGCTGCGCGATGGGCGAATTCTTCCGCGACAACGGCATGCACGCCGTAATCGTGTACGACGACCTTTCGAAGCAGGCCGTTGCCTATCGTCAGATGTCGCTCCTGCTGCGTCGCCCTCCGGGCCGCGAAGCCTATCCGGGTGACGTTTTCTACCTCCACAGCCGCCTCCTCGAGCGCGCGGCAAAGATGAATGGCGACAATGGCGGCGGCTCGCTGACCGCGCTTCCGATCATCGAAACGCAGGCAGGCGACGTGTCGGCCTACATCCCGACCAACGTGATCTCGATCACCGACGGCCAGATCTTCCTCGAAACCGACCTGTTCTACCAGGGCATCCGTCCGGCCATTAACGTCGGCCTTTCGGTTAGCCGTGTGGGCGGTGCCGCCCAGACCAAGGCGATGAAGAAGGTCTCGGGCTCGATGAAGCTCGACCTTGCACAGTATCGCGAAATGGCTGCCTTCGCGCAGTTCGGCTCGGACCTCGATGCTGCGACGCAGAAACTGCTCAACCGCGGTGCACGCCTGACCGAGCTGCTCAAGCAGCCGCAGTTCTCGCCGATGCCGTTCGAAGAGCAGACCGTTTCGATCTTCGCCGGCACCAACGGCTATCTCGACGATATCGCCGTCGACCGCGTGAACGATTACGAAGACCAGATGCTGAGCTACATGCGCTCGGAGCATGCCGACGTGCTGGAAACCATCCGCACCACCGGCAAGTTCGAAGACGACACCAAGAACAAGGTCGTCGACGCGCTGAAGACCTTCGCCAAGCAGTTCGCCTAAGTCCCACGAGCCTAACAGGGAGCCGTCATGGCCTCGCTTAAAGAACTCAAGGGCCGGATCAACTCGGTCAAGTCGACCCAGAAGATCACCAAGGCCAAGCAGATGGTCGCTGCGGCCAAGCTGCGCCGTGCGCAGGCGGCCGCCGAAGCCGCACGCCCCTATGCCGAACGGCTTTCGGGCGTGATGGCCAGCCTCGCCAGCAAGGTGAGCGGCGACAGCGCGCCCAAGCTGCTGCGCGGCACGGGCGCCGACAAGCGCCACCTGCTGGTGGTGGTCAATACCGACAAGGGCCTGTGCGGCGGTCTCAACGCCAACATCGTCAAGGCCGCCAAGGCTAAGGCGAAGGCGCTGACCGCGGAAGGCAAGGACGTTTCCTTCTACCTCGTCGGGAAGAAGGGCCGCGCGCCGATCAAGCGCGACTACGCCGATTGCATCGCCAAGCACTTCGACACCTCGGACGTCCGCAATCCGGGCTTCACCGAAGCCGAAGCGATTGCCGACGATCTGATCGAGCGGTTCGAGAACGGCGAATTCGACATCGCCCACCTCGTCTACCCCGTGTTCAAGTCGGCCCTGGCGCAGGATCCGACCGTCGACCAGCTGATCCCCGTCCCCTCGCCCGAAGGCGAAGGCGATAGCGGTGATGCCGTCGTCGAGTACGAGCCGGGCGAAGAGGAAATCCTCGAAGACCTGCTGCCGCGCTATGTGAAGACCCAGGTCTTCGGCGCGCTGCTCGAACGCGAGGCTTCCGAACAGGGTGCGTCGATGACCGCGATGGACAACGCGACGCGCAACGCCGGCGATCTCATCAACAAGCTGACGATCCAGTACAACCGCAGTCGCCAAGCCGCGATCACGACCGAACTGATCGAAATCATCGCAGGTGCGGAAGCGCTCTGAAGGACGCTAAAGACATGAAGAAAATTGCTCTCCTCCTTCCCCTCGCTCTCGTCGCAGCCTGCGGCGAAGAACCCGCGCCCGAGCCGACCCCGACCGAAGTCGCGACGCCGGAGCCGGTGAGCACGCTGCCCGCGCCTGACCAGGACCTGTTCAAGACCACCTTCGCCGAAACCTGCGAAGGCGCCGAACCGGTCAACCAGGCCGTGTGCCGTCGCGCCATGGGCGCCGAGACCGTCGCCTGCGAATTCGGCCTCGGCGAAGACGAATACCTGCGTCACAAGGCAACGCTGGCGGTCAACGAAGACAAGACCGGCTGGATGCTTGCCGACGCCGAAGCCCTTTGCGCCGAACATGGCGCCCATCACTTAGACTCCTGAGCCAGTAGGAACACAGATCATGGCCACCGCACCCAAGCTTAACCAGAGCCCCAACGGCACCATCGCCCAGGTCATCGGCGCCGTCGTCGACGTCGCCTTTGAAGGCGAACTGCCCCCGATCCTCACCGCGCTCGAAACGAAGAACGGCGACAATACGCTGGTCCTCGAAGTAGCGCAGCACCTCGGTGAAAGCACTGTCCGCACCATCGCGATGGACGGCACCGACGGCCTGACCCGTGGTCAGGAAGTCGTCAACACCGGCGCGCAGATCTCGGTCCCGGTCGGTCCGAAGACCCTCGGCCGCATCATGAACGTCGTCGGCGCGCCGATCGACGAGCGCGGCCCCATCGGCGCCGACAGCACCAGCCCGATCCACGCGGAAGCCCCGCTCTTCGTCGACCAGTCGACCGAAGCGGCCATCCTCGTCACCGGCATCAAGGTCATCGACCTTCTCGCTCCCTACGCAAAGGGCGGTAAGATCGGCCTGTTCGGCGGCGCCGGCGTGGGCAAGACCGTGCTGATCCAGGAACTCATCAACAACATCGCGAAGGGCCACGGTGGTGTGTCCGTCTTCGCCGGTGTGGGTGAGCGTACCCGCGAAGGTAACGACCTTTACCACGAATTCCTCGACGCCGGCGTTATCGCCAAGAACGAGAACGGCGAAGCCATCTCTGAAGGTTCGAAGGTTGCCCTCGTCTTCGGCCAGATGAACGAGCCTCCGGGTGCGCGTGCTCGCGTTGCTCTCTCGGGCCTGACCATGGCGGAATACTTCCGCGACGTCGAAGGCCAGGACGTGCTGTTCTTCGTCGACAACATTTTCCGCTTCACCCAGGCGGGTTCGGAAGTGTCGGCACTGCTCGGCCGTATTCCTTCGGCCGTGGGCTACCAGCCGACCCTGTCGACCGACATGGGTAACCTGCAGGAACGCATCACCTCGACGACCAAGGGTTCGATTACCTCGGTCCAGGCCATCTACGTTCCCGCCGACGACCTTACCGACCCGGCTCCGGCAACCTCGTTCGCCCACCTGGACGCAACGACCACGCTGAACCGCGCGATTTCGGAACTGGGCATCTACCCGGCCGTCGACCCGCTCGACTCCACCAGCCGCGTTCTCGAACCGCGCGTTGTCGGTGAAGAGCACTACAACACCGCCCGCCGCGTCCAGGAAACCCTGCAGAAGTACAAGAGCCTGCAGGACATCATCGCCATTCTCGGCATGGACGAGCTTTCGGAAGAAGATAAGCTCACCGTGGCGCGCGCCCGCAAGATCCAGAAGTTCCTCAGCCAGCCGTTCCACGTGGCCGAGGTCTTCACCAATATCCCGGGCCAGTTCGTCCAGCTCGAAGACACCGTGAAGTCGTTCAAGGCTGTTGTCGACGGCGAGTACGACCACCTGCCGGAAGCGGCCTTCTACATGGTTGGCGGCATCGACCAGGTCGTCGAAAAGGCCAAGAAGCTGGCCGAGGACGCGTAAGGACATGGCCCTCCACTTCGAACTCGTCACGCCGGCCAAGCTGGTCCGCTCCGAAGACGTCCACATGGTCGTCGTGCCCGGTGCGGAAGGCGAATTCGGCGTGCTCGAGGGCCACGCGCCCTTCATGTCGACCATCCGCGACGGCGAAGTCCAGGTCTACAAGACCGAAGGCGCTGCGCCGGAAACCATCGAGGTCCGCGGCGGCTTTGCCGAGGTCGGCGAGAAGGGGCTGACGGTCCTGGCGGAACACGTCGAAGGCTGATCGCCCGACACCAACCGATTGAACGAGGGCGGCCCCGTGGGGTCGCCCTTTTTCGTTCTACCAACTGCACGGCCTGCTAGGCGAAGGGCCTTGTAATCCCCTCCCCTCTCCCGCAACACTTTCGGAAAGTTGGGATAGAGGGACTGCAATTTCATGAAACTCGTATCGACCGCGGCGCTCGGCGCTGCTCTGGCATTGGGCATGACGACTATGGCAACGGCACAGGACGGCGTTCCCGGCCCGGACGAAGATCCGTATATCTGGCTGGAAGAGGCGCGCAGCGAAGAGGCGCTCGATTGGGTGCGGGCGGAAAACAACCGCACCATGGCGCATATGGCGCAGGATCCCCGTTTCGACGAGCTGACCGCCGAAGCGCTGGCGATCCTCGATGCGGAAGACCGCGTGCCTTACGTGTCGATCCGCAAGGATGGCCTCTATAATTTCTGGCAGGACAAGGAAAACCCCAAGGGTGTCCTGCGCCGTACCAGCCTTGAAAGCTACAGGACCGACACTCCCGAATGGGAGACCATCCTCGACGTCGACGCGCTTGCCGCGGCCGAGGGCAAGGAATGGGTCTACAAGGGCAGCACCTGCCTGCCGCCCGACCAGCGCCTGTGCATGATCGCGCTGTCCGACGGGGGCGAGGACGCTACGATCCTGCGCGAATTCGACATGACCACCAAGCAGTTCGTCGACGGCGGCTTCGTGATCGAGGAAAAGAGCCAGGGCGGCGTGCAGTGGCTCGATGAAGACACGCTGCTCGTCAGCCGCGATTTTGGCGGCGGCACCATCACCGAAAGCGAATATCCCTTCACCACGCGCGTATGGAAGCGCGGCACGCCGCTGGCCGACGCGACCGAGCTGTTTCGCGGTCAGGAAAGCGATGTCTGGGCCGGAGCCGGCCTCATCCGCGACAACAAGGGCGTGGTCCACGGCCGCACCGCGTTTCGCGCCATCAGCTTCCACGAAAGCATCAATTATGTCTGGCACAATGGCGAGTGGCTGGAACTCGACATGCCGAAGAAGGCGAGCATCGGCGGCATCGTCGATGGCCACCTGACCTTCTCCACCGATGTGGATTGGGAAACGCAGGGGCAGGTCTTCCCCGCCGACTCGCTCATCGCCGTCGACCTTGAAGAGTTCAAGCGGGATCCCAACGGCGCGACCAAAACGCTCGTCTGGGCGCCTGCCGAACGTCAGACCAAGCAGGGCGGCGGCGCAACCGCCAACAGCGCCTATATGTCGATCCTCGACAATGTCGTGGGCAAAGTCGTGAAGATCGACTTCGAAGACGGCCAATGGGTCCAGCGCGCGGTCGCCCTGCCCGACAACGCCACGCTGAGCGTGCAGACCACCTCGTCGCAAACCGACGAGATAATGTTCACCTCGACCGACTTCCTCACGCCGAGCACGCTGTGGTATTCGGACGGGACGGGCGATCCGCAGGTTCTCAAGACCTCGCCGAGCTATTTCGACAGCACCGGCATGGAAGTCGAACAGCTGGAGGCAACCAGCCCCGACGGAGCGAAAATCCCATACTTCCTCGTCAAGCCCAAGGGCATGGAGATGGACGGCACCACGCCGACGCTGCTCTATGGCTATGGCGGCTTCCAGATCTCGCAGCTGCCGAGCTATCGCTCGCTGACCGGCAAGATGTGGCTCGAAAAGGGCGGCGCCTTCATCCTCGCCAACCTGCGCGGTGGCGGCGAGTTCGGCCCCGGCTGGCACCAGATGGCCATCCGCGAGAACAAGCAACGCACCTGGGACGACTTTATTGCCGTGGGGAAGGACGCGGTGGCGCGCGGCATCACCAATCCGGGCCAGATCGGCGTGCAGGGCGGATCGCAAGGCGGGCTTCTCGTCGGTACGGCCTTCACGCAGGCGCCCGAGGCGTTCGACGCAGCCATCGTGGCCATCCCGCTGTTCGATATGCTGCGCTATCACCTGATCGGACGCGGTGCTTCGTGGATCGGCGAATATGGCGACCCGCGCATCCCCGAGCAGCGTGCATGGATCGAAGGCTATTCGCCCTACCAGAAGATCGTTGCGGGCGTGGATTACCCCGCCCCCTTCCTCTGGGCCTCGACCGCCGACGACCGCACGCACCCGGCCCACGCCCGCAAGGCTGCGGCCAAGCTCAAGGAACTCGGCCAGGACTACTGGTATTACGAGGACATGACCGGCGGCCACTCGGGCGGTGTCGACAACGAACAGCGCGCCAAGCTGCAGGCCTTGCAGATGGTCTATTTGATGCAGCGCCTCATGGACGACAACGAGAGCGGCGAATAAGCGCCACCTCGCAGAAACACGAAAGGGCGGTCCGCGAGGGCCGCCCTTTTCGTATGCCGGGTCATTCGACCGGGATCAGCACCTCGTTGCGGCGCAGTGGCGGGGGCACCATGGGCGCGTCGTAGAAGGCAAACTCCGCCGGGCCCGCGGCGACCAGATCGTTCTCATCCATCCACCGGCGCAGGAACCCCTCCATATCGGCAAGGTCCTCGCCCGAGCCGTTTCCGTTGAAGCGCACGCTAGCCATCCGCCGCGCAGGCACCTGCGTCAGCGTGATATCCTCGGGCGCCTCCGGCAGCGTTTCGAGCGTGTATTGGGAAGGCATGACGAAGCGGGTGCGCCAGCTGCCGGTTTCGCCCCCCTCGCCCAAGGTTACCGGCGAGGTCATGGCGATTTTTTCGGGCGGGTCCTGCATCACCGGGCTGGTCATGGCGATCTTGTCGCCCGGACGATCCTCGGCAAAGATATAGGCGGCGAGGCGGCGAAAACCCGCCGTAAGCGCGCGGCGACGGTCACCGGTATGGGTGACCTCGGCAACGATCATCGGCGCGTATTCGCGCAGCTCGAAAGCGCCTTCCTGGGCCAGCGATTGATAGGCAGGCTGCTCGATATCGCGATACTGCGCATAGGCCGCGCCTGCTGCCACTCCGGCAAGCGCTATTCCCGCTGCGATCCAACCCTTCTTACCCATCGACAATGCTCCTTGACGTTCAGGGTAAGAGCCGCCCAGCGCCGCCAAGGTTCCCGCGCGGATCAACGGGTCGGGGCGTGAAAGTCTGGCGGTTTCGATGCGACCCATGCGACGAACTTCGCAATAGCTTCGTTCTCCCGCACTTTTTCCCGATCATCCCCGATCCGCGCAAGTTCGGCGTTGGTGAAGTTGGCGTGGATTGCCTTGTGGCAGATCGGATGGACGGGGACGGTTTCCCGCCCCTTCTTGGATTTCGGCACCGGATGATGCTGCTGCACGCGCCGCCCCAGCGGACGTTCGCACAACCAGCAGGTGGGCGGCTCTACGCTCAGCCCTTTTTCTCCGCCGCCTTCTTCTTCTTCATCGTGTCGTGGAAGCGGTCGGCCCAGCCGGGTTTGACCATCTGTTCGGCGCGGACCATGCGCAGTTCGCCCGCCGCGACGTCGCGGCTTACGGCGCTACCCGCAGCGACAATGGCGTCGGCACCGATGGTGACCGGAGCGATCAGGGCCGAGTTCGAGCCGATGAAGGCGCGCTCGCCGATCGTGGTCTTGTGCTTGAAATAGCCATCGTAATTGCAGGTGATCGTGCCGGCGCCGATGTTCGCGCCCGCGCCGATGGTGGCATCGCCGAGATAGGTCAGGTGGTTGGCCTTGGCGCCCTCACCGAGTGTGGCCTTCTTCATCTCGACGAAATTGCCGACCTTGCTGCCCTTCTCCATCACCGCACCGGGGCGCAGGCGGGCGTAGGGGCCGACTTCGCAATCCTCGCCGACATGGGCGCCTTCGAGATGGCTGAAGGCGCGGATCCGCGTGCCGCGCTTCACCGTGGTTCCGGGGCCGAAAACGACATTGGGCTCGATCACCACGTCGGCTTCCAGCTCGGTGTCGTAGCTGAAGAAGACCGTTTCGGGGGCTTTCAACGTCACCCCGTTCTCCAGCGCTTCCTCGCGGCGCAAATCCTGCCACTGGCGCTCTGCCGCGGCAAGTTCCTTGCGCGAGTTGATGCCAAGCACTTCCTCCGGCTTGTCGGCGACCACGGCGGCGCAGGTCCGCCCTTCTTTCACCGCCACGTTGACGATGTCGGGGAGGTAGTATTCGCCCTGCGCGTTGTCGTTGTCGACACGCTCGAGCAGGTCGAACAGGTCGCCGCTCTTGGCCGCCATGAGGCCCGAATTGCACAGGCGGGTGGCGCGTTCGGCCTCATTCGCATCCTTGAACTCGACCATTTTCTCGATGGTCATGTCGGCATGGGTGATGACCCGGCCGTATTGCAGCGCATCCTCGGGCTCGAAGCCAAGAACCACGACGGCGGGTTCATCGCCCGCGCGCAGCCGTTCGAGCATTTCGACCATGGTCGCGGCGGTAATGAAGGGCGCATCGCCCAACAGCATGATCACGTCGCCGTCGAAATCGGCCAGCGCGTCCTTCGCCTGCGCGACCGCGTGGCCCGTGCCCAACTGCGGTTCCTGCACCACGCAGGTCGCGCGGTCGGAGACCTGGTTTTCGACCTGCTCGCGCTCGTCACCCACGATCACGATGGTCCGCGCGGGCTCGATGATGGCGACCTGGGCCATCAGGTGCTCGATGATCGGCCGCCCGGCGATATTGTGGAGGACCTTGTGGACCCCGCTCTTGAGGCGCGAGCCCTTTCCTGCAGCGAGGATGACAACGGCGAAATCTCTGCGTGTGTTCATGGCAAGGGGCCATGCCACCAATCGCTTGCAGTTTGAAGAACCATCCTGCACTCGGGCGCAGATGGCTGATTTTCCCTTCGATATCGTCGCCTTCGACCTCGACGGCACCCTGCTCGAAACGCACCGCGACCTTGGCACTGCGGTCAACCACGCGCTGGCGCTGGGCGGCTTTGCCACCGTGCCCATCGAAAGCGCGACCGACCTCATCGGCGGCGGAGCGAAGATAATGCTCAAGCAGGCCGTCGACGCACAAGGAGGGCTGGAGCACGAGGAATTCCGCAAGCTCTACAAGGCGATGCTCACCTATTACGGCGAAAATTATGCGGTCCACACACGCCCCTACCCCCATGCGGTGGAAGTGCTGGACGAGCTCAGCGCGCGCGGCGTGACCGTGGGCGTGGTGACCAACAAATTCGAACAATTTGCGCGCGGCATCCTCGGCGAGCTGGAGCTGATCGACCGCCTCGCCTTCGTGATCGGCGGTGACAGCCTCGGCAAGGCGCCGGACGGCAAGCACATCGCCAAGCCCGCCCCCGACCCGATCCTGAAAGCGCGTGAGCTCGGCGGCGGCGGCCGGACGGTGTTCGTGGGCGACAGCAGCTACGACGTGAAGGCGGCCCGCGCGGCGCAAATCCCGGTCGTCGCGGCCTGCTACGGCTACTGCGACGGCACGGCGGAGGAACTTGGCGCGGACGCATCCATTGATTCGCTGAGCGGCCTGATTTCCGCCCTCGAAGGCCTTTAAAGCCACGTCCTGACCTTACGGCATCGCGCTTCGCCGCGCCCCCTGTTGCAAGTGCGAAGGGAAAGTGGCAGTCCGCTGCGGCAATTGACCTTTACGTAAACGACAAACAACAACTACTAGCAGGAGCCCCCCATGACCATCGACTTCAAGGACAAGGTAGCCATCGTCACCGGCGCAGGCGGCGGTCTGGGCCGCGAATACGCGCTCGAACTCGCCCGCCGGGGCGCGAAGGTCGTCGTCAACGATCTCGGCGGTGCGCGCGACGGCACCGGCCACTCCGACATGGCTCTCCAGGTCGTCGAGGAAATCGAGAAAATGGGCGGCGAAGCCATGTCGAACGGCGGCAGCGTCACCGAATACGAGCAGATGGAAAAGATGGTCGCCGACGCCAAGCAGAAGTTCGGCGGCATACACATCGTCATCAACAACGCGGGCGTGCTGCGCGACAAGACCTTCGCCAAGATGACGATGGACGACTTCGAATTCGTCGTCGACGTCCACCTCAATGGCTCGGCCAACGTCAGCAAGGCCGTGTGGGAAACCATGCGCGAGCAGGCCTATGGCCGCATCCTCATGACCGCTTCGTCGACCGGCCTGTTCGGCAACTTCGGCCAGGCGAACTACGGCGCAGCCAAGCTCGGCCTTGCAGGCCTCACCAAGACTCTGCAGCTCGAAGGCGCGAAATACGGCATCAAGGTCAACACGCTTTCGCCGGTCGCCGGCACGCGCATGACCGAAGACCTCTTCCCCGAAGAAGCCTTCAAGCTGTTCGATCCGGTGAACGTGGTCCCGGCTGCGCTCTTCCTCGTCAGCGAAGACGCGCCGACCAACGCCATCGTCGGCGCCGGTGCAGGCGGCTTCCACTCGGCGTGGACCGTCATGAACGACGCCGTCTGGCTGCCCGATGGCGAGCGCACGGTCGAAGGCTTTGCCGCCAACTGGGACAAGATCAGCGACTTCTCGAACCTCAAGGCCCCGCAGTCGGGCTCCGAGCAGTCGGGCGCGATCCTCACGGCGATGCAGAAGGTCACCGGCACCGGCCCGAGCAGCGCTCGCGGATAAACCGCTCCCAAGATAATTGCGAAATGCCCCGCGCCGTTGCATAACGGCGCGGGGTTTTTCTTTGGGGGTCTGCATGAATACGGAAAAGAAGCTGCGCTCGCTGCGCACACGTTCGCTGGTGGTAACGGTTTTCGCGCTGCTGCTCGTCGCGTCCGGACTGACGCAGCTCGGCTTCGGCGGTGTCGCGATCGGCGAGGAGTACGAGCGGATCGAGAAGCTGGAAGAGCTTACCCGCCAGCGCACCTTTTACGGATACCAGTCGCAGCAAGCCGCCTTCCAGAACGAGTATAACCGTTCGAGCAGCGCTTTCTTCCTGCAGGGCCGCTTCCTTTCTGCCACACAAAATACTTCATGGACCGATCCGGGCGTGATCGCCTTCGGCGCTAACCTGCTTTCCGGCCTCGGGTTCCTCGTCGCGGCGATGATGTGGGTCTGGCGCGCCCATGCCAACCTTACCGAGGCAGGCGTGCGGGCGAAGTTCACGCCGGGCAGGGCTCTCGCCGCCTATCTCCTCCCGGTGGCGAACCTAATCCTGCCCTTCGAGGCGATGCGTGAACTCTACAATCGCAGCCACCACGAGCCCGAAGACTTCGTCGATTCCACCGTTGAAGACGTCACGGCTTGGTTCACTGCGCTTGTGGTCGGCCTGCTCATCTTCAGCGCAATGCTGGTGAAATTCATCCTCGATGCGGGTACTGCGCTCATCATCATGACGCCGCTGTGGATGGAATTTGCCATCCTTGCTTTCGCGATGATCCTGATCCTTGGCGCGGCGTGGCTCTTCGCTGGCCTCGCCCGCAAGATCACAGCGGCACAGGAAGAATTCCTGCCCGAGATCGTCGTTACAGCGCCCGAGCAGGAGGCGCCGCAGCGCATGAGCGTCAACGTGCTGTCGGCCTGACCCGCCGACCGTATTGACGTATTAATACACTAGACCTATACCTGTCTCTTCCTTCAACGGGGAGAGATGGCCATGTATAGCCAGAAAGACCTGAATTCGGCTGTTGCGGCGGGGGCAATCAGCTCCGACGCCGCCAACGCCTTGCGCGCCCATGTCGCCGCCCAGCGCGACGCGGTGCCCGCCGATGCGGAGCATTTCCGCCTCATCACCGGTTTCAACGATATTTTCGTCAGCATCGGGGCCGTGATCCTGCTGATTTCCATGGCGGCCATCGGTGACGCGATCTGGACCAACAAAAACGGTCCCTCGCCCGTTAGCGCGGCGCTGGTCGCAGGTACGGCGTGGATGCTGGCCGAATTCTTCACCGCCAAGCGCCGGATGGCCCTGCCCAGCATTATCCTCCTGCTCGCCTTCGTGGGCGGCACTCTGATGACCTTCGTCGGCCTCATCATCGCGACGATGGAAGGCTCGGTTAAGCCGAACGAAACGCTCGGCGTGCTGCTGCTCGGCGGTTCCTCGCTGCTCACGGCGGGCGCTGCCTGGCTGCACTGGCGCCGCTTCATGGTGCCGATCACCATCGCGGCGGGCACGGCGGCCATTGCCGGAACCGTCATCGCGGTGATCGTCGCGGGGATCGGACCCAGGACGCCCAATCTCGAGACCATCATCCTCGGCCTCGTCTTCGTGGCCGGTCTCGTGATCTTCGCCTTCGCCATGCGCTGGGACATGAGCGACCCGCGCCGCGAAACGCGCCGCAGCGACGTGGCCTTCTGGCTCCACCTGCTGGCCGCGCCGATGATCGCGCATCCGATCTTCGCGATGCTCGGCGTGACGCAGGGCGACAACATCGGCGCCGGCGCCGCCGTTGCCGTACTTGCAGTCTACATCGTGTTCGGCCTCGTGGCGCTGGCAGTCGACCGTCGCGCGCTGCTGGTCTCGGCCCTCGCCTACGTGCTGATCGCGCTGACCTTCCTGTTCCGCGAATTCGGCGCCGTGGAACTGAACTTTGCCCTTACCGCACTTGTTATCGGCTCCGCACTCCTCACGCTGAGCGCGCTGTGGACCCCGATCCGCCGCGCCGTGGTCAAGGGGCTTCCAGGAGACATGCAGGCACGGCTTCCCGCCACCGCCTGATCATCGGACCACCGAGGGGAAAGGGGCTCGCCAGCGTGGCGGGCCCCTTTTTTCATGGCGAAACGGGAAAGGAGCTAGTCTTCGACCGCCTTCAGCAGGCGGCGTTCGATCGGCGCCATGACATTGGGCAATTCATGGCCGCGCTTGAGGACCTGCCCATGCTCGCCGAACAGCGTCCAAATCCCCTGCTTGGCTCGCAGCGAAGGGCGCTTTTCGAGCCGCGCTTGCGGGCGTTCGGCGTGACGCACAAAGGCGGCAAAGGTGGCGACGTCCTTGGTGAAGTCCATGGCGTAATCGCGCCACTGGCCCGCCGCAACCATGCGACCGTAAACGTCGAGAATTTTCGTCAGCTCATCGCGCGTGAAGCCGACCTGATTGGGCTGCCGGCCCGGGAACGCAACGACATTCATGCCGCCCTGCACGGCCATCAGTCACCCGTACCGCTTCTCTGCCGCGGCGCGCTGTCACCGCGCAGCTGCTCGATCTCGCCGCGCAGCGCCTTGAGCTCGTTCTCCAGCTTTTCGATGCAATCGCGGCTGGGCGCGCAGGGATCGTCGCACGGCGTGCCGTAGGGGACGAAGTCCTTTTTCCACTCCTCCGCCGCGATCAAATGGCTGCGCGCCTTGAGCGCGATCATGGTCGCGCCTTCAGGCACTTCGTCGAGCACCAGCGCGTTGGCGCCGATACGCGCCCGCTTTCCGACGGTAATGGGGCCGATGACCTGCGCGCCCGAACCGATGATGACGCCATCCTCGATCGTCGGGTGCCGCTTGCCGCCCTTGCCGTTGGTAGGGTTGGTCCCGCCTAGGGTGACGCATTGGTAGATGGTCACATCATTCCCGATCTCGGCTGTCTCGCCGATGACGGTAAAACCGTGGTCGATGAAGAAATTACGGCCGATCCTGGCACCGGGATGGATGTCGATCCCCGTCACCATGCGGCTCCAGTGGTTCACGAGCCGGGCGAGGAAAAACAGGTCCGCTTCGAACAACCAGTGCGCGATGCGATGATAGGCGAGCGCCCAGACACCGGGATAGAGCAGCACTTCCCAGCGGGTACGGGGCGCGGGATCGCGCGCCTTGATCGAGTCCAGATAGGCGATCAGCCGTTCGAACATGGCCTCAATCCTTCCACTTTCGGCATTTCAAAGCAAGCGCGCCTGCTCGGGGCCCTGCACCGCATCGAGTGCGTCGCGCCAGATGGACATGGTGGCCGGCGCCTTGCGTTCAAGGCTGAGCCGGTCGATTTCGGCGACGATCCGCTCGATCGCGGCATGGCTGCGCTCCATCCGCGGGATGAGATAGGCGGGCGCGCCGTCGCCTAGCGCCAGCCCGCGTTGCGCAGCGTGGCTGAGCATAAGCTCGGCCGCCAGATCATCGTCCGGCGCGCCGATTTCGAGCTGGAGCGCAGCACCCATACGGCTGCGCAGGTCCGGCAATTCGATCTCCCATCCACTGGCGTCTACGGTCAGGAGCAGCGGATAGCCATCCTCGCGCGCACGGTTCCAGGCGTGGAATATCTCGATCTCGTCTTTCTGGTCTGCATCGTCGATCGCGCCGCCGCCCGTGTGCGAGGCGAACCACCGCGAGAACAGCGACTTGCCTGAACGCGCAGGGCCGGCGAGGATTGCCGTACCGAAAGGCCAGTCCGCGCTGGCGCCCAGCGCTTCGGCGATATGGGCGTTGCCTTCGCCCAGCACGATGCTGGAAGGCTGCTTCGGACCCGAATGCAAAAGGGGAAGCGCGATCTGCGTCATTTTCCGGCCGATCCGCGAGGCCGCTCAGCGACTGATCAGGATGGCCGTTGCCCCTTGCTGCACGGTGAAGCTCCGTGCGCGCAAGGCTTCGGCCAGTTGGCCGATGGAACCCGAATAGCTGACCGTCACCACCGAAGTGCCGCCGATCGCGGTCGAACGGACACCCGTCGAGCGAACACCGGGAGTGCCGCGCACATCGGCAAGGATCGCGCCGAAGGCGGCGGCGTCGGGCGAGGCGAACTGGACGGTGTAGAGCGCGACCGAACCTTCGGGCGGCGGACGGTTGATCGGCGCGGCACTGATCGCGCCATCGCTTTCCGCAGTGGGTGCCAGCGCGGCTTGTTCGCGCTGTTCGTCCTGCACCAGCAAACGGCGCCCGAGGTCGACCAGCCGCTGGATGGCGGGGTTGAGATCGCCCGTCTTCACGTTAAGCGTGGGATCGGGCTGGATGGTGCCATCGGCAAGCGCCACCTGGAACGTCGCATCGAAGCGGCGCACAGCCTGCTCGAGCATTGCGGGCAATTGCTCGGGGCTGTCGGCGGTCAGCGTGAAACTGTCGAGAAACACGCTATCCGGGCCATGACGCGCGGTGAAAGTGCCTTTGATCGGCCCGCCGGGATAGCTGTAGCGCAGGTTGGCAATCGGGATCAGCACATCGGCCGCGCCGAATTCGTCGAGGATGTTGCTCCACCACACGCGGCTTCGGCGAGTCGTCTGGCCGAAGGTCAGCAGGAGCGATTCGCCGCCCGATCCTTGCGGACGAACATAGTTCACCCGGCTCTGCCCGGCCTGGAATTCGGCCCAGGCGCGCTGCCAAGGATTGCGCTGCTCATACATGAGCTGCGTACCGCCCGAGACGGTGACGGGAAGCACCAGCATCGGCGCGCTGCGCATGGCGCGACCCTCGTCCCCGAGGAAGGGCGCGGCGCGCTGGCGGTCGAAAATCACGCCGAGGGTGGCTACATAACGCTTCGGCCCCAGCCGTTCGCGCTGGACCACGATGGCCGAGACGAGGCCGGAGATCCGCGAAGCGGGAAGGCTTGGCCCGTCTAGCTTTTCCCATGCCTTGACCTGCGCTTCGGCCCAGGCTTCTTCGCGGGCTTCGACGCCCGTGTCGGCTTTCACGTCGACTTCGATGTCGGAAACCTGGATGTCCCGCGAGGCGGCAACGGCGGCGATCCCGCGCTCCCCGCCCACTTGCGCGCTCGCCAGCCAGCCGGCTCCGCCAGCCAGGGCAAGGCCGGAAGCGACAAGGGCGATACGCGAGCGCCGGGGAAGGGAGGAAAGGGTCCGCATGGGGGTGTTCGAGCGCCTTTTGCCCAAAGCATTCGGGAAATCCAAGCAGGAATACTGGATATTGCGGTGGAATTGCGCGAAAGGCGGCGCATGAGCAGCGACACGCCTTCCTACACCTACGAACAGGCCGGAGTTTCGATCGATGCGGGCAACGCCCTCGTCAAGGCGATCGGACCGCTGGTAAAAGCGACCATGCGCCCCGGCGCGGACGGGGAAATCGGCGGTTTCGGTGGGTTTTTCGACCCCCGTGCCGCGGGTTACAAGGATCCGCTGCTTGTCGCAGGAAACGACGGCGTCGGCACAAAGCTGAAGCTCGCCATCGACACCGACCGGCACGATACGGTGGGAATCGACCTCGTCGCGATGTGCGTCAATGACCTCATCGTGCAGGGCGCGGAACCGCTGTTCTTCCTCGACTACTTCGCCACCGGCAAGCTTGAGAACGGCGTCGCAGAGCGCGTGATCGCGGGAATTGCGGAGGGCTGCAAACAGGCCGGCTGCGCGCTGATCGGCGGCGAGACGGCGGAAATGCCCGGCATGTACGCCAGCGGCGACTACGATCTGGCCGGCTTCTGCGTCGGCGCGGTGGAGCGCGGCGAACAGCTGACCGGAGAGCGTGTGGCCCCCGGTCATGTGCTGCTGGGCCTCGCGAGTTCGGGGGTGCATTCGAACGGCTTTTCGCTCGTACGCCGCCTTGCCGCAGACAAGGGCTGGAAGCTCGACCGCCCGGCCCTCTTCGACCAGGATCGCCTGCTGGTCGAGACGCTGATCGAGCCCACCCGCATTTATGTGAAGACGTTGTTGCCTTTGGTCCGCGATGGCCTGATCGACGCCATGGCGCATATCACCGGTGGCGGCCTGCTCGAAAACATTCCGCGTGTCCTCCCCGCAGGCGCGCATGCCGAGGTGGAGGCGGACGGCTGGGAGCAGCCCGGGCTGATGGCGTTCCTGCAGGCGCAGGGGAATATCGTGCCGGCCGAAATGGCGCGCACCTTCAATTGCGGCGTCGGCATGGTACTCGCCGTCGATCCGTCGAAGGCCGAGCTGGTCCGCAGCCGCCTCGAAGATGCGGGCGAGCAAGTCCTTGCCGTCGGCCGCATCGTCGAAGGCGAAAAGGGCTGCACCGTGCGCGGTTCGCAGGGCACCTGGTCCGCCCAATCCGACTGGGAGGCGGTCCACCTTGGCTGATAAGGCGAAGGTCGCGATTTTCCTTTCCGGGCGTGGCAGCAACATGGCCGCGCTGCTCTATGCCGCCAATTTGCCGAGTGCCGCCTATGAGGTGGTTCTCGTAGCCGCCAACGATCCTGACGCCGAGGGTCTGGCCCTCGCCCAGGCCGAAGGTGTCGCGACCTTCGCCCTTTCGCACAAGGGAATGACCCGCGTCGATCACGATGCGGCCATGGAACAGGCTGCGCGCGATGCGGGGGCCGATTACATCGTCCTCGCTGGATACATGCGCATCCTGACCGACGCGTTTGCTGAGCGCTGGGAAGGCCGCATGCTGAACATCCACCCATCGCTGCTACCGAAATACCCCGGCCTCGACACCCACCGGCGCGCGATCGACGCGGGCGACAGCCATGGCGGCGTCTCGGTCCATCTCGTCACGCCCGAACTCGATGCGGGCGAGGTGCTCGGTCAAATGCAGGTCGCCATTCGCGAGGGCGAGACGGCCGACAGCCTCGCCGAGCGCGTGCGCTTTGCCGAACACCAGCTCTACCCGAGCGTGCTAAACGATTACGTGGAGCGTCGCCGGTGAAGGGCCGGATCACCCCCTACCTCTTCTTTCTCATCGCGGTGATTGCGTTCGCGATGATCGCCTTCCAGCCGGACGACAGCTGGCAGAGCGAGCAAGTCGACATGCTCGACGCGGTGCTGATTACCGCCGGCGTGCTCATCGGCGCGCATCTCCTGCGCAAACTTGCCGAGGCGCTCTACCGCCGCTGGAAATCGCGCGGCGAATGACCCCGCCCCGCCCGCACCCCTTCACTCGCTCGTCCCTGGCCGAGCGGCTGGACCGCTGGATCGCCGCAATCTGGCGCAAGGGATGGGACGAGAAACCCCCGCTCGAACCGGACTACCTCTGGCAGATTGGCAGCAGAGGGTACGAAGAAGCCGACGAGATTTCGGTCCGCAGCGAGGAGGACGTTGCCGATTTCCGCTTACGGCTGGAGCAGCTTTGCCAGGCGCTGCGCGACGAGGCGGACCTCAACGCGCTTGGCCACACCATGGCCTATGGGCAGCTGACCTCTGCCATTCGAAAGCGCCACGCGCTGGGCCGCCTCTGGCGCCAAGAGCCGGAGCTTGCGCACACCACCATCGCGCCCCCGATCGTCGTGCTCGGCCAGATGCGCAGCGGGACGACGCGAGTGCAGCGACTCCTCGCCGCCGATCCGGCCCATGCGGGAACGCGCTTTTGCGACAGCCACGACCCCGTGCCCTCGACCCCCGACCTGCGCGCAGTCAAATCGCGCGCGGCGCTGGTGCTGGCGCATTGGGTCAATCCCTGGCTCGAAACCATGCACCCCATCGGCGCCACGCGCACCGACGAGGAGATCGGCTGGCTGTCCGCTGCTCTCTCACCCGTGGCCTTCGAAGCCCAGTGGCGCATCCCCTCCTACGTGGCCTTCAGCGAGGCGCGCGACCCCGCCCCTGTCTATCGCGAGTTCGCCCGCATCCTGCGCACCGATGCAGCCCACCATGGCAACGCTCTGCGCCCTCGTGTGCTCAAATGCCCCCAGTTTGCGCAGGATGCGCCTGCGCTTCTCAGCCAGTTTCCCGATGCCCGGATCGTCGCCTGCCACCGCGTGCAGGAGGATGTGCTCGCCAGCAGCGTCTCGATGGTCGCTAGCCAGATGGCATTCCAGAGCGACAGTCACGAGCTTGCCGAATTGCAGGATTACTGGCGGGCTCGGATTGCGCAGCGCAGTGGGCGCATGCGCACGTTTCTCGATGCCTTCAGCGGCCCTGTCGCCCGGATGGAGTTTGCAGAGCTCAACCATAACTGGCGCGCAGCTATGACGAGCGCCTATGGCGATCTGGGAATAGGACTGGGCAACC
Source organism: Qipengyuania aurantiaca (assembly GCF_019711375.1). Classification (NCBI taxonomy): domain Bacteria; kingdom Pseudomonadati; phylum Pseudomonadota; class Alphaproteobacteria; order Sphingomonadales; family Erythrobacteraceae; genus Qipengyuania; species Qipengyuania aurantiaca. The sequence continues at coordinate 223,459 of NZ_CP081295.1, forward strand.
GCGCGCTTGCTGCGATGGAGCTTGAAGTCGATCGGGCGGACAGCGACCGCCACCGCGAACACCGCCGCCAGATCGGCGCTATACTTTCGTCCTAGAGGCGAAGACCGGCATGGTGATACGGCCATCGGCGCGGGTGACGTCCGCGCGCCGAATTCTGTCTCCATCGAAAGAGATCCGCCAGAAAGTCTGGCCGCGCACCTCTTGCGCCCCACCCGTAAGCTGTCCGCGAACGAGAACCTCGTCACCATGGTGATCAAGCGTGTCGATCTGAATATGGGGATTGCCGGCAGCTTGGCGGAATTCGCGGTCCATCCGGAGGAATTCTTCGCGCGAGTTCGTGCGGTGTCCGCTCACATCAACATAGGCGAAGTCTTCGGTGAGATAATGCGCCATTCGTTCATGGCGGCCAGCGTTGATGGCCGCGACGAATTCGCGAATGCAACGCTCCCGCCGCTTGAGGCTTCGGCGCGGAAAGAAGACCCCCGAAAGCATGACGGGCGCATTCCTAGCAGGAAATGCGCCCGTCACCTAACATATTGATTGGAGAGCGAATTAAATCGCACTCCTGACCGGATCAGCCGACGATTTCGTTCTCGTCGAAGAAGAAGTCGATCTCGGTCTTGGCGTTTTCGTCGCTGTCCGAACCGTGGACCGAGTTGGCTTCGATCGATTCGGCATAGGTCTTGCGGATCGTACCTTCGTCGGCATCGGCCGGATTGGTGGCGCCCATCACGTCACGGTTGGCCTTTACGGCGTTTTCGCCTTCGAGGACCTGCACGACGACCGGACCCGAGATCATGAAGTCGACCAGTTCGCCGAAGAAGGGGCGTTCCTTGTGGACCGCGTAGAAGCCTTCAGCCTGCTCGCGGGTCATGTGGATGCGCTTCGAAGCGACGACGCGCAGGCCGGCGTCTTCGAGCATCTTGGTGACGGCGCCGGTCAGGTTGCGGCGGGTGGCATCGGGCTTGATGATCGAAAAGGTGCGGGTAACCGCCATGATGTGTGTTCCTTGCGAATATATACTTGGGGGAGAGAGTTCTCGCGCGCGCCCCTAGCGCCGCGCGCGCGAAGGCACAAGATTTAGTCGAAGCCGCGCGCGACGGACAATTGCCCCTCGGTCGTCTCCCCTACGCGCGTGACCTGCAAGGCGAAGCTGGCCCGCTCCACCATGTTCTCGCCGCCGAGCGTGGTGGTCTCGCCGCCGCTCACCTCGATATCGGGGGTGATCCCCGCCTCCTCGGCCTGCGCACGGTAGAAGGCGACAACCTTGTCGCGGGCATCGGGCGTGGTGAACTCCACCGTCACGAAGACGCCCTCGCCGCGATCGACCTGCGTCGTGTTGGTGATCGTCGCGCCGGGATAGGCTGTGAACGGCTCCGGAAAACGCGCCACGACATTCTCGCCCGCACGCATCTCGGTCACGATGCCTGCGGCATCCCGGTGGCTGGCGCTGACTTCGCCGCTCTCGGGGTCGATATCGTAGCTGCCGACCGGCTCGGCCGTTTCGGCAGCCTCGGCGGTTTCGCCGTCTTCATCGGCGTTCTGGCATGCGGACAGGACAAGTACGGGCAGTAGGAGGCAGGCAAGCGTGGATCTCATGCCCAACCGACGGGCGAACGCGGTCCAAGTTCCTGAAAATTCAACGCCCTTCGCGCCAGCCGCCTTCGGGGGTCTGCTTGAAGATGCGGTTGTCGATGTCTTCGCGCGGATCGAGCTTGCGCCACAGGCCACGCGCGGCTTCGGTCGCCTCGGCGTCAAACAGGAGCATGGCACGATCGAACCGGGCCGCGTCCTCGCGCCATTGCCCATCGGCGAGGATCGCCATGCGCGCCTCGTTCGGCGCGGCGCAGGTATCGGAAATGAGGATGGGCTGGCGGGCGGCATGGGGGCCATCGGCCGGACCATGGGCTAGGAAGCTGCCCCCCCCTTGCTCCCACAAAGTCTTCGACAGACGCTCGCGAAGGCCCTCGTCGGCGGCCACCACCACCAGCCGCTCTCCGGCCTGCAGGACCTTGCGCGCCAGTTTCGCCACGGTGATGTCCACCGGGTCCTTGCTCAACTGATAGAAATCGACGCGGATTTGAGACTCTCCCGACTAGTCCTGCTCACCGGACTTATTCCGCCGGCACCGTTCGGAGCAATAGCGAACGTTGTCCCAGTCCCGCGCCCATTTCTTGCGCCAGGCGAAGCTGAGGCCGCAGGTTGCGCAGACCTTTGCTGGAAGGTCTGCCTTGCGCCTCATCTTCGCCATGACGCTGTAGTCCGGTCAGCCTTCCGCCGTGTCGGAGACGAGGCGGTCGATCAGGCGCACGCCGTAGCCCGTGGCGCCCTTGCCCCAGGTCCGCCCCGGCTTGTCCGACCAGGCCATGCCCGCGATGTCGACATGCGCCCAGGGCGTGCCGTCAGCAATGAAGCGTTGCAGGAACTGGGCCGCGGTGATCGAGCCGGCTGCCTTGCCGCCGATGTTCTTCATGTCGGCGATAGGGCTGTCGATCAGCTTGTCGTAAGCCTTGCCGATCGGCATCCGCCAGACCTTGTCGCCCACGGCTTCGCCCGCGTCGGCAAGATCCTTGGACAGCTGGTCGTCGTTTGAGAACAAGCCAGCATATTCATGGCCGAGCGAAATAATGATCGCGCCGGTCAGCGTGGCGAAATCGACGATCCGCTTCGGTTGGAATTCTTCCTGCGTCCAGTGAAGCGCATCGGCGAGGACGAGGCGGCCTTCGGCATCGGTGTTGAGGATTTCGATGGTCTGCCCGCTCATGGAGGTCACCACATCGCCGGGACGCTGCGCGTTGCCGTCGGGCATGTTCTCGACGAGACCCATCACGCCCACGACATTGGCCTTGGCCTTGCGTTTCACCAGCGCGAGCATGCCGCCCGCCACGGCGCCGGCGCCGCCCATGTCCCACTTCATGTCTTCCATGCCGGGCCCCGGCTTGATCGAGATGCCGCCGGTGTCGAAGGTCACGCCCTTGCCCACGAAAGCGGTCGGCGCTTCGCTGCCGCCCCCGTTCCAGCGGATGGCGAGGATGCGCGATTCGCGCGCAGAGCCCTGTCCGACGCCGAGCAGCGAGCCCATGCCGAGCTTTTCCATTTCGGCTTCGTCGAGCACGATCAGTTCGGCGCCCGTATCCTCGAAGCGTTCCTTGCAACGCGCCACGAAGCTTTCGGGGTAGATGATGTTGGCCGGTTCGGTGATCAGTTCGCGGGTGAACTCCACGCCCTCGGCAAGCGCGGCGGCATCGGCCCATGCGCCTTCGATACCTTCGGGCGCGCCGACGACAGTGATGCTTTCCAGCGTGACCTTCTGCTCGTCCTTCAGCTTGGTGCGATAGATGTCATAGCGCCAGTTGCGCAGGCGCAGACCGAGAAGGAGGTGGCTGGCTTCCTCTGCGGACAGGCTGCTTTCCGACAGATCGAGCACCATGTCCTTGTCGCCGGTCGACTGGAACTTGCCCGCGAGCGCGGCGCCTGCCTTTTCAAGGTTGGCAAGGCGCGCTTCGTCGTTGCGATCGCCCGCGCCTGCAATGGCCAGACGCGCGACCTGGCCGCCGTCTTCAACGAAGCCATCGAAGGTCTGGCCGGCGCTGCCCTTGAAGCGGGCGGCTTCGGCGCCTGCACGCATTGCGGCGTTGGTGGCGGCAGGAAGCTTGCCCTTGTCGACCACATGCGCAATGAGGCGCGCGCCTTGCGGGCGGGACTGGCTGAACTGGATGTGCATGGATTCTCCCGAATTTCTCGATGACCGGAGCGCGCCCAAATCGTGGGCAGGCCGGATGAACGCGATTGCGATTAGGCGTGGCCGGTGCGATAGGCAAGCCATGCACCCGGGACGGGCCAGATATGCCAGCACCATAGCGCAGCTCCTCGGCACGGGGTGTGCGGCGCTTGCCTTGGTCTGCGCCGCACCCGCTTGGGCACAGGATGGCGCGGCAACCGGGGCCGGAACAACCGAGCAGCCCGAGGGCGAAGACCCGAGCGACCTGCCCGCTCCCAGCGAAGCGGTGATGGAGCAGCGCGAGGACGAGGTTCTCGTCTCCGACGAAACCGACATTCCCCCGCCGCCACCCGAATTTAACGAGGCGGGCGAGAGGCAAATCGCCTTTGCCGCCGACATTTTGAGTTACGATTCCGAAGCCGAGGTCACCACCGCCGAAGGCAATGTCGTCCTGCGCTCGGGCGACCGGTCGCTGCGCGCCGATTCGGTCAGCTGGAGCGAGCGGACCGGCGTTATCGTCGCCAGCGGCAACGTCCGCTTCGTCGACGAGGACGGCAACCAGCTCTACACCGAACGTGTCGAACTGACTGACCAGTTCGAGGCCGGTGCGATGGAAGACCTGCTGCTTGCCTTGCGGCAGGGCGGCCGCCTCGCCGCCAATCGCGGCGTGCGAGAGAGCGACGGCACGATCCTGCTCGAACAGGCCGCCTACAGCGCCTGCGCGGTGACCACGCCCGCTGGCTGCGACAAGGACCCGAGCTGGCGCATCACCGCCGACCGCGTGACCTACGATCCTGCCGAAGCCAAGGTGAAGTTCCAGGGCGCCTATCTCGAGCTGTTCGGCGCGCGCATCGTTCCGTTGCCCGGCCTCTCTGTCCGCACCGATGACGGCGGCGTTTCCGGCTTTCTCGTGCCGGACATCCGCGTCTCGGAAAGCAACGGGCTCGAAGTATCGGGCAGCTATTACCTGCGCATGGCGGACAACAAGGACCTGACGCTGTCCGCCTATCTGTTCTCCAAGACCACGCCGATGGTTTCGGGGCAGTGGCGACACCTGACCGACAAGGGCGCGTACCAAATTACGGGCTACGCCACCCACAGCCGCCGCATTTCCGATTTCACCGGCCTTACGAACAATTCCGAAGCCGATCCACGCGGCTATCTGTTCGCCAACGGCCGCTTCCAGTTCACACCCGAATGGAGCCTGACGGGATCGGTCCGGCTCGCGAGCGACAAGACCTTCCTGCGGCGCTACGACATCAGCCGCGACGACCGCCTGCGTTCGATGGTCGACCTCGAACGCATCGACCGCACGTCCTACCTTTCCATCGCCGGCTGGGCGACGCAGACGCTGCGGCTCAACCAGGACCAGAACCAGGTTCCGGTTGCGCTGCCGGTGGTTGACTGGCGGCGAAGGCTCGACGATCCGCTGGCCGGCGGACAGGTCGAACTGCAGCTCAACAGTCTCGCCATCATCCGCAAGCTTGGGCAGGAAACCGAGCGCGCCTTCGCCAAGGCGGAATGGAGCCGTCGCACCATCACCGGCCTTGGCCAAATGGTTACGCTGACCGGCCTGTTGCGCGGCGACATCTACCACTCGGACGGCAACGAGTTCAACGAAACCGCCGCCTATCGCGGCAATCCGGGGTGGGAAACGCGCGGCGTGGCGCTGGGCGCGATCGATGTCGAATGGCCACTGGTCGGCGAAATCTTCGGGGGCGAGCAGGTCCTGACCCCGCGTGCGCAACTGGTGGTGACGCCGGATATAAAGAACCTCGCCATTCCCAACGAGGACGCTCGGGCCATCGACCTCGAGGATTCCAACCTCTTCGCGCTGAACCGCTTCCCCGGCTACGACCGGATCGAGGACGGGGCGCGGGTGACCTACGGCTTCGATTACAAGCTGCGCCGCCCGGGCTGGGAATTCTTCACCACGCTCGGCCAGTCCTACCGGCTCGACAACGACCGCGACATCCTGCCCGACGGCACGGGCCTGTCCGAAAAGGTGAGCGATTTCGTCGGTCGTACCGAAATCCGTTATCGCGATTTCCTCAAGCTCGCGCACCGTTACCGGCTCGACAAGGACAACTTTGCCGTGCGCCGCAACGAGTTCGATGCGACCATCGGGTCCAGCCGCACCTATGCCGAAATCGGCTATCTGCGGCTCAACCGAAACATCACGAGCGTCGAAGATCTCCAGGACCGCGAAGAATTGCGCGCTGCTGTCCGCGTGGCCTTTGCCGATTACTGGTCGGTTTTCGGCTCTGGCGTCTTCAACCTCACCGACCGCGAGGAAGACCCCACCCTGTCGAGCGACGGCTTCCAGCCGATCCGCACGCGGCTTGGCGTTGCCTATCAGGACGACTGCCTCGAAATGGGCGCGACCTGGCGGCGCGATTACCTCTCCGCAGGCGACGCGAGGCGGGGCGACACCTTCCAGCTGTACTTCAGCCTGAAGAATCTGGGATTTCGCTAAGGGGGGCGTGTTGGCAGCGCGGTCCAAACGCGCTATCCGCCCCGGCGCAATCAGCTACGGTTAAGCCTGAGGGGGCCACACCGCAGCCTATCCGGGCGCCACAAGCGCGCCGCAAGGGAATACAAGCGTGAACGCACATATCGCATCGAAATTGCTGGGACTTTCCGCGGCCATCGGTCTTGCCGCCGCCGCTCACACCGGCGCGCTGGCGCAAGGCGCCGCTCCGGCTGCCAACCCGCTCGGCCTCCCCGAAGCGCCCACCATGCTCGCCAAGCCCGACCCCAACGTGCGCAAGGCAACAGCGGTGGTGAACGGCTACGTCATTACCGGTACCGATCTCGACCAGCGCGTTGCGCTCATCGTCAGCGCGAACCAGACCGAGCTGTCTGCCGAGGAAATGCAGCGCGTGCGCGCGCAGGTCCTGCGCAATCTGATCGACGAAACCCTGCAGATCCAAGCGGCCGAAGCCGAGGAAATCGTCATTGAGGATGCCGAGGTAAACCAGACCTTTGCCCGCGTCGCGGCGCAGAACAACCAGCGCCCCGAAGACATGGAAGCGTTCCTTGGCCAGATCGGTTCGTCTTCGGCTTCGCTCAAGCGCCAGATCCGGGGCGAACTCGCGTGGCAGCGCCTGCTGCGCCAGAAGGTCTCCTTTTTCGTCAACGTGAGCGCCGAAGAAGTGAACGAGCTGATGGAGCGTCTCGAGGCGTCCAAGGGCACTGACGAATACTGGCTGTGGGAAATCTTCCTCTCGGCCACCTCCGAGAACGAAGCGGCGGTCGAGGCGAACGCCGCCAAGATCATGGAACAGCTGCGCCAGGGCGGCAGCTTCCAGGCCTACGCGCGCCAATTCTCCGAAGCGTCCACCGCGGCTGTCGGCGGTGACCTCGACTGGATCTACCTTGCCCAGCTCGGCGATCCGCAGCTCGAAACCGTGGTCGGCCAGATGGAAGCCGGTCAGCTGGTCGGTCCGATCAAAATTCCGGGCGGCTATTGGATCGTCTACCTGCGCGACAAACGGCAGGTGCTGATGGCCGATCCGCGTGACGCCATGCTGAGCCTCAAGCAAATCCAGATTGGGTTTGATCCGGCCGCTTCGAACGAGGAAAACCAGGCGAAGCTCCAGGCTTTCCTCGAAGGCGTTCAGTCCATGCGCGGCTGCGGCAGCGCCAACGACATTGCATCCACGCTTGGCGCGAACGTGGTCGACAACGACCAGATCCGCGCGCGCGCGCTTCCCGAGGCCCTTCAGAACACCATCCTGCAGCTGCAGGTCGGCGAGGCCACCCCGCCCTTCGGTTCGCTGGAAGAAGGCGTTCGGGTTCTCATGCTCTGCGGTCGTGACGATCCGGAAAGCAGCGAGGGCCCGAACTTCGACGAGCTGATGGCGCAGATCGAGGACGAGCGCATCAACAAGGCCGCCCAGCGTTACCTGCGCGACCTGCGCAACGACGCCTACATCGAATACAATTGAGCACCCCGCTTCCCCTCGCCGTCTCGCTTGGCGATCCGGCGGGAATCGGGCCGGAACTGATTGCGGAAAGTTGGGCGCAGCGCGAAGAGCGCGCTGTGCCCGCTTTCTTCGTGGTCGGCGGTGCACAGGTGCTGGCCGCAGCCGTCCTGACGCGCGCCTTGCGGGTCCCTGTCGAACGGATCGACCGACCGGAGCAGGCGCTCGAGGTTTGGGACCACGCCCTTCCCGTGCTCGGCGCGGACGATGCAGATTACACGCCCGGCAAGCCTGAAGAAAGCGGAGCGCGGCTGGCGCTCTATTCGCTGGTCGAGGCTACCAGCCGCGCCGCCATGGGCGAGGCTCGCGGCCTCGTCACCGCGCCCATCGCCAAGAGCCACCTTGCGCAGGCCGGATTCACCCAGCCCGGCCAGACCGAATTCCTCGCCGACGCCTTCGGGCGCCCGCGCGAGGATGCGGTCATGATGTTGGCTGGTCCGAACCTGCGCGCGGTCCCGCTCACCGTGCATTGCGCGCTTTCGGAAGTGCCCGAGCTGATCACCAAGGACCTCATCCTCCATCGCGCCCGGATCGTGCACGAGGCGCTGAGGCAGGATTTCGGCATCGAGAAGCCCCGCATCGCGGTCTGCGGCCTCAACCCCCATGCGGGCGAGGACGGCCGCTTCGGCGACGAAGAGCAATTCGTGATCGGCCCTGCCGTCGCCGAGCTGGAAAAGGAAGGCCTCGACATCACGGGCCCGCATCCCGGCGATGCACTGTTCACCCCGCGCGCGCGCAAGGCCTATGACGCGGCCATCGCCATGTATCACGATCAGGCGCTGATCCCGCTCAAGGCGCTGGATTTCGACGAAGGTGTAAACGTCACGCTGGGCCTGCCCATCGTGCGTACCAGCCCCGACCACGGGACTGCCTTCGATATTGCCGGCAAGGGCAAGGCCGATCCCGGTGCTATGATCGCCGCACTCAAACTTGCCAGCGAGATGGCCGACCGGCGCGCCGCCAATGGCTGACCTTCCCCCCTTACGCGAAGTCATCGCACGCCACGGACTTTCCGCCAGCAAGGCGCTGGGGCAGAACTTCCTCTTCGACCAGCAATTGCTCGACCGGATCGCGGCGCTGCCCGGTCCGTTCGCCGGAAGGCGCGTGCTCGAAATAGGGCCGGGCCCGGGAGGCCTGACCCGCGCGCTCCTGAAGGCGGGCGCCGAAGTCACCGCCATCGAAATGGACGAGCGCTGCCTGCCTGCCCTCGCCGAACTGGGCGAGGCCTTTCCCGGCAAGCTCGAAGTGATCCGCGGCGACGCGCTCAAACTGGACCATAACGCGATCATGGGCGGCGAGCCTTACGCCATCCTCTCCAACCTTCCCTACAACGTCGGGACGGCACTGTTCACGCGCTGGATGGGGGGCGAGGAATGGCCGCCGCTCTGGACCTCGCTCACGCTGATGTTCCAGCAGGAAGTCGCCCAGCGGATCGTCGCCAAGCCCGGCACCTCGGCTTACGGACGGCTGGCCGTGCTTGCTCAGTGGCGCGCGCAGTCGAAGCTGGCGATGAAGGTCCATCGCAGCGCCTTCACCCCGCCGCCCAAGGTGATGAGCGCCATCGTCCATGTCGAACCGGCCGCAATGCCGGAAGGCGTGTCGGCCAAGGTCCTCGAGCGCCTCACCGAAGCCGCCTTCGGTCAGCGCCGCAAGATGCTGCGCCAGAGTTTGAAGGGCGTGGCCGGCGCGGTCGACACGCTCGAAAGCCTCGGCATCGATTCGCAACGGCGTGCAGAGACGCTTTCGGTCGAGGAATTCGAGAATGTCGCGAGGGCGCTAAGCCAGTAAGTTCTCGGTCGGAAAGCATCTGGGGGGGATGAGGTCATGGGAGCAACTGTAGGAAAAACTCGGACAATCGCAGCAATCGCTATCGCGGTGGCTTTGCTATCGGCTTGCAGCCAGCCCGACGACGACTTCCATTCCTTCACGCCCGACCCGGAGCGCATGCATCCCCCGGTGTCCGATACAAACGCCCCCACCATCTCCGAACTGGAAGCGCAAGGCTTCAAGCGGACCCTTTGGGATGCCGATCACTACGCCTGCGCCGCCGATTGCGATGCAATCCATTACTACGCCTTCTATCTAGGCCGGGCGACTCCCGACGAGCTGTGTCCCCAGTGGCGAGACGAGAGGCTGGGCGGCTTGGCCGCTTGCCGTGAGATGCTGATGGACGCATCGCAATATGTCTGTCCGGCTACGCGCGATCAGTTCGACGATGACAATTGGACGTGCCGACCGCTGGACTAGGCTTGCCCAGCTCCGAAGCTCTTTAAATGAGGGACGTCACCCGCGCGCTAACCTAGTCGGGCGCGCTCCTGCTGGGCCAGTTTGCGTAGCAGCTGGGCCGCGATATCGAGGGTCTGCAACTCCTCGGTGAGGCGCATCACGAGGTCCATATCCTCCGACAGCGTATCGGCGAGATCGTCAAGTGATCCGGCCACGCGGTGCATATCGTCGGCGGTGATGTAGCTGTTGTGCAGCGGCGCGTTGCTTTCGCGCACCGGGCCGCGCTCGCGCATCTCCTCCATCAGGCGCTGGAACGCGTTGTCGACCGATTGCTGCGGCTCGGCATCGGGGAACCAGTCCTCGACCACCGTACGCTGGGAGAAGGACACCCCTGCCTGGTCGGCGCTGCGCCACACGATCTTGCCCGGCACGCACAGCGCGCCGCGACGCAATTCGACCTCATAGCCCACCAGCGGCAGGGTCTCGCCCTCGATCAGCGCGCCGATCGGCGACATATTGCACAGGCGCACCACGCCCGATCCGGGCTGCGAATGGACGCTGGCGCGCACGAACAGGTCGATCCGTTCTTCGCGGCGTTGTTTCAATTGGGCGGCGGACAAGTTGCGCGATCCTTTTCTTATCCCGCCTGCCTACCGCCCAAGGTTTACGATATGCTTTACGCTTTCTTCAGCATGATGCCTTTTTGCGAAGCCGCCACTGGTGAAGCAGCGGCTCGGTATAGCCGCTGGGCTGCTCGACACCCTTGAATATCAGATCCTTGGCGGCGCTGAAGGCCGGGCCGTCCTCGTTCTCGAGCAGCGGTTCGTAGAACGGATCGCCCGCGTTCTGCTGGTCGACCTTGGCCGCCATCCGGCGCAGCGAATCCATCACCTGGTCCTCGGTGATCACCCCGTGGAACAACCAGTTGGCGATATGCTGGCTGGAAATGCGCAGCGTGGCGCGGTCTTCCATCAGGCCGACATCGTTTAGGTCGGGCACCTTGGAGCAGCCGACTCCCTGGTCGATCCAGCGCACGACATAGCCGAGCAGGCCCTGGCAATTGTTGTCGAGCTCTGCGCGGATCTCGTCTTCGGACCAGTTCGTGCCTTCTGCGAGCGGGATGGTGAGGAGGTCGTCGAGGCCCGGTACATCGCCGAGACCCTTTTGGACCTCGAACACGTCTTCGCGGTGATAGTGGATGGCGTGGAGCGTGGCCGCCGTCGGGCTCGGCACCCAGGCCGTGTTGGCGCCCGCGCGCAAGTGGCCGATCTTCTCCAGCATCATCTGCCCCATCAGATCGGGCGCCGCCCACATGCCCTTGCCGATCTGCGCGCGGCCCGAAAGGCCATGGCGCAGGCCGATACCGACATTGCGCGCTTCATAGGCCTTAAGCCAGGCGGAGTTCTTCATCTCGCCCTTGCGCATCATCGGGCCGGCCCGCATCGAGGTGTGGATCTCGTCGCCCGTGCGGTCGAGGAAGCCGGTGTTGATGAAGACGATCCGGTCCTTCACCGCGTGGATACAGGCGGCAAGATTGGCGGATGTGCGGCGTTCCTCGTCCATCACCCCGACCTTGATCGTATGACGCGGCAGCTCGAGCAGGTCTTCCACCGCGTTGAACAGGTCGTCGGTGAAGCCGCATTCCTCCGGCCCGTGCATCTTGGGTTTCACGATATAGATCGAGCCCTTGCGGCTGTTGCCGTAGGTCCCCAGCCCCGCGATGTCCTGCGCCGAGATGGCCGACGTCATCACCGCATCGAGGATGCCTTCCGGAATCTCCGCGCCATCCCACCGCATGGCCGGATTGGTCATCAGATGTCCGACGTTGCGCACGAACATCAGGCTGCGGCCCGGAAGCGCACGCTGCGTGTCCGAAGCGTCGGTATAGGTCTTGTCGGCGGCCAGTTCACGCGTGACCGTTTTGCCGCCCTTTTCGAAGCTGTCCGACAGATCGCCCCGGATGATGCCGAGCCAGTTGCGATAGGCGGTGAGCTTGTCCTCGGCATCGACCGCCGCCACCGAATCCTCGCAATCGGCAATGGTGGTCAGCGCGGCCTCCAGCACGATGTCGGAAATGCCCGCTTTGTCGGACTTGCCGATCGGGCTGTCGGCATCGAACTGTACCTCGATATGGAGGCCATTGTTGTGGAAGAGGAGTCCCTTGTCGGTCGTCCCGACGCGCTGCCCCTCGTCCTGCAACCCGATATTGTCGCGCCCTTCGATGTCGGCCCAGCTCTGATCCACCAGCGGCAGCGCCTCGTCGAGGAAGCGCCGCCCCTCGGCGATCACCGCCGCACCGCGATCCTCGTCATAGCCGCCGGGCCGCGCGGGCGGCGCGTCGAGCGTATCGGTGCCGTAGAACGCATCGTAAAGGCTTCCCCAGCGCGCGTTGGCCGCGTTGAGCAGGAAGCGCGCGTTGAGGATCGGCACCACCAGCTGCGGACCCGCCATGGTCGCGATTTCGGGATCGACATTCTGGGTGCCAATGGTGAAATCGCCCGGCTCGGGCACAAGGTAGCCGATGTCCTCGATGAAGGCGCGATAGGCCTCGGCATCATGCGGCTGGCCGGCGCGCTCCCGGTGCCAGGCGTCGATTTGGGCCTGGAGGGCCTCGCGCTTTTCTAGCAGAGCCGCGTTGCGTGGGGCGAATTCGCCCAGCAGGCGTGCGAAGCCCTGCCAGAAGGTTTCCGGATCGCGGCCGAGCGGGGCCAGCACCTCTTCCTCGACGAAGGTCGCCAAAGCGGGATCGGTTTCGATACCGGCGCGCGTTACGTATTGGGTCATGGAACTCCTTGAGGGTTATCGAGCGACTAGCGATGTGGACCCGGGGAGGAGTGGCACGACCTATGCCGCCAGCCGTTGACGAATGCAAGGCGCGGGGTGGACTTGCCCCGCGCGAGCCTTAAGGAAGTTGCCGATGAAACCGGATAGCGCCCCCCAAACCCTTCTCGACGCGATCGACGCGGACACCATGCTGTCGCAAGTGCAGGACTGGGCGGCGATCAACACCGGCACGGCGAATATCGAAGGCCTTGCGAGAATGGCCGGCGTGCTGGCCGATGCCTTCTCGGCCCTGCCCGGCGACGTCGAGCTGGTCGACCCTGCGCAAGTAACCGCGATTTCCGCCGAGGGGCGCGAATTCGAAAAACCGCATGGCCAGCACATGGTTCTGCGCGTGCGACCCGAGGCCGAACGCCGCTTCGTGCTGACCGGCCACATGGACACGGTCTTCCCCGTGGACCATCCGTTCCAGGACGTGACATGGCTCGACGACGAAACGATCAACGGCCCCGGCACTGCCGACATGAAGGGCGGTCTCAACATCATCCTCCACACGCTCAAGACCTTCGAGACGATGAAGGGATCGGATCGCGTCGGCTACGATGTGATGATCAACTCCGACGAGGAAACCGGCAGCCTCGCCAGCCGCGGCCTGATCGAGGAGTTGGCGCGCGAGAAATACGCGGCGCTAACCTATGAGCCCTCTGCGCTGCCCGACGGCACGCTTGCCCATGCGCGCGGCGGAACGGGCAATTACTCGATCACCATTACCGGGCGCAGCGCCCATGCAGGCCGCAACCCGCACGAAGGCCGCAACGCCATCGTCGCCGCCAGCGATCTCGTGCTGCGGATCAAGGCGCTGGAGGCCGAAGACATCACGGTGAACCCCGCCAAGATCGAAGGCGGCGCGGCCAACAATGTCGTGCCCGACCTTGCCATCCTGCGGTTCAACATCCGTCCCAAGTCGACCGACGCGATGAACCGCTTCGACGGCGAACTCGATGCCATACTGCGCCACATCGAGGCCGGGCATGAGGTCGGCATCCATCGCCACGGCGGCGTGACCCGTCCGCCCAAGCCGGTTGACGAGAAAGCCCAGCGCCTGTTCGACCTCGTCAAGGCATGCGGCGCGGAGCTCGGCCAGACCATTGGCTGGAAACCGACCGGCGGCGTTTGCGACGGCAACAACATCGCCGCCACCGGCGTGCCCGTGGTCGACACCATGGGCGTGCGCGGCGGCGCCATCCATTCGCCCGACGAATTCATGATTGTCCCTTCGCTGCGGGAACGCGCTGCCTTGAGCGCGCTGGTCCTGACGAAGCTTTCCACCGGAGACCATTTGTGACCTTCCGCCTGCGCGCCGCGCATATTTCCGATCTCGAACATCTCTACGAAATGGCCAAGCTTACCGGCGGCGGGTTCACCAACCTGCCCGCCGACAAGGCCGCGCTGACCAAGAAGCTCGAGCGCGCCGATGCCGCTTTCTCGCGCACCGAGGACACGCTGGGCGACGATGTTTTCACGCTGGTGCTGGAAAATACCGAGACCGGTCAGGTTCGCGGCACCTGCCAGCTATTCAGCCAGGTCGGCCAGCAGTGGCCCTTCTACAGCTACCGCCTCAACACGCTGACGCAGCACAGCCAGGAACTCGACCGCACGGTGCGCGCCGAACTGCTGAGCCTCGTCACCGATCTGGAAGGTTCGTCCGAAGTCGGCGGGCTGTTCCTGCACCCCGGCGAGCGGGCGGGCGGCCTCGGCCTGCTCTTGGCGCGCAGCCGCTATCTCTTCATCGCCATGCACCGCGCGCGCTTTGCCGACCGCATCCTTGCCGAACTGCGCGGGGTGATCGACGATCGCGGCGGCTCGCCCTTCTGGGATGGTGTTGCAGGCCGCTTCTTCGGCATGACCTTCCAGGAAGCGGATTATTTCAACGCCACCAACGGCAACCAATTCATCGCCGATTTGATGCCCAAGCACCCGGTCTATGTCGAAATGCTTAGTGAGGAAGCGCGCAAGGTCATCGGCGTGCCCCACCCCAGCGGCCGCGCGGCCATGCGGATGCTCGAGAACGAAGGCTTCGCCTATGAAGGCTATGTCGACATTTTCGACGGCGGCCCCTCGATGACGGCACGCACCGACAATGTGAAGAGCGTGAAGGAAGCGAAGCCTGCAAAGGTAACCGCCATCGACCTCGACATCGGCGAGCGCGCGCTCATCGCAACCGGCGAGTTGGGCGGCTTCAAATCGGCCTATGGCATGCGCGAATTCGGCGAGGACGGCAGCGTCAGCATCGACGAGATCAGCGCGAAAGCGCTGGAAGTGAGCGTGGGCGATACGGTCTGGAGTGTTGCGCGATGAGCTTAGTAGAAATCAATTTCGACGGCATCGTCGGCCCCAGCCACAATTACGCGGGGCTCAGCCTCGGCAATATCGCCAGCGCGAGCCACAAGGGGGACACGTCCTACCCCCGCGCGGCGGCGCTTCAGGGCATTGCCAAGATGCGCTCAAACATGGCGCTGGGCCTTGCGCAGGGCTTCCTCCTGCCGCTTCCACGCCCCAATGGCGACCTCATCCGCGGCCTCGCGATCGACGAAGACACACCCCGCCAGCTGCTCGCCGCCGCATGGTCCGCCTCGAGCATGTGGACGGCCAACGCCGCCACCGTCAGCCCCGCGCCCGACACTTCGGACGGGCGCTGCCACCTGACACCGGCCAACCTTGTCACCATGCCGCACCGCGCGCAGGAATGGCAGGACACGCAGGCACAGCTCGCCATCGCTTTCGGCGACGAAGAGCATTTCACGATCCACGACGCCATCCTCCCCGCCTTCGGCGACGAAGGTGCGGCCAACCACATGCGCTTTTGCGAGGGCCATGACGCGACGGGGGTCGAGGTCTTCGTCTGGGGCAGGCAGGGCGGCAAGTTCCCCGCGCGCCAGCACGAACAGGCCAGCCGCGCCATTGCCCGCCTCCACGGACTCGATCCGGCGAAATGCGTCTTCATCGAACAGAACCCGCAAGCCATCGAAGCGGGCGCGTTCCACAACGACGTAGTCTCCGTGGCGAACGAGCGCGTGCTCTTCACCCACGAACGCGCCTTTGCCAACCAGCAGGGCGCTTACGAGGCCATCCGCGCAGCCTTTCCTGCTCTCGAAGTCGTCGAAGTGCCGGAAAGCGCGGTCAGTCTCGAAGAAGCGATCCGCACCTACCTCTTCAACGCCCAGCTTCTCACCCTGCCCAGCGGCGAGATGGCGCTGGTCGTGCCGAGCGAATGCCAGGAAAGCGCCAGCGTCTGGGCCTGGTGCGAGAGCATGCTCGCCAGCAACGGACCGATCCGCAAGGTCATCCCCGTCGATGTGCGCCAGTCCATGGCCAATGGCGGCGGCCCCGCCTGCCTGCGCCTGCGCGTGGTGGCCGACCCGGCGACGGTCGACCAGCGCTTCATGCTGGACGAAGCCAAGGCCGACCGGATCGAAGCGGTGATCGCCGAAATGTGGCCCGAAACCATCGACCCGCAGGACATCGGCAGCGAAGCGCTGGCCGTCCGCGTGATCGAGGCGCGCGAGGCCCTGTTGAGTGTCCTATCCTTGGACAGTCTCGCCTAATACCGGTGCACGAGAGTTAACCGCCTCGACTCTCCTGTCCCCCTTCGACACACTCTTTCTTAACCCTCCGATTCGGCAGGAACGCGTGCATACGCGGCCCGTTGGTCGGTTGAAGGTTAGGAAAGAGGAGCTCTGCGCCACCCATGTGGACCAAGGTAAAACGGCTGTTTGTGATCAAGACGCGCTTCGAGGCGTATCTGATCATCTACGGCCTTGCCCTTGGCGCCATGACCCGCGGGGCCCATTACACGGTCGAATATCCTGGAGTGGGCGGCTGGCTGCTGATGGCGGCTACTGCAGGCGCGGTCTTCCTTGGCGGCGCGAAGATCCTTGACGCGATCCGCTACGAGCAGGAGGCGAAGAAAGCGGCCGAGGCGGACGAGCAAGCCGCGCAATAGCCGAATTTCGATGCTGAAGGTGGGGGTTGCAGTTGCTAGCTACCCCGAGTTCTCGTTTCAGGGGGGATGACCGTCGCGCCTTGGCGAGGTCAGCTCTTTCATTCGGATGAAGGTGGGGGTTTCTGTTGCTAGCTACCCCCGGAGCCCCGGAATCCGCTTCTGTTGCCCGGTGGGTCCAACCGCGCTTTAGCTTTGTAAGATCAGGGCGTTAGCCCGTCAGATTACGCTGCGAGAGCGAGTGCTTCGTTATCGTTGGCACTTGTGTGTTGTGAACAGTTTTACGGGTTACTCAGCCCGGACGAAAACACTGTCTTTCAGCACACGTCGATCCTAGTTCGGCCCCGTCAAAAACCGCTTTAAATCAGCGGGTCATGGTGGAGCCGCCGGGTACTGCCCCCGGGTCCGTTGTACCTATTGCACAGCGAAGTTTATCGCCATAGCCGGTCGAAACCGGCAGCTCCCATATAGCGATCAATCGCTTAATGTGAAGTGTATCCCCTCGCGAAACCGCGAGGGGACGTCCTCAGCCCATGGGGCCTTCTTCAGGCGCATAGTCCGGGCGCGCCGCGCGCAATTCGTCGCGGATTTCCTTGAGGATATCGAGCTCGGTCGGACCGGTCGGCGCGGCCTCTTCCTTCTCTTCGAACTCCGCCATGACCTTCTTGGCGTAGCGCACCAGCAGGAACACAATGAAAGCCAGGATCACGAAGTTGATTACGGCGGTGATGAAGCTGCCATAGCCGATCATCGCGGCGCCCGCTTCCTGCAGGGCGGCGTAGTCGTCGAGCGGGCCGTCATAGCCTTCGGGCGTATCGAGCAGGATGAAATAGCGGCTGAAATCCGCCCCGCCGAAAATCGCGCCGACGACCGGCATGATGATCTCGTCGGTCAGCGATTTGACGATCGCGCCGAAAGCCGCGCCGATGATGACCGCGACCGCGAGGTCCATGACATTGCCCTTCGCGATGAAGGCCTTGAAATCCTTGAGCACGTGCAATTCTCCCGGCAACCCTGTTGTCCCTCGTGCATTCCTGACACGAGAGGTGCGGGGGCTCAAGCCCGGCATAGCTTGAAAGCATGCGCGAGCGTGCTATCTCGATAAGACAGTCTGACGCTTTGGCATCTGCAAGGGGAATTGCCGCCATGAACCGTATCCACGCCTTTCGTATGTTCCTGCTCGGCGCCTTCGCGCTCGGCCTTTCGGCTTGCGGCATCAACTCCGTGCCGACCAAGGAAGAAGCGGCCAAGGCCCAGTGGGGGAATGTGGAATCGGCCATGCAACGGCGCCATGACCTCATCCCCAACCTAGTCCGGGTCGCCGAAGCGGCGGCTGTATCGGAACGCGACATCCTGACCGGCGTGATCGAAGCACGTAGCAAGGCCATGGGGGTCAACATCACGACCGACGACCTGTCCGACCCCGATGAATTTCAAAAGATCCAGCAAGCTGAGAATCAGCTGACGCAAGCGATCGGTCAGTTCCGCACCGTCGTCGAGCAATATCCGGATCTCAAAAGTAATGAGAATTTCCGAGACCTCATGGTATCTCTCGATGAAAGCGAAAATCTGATCAATACGGAGCGGATGCGCTACAACGAGGCTGCTCAGGTCTACAACACGGCCATTCGTACCTTCCCCGAAACCATCGGAGCAAACATCATCCACGGCGCAGAACCGCTGGAATATTTCGATGCGGAAGACGGAGCCGCCGACGCTCCGAACGTCGAGTTCGACAGTATCACAGGTGATCGCGCAGAAAGCTGAGGCGCGTCGTGCAGTTCTGGTTTCGGCATTTCTCGCTGCTGTTGTCTGCGCTGGTAGCGCTGGACGCGGTTCCGGGCGCAGCACAAGCCGAATTACCTCCCAGACCCGATGGCCCTGTCTATGATGGGGCAGAAATGCTTTCGGCTACGACCGAACAGCAACTCGACGAGAGGTTGCGAGCGTATAACGCGCAAACCGGTCACGCCATAATTGTTGCGACGGTGCCATCGCTTGGCGGAGAGCCCATCGAGCCATATGCGACACGCCTTTTCTCGACCTGGGGAATCGGCGGTGCAAAGCGCGACACGGGGTTGCTCCTCCTCATAAGTCGCGACGATCGCAAGGTGCGTATCGAGGTTGGCTATGGCCTTCATCCCTACTTTGGAGGGATAATGGCCGGTAGGGTGATTCGTGAAACGATTACACCTGCCTTCAAGCAAGGCGACTTCGATGGAGGTGTAATTCGCGGTGTCGATGCAATCCTCTCCCATTTGGCGAACAGCCCGGAGGATGCCATCGCAATCGAAGAGGCTGCGCAAGCTGCCGAAGCACAGCGTTCATCCGAAGGCGGATTCCCCATTGGCGGCTTGATCTGGTTCGCCTTCATTTTTTTCTTCTTTATCCTGCCGATGCTACGAGGCGGACGTCGTCGCAAACGGCGCTATCGCCGTGGTCCTTGGGGCGACACCGCGCGTGACATCATCCTGTGGGAGGCCGGCAAGGCCATAGCGCGAGGTATCGATGACCGATCCGGCGGTGGATGGGGCGGCGGAGGTTTTGGAGGCGGAGGCGGAGGCGGGGGCTTCGGAGGCTTCGGCGGCGGGATGTCCGGTGGCGGCGGCGCTTCGGGGGGCTGGTAAATGGCATATCTAAGCGAAAAAGAGCACGCCATCGTCTCGCAGGCGGTGGCCAATGCGGAAGAGCATACCAGCGGCGAGATCGTCACCGTTCTGGCCGACCGGTCCGACGGCTACACCGATGTCGCCCTGTGGTGGGCCATCGGGGTGAGCTTCACCGCCATGAGCGTGCTGGCCGCCTTTCCCGACTTCTTCCTCGCCAAGATCGACGCTCTGCGCGGCGGGTGGGCGAGCGAGTGGACGCAAGGCGAGTTCGTCACGCTGGTGTTGCTGGTCGGCCTGGTCAAATTCCTCGCCATGCTGGCGATCCAGCTGTGGCAGCCTCTCAAGTTCCGCATGATCCCCTCGCCCGTCACAGAACTTCGCGTGCGGGAAGAGGCCGTGCGCCACTTCAAGGTAGGCGCCGAAGGGCGCACGCACGGGCGAACCGGCGTGCTTCTCTATCTCTCCATGCGCGAACACCGCGCCGAGATCGTAGCCGACGATTCCATCGCGGGGCTCGTCCATGCCGAAATCTGGGGCGAGGCGATGGTTGACATGCTCGCCCATGTCAGCCGAGGGCGTATCGCCGAGGGCCTTGCGGCCGGGGTCGAGGATGTCGGCAAGGTCCTGGCCGAGCATTTCCCGCGCGGCGACCATGACGACAACGAACTTCCCGACCGCCTTATCGAGGTCTGACATGAGCGCATCCGACCACGAGCTGCCCGAAGAGATCGTCTGGCAGGGCAAGTTCGTCACCGCGAAGAAGCGGGGCCGCTGGGAATATGTTTCGCGCAGCCGCGGCATCCGCGCTGCCGTGATCCTCGCCGTGGACGAGGACGACCACGTGCTGCTGGTCGAGCAATACCGCATCCCGCTGGGCCGCACTTGCATCGAGCTACCCGCAGGCCTTGTCGGCGATGACGACGGCGGCGAAGACGAGGACCCGCTTGTCGCGGCGGGCCGCGAGCTGGAAGAAGAGACCGGCTACCGCGCTGCGCAGCTCGAGGACATGGGGCATTTCTATTCCTCACCCGGCATGGTCAGCGAAAGCTTTACCCTCGTGCGGGCGCGCGGCCTGACACGCGTCGGCGACGGCGGCGGGGTGGAGGGCGAAAACATCACGGTCCACCATGTGGCCCGCTCCGCCCTGCCCGCTTTCCTCGACGCCAAGCGCAAGGAAGGTTGCGGCGTGGACGTGCGTATGCTCCTGCTGCTGGGACAGGATATGATCGAAGGAGAGTGAGCATGGCCGAGGCACGCACGGGGCGCTGCGAGGGGAAATTGGCGCTGGTCACAGGCGCAGCGCAGGGGCTCGGGAGGGCGCACGCACGGCGGCTCGCCGAAGAGGGTGCGCGCGTTCTTTGCACCGATGTGAACGGAGACGGCGCGGCCGAGAGCGCGGCCCTCATCAACGAGGCGCTGGGCGACGGGACAGCCTATGCGATCGCGCACGATGTGACCGATCCGCAAGCCTGGGAAGCCGCTGTCGACGCCGCGCGCGAGCATCTGGGCGGCCTCAACGTGCTGGTCAACAACGCCGGCATCGGCGTCGCCGGCAATATCGAGACCTGCGATTTCGACGACTGGAAGCGCTGCTTCTCGGTCAATGTGGATTCGATCTTCCACGGCTGCCAGAAGGCCCTGCCGCTGATGCGCGAGCACGCGCCCGGATCGATCGTCAACATTTCCAGCATTGCGGGACTGATCGCTTCCGACACCATGCCCGCCTACAATTCCAGCAAGGCGGCGGTGTGGATGCTGTCGAAATCCATCGCGCTGCACTGCGCGAAGAACAACATGGATATCCGCTGCAATTCGGTGCACCCGACCTTCGTAGACACGCCGATCCTCGATGGGACCGCGCGGGCGCATAATCTCGACAAGGATGTGCTGATGGGCAAACTCGCCCGGCAGATCCCCCTTCGCAAGGTCGGGGAGCCGGACGATATCGCCAACGCTGTGGTTTATCTCGCCAGCGACGAGAGCAAGTTCATGACCGGTGCGGAGCTGAAGCTCGACGGCGGTATCTCGGCCATGTGAAATTTGGGACGCGGTATTGCCCCCGCGTCCCGGGTCAATCGGCGATCAGCGCGATGCCGAGATAGACAAGGATGAAGCTGCCGAAGCCGAGCAGAGTGCCGAGGACGAAGCCGACGCGAACCAGCGTGGTGTCGATCCCGAAGTAGCGGCCGATCCCGGAGCATACCCCAGCCAATTTGCCGTTCTGCCGGTCGAGGCGAAACTTGCGGCTGGGGCTGACAGCGTGGTCGCTGTCGCGATACTTCAACTGGCTCATGCGAGAACTCCATTGGGCGAGGCCGGGACGATGGCCGTGGCGAAGAAGACCGCCGAGACGGCGAGCGAGAAGACGGCAGCGAGAAGCTTTCCGCCGGATTTGTCGATGTCGAACATGATTGCGTTACCTTTCGAATACATGGGGTGTCTGGCTTCAGGCGATGAGGCCAGCAGGCGAAGCGGGGACGATAGCCATGGCCATCAGCAGAGCCGAAGCGCCGATGGCGAAGACCGAAGCGAGAGCCTTGTTGTTGGCGAAGTCGAAAGCGAACATTGTCGTAAATCCCTTAGTTTCTAATCACTCCGCCAAACCATCCAGCGGACACCAACCACATTGCAACGGGTGTGCCAAACTCGAGAAATGGCGGAAACCCGCCAGTTTTTGATTAACGGCACTGCCCGAGATTGTTCATCAATCCGAAAGGTTGGGAAATTTCACCACATTTTAGACTCAGCGTTTCGACTGGTGGGCTGCGCGGCTCCGCGCTAGGGCTGCAGCACCCCATGCTCGACCGCATTTCCCTCACCCGTTTCCGCAATCACGAGGCGACCGAACTGGGCGCAACGGCCCGCTTCAACCTGCTGGTGGGGGAGAACGGCGCGGGCAAGACCAATGTGCTCGAGGCGCTCTCGCTGCTTGCGCCCGGACGCGGCCTGCGCCGCGCCAATCTTGCCGATATCGTGCAGCACGGCGTGGACGAAGGGTTCGGCGTCGGCGCCAGCCTTCTGGTCGACGAGGGAGAGCCGGTCCGGCTCGCGACCTATTCCGAAAGCGCCCAGCCCTCGCGCCGCCGTGTGCGCATCAACGGCGCGGACGCTTCCGCCTCGGCGCTGGGCGAATGGATTGCGCTGACTTGGCTCACCCCGGCGATGGACGGGCTCTTCACCGGCCCTGCCGCCGACCGCCGCCGTTTTATCGACCGCATGGCGCTGGCGCTCGATCCTGCCCATGCCCAGCACGCGGCGCGTTACGAGGGTGCCTTGCGCGAGCGCAACCGCCTGCTGTCGGACGATCGCCCGCCCGAAAGCGCCTGGCTCGATGCGATCGAGGCGCAAATGGTGGAGCATGGCGGACGCCTCATCGCGGGACGCGCCGCGTTGGTGGATACGTTAATGGCGCGCATCGCCCATATGCCGAGCGAGCCCTTCGCCCGCCCTGCCCTCACCTATGCGCCCGGTGGCGCCGACAGCGCCGAGGCCCTGTCGCAGGCGCTGTTCGAAGGGCGGCAGCGAGACCGGGCGGCGCAGCGCACGCTGGTCGGTCCCCATCGCGACGAGTTGGAAGTCATCCACGCGGCCAAGCGCGTGCCCGCCGCCCAAAGCTCGACTGGCGAGCAGAAGGCCATGCTGGTGGCGATTACCCTCGCCCACGCCGGGCTGGCCGCACAGGGCCGCGCTGGCATCCTCCTGCTGGATGAGGTGGCCGCGCATCTCGATCCGGTGCGCCGCGCCGCGCTGTTCGACCAGCTGGCCGCCAGCGGTGCGCAGGTCTGGATGACGGGCACCGAAATCGCCCCCTTCGACAGCATCGCGGACCAGGCGGCGGTATGGAAAGTTAACGGCGGACGCGCGATCCGCGCCTGATCACCCTTCCGGCAGCGCGGCCTGCACCTCGTCCAGCGTATCGGCCACGAGGATATCGACCCCCTCGGCGGTAGGGTGAATGCGATCCTCGAGGAAGAGCTCGGGCGACTGGTAGATGCTCTCGAGCCAGAACGGGATTAGCCCGACGCCGTATTCCTTGGCCAGATCGCCGTAGATCGCATCGAAGCTCTGCTGGTAATCGGGCCCGTAATTGGGCGGCGCGCGCATGCCCATCAGCAACACGGGAAGCTCCCGGCGCTGCAATTCGTCCAGCATGGCCTCGAAATTGGCGCGCGTTTCTTCCGGCGACAGGCCGCGCAGCATGTCGTTTCCGCCCAGTTCGAGCAGGACGAGGTCGGGCTTGGTGGGCAGGCGGTCGAGCACGAAGCCGAGCCGCTGGCGGCCCGCCGCGCTGGTGTCGCCCGAAACCCCCGCATCGATCACCCGGGCGTTGATGCCCTCCTGCCGCAAGGCCCGCTCCAGCCGCTCGGGATAGCCCTCGTGCTCGGCAAGGTTGTAGCCTGCAAAGAGGCTGTCGCCCACCGCGAGGATACGCCGTTCGACGCCTTCGACCTCGATATCGGCCGGAGCGGCGGCCTCGCTGGCCTCGGCTTGCGGGGGCGACGCCTCCTGCGCCTCGTTGCCGCAAGCGGCGAGGCTGAGGGCGAGCAGCGGCATCGACAAACTACTTAGGCGCATCGGCGGACTTCCTTGTGCGTTTTTCCGCCTTCTGCCATCGCAGCCGCGTGACGACTTCTCAAGACGCGATTTCCGCAACCGACCTGCGCCTCACGCTGGGTTCCGCCGAAGCACCGGTGGAAATCCTAAAGGGCCTCGACCTCACCATCGGCAAGGGCGAGACGGTCGCCCTGCTCGGCCCTTCGGGATCCGGCAAGAGCTCGCTCATGGCGGTGCTCTCCGGCCTCGAACGCGCCACCGGCGGCAGCCTTCGCGTGGCGGGACAGGATTTTGCCGCGCTGAATGAGGACGAACTCGCTCGCGCGCGCCGTGGCCGCATCGGCATCGTCCTTCAAGCCTTCCACCTGCTGCCCACCATGACCGCGCTCGAGAACGTGGCCACCCCGATGGAATTGGCAGGCGAGGAAGATGCGCAGGTGCGCGCCAAGGCCGAACTGGAGGCCGTCGGCCTCGGCCACCGGCTGGACCATTACCCGCAGCAGCTTTCGGGAGGCGAGCAGCAACGCGTGGCCATCGCCCGCGCCATCGCGCCGCGCCCCGACCTCATCTTCGCCGACGAGCCGACCGGCAATCTCGACGCCGCAACCGGGCACGAGATCGTGGAATTGCTCTTCAACCGGCGCGCGGAAACCGGCGCGACGCTGCTTGTCATCACTCATGATCCCGAACTCGCCGAGCATTGCGAGCGCGTGCTGACGCTTGGCGACGGACGCATCGCCAGCGACACCGCGCAAGCGCCCGCCGCATGAGCTGGGCCACCGCCTGGCGGATCGCGCGGCGCGATCTCAACGCGCGCTTCAAGGGGCTGCGGCTCCTCCTCGTGTGCATCTTCCTCGGCACGGCGGCGCTGGCGGCGATCGGTTCGCTGACCGCCGCGATCGAGCGCGAACTGGCCGCCAACGGGCAGGCTTTTCTCGGCGGCGACGTACAGATCGAACTCTGGCAGCGCTCGCTGAACGACGATGAGCGCGCGGCGCTGGAGGAACTCGGCACGGTGTCCGCTGGAACGCGTCTTCAGGCGATGGCGCGCAAGGACGATATTGCCGCGCCCATCGAATTGAAGGCGGTCGACGGGGCCTACCCGCTCTATGGCACGCTGGTGCTCGAGGGCGGTCGTGAAGCTGACGCACCGCAGGACAACGAGGCCTATCTCGCCCCCGGAGCGGCCGACCGGCTCGGTGTAGCCGTAGGCGACAGCATCGCCATCGGTACCGAAACGCTGCAAGTGGCCGGGATTATCGAAGACGAGCCCGACCGGCTCGGTGAAGGCTTCCAGCTCGGCCCGACGATCATCGTCGCCGAAGACCTTCCGGAACGCGCCGGCCTTTTGGCCCCGGGCGCAATGTATCAGAGCAAGACGCGCGTAGCTCTTTCTACGCCGCGTAATCTGGAGGCGGTGGAGGAAGACCTTGAAGCCCGCTTCCCCGATGCAGGCTTCGATATCGACACCGCCGAACGCGCCGCGCCGGGGACCGACCGCTTTGTCGAACGGATGAGCGAATTCCTCACCCTGGTCGGCCTTGCCGCGCTCGTTATCGCCGGGATCGGCATCGGCGGCGGCGTGTCCTCCTATCTCGATGCGCGGCGCCAGTCGGTGGCCACGCTCAAGGTCCTGGGCGCTGACAGCCGCGATATCGCGCGCGTCTATGCCCTGCAGATCTTCGCCGCTTCCGCCGTCGGAAGCCTCGCCGGGCTTGCGGTGGGCGTGGCGGTCGTCCCGATCCTCGCCAGTGCGCTGAAGGGGCTGCTGCCCGTCGACGCAGGCTTCGTGTTCGACCCGGGCGCGCTGCTGCTGGCCGCCGCCTATGGCCTGCTGGTGGCGCTCGTCTTTGCCGCGCCGCCGCTGATGCGCGCGCGGCACTTCCCGGCCATGGCGCTGATGCGCGCCCGCGTAGCCCCGCTGGCGCGCGACAAGGCGGCGATCCTCATCGTCATCGCGGGCCTCGCAGCCATTGTCGGGCTCGCGCTCGTCACCTCGAGCCGCCCGATGCTGGCGGGCGGCTTTCTCGCCGGGGCCGCCGTGGTGCTGGGCCTGCTCGCGCTGCTCGGCTGGCTCATCCGAAAGGGCGCAGGTGCCCTGCCCCGCCCGAAAAGTCCCATTGCGCGCGCCGCGCTCGCCAATATCCATCGGCCCGGATCGAGCACCGGAGCGCTGGTGACCGCCTTGGGTTTCGGCCTTGCCGCCTTCGTCCTCCTCGCCGCCATCCAGAGCAGCATCGACGGCAATATCCAGAGCCGCGTGCCGGAACGCGCGCCCGACTATTTCGTGCTCGACGTACCCCGCGACCGGCAGGCCGATTTCGAGGCGCTGGTCGCGCAAACGGATGCCGAAGCACAGGTGCGCGCCGTCCCGGCCTTGCGTGGTTCGGTGCTCGCCTTCGGTCCCGAGGGCGCGATGACCCGCACCTCCTCGCTGGAGGAGATCCCCGACGGCGCCTGGGCCCTGCGCGGCGAACGTGGTCTGACCTATGCCGACGAAGTTCCTCCCGGCAACGAACTCACCGGCGGCCAGTGGTGGGGGCCGATGTATCAGGGCGAACCGCTCGTCTCGGTGGACGAGGAATTTGCGCGCGCGGCCGGGCTGGAAATCGGCGACAAACTGTCTTTTGGCGTGCTCGGCGCGGAGGTCGAGACACGCATCGCCAACACCCGCCGCATCGACTGGGAAAGCATGGGCTTCAACTATGTGTTCGTGCTCAGCCCCAACGCGCTGGCGGACACGCCGCACAATCTTGCGGCCACCATCGAGCTGACCGAAGGCACGCCGACCAGGCCGCTTCTCCAGGCGCTAGTCCGTGAATTTCCCTCGACCTCGGTGATCGAGGTGGGCGGCGTGCTGCAGCAGGCACGCACCATCCTCGAACAGGTCGGTCTCGCCACTCTCGCCGCGGCAAGCGTTGCCGTGCTGGCGGGTCTTGCCGTCCTCTTGGGAGCAATCGCCGCAGCCCGCGCCTCGCGGACCTATGACACCGTGGTGCTGCGCGTTCTGGGCGCAGACCGGCGGCAGGTGCTGACCATGCAGCTGGCGGAATACGCGCTGCTGGCCGGTGCGCTGGCGATCGTCGCCCTCGGACTCGGCTCGCTCACCGCGTGGCTGGTGGTGACGCAACTGTTCGAATTCGACTGGTTGCCCGACTGGGGCGAGGTTTTCGCCGTGCTCGGCCTCGGGGTGGCCGTGGTGCTGGTCTTTGCCGTGGGCGGCTCCCTGCCGCTGCTGCATGCGAAACCCGCCCAGGCATTGAGAGCGCTTTAAGGCAGCAAACCGCACTTGGCAGAAGGCGGTCGCGAGGCCTGCCTTGGCCTTCCTCCAATGAAGCCTAGCCTGTTCATTTGCCAAGCATGGCGCATGCCCATAGCGCGCAGCACGCAGGCAAAAGAAAAGGGGACCCAGAGGCCCCCTTTCCCACATCCTAGCTATTGCGAAGCGGTCAGAACTTGAACTTCGCGGCGACGCCGTAGGTGCGCGGCTGGTTCGGATAGCCCGAGATCGATTCGCCCTGCGCCACCGACGGGAAGAAGGTGGTGATGTAGCGATCGTCGAGCAAATTGCGACCCCAGACCGTCAGTTCGAGGCCCATGGCCATCGCATAGGTCGCCGAAGCGTTCATGCTGTTGACTTCGCGCGTGTAGAACTGCGCGATGTCGCGAGCCGGGCCGAAGTCGGGGTTGGCCGGATCGGTTTCATCGTCGATGAAGTTCGGGAACCCGTCGAGTGCCGGAACCTGCGACTGGTAGGAGAAATCGCCGCGCAGGATGAAGCGATCGCCCGCGTCGTTGATTTCCTTGTTCCAGCTCGCACCGAAGACAGCCGACAGTTCCGGAACGCCGGCGCGCTGCAGACCCGAAAGATCGCCAACAGCCGAACCGGTGAACTCGTCGTAGACAGCGTCGAGATAGGTCATGGCGACATTCAGCGTCAGCGAGTCGGTCGGGCGGACATTGCCGTCGAACTCGATACCGAAGGTTTCCTGCTTACCTGCGTTGCTGAGCACGAAGGACGAGCCCACGAAGGTGTTGGCCTGGAAATCGTCGATGTTCTGCTGGAAGATCGTCAGGTTCGCTGCCGCATAGTCCCAGTTACCCTTGATGCCGATCTCGAAGACTTCCGAAGTCTCGGCGGCCGCGAAACGAGTGCCGGGGCGAAGGTTGGTGACGGCAAGACCCTGCGCCTGCAGCGCGAGGAAATCGGCCTCAAGCGGACGGCTGTCGCGCGAGAGGTTGAAGCTCGGCGCCTTGTAACCGGTTGCCCAGCTTGCATAGACGTTGAGCGTCGGCGAGATCTCGTAGGCGAGACGGACGTTGTAGCTCCACTGATCGTCGTCGGTGGCGCAATCTTCCACGGCGTTCGGGCAGTTCTGCAACGGCGGCAGGAACTGCAGCTGGGTCAGGCCGAGCAGCGGGTTAACCGCAGGGTTGGTGTCGTTCGCGTCGGCGAAAGCCTGAACCCCCTGCTGGATTGCTGCAACGATCGGGGCGGTGGTCGGATCGGCAAGCAATGCGCCGATCTGTGCCGGGGTAGCCGGGCCACCGAATCCGAAGGCATCGCCGACCTGCGCCGGGAACGCGGTCGCGAAGATCGCGCGGTTGCCCGAAGCCACCAGGTCGATGTTCGAGAAAACATCGGTGCTGACCGAATCGGTCACGATCTGCTTCTTGTCCTTGGTGTAATTGGCACCAAGCGTCAGCACGAGAGCGTCGGTGATCTCGAAATCGACATTGCCGAAGATCGAGAGCGCTTCGTTTTCCTGCGAGATGCTGTTGAAGAAGCCCTGACCCTCGGCGAAGAATTGGCCGGTGAAGTCGGTGGCGTTCAGCGCGCCCAGGGTCGCTTCAAGCGAAGGAATGCTCTGCGTGCCCTGGGTCAGGCCCTGCACCAGCAGGTCGGCGTAGTTGCGGAAGTCGCTGCCGTAAACGATCTGGTCGGCGGTATCGACGCTCTCGTCGAAGTAATAGCCGCCCAGCAGGAAGTTGAACGGACCGTCGAAGTCGGAGGCGAAGCGCAGTTCCTGCGTGAAGGTGTCGATGTCGGCATCGCCGATGTTCGCACCGGTCGCGAGGCTGGCGCTGGTGAAGTCGACGTCCTGGTCGGCCGCAAGGCTGGTTTCGCGATATGCGGTGATCGACGTCGCGGTGATCGCGCCGAACTCGTAATCGAGCTGGCCCGAAATGCCGTAGTTCTGCACTTCGTTGATCGGGTCGACATCGGTAAAGATGACATCGCCATCAGGGTTATTGTTGAAGTCGTTCACCTGGCCGCCGATGAGGCGGATGACCGAGGTTTCGAGCGACGGACGGACGTTGACGACGCCGCAGCAACGCTCTTCGATTTCGTCGTAATCGGCGATGATGCGGGCCTGCAGCGGACCGCCGTTGTCGAACAGCAGCTGGCCGCGGGTGAACCAGCGGTTACGGTCGTTCACGTCTTCGCCGTTGAAGCCATTGGTGAGATAGCCGTCACGGTTGTTCCAGCCGGCACCTGCGCTGAACGCGATCGAATCGCTGATCGGGCCGGTGACGTAGCCCTTCACGACCTTGGCATCGAAATTGCCGTAGCTGGCTTCCACGCTGCCGCTGAAGTCGAATTCAGGGCGCTTGGTGACCAGCGAGATCACGCCGGCGCTGGCGTTCTTGCCGAAAAGGGTCGACTGCGGGCCGCGCAGGACCTCGACGCGCTGGATGTCGGGAAGGTCCGAAATCTGGGCGATCGCACGGCTGCGGTAGACGCCGTCCACGAACATGGCGACCGACGGTTCGAGACCGATGTTGTTGCCGTCCGTACCGAAGCCGCGGACCGAGTAGCTGGTTGCGAAAGCGCTCTGCAGCGTGCTGACGCGGAGCGAGGGAACCACGGTGGCCAGATCGGCGATGTCGCGGATCTGCGCCTGTTCGATGGTTTCGGCGGTGGTCACGCTGACGGCGACGGGGACTTCCTGGAGCGTCTGTTCACGCTTGGTCGCAGTCACGACGATGATGTTGGGATCCGGGCTCTCGGCCTGCTCTTCGGCGTCGTCATAGACGGCGGCCTGGTCTTCGCCTTCATCCTGCGCGAGCGCCGCGGTGGGCATGGCAAGTGCGGCAGTGCCGACCAGAAGGGCGGAGCGAACGGTCGCACCGCGACCGAAACGGGTAAATTTCATGTTGTAGCGTCCTCTCAAACGTTCACGTGTCTTGGCCTGCAATCAGTCCCCAAACCACGCAGACGTATGCGGAATTATGGGGAGAGTGCCGCCCACTCAAGTGTTTAGCGCGACTATTACACAGGGCGGCCTGTAGTGTGCTTTTCGAGTCACACACTTGAACAGCGCACCGCACGGCTTGCCGCATTGCACCATTTACGCTAGGGGCGCGCACGAATTGGCAGCGCCGGAATCGCGCGCCGCTACGGCATCCTTACGAAAGCACATATTATGTCCCGCGACCTTCGCAACGTGGCGATCATCGCCCACGTCGACCATGGCAAGACAACGCTCGTCGACCAGCTCTTCCGCCAGTCGGGCACTTTCCGCGAAAACCAGCGCGTCGAAGAACGCGCCATGGATTCGAACGACCTGGAAAAGGAACGCGGGATCACGATTCTCGCCAAGTGCACCAGCGTCGAGTGGAACGGTACGCGCATTAACATCGTCGACACGCCCGGCCACGCCGACTTCGGCGCCGAGGTGGAGCGTATCCTCTCCATGGTCGACGGTGTCATCCTGCTGGTCGACAGCGCCGAAGGCCCGATGCCGCAGACCAAGTTCGTCACCGGCAAGGCGCTCGGCCTCGGCCTGCGCCCGATCGTGGTCGTCAACAAGATCGACCGTGGTGACGCACGTCCGCAGGAAGTGCTCGACGAAGTATTCGACCTGTTCGCTTCGCTCGACGCGAACGACGAGCAGCTCGACTTCCCGAGCCTCTGGGCCTCGGGCCGTGACGGCTACGCCAGCGACGACGAGACCGCACGTGACGGTAATCTCGAGCCGCTGTTCAAGCTCATCGTCGACCACGTTCCCGCTCCGGGTCTCGACACCGAGGCACCGTTCAGCTTCCTCGCCACCCTGCTCGACCGCGACAACTTCATGGGCCGCGTGCTTACGGGTCGCGTCCAGTCGGGCAAGATCAATCTCAACGATCCGATCCACGCGCTGGACGCGGATGGCAAGGTCATCGAAGTCGGCCGCGCAACCAAGCTCATGTCGTTCGACGGCCTCGACCGCGTTCCGGTGGAAAGCGCCGTTGCAGGCGACATCATCGCGCTTGCCGGACTTGAAAAGGCCACCGTGTCGAACACCATCGCCGATCCGAGCGTGAAGACGCCGATCGAAGCGCAGCCGATCGACCCGCCGACGCTCGCGATGCAGTTCTCGGTCAACGACAGCCCGCTGGCAGGCCGCGAAGGCACCAAGGTGACGAGCCGCATGATCCGCGACCGCCTTTACCGTGAAGCCGAAACCAACGTGGCCATTCGCATTACCGAAAGCGCCGACAAGGACAGCTTCGAAGTCGCGGGCCGCGGCGAATTGCAACTGGGCGTGCTGATTGAAACGATGCGCCGCGAAGGCTTCGAGCTCGGCATCAGCCGCCCGCGCGTGCTGTTCCGTGAAGAGAATGGCCAGCGCATGGAGCCGTTCGAAACGGTCGTCATCGACGTCGACGACGAGCATTCGGGCACGGTTGTCGAGAAGATGCAGCGCCGCAAGGCCGAGCTGACCGAAATGCGCCCGTCGGGCCAGGGCAAGACCCGCATCACCTTCTCCGCCCCCTCGCGCGGCCTCATCGGCTACCACGGCGAATTCCTCTCCGACACGCGCGGTACGGGCATCATGAACCGCCTGTTCGAGAAGTACGACACCTATCGCGGCCCGATCGAAGGCCGCCAGAACGGCGTACTTATCTCGATGGTCCCGGGTGAAGCCGTGCCCTACGCGCTCAACGCTCTCGAAGAGCGTGGTGAACTGTTCATCGGCGGCGGCGCGAAGATCTACGAAGGTATGGTGATCGGCGAGAACGCCAAGCCCGACGATCTCGAAGTGAACCCGATGAAGTCGAAGCAGCTGACGAACTTCCGTTCGACCGGCAAGGACGACGCCATCCGCCTCACCCCGCCGCGCGTGATGACGCTGGAACAGGCCATCGCCTATATCGACGACGACGAGATGGTCGAAGTGACGCCAGAGAACATCCGTCTGCGCAAGGCCATCCTCGACCCGCACGAGCGCAAGCGCGCCAAGCGCGCCGCGCAGGGCTGACCTTTCCTATCCCGCGCTATCCTGCGGCGAGCCAGCTCTCGCCCAGCACTAGCGCGGCATAGAGCAGCGCCCCCCCCAGGAAAGGCAGGAAAAAGCTTTTCCGGTCTTCCGGCAGCTCTTCCTTGAGCACCAGCAGGACGATACCGCCTGCCACGAAGGCGAAGATGCAGCCGATGGCCATCTCGGACAGTTCCACCACCAGTCCGAGGGCCCAACCTCCCAGAGTGGCGGCGGCCAGCACCCAGCGACCGCGCGCGTCGTAAATCTCGGGGTGATCCGCGCGCGTGCCGAAGTCTGCCGTCACCAGGTGAAGCACCATGGCTGCGAAATAGAGCATGAGGCCCGCAGCGCTCGGGTCCTCCCGATGATTGAGCAGGTATGCAATGAGGCCGACGAGCAGCGCACTCGCGCCGATGTGAAGCCAGAACACCGGGTGATGCGGCCGGTCCCTGCCCTCCCGCTCCATCCGCTCGTCACGCGACAAGGCAAGAGCCCGCTCCAACCCGTAGAACAGCGCCAATCCCACCAGCGAGAGCGTGTAGACCAGCCCTTCGGCCAGCTGCGCATCGAGGCCGGTCGCCTCCTCGAATGTCCCGGCATGGGCGCCCAGTTCGGGCAGAATGTGCAGAAACACGTAGCCGACAGCCACACCGCCAGCGAAGGATAGCCAGCGACTACGCGGGTTCCGGTCGAGAAAGCGCAATTGGCCGACAAAGATATGCACCGCCGAAAAGGCAACGGCCATGGCGAAAGTCACAAGCGTGATATTCATGGACCACTCATGACCGCGTGGCCGCAGTGAAACAAGGGCAGCAATTATTACGATTTTGCGGCCAAATGCGGGAACCCGCTCTAGTTTAGCGGGTTTCGAGCCTCAGGAGGCAATCAATGCAACGCATCATGGTCGTCGACGACGAGGCTCTCGTCCTGTTCGATCTCGTCATGACCGTCGAGGATCTTGGCTACGCGGTGTTCTGCGACAGCATCAGCGTGCCCGAAGCGCTCGAATGTCTTGGCGACGATTGCCCCGACGCTGCCCTGCTCGACATCGACGTGGGCGGAACGCTCGTATGGCCGCTTGCGCGCGTTCTAAAGGAACGCGGCTGTCCCATTTCCTTCGTCAGCGCCAACAGCGCGCATCAGGAATTGCAGGACGAATTTGCCGAAGCTGCATTCATCGACAAACCTGCCTCAAGCCAGCAGATTGCCAAAACGCTTGAAACGCTGCTGAGCACCACTCCAACAGAGCAGAAGGTCGTCGCTAGTCGAGCGTGAACTTCAGCTGGCGGATATAGCCCTCCCCATCGGGTTCACCTTCTATCTCACCCTTTAGCTGACGCGCCGCGGTCTTCACCAGACGCGTCCCGAAGCCTTCTTCGCCGCCCTGGCCCTGATCCGATTGGCCGCGCTCGCGCCAATCGATCGTGAGGCTATCCTTGTCTTTTTTCCACTCCACCCGGAGCGTTCCGTCCGCTACCGAAAGCGCGCCGTATTTCGCCGCGTTGGTCGCCCATTCGTGCAGGATCAGGGCGAGCGAGGTGATCTGGCTGTTGGGAATGTCGACATCTTCGCCCTCGACAACCAGCTTCTGATCGGATGCGCTGGGATCGATGACCGTGTCGATCAGACCGCGCAGCGGCACCGAACCCGAGCCGCCAATCGCGGAATCGTTGGTCAGCGAGTGGGAACGGCCCAGCGCATGGATCCGCGCACGCAGGGCCTCGGCAAACTCGTCGATATCGTCTGCGCCCTTGGCGGCGATGGTGACCATGGCGCTGATGACCGAGAAGAGGTTCTTTACCCGGTGGTTCATCTCGCGGATCATCAGTTCGCGCTGTTCGAGCAGCGAGCGTTCGGCGGTGATGTCGAAGGTCACGCCGATAAATTTGCCCGAACCTTCTCCGTCTCCCTTCATTCGGCGGCCAAGGCCATGCAGCCAGCGATATTCGCCATTCTCCAGCGGGATGCGGAACGTTTCGTCGAACGCACGGTCGCCGTCCATCGCCTGCCGGAGCGATTGGTTCACCCTGTCGCGATCCTCGTCGGGAAGCGAATCGAGGATTGGCCCCAATTCGTCGCCCGCATCGTCGTCGCCTATACCGAGCAGTGCGCGTTCGGTTTCGTCGAGCACGGTGCGATCGGTCGCGGGCTCATATTCCCAAATGCCGATCCGGGCCACTTGGAGCGCGAGCTTGAGTCGCTCCCGCTCCTCGCGCAGGTCGCGCTCCATCGCCAACGCGTCGGTCACATCGTTGAAAATGATCGTCGCGCCGTCCACCTCGCCGTCCATCCGGCGATAGGGAATGGCGCGCAGGATATATTCCGCCCCATTTGCATCGAGGCGTTCCTCGTGCATTTCGCTGCCTTGTGCAGCGCGGCGCGCGAGTTCGATATATCGCTTCGACGGCAGCTTTGTCGGCAGCATTTCGAGCGGCATGCCGATATGCTTGGGTTCCAGCGGGAAGAGGTTCAGCGCCTCGTCGGTATGGCTGCGAAGGTGGAGGTGCTCGTCCACCACCAGCGCCATAAGCTGCGTGCTGTCGAAGAAGTTCTTGAGATCGGAATTGGCGACCATCACCTGGTCGACCTTGTTCTTCAGCTCGTCGTTGACGGTCGTCAGCTCCTCGTTGGTGGACTGGAGCTCCTCGTTCATCGACATCATTTCTTCGTTGGAGCTCTTCAGCTCCTCATTCGTCGTCTCCAGTTCTTCGACCGTGCTGCGCAGGCGATGGCGCGTTGCCTGCAGCTCTTCTTCGAGGAATTGCTGCTGGCTATGCTCGACATCGAAATCGTCAAAATCGTCGAGCCCGAAACCGTCGCGTACGCGAAGTTCGCCGGTTTCTTCGATAACGAAGAGAAAGCTGTCCTCATCCACCTTCTCGCACACGACGGTGGCCTGGATAACACCGAAATCGGTGCTGATGTCGATTTCCTTGGCGCCTGCACGGCGCCCCTTGTCGATCACCTGGCGGATCAGCGGGCCGATCAGTTCGCGCAGGCCCGGACGGGCGAGCGAGGTGACGAGGATGTTGCGCTCCAGCCGTTCAGGAAAATCGAGATAGCGGCCTGCCGCGCCCCAGCGTTCCAGCAGGACACCCTCCCGATCGACCAGCAGGCTGACCGGGGCATAGCGTTCGGCAAGCGCTTTCAGCGCGCGCACTTCGTTCCCAGTCTCACGCGGACGATCCTCGCTGGGCAGCGACGAAAGGCGGCGGCGCGGCCCGAGCGGCTTTTCACCAGCCAGCTGGAGCGTGTACTTGCCCTTGGCCGGCTTGCGGCGGAAAATCCGTGCGTTCTGGTCGATCGTATCGAACAGGTCCTCGTAACGACCGATAGCCTCCGAAGAACCGAGAAAAAGCTTGCCGTTATCGGTGAGCGCGAAGTGGAACAGTGGCACCACGGAGCGCTGGAGCGTATCACTGAAATAGATCAGGAGGTTGCGGCAGGACACGAGGTCGATCTTGGAGAACGGCGGGTCGCGCACCACGTTGTGGAGGCTGAAGCGCACCATGTCGCGAATGGCGCTGGACACATGGAACTTGTCACTCCCGCCGATGATATAGCGGTCCTGCAGCGGCTCGGGAATGTCGACGATGGCGGACAGCGGATAAGCGCCGTTGCGCGCGATATCGAGCATCTTGTCGTCGATATCGGTGGCGAAAATCTGCACATAGGGCCGCCTGTCGTGACGCCTTGCAGACTCGGCGAAGAGCATGGCGATGGTGTACGCTTCCTCGCCGCTTGAGCAGCCGGGCACCCAGACGCGGATTTCTTCCCCGTTGCGCGCTTCCTTCACCAGCGGGTCAATGACCCGCGTGTTAAGTGCCTCGAAATGCTCCTTGTCGCGAAAGAAGCGGGTGACGTTGATCAGGAGGTCACGGAAGAGCGCTGTGCACTCGTTGGTGTCGCCCTTGATGCGGCTCAGGTACTCTTTCGCGTTCTCGACACCCAGCAACTGCATCCGGCGGGAGATGCGGCGGGTCAGTGTCGAGCGTTTGTAGCGCGAGAAATCGTGCCCCATCCGCTCGCGAAGGATGTCGCACAGATCATCTATATGATCGGTGACTTCGGCCGCTTCCTCGACGACCCCGTCATTATTCGCGACCCGGTCGAAGAATTCCTGCAACTCGCCGACGATTTCCTTCGGATCGGCAACGATGTCGACGAGGCCCGTCTGGATGGCGGAGGACGGCATCCCGTCATAGCTGGCCGTTTCGGGCTCCTGCACGAGGCACACACCGCCGTGTTCCTTGATTGCGCGCAAGCCGCGGCTGCCGTCGCCGCCGGTCCCCGACAGGATAACGCAGGCGGCGTTCTCACCCCGGTCGCGCGCCAGGCTTTCGAAGAAGTCGTCGATCGGGCGGCGCATTCCGCGTGGATCGGTAAATTCCGTCAGCTTGAGGCACCCGTCCTCCAGCGCAAGTCCGTGTCCGGGCGGGATGACGTAGATATGATCCTGTTCGACGATCTCGTCGCCAACCGCCTGCGACACCGCGAGGCTGGTGTAGCGTTCGATCAACTGCGCCATGAGCGATTCATGCGTGGGGTCGAGATGCTGGACGACCACGAAGGCCATGCCTGTCGATCCGTCAACGGCACCGAACAAGGAGCGCAGCGCCTCGAGGCCGCCCGCCGACGCTCCGATCCCGACAACGGGAAACGCCCCACCAGTCATCTCGCCGATCTCACTCCTCAAGACGCGCTTGCGCGATAATCGAATTGCTCGAAGCAAGCGCCTCGAAGGTGCCGAGAACAGCCCAATTGCTGTCGTCAGTCAACAGGTTAAGCCGGCGCAAATCCTGCGCTAGGGCCTCATCGTATAAATCCGCGTCTCCACCCGCCCCGCGATTGATGCGGAACTGCGATCCGAGGATCATGCGGCACTCACCGCGCTTCATCAGGCGCGCCATGTAGATGAGATTTACAAAGGGCGTCCCGTCTTTCGTAACATTGGGCACAAGGAACCGTTCGCTCTCGCTCTTGGAATCTTCCAGGAAGCTCCGCATTCTCTCCCGAACGGGGCCCGGTCCCCCTTCCGGTTGCAGGAA
The DNA here is from genome assembly GCF_019711375.1 of Qipengyuania aurantiaca. NCBI lineage: Bacteria > Pseudomonadati > Pseudomonadota > Alphaproteobacteria > Sphingomonadales > Erythrobacteraceae > Qipengyuania > Qipengyuania aurantiaca. Next base: position 260,633 of record NZ_CP081295.1, read on the forward strand.
GCGGCAGTTGTGGCCGATGACTTCGCTTGCAGAATAGCCGCTTAAATCGATAAACGCTTGATTCGCAGCGATCAGTGGAAAGTCAGCGCGCCCGCAATCGGCGAGTGTGAGCGACACGGTGCTCTTCTTGAACAAAGCAGCAAACCCGTCCGGGAGCTGCTTCTCATCCTCGAAATACGCCATGCCCATCGCTTGGACCTAGGCGCGATCAGCTTGGGAAGAAAGCAGAGTTTTTGGGACGCGCAGGGGCGGAATGACGACCAGCGGTGGCCATCGCCGGTTTCATTTGTTACCAGCCCGCTCATGCAGACGGGAACCCTCATTTCACTCGCCCTCTATTTCATCGCGATGATCGGCATCGGCCTGTGGGCCTGGAAGCGGTCGACGGATACCTCTGAAGGTTATTTGCTGGCTGGGCGGAACCTCCCCCCGGCGGTCGCTGCGCTGTCGGCTGGCGCTTCGGACATGAGCGGCTGGCTGCTGCTCGGCCTGCCCGGCGCGCTTTACGCGGCAGGGCTGGTCGAGGCGTGGATCGGCATCGGCCTTTTCCTCGGCGCGCTCGCCAACTGGATCCTCGTCGCGCCGCGGCTGCGCAAGCAGACCGAGGAGCGCGGCAACGCGCTGACCATCCCCGAATTTCTCGCCAACCGCTTCCCCGACAAGGCGGTGGCGCTGCGCGTCATATCCGCCCTGATCGTGGTCGTGTTCTTCGCCGTCTACACCGCAGCCGGCCTCGTGGGCGGCGGCAAGCTGTTCGAGACCAGCTTTGCCGGCCTGCTGCCCGATGTGGGCATAAGCGACTACATGCTCGGCATCTGGATCACCTGCCTCGTGGTGCTGGCCTACACCATGGTCGGCGGCTTCCTTGCGGTCAGCCTTACCGACTTCGTGCAAGGCTGCATCATGGTGGTCGCGCTGGTGCTGATGCCGCTGGTGGTGATGTTCGGCGCGGGCGGCGAAGGCGGCGGATCGCTTACTGACGTGCCGGTCGAGGGCTTCCTCAGCCTCACGCAGGGCCTCACCCTGCTCGGCTTTATCAGCGCGGTGACCTGGGGTCTGGGCTATTTTGGCCAGCCGCATATCATCGTGCGCTTCATGGCCATCGACACGGTCGAGAAGGTGCGCCCTGCGCGCAATATCGGCATGACCTGGATGGGCGTCGCGCTGCTCGGCTCGATCGGCATAGGTATCGCGGGCCGCGCCTATGTGGAGCGGAACGGCCTCGTCGTCGAAGACCCCGAGACGATCTTCATCGTGCTGGCGAACCTGCTGTTCCACCCGCTCATCACCGGCTTCCTGCTGGCGGCATTGCTGGCGGCGATCATGTCGACGATCAGTTCGCAGCTGCTGGTCGCTTCCAGTTCGCTGACGGAAGACTTCTACAAGCTCTTCTTCCGCAAGCAGGCGAGCGAGCGGGAGAGCGTGAACGTGGGCCGCGTTTGCGTAGCTCTGGTCGCGCTGGCGGCGATCTGGATCGCGAGCGATCCCGACAGCCAGGTACTCGGCCTCGTGTCGAACGCCTGGGCGGGCTTCGGCGCCGCATTCGGGCCGCTGATCCTGCTCTCGCTGATGTGGGACAAGATGACCGGCGCCGGCGCGGTTGCGGGCCTCGTGGTCGGCGCAGGGACGGTGGCGGCATGGATCGCGCTCGGCTGGAACGCGCAGCTACCCGGCATGGATGGCGGTCTCTACGAGATCGTGCCCGGCTTCATCGCCGCCTGGCTGGCCATCGTTCTGGTGAGCAAGGCAACCGCCGGATCGGCCCAGCCCGCCGTTCAGAACGCGTAGCCGAAACTTTCCGCATCGGCGGCGTAGATGTCGCCGATAATTCCGGCGAGGCGCGCGTCGTAATGCGCGCGCCAGTCTGTCGTGTTGCTGCGATTATGCCGCCCGATGGCGATCTCGCGGCCCAGCGTGTCGGACAGCCAGCGTTGGGTGTCCTCCAGCGCCTCGAGCCGACCGACATGGTCGAACGCGGCGAAAGGCTCGGTGCCGACATACCAGCTTTGCCGCCGGAAAACGGGGTCGAGCCGGTCGACTTCGGCAGGTAGCAGGAATTCCTCCACGAAGCGGGCGAAGCTGGCAAAACGCTCGTCCTTGTAGAGCCCGGGGTTGGCGATGGCCGCCTCCTGCCCACCCATCCCGCTGCCTGCGCGGGCAAATTGCCATGCGGACACCGCGCGCTCCCACGGATCGCGCACCACGGTGAAGCGCGGCAGGGCCAGGACTTCGTCGGAGCTTTCGGAGAGCAGGTCGCGCACAGGGAAGTGGCCGATGTGGCCGCCGTAAAGCGCGTTCGCGACGCTTGTGCCTCCGGCGCGAGGCACATGGATGAAGGCTACGCCAGCGCAGCCGAACAGCTCGCCCTTGCGCGCAGCCCGGCGTTGTTCGAGCAGGCGTTCGGGCACGAGGCGCTTGGCCACGGCGCGCCCGGCCCGCCAGGCGGCGCTTTCTGCGGGACGGGGCTTGTCGTCGCTCATGGGACGCGCCTAGCATCGTGCGAACACCAGCGGGAGAGACTAATGGCGAAGATCACCGGCCTTGGCGGCGTTTTCTACGTGGCAAGCGATCCCGAAGCGACCCGCGCCTGGTATCGCGACACCCTTGGCATCGATGGGCCCTACGGCCCGCAGCTCGATTGGGCCGAAGAGAAGGGCGAGAAGCCCTACTCCCTCATCAGCCATTTCAAGGACGAGGAATACATCAAGCCCGGCAAGGGCGGTTTCATGATCAACCTGCGGGTCGACGATCTCGACACCTTCGTCACCCAGTTGAAGGACAAGGGCGTGGACGTGCTCGACAGCGTCGACGAGGGCTATGGCAAGTTCGCCTGGCTGCTCGATCCCGACGGGGTCAAGATCGAGCTTTGGGAGCAGGTTCTTGCGCCCGATTAGGCCTTGCTGCCCCGCCCCTTCTGCCACAGCCACCAGCTGTACCCGAACGGCACCAGAGCGGCACCGAACACCGACACAAGGACCACGATTGCGGTCACTTCCGGGCTGACCGGCGCTAGGCTAGTGACGATGATGACGAGACCGGCCAGCATCATCAGCTTGCCGCCGAGGCGGTGGGTCGCAATCCAATTGTCGGCATCCATGATTGCCCAAGGCGTGCGGATGCCGACGAAGAAGCCCGGGCGGCTCTTGGGCAGCGCGTTGCCGAGCATGACCAGCATCACGCCGATCCCCAGCATGATCGCGTTGACCGGCATGTCGATTCCGTAGGCGGGCAGGCCGATGGTCGCCTGGATGATGACGAACAGCAGCATGATCCCGATCCAGGCTGCGCGCAGCAGCGGCGCGGAGCCTTCCAGCTTGTCCTGCAGCGGCTCGATCCGCGGGATGATCGCGAGGATGAGCGAAGTGATGGCGGCAAGCCCGGCGGGCATGAGCAGCGCCCAGAGCGCCGGGCTGAAAGCATCGGGCGTGCCGCTCGCGTCCCAGTGGGTGGGCAGGACGGCGTCGGCCGGCACGCGTGCCGCCGTGACGAAGGCGAACACAGCCATAGCCGCCGCCAGGGCGAGGCTGGCCAGCAGGGGACGCGTAACTTTCATGCTGTCTTTCCTTTCCGGTTATCGGCGGTTTCGGGCCCCGCGATGTCCATCCGCGCCATGAAGCCGTGCAACGCCTCTTCCAGCGTCGACATGTTGAGCGTGTAGATGATGCTCCCCGCCCGGTTCTCACCGAGAATGAGACCGGCGGATTTCAACTTGGCGAAGTGGCCCGACATGGTCGGCTTGGAGACCGGGAAGTGGTCGGCGAGATCGCCGGCCGACTTGCCGCCGTGCTTGAGCAGCTCCAGCACCTCGCGGCGGATAGGATGGGACAGGGCGTCGAACACGGTTGTCATAGTCATTTAGCTAATAGGCTAAATGCCGCGCGTGCGCAAGTGCGGTTCGGCGACTCCTGTTAGCGCGATGTTAACCATACAAGGCCTACCTCATGGATATGCGCCGCTATCCCGCTCTTGCGTTACTTCCCCTTGCGCTGGCGGGATGCGGCGTTTCTCCCGACAATCGCGAACCTGTCGCACGGCCCGCTGCGACCACCTCCACCGGCGCCAATTGGGAAAAGCCACAGGCGCGCCAATGCGTGGCGGAGCTGGGCAGTTCAGGCGCGGACTTCGCGCCGCTCGCCGATCGCTATTACGGTGCGGGCTGCACGGCGCTCGACAGCGTCCAGCTCGAACGGGTCGGCGGCGATCTCGGGCCACTGACCGTGACCAATCTCGGGCCCCTTGCCTGCCCGCTCGCGAACACCTTCGCCGCCTGGGCGCGCTACGGTGTGGACCGCGCCGCGCGCCAGATTCTCGGCAGTCCGCTGGTCCGGATCGAGACCATGGGCAGCTATTCCTGCCGCAATGTCGCCGGCACGGGCCGCCTGTCCGCCCATTCCCGCGCCGAAGCGATCGATGTCAGCGCCTTTGTGCTCGCTGACGGTCGGCGCATCAGCCTGGTTTCTGGCTGGAACGGCAGCGAGCAGGAGCGCGCCTTCCTGCGCACCATCCACCGCAGCGCCTGCAAGCGTTTCGGCACCGTACTCGGCCCCGATTACAACGCTGCGCATCGCGACCACCTCCACCTGGAGCACGGTTCGGGCAGCTTCTGCCGTTAGGGCGTTCTGGACAGGTATCCGGTTGCGATCCCGAAGGGGCGGCGGGTTTCAGCCCACCTGCACTCTCTGCCTGTTGTCCAGATGCGCCTCGATGCGGAGCCGAACGGCTTCGGCTGCATGATGCGCGCCGAGCTTGGTCATCATGTTGGCGCGATGGATTTCCACAGTGCGCGGGCTGATATGGAGTTCGCGCGCGATCATCTTGTTGCTGCGCCCTTCGGCGAGCCAGTCCAGCACCTCGCGCTCGCGGGGAGAGAGGCTGGCGATGCGGTTGCGCGCTTCGACCATCTTGCGCCGCGCCTCGCCATAAGCGCGCGCTTCGATGGCGATCCGTTCGATCGTCTCCTGCACACGCTCTTCGCGCAAGGGAAGTCGCAGATAATCGAGCGCGCCGGCCTTGATCGCCGTCACCACTTGGCCGGGACGCGGTTCCTGCGAGGTCCCCACGACCGGGACCCAGACCCCGGCATCGGAGAGGACGCGCAGAACATCGGAGGCGTTGCCGAACCCTTCGTCATCCCGGGCAAGGACCACCCCGCCATCGGGCGGACAGAGCATCAGCTCGTCGAGATCCGAATAAATTTCGCAATGATGACCCAATTCGAACCCGAGCCGCGCTTGTTCGGCCCGGGAACGGCAAGACCCATCGACGATGTGAAGTGTTAGTCGCTGTTCCATGGCGACTATTCTTTCCACAATAGGGGGTAGTGCGCATTCCGTAACACTACGGATGTGGTTCTAAACGCTCGCGTTCTTGGGGAACACCCTCAGTATTGTGCGTCACAGCGATAGCTTCAATTTGGATGTATTCTTTTCGCGAGCCCCACAGCTGCCCGGTCAATCGTCCGGACGATAGAAACTGTAGTCCGGCAGCGAGTGGAAGGCGTTCTTCAAAGCATCGCCCCAGCCGTCCGAAATCGCTGCGAAATAGCTGTCGTCATGCCCGATCCGGTGCTGGTGCCCTGCCTCGTAAGTGTCGCGTTCGATCACCTGCAGGTCGAGCGGGAGGCCCACCGACAGATTGGCCTTCAGGGTGGAATCGAAACTGACCATCAGCAGCTTGGCCGCATCTTCGAGGCTCATCTGGCGGTCATAGCCGCGAAGGATGATGGGGCGCCCGTATTTGGTCTCGCCGATCTGGAAAAAGGGCGTGTCGAGGCTGGCCTCGATGAAATTGCCTTCGGGATAGACCATGAACAGGCGCGGTTCCATGCCCTTGATCTGGCCGGCGACGATGATCGAGGCGGTGAACCGCCCCCTGCCCTTCACGCCGTTGGCGTCCTGCCGTTCGGAAATGATGCCGCGCATCAACCGCCCGATCTCGGTGGCGACCTGGAACATGGTCGGCGATTTCAGGAGGATGTTGTCGCGTTCGTCCGGCTCCTTGGTGCGTTCTTCGAGCTGGCTGATCACCGCCTGCGTGGTGGCGAGATTGCCCGCCGTCATCAGCGTGATGATCCGCTCTCCCGGCACCTGCCAGGTAAACATCTTGCGAAAGACCGAGATGTTGTCGACACCCGAATTCGTCCTCGTGTCGCTCATCAGCACAAGGCCCTTCTCAAGCACCATTCCCACGCAATATGTCATATGTCTCTTTCGCTTACTGCTGCACTTGCTGCTGCTGTTCGACCTCGACGTCGACTTCGGTCACCTGCGATGTGTTGCCGAAACTTATTCCCGTGACGGGCGAAGCATCGCGATAGTCGCGCCCCGTCGCCACGCGGACATAGCGTTCGTCCGGGCTGATCCCGTTGGAGATGTCGAAGCCGACCCAGCCCAGCCCCTCGACGAATGCCTCGGCCCAGGCATGCGTGGCCTCCTGTTCGATCCGGTCGTTCATCATGAGGTAGCCCGACACATAGCGCGCCGGGACCTCCAGCGCGCGCGCGGCGCCGATGAAGATATGCGCGTGGTCCTGGCACACGCCCGACTGCGCGGCGTAGCTTTCCTCCGCCGTCGTACCGGTGTTGGTCGTGCCGATCTTGTATTTAACCCGCTCCAGCGTGCGGCGGGAGAGTTCGTGCAGCATGTCTAGCCGTTCGCCGCCAAGGCTGCGAACTTCCTCGACCAGCCTGGAAATGCCCTTGCCCGGCCGCGTAAGCTTCGTCTGCGCCAGAAAGCTCCAGAGCGGCAGGTGGCCGGCATGGCGGCCGATGACACCGGCGTGATCATGCGTGTCGACCTTGCCGCGGCAAGTAATCGTCACCTCCCGCGTGCCAGGCTCCACGCCGACCAGCACGGTGGTGTTGTGATGCTGGTCTTCATAGACCAGCTCTTCATGCGCGTTATCGTATTCCATCGACCATTCGAGGATTTCCTGCCCCTGCGTTTCCTTGGGCGTCAGTCGCAGGCGCTGGAGCGCGTGGACAACCGGATTGTCGAAGCGATAGCGGGTGGTGTGGCGGATGGAGAGGCGCATCAGCTGAGGAACCTGTAATCGGTGGCGATGGCCTCGGCGATGGAGGCGTTGGTGGCGGTGAAATCGATCAGGAATTCGTGCAGGCCCTGCTCGAAAATCTCGTCGATGCTGAGCTCGCTCAGCCGCGTGTCGGCGTCGCGCATCAGCGCGTTGCTTTCGCCCTCCGTCCCGTGCAGCCGGGCGAGCGCGGCAAGGTTCTCGCGCAGCTGCGAATGGCAGAAGGCGAGGCTGCGGGGGAAGCGGTCGTCGAGGATCAGGAATTCGCAGATATTGCGCGCGTCGATATGGCCCGCGTTAAGCCAGCGATAGGCGCGGTCGCCCGAAACGGAGCGCAGGACCGTGTCCCACTGTCCCGTATCGAGGCTGGACCCCACATAGGATAGCGAGGGCAGCAGCAGGTAATATTTGATGTCGAGGATGCGGGCGATGGCATCGGCGCGCTCGATGAACATGCCGGCCAGCGAGAAGTGATAGCCTTCTTCGCGCAGCATCGAACCCTGCAGCGCCCCGCGCGCCATGGTACCTGCGCGGCGGATGGTCTTGACCGTGTCCATGACCTTGTTCTCGCCGACGGGCTTGGCGAGTTGCTCGTCGATGATCAGCCAGTTCTCGTTGATCGCCTCCCACAATTCGCCGCTGATCGCGTTGCGGGCAAGGCGCGCGTTCTGGCGGACGAGCTTGTACATGCACAGGATGCTGGCTGCATTGTCCTTCTCGCGCAGCATGAAATTCCACGCCTGGTGCCCGGTGTAGCTTGCGTGCCTCATCTCGTAGGCGCTTTGCTGGCCGGCGGTGGAGATGACCGAACGCCATTCCTCTTCGGCTGTGACGAGATCGCGTGTGAGTGCCATGCGCAGCCCCGCATCGAGCAGGCGTGCGGTGTTTTCCGCCCGCTCGAGATAGCGGAACATCCAGAACAGGCCGTTTGCGGTTCTTCCCAGCATCAGTCTTTGAGCACCCAGGTATCTTTCGTGCCGCCGCCCTGGCTGGAGTTCACCACCAGCGACCCTTCCTTCAGCGCCACGCGGGTCAGGCCGCCGGGCGTGATGTCGATCTTGTCGGGCGAGACGAGGACGAAGGGGCGCAGGTCCACGTGGCGCGGTGCGAGGCCCTTCTTGGTGAAGATCGGACAGGTCGACAGCGAAAGTGTCGGCTGCGCGATGTAATTGTCGGGGTTCTCCACGATCTTGTGGCGAAACTCCTCGATCTCTTTCTTGGTCGAGGCCGGGCCGACGAGCATGCCGTAGCCGCCCGATCCGTGCACTTCCTTGACCACCAGCTCGGCCAAATTGTCGAGCACGTATTTGAGGCTGTCCTCATCCGCGCAGCGCCACGTTTCCACGTTCGGCAGCAGCGGTTTCTCGCCGGTGTAGAACTCGACGATTTCGGGCATGAAGGAATAGATCGCCTTGTCGTCGCACACGCCCGTGCCCGGAGCGTTGGCAATGGTGACGCCGCCCGAACGGTAAACGTCCATGATCCCCGGCACGCCCAGCACGCTGTCGGGATTGAAGGTCAGGGGATCGAGAAATTCGTCGTCCACCCGCCGATAGATCACGTCCACCGCTTTATATCCGCTGGTGGTACGCATCGCGACGCGGCCGTCGACGACGCGCAGGTCGCTGCCCTCGACAAGCTCCGCGCCCATCTGGTCGGCGAGAAAGGCGTGTTCGAAATAGGCGGAGTTGAAGATGCCCGGCGTCAGCACGGCGACAACGGGGCGATCCCCGGCGCAATCGGGCGCGCAGGCGGCGAGGCTCTTGGCGAGGCGGCGCGGATAGTCCGACACCTGTTCCACCGGGCAGCGCAGGAACAGCTCGGGGAACATCTGCATCATCGTCTCGCGGTTCTCGAGCATGTAGCTCACGCCGGAGGGCGTGCGCGCGTTGTCCTCGAGCACGAAGAATTCATCCGGCCCCGTGCGCACGAGGTCGATGCCGACGATATGCGTGTAGACCCCGCCCGGCGGGGTGAAGCCGACCATGTTCGGCAGCCACGCCTCGTTGTGGCGCAGGAGGCGTTCGGGCAGGCGTCCGGCGCGCACGATTTCCTGGCGGTGGTAGAGATCGTGCATGAAGGCGTTGAGCGCCGACACACGCTGCTCGATCCCGCGGGTCAGCCGCCGCCACTCGCCCGCGTCGATGATGCGCGGCACCATGTCGAAGGGGATGAGGCGTTCTTCGGCTTCGTCCTCGCCATAGACATTGAAGGTGATGCCGGTCTTGCGGAAGTTGGTCTCGGCCTCGCCGTGCTTGCGGCGCAGGAGCTTCTGGTCCTGGTCGTCGAACCATTTGCAATAGTCGGAATAGGCGGGACGCACCGTGCCGTCGGCACCGCGCATCTCGTTGAAAAACTCGGCGTTGCCGCTCATGGATCCCCTTGAAGTCCGATCCCGCCTGGCAGGACGCCCGCGGTGTTACAGGACTAAAGGTTCAGGCGCGGTCCAGTTCCGAAAGAAGCGCGGCAACGCCCTCATTCGAAAGGACGAAGCCCATGTGGGTGCAGCGCAGGGCCACCGCGCGGTCGCGCTCGCCCGGCTTGCCGCAGGCGCATTTGGGAGCGACCACGCCATCGCGCGGGCTCCAGAAGGCGACCGTTTCCACGGGGGGCTTCTCCTTCACATCGGTCTCGATTTCGGGCTCGTCGACGCGGTGACCGGCAATCGCCTGATAGGCGCGCCAGCCGTTGTTCGCCCGCGGGCTGCCCGAGAAAGGCGAGCCCATTGTCACGACCTTGGCGACCTTGTCCGGATGCTTTTTCGCCAGTTCACGAGCCATCACACCTCCGAGACTCCAGCCGACCAGCACGATCGGCTCGCCCTTGTTTTCGTAAAGAGCGAGCAGGCGCTTCTCGACCTTGGCAAACCGGTCGGCAGTGGCGCCGAGATTGTAGCCCAGCCCCCACTTCTTCGCCGTGTGCCCCGCCTTTTCCAGCTGCCGCGCCATCCAGCGCATGCGGATCGGATGCGCGCCGAAACCGGGCAGCAGCATGACATGCTTCGGATGCCGTGCAGGAGAGACCTCCAGCGTAGAGAACCGCCGCTTCAGCGGCTCGAACGGCCAGAGGAATTCGCCTGCAAGCAGCAGCGCACGGGGGCCGCGCGCGTCATCCGGGCACGGCTCAGCCGCCAGCGCCAGCCGGCGGCCCCATTCAGCCCGTGTTTCCTGGAAGGGTAATGTAGCCATCGTTCGGCAATAATGCGCCGCAACGATGGCCGGTTCCTGAATGCGCCTTCAGGCGTAGGTGCGACTTACGGCGCCGTCGCGCCCTGCGTGCAGTCGCCCGTGCGGGTCATGCCGACCTTCATCGTCACGGTGCGGTCGCCATCGGCGGTCGGCTCGACCACGTTCATGGTCATTTCCGATTCCGTGCCGGTCGAAGTGGTCGTCATGTTGACCTTGGCGTCGTTGCCGTTCTCGCCCTTGCAGGTCATCGCGCCTTCCATGCCGTCCTCGCTCGAGGTCAGGCTGTCGATGGTGCAATCACCGTTCTGGATCGTCTCGGCGACGCCCATCATGCCTTCCTTGGCTTCTTCCTCGCTAAGGCAGCGCGGCGGGGCCATGCCGCTCATGGCGGAGAAGAACTGCTTGGCCTGCGCCACCTCTTCCTCGCTCATGGTCGGGTCGGTCAGTTCGACGATTTCCATGCTCATCGTGTATTCGCCCGGCTCCAGCGGACGGACCTTGGCCATGGCGGCTTCGGCTTCTTCCGCCGAGACCTTGCCATCGCCATCGGCGTCGACATCTTCGCTGCCCGAGGAGCACGCGGCAAGCGTCAGCGCGGCGCAGGCAGTGGTTACGAAACGAAACATGGAAATCTTCCCCTAAAAGTGCGGCTTCGACGCTAGCAGTATCGCGCGCCCACGCAACACACGTTGCGCCGATCATCCACGTTCCCCATATGTGCGCGCATGGCAGAACCAGACCTTGGCTCATGGGTTCGGACACCCTCTGACGGAGTCAATTTGGCTTTCTCAATAGGCGCGAGGAAAGAGCTATGGAGACCCATCGTGATTGACGAGCAACGAAGTGAGGAAGCCAAATTGACCCGCCGCTTCGCGGTCGCGGTATGGGAGCCCTCGAACAGCGTCACTTCGCTTGTTCGGGCAACCAGCCCGACCGGCGCGGCGTTCCTTGTCGAGAACTCCCATACCGCGATCAGAGGATGCCCGAACCCATGAGCCAAGGTCTAGTAATCCGTCGCGGCCTCGAAGAACCCGACACAACCGGCGAATTCGTCCCGCACAAGCCGGCGCGACCCGAGAAGTCGATGCCGGGCAAGAAGTTCAAGCTCGTCAGCGATTATACGCCGAGCGGCGACCAGCCGACCGCGATTGCCGAACTGGTCGGCTCCGCGCGCGAGGACGAACAGACTCAAGTGCTGCTCGGCGTGACCGGTTCGGGCAAGACCTTCACCATGGCCAAGGTGATCGAGGAACTGCAGCGCCCCGCCCTGATCCTCGCCCCTAACAAGATCCTCGCCGCGCAGCTCTATGGCGAATTCAAGAGCTTCTTCCCGGAAAACGCGGTCGAGTATTTCGTCAGCTATTACGACTACTACCAGCCCGAAGCCTATGTGCCGCGGTCGGACACCTACATCGAGAAGGAAAGCTCGGTGAATGAGGCGATCGACCGGATGCGCCACTCGGCCACGCGCGCGCTGCTGGAACGGGACGATGTCATCATCGTCGCCTCGGTGTCCTGCCTCTACGGTATCGGGTCGGTCGAGACGTACTCCGCGATGATCTTCGACATCGTGAAGGACAGCACGGTCGACCAGCGCGAGTTGATCCGCAAGCTGGTTGCCCTCCAGTACAAGCGCAACGATGCCGGTTTCGCGCGCGGCAATTTCCGCGTGCGCGGCGACAGCCTCGAAATCTTCCCCTCGCATTACGAGGACATGGCCTGGCGGATCAGCTTCTTCGGCGACGAGATCGAGGAAATCAGCGAGTTCGACCCGCTCACAGGCAAGAAAGGCGCGAGCCTCGACAAGGTGCGCGTCTACGCCAATTCGCACTACGTCACGCCCGGCCCGACGATGAAACAGGCGTCCGAGGCCATCAAGTTCGAGCTGACCGAACGGCTCAAGGAACTGCACGAGGATGGCCGCCTGCTCGAAGCCCAACGCCTCGAACAGCGCACCAATTTCGATCTCGAGATGATTGCCGCTACCGGCTCCTGCGCGGGGATCGAGAACTACAGCCGCTTCCTTACCGGGCGGCTCCCCGGCGAACCGCCGCCGACGCTGTTCGAATACCTGCCCGAAAACGCGCTGCTTTTCGTCGATGAAAGCCACCAGACCGTGCCGCAGATCGGCGCGATGGCCAAGGGCGACCACCGGCGCAAGATCACGCTGGCCGAATACGGCTTCCGCCTGCCCAGCTGCATCGACAACCGCCCGCTTCGCTTCAATGAATGGGACGCGATGCGCCCGCAGACCTTCTGTGTCTCGGCAACGCCCGGCACGTGGGAGATGGAGCAGACCGGCGGGGTCTTTGCCGAACAGGTTATCCGCCCCACCGGCCTCATCGACCCGCCGGTCGAGATCAAGCCGGTCGAGGACCAGGTCCAGGACTGTATCGAGGAATGCAAGAAGACCGCGAAACTGGGCTATCGCACGCTCGTCACCACGCTGACCAAGCGCATGGCGGAGGACCTTACCGAATTCATGCACGAGGCGGGCGTGAAGGTCCGCTACATGCACTCCGACGTGGAGACGCTGGAGCGTATCGAGCTCATCCGCGACCTGCGTCTTGGAGTCTATGACGTGCTGGTGGGCATCAACCTGCTGCGCGAAGGTCTCGACATTCCCGAATGCGGGCTCGTCTGCATTCTCGATGCCGACAAGGAGGGCTTCCTGCGCAGCGAAACCAGCCTCGTCCAGACCATCGGCCGCGCGGCGCGCAATGTGGAAGGCCGCGTCATCCTCTACGCCGACCGCATCACCGGCAGCATGGAACGCGCTATGGCGGAAACCGACCGCCGCCGCGAAAAGCAAAAGGCCTATAACGAAGAACACGGCATCACGCCCAAGACGATCAAGCGCAATATCGCCGACATCGTCGCGCATACGGCCGCGCAGGACGGGGTTACGGTCGAAACCGGCGACGACGAGCGCAACAATCTCGTCGGCCACAACCTTCGCGCCTATATCGAAGACCTCGAAAAGCGCATGCGCAAGGCCGCCGCCGATCTGGAGTTCGAGGAAGCCGGGCGCTTGCGCGACGAGATCCGCCGTCTCGAGAACGACGAACTCGGCCTTGGCGACGAGGAGAAGAAGGCCCCGCGCGTCGGCCGCAGCGATGCCGGACGGCCCGGCACACGCAAGACACGTTACGGCAAGACGCGGTACAAGCGGATGGGCGGAAAGCCCTGACCGGTGAAACGCGCGGTCGCCCTCTTGCGGTGGCCGTGCCGCGTGGCATAGCTGCGCGCATGCTTCGCCCTGCCATCCTCGCCCCCCTGATGATCCTCGCCGCGTGCAAACCGCCGGCCTCGGACGATTACCTCGCGCGGGACGAGGTCTCGGATGAACGGACGCGTCCGATCGATCCGATCGCCTCGCCCGAGACTGAAGGGGCCACATGGGCGCGCGGGCAATCGGGGCGGCTCCTCTACGGCAAGCCGGGCGAGACGCCGCTGCTCTCGCTCGCCTGCGAGGACGGGACGATCGCTTACACGCGCTATGTCCGCGCCGATGCGGAAGCCAAGGCGGTTCTTGCGCTGATCGGCAACGGCCACGTCGAGCGCCTTTGGATTGATGCCGAGCAGGAGGACGAAGGCGTCTGGCTCTGGCGCGGAAGGGTTACGGCCGACGACCCGCGGCTCGAAGTTCTCACTGGCCCCCGCCAGGTCGAGGCGACGGTGCCGGGCGCCGGCTCGGTAAAGCTCAACCCCAGCCGCGCACCGGGCGAGTTCATCACCGCTTGCGCTAGCGCGATGGCTTTGCCGCAAGATCCACTAGCAGATCCGGCGTAAGCACCTGCGGCAATTGCTGCGCGTCGCCCCCCGGCGGATACCACAGATAGAGCGGCACACCGGCGGCCCCTTGCCGGGCGAGGAAAGCGGAAATTTCCGGGTCGGTCCGCGTCCAGTCGCCGCGCAGGGCAATCACACCTCCCTTCTCGAATGCAGCGCGCGTATCCTCGCGCTCGATCGCCACGCTTTCGTTGACCTTGCAGGTGACGCACCAGTCGGCGGTAAACCACACGAAGACGGGCTTGCCCGAGGTGCGCGCCTCGGCCAGCGCGGCTTCCGAGAAGGGCTGCGGCTCGAGCAGGCTTTCGGCGGCCATCTCCACGGGCACGGGCTCTTCGCGCACGAGCAGGAATACGGAAAACGCCAGCGCCGCGAGCCAGACGGGCCGGAGCCATTTGCGCGGCGTCACCTTCGCGGTCGGCACGGACGAGAACGCAATCAGGGCGTTGATGAGCATGAGCGCGGCCACAACCGCCGCGATCAGGAAGGACCATCCTCCGACCCTCCAGGCAAGCCACGCCAGCGCCAACGCGGTGAGGCCCATCGGTAGCGCCATCCAGCGGCGGAAACGCTCCATCCACGGCCCCGGCTTGGGCAGGCGGCGGCGGAAGGCGGGAATGAAGCCGATCAGCAGGAAGGGCAGCGCAAGGCCGACACCGAGCGCAGTGAAGATCGCAAAGCCCTCGATCGGCCGCAGCACCAGCGCCGCGCCGAGCGCCAGCGCCATGAAAGGGCCGGTGCAGGGCGTCGCCACGAAGGCGGCGAGCAGGCCGGTGGCGAAACTGCCCCCTGTGCTCGCCCCGCGCCCCGAAATCGCAAGGCCCGGCACTTCAAACAGGCCGAGGAAATTGGCCGTGATCGCCAGCGCGAGCATGAGCAGCGCCGCCACCACCAGCGGCTCCTGCAATTGGAAAGCCCAGCCGATCTGCTGCCCTGCGGACCGCAGCAGCAGGATCAGCGCGCCCAGCGCCGCGCAGGCCAGCACGACCCCGGCTGTATAGGCGAGCGCATCGCGGCGTGCCGATATCTCGTCCCCGCCCGCCTTGGCCAGCGCCAGTGCCTTGAGGCTGAGGATGGGGAAGACGCAGGGCATGATGTTGAGCAGCAACCCACCGGCAAGCGCCGCGATCAGGAGCACCCAGAGCGCCGGCGTGTCGACCGGTCCACGAAGCGGCTTCACGCCTTCGAGCGGCACGTCGCGCTGTTCGGCCTCGAAGCGCAGCCCCTGCCCCTCGCCCAGCGAAAGGATGCCGGTCACGGTCTCCGGCAAGGGCGATGGGTCGAAGCCTTGCCGCTGTTTCAGGGGTACCTCGGCCACCAGCAGGTCGCCTTCGCGCACGAAGGTTTGCACCGCGGCGTAATCGGGCGCGAGGCCGCTGCCGAAATCGCTCGTGCCGACGAAGAGATGGAGGTCCCCGAGTTCGAGATCGGCGGGAAGCGGGATACCAACGCGCAGGCGGTTGCGCTGGACCTCGTACCCCGCCACGCTGTCGAGCTTCGGCGCGATCTTCGCCTGCCAGCGCGTGAAATCGCCACCCTGCTCCAGCGCCAGCCGCGCGTCCTGCGGCACACAGATGCGGTCGGTGCAGGCGAGGTAGGAGACGTAGCCGGCTATCGGCGCGATGTTGGCGACTGCTGCGTTTGGTGGCACCTCCACCGGCACCAGCACGGCGTATTCGCCTTCGTAAATGTGGTTCATCAGGCCGGAGATCACGAGCCGCTGTGGCACGGGATAGAGCGGCTCGCCCGCTTCCCAGCCCTCCGGCAGGTCGAGCGTAAGGCTCATGCCCTGCCCCGCGTCGCCAGGATTAGACCAATAGCCGTGCCATTCGAGGCTCGACGGGGTGAAATGCAGCGCCAGCATCCAGGTTTCGCCCGGCACCGGTGGTCCGTCGGCGCGCAGTTCGACGGCGATATTCTCGTCGCCGAAGCGCGCTTCCTGCGCTGAGAGACTGGCGGGCAGGACGAGGGCCAGCAACGCCAGCAGCAGGCGCAGCGTCCCCATCAAGCCGTCCATTCTGCTTGCTTCCGTCACATTTCGCGCATTAGGGACTGGCGCCATGACAGACAAGCGCGACCTGCTCATCCTCGGCGGCGGCCTCGTCGGCACCACACTGGCGCTGGCAGCAGCAAAACAGGGGCTTTCAAGCCATCTGGTCGACCGGGCCGATCCGGCAGACCTGACCGCAGAGGGCTTCGACGGGCGCGCCTCGGCGATCTCGACCGCGAGCTGGCGCCTGTTCCGCAACATCGGCCTGGCCGAAAGCCTCGAAGAGCACGGCTCCCCAATCGAAGCGATTGCAGTCGTCGACCAGATGAAGCCGGGCCGGATCGATTTCCGCCCCGAACCGCATGAAGGCACGCTGGGCCGCATGTTCGCCAACCGCCAACTGCGCATCGCCTTGTTCGAAGCGGCGAAGAACGAGCCGCTGATCGCCATGCACGCGCCGGTCGATGTAGCCAGCCGCCATCGCGACGCCTTCACCGCCAGCGCCACTTTGGGCGACGGCACGGTTCTCGAAGCCGATCTCCTCGTTGGCGCGGAAGGGCGCGGGTCGCCCACGCGCGAGGAAGAAGGGCTCAAGATGGCGAGCTGGGATTATTCGCACCGCGCAATCATCACCGGCCTCAACCATTCCAGGCCGCACCAAGGCGTGGCGTGGGAGATCTTCTACGAGGACGGCCCCTTCGCGCTCCTCCCCATGCTCGACGGCCCCGACGGCAAGCACCGCAGCGCGCTGGTGTGGACGGTGGACGAGAAGGACGCCGCCGGCGTGCTCAAGCTGTCCGACCGCGCCTTCCTTGCCGAAGTCGAAAAGCGCATGGGCGACATTCTCGGCCGCCTTGAGCTCAACAGCGGACGGTCCTCCTATCCGCTCAGCTTCCAGCACACCGCGCGGATCGTGGGCGAGCGCATGGCGCTGGTCGGCGACAGCGCGCACGGCATGCACCCGATTGCGGGACAAGGGCTGAACCTTGGCCTGCGCGATGTGGGCGCGCTGGTCGAAGTGCTGGGCGATGCCCGCCGTCTCGGGCTAGACCTCGGCGATGCGCAGGTGCTGGAGCGCTATGAGAAGTGGCGCGCGCTCGATTCCCTCATGGTCATGGGCGCGACCGATACGCTCACCCGCCTGTTCGGCGTGCCGGGCAAGACCGCGAGCGCGGTGCGCCGCTTTGGCATGGCCGGAGTCCAGCGCTCGGGCTGGCTCAAGCGTTTCTTCATGGACGAGGCGCGCGGCGTTTCGGGCGATGTGCCCGAGCTGATGAAGGCCTGAGGCCTACTCTTCCACCGGGCTGGGCTGCGAAATCCGGTTGCCGGCCCCGTCACGCAGGCGTCGCGGTTCAAGCACGGCCGAAGTCTCGATCAGGTCGAGCGCGCGCTGGGTCGCGGCATAGCGTTCCGCATCGCGCAGCCAGCCTTGCGCATTGGCCGCGCCGGGCATTTCGCGCACTTCGGCAATCGCGCTGTCGGTCCGGCCCGAGAGCAGGAACAGCCGCGCGCGTTCGATACGCATTTCGGGCTGCGGCGACGGCGCGCTTTCGCGGCGGATGGTGAAGAGCGCGCCCAGTTCCTCGGTAAAGCGTTCGAACCCGCCGCGATCGTCGCCCGACTGCAATTGCGGGGCGAGCCCGTCGAGCCGCGCGGTCAGCTGGTCGAGTGTTACCGGCTCGCGCGAGAAGGTGAGGATAGTGTTGACCGCGTTGGGCAGCGCGTCGCCGAAACGAAGCCGTAGCTGGTCCGCAAGATAGCCGAGTTCGGCGCCCTTATCGATGGCGCGGCGTATGGCGAAGGCGATCAGGAGTCCTTCGGCGCGCGCGGCGTTGCCGGCGGCGGCCTGCGCCTGCAGATCGAGGCGCGACAGGCGCTGTTCGGCCGCAGCGAGGCGCTGGTCGATCCCGCCCTGCTGTTCGGCCATCTGCTCGACCGTCTCGGCGTTGGCAGCGCGGGTCGGCCGGGCGCTGGGCGAAGGTACGGGCTGGCCCTCGGCGACGGGCTCCGCCAAGGTTGCCTGCTCACCCTCAGTCGGCGCAGCGTCGACCGCCTCGTCCTGGTTCATCCGCCATGTGACGTAACCGACCAGCGCGCCGCCAAGGGCGAAGGAGCCCGCGACCGCGAGCAGCATCGGCCGCATGGAGCGGCTGCGCGTGCGCCGGTTGCTCGAAAACTCGTCCATTCCACTCCAATCCGCGACCCGTTCGCGGCTCTCATTGTGCCGCGATATTCCCCGCGGTCAGCCTTGGCACAAAGCCTGCGCCAAGGCCAGTAGCTCGGCATCGCGCGGTGCGTGCGCGGTGTGGACAGCCTCCCAGCCATCGCCCGCCATTTCGGCGATGCGCGGGCCGAGCGCGGCGACGGTGATGGTCTTGCGGTCGATGCCGAGCCGCTCGCACTCCTCGATCAGGCGCAGCGCCGCCTCGCCCGAATGGAGAAGGGCCACCCCTCCCTCTTCGCGCATTTCCTTGCTGATCGAAGGCGAAATGTCGCGCGGCCGCATACGGTAGACGACGCGCGTCTCTATTGCGATGCCGATGGGCGGCGAGAGCTCGACCATCTTTTCGCCCGCCAGTCGCAGGAATGTGAGTTCGCGCCCCGCCACCTCGTCGAGCACGTGCTGCAAACCGCCCTTGCCGGTGAGCGTGACCATGAAGCCTTTTTCGCGCGCCGACTCTGCCGTAGCCTCTCCCACGGCGTAAACGGGCAGGCCTTCCAGCTTGTCGAGTTGCTTGCCGCCTTCGCGAAAAGCGTTCGAACTGCCGACCAGAAGCGCATCGACATCGCCTGTGTCGGGCAGCGACCATTCGACCGGGGCAACCTTGAACAGCGCGCAACCACTGGCCTCGAGGCCGAGCGCTTCGGCGGTTTCCAGCGTCACGCGCAGGCCCGGCTCCGGGCGAAAAACGAACAGCTTGCGCATCAGGCGAAGCTGCCGAAATGCGCCGCGACATGGGCGGGCGCTTCGGCGAGCAGGTCGGCGGCCAGCTGGCGCGGCGCGTCGAGATCGCCGGGCGCGAAAATCGCGTCGCGCGCAATGCGGATCGCGCCATCGGGGCTGTAGATCGCGGCGGTCATGCGCAGCGCATCGCCCTCGCGCCGGGTCAGAGCCGCAATCGGGCTGTGACAGGTGCCGCCCAAGCCTTCCAAAAGCGCACGCTCGGCCAGCACTTCCTCGCGGCTGGGCGCGTGATCAATGGCGGCGAGGATAGCTTGCGCCTCCTCGTCCGAGGCGCGGCATTCGATGCCGATGGCGGCCTGCGCCGGGGCAGGAAGCCAGTCCTCGGGGTCGAGCCTAACGCCCACTCCCTTCTCGCCCAGCCGGGCAAGGCCCGCTGCGGCAAGGAAGGTCGCGTCCGCCTCGCCGGCCTGCAGCTTGGCCATGCGGGTGGCGACATTGCCGCGAATGCCGACCACTTCGAGATCGGGGCGCGCGTGGAGCAATTGCGCCGCCCGTCGCGGCGCGCTGGTGCCGACCTTCGCACCTTGCGGGATCGCTTCGAGCGAAGTCGCGCCGAGCAGCACGTCGGCCTTGTCCTCGCGCGGAAGGATGGCGGCGATGGCGATCGCGTCCGGGCGGATCGTCTCCACGTCCTTCATCGAGTGGACTGCGGCGTCGATCCGGCCTTCTGCCAGCCAGATGTCGAGCTCGCGCGTCCACAGCGCCTTGCCGCCGATATCGGCTAGCGGGCGGTCCTGTATCTTGTCGCCGCTGGCGATGACGGGGACCAGTTCGACCCGCGCTTCGTCCCAGCCATGCGCGGCGCACAGCCGTGCGCGGGCTTCGTGGGCCTGCGCCATGGCGAGCGGGGAGCGGCGGGTTCCGAGGCGGAAAGGAGCGTTATCGGGCATGCGATTGCTTGCCCTAACGAGCGAGACCGCTAAGGGGAAGCGCAATGACACTCGTACTGGGCATAGAGAGTTCCTGCGACGAAACCGCCGCCGCGCTTGTCGACGGCGACCGGCGCATCGTGGCGCAGCGGATCGCCTCGCAGGACGCGGAACACGCGCCCTTCGGCGGCGTCGTGCCCGAGATCGCCGCACGCGCCCATGCCGAGCGGCTCGCCCCGATGATCGAGGGCGTGCTGGCCGATGCGAATGTCGCTCTGGGCGATCTCGACGCGATTGCCGCCACGGCGGGTCCGGGCCTTATTGGCGGGGTCATGGTCGGGTTGGTGAGCGCGAAGGCTCTGGCGATGGCGAGCGACGTGCCGCTGATTGCGGTCAACCACCTCGAAGGCCATGCTCTGAGCCCGCGGCTTGCCGACGCAGCTCTCGATTTTCCCTACGCCCTGCTGCTCGTTTCCGGCGGCCATTGCCAGATCCTGCGCGTCGACGGCGTGGGCCAGTACCGCCGCCTCGCGACCACTATCGACGATGCGCTGGGCGAAGCTTTCGACAAGACCGCCAAGATCCTGGGCCTCGGCTTCCCAGGCGGCCCTGCGGTCGAGCGCGTGGCGAAGGAAGGCGATGCAAAAGCGGTCCCCCTGCCCCGCCCCATGGTCGGCAGCGGCGAACCGCATTTCAGCTTCGCCGGCCTCAAGAGCGCAGTCCTGCGCGCGCATGAGAGCGGCCAATACAAGCCCGAAGACATTGCCGCGAGCTTCCAGCAGGCGGCCATCGACTGCGTGACCGACCGCCTGCGGATCGCGCTGGCCCAGATGGAGGATTGCAAGACGCTTGTGGTGGCCGGCGGAGTCGCTGCCAACGCCTCGGTGCGCGCCGCGCTCGAGGATGTGGCCCAAGCCCACGCGATGCGCTTCACCGCGCCGCCGCCTAAGCTGTGCACCGACAACGCCGCCATGATCGCCTGGGCGGGGATCGAGCGGCTGGCGCTTCCCGATTTCATCCCCGACCCGCTCGAAATTTCCGCACGGCCACGCTGGCCGCTCGATCCCGACGCAGAGCCCGTCCGCGGGGCAGGAGTGAAGGCATGAATTTGCGAGCATCCTCGGACCGGCCCATCGGCGTCCTCGGTGCAGGCGCGTGGGGAACGGCGCTGGCGCAGATGGTGGCAAGCGACGGCAGCGACGTGCTCCTCTGGGCGCGTGAGGCCGAACTGGTCGACGAAATCAATTCGCAGCGCACCAACACGGTCTACCTGCCCAGCGCCACGCTCGCCCCCTCGATCACGGCTAGCGACGACCTTGCCGAAATGGCCGCGCTCGATGTGCTGCTGGTGGTCACGCCCGCACAGCACATGGGCAGCGTGCTCGCAGCCATGCCGCGCCACCCGCGTGACCTCGTGCTGTGTTCCAAGGGCATCGAGGCAGGGTCGGGCCGCCTGATGAACCAGGTCGCGCGCGACGCGGCACCGGGGAGCGAGATCGCCGTCCTGTCGGGCCCGACCTTCGCACATGAAGTGGCCGCCGGACTGCCCGCGGCTTCGACCCTGGCCTGCGCCGGCGGCGAGGACCAGTGGGACCGCATCGCGCCCCACATCGCGCGCGCTGCCTTCCGGCCCTATTATTCCGACGACGTGGTCGGCGCGGAAATCGGCGGGGCGGTCAAGAATGTCCTCGCCATCGCCTGCGGCGTGGTCGAGGGCTTGCAGCTGGGCCAGAACGCCCGCGCTGCCCTGATCGCGCGCGGCTATGCCGAAATGCTGCGCTTCGGCGAGGCCAAGGGCGCAAGGCCCGAAACGCTGACGGGCCTGTGCGGCCTCGGCGATCTCGTGCTCACCTGTTCCTCCACCTCCAGCCGCAATTTCTCGCTCGGCAAGGCGCTGGGCGAAGGCCATAGGGCCGAGGAGCTGATGGCCGACCGGCGAACCGTCGCCGAAGGCGCGCACACTGCGCCGGTACTGGTCGAACTCGCCGCGCGGCACGGCATCGCCATGCCCATTGTCACGGCGGTCTACGACCTCCTCAAGGGCGACGATCCGCGCGAGGTGGTGCAGGGCATCCTGTCGCGTCCGCTCAAAGCGGAACAGGATGTCGCGGGATGAGCACCGCCGCCAGCGAAGACGACATGTCCGCCATCGCCAAGGGCGGTAAGCAGAATTTTCTCGGCTTCATCCTGCGCCTGCTTGCGCGCCTGCCGTTCCTGTTCATCGCCGGACGGCTCTACGGGCCCGACGCGCTCGGCCGATTCGCTTCCGCGCTGGTGGTCGTCGAACTGGTGGCGCTGGTCTGCGCCATGGGCGAAAAGCGCGGCCTTGCGCAGCGCCTTTCCGATGGCGAGGAAGCGCATCCGGCAAACCTCGTTTACGACGGGATGCTGCTCGCACTGATCTTTTCCAGTCTTGCCGCGCTGTTCTTCTGGTTCGTGCCCGCCCCCCTCTTTCCGAGCGGGGAGTTCACCGAGCTCGACCGGCTCGTTGTACTTGCCATTCCCGGTTACGCGCTGACCGAGATCGTGCTGGCCGCGCAGGCTTACAAATACGACATCGCCACCACCGTGCGCGCGCGCGCCGTGGTGGAGCCGTGGACGATTTCGATCATGGCAGGCGTGTTCTACTTCGTGCCCGTCCTGTCGGATTCCGGCCTGTCGCTCGCCTATTTGGTGTCTATCTACGCCGGGCTGGCCGTGGGCCTGTGGTCCTTCTTCCGCAGCTATGGCCCTCCGCGAAAGTGGCGTCCGCACCCGGTTTACATGGGCCGGATGACCGCCCGCGCCTTGCCGCTGGCGACCGCCGACGCCATCGAATGGGGCACGCGCCGGGTCGACATCCTCATCCTCGGCCTCTTCGCCGCGCCTGCAGCGGTGGGCGTCTATTACATCGCCCAGCAGGTCGCGAGCCTGCCGCAGAAGCTGAAGACCAGCTTCGAGCCGATCCTTGGTCCAGTCATCACCAAGAACCTCAAGATCAAGAACTACGAAGCTATCGCCAAGCAGATCTGCCAGGTCGGTTTCTGGATCATCGCCATGCAGGCCGGCATCGCGCTGGCGCTCGGCGTGCCGGGCGAAGCCGTGATGGGCCTCGTGGGACCGGAATTCGTCGGCGGTACGGGCGCGCTTGCGTTCCTGCTCGCCGCCGAAGTGGTTGCGGCCACGGCGGTCGTGTCGGAAGCGGTGCTCGTCTACATCGCGCGGGTGCGCAACTTGTGGATCTCCATCGCCACGATCGCGGTGCAGGCGTTGCTCACGATCCTCTTCATCGATTTGATGGTCAGCAATGGCTATGGCGAGCCCTTCAAGGCCGCGGCGGCGGCCATCGCGCTGATGGTCTCGCTCGGATTGGCCAGCCTGGTGAAAGCCTTCCTGCTGTCGCGCCTGATCAAGCAACCGATCAATCCCTTCCGCTGGTCGCTCGTCTGGGCGGTCGCGCCGGCGGTGTTGGTGGGCATCCTTGCAACATTCCTTCCCGAATGGGCCGAGCTAGCCTTCGGTGTGCCGGCCATCCTTGCGACCTATGGGTTCGTGATCTGGAAACGCGGCTTCGGCCCGGAGGACCGGATGCTGTTCAAGCGCAACAAGTACGCCGCCGCCGAGAAGGACGCGGCCGAGACTTCGCAAACCGTGGCGGAAAAGAAGTAGCGTCTTGGCATCGCGCTTGCCCCACGGCTAAGAGCCGCCTCATGTTCAAGCGCTTGCTTATTCCCGGAGGAGCACTGCTCGTCGTGGCCATCGGCTCGATGTCGAGCTGGTCGGGCCGCGCCGATCGGATGGCCACACGCCTGTCCGGCGAGGCCGAGACCGCGCTGGAGGCGGAAGGCTTGTCCATGGTCGAGGCCACCTTCGCCAACCGTTACGGATCGCCTTCGCGCCACCCCATCCTTTCCGGCGGCGAAGACCTCGATGACGAGCGCCGCACCCGCGCTGCGCAGCTGGTCAAGAGCGTGCGCGGGGTTGGAGGCGTCAGCTGGGCGGACGGTAGCGTAGTCGCCGATAGCGGCGAGCGCGCTTTCGAACCGCTTCACTGCCAAGAAGATGTCGAGGGTTTGCTGCGCACGCGCACGATCCGTTTCCAGGAGGCCAGCGCTGCGCTTTTGCCTGCCAGCCGCATGTTGCTGGACGAGGTCGCTGCCGCGCTCGAACCCTGCTCCGGCGCGATCATCGCCATTATCGGCCATACCGACCGTTCAGGCGACGAGGACGCCAACATCGCGCTCAGCATGGACCGGGCCCGCGTCGTACGCGAGGCGCTGGTTCGCCGCGGCATCCCGCGCGCCAGCCTGCGCGCGCGCGGACTGGGATCGAGCGAACCGGCCGAGCGCCTCACGCCCGAAGACCCGGCGAACCGCCGCATCGAATTCTCCGTCATCCGGCTGGAGCCTCTGACTCCCACCCCCGTCGACACGCCGGGCCCGAGGTAGGAAGGCGCACCAAACATGCCGATATGGTTCGAAGTCATTGCCCTGATGCTGGTCGCCTATCTCTTGGGCCTAACCATCGGCTGGGCGCTGTGGGGCCGCGCGGCTCCCGTTGAAACCGAAGATACGAAGGACGAAACATGAGCGAACTCCTCGCCGAAAACTGGATCCTGCTCGCGATCGCGCTGGTCGTCGGCCTGCTGGTCGCCTGGTTCCTCTTCCGCAGCACGCGCCGCACGCGCGTGACGGGTACGAAGAAGGATGTGCTCGACGAGGGCGCCGAGCGTGCGCAGCGCAACAGCGCACTGGTCGATGCGGCGCCCGCCGCCACCAGCGATCCGCAGCCGCTCAAGGTAAGCGACGGCAATGGCGACGACCTCACGCGCATAAAGGGCGTGGGACCCAAGCTCGCCGCCCTGCTAGAAAGCCTCGGCGTCACCTCCTTCGCGCAGATCGCAGCCTGGGACGAAGCGGAAATTGATCGGATCGACGGCCAGCTCGGCCGCTTCGAAGGCCGCATCCGCCGCGACGACTGGACCGGCCAGGCGCGCCTTCTGGCGGACGGCAAATCGGCCGATTTCAACAAAAAATATGGAGCCAGTGCCTGAGGCAGGAACCGAATTCGATCCGGCCCATTAGGTTATGTGGGTCGGATCGAACGAGGAGAGCCTGGATGGGACAGCATCAGCAGCCGCTACGCGTACTCGTCGCCGAAGATGAACTGATCGTGGGTCACGATCTGTGCGACACCGTTTCCGAAGCAGGATACCTGGTCGAAGGACCTTATAACGACCTGTCGAGCGCCATGCTCGCCTACCAGAAGACCAAGCCCGACATCGCCATTCTCGACATCCAGCTCGACGACGGCATCGTCTATCCGCTGGCCGAACAGATGATGGCCGAAAATGTCGAGGTGATTTTCCATTCCGGCGCGCTCACGCCGCAGGAAGTCTCGAGCCGTTTCCCGCAGGCACAGGCGCTGTCCAAACCCTGTCCTCCGGCCGAGGTCATCCACACCGTCCAGCGCGCCGCCGAAGCCCACTAGGCTTTTCTACCTCGCACGGAACTCATGGGCCGCCCGGCCCATTCCTTGAGTGCAACCTCAAGGAGAGAAAGATAATGTCGCTACAGAAAATGGTCGACGCGCACCCGCAGGTGCAGGACAAGACCGAAGAACTCGTCCTCGCCGCGCGCCATGCCATGCTGTGTTCGCTGTTCTGCACCAGCTGCGCCGATGCCTGCGTGGCCGAAATGTCGGGCAGCGACATGGACATGTCCCAGTGCATCCGCAACTGTCTCGACTGCGCCGATGTCTGCGCTGCCACTGCCCGTCTCGCAACCCGCCGCACCGCGCAGAATATCGATGTGCTGCGCAGCCAGCTGGAGACCTGCATCAAGGCCTGCGAAACCTGCGCCGAGGAATGCGAAAAGCACGACAACGATCATTGCAGGTGGTGCGCCAAGATGTGCCGCGAATGCGCCGACGATTGCCGTAAGGCCCTACCGCTCGTCCAGTAATTAGGGGCGAGGCGGAATCGGCACCTCGTGGTATGAAGAGACCGAGCCATGCCGAAACTGCGCACCTTCCTGGCGCTGGACACTGCCGACAAGATCGCCTCGCTCGAGGCGATTGCGCTGGTGCTCTACGCCAAGCTGCTGATCGCGCGCGTGCCGCCCCGACGGTGGCGCTCGCGCTTCGGTGCAGTGGCAAGGGCGCATGGGGGAGCTGGCGACCTTGCCACCATCCGCCGCGTCCGCCTCGCCATGCTGCGCGCGCTCAACAACGTCCCCGGCGCACCCAATTGCCTGCCCCAGGCGCTGGCCGCGCGATGGATGCTGCAGCGGCGCGGGATCGAGGCAAGTCTCTTCATCGGCACGCAGGCCGACGAGGCCGGGAGGCCGCGCTTCCACGCCTGGCTAAAGGTGGGCGAGGAATGGGTGACGGGCCTGTGCGACGAAAGCCGGTACACGCTGCTCGTGCCGGGCGATGTGCATACCGCTTGAGAGCGGCTACACCGCCCCTTGCGCAGTGTTTGGTCCTCTGCCATCGGCAGCGGAGAAAGTTTCAAAGGAGACCACATGGCTGGCCCGAATAGTGGGATGGTGCCGTTCGATTGGCAGGACCCGTTCAATCTCGACGAACAGCTGACCGAGGAAGAGCGGATGATCCGCGACGCCGCGCACGGCTTTGCGCAAGGCGAACTCCAGCCGCGCGTGATCGAAGCGTTCAACAAGGAACTCGACGCGCCCGAACTCTTCCCCCTGATGGGTGAAGCCGGCCTGCTGGGCGCGACCGTGCCGGAAGAATATGGTGGCGCAGGCGCAAGCTATGTCGCCTACGGCCTCATCGCGCGCGAGATCGAGCGCGTCGACAGCGGCTATCGCTCGATGGCCAGTGTCCAGTCCAGTCTCGTGATGTATCCGATCCATGCCTATGGTTCGGTAGAACAGAAGCGGAAGTACCTGCCCGGCCTCGCCAGCGGCCAGCTGATCGGCTGCTTCGGCCTGACCGAACCCGATGCAGGCAGCGACCCTGCCGGCATGAAAACCACCGCCAAGAAGGTCGATGGCGGCTATGTCCTCAACGGTTCGAAGACCTGGATCTCCAACTCGCCCTTCGCCGACGTTTTCGTCGTCTGGGCGAAGAGCGAAGAACATGGCGGCGGCATTCGCGGCTTCGTGCTCGAAAAGGGCATGAAGGGCCTCTCGGCGCCCAAGATCGAGGGCAAGATCTCGCTGCGCGCCAGCACCACCGGCATGATCGTGATGGACGAGGTCGAAGTGGGCGAGGACGCGCTGCTTCCCGAAGTGCAGGGGCTGAAGGGTCCGTTCGGCTGCCTCAACCGCGCGCGTTACGGCATCAGCTGGGGCGCGCTGGGTGCGGCGGAATTCTGCATGCACGCCGCGCGCCAATACGGCCTAGACCGCCAGCAGTTCGGCGTGCCGCTTGCTTCCAAGCAGCTCTACCAACTCAAGCTCGCCGACATGATGACCGAAATCTCGCTCGGCCTGCAGGGTTCGCTTCGCGTTGGCCGCTTGATGGACGAAGGCAAGTTCTCGCCGGACATGATTTCCATCGTGAAGCGCAACAATGTCGGCAAGGCGCTCGATATCGCTCGCAAGGCCCGTGACATGCACGGCGGCAACGGCATCTCGGAAGAATACCAGGTGATCCGTCACATGGTAAACCTCGAGACGGTCAACACCTACGAAGGCACGCATGACGTCCATGCGCTGATCCTGGGCCGCGCCATCACGGGGATCGCCGCATTCTGATCCCCTTTCCTACTTTTCGGATATGGAGCATCGCAGGGCGCATGAGCATGCACGATCCCGCTGAAACCCGCAGCTTTGGCGGGATTGGCGTGCCTAGAGGTTTTTCGACCAAGACCGTGTTCCATCCGTTCCACCCTGTAGGAGAGACTGCATGATCCGCCTGCATGGCTACTATCGCAGTTCGACCAGCTACCGCCTGCGCATCGCGCTGGAGCTGAAGGGGCTGGAATACGAGTATGTGCCGGTCAACCTGCTCACAGCTGAGCAGAAGGGCGAGGCCTTCACCAGCCGCAACCCCTTCGGCTCGGTCCCGCTGCTCGAAGCGGACGGTAAGGACCGCGTACAGTCAATGGCGCAAATCGAGTGGCTCGACGAAGCCTATCCTGACAAGCCGTTGCTGCCTTCGGACATCGAAGACCGGTACGTCGCGCGCGAACTGGCCTATGCCATTGCAACCGAGCTGCACGCGCCGCTGAACCTGCCGGTGCTGAAGTATCTCGCCAATGAGTACGGCAAGTCGCAGGACGAAATTGCGGTCTGGTATCGCCACTGCCTCGCCCGCACGCTCGACCCGCTTGAAGCGCGGCTGGCGCAGCTTGGCACCGGCGACTTCCTGTTCGACACCCCCGGCTTCTTCGAGGTCTGCTTGCTCCCGCAAGTCTACAATGCGCGGCGGTTCGAGTACGACTTCTCCGATAAACCGCATATCGAACGGATCGAGGCGGCCTGCCT
Source organism: Qipengyuania aurantiaca (assembly GCF_019711375.1). Taxonomy (NCBI): domain Bacteria; kingdom Pseudomonadati; phylum Pseudomonadota; class Alphaproteobacteria; order Sphingomonadales; family Erythrobacteraceae; genus Qipengyuania; species Qipengyuania aurantiaca. The sequence goes on from NZ_CP081295.1 coordinate 288,898, forward strand.
CGCCCTTCCCGAATTCCAGCGCGCCCATCCGGACGCGCAGCCCGACAATCCCGAAAACCAATAAGAGAGAGGACCTTCCATGAAACTCGCCACGCTGAAAGACGGAACCCGCGACGGCAAGCTGGTGGTCGTCTCCAAGGACCTCACCCGCTATTGCGCCGCCGACAACATCGCCCCGACCATGCAGGCCGCGCTCGACAATTGGGACGAGGTCGCGCCCAAGCTGAACGCGCTCTACACCGATGTCGAACACCAGGCCGTACCCTGCGAGCGCTTCCACGAACGCGAGGCGCATTCGCCGCTGCCCCGCGCCTATCAGTGGGCCGACGGCTCGGCCTATATCAACCACGTCGAGCTGGTGCGTAAGGCGCGCGGTGCCGAAGTGCCCGAGAGCTTCTACCACGACCCGCTTATGTACCAGGGCGGCAGCGACAACTTCCTCGCCCCGCGCGACGACATCCCGCTGAAGGACACCAAGTGGGGCTGCGACATGGAAGGCGAGATTGCGGTCATCACCGACGATGTGCCGATGGGCGTGTCGAGCGAAGAGGCGGCGGACCACATTAAGCTGGTCATGCTGGTGAACGACGTGAGCCTGCGCGGCCTGATCCCGGGCGAACTCGCCAAGGGCTTTGGCTTCTTCCAGTCCAAGCCCGCCAGCGCCTTCAGCCCCGTCGCGGTCACGCCCGACGAACTGGGCGATGCGTGGAAGGGAAGCGTCATCCACCTGCCGCTGATGGTCGACTACAATGGCGAGCCCTTCGGCCGCGCCAACGCCGGGGTCGATGCGACCTTCAGCCTCGCAGATCTCGTCGCCCATGCCGCCAAGACCCGCGATCTGGGTGCCGGCACGATCATCGGGTCGGGTACGGTCTCGAACCAGGGTCCCGATGGCGATCCGGGCAAGCCGGTGGCCGATGGCGGCCTCGGCTACAGCTGCATCGCCGAAATACGCATGATCGAGACCATCGCCGACGGTGAGGCCAAGACGCGCTTCATGGCACCGGGCGACACCGTCCGCGTCGAGATGAAGGACGCCGAAGGCCATTCGATCTTCGGCGCCATCGAACAGAAGGTCGTCGAGGGGTAGTCGGCTACCCCTCGCACAGTCGTTACATCGCGCGGGCAATCACCATCTTCATGACCTCGTTCGACCCGCCGAAGATGCGGGTGATGCGGCTGTCGCGATACATGCGCGCGATGGGATAGTCGTTGATGTAGCCCGCGCCGCCATGGAACTGGAGGCATTTGTCGACCACCTCGCCCTGCAGTTCGGTGACCCAGTACTTGGCCATACAGGCCGTATCGACACTGAGTTCGCGCTTGAGATGTTTGGCGATGCAATCGTTGACGAACACCCGTGCCGCAGTCGCCCGCGCCTTCAGGTCGGCCATCACGAATTGCGTGTTCTGGAAGTCCCAGATGGTCTGGCCGAAAGCCTTGCGGCTTTTGACGTATTCCATCGTCGTCTCGAGCGCCTTCTCGATCCCCGTCATCGCACCCATCGCGATGATTAGGCGCTCCTGCGGCAGTTCGCCCATCAACTGGTAGAAGCCCTTGCCCTCCTCGCCGCCGAGCACGTTTTCGGCCGGCACGAAGACATCGTCGAAGAACAGCTCGCTGGTGTCGGCGGCATCCATGCCGATCTTGTCCAGCTTCTTGCCGCGCTGGAAGCCCTCGGCGCCTTCCGTCTCGAGCAGCATGAGCGAAATGCCCTTGGCGCGCTCCTTGGGATCGGTCTTGGCGACGACGATGATGAAGTCGGCGGTCTGGCCGTTCGAAATATACGTCTTGGCCCCGTTGATGCGGTAGCCGTTACCATCCTTCAGTGCAGTCGTGGTGATGCTCTGGAGGTCGGAGCCGACACCCGGCTCGGTCATCGCAATCGCGCTGACCAGTTCGCCGCTGACGAGCTTGGGCAGGTATTTCTTCTTCTGCTCCTCTGTCCCGTGGCGCACGAGATAGGGCAGGATGACGGTGTTGTGCAGGCTGGCGGCAAAGCCTTCGACATTGTGCTTGGCCTGCTGGTCGATGACGACCATCTCGTGGCGGAAATCGCCGCCGTGGCCGCCATATTCCTCGGGCACGGAGCTGCCGAGCAGACCGGCCTCACCCGCCTCGCGCCAGAAATCGCGCTCGACCTGGCCGTCCTCGCGCCACTGGAGCACGCGCTTTTCCGGGGCGTGCTGCTGGTAGAACTTGCCCACGGCATCGGCAAAGATCGAAATCTCCTCGTCGTCCATGAACTCGGGCTGGGGTACGTCGAGAACGCTCATCTTACTTCCCCTTCCAGTTGGGCTTGCGCTTTTCGGCAAAGGCGGCGGCGCCTTCGCGTGCGTCTTCCGAGACGAACACGGGACCGATCAGCTGCGCCTGCTTGTCGTAGCGTTCGTCCATCGCCCAGCCGCGCGATTCCTTCATGATCTGCTTGGACACACGCACCGCCAGCGGGCCGTTGGCGGCAATGCTGGCGGCCAGCGCCTTCGCACCCTCGAGCGCCGAACCGTCGGTGGCGCGGTTTATGAGACCGAGTTCATAGGCGCGGTCGGCGCCGATGAAGTCGCCGGTCAGCGCCAGTTCCATGGCAACCCGCTCGGGAATCTGATCGGGCAGCATCATCACCCCGCCAGCCGCCGCCACGAGGCCGCGCTTGGCTTCGGGAATTCCGAATTTCGCGTCCTTGTGCGCAACGACGAGGTCGCAGGCGATCATCAGCTCCAGCCCGCCGGCCAGCGCATAGCCTTCGACAGCGGCGATGAGCGGCTTCTTCGGCGGAGCCTGCACCACGCCGCCGAACCCGCGGCCTTCGATGCTGGGCGATTCGCCGCGCAGGAAGCCCTTGAGGTCCATACCCGAACAGAAGGTGCCGCCCGCGCCGGTGAGGATGCCGACACGCAAGTCGTCCTCGGCGTCCAGCCGGTCCATCGCCGCCGCGATTCCCTCGGCTGCCGCCTTGTTCATCGCGTTCTTGGCTTCGGGACGGTTGATCGTGACGATCAATACGCCGTCGTCGACTTCGGTCAGGACATCATCCGACATGCTCGCTCTCTCCATTTCATTCTGAAACTGTTCTTGCGCCCTTGCTGCTTGAGGTTTACGCAAACGTCAACCGGCAAAAGCCGCAAGTTTCGACAAGCCGAGAGAGGATCACGCCATGCCCGAAGCCTATATCATCGATGCCGTCCGCACGCCCCGAGGCATCGGCAAGCAGGGCAAGGGAGCGCTGGCGGCCATGCATCCGCAGCATCTGGCGGCCACGGTTTTGAAGGCCATAAAGGAGCGCAACGATCTCGACACCGCGACGGTAGACGACGTGATCTGGTCGGTCAGCACGCAGGACGGGATGCAGGCGGGCGATATGGGCCGCATGGCCGCACTCGATGCAGGCTTCGATATCACCTCATCGGGCACGACGCTCGACCGCTTCTGCGGCGGCGGCATCACCTCGGTCGCGCTTGCCGCGGCGCAGGTGATGAGCGGGATGGAGGATTGCGTCGTCGCGGGCGGGACCGAGATGATGAGCCTCACGGCGCAGATGGCGAAGGACAAGATGCAGGCGGGCCTCAAGCCGCCGATGATGGGCAGCTACAACGAGCGCCTGCAGGCGAGCCATCCGCAAAGCCACCAGGGCGTATGCGGCGATGCCATCGCCACAATGGAAGGCTTCACCCGCGAGGAACTGGACGAGGTCGGCTATCGCAGCCAGCAACGCGCGGCGCACGCGATTGCCGAGGGGCGGTTTGCGAAATCGGTGGTCCCGGTGACCGATGACGACGGCAATGTCGTCCTCGACAAGGAAGAATATCCGCGTCCCCAGACCACGCGCGAAGGGCTTGCCGAACTCGAACCGGCCTTCGCAAAGATCGCCAACGTCCCGCTCGACAAGAACGGCACGACCTTTGCCGGACTGGTCAACGCCAAGTACCCGGATCTCGACATCAAGCACTTCCACCACGCGGGCAACAGCTCGGGCGTGGTCGATGGCGCGGCGGCGGTGCTGGTGGCGAGCAAGGACTATGCGAAAGAGCACGGCCTCAAACCGCGCGCCCGCATCGTAGCGACGGCGAATATGGGCGATGATCCGACGCTGATGCTCAACGCCCCCGTCCCTGCCGCGAAGAAGGTGCTGGAAAAGGCGGGCCTGACCAAGGACGACATCGATCTTTACGAGATCAACGAGGCCTTCGCCGTCGTCGCCGCCAAGTTCGTGCGCGATCTCGAACTCGACTGGGACAAGGTCAATTTGAACGGCGGCTCGATCGCGCTGGGCCATCCGATCGGGGCGACCGGGTCGATCCTTATCGGCACGATGGTCGACGAGCTGGAACGGCAGGACAAGCGCTACGGGCTCGTCACCATGTGCGCGGCTGGCGGCATGGCTCCGGCCATTATCATCGAGCGCGTCGACGATTTCGTCGACTGACGCAGAGGTCGCATCAGGCGGTCTTCTCGGCCGCCTCGCCTTCGTCCTTGGCAAAGCCCCAGGACACGTTCGCCCAGGCGCGTTCGTGGAAGTAGTAGAGCACCATCTTGGTGACGACTTCGCTGATGGCGATGGCTCCGGCCGCCTTTGGGCTGCCGGTGAAGAACCAGCTCAGCAGGAAGGTGTCGAAGCTGCCGAGAATACGCCAGCTGACGGCCTTGGCGAAGCTGCGCGAATGCGCTTCGCGACCACGAAACAAGATCATCGAATTCCCTCGTTCCGGCGACCCGGCCGGATGTGTATCTCTTGACGCCCCGATACCTATCGGGACGAGCGTGGCCGCTTAGTGCCAAGCGGCGTAAAGTCAATCCTTTGAGGCGGATCGGGCTTGCAGAGAAAGGCTGCGCGTGTTTGAGGTCGAGGCCAGTTCCAAGGTTCACGAAAGACGCAATCCGCACGACATGGACATGTCCGCAAAACCTAAGGCCGCACGGGCAGCGCTGGTTCTCGCCAATATGACCATCGTCGGAGAAGACGAGGTCGAGGCGCGCCTGTTGCCGGCCATTGCCGAAGTAGAGAGGCCCGCCACGCTCGGCTTCATCAACGCGCATGGCGTGAACCTGTGCTGGGAAGATGCGGAGATCGCATCCAACTTCTCCGGGCTCGATTTCCTGCTGCGCGACGGGATCGGGGTCGACCTGTGCTGCCGCAGGATGGGCTGGCCGAGCGGGGCCAATCTGAACGGCACCGATTTCATCCCGCGCGTCCTCGACCGCCGCGATGGCTCGGTGGCGCTACTTGGCACGCAGTCTCCGTGGCTCGACGAAGCGGCCGAGCGCCTGCGCAAGCGCGGGCTCGACATAGGGGCCGTCCACCATGGGTTCGAGGACGTGCCCTTCTACGTCGACCTGGTACTGGAGCAGCGCCCCGCTACGGTCGTGCTGGCGATGGGCATGCCCAAGCAGGAGCAGGTCGCCGCGCTGATCCGCGAGCGGGCCGACTGGCCGGTGCTGGTCATCTGCGGCGGCGCGATCCTCGACTGGATCGCCGAGCGCTTCACCCGCGCGCCCGACTTCTACCAGAACAACAATCTCGAATGGCTCTATCGGCTCATGAAAGAGCCCAAGCGCCTGTTCCGCCGCTATGTGATCGGCAATCCGCTGCTGCTGATGCGCATCCCGGCGTTGGCGCGGACGGCCAAAAGCCAAGGCCTCGAGCCGAGGACGCTCCCCCGCGCCTAGCCCACCCAGTCGGGATAGTCGGTCACGCCGATCTGTGCGAGGACTTCGGGCAGCGCAGCGAGTTCGGGAGCGTAGAACTGCTCTACGCGCTTGCGGCTCGCCTTGTCGGGCATCTCGCGCGTGTCTTCGTTGAAGAAATAATAGACGTCGCGCAGCAGATCGCGCGCGGGTTTCACGCGGTTGAACACCGGCTCGAGCATGGCGTTGAGGCGCACGGCGACGTCGTGCAGTCCGCCCAGCTTCACGTCGCGCGACTTGTTCTCGTGATAGAGCGGTTCGGCCGGCAGCGCCGCATTGGAGACCCCAAGCGCATCGGCAAGGACGCTACGCAGTTTCGCCTGCCCCGCCTCGTCGCCCATCCAGTCCTGGAAGACGACGTGGATCTGCTCCTTCGGGAACACTTCGAGCCATTCGCGCAGCACGCTGGAGTAAGCGCCCTCGCGCAAGGTCAGCCGGTCGATCTCGTCCCAGCTCGCGATGTCGGCGTCGCGCTGGTCGATGCCGAGATCGACGAGCGCCGAGGCGCTGTAGCGCTCGAAGTCCTTTTTCGCGACCCACCGCTTGTTGTTGATCATCGTCCAGGCGGAGAAGAATCGTTCCGTCGGCTCGCGCAGGGTGAAGACGATGTGCGCATCGGGCGCTTCGGCGTGGATGGCCTCCGCCGCCCGCTTGCCGAAAGCGAAGTAAAGCGGCGAGGCTTCGAGCCGCGCCGTCGCTCCAGACACATCGCGGAAGCACGCTTCGTAGCGATCATAGGGGCATTCCACCCCTTCGATCAGCCGCGAAAGGAAGAAGTCCGTTTCCTTGTGGATCGACGGGGCCACGCCCTTCGTCCGCGCAAAGTAGCGGAACAGCGAGGTCGTGGCGGTCCGCGTGGGGCCTGCAAGGATGCACGTGCGCATGGCTTCGTATCCGTATCGTCAGCCGGTCCTGCCGCTTACTTGAGCGGCAGGATCTGCTTGATGATGTAGTCCGCGGCTTCCTCGGGGCTCATCGCCACCGTGTTGACGCGGATTTCCGGGCTTTCGGGCTCTTCATAGGGGCTGTCGATGCCGGTGAAGTTCTTCAGCTCCCCGGCCCGCGCCTTCTTGTAAAGGCCCTTCACGTCGCGTTGCTCCGCCACTTCAAGCGGTGTGTCGACATGTATCTCGATGAACTCGCCCTCGCCCATCATGTCGCGGACCAGCTGGCGGTCTGCGCGGAAGGGTGAGATGAAGGCGGTCAGCACGATCAGGCCCGCATCGGTCATCAGCTTGGCGACTTCGCCGATGCGGCGGATGTTCTCGATCCGGTCGGCCTCGGTGAAGCCCAAGTCCTTGTTGAGACCGTGGCGGACATTGTCCCCGTCGAGCAGGAAGGTGTGGCGGTTCATGATCGCCAGCTTCTTCTCGACCTCGTTGGCGATGGTCGACTTGCCCGAACCCGAAAGGCCGGTGAACCACAGCACGCGGGGGCGCTGGTTCTTCATCGCGGCGTGATCGTCACGCGTGATGTCGACCGCCTGCCAGTGCACGTTCTGCGCCCGGCGCAGGCTGAAGTGCAGCATACCGGCACCGACCGTGTGGTTGGTGATCTTGTCGATCAGGATGAAACCGCCGAGCGCACGGTTTTCCGTGTAGGGATCGAAAACGATCCGCTTGTCGGTGGTGATTTCCGCAACGCCGATCTGGTTCAGATGCAGCGTCTTGGCCGCAAGGTGTTCCATCGTGTTGACGTCGATCTCGAACTTCGGCTCGGCGACGGTCACGCTGACCATCTGCGTGCCGAGCTTCATCCAGTAGGCGCGGCCGACGACCAGCGGGTCTTCGTCCATCCACACGATCGTGCTTTCGAACTGGTCGGCCACTTCGGGCGGGCTGTCGGCAGCCGCCAGCACGTCACCGCGCGAGCAATCGATCTCGTCGTCGAGCGTGATGGTGACCGACTGGCCGGCCACACCTTCGTCGAGGTCGCCGCCCATGGTGACGACCGACTTGACCGTGCTGGTCTTGCCCGAAGGCAGCGAGCGGACGGTGTCGCCCGGTTTCACGCTGCCGGAGGAAATCAGGCCGGAGAAGCCGCGGAAGTCGAGGTTCGGGCGGTTCACCCACTGCACCGGCATGCGGAACGGGTGGGCAAGGTTCTCGTCCGAGCGGACTTCAACCGCCTCAAGGTGCTCCATCAGCGTGGGGCCATCGTACCAGCCGGTATTGTCCGAGCGCGACGTGATGTTGTCGCCCGCAAGGCCCGAGATCGGGATCGCGGTGAAGCTCTCGATGCCTATGCTCTCGGCAAAATGCGCGTAATCGGCGATGATCGCGTCATACTTTTCCTGGTCGTAATCGATCAGGTCCATCTTGTTGACGGCGAGCACGAGGTTCTTGATGCCGAGCTGGTGGCACAGGAAGCTGTGGCGTTTGGTCTGGACCAGCACGCCCTTGCGCGCATCGATCAGGATGCAGGCGAGGTCGGCGGTCGAGGCGCCGGTCACCATGTTGCGCGTGTACTGTTCGTGGCCCGGGCAGTCGGCGACGATGAACTTGCGGTTCTCCGTCGCGAAGAAGCGGTAGGCGACGTCGATCGTGATGCCCTGCTCGCGTTCGGCGGCAAGACCGTCGACCAGCAGCGCGAAGTCGATTTCCTGGCCCTGCGTGCCGACGCGCTTGCTGTCGCTTTCGAGCGCGGCCAGCTGGTCCTCGAAGATCATCTTGGAATCGTAGAGCAGGCGGCCGATCAGGGTCGACTTGCCGTCATCCACGCTTCCGCAGGTGATGAAGCGCAGCATGGTCTTGTGCTGGTGCTTCTCGAGATAGGCGTCGATGTCCTCGGCGATGAGGGCGTCGGTCTGGTAGATCGGATCGTTTGCGTTCTCAGGCATCAGAAGTAGCCCTCCTGCTTCTTCTTCTCCATCGAAGCGTCACCCGAATCCTTGTCGATCACGCGGCCCTGGCGTTCGGAGGTGGTGGTCAGCAGCATTTCCTGGATGATTTCGGGCAGCGTGGCCGCCTCACTTTCGACAGCGCCGGTCAGCGGGAAGCAGCCGAGCGTGCGGAAGCGGATCGAGCGTTCGGTGATCTCGGGGCGCTTGCCCATGACGCGCTCAAGGCGCTCGATATCGTCGGCCATGAACAGGCCGCCTTCGTATTCGAAGGTCGGGCGCATGGCGGAGAAGTAGAGCGGCACGATCTCGATATTCTCGAGATGGATATACTGCCAGATGTCGAGCTCGGTCCAGTTCGACAGCGGAAAGACGCGGATGCTCTCGCCCTTCTTCTTCTTCGCGTTGTAGATGTTCCAGAGCTCCGGGCGCTGGTTCTTCGGGTCCCAGCCGTGGCTGGCGGTGCGGAAGGAGAAGATGCGCTCTTTCGCGCGGCTCTTTTCCTCGTCGCGGCGCGCGCCGCCGAAGGCCGCGTCGAAGCCGTACTTGTCGAGCGCCTGCTTCAGCCCTTGCGTCTTCCACATATCGGTATGGAGCGGGCCGTGGTCGAAGGGGTTGATCCCCATTTCCTCGGCTTCGGGGTTCTGGTGGACGAGCAGTTCCATGCCAGCATCCTCGGCGCTCTTCTCACGCAGGTCGTACATCGCCTTGAACTTCCACGTCGTGTCGACGTGGAGCAGCGGGAACGGCGGCGGCGAGGGATAGAAGGCTTTCTTGGCGAGGTGGAGCATCACCGCGCTGTCCTTGCCGATGGAATAGAGCATCACGGGCTTTTCGGCCTCGGACACCACTTCGCGCATGATGTGGATGCTCTCGGCTTCGAGCCGCTGCAAATGGGTGAGGGACATGGGTTCTCGTCTGTGTCGTTCTGTCGTGCGAAACGGGATGCGCACGCCTTGCGCGCGCGTCTTCGATTCACAAGCTGCGATTGATGGCACGCGCGATAGGAGAACTTGCCGCTCAGCACAATGGGCGGGGTGAAGCTTTCGTCTCCACCCCTAGCCGTGCAATCGTATTGAAATCCTTATCGCGAACCGCTGCTCAGCAGCGTCCAGTCCCACGGCTGAAGGCGAAGCTGCTGCCCTTCGCGAAGGGTGACTTCGCCGCTGGGGTCAGCGCCTGCGCGAAACTCGCGATAGGTCCCGGCGGCCAGACCGCTGGTGAGCGTAACTGAAGCTGGGCGGTCGCTCATGTTGAATATGCCAAGCACCTTGTTGCCGTCGCGCTGGCGTACCCACGATAAGACCTGTTCGGGATTGGAATTCTCGACCTTGTGCATGACCGCACCCCATTGCCCGTTCGCCAGCGCCGGATTCGTCTTGCGGAAGGCGATCAGGCTGGCAAGCAGGTCGCCATAGCTGCACCCTTCGCCCTGGCTCCAGTCGATCGGGTCATGCTCGAAGAATTTCAGCCGCTTGGCGTTGCAGGCCTCCATCCCGTTGTGGATCAGCGGCAAGCCTTCCCCGGTGAACGAGAGCGCGGTCATCGCGGTCAGCGCATCGCCGTAGTTCTCGCGCATGGTGCCTTCCCACGCGTTGCTGTCGTGGTTCTCGATATAGGTCATGCGCATGGCTTCGCGCGGCCAGAGGCTCTCGTTCTCGGCGTAGTAGCCGTAGAAGCTGGTCGCGTTGCCCTTGCCGTGGGCCACGTTCTTCGAGGTGTTGTGCCAGTCCCACGCATAGGTCGCGTCGAAGGCCTCGTGGTGGAAGGCGGTCTGCTGCACCTCGCCCAGCATGAAGACGGGCTTGATCGCTTCGAGCCGCGCGCGCACCGTTTCCCAGAAATCGAGCGGGACATAACCCGCCACATCGGCACGGTATCCATCCACGCCGAACTCGCGCACCCAATATTCCATCGCCCCGCCGACATGCTCGCGCACGCCGGGCTGCGACCAGTCGAGATCGATAATGTCGGACCAGTCCCACCAGGGCGTGGGGCGGAAGTCGCCCTTCCAGTCCTTTTCGTACCAGTCAGGGTGCTGTTTCGCGAGATCGTTGTCCCACGCCGTATGGTTGGCAACGAGATCGAGGATGACCTTGAATCCCTGCGCGTGGGCAGCGTCGACGAAGGCGCGGAACTCTTCCTCGGTGCCGAATTCGGGGTTCACTGCGTAATAGTCCTGGACCGAATAGGGGCTGCCGAGCGTGCCCTTGCGGTTCTCCTCGCCGATCGGATGGATCGGCATGAGCCAGAGGATGTCGACGCCGAGTTCCTTGAGCCGCGGCAATTCGGCCTGCGCGGCCTTGAATGTGCCTTCCTCGGTGAAGTGGCGCGTGTTGATCTGGTAGAGCACGGCATCGCGCGACCATTCGGGATGTTCGATGGTCACCACTTCCCTGGGGGCATAGCTCGATGCGGAGGACACGGGCGAGGCATCGGCTGCGGAACAGGCCGGCAGCAGGGCAATAGCGGCGATGGCGGCTGCGAATTTACGCATGGGTTTTCTCCTGCGGAATGGAAGCGGCGACGCGCTGCATGGCGATTGCGGCTATGAGCCAAGAGGCGGCGGCGAACAGCATGGTCCACAAGGGCTCGCCCGGGAACAGCCACAGCATGACCTGCCCCATCACGGTCGCCACCAGCAGCTGCGGCACGACGATGAAGACGTTGAACAGCCCCATGTAGATGCCGAGCTTGGCCTGCGGGAGGTTCGAGGCGAGGATGGCGTAGGGCATGGCGAGGATGCTGGCCCAGGCGATGCCGATGCCGACCTCGGCCAGCAGCAGCGCGTTCGCATCGCGCACGAAAAAGAACATCAGGAATCCGGCCGCACCCAGCGTCAGGCAGATCGAGTGGGTCATGACCTGTCCGAACTTGCGGCTGAGCACCGGCAGCAAGGCCAGCGCGGCGATCGCGGCCACCCCGTTATAGACCGTGAAGAGCACGTTCACCCAGTTCGCGCCCTCGTTATAAGCGGCGCTCGCCGTGTCGGTGCTGCCGAAGACATATTGCGTCACCACCGGCGTGGTGTTGATCCACATGATGAAGAGCGCCGACCAGCTGAAGAACTGCACCAGCGCGAGGCGCTTCATCACCTCCGGCATACCGGCGAAATCGCCAACGATGCTGGAGAGCATGTTCGCGGACTGGCCCTTCTTGGCCATCGAGATCGCGACTGCGCTGAGCAGGCCGTAGACTGCCAGCAACCCGCCGAGGAGCAACATCTCTTTCTGCAGGTCGAGCGACTGGACAAGCAGGACTACGACAAGACCGGCCGCCATCCAGACGGCGCTCGAAAGATAGGTCTTTGCCGCAAGCGCCCTGATCGGCTGGCTGTCGTCCGGCTTTGCCTCGCCGCCGAAGGTTGCCATTTCCTCGGGCGAGAATTCCCTCGTGGTCACGATGGTCCACATGACGGCCGCGAAGAGCGCGAAGGCGCCGAACCAGAAGCTGTATTTGACCGTGTCGGGAATACCGCCATCGGGCGCGACATTGGCCACGCCCAGCTGGTCGAGGAACCAGGGGAAGATCGACCCGACCACCGCGCCTGCGCCGATGAAGGCGGTCTGCACGGCATAGCCCGCGCTGTGCTGGTCGGTCCTCAGCATATCGCCGACAAAGGCGCGGAACGGCTCCATCGAGACGTTGAGCGAAGCGTCGAGCACCCACAGCATGGCCGCCGCAAACAGCAGCGGCGCCCCGAAGGCGGGGCTCAGCGGCATCAGGAACAGCGACAGCGCGGCAAAGATCGCGCCGGTCAGGAAATAGGGGCGGCGGCGGCCCAGCCGGTTCCATGTCCGGTCAGACAGATGGCCGATGATTGGCTGGACGATGAGGCCCGTCAACGGAGCCGCGACCCAGAGCGCGGGCAGATCGTCGATGCTGGAACCGAGCGTCTGGAAAACGCGGCTCATGTTCGCGTTTTGCAGCGCGAAACCGATCTGGATACCGAAGAAGCCGAAGCTGATGTTCCACAGGCCGGCGAAACCCTGCCGAGGTTTTTCGCGAACAGTCGCGTCCATAGTCATGCAATCCTCATCCCGGCCGGGTCTTTGCGCCCGGTCCCTCGTTTCGCATGGCTGGCACGAAGCGGGCCGCAAGGCCACTGCGTATACGAATACGCTTATGCGGTGACGCTGCTGCCGCGCACGATCAGTTTGCCGGGCAATTTGCGCGGCGGAAGGTCGCGGCCCTCGACTTGCGCCAGCAGCGTTTCGACGAGCACTTCGCCCGCGCCCTTGATGTCTTGCATCACCGTGGTGAGCGGCGGCGTGGTCATGCTGGCGGCCGGAATATCGTCGAAACCGACCACCGCGACATCGCCGGGCACGCTGCGCCCCGCTTCGGAAAGCGCGCGCAGGGCACCGATGGCAATAAGGTCGCTCGCGGCGAAAATCGCGTCGAACTCCGCCCCGCTGTCGATCAGCGCCTTCGCCGCGGCCCGTCCCTGCTCCTCTGTGGTGAGGGCATCGAACTGCAGTTTGGGATCGGGCTCCAAACCCGCATCCGCCAGCGCCGCGCAAAGCCCCGCGTAGCGCCCTGCAAACTCGGGGTAGTGATCGTCCGCATGGCCGAGAAAGGCGATCCGCTTGCGTCCCTGCGCCAGCAAATGCTCGCCTGCCAGCCGCCCGGCCTCGACATTGTCGGTGCCCACGGTCACACCGCTGCTGTCGCTCGATACGGACCCCCAGCGCGCGAAATGCGTGCCCTGCCCGGCCAGTTGCTCCATCCGCTCGCGGTATTTGGTGTAGTCGCCATAGCCCAGCAGGATCAGCCCGTCGGCGCGGTGGCTGTCCTGGTACTGGACGTGCCAGTCGTCCTCCATGCGCTGGAAGGAGATGAGCAGGTCCAGCCCCCGGTCGGCAGTCGCGCGGGTGATCGACCCGAGCATCGCGAGGAAGAAGGGGTTGATCATGCTCTCGTCGGGCGTCGGGTCCTCGAAGAACAGCAAGGCGATGGTGTTCGAGCGCTGCGAACGCAAGGACGAGGCGTTCTTGTCGACCGTATAATTGAGGTCGCGCGCGATCTGCTGGATCTTGGCGCGGGTTTTCTCGCTGACCGAGCGATCACCGCGCAGGGCACGGCTGACAGTGGGCTGCGAAACCCCAGCCGCGTAGGCGATGTCGAAACTCGTCGGCCGTCCGGTCGGCTTGCGTCCCATGTCTCTCCCCAAGCACCGAAGCGCCTCTCTATCGGGACGCTAAGGCAGTCTTGCGCAGAAGTCCAAAGGCTTGGGCGTGAATTGTGCAAGAATCGGCGCTAACAGCCGGTAATCATGACCAGTCCCCTCGCCCTTTCGCCAAACGCCGCCCTGTCGGTGACCCGTTTCGGGCGGGAGGAGCAGCCGCTCGTCACCGTTACCGATGCGCTGGCCGATCCGGCGCAGGTCGTCGAAATTGCCGCGCGCCACAGCTACAAGCCTATCGGCGCGTTTTATCCCGGCCTCCGCGCTGCCGTGTCGGAGCGAATTGCGATGCCGCTCGTCGACCCCTTGCTAGAGCATTTCGTTTCGGCTTTCGGCCTCGCGCGCACGCCACGATTTCGCGAATGCTTTCTCTCGGTCGTCACCGCCAGCCCCTCGGACCTCGCCCCCATTCAGCGGCTGCCGCATTTCGACGGGACCGAACCAGAACGGCTCGCGGTTCTGCTCTATCTCGACGCGCAGGAAACCGGGGGCACCGGTTTTTATCGCCAGCGTGCAACCGGCTTTGAAAGCGTCGACGAAAGCCGCTTCGAAACCTACCGCGAAACGCTCGAAAGTGAGATCGCCCGACACGGCTTGCCCGATAGCCGTTACATCGATGGCGACACCGAAATCTTCGAGCAAACCCACCGGATCGAAGGCGCTTTCAATTCGCTTGTCATATACCGTGGCAACACGCTGCATTGCGCCGCCCTTCCCGGCGACTTTGCACCCGAGACAGACCCCCGAAAGGGCCGATTGACGCTCAATCTCTTCCTCGACTGACCCGAGAAAAACTCCAAACATTCAGTTAGTTACGCGACGCATTCATATCGTGTATACGTATGCCGTCTTCCGAAACCGGCCGCCGTGGACGTATCAAAAGCTGGAACAGGCGGGGGCAACACCTGCCACGAGTCTAACGGGACTGCTCGCGCTGCAAGCACACGGCCGGGCGATTTGGGAGAATACGCACAATGGCATTTCGCAAGCACCTGGGAGGGGGCATCAGCACCGGCGCAATCACGATCGCGCTGGCCTCGATCGCCGCGCCCGCACTGGCCCAGGAAGCCTCGGTCGAACCGCAGGATGAGAACGTCTCGGAAGCGGACAATGGCGCCGAAGACAATGTGATCATCGTCTCCGGCTATCGCCAGGCGCTCGAGAACGCCGTCAATCTCAAGCGCGAAGCCCCGGTCATCGCCGAAGCCTTCAGCGCCGAAGACATCGGCAAGCTGCCCGACGTCTCCATCGCCGAAACGCTGGGCCGCCTGCCCGGTCTTGCCGTGCAGCGCGTGGAAGGCCGTGCGCAAACGCTGTCGGTCCGCGGCCTCGGCCCCGATTATTCGAACTCGCTCCTCAACGGCCGCCAGCTGGTTTCCTCGGGCGATAACCGCGCGGTCGAATACGACCAGTATCCTTCCGAGCTGATCGACCAGGGCGTGGTCTACAAAGTGCCCTATGCCGGCCTCATCGGTCAGGGCCTTGCCGGTACCGTCGACCTGCGCACCATCCGCCCGCTGGCCAAGGGCGAGCAGATCTTCTCCATCGCCGGCCGCGTCGAATTCAGCGAAGACGGCGCGCTCAATCCCGACGTTAAGGGCTGGGGCTATCGCGCGACCGGCACCTATGTCGACCAGTTCGCCGACGACACGCTGGGTCTTGCCGTCGGCGTCGCCTACCAGTCGAGCCCGAGCCAGGTGAAGCGCTTCAACGCCTGGGGCTATCCCGAACTCGGCGATGGCGATGTCGACAGCGGTAACGCGCCCGACGGATCGCAGGGTGCGCTCGTCCTTGGCGGCATGAAGCCTTACGCAAAGTCGGTCGACCTCGATCGCCTGGGCGCTTTCGGTACGCTCGAATGGCAGCCGAGCCCCGAGTGGAACACCACGCTCGATGTCTTCTACGCCGACTATCGCGAGCGTATTCCGCTGCGCGGCATCGAATTCCCGCTCAATCCGGGCTGGGGTGCCGGCACGACGATTACCGACGTCAGCAACACCGGCCTTGCCGACAGCGTTACCTTCGAAAACGTCCAGCCCGTGGTTCGCAACGATTACGACCGCAAGGACGTGGAAACGATCGCGTTGGGCTGGAATACGAAATACGAGAACGACGACGTCATCCTCAACCTCGACGTCGCTTACTCGCGCGCCGACCGCCGTTTGCAGCAGATCGAAAGCTATTCGGGTCTGAACTTTGCCGCTGGCGACACCAATGCGGGCGACACGGTCACCTACACGCGCACCGGGGATGGCTTCCCGTTCCGGTTCACCAACCAGGTCGACTACTCGGACACCAGCATCATCCAGCTGACCGATCCGCGTGGTTGGGGTGGCGGCCGCGGCATCGTCCAGGCCGGTTTCATCAACGACACCAGCACGGATGACGATCTGTGGACGGTGCGCGGCGAAGTCGTCGGCAAGGTCGACAGCCCGCTCATCAAGAACCTGGTCATCGGCGCCTCCTACGACCAGCGCACCAAGTCGCGCGACATCACGCAGAACTTCCTCAGCCTTGCCGGCCCGAACGGCGCCTTCATCGACGATGGCGCAATCACTCGTGCGCCGATCCCGCAGGAAGCCCTGCTTGAGCCGATCGCCGCGCTCGACTTCCTCGGCTTCGGCCCGCAGGTCGCCTACGATCCTTTCGTGCTGCTCAACAACGGCACCTATGTCCTGACCAGCATCGAAAGCTCCGACCTGCCCTATCCGGGTGACTGGACCGTCGATGAAAACATCTGGACCGGTTACCTTCGGGCGGATCTCGACACCATGCTCGGTGCGATCCCGATGACCGGTAACATCGGCGTCCAGGCGGTCTTCACGAGCCAGAGCTCGAGCGGCTTCGAATCGGATGGCGGCATCGGTGCGCAGCAGGTCCCCGTGACCGATGGTGACGAATACTCGCACCTCCTGCCCAGCATGACGCTGAACTTCGCAATTGCCGACGACATGAAGCTGCGCTTCGGTGCGGCGCGGACGCTGGCCCGGGCCCGGATGGACTTCCTCAACGCCTCGACCAACGCGGGCGTCAGCGATGTCTTCGACTTCGAAACCGGTTCGATCTTCAGCGGCAGCGGCGGCAACCCGCAGCTTCGTCCTTACGTCGCCGACGGGGTCGACCTGAGCTACGAATGGTACTTCGGCGGCGAAGGCTATTTCGCGATTGCCGGCTACTACAAGTGGCTCGACGATTTCGTGAACTCGAACGCCGGCGTGGTGCGCGACTTCAGCTACCTGCGTCCGGTCCTTTCGGACCAGCAGCGCGCGATTGCCGATGCGACCACCTATTTGGGTGTTGTAAGCGCTCCGGACAATCAGGCCGATGGCTGGATCCGCGGCGTGGAAGCTTCGCTTTCGGTACCCTTCGCCCTGTTCACCGACGGCTTTGCAAGCGGCTTCGGTTTCCAGACCAGCGTGGCCTTCACCGACAGCGAGCTGACCATCTACCCGCAGGAAGGCGATCCTTTCGAAACCGACGTTCCGGGCCTTTCGAAGTGGGTCGTCAACTCGACCGCCTACTACGAGAACAGCGGCTTCGAAGCGCGTATCAGCCACCGCTATCGCACCGAATTCCTTGCCGAATTCCCCGCGATCTCGGCCAGCCGCGCCCAGCGCCTGACCTATGCGGAATCGATCTTCGACGCGCAGATCGGCTACCGCTTCGAGGACGGCACCGCTCTCGAAGGCCTGTCGCTGACCCTGCAGGCGCTCAACCTCACGGACGAACCTTTCGTGAGCTACGCCAACGGCGATCGCGAGCAGATCATCGATTACGAAGAGTACGGTCGCACCTACCTGATCGGCGCGTCGTACCGCTTCTGATCCTTTCGTCGGCAAGGCGGGCCGATCCTCCGGTCCGCTTCGCCCCCGAAACGCCGGGTTTGGTTTTCGCTTCGGCGAGCTAAACCCGGCGCAGAGGGAGAAGACCTTATGTCGGACAAGACAAACAGACGCCTTGTGATCGCCGGCGGCGGGACCGCGGGCTGGATGGCGGCGGCCGCACTGGCTCGCTTCGCACCTCCGGGAACTGCGATCACGCTAGTCGAAAGCGAGGCAATCGGCACGGTGGGCGTTGGCGAAGCCACCATTCCGCAGATCCACCTCTTCAACGGCGCCCTGGGGCTCGACGAGGCGGAATTCCTGCGCGAGACCAAGGGCAGCTTCAAGCTCGGCATCGAATTTGACGGCTGGCTGCGCGAAGGCGAAAGCTACATGCACGCTTTCGGGGCCATCGGCCGCAGCGCCGGGCTCCTGCCCTTTCATCATTATTGGCTGCGGGCCCGCAAACTCGGGATCGCCAAGCCTCTGATCCGCTATTCGCTCAACGAACTGGCCGCGCGCACCATGCGCATGCAGCGCGGACGGCGTGGGGGCACCGGGCCGGAAGTGCCCTATGCCTATCATTTCGATGCCGGTCTTTACGCGGCGTATCTCCGCCGCTTTGCCGAGGCGCGCGGTGTCACGCGGGTCGAGGGGCTGATCGAAAGCGTCGAGCAGGATGGCGAGAACGGGACGATCACCGGCCTTGCTCTGGACGGCGACCGCCGGGTCGAAGGCGACTTCTTCTTCGACTGCACGGGCTTTCGCGGCCTGCTGATCGAGCAGGCGCTGGGTGCCGGCTTCGACGACTGGACGAACTATCTTCCCTGCGACCGGGCCATGGCGGTGCCGTGCGAAGGCGGCGGCGATTTCACGCCCTACACGCGCTCCACCGCGCGAAAAGCGGGCTGGCAATGGCGCATTCCGCTGCAGCATCGCATCGGTAACGGGATGGTCTATTCCTCGGCGCACCTGAGCGATGACGAGGCGGCCGAGACGCTCCTCGCCAATCTCGACGGCGCGCCGCAGGGCGACCCGCGCCCGATCCGCTTCACCACGGGCAAGCGCCGCCAGCACTGGAAAGGCAATTGCCTCGCGCTCGGCCTCGCCGCCGGGTTCATGGAGCCGCTGGAATCGACCAGCATCCACCTGGTCCAGAGCGCAATCAGCCGCTTCCTTTCGGTCCTCCCGCAAGGCGATCCCGACCCTGCCATCACCGACTGGTTCAACGATCAGGCCGAGTTCGAGTGGACGCGCATCCGCGACTTTCTCGTCCTCCACTACACCGCCAATCGCCGCGATGGTCAGCCGTTCTGGGATGACGTGCGCAATATGGCGCTGCCCGAAACCCTCGTCGCCAAGATCGCGAGCTGGAAGGCCGCCGGCCTCATCCACCGCGAGCATGAGGAACTGTTCACCGACGTGGGCTGGTTGCAGGTTTTCGCCGGACAGGGTGTCGAGGCCGAGGGCTACAACCCGATGGCCGATGCCCTCACCGACGACGAACTGCGCGCGCTTCTGGACGGGACCGAGCACGCTCTCGTCGAGGAAGTGAAAGCGATGCCCCGCCACCTCGATTTCCTGCAGCAATTCATCCGTCCCGCCCCCCAGGGAGTGCCTTCATGATCCGTTCCGCCCTGCCTCTGCTTGCGCTCGCGATGACCGCCTGCGCCCATGCCGAAACGCCGCCCTCAACACCGACCGCTTCGGCCGAGACCGCGAACTTCCGCGATCGCCTCCCGTCGGAAGAAATCGTCTATTTCGTCCTTCCCGACCGCTTCGAGAACGGCGATCCGACTAATGATCTCGGCGGCTACGAAGGCGACCGTCTTGTTACGGGCTACGATCCGTCCGCCAAGGGCTTCTTCCATGGGGGCGATCTGAAAGGGCTCACCAGCCGCCTCGATTACCTCGAAGGGCTGGGCGTGACCGCGATCTGGTTCGCGCCGATCTTCCACAACAAGCCGGTTCAGGGCCCGGCGGGTGACGAGAGCGCCGGCTATCACGGCTATTGGGTGACCGACTTCACCCGGCCCGACAGCCATTTCGGCACCTATGAGGAATTCAAGACCTTCGTCGACGCCGCTCATGCGCGCGGGATGAAGGTCTATATGGACATCATCACCAACCACACCGCGGATGTCATCCGGTACGAGGATGGCGATGCGACCAATTACGAATACCGCAGCAAGGGCGATTATCCCTATTCGACCCGCGGCGGCCCCGATGGCCCGCGGATCAACGAAGGCTTCATGGGCGATGGCGACAGCAGCGCGGAAAACTTCGCCAGGCTGACCGATCCCAATTTCGCCTATATCCCCGTCGTCCCCGAGCCGGAAAAGGACGTGAAGGTCCCCGCCTGGCTCAACGACCCGATCTACTATCACAACCGCGGCAACAGCTCGTTCACGGGCGAGGATAGCCGGCTCGGCGATTTCTCCGGGCTCGACGACCTCTTTACCGAGCACCCGCGGGTGCGCGCCGGGATGATCGAGATCTTCTCCGACTGGGTGCGCGACACCGGCATCGATGGCTTCCGGATCGACACCGCGCGCCATGTCGATCCCGGCTTCTGGCAAGAATTCGTCCCCGCGCTGGAGGCTGTGGCAGCCGAGAACGGTATCCCCAACTTCCATATGTTCGGCGAGGTCTACAAAGATATCCCGCAGAACGGCTACATTGCGGAATATACGCGGCGCGACAAGCTTCCCGCCGTGCTCGATTTCGCGTTCCAGGCCTCGATGCGCGAACTGCTCGGGCGCGATCGGGGCACTGTGGTGCTCGCGCATATGTTCGATGGCGACGTGCTGTATGAAGGTGGCGAAGAGGCAGCGCGCGGCTTGCCGACCTTCCTCGGCAATCACGACATGGGCCGGTTCTCGACCCTCATAAAGGCGGACAAGCCCGACATCTCGCAGGAGGAACTGCTTCAGCGCGTCATGCTGGGCCATGCGATGATGCTGACCCTGCGCGGCTCGCCGGTTATCTATTATGGCGACGAACAGGGCTTCGTGGGCGACGGCGTGGACCAGCTCGCACGCGAGAACATGTTCCCCTCGAAGACTGTCGTCTACAACGACAACGACCTCATCGGCACCGATGCGACGACGGCGGACAGCAATTTCGACACTGCCCACCCGCTCTACCGCCTGATCGCCGAATTCTCGGCCATCCGCAAAGCGCACCCGGCTCTCACGCGCGGGCGGCAGGAAGTCCGCCATTACGAGCAGGAAGCCGGAATCTTCGCCGCCAGTCGCTTCGATCCCGGTGACGGGACCGAATACCTAGCGGTATTCAACACCACCGCCGCCCCGCGCAGCGCCAATGTGCTGGTCGGTTACGACGCGCGCGCTTTCGAAACGCTTGCCGGCACTTGCCCCGCCGCGCCCAAGGCACCGGGCAGCGCCCCCTTCACCCTCCCCGCCTTCGGCTGGGCCGTCTGTAAGGTATCGGAGACCGCCGAGTGAGCGCGAACATCGCCTCCGACCTGCCCTGGTGGAAGGGCGCGACGATCTACCAGATCTATCCGCGCAGCTTCATGGATTCCAACGGCGACGGGATCGGGGACCTTCCCGGCATCACCCAGCGCCTGCCCCATGTCGCCGATCTCGGCATCGACTGCATATGGATTTCGCCCTTCTTCAAGTCGCCGATGAAGGACTTCGGCTACGACGTTTCGGATTACCGCGATGTCGATCCGATCTTCGGCGATCTGGCCGATTTCGACCGGCTGGTCGCCCGCGCGCACGAGCTTGGCCTCCGGGTGCTGATCGACCAGGTCTATTCGCACACCTCGGACGAACACCCCTGGTTCGAGGAAAGCCGCGCCAGCCGCGAGAACGCAAAGCACGACTGGTACGTCTGGGCGGACGCCAAGCCCGACGGTTCGCCGCCGTCCAACTGGCAATCGGTCTTCGGCGGCCCCGCATGGACCTGGGACGCGCGCCGCGGGCAGTATTACCTGCATAATTTCCTGAGCTCGCAGCCGCAGCTCAACCTGCACAATCGCGACGTGCAGGACGCCATCCTCGACGTGATGCGTTTCTGGCTCGAACGCGGGGTCGACGGCTATCGCATCGACGCACTCAATTTCGCGATGCACGATCCGCAATTGCGCGACAATCCGCCCGCGCCCGAGAACGGCAAGCCGCGCACGCGTCCGTTCGATTTCCAGCTCAAGAAATACAACCAGAGCCACGAAGGCATTCCGACCTTCATCGCGCGCATCCGTGCGCTGACCGACGAGTTCAACGGGGTCTTCACGGTCGCGGAAGTCGGCGGCGACGATGCGGTACGCGAAATGCGCCTCTTCACCGATGGCGAGACCCATCTCAATTCCGCTTACAGCTTCAATTTCCTCTACGCCGAGAAGCTCACCCCCGAACTGGTCTGCCAGTCGCTGGCCGAATGGCCCGACGAGGAGCGGCTCGGCTGGCCGAGTTGGGCGTTCGAAAACCACGACACGCCGCGGGCGCTGAGCCGCTGGTGCGCGCCGGAAGAGCGCGAGGCCTTCGCCCGCCTCAAGATGCTGCTGCTGATGAGCCTGCGCGGCAACGCGATCATCTATTACGGCGAGGAACTGGGGCTGACCCAGGTCGACATCCCCTTCGACCAGCTCCACGATCCCGAAGCGATCGCCAACTGGCCGCTCACGCTGAGCCGGGACGGCGCGCGCACGCCCATGCCGTGGAATTCGAGCGCCTGCGCCGGTTTCGGCAGCACCGAGCCCTGGCTGCCCGTGGGCGAGGACAACCGCACCCGCCCGGTCGAAGCGCAGGAGGCGGACGAGACCTCGCTCCTCGCCTTCACCCGCGCCGCGATCGCCCTGCGCAAGGCCAATCCGGCCATGCACCACGGCGCGGTCACCGAGTGCCGCCACGAGGGCGACCTGCTCGTCATGCGGCGCGAAGCCGATGGCCAGATCCTCGAATTCCGCTTCAACCTCGGCGGCTCCACGCTTCCGCTGGAGGATTGCCAAGGCGCGCCGCTCATGACTATCAACGGGGCGAGCCAAAGCGAATTGCCGGCCCATGCCGCAATCATAACGGAGATGTCCGCATGAAACGCCTTGCTCTCTTCCTGAGCGCTTCCCTCCTGCCGCTGTCCGCCGCACAGGCCGAGACGGTGACCTCCCCCGATGGCCGCATCAAGGTCACGCTCGATGCCGATGGCGAGGGCATCCCGTTCTACCAAGTGTCGCGCGACGGCGTGCCGATCATCGCCAAGTCGAACCTCGGCTTCGCCTTCACCGACGCCGATCCGATGCGCCGCAATTTCGAAGTCGTCGGTTTTCGCGAGCAGGCGCAGAATACCAGCTGGGAGCAGCCCTGGGGCGAGCGCCAATGGGTCAACGACCGGCACAACGAACTTGCCGTCACCTTCCGTGAGCGTGACGACACGCCCCGCCAGATCACCGTGCGCCTGCGGGTGTTCGACGACGGCATCGGCTTTCGCACCGAATTCCCCGATAGCGCCCAGCAGCCAATCTACCGGATCGCCGAAGAGCTGACCGAATTCAACATCGCGGGCGACGGCACCGCCTGGTCGATCCCGGCGGGCGACTGGAACCGCTACGAATATCTCTACGAAAAGACGCCGATCAGCGCGCTTTCGACCGTCCACACGCCGGTCACCATGGTGCTGGGCAACGGCACGCACCTCTCGTTCCACGAAGCGGCGCTGGTCGATTACTCCGGCATGTGGCTGCGCCGCGTGTCGGGTACGCGCCTGCGCGCGCAGCTCGCGCCCAGCCCGCGCGGCCCCAAAGTGGTGCGCGAAGGCGCTTTCACCACGCCCTGGCGCACGATCCAGATCGCCTCGAACGCCAAGGGCCTGTTCGAGAGCGACATCGTCCTCAACCTCAACGAGCCCAACAAGCTGGGCGATGTCAGCTGGTTCACCCCGCACAAATACATCGGCATCTGGTGGGGCATGCACCTCGATGTCGAAAGCTGGGCAAGCGGCGAAAAGCATGGCGCGACGACCGAGAACGCCAAGAAATACATCGATTTCGCGGCCGAGCACGGCTTCCGCGGCGTGCTGATCGAAGGCTGGAATGTCGGCTGGGACGGTAACTGGTTCGGCAACGGGCGCGAATTCAGCTTCACCGAAGCCTATCCCGATTTCGATATCGCCGAAGTCGCGCGCTATGCCGAGGAAAAGGGCGTCCGCATCATCGGGCATCACGAAACCGGCGGCAACATCAAGGTCTATGAAGAGCAGCTCGAGGACGCGATGGCGTTCTACGAGAGCCTCGGCATCGATGCGGTGAAGAGCGGCTATGTCGCCGATGCGGGCGGTATCATCGCGCCCTATGGGGAAGGCGGCATGGGCGAGACCTTCGTCTGGCACGACGGGCAGGAAATGGTTCGCCACCACTTGAAGGTCGTCGAAGAGGCGGCAGAGCATCACATCGCCGTCAATCCGCACGAACCCATCAAGGACACTGGTTTGCGCCGCACCTATCCCAACTGGGTGAGCCGTGAAGGCGCGCGCGGGGCGGAATATGACGCCTGGGCCGTGCCAAAGAACGATCCGGGCCACGTCCCCGAACTGATCTTCACCCGCCTGCTGGCCGGTCCGATGGACTACACACCGGGTGTATTCTCGCTCGAAGGACGGGGCGCGACCGCGCCCGACCTGCCGAGCACGCTGGCGCGCCAGCTGGCCTTCTACGTGGCAATCTATTCGCCGATCCAGATGGTCGCCGACCTGCCGGAAAACCTCGTCAAATACCCGCGCGCACTCGACTTCGTGAAGCGCGTGCCGGCCGACTGGGCCGAGAGCATGCTGGTGGACGGCGCGGTGGGCGAATACGCGGTTATCGCGCGGCGCGATCGCGACACGCTGAACTGGTATGTCGGCGCGGTCACCGACGAGGCCGAACGCAACGTCAGCGTGCCGCTGTCCTTCCTCGACCCTGGCAAGAGCTACGCCGCCACCATCTGGCGCGACGGCGCGGCTGCCGACGGACAGGGCGACAACCGTCACGATATGGAGATCGAGACCATGACCGTCACCTCGGCCGAAACGCTCGACTTGCGTCTCGCACCGGCCGGCGGCTTCGCGATCGAGTTCGTGCCGCAAGGGTGAGCGACCCGCGCCCTCCCCATGTGGTCATCCTCGGCGGCGGCAGCGCTGGCTGGATCACGGCCTGCCTGCTGCACCATGCGTGGGCAGCAAGGGGCGGAAAGGTCACCGTCGTCGAGAGCCCGGCCATCGGCATCATCGGCGTGGGCGAGGGCTCGACGCCGCAATTGAAGGCCTTTTTCGACCATCTCGGGATCGCAGAGGCCGAGTGGATGGCCGCCTGCGATGCGACCTACAAGCTGGGCATTCGCTTCACCGGCTGGAGCGAGGCGGAAGGGTGTGAGAGCTATTTCCACCCCTTCCCCGGCCCCGTCGACCTGCATAGCGAGCCCGGCTTCGTGCAAAATTGCGCGCTTCGCAGGCGCGGCGGCGATGTCCCGGCGCATCCGGACGATTGGTTCCTCGCCGCGCACCTCGCACAGGCCGGCAAGGCGCCCCACCCCGGCGATGGCTTCCCCTTCCCGCCGAGCTACGGCTATCACTTCGATGCGCACAAACTTGGGGGCTTCCTGCGCGACTGGGCGGTGGCGCGCGGGGTGGAGCACCGGCCGCTCAAGGTCGAGGAGGTCGAACTAGGCGAAGACGGCGATATCGCCGCGCTGCTGTGCGAGGGCGGCGAGCGCATCGAGGGCGATCTTTTCGTCGACTGTTCCGGCTTTTCCGCGCTGCTCTCCGAAAAAACACTCGGCGCGCGCTTCCTGCCCTTCACCGAAAACCTCTTCAACGATCGCGCGGTAGTCATGCCGACGCCGCACGGGAGTACCCCGCGCCCGCAGACCGACGCCTTTGCCATGCGCGCAGGCTGGCGCTGGTCGATCCCGCTGACGACGCGGGTCGGCAATGGCTATGTCTATTCCTCGCGCCACATCTCGGACGAGGATGCCGAAGCGGAGCTGCGCACGGCCGTCGGGGCTGGCGACGAGATTGAGGCCCGCCTGCTGCAGATGAAAGTGGGGCGGCTGGAGAACAGCTGGACGCGCAATTGCCTCGCCGTGGGCCTTTCGCAGGGCTTTATCGAGCCGCTCGAAGCAACCGCGCTACATATCGTGATCCACACCGCGCTGGATTTTGCCGAGGGGTTTGAAAGCGGCGGCTTCACGGCCCGGCATCGCGACACGTTCAACGCGCGCCTTGCCGACCGCTACGAGGGCATACGCGATTACATCGTCGCGCATTACCGCGCGAATTCGCGGAGCGACACCGACTATTGGCGCGAAAACCGCGAGAACCAGGCGCTGTCCGAGCGGCTCAAGGCAATGATGACCGCCTGGTTCACCCATGAGGATATCGCGGCGGCCAACCGCTCGATCTACGGGCAGCAACCGGCTTATGCGCCGATGAGTTGGCATTGCTTGTTTGCAGGCTACGGCTGTTTTCCGCCACGCGAAAAGCTCCAGCCGCTGCCCAAAGGCATGCCGCATGGCGATGTGGAGGCTGTGCGCGCCATGCTGACCGCCTGTGCCACCAACTTCGGCGAATACGCGCCGCTATAGCCCACAAAAAAGGGCGGCAGGATCGCTCCCGCCGCCCTCTTGTGTTTCGTGTCTCTGCGCTCAGGGGACGGGCTCGTCGTCCTCGTCATCGGAATCGATGTCTTCGCCGAGGCCCGCCTCGCCCTGCACGACTTCACCCGACTGGAAGATCGGGCCTTCCGTGGGGAGGGTGGTGACCGGCTGGCCGTTGGCGTCTACCTCGCCGGTGGCAATCACGACCGGCTCTTGTCCGGTGGCAGGCGGGATATCGACCGGTGCCTGCGGTTCGCCAGCCGCTTCGAGCGGCGCGGTCGCGGGCATGGAGTTCACCACCGTCTCGCCCGGCGCGACTTCGACGGAAGGGTCGAGCGGATTGGTATAGCCCTGAACGGTGGTGGTCACCGTGGGCGGGCCATATTCCGAATCCCACGCAAGCAGGTCGACGCGGTATTGTTCGTAGGCGCGGAAGAAATCCTCGAACACGCCTTCGATGCGCGGCAGAGCGGTGGCCGAATAGGTGTCCAGAGTGCCGACCTCGATCGTGTTCACTTCCTGGCTGATCGTGAAGGCCACATCGCAGAAATCCGCCTTCGCAGGCGGCAGCGCGAAGTAGTTGTAGACCTGCGTCATGTAGGAATCCTGCACGTCGCGATAGGTGCCGCCATAGCGCTGGCGGAACTCGCTCTGCAGCGCACGGTTGGTCGCCGAAAGCTCACGCGCGTTGCGCTTGAGGAAGGCGCCGTAATTATCGACCAGCCCGGTGTATTTGAGGTCGAGGCAGTTGAGCGCCGCGACGTTGAGCGCCGAACGCAGGTTCCAGGTCGTCTGCGCCGGGGTCAGATTGGCGTTCACCGTCTGGCGCACGCCCGTGGCCGCGACCATCGGGATGGTCATGCTGGTGGTCGCGCCCATCGGCGGCGTCGGCCGCGGCGGGATGACGACCGGCGGGGGCGGCGGAGGCGGCGGGGGTGGCGGCGGAGGCGGAGGCGGGGCGGTGGTGCAGGCGGCAAGAGCGCCCAGAGCAGCCGTGAGGGCTGCGAGACGGATGGATTGTGCTGACATGCGGCTCACTGTGTGCCGACCCTCCTCAAGTCTTGGCTCTCATGATCGCGCCTCGTTCATTGACGGGACATGAAGCAGGCACGTCCTAGCGCCTTGACCGGACAAAGAAAATGCCCGGAGCGAGAGTTTCGCCCCGGGCACGTTTTTCCGGTCCGCATTTGCGGCCTGCCGTTACTCGCGGTTGCCGAGGAACTGCAGGATGAAGAGGAAGAGGTTGATGAAGTCGAGATAGAGGCTGAGCGCGCCCATCACGACGGCCTTGCCGGCAAATTCCGTGCCGCGCAGGTACTGGTACTCGTCCTTCAGGCGCTGCGTGTCGTAGGCGGTGAAGCCTGCGAAGATCAGCACGCCGAGGATCGAGATCACCAGGCCCATCGCGCCCGACTGGAAGATGAAGGCGTTGAGCAGCATGGCGACGATGATGCCGATGAGGCCCATCATCAGGAAGCTGCCCCAACCCGACAGGTTCTTCTTGGTCGTGTAACCGTAGAGGCTGAGGCCGGCGAAGGCAGCAGCCGCGGCGAAGAAGGCCGAAGCGACCGATTCACCGGTGTAGATCGCGAAGATCGTCGAGAGCGAGAGGCCCATAAGGGTCGCAAAGCCCCAGAACATCGCCTGCAACGTGGTCTTGCTGAAGCGCTGGATCCCGCCGAAGCTGATCACGAGGATGAAGGCCAGCGGGGCAAGCTTGATCACCCAGCCGAGCCCGGTGACCTGCAGCGAGCGGCCATAAGGCGTCTGCACGACGTTGAAGGCGCTTTCGAACAGCGGGGTGTTGACGAACAGCAGTGCGACGATGCCCGTCAGGAGCACGCCCGAAGCCATCATGTTGTAGATCGACAGCATGTGCTTGCGCAGGCCTTCGTCGAAGGTGGTCCCGCGCGTAGCCGCGTCGCCAGCGCGCGGAACGGACGTCATGTCCGGCCTGCGGTTGGTTTCGTTCCAATCGGCCATTGCAAAATTCTCCCTTGCGCAGGGCGAACCCGGCCCCGCTTCTGATAGCAATATCGTGTCTTTAGCGCCCGATTTCAAGCGAAACCGGAAGGGGTATGCCTAACGCGAAATCAAGGATTTGCGTCAGGCTTCGCCGGCGGCATCGACCATCGCGGCCTTGAGCGCATCGCGCGGGGCCTTGTCGCCCCACAGCACGAACTGGAAGGCGGGATAAAAGCGGTCGCATTCTTCCACTGCGATCTCCACCAGCGATTGCGCCTGGTCGAGGCTGAGCATGCCGTCATTCCCAAGCAAGGTGCCGTTGCGGTAGAGGAGCACGCCGCCGTTCGACCAGATATCGAAATGGCCGAGCCACATCTGCTCGTTGGCCAGCGCGACAAGCTCGTGCGCGGCGCCCGTCTTTTCGGCCGAAACGCGCACTTCGGGCAGGCACAGGATCTGCAGGACGCGGTCTTCGGGGCGCCAGATGCCGCGCAGCTGGTATTTCGCCCAGCTGCCCTGGATCTCGCCGCAGATTTCTTCGGCGTTGGATTCGCAAGGCCAGCCGCGCGCCTCGAACAGGGCGAGCAGCATGTCGAGCGGCGCTGCGTCCTCTTCGACTTCGAATTGCCGTTCCACGGCGCGCATCAGAGGTTTCCCGAAAAAGCCATGCGCCCATGTGACGAATGGTTAAGGTACTTGGCAATCGCGCCACCTCCCGGTGCTGGGGAGAACGCAAAGCGCCTGTGCATAGCTTGTGAACAAGCCCCCGCTTACGGATAGGGGCGCGTCTGCCTCAATCGAGCGTGTCGATCGCCTGGCCTTCCTCGCTGGTGAAGGTGAAGCTGTCTATTCCCAGCTGTTTCAGGCGGTTCACCACGTCGCGCGCGGCTTCCGGCGATTCGTAAGGGCCCGCCAGGAGGCGGTTCGCCTCGCCCCATGTGACGACGAACGGCCCTTTGTCCGAAAGCGCGCCTTCGGCCTTTCGCGCAATGCGCCGCCAGTCGAAGGCAAGCGCGTTGCGATCGCGGCCTGTCGCCACCTGAACCCAGTGACGCGAGGGGTGGGACGGTTTCTCGGCCTCGGGCGCGGGTCGTGCACCATCGAGCGGAAGGATAAGCTCGCCCTCCGCGCTGGAGAACGCAAAACTGTCGACGCCGATCGCCTTGAGGCGCGTGACAGCCTGGCGTGCTGCGGCGGCGCTGGGATAAGGCCCTGCAAGCAGGCGGTTGGCTTCACCCCATGGCGCGGTGAAAGCGTTCTTTCCGGCAAGCTCACCCTGCGCGCTGCGCCCGATGCGACGCCAGTCGAAACCGAGCGCATTAAGGTCGCGCCCCGTCGCGACCTGCACGTAATGGCGCACGGGCTCGGGCGGCGGAGGCGGCGCGTTGCGCTCGCGCGGGACTTTGATGGCCGTGATGTCCACGGCGCCTGCGCGAGGGCTGGCGCTGATCTCCTCGGCGAGCGCGAAATCGGCAAAGGCCTCGTCCAGACCGACTCGCGGCGCGGGAGGCGGGGGTGGCGGAGGCGGTGGCGGCGGAGCGGGACGCGTGACCGGCTGCTGCCCGAGATCGACTGGCTGCGTAGCCGCCGAGCGCGCCGGAGCGGCCTGCCCCTCCCCTTGCGAGACGGCGGGAAGCTCGCCTGCAAATGTCCCAGACGGACGAGGCGGCTGTGGCGGTGGTGGCGGTGGTGGCGGTGGCGGCGGCGGAGCAGCCGGCGTGGCCGAAACCGCGGGCAATTCGCTGGATACGCTATTCGACCTGCCACTCGCACGTTCGGTCCGATCCCGCCCGCTCCGCGATGCACGGCTCGCCTGCCTGCGGCCGATAGTCGCGCCGCGTGTATCGCCCTCCCGCCGCGTTGTCGGTGCGCGGGTTGATCCCATCGGTTCGCCGGTGGGCGCAAGGGCAGCATCGGCACGCGCCACAGCTGCCGGCCCTGAAGGCCGGTAGGCTGCGATCTGCGCATCGTCGGTGCCGATCGCCGCCGTGCGCGGAAAAACGCCGAGCGCACCCGCCGCGGCCTGCTGCGCCGGGGTCAGCTGGGTCATATACCGAAGATAAGGCTCGATCTTCGAAGCCATGGTTTGCGGCATCATGTCGCGCGCAATTTTCACCGCCGCTTCGGTTTCGCCAAGGATCGCGAGGCCGAAAGCGCGGGTGCGGAACCCTGCGGAATCGCCTTGCTGCAACAGGGGCAGCAACGTGGCCTCGAAGCCCGCCTTGTCGCCCGAGATCGCCTGGCTCAGCGCAAGGTTGCGGCGCACCGCGTCACCTGCCCCGGCGGCTAGCGCCATCCGGTAAAGCTCCTGCGCGCTGTGCGCATCGCCGACGAGGTCGAAAGCAAGCCCGCGATCGGCGGCCATGGCGGTTTGCGAAACACCCCCGCGCTCGGCTTCGGCGTAGAGGCGCAATGCCTCGACCGGCCGGCGGGCCAGCGTGTAGGCGCGCGCAAGGCCAAGAGAAATGCGTGCGTTGGAGGGCGAGAGCGCCTGTGCGCGGCCGAAGAAGCCGATCGCCGCCGTCACGTCGCCCAGTTTCAGGGCGGCGTCACCCGCGTCGATCAGCGCGGCGACATCGTTGCCGTCCCGCGCCAGGCGCTGGAGTGCGTTGCCCAGCTCCTGCGAACCGGGCGGCGGAAGCGCCTGCACGACTTCCTGCCCGCGCAGGGCGGGCGCTCCGGCAGCAAGGGCAACCAGGGCTGCGCCCGTGGCCCATTTTCTGGCTTTGCGTATCGGCATGACAGGGAACCAACGCGCCAGCAGGCGCGATGGTCCGAAACCCGTTTACTGGTTGTTCTGGCGACCGAGGAAGCGCGGAATGTTGAGGCCGCCGCTGCTGCCTTCATCCTCGTCCTCGTCGTCTTCGTCGTCCTGCGTCGAGCTGGAGCCGCGCGACAAATTGGCCATGCGTTCGAACAGCGTGCTGCCCTGCGGCGAACCGCCACCGGCAGGCGCTCCACCACCGCCGCCTGTACCGCCGCCGCCACCAGCGCCACCGCCGACGCCCGCGCCGCCGCCTGCACCGGCACCGGCACCGGCGTCACCGGCTCCGCTACCTTCGCCCGAGAAGAGCGGACGGCGGGCGGGCTTTTGCGAGAGCGGGCTCTGCTGTTCGGCATACTGGTCGCTGCCGAGTTCGAGAGCGTCGTCGTCGCCATACTCGTCCGACAGGTCGAGCGGCGAACCGGCACCGGCTTCGGCTTCGTCGGTCCAGCCTCCGTTCTCGCCGGCACCAGCGGCATAGCCCTGGTCGTCGGCCGGAGGGGGAAGCTGGTCCTCGTCGTCATAGGCGTCGAAGCGTTCGGTGTGCTCGTTGCGCATGCCGGCGAGCGGGTCGACGATGCCGTCGACGTCGTCGTCTTCCTCGCCGTAATCCTCGTCCTCGCCGAAGTCGTTGCCACCCGCGGGAGAGAGGCCGGCCGGGTTCATCAGCGGCCCTTCTTCGTCCTCGCTGTCGTCATAGACGGGTTCGGGCGCGGGTTGGGGCTCCGGCTCGGCATAGGATACCGGCTCGGGCTCGTAAGCGGGTTCAGGCTCGGGGTGCGGTTCCGGCTCTGCCGAAAGGCCTTCGTTCAGTTCGAAAGGCTCTTCTTCCGCCGGTGCGCTTGCCTGCAGGTCGAGGACCGGGCGCTGCGGCGCGCGCTGCGGAGCCATGGAGAAATTGCGCGGCTGCGCAGGCTTGGCGCTGCCATCCTCATCGATACCGGTCGCGACAACCGAGACGCGGATCTGGCCGTCGAGATCCGGGTTGAAGGCGCTGCCCCAAATGATGTTGGCATCGTCGTCGACCAGCTCGCGGATGTGGTTCGCCGCTTCGTCGACTTCGAGGAGCTTCATGTCCTCGCCGCCGATGATCGAGATGATGACACCCTTGGCGCCGGCCATGCTGACACCGTCGAGCAGCGGGTTGGCAATGGCGCGTTCCGCCGCCTCGAGGGCGCGGTTTTCGCCTTCGGCGGTGCCGGTGCCCATCATTGCCTTGCCCATCTCGCTCATCACCGAACGCACGTCGGCGAAGTCGAGGTTGATGAGGCCGGGCATGACCATGAGATCGGTGATCGAGCGCACGCCCTGCTGCAGCACTTCATCGGCAAGCGCGAAGGCCTCCTTGAAGGTGGTGTCTGCCTTGGCGACCAGGAACAGGTTCTGGTTCGGGATGACGATCAGCGTGTCGACGTGCTTCTGCAGCTCTTCGATGCCCGCTTCGGCGGCGCGCATGCGGCGCGTGCCTTCGAAGAGGAACGGCTTGGTCACCACGCCCACGGTCAGGACGCCCTTGCGGCGCGCAGCCTCGGCGATGACCGGTGCGGCGCCCGTGCCGGTGCCGCCGCCCATGCCGGCCGCGATGAAGCACATATTCACGCCGTCGAGCGAGTCCTCGATATCCTCGACCGTTTCCTCGGCCGCAGCCTTGCCCACTTCTGGGCGGGCGCCGGCGCCCAGGCCGCCGGTGATGTCGGGACCGAGCTGGATGCGCTTTTCCGCCGGCGAGCTGGCCAGCGCCTGCGCGTCGGTGTTGGCGACGATAAAGTCGACGCCTTCGATTTCGGAATCCATCATGTTGGCAATGGCGTTGCCGCCCGCGCCGCCCACGCCGACCACCATGATCTTGGGGCGCATGTCGTCGCTGGAAGCGGGTCCGATATTGATGCTCATTAGGCGTTCCCTTGGGACAAAATTCTGGCCGAGGCCGTGTTGCACACGCTTTTGGCACAAAGCGAATCGCGCATGCAAAGGTTAAATGCCTTTATCCACTGTGCGTAACGGGGGTTTCGGCCCGAATTGGCACGCAGATCAGAAATATTCGCGCACCGCTTGTACGACCCGGTTAACCAGTCCGAAGCCCGAATAGCGCTTCGTCGGCTGATAGCTCGGGCCGATGGTGCGGATGTCGACCGGGTCTTCCGAGGCGTAGAGGCACAGGCCCGCCAGCGTCGCGAAACCGGGCGTAGCGTGCGCCTCTGGCAGGCCGCGCAGCGCGGGCGGTTTGCCGCGTCGCACCGGCAAGCCCAGCGCGCCCTGCATGAATTCGGCGACCCCGTGCAATTCCGCGCCGCCGCCGGTCAGCACGACCTGCCCGCCGTTTGCGCCGGAAAAGCCCATGGCCTTCAAGCCCTTGTCGATCTCGGTCGTCATCGTGCCCAGCCGGTCGGTGACGATGGAAACAAGCTCGGCGCGGGCAATGCGGTTCTGTTCGTCCGCGCCGCGCGCGAGACGGCTGCCCGGCTCGTCGCCGGGACCGTTGACCGGGATCATTTCGCGGTGATCGCTCGGTGTCGCGATGGCCGAGCCGGAGACGCATTTGAGCCGCTCCGCCTGGCTGCGGCGGATCCCCAGCGAGCTGGCGATGGCGTCCGTGATATCGTTCGACCCGACGGGAATTGAGCGCAGGCCCAGCAGCATCCCGCCCGCATGGACCGAGACATTGGTGACCTGCGCGCCGATCTCGACCAGGGCAACGCCGAGGTCGCGTTCCTCGTTCGACAGGCAAGCATAGGCAGCGGCGAGCGGGCTGGCGACCACGCCTTCCACATCGAGATGCGCGCTTTGCACCGCCTCGATCAGGTTCCTCACCGGCGCGCCTTCGGCCAGCGTCACATGGATGTCGACACCCAGCGATTCCGCGTGGAGACCGATGGGGTTGGCGATGCCATGCGCCCCGTCGAGCGTGTAATGCGCCGGCTGCGCGTGCAGCACCATGCGCCCGTCGGGCTGGATATGGTCGCGCGCGGCAAACAGCAGGTGCTCGACATCGTCTTCGTCGATGCGGCGGCCGCCGATGGCGATCTCCACGCTGGCGATCTTACTTGAAAGACCGGCCCCGGCGCAGCCGATCCAGACGCCCGAGACGCTGGTGTTGGCGTTCGCCTCCGCCGTTTCCACGGCCGCGCGGATCGCGTGCGTCGCCGCGCCCATATCGGTGACATAGCCGCGCTTGATGCCTTCCGCCTTGCGGTGGGAAGAGCCGAGTACGATCATCTCGCCATCCTCGCTCTGGCCCATGATCATGGCCGAGATGCGGAACGAGCCGATATTCACCGCCGCATGGACACGGGCGATGCGCGGCAGCGGCGTGTGCGGCGAGGAGGCCATTATTCGGCGCTCCCTTCCGCCTGCAATCCGCGTGGGCACGGCCCGTCGGCGCAGCGAAGGTAGGCGCGGTCGGGCACGCGCATATCGATGGCCACCGCCTTGCCGCCGATCAGCCGGTTGCGCCCGTCCATCTCGGCGAACTTGACCAGCGCGGCGGACCCCTTGTCGCCTTCGGGCAGGGCCAGCATCTGGCCAGTCTTAAAGGTGAGGTTCCAGCGGCGGTTGCCGATCCACTCGGCGCCCGCAATCTGCGGCTTCAAAGCCGGGGCGGCATCGAGCAGCTTGTCGAGTTCGCCGACCTGTTTCTGCGCACCGGGTCCGGAAATAAGCAGCATTTCGCCCGCTTCCTCACGCGAGACCGGCTCGAGTTCGTGGCCGGTCGCATCGACCAGGATCAGCCGGTCGGGCTTGACCACCACCGCGTGCGGCTTGCGCTCGACGATATCGATCCGGAGCAAGTCGGGCAGCTGGCGCGAGACGCGCGCGTCCTTGACCCAGGACAATTCGAGCAGCCGTTCGCGGATCGCTTCCACATCGACGAGCGGCATCGGGCGATCCTGCTCGCCCAGAACGCGTTCGTAGACGATCTGGTCGTTCAGCCGCTCGGCCCCGGTCACCCGCACGCGGGCCACTTCGAACCCGGCGCGGCTGGCCGATTTGGCAAGCTCGCTGCGGGCATAATCTAAGGCCCCGGCGTAACTGGCGATGACCCAGGCGATACCCAGCGCGCCCGCCACGATCAGCGAGAGGAAAAACTTGTGCCACTGCTCGTCGGTAAAGGGCAGCGCGGCCATCGCGCGGTCGAGCAGGCCGGAGGTATGCTTCTTCGCCGCGCGCGCCTTCTGGCTGCGGCTGCGCGCAGCGGCGGAACGGCGGACGCCGGTGGGTTTGCGGCTGACCTTAGCCATCGCTTCCCCGACCCACCTTCACCTTGTGATCGCGCAGCGCGGCGGCGATGATCGTTTCGACCAGCGCGCCATATTCGATGCCGGCGAACTTCGCCTGCTCGGGAACGAGGCTGAGCGGTGTCATGCCTGGCTGCGTGTTGGTCTCCAGCACGAAGAGGCCGTCTTCGCCTTCTTCCTCGTCCCAGCGGAAGTCGGTGCGGCTGGTGCCCTTGCAGCCCAATACCTTGTGGGCCTTGAGAGCAATCTCGAGGCAGAGGTCGCGGATGTGTTCGGGGATGTCGGCGGGGCAGACATGGTCGGTCATCCCGTCGGTGTATTTCGCGTCGAAATCGTAAAAGCCGCTCTTGGGCTTCAGCTCGGTCACGGCGAGCGCGCGCGGGCCTTCGGGGAAATCGACCACGGCGGCGGTCATCTCGCGGCCCTTGATATAGGGTTCGGCGAGCAGTTCGGCGAAATCCTGCCACGGCCCCTTGGCCGAACGCGAGATCGGATTGCCGTGATTGCTCTCGTCGGTGACGATGGCGACACCGACCGAGCTGCCTTCGTTGACGGGTTTGAGCACATAGGGACGCGGCAGCGGATCGCGCTCGAACAGGTCGGCGCTCATCACGATCCGTCCCCCGGGCATGGGGATGCCATGAGGGACGAGCGCCTGCTTGGTAAGTTGCTTGTCGATCGCGATGACCGAGGTGGCGAGGCCCGAATGCGTATAAGCCACGCCCATCAGGTCGAGCATGCCCTGCACCGTCCCGTCCTCGCCCGGAACGCCATGGAGCGCGTTGAAAACGACATCGGGCTTCACCTCGGCTATGCGTGCGGCAATCTGGCGATCCATGTCGATCCGCGTGACTTTGTGGCCGCGCTCTTCAAGCGCCTTGGCCACGCCCTCGCCCGACATCAGGCTGACGGGGCGCTCGTTCGCCCAGCCGCCCATGAGGACGGCGATGTGGATGTTATCGGGCAATGTCGGGAGGTCGGTCAATGAACGGTCTCCGGGTGATAGAGGGCAGGTTGGCTATCGATGACGATCTGGTCGCAGCCTTCGTCCCACGGAAAGAGGCGCTGCTGAACGCCCGGCCAAACGATTTGATAGGCTTCTTCCATCTCCCCACCAGTCCGATACTTTTCATACCAGATGGCAGAAGCAAAATACTCGTCCACAAGATAATCGCTCACGACCACCCTCGCGACACAGTTGTACCCGTCCAAAAGGTCGTCGATCACCAACCCATCCCGCAATTTCAGACCTTGGCGACATTTGCCGAGAAGCGCATTGATCATGGAATGCATGACCTCGTTTCTCAGTCCGAAGATGATGACCTCGGGTTGACCCACCGTTTTGGGGAAGCCAATTGAGTAGCTAAACGTCGGTTCGTCACCATCTGGATCGAAGATGGTATTTACCTGACAGCCGGACTTCTCGATATTATCCAGAATTCCTTGCTCGAATTCGTTGAGTGGACGCTCGCTCACGGTCGCCCCACGCGCTGGATTTCCCATTCGAGTTCGACACCCGAATGCTCGTAGACACGGCGTTTCACTTCCTCGCCCAACCCTTCGATATCGGCGCTGGTGGCGTCGCCGGTGTTGAGGAGAAAGTTGGTGTGCTTCTCGCTAACCTGCGCGCCGCCCATCGTCAGGCCGCGGCATCCGGCCGCATCGACCAGTTCCCAGGCCTTTTTGCCCGGCGGGTTCTTGAAGGTCGAACCACCCGTCTTGGTACGCAGCGGCTGCGAGTTTTCGCGCGCTTCGGCGATCTCGTCCATTTTCGCGCCGATGACTTCGGGATCGCCCGGCTCGCCCTTGAAGCGCGCGCGGACCACGACCGCGCCTTCGGGCAGGGCCGAGTGGCGATAGGAATATTGCAGGTCGGAGGCGGGCAAAGTGTGGAAGCGCCCATCGGGCATCACGACTTCGCAATCGATCAGCACGTCGCTGACCTCGCGGCCATAGGCGCCGCCGTTCATGCGCACGAAACCGCCGACCGTGCCGGGGATGCCGCGCATGAATTCGAGGCCCGCCACGCCGCAATCTCGCGCCGCGCTGGCGACGAGGATGCCATGCGCACCGCCGCCGCAAGCGACGACGCAGCTTTCATCGTCGATGGCAACGTCGGCGAAAGGCTTGCCGAGTTTGATGACCACGCCCGGCACGCCGCCGTCGCGCACGATCATGTTCGAGCCGAGGCCCAGCGCCATGACCGGCAGGTCGCCGTCGAGGCGGCGGAGGAATTCCTTGAGGTCGGCGAGGTCTTCGGGCTCGAACAGCCAGTCGGCCTTGCCGCCGCTCTTGAACCAGACGAGCTTGGCGAGCGGCGCGTCGGGCGTCAGCTTGCCTTTGAGGCCATCGGTGTCGATCGGCGCCTCGATGGTTCCTTCGACCGAACAGTCCGGCGCCATGCCGCTGTCCCAGTTCCAGACGTCGTTTTCCTGATCGCTCACGAATCGCGTTCCTTCCCGACCGCATCGGCAAGACCGGCCGCCCATTTCGTGATGTCGCCCGCGCCGAGGCAGACCACGAGGTCGCCCTCTTCGATGTCGGCGGCGAGCTTTTTCGCAAGGTCGTCCCGATCCTCCACCGTAGCCGCGTTGCGGTGGCCGCGGGACTTGAGGCCTTCGACCAGCGCCTCGGCGCTCACGCCTTCGATGGGGTCCTCGCCCGCAGCATAGACCGGGGTAATGTAGACCTGGTCGGCCTCGTTGAAGCTGCTCTGGAAGTCGTCCATCAGATCGCGGAGGCGTGTGTAGCGGTGCGGCTGCATGACGGCGATGACGCGATTCTTCGTCGCCTCGCGCGCGGCTTCCAGCACGGCACGGATTTCGACCGGGTGGTGGCCGTAATCGTCGATCACGGTCGCCCCGCCGACGCTGCCGACATTGGTGAAGCGGCGACGCACGCCGCCGAAGCTGGAGAAGCCGTTGCAGATCACCTCGTCCGGGCAGCCCATCTCGATGGAGACGGCAATCGCGGCGAGTGCGTTCTGGACGTTGTGGCGACCGGGCATGGGCAGGCAGACGTTCTCGATACGGCGGTCTTCCTCGCCGCGCTGGCGCACGATCACATCGAAGCGGTTGCCGCCCTCATGCGGCTGGACGTTCACGCCGCAGATGTCCGCCTGCAGGTTGAAGCCATAGGTCACCACGCGGCGGTCGCGGACCTTGCCGATGACTGCCTGCACTTCGGGATGGTCGATGCACAGCACCGCCGCGCCGTAGAAAGGCACGTTGTGGATGAACTCGACGAAGGCGTCCTTCACCCCGTCGAAATCGCCGTAATGATCGAGGTGCTCGGGATCGATATTGGTGACGACCGCGATGGTGCCGTCCAAGCGCAGGAAGCTACCGTCGCTTTCGTCGGCCTCCACCACCATCCAGTCGCTGTCGCCCAGCCGGGCGTTGGAGCCATATTGTTCGATGATGCCGCCGTTGATTACGGTCGGGTCGATGGCCCCGCAGTCGAGCAGGCTGGCGATCATGCTGGTGGTGGTTGTCTTGCCGTGCGTCCCGGCCACCGCGATGGTCGATTTTAGACGCATCAGTTCGGCGAGCATTTCGGCGC
This sequence comes from Qipengyuania aurantiaca, assembly GCF_019711375.1. Classification (NCBI taxonomy): domain Bacteria; kingdom Pseudomonadati; phylum Pseudomonadota; class Alphaproteobacteria; order Sphingomonadales; family Erythrobacteraceae; genus Qipengyuania; species Qipengyuania aurantiaca. Next base: position 327,544 of record NZ_CP081295.1, read on the forward strand.
GGCGAACCACGGGGATGCGGTTTTCGAGTGCGTGCGCGACTTCGGGGTTGGTGCGCTTGACCGCGGTGGAGGTCACGACGACGGCGGCGCCTTCGACGTTTTCCTTCTCGTGCCCGATCTTCACCGCGATGCCTTGCGAACGCAGGCGCTCGACCGTGGGGCTTTCGCTGATATCGCTGCCCTGCACCGTATAGCCGAGGTTGTTCATCACCTCGGCAATGCCCGACATGCCGATGCCGCCGATCCCGACGAAGTGGATCGTGCCGATATCGGTAGGTACGCCCTTCATTCCGAACTCTCCAATTTCGCACCCTGGCCCGCGACCTGGCCCTGCGAAGCCCCCCGCGCGTTGTTTCCGCCCACGCGGATTACATCCATCATGTCCGCCCCGCCGAAGCTTTCGACGAGGTCGGCAAGGTCCTCTACGGCCTTGGGACGGCCACAGTTCCATGCCGCATGGGCCGCGTTGGAAAGCCCTTGCGGATCGTCCGCCAGCACGCGGATCTGCTTGGCGAGTTCCTTCGCCTCGAACTTCTCCTGCCGGATCATCCGCGCCCCGCCCGCCTTGGCCATCTCGCGCGCGTTGAACGCCTGGTGGTCGTCGGTCGCGATGGGCAACGGGATCAGGATGGCCGGGCGACCCACGGCGGTCAGTTCCGCTATGGTCGAGGCGCCAGCACGGCCGATGAAGAGATGCGCATCGGCAAGGCGCGCCTGCATGTCTTCGAAATAGGTCGCCAGTTCGGCCGGAATGCCGTGAGTGCGATAGCGTTCGCGCACTGCGTCGAGATCTTCCGGGCGGCACTGCTGGGTGACCTGCAACCGCTGTCGGATCGCGGGCGGAAGCATGGCAAGGCCATCGGGGACGACTTCGGACAAGACACGCGCGCCCTGGCTGCCGCCGGTTACGAGCACGCGCAGCAGACCGTCCTCGCCATAGCTCGGGAACGGATCGTCACGCAGGGTGAGCACTTCGGCGCGCACCGGATTGCCGACGAGGAACACCTTGTCCTTATGCGCCGGTTTCAGCCGCTGCACATCGGGATAGGCGGTGGCAATCGCGTTCACGCGGCCAGCAAACAGGCGGTTCACGCGGCCCAGTACCGCGTTCTGTTCATGGACCACGGTCGGGATATCCGCCGAGGTCGAGGCGAGGATCGCGGGCAGCGAGGGATAGCCCCCGAAGCCGACCACCGCGCTAGGCTGGAAGCTGTCGAACAGCCGCAGCGCCATGGTGCGCCCTTCCCACACGGCCTTTGCGCCTTTCAGCCATTGCAGCGGGTTCTTGCCGAAACGCCCCGCGGGCAGGACATGGGCGGGCATGAAATCGGGCTTGCCGGGGATCTGCGCGCCGCGCTCGTCGGTGATCAGCGCGACATGGTGCCCGCGCCGGTCGAGTTCGGTCGCCAGTGCGAAGGCGGGCAGCAAATGGCCCCCGGTCCCTCCGGCGGCGAGCACGAAATGGCGGCTGGAGCCGGTCACTGGTGGATTCCGCGCGTAATGCGCGCCTCTGGTGTCGTCATCGCGCCCCCCTGCCCTATGCCCAGCAGGTCGCCAAGTCCCCTTGTCGTCGTTTTGAGATAGGGATTGCGGCGGGTGACTGCGATCAACAGGCCCACGGTCAGCGCGATCGCCATGGTCGAGGAGCCGCCATAGCTGATCAGCGGCAAGGTCATCCCCTTCGACGGGAAGAGTTGCAGATTGACGAGGATGTTGATGAAGGCCTGCCCACCCAACAGCGCGACGAGGCCTGTGCCGGCGAGAAGGGCGAAGAGGTCCTCCTCGTCCACCAGCCGCATCAGCACGCGCAGCACGATGGCGAGATACAGCAGGACGATGAAGGCGCAGGCGATCAGCCCGAATTCTTCGCCGATCACGCTGAAGATGTAGTCGGTATGCGCTTCGGGCAGGCTCATCTTTCTGAGACCGAGGCCGTAACCTGCTCCCGTCCAGCCCCCGGCGAGCAACGTACGGCTGGCCAGGTCGACCTGGTCATAGGCCGTACCGCCGCCAAAGAAACTGTCGATGCGGTGGCGGGCGTTGTCGTAGAGGAAATAGGTCGCGGTCAGGAGGAAAAGGCCGCCGCCAACTACGATGCCGAGCCGTTTGAGAGGGATGCCTGCCAGCAGGATCATGACGCCCCAGACGCCTGCAAACAGCATGAATTCGCCGAAATTCGGTTGCATCATCAGCAGCGCACCGATCAGGCCCGTCAGGCCGGTCACGAGCCATAGCACCGGGAGGTTGGGATCGCGCATGCGCCAGGACAACACCCAGGCGACCACAATCACGAAGGCAGGCTTCAGAAATTCGGACGGCTGGAACTGCATGCCGATGACGATCCAGCGCCGCGCGCCGTTGATTTCCACCCCGATGAAAGGGACGAGGAACAGGAGGCCGAGCATGGCGGCGGCGACCAGGACACCGAGCCGCCGCGCGTTCTCGCGGCTGAGCATCGAGGTGCCGAAGAGGATGCACAGCGCCACCGCCTGCCAGCCGAGATGGCGGTAGAAGAAGTAGAGCGGATCGAGCGTTTCCGACGAGGTCGACAGCCGGTCGGCGCTGGCCGGGCTGGCCGCCGCAACCGCGATCGCGCCGCCCGCCATAAGGAACAGCACGAGGCCGAGCAGAACGCGGTCGATCTCGCGCCACCAGATCTTCAGCTGGCTCCAGCGCGACAGCTTGCCGCCCGGGATGTGGGCGGGCTTGCGCTTGGCGCCGGGGACGAAGGGCTGCATGGCGGTCACTTCAGCGCCTCCACCAATTCACGGAAATGTTCACCGCGCTTTTCGAAGTCGGCGTACTGGTCGAAACTCGCGCAGGCTGGCGAGAGGAGGACAGTGTCGCCCGGTTTGGCCTTGGCGGCAGCGGCTGCAACAGCACGGTCGAGCGTTTCGCACTGCTCCACGTGTACGCGGCCTTCCAGCAGCGCGGCAAAGTCCGGACCGGCCTTGCCGATAGTGTAGACGGCTTTGACATGGGGCAGCTCAGCCTCGCACTCGCCCAGCCCCGGCTCCTTGGCGAGCCCGCCGAGGAGCCAGTGGATGTTGTCGAATGCAGCGAGCGCCGGTGCAGAGGCCGCGGTGTTGGTGCCCTTGCTGTCGTTAACATAGGCGATACCGGAAATCTCGGCGATACGTTCCATGCGGTGGGGGAGGCCCGTATACGAGGATAGCCCTTGCTCAATGTCCGCATCTGAGACGCCCAACGCTTCGCAAGCATGCGCCGCCGCGCTGGCGTTTTGTGCATTATGGGGTCCAGACAGGGCTGGCGATCCCGTTGCGCGCGGGTAGGCGAAGATTGGCACCTCCGCTTCATCCCGGAGCGTGTCGGCGATAGCATCGCTGTAGAGGTCATTGCCGGCGAATATCTTGGTGTGTTCTTCGGATTGCAGGTCGAACAGCCGCGCCTTGGCCTCGGCGTAAGCGTTCATATCCCCATCATACCGATCCAGATGGTCCGGCGTGATGTTCAGCAGTACCGCCACGTCGCAGTCGAGCGAATAGGTCAGATCGATCTGGTAGCTCGACAGCTCCAGCACATATACCCCGCCTTCCCGCAAAGGCTCCTGCTCGAGGATCGGGAGGCCGATATTGCCGCCCATGGTGGTCGGCACGCCTGCGGTCTTGAGGATGTGGTGGACCAGCGCGGTGGTGGTCGACTTGCCATTGGTGCCGGTGATGCCGACGACCTTGTGCGGCGGCAGGTCCGCCCTTGCCTGCGCGAAGAGTTCAATATCGCCAATCACCGGCACGCCGAAGCTGTCAGCATGGGGCTTGATCGGGTGGGTGTTGAGCGGAACGCCGGGGCTAACGACCACGCCAGCATAGCCGGTAAGGTCCGCCTCCAGCGGATCGCCGATGACGCAGCGTCCGTTGTAAGGCTCGCGCGCTTCGGCGCGGTCGTCCCACACCAGCACGTCCGCGCCCGCCGCCAGCAAGGCCTCGACTGTCGCCCGGCCGGACCGCGCGAGGCCGAGCACCGCGTATTTCTTGTCCTTCCAGGCGGGCGAGGTGATCATCTGAGTTTGAGCGTTGCCAGCCCCAGAAGTGCGAGCACGATGGCGACGATCCAGAAGCGGATCACGACCTTGCTCTCGGACCAGCCGAGCTGCTCGAAATGGTGGTGGATGGGCGCCATGCGGAAGACCCGCCGCCCGGTGCGTTTGAACCAGAAGACCTGGATGATGACCGACAGCGCCTCGAACACGAACAGCCCGCCGACAATGGCGAGGACTACCTCGTGATGCGTCGCCACGGCAATTGCCCCCAGCGCACCGCCAAGGGCGAGGCTGCCGGTGTCACCCATGAAGACAGCGGCGGGCGGCGCGTTGAACCACAGGAAGGCCAGCCCTGCCCCCATGATGGCCGCGCAGAAGATCGCCAGCTCGCCCGCGCCTTCGACGTAGGGAATGCCGAGATACTCGGAATAGTCCACGCGGCCCACGAGATACGCGATCACCGCGAAGGTGCCCGCCGCGATGATGACCGGCATGGTCGCCAGCCCGTCGAGCCCGTCGGTGAGATTCACCGCATTGCCTGCGCCGACTATGACCGTCGCAGCAAAAACATAGTAGAGTGGCCCCAGTTCGATACCAAAGTCGTTGACGAAGGGAACATAGACGAAGGTGTTGATCTGGCTGACGATTATGTAGCTGGCGATACCAGCCACGATGAACTCGAACAGCAGGCGGACCTTGCCCGACACGCCCTTGTGGCTGGCTTTCGAGACCTTGTCGTAATCGTCGAGGAAACCGATCAGGCCAAAGCCGCCGGTTACCGCGAGGCAGGCCCAGATGAAGGGGTTCGACAGGTCCATCCACAAGAGCAGCGACAGGAACAGGCTGATCAGGATCATCAACCCGCCCATTGTCGGTGTACCGACCTTGGCGAGGTGCGTCTGCGGTCCGTCCTCGCGGATCGGCTGCCCCTTGCCTTGGCGTACGCGCAGCATGTCGATGAAGCGCGGGCCGATGAACAGGCCGATGATCAGCGCCGTCAGCAGCGTCGCGCCCGCGCGCGCCGTCTGGTAGCGCACGAGGTTGAAGAGGCCCTCGAAATTGAAATACTCGGCGAGGAGATAAAGCATCGGCCTCGTCGGCTCCTAACTAGCGCGGGTGAAGTGATCCACGAGCTTGCCCAGCCCGACCGAATTGGAGCCCTTGACCAGCACGGCATCGCCCGCAACGATGCCGAATTCCTGCAGCAGTCCGATTGCCTCTTCGGCCGAATTGCAATGCTCCCACTCGAGCGGATTGCCAAGCGAGTTGAAGGCGGGTTTCCCCAGTTCGCGGGCCAGCGCGCGCATCTCGTCGCCCACCAGCAACGCATAGTCGACATCGGCGGCGATCAGAGGTTCGGAAAGCCCTGCGTGGAACTTCGCGCCGAAGTCGCCCAGCTCCTTCATCGACCCCAGCACGGCGATGCGGCGGGAGGACGGCGTTTGGCCCAGTTGCGCCAGCGTGGCGCGCATGCTGGCGGGGTTGGCGTTGTAGCTTTCGTCGATCAGCAGCGCCTTGCCGCCCGGCACGTCGATACCGTGACGGGCGCCGCGGCCCTTGAGACCGCCCATTTCGGCAAGCGCGAGGCCGGCTGCGGCCATGTCGCCACCCGCCGCGCGGACGGTCGCCATCACGGCGAGCGAGTTGATCACCCAGTGATCGCCCGGCTCGGCCACCGTGTAGCAAAGGCGTCCGCCGCCCTTGGCGGGGTTGCCGAATTCGCAGGTCACGAGGCTGCCGCCATTGGCGCTCGGGATCGCGTCGAGGAGGCGCACATCGGCACTCGCTGCACGGCCGAAGCTGACGACGCTGGCTCCCATGCGCAGTGCGGCGAGGCGCAGGCGTTCGAAGTGCTCGCTGTCGGCGGGAATGACCGCAACGCCGCCCGGCTCGAGCCCGGCGAAGATTTCGGCCTTGGCGTCGGCAATTGCCTCCATCGAGCCGAGGTTCTCGATATGCGCGGGCGCAATGGTGGTGATGACGGCGACATGCGGGCGGACCTGCGTGGTCAGCCCTTCGATCTCGCCGGCGTTGTTCATGCCCATTTCGAAGATGCCGAAGCGGCTGCGCGCGGGCATCCGCGCAAGGCTCAGCGGAACGCCGACATGGTTGTTGTAGCTGCGGGTGGAGCGATGCGCCGCGCCGCGGCTGGCGCGTTCGAGGCTGGCGAAGATCGCTTCCTTGACCCCGGTCTTCCCGACCGAACCGGTCACGCCGATGATCCTGGCTTCAGTGCGGCTGCGAGCCGCGCGGGCGAGCGCTTTTAGCGCCTCGGTCGTGTCCTCGACGAGGATGTGCGGATACTCGACCGGGCGATCGACGATGGCCGCAGCGGCCCCGTTGGCGAAAGCCTTGTCGAGGAAGCGGTGGCCGTCCATCGCCTCGCCCTTGAGCGCGACGAAAAGATCGCCATTCACGACGTCGCGGCTGTCCATCTCGACCCCGGCAATCTGGAAATCGCCGCTGGCGGTGCCGCCCACGGCCTCGGCAATGGCTTTCGAATGCCACAGAGTCAGCGGCAGCCGGTCGCGGTCCTCCGCAGGCCATTCCATATAGGCCGGGTGGCGCAGGATGGCGGCGCTCATACCTCACCTCTGGCGATGAGTGCTGCGCATTCGCGTGCGACTTCCACGTCGTCGAAGGGATGGACGGCCATGTTTTCTCCCGATCCGATGATCTGACCCGTTTCGTGGCCCTTGCCCGCAACAAGGACGATGTCGTCCTTGCCCGCTTCGGCAATGGCGGCATGGATGGCTTCGCGGCGCCCGGCCACTTCGCGCGCTTCGCCGGCGCCTTCAAGCACCGCGCGGCGAATGTCCGCAGGATCTTCGCCGCGCGGATTGTCGTCGGTGACGATCACGAGGTCGCTGGCCTTGGCGGCTGCTTCACCCATCGGCGCGCGCTTGCCATGGTCGCGGTCCCCGCCGGCCCCGAAGACGGTGATGAGGCGGCCCGTCACATGCGGACGCAGCGCGGCAATCGCGGCTTCCAGCGCGTCGGGCGTGTGGGCGTAGTCGATATAGACCGGCGCACCCGAAGGCGCGATGACAGCGCGTTCGAGACGGCCGCGCACCGGCTGAAGCCGCGCGACGGCGTCCCAGACACGGCTTGGGTCGATCCCGGTCGCGAGCGCAAGACCGGCCGACACAAGCGCGTTCGAAACCTGGTAGGCGCCGATCAGCGGCAAATTGATGGTCCGCTCGGTGCCAGCGTGTTCCACGGTGAGCGACTGGCCGAGCTGCGTCGGTTCGCGGCGGGTGAGGCGGATGTCCTCGCCCTGCTCCCCGACCGTCATGACATTCAGGCCGCGCTTTTTTGCATGGTCGACGACGCGGGCGTTCCACCCGCTCTCGCCCGCGCCCATCCAGATAACCGCGGTCGCGCCGTCCGATACGACCTCATCGAAGAGGCGCATCTTGGCGGCGAAATAGTCTTCCATGTCCGCGTGGTAATCGAGATGGTCGCGGCTGAAATTGGTAAAGCCAGCCGCTTCGACCGCGATCCCTTCGTTGCGGTATTGCGAGAGGCCGTGGCTCGAAGCTTCATAGGCGACATGGGTCACGCCCTCGCGCGCCAGGCCGCTCATGTTCGAGAGAAAGGTGACGATGTCGGGCGTGGTCAGCCCGGTCGACACGCTTTCGTCGGGCGTGGTCACGCCGAGCGTGCCGATGCTCGCCGCGCGCTCGCCCGACATGCGCCAGATCTGGCGTGTCATCTCGACGCAGGATGTCTTGCCGTTGGTGCCGGTGACTGCGACGATATGTTCAGGCACCGGGGTGAAGAATCCGGCTGCCAGCTCGGCAAAGCATTTGCGGGGAGTGTCGCTGGCGATGTGGAGCGCGCCTTCGACCGTAGCTTCGCTGCGCGCAACGACGGCAACAGCGCCGGCCTCGATGGCGGCAGGGATGAAATCCTCGCCATTCACCTGCGCGCCCTGAAACGCGCCGAACACGGTGCCCGGAGCAACCTTGCGGTTGTCGATGGCAAAGCCGGTGACGTTGATCTCGGCGCCGTCCGGGCAATCGATGCCGGCGGCAGCACAGAGCTTACTCAGCTTCATTCTGAGCCTCCGGAATGAGCGGGGTGATGGCGGAAATGTCGATATCACGCGTATCGTCGGGACGCACGCCGATCAGCGGGCCGATGCGGGGGACTAGGCGACCGACGATGGGCGCGGCGTTCCAGGCGGCGGTGCGCTGGTAGGAGCTGGCAAGCGTGCCGCGCGGTTCGTCGAGCATGGCGATCACGACATAGCGCGGGCGATCCATCGGGAAGGCCGCGGCGAAGGTGGAGACCAGCGCGGTCCGGCGATAGCCGCCCTTGCCGCCCGGCTTTTCGGCCGAGCCGGTCTTTCCCCCGACCCGGTAGCCCGGAGCATCGGCGTTGCGACCCGTGCCGTAGATCGCGATGGCGCGCATCATCTGGCGCATCCGGCTGGAGGTCGAGGCCTTGAACACGCGGCGGCCCTTGGGCGCCTCGCCCGGGCCCAGTTTCTTGAGCGTAGCCGGACGGTAGACCCCGCCATTGACCATCGCCGCATAGGCGCTGGCGAGATGCAGCGGCGTGACGGCAATACCGTGACCGAAACCGACGGTCATATTGGTGAGGCGCGCCCATTTCTCACCCGGCCATAGCGGGAAGCCCTTTGCCGGCAGCTCGATTTCGGGACGGCCGTTCATGCCTAAGTCTATCATGTACTGGCGCAGGCGTTCCGCGCCCATTTCATCGGCGATGCGCGCGCTGGTCGTGTTCGAGGAGTGAATAAGCGTTTCCACCGCATTCAGATCGTCGCCCATCGCGTGGCTGTCACGGATGGTGAAGCGCCCGACCTTGACCGGCGAGGCGTCGAAGCGGCGGCCCAGATCGCGGATCGTGCCGCTGTCGATGGCGGCGGCCACGGTCAGCGGCTTGAAGGTCGATCCCAGCTCATACACCTGGTTGGTGACGCGGTTGAACATGAGCTTCTGGCCGTCTTCGTCGATCTTGTTCGGATCGAATTCGGGCAGCGAAGCGAGCGCCAGCACCTCGCCCGTGTCGACATCGAGCACGATACCCGCGGCGCCCTGCGCCTGCGTGAGCTTCATGCCACGCCGCAGTTCGTCCTCCAGCGCACCTTGCACGCGCACATCGAGCGAGAGCGCAACCGGTGTGCCGCGCGTCAGCGGGTCGCGCAGGTGCTCGTCGAAAACCTGTTCCATGCCCACGCGGCCGCTGCCGTCCGCGGCAACATAGCCGAGGACATGCGCGGCCATCTTGCCTTGCGGATAGTGACGGTCCTCTTCCATCGGCATTTCGAGTGCGAGTTCGCCGATGTCCTGCACACGGTTCGCTTCTTCGGGCAGCAGGCGGCGGCGCAAATAGCCGCCCTTGCCGCTGGCGAGCTGGGCCGCAACGGCTTTCTCATCGAGGTCAGGGAAAATCGCCTTGAGCTTTGCCGCCACTTCGCCGGCGCTGGCCACCAGCGGCTCGCCGTCCTCACCAAGGGCCTTAGGATTGAACCACAGGGCATAGGCGGGAAAGGCGCGCGCCATGGGCACGCCGTTCCGGTCGACGATTTCTCCGCGGTCCGGCAGCAACGCCGCCTCGAGCGAGGTCGCGCGCGCGCCTTCGCCGCCTGCTCCGAGGAACAGGATGCGGGTTGTCGCGATCACGGCGACAAACGCGAAAGCAAGCGCGATCCAGAGGACGCGCCAGCGGGCAAGGTCGAGCGATTTCTGGCGGATGCTGACGAGCTGCACGCGGCCGCTCGCCATCGCCATGCTCACCGCTCCCGGTCCACCGTGGAGAGCGGAGAATGCGTTCACCGGGCGGCCTCGGCCATGGCTACCGACGCGTTGGCCGGCCGCGCAAGGCGCTGGGCGAGGCTCGATGCAAGCCGTTCGGCAGGCTGGCTTTCGGCCACCGCTACGGCAAGCGCCCGACCACCCTCGGAAGGTTTGTCGTCGTTCATCCAGTCGCCGAACAGGCTGTCCTCCTCGACCGGGCCGGTGTCGGCCTTGGCAACGCGGATCGGCTGGGGCGCACCCAGCCCGCGCGGCGTGCCGAGAGCGGCAAGCTGGCGCTCGTGCTCGACATACTGGTCGGCGCGCGGAGCCTTGTAGCCGAACTCGACCTGGTTCCACGCTGCCAGCTGGTGCTGGCTGGCACGGGTCTGGAACTCGGTTTCCAGCATCAGCTTGGAGCGTTCCGCTGCGATGATCTGTCGTTCGATCAGGCGCACTTCGCTTTTCACCGCGTTCACCCGGAAAGTAAGCGCGAGAAAGGCCGCAACACAGGCTGCGAGCACGACGAGCCAGCCGATCTGGCGGATCCGTGTGGCGTGGCTCATCAGGCGGCCTCCCTTGCTGGCGTTGCGGTGCGCACTGCGTGCCGCAGGACGGACGAGCGCGCGCGCGGGTTACGGTCGATCTCGGCCTCGGTGGGCTTGACCGCCTTGGAAACAGGGGAGAAGACCGGATCGACCTGCGCTGCCATGGGGACGTGACGCGAGCCGCTCGGGGTCGAGGATGCCTCGCGCAGGAAGCGCTTGACGATCCGGTCTTCGAGGCTGTGGAAGCTGACCACCGCAAGGCGGCCCCCTTCGCGCAGCAGGTGTTCGGCGGCCGACAACCCTTGGGACAGTTCGTCGAGTTCGCCGTTCACGTGAATTCTGATGGCCTGGAAGGTCCGCGTGGCCGGGTCCTTCTTGTCATGCGGCTTGTGGCCCAGCGCCTTGCGCACGACACGGGCGAGGTCGCCGGTCGTCTCGAGCGGGCGCGCGGCCACGATCGCGCGGGCGACGCGGCGCGACTGGCGCTCTTCGCCGTACTGGTAGATCACGTCCGCGATGGTGCTTTCCGCAGCAGTGTTGAGGAAGTCGGCCGCGCTTTCGCCGTCCTGGCTCATGCGCATGTCGAGCGGTCCGTCGGCGGAAAAGGCAAACCCGCGATGCGCCTGGTCGAGCTGCATCGAGGAGACGCCGATATCCATGACCACGCCGTCCACGCGCTCCACACCGGCAGCGCGCATGACTTCCAGCATCTCGGAAAAGCGATGCGGGTGAAGGATGAGGCGGGGCGGAGTACTCTCCGTCTCCCGCCAGGTGCGACCCGCCGCAATAGCGTCGGGATCCCGGTCGAAGGCGTGCACGGTCGCACCGCGTTCGAGCAGCGCGCGCGTATAACCGCCCGCGCCGAAGGTGGCGTCGATCAGCACATCGCCCGGCTGCGGGTCGAGCACTTCGATCACTTCGTCGAGCAGGACGGGAATGTGGGGCGCGCCGCTCATTTGCCTTTCGCCTTTGCATCGGCAAGCAGGCTTTCGCACGCAGCCTTGGCGCTGGCCCAGTCATCGCCCATTTCGGCAAGCTCGCTCGGGTTCCACAGCGTGAAGAAGCGCCCGCCACCCTGGAAGTAGAGGCCGTCCTCGATCCCGCCGAGGGCGCGCAGGTGTTCGGGCATGACAAAGCGACCGCTGTCGTCGAAGGGCATTTCGATGAAGCCGAAGAGCTGGCTGGCGCGCGTGTCGCGGTCGAAATCCTTGCCGACCCGCACGGCGATTTCCTCTTCGCGGTCGAGCTGGGCGTCGAGCTCTTCCTTGCGGCTGAGGCCGAAGCCGACGAGGCACTTCCACGTGGGGTGCTTCATGAGGCACAGGACGCGGCCGTCGGAGCTTTCCTTCACGGCCTTGCGGAAGAGGGGCGGAAGCACAAAGCGGCCCTTATCGCCCGCAGGCGAATAGGCTTGTCCGCTGTACCCTCCGAATTGCACGGTCCTGTCCCCGTCGCTTTGCCCCAATCGGCGTTTTCACCTCTCCACCGGACACACCTCCCCCGTCCGCAAAAGCGCGAGCTTTCACGGCGCGCCCGCATTGAGCGACGCGCGCAAAGACACTGGCATGTCCGATGTCGTGATGATTTATCGCGGGAGACGCGGGGATGGAAGGGAAAATTGCGGGATTTTACGGGATTGATCTGCAAGTCATTGTTTTAACGATATTTTTAATCGTGCAATCCTGTGTATATCCTTAACAATGTGTAACCCTAGGCTACGGAAAAACCACGGGAATCGGGTGCCTTCCCGCAGTATCCCGGACTGCCCCCCGTGATTTCCCGTGCCGAGTCCCGCGAATTCCCTTCTGCGTGTAAGTGGGCTTCCCATCAGCCCGAGGCCTTTAGTCCGAAAGCGGATCCAGCAGGCTCCACAGCGCCGCCTTGCGCGCTTCGGGGACCGGCTCTTCACCTTCCCAATCGAGCACGGCCGCATCGGCAAGCAGATACACTTCGCCGCGGCTATAGCGGCAGTTTGCCTGCAGGCCTTCGCTGGCGACCGTACAGACGCGCTCGGCGCTGCCGCTGTCGCGCGCTTCGAACCGTCCGGCGAGGTTCACCGGCAGGCGCCCGTCCACCAGCCGCTCGCCCTCGCCCTGCTCTTCGTCGAACAGCAATTCGAGGCCCATGCGGGAGAAGATCGGCGAGAGCAGCACGACGTCCTGCGGGCGGCGACGGTCGCCGATGCCGTATTCGGAATGCCGGGTCAGCATGGGGTCGGCGAGAATTACGGCCTTACCGCCCTGCGCGAGATAGGCATCGAAAGCCACATTCTCCGAGGGCGCAAGCGCGCGCGGCTGGGCCAGCAGGACCTGGTCGAGGCCATCGAGCGCTTCGGCTTCCAGCGTGTCGAGCGGGACGAGTTCGTACCGCGTCTCCAGCTCGGTGCGCACCCAGTCGGGTTCGCCGCCGCCGTCGATCATAGCGGTAATATCGCCCGCCTCGCCCCAGTAGATCGGCAGCGTCGTGAACAAGCCGAGCTTCGGCTTTCCGGCCTGTGCGGCCTCCATCTCCGCCGGTGCGGCAGCCGCCTCGTCCTGCGGGGTGTTGGCGTTGCAGGCGGTGAGCAGCGCCAGCGCGCCAGTTGCGAGCAGGCTAAGGCTGTTGCGGATCATTGGGCGCGCCCTGTTGGGGAACGGGAGCGGGCGATTGCGTCGGACCGGGCGCCGGTCCTTCGGGCAAGTCGGGCACCACGCCTGCCTCGACCAGCGGATCGTTCTGCGGCGCGGCGGCGGTCGGCTCGGTCGTCGGCGCGGCAGCCGGCGATGCCGCGCGGTCTACCTCGCGCGTGCGATCCTGGATGAGGCTGGCGAGCCCCACCAGCAGGACCATGAGCACCACGCCCCCGATCCCGATCTGCAGGCGCTGGACCGATTGCGAACGCGTGCCGCCCAAGGGCACATCGGCCGGCTCTGCGCCGCCCGGCGCGCTGCGGGTGAGGTCGAAACTGCGTGGCATAACAGGAGATTTGGGCGCTGAGGCGCCTTTCGTCAATCGCCCTCGTCTAGCCAGTCGAACACGGGAAGGCCCTTCGAACGTAGCCACTCCGCATTGTAGAGCGTGGAGAGATAGCGGAAGCCCGTGTCGCACAGCACAGTAGCAACCTTCGGGTTCTCGCGCCCCTCGGCAACCAGATGCTTGCCCAGCGCCACCGCGCCTGCGACGTTGATGCCGCTCGACAGGCCGAGGCACAGTCCTTCCTCGCGCAGCAGGCGGGAGACCCAGTTCAGGCCCTCCTCGTCCGAGATGCGGAATTGCGTGTCGATCGGCGCGCCTTCGAGATTGCCGGTAATGCGGCCCTGCCCGATACCCTCGGCGACCGAGGAGCCTTCGCCCTTCAATTCGCCATTGGCGTAGTAATTGTAGAGCGCCGCGCCATGCGGATCGGTCAGCGCGATGGTGACGTTCTCGTCCAGTTCCTTCAGCCCCATGCCGACCCCGGCGATGGTGCCGCCGGTGCCCGCTGCGCAGGTGAAGCCGTCGATCCGGCCTTCGAGCTGCTCCCACAGCTCCTTCGCCGTGCCTTCGATATGCGCCTTGCGATTGGCGGTGTTGTCGAACTGGCCCGCCCAGATCGCGCCTTCCGTCTCTTCCGCCATTCGGCGCGAGACGTGCTGGAAATGCTGCGGATCGGCGTATTTGGTTGGCGGCACGGTCACCAGCTCCGCCCCCAGAGCGCGCAGGGTCTGCATCTTCTCGCGGCTCTGGTTGTCGGGCATCACGATGATCGTGCGATAGCCCAGCGCGTTGGCGACGAGCGCGATGCCAATGCCGGTGTTGCCGGCGGTGCCTTCGACCACGCAGCCGCCGGGCTTCAACTCGCCGCGCGCCTCGGCGTCACGAATGATGTAGAGCGCGGCGCGGTCCTTCACGCTGGCACCGGGATTGGCGAATTCGCATTTGCCGTAGATGTCGCAGCCGGCTTCCTCGCTCGGCCCGGCAAGGCGGACGAGCGGGGTGTTGCCGATGAGGTCGAGCGTGCGCTCGCGTACGGGGATCTGTGTCATGCTCGCCGAGGTAGAGGTCGCCCTACCGCTGCGCAAACAACATCAATCTTCAGGGGCGATAGTAACCTTCAGCCCGTCGAGTTCGCCGGTGAAGGGGATCTGGCACGACAGGCGCGAGGTTTCCACGCGGTGGTCGCTGCTTTCGAGCAGGTCGTCCTCGTCCTCGCTCATTTCCGGCAGCTTGCCGGTAAAAGCGGGGTCGACATGGACGTGGCAGGTCGCGCAGGAGCAGCAGCCGCCGCACAAGGCGAGAAGTTCGTCGAAACCGTTGTCGCGAATGGCTTCCATCACGGTGAGGCCGTTTTCGACCTCGATTTCGGAAGTCTCGCCTTCGCGGGTGATGACGATCAGCTTGGGCATCGATGCATGTCCTGTGTTGCCTTGCCCGCCGCGCGGGCCCTATGCGAGGGGCTGCTATTCAAAGCGAGGCGGGAAGGCAAGCCAAAGACATGGGTCTAACCAACGCTCAGCTGCGCGATCACCTCGACGCCGTCGCCGCGCATGACCCGGTGGTGGCGGCTGCGATCCAGCGGGTCGGCTATCCCGAAGAACGCATCCGCCCGACCGGCTACCGCACCTTGTTGCGCACCATCGTCGGCCAGCAGGTCAGCGTCGCCGCGGCCGCGTCCGTGTGGGCTAAGCTCGAAGCCGAGCTGGGCGAGGACATGCACGCAGGCGAACTGCTCGCGCGCGATTTCGACACGCTGCGCGCCTGCGGCCTCTCGCGCCAGAAACAGGGCTATGCCCGCAGCCTCTGCGAACTGGTGGCGGGCGGCGAACTCGACCTCGAAAACCTGCCGCAGGACGACGAGGCGGCGATTGCCGAACTGACCCGTATCAAGGGCATCGGGCGCTGGTCGGCGGAAATCTACCTGCTCTTCGCAGAAGGCCGTCAGGACATCTGGCCTGCGGGCGACTTGGCCGTGCAGGCGGCCTGCGGGAAGCTGCTCGAGCTTTCGGAGCGCCCAAGCGAGAAACAGACGCGCGCGCTGGCGGAAGGGTGGAAGCCCTATCGCGGTGCGATGGCCATTTTCACATGGCATGCCTATGCCAACCCGGCGCTCTGACGCGACGGAACACTGTTTGAGAGAGGGACTATGACCACGCGCAAGGCAATTTTCGTGACCGGCGGCGCTTCGGGGATCGGGCGCGCCATCGCGCTCTACTTTGCCGAGCGCGACTGGTTCGTGGGCGTGGGCGATGTCGACGAGGCCGGCATGCGCGAAACGCTCGGCCTGATGAAGCACGGCTTCAGCTACCAGCACACCTTCGACGTGCGCGACCGCGAGGCGTGGGACCGCGCGCTCGACGGTTTTGCCACCGCGGCCGGCAGCCGGATCGACGTGCTGGCCAATAACGCCGGCATTCCACTGGGCGGCGCGCTGGAGGAAAACAGCGTCACCGAGATCGAACGCTGCCTCGATATCAATCTGAAGGGCGTGCTCTTCGGGGCGCAGGCGGTCTATCCTTGGCTCAAGAAAACCGCGCCCGGCTCCTGCCTGCTCAACACCGCAAGCGCGGCGGGTATCTACGGCACGCCCGGCGCGAGCGTCTATTCGGCGACCAAGTTCGGCGTGCGCGCCATCACCGAAAGCCTCGACGGGGAATGGGCGGACGACGGCATCAAGGTCCGCTCGATCATGCCCAGCTTCATCGACACACCGCTGCTCGATCACAATCCCAACGCGAAGAGCAACGAGGACATCCGCACCCGCGTGACCGACGCCGGGCTGGAGATCACGCCAGTCGAGGAAGTGGCCAAGGCCGCGTGGGATGCGGTGCATGGCGACAAGCTCCACACCACCGTCGGCAAGACCGCCAAGAGCCTCGCCTTCGGGGCGCGCTGGCTGCCCGGAAAGCTCCGCAAGCAAACCCGCGCCTCGGCCCGCCCGCTCGGAAAGTAAGATGGTCTAGTTGAGGCGCGCTCTTCCGGTGCGCGCGAGGGCAATCTCTAGACCAGCTTGTCGATCTTCTTGGCCATGTTCACGTCGCGCAGGGACAGGCCGCCCGCGTCATGCGTGGTCAGGGTGATGTCGACCTTGTTGTAGACATTGAACCATTCGGGATGGTGATCGCGCTTTTCGGCGATGATCGCGATGCGCGTCATGAAGGCGAAAGCCTCGGCGAAATCGGCGAATTCGAAGCTGCGCTCGATCGCCTTTCCCTCGCGCGTCAGCGACCATTGGGGCAGCGCGCGCAGCCAGGTGTCGCGTTCTTCGGCGGTCAGTTCTTCGACGGGCATGTTTCGCGAATCCTGTGTTGCTTGTGGCTAGCGCGGCTTTTGCCTATCGCACCCAACCATGCAAGCGCAGCTCATCGCGAAAGACATTGCCTGCCGCCGCGGAGAGAGACTGCTCTTCAAGGGGTTGTCGCTGGCGTGCGAAGCGGGCGATGCGCTGCATGTGGCGGGAGCCAACGGGGTCGGGAAGTCGAGCCTCATCCGCATTCTTGCAGGGCTGTTGCGCCCCTTCACCGGCGAAATATCCACGACTGGTGACATGGGGCTGATCGACGAACGGCTTGCGCTTGATCCGCACCAGCCGCTGGGGCGCGCGCTGGGGTTCTGGGAGCGGCTCGACGGATGCAGCGATGCAGGCCGTGCGCTCGATTTGCTCCAGCTCGACGAGCTTCGCGACATTCCGGTGCGGTATCTTTCGACTGGCCAGAAGAAACGCGCCGCGCTTGCCCGGCTGCTCAACCGCAAGTGCCCGATCTGGCTGCTCGACGAGCCGCTGAACGGTCTCGATGCGCAGGCTCAAGCCAGCGTCGAAGCGCTTGTAGCGCAGCATTGCGCAAGCGGGGGCATCGCCGTGGTCGCCTCGCACCAGTCCATCGCCCTGCCCGGCGGCCGGACACTCACCATCGAGGATTACGCGGCATGAGCGCGGCCCTGACCCTGCTGCGGCGCGATCTCGGACTGCTCCTGCCCGGTGGAAGCGGAGGTGGCGGCGTGCTGCCGCTCTTGTTCTTCCTCGCGGTGGCGATGCTGTTTCCCTTTGCGGTCGGCCCCGACGCGCAACTTCTTGCCCGCACGGGCGGCGGGGTGATCTGGGTCGCCGCGCTGCTGGCGGCGATCCTGCCGCTGGAAAAGCTCGTGGCGGGCGATCTCGACGCAGGCGTGTTCGACCAGCTGCACCTGCGCGGCATCTCGGAAGAGTTGGCGATGGCGGTGCGCCTCCTTGCCCACTGGCTAGCCTTTGCGCCGCTGCTGCTGCTGGCGACCCTCCCCGCCGCGGCCCTGCTGGGCCTGCCGGGAGAGACGGTGCGGATCGTGCTACTTGGCCTCCTTGCCGGTACCCCAGGACTTGCAGCCGTCGGCCTTGCGGTTGCCGCGCTGACCGCCGCCATGCGCGGCGGCGCGGCGCTGGCGGGGCTGATGGTGATCCCGCTCGCCGTGCCCATCCTGATCTTCGGAGCCGGCGCGCTCGCCCGCCCCGACCCCTCGGCCCTGCTGCTGACCGCCGCGATCAGTCTCGGCCTCGTCGCGCTTGCGCCCTTTGCCGCTGCTGCTGCCCTGCGCGCCGCGCGCGAAAGCTGACGATTGTCCGAAAATTGCAAGACAGGCCCGTCATGGTGACGGATGACATGGCTTAGCATCTGGCGTAAAACGCGGGCGAAACGGGCGGAAGGGGCATTTTCGCGAATGGAAGACGACGAAGATTTCGTGGATTTCTACGCGCTGCTCGACGTCGAGCGCGATTGCGATCGGTCTGGCATCGAAAAGGCCTATCGCCAGCTCGCGCAGCTCTACCACCCCGACCATTCCGAGACCGCCGACGTCGACAAGTTCCAGGAGGCAACGCGCGCTTACCGGACGCTGAAAGACGCCAAGAAACGCGCCACATACGACCGCGCCTATGCCGAGCATTACGGGGAAAAACCCGAGCCCGCGCGCCCGCGCGACGATATCGTCATCGACGGGGCGACCGCGGTGCAAGACGCCAAGGTCCACGAGCAGATCCTCCTCGCACTCTACAAGAAGCGGCGCGAGGACGCGCGCAATCCGGGCGTCATGCCCTATTACATCCAGAAGGAAACCGACTGCTCCGACGAGAGCTTCGAGTTCCACACCTGGTACCTGAAGTCCAAGGGCTTCATCGAGATCACGCAGGCGAGCGAGCTGGCGATCACCATCGAAGGTGTCGACCACGTCATCACGCAAAGCCGCGCCGCCAAGGAAAAGCTGCTGCTGGAGCAGGCAAAGCGCAGCGAGGGTTAGCCCCTCAATACGGCGGCTGGTGCAGGCCCTTGGGGCTTTCGGTGAAAATCTCGACACCGTCTTCGGTGATGCCGATCGAGTGTTCGAACTGGGCGGAGAGAGACTTGTCGCGCGTCACGGCGGTCCAACCGTCGCTCAGCATCTTGGCCTGCGGACGGCCGAGGTTGATCATCGGTTCGATCGTGAAGAACATCCCCGGCTTCAGCAGCGGCCCCGTGCCCTTGCGGCCCGTGTGGATGACTTCGGGCGCGTCGTGGAACAGGCGGCCGAGACCATGGCCGCAGAATTCCTGCACCACGCCGTAGCGATGCGAGCGCGCATGCGCTTCGATCACGGCACCTATATCGCCCAGTCGTGCGCCCGGCTGGCGCGCCGCCTCGATGCCGAGCATGAGACATTCATAGGTCACGTCGACCAGCTTGCGCGCCTTCAGCGCCGGTTCGCCGGCGAAGAACATCCGGCTGGTGTCGCCGTGCCAGCCGTCGAGCAGCGGGGTCACGTCGATATTGACGATGTCGCCGTCTTTCAGCGCCTTGTCCGAAGGAATGCCGTGGCAGATCACGTGGTTGATCGAGGTGCAGCAGCTGTGCGCATAGCCGCGATAGCCCATGGTCGCGGGCACCGCGCCGGCGTCGAGCATCATCTCGCGCGCCTTGTCGTCGATCTGGCCGGTGGTCACGCCCGGCTTCACGAAATCGGTCAGTTCGTCGAGGATTTCTGCCGCGAGGCGCCCGGCCTTGCGCATGCCTTCGAAGCCTTCCGGGCCATGGAGCTTGATGGTTCCGTCACGATAGACGGTCTGGTCGCTGTCGATTACCTGATATTCGGTCATGCGCGTCCATGTAGCGATACAGCGCGCAAAATGCGAGCATCCTAACGCTTCACGCTGAAAGCCTTGGCGTATTCCGGCTTCACGGCGTCGAGCACGGAGCCAGTGACGGGAAAATTGAGTTCGTAGTCGCCTTCGGCATAGGCGCCTGCGACATAGGGGCCGAAATAGACGCCGATGCGGTCGAATGTCTGCCCGTTGGAGGAGCCGATGAAAAGGCTTGCCTCGTCAAGACCCGGGCAATCGTTGAAGGGGCCGCCAGACGAGCGGTCCACCGCCATGCCCCGCTTGCGTTCGCGCGCCCGGTCCAGCGCCTCGCAAAGCCCCGCACCAAGAGCGTTCTCAAGCGCGACGGGCGAGTTGAAAAGCTCGATACCGGCAAGCGAGCGATCCCGCTCCTTGTCCCAGACAAGGGATTGCTTTCCGTAATTGCCGTGCGCTCCGCCTGTATACTCGTACAGTTTGGCCGAAAGGCTGAGGTAGCCGGGCACATCGGCAACGACTTGCCATTCCTTTTCGAAGCCACGGCTCTTGCACGACACGCAATCGCCGGGAAAATCGGCCAGCGACTGTTCCCACTCGCGCTTTTGCGCCGCCAACGCCGCCGCGCGTTCTTTTTCGAGCTGTTCGGCAAGAGCGTCGATCGAGCTGACATCTCGTGGCCAGCTATAGGCAAATTCTCTGGTTCCGCCGTCACGCTGCTCCTGATCGTCGAAAGTGAAGGCCTGCGCATCGTCCGCATCCGGTGCGGGCGGAGATTCTAGTGCCGCCGGGGCTTGTTGATTTTCCGGCGCGGCGGCGGGCGGGCCAGCTTCGTCCCCACCCGGTGCGCAGGCCGCGCTCGACAGGACAAGGGAAATCAGGAACAGGGGCGCACGCATCGAATTACCTTGGGACAAAGCAGATTAATCCGAGGGGAATACCATGGCCGACAAGACCGACCTAGTTCAAGCGGACCGCGGACAGGACGCTATCCCCATCCATCTCGTCAACAAGGACGGGTTTGGCAGCTGGGCCAAGTCGCTTTCCTCCGGCCAGCGCGCCGCGCTCGAGGCGCAGAAGTTCGACGGCAGCGGCTACCAGGTCGGCATCGTGCCCGATGGCGACGGCTGGTTTGCCGTGGGCGGCGTGGCCGATCCGGACGATCTTTCCAGCTGGTGCATGGCGAAACTGGCCGAGGCGCTGCCCGCAGGGACCTTTCGCCGCGCCGAGGGCGAACCCGGCCCTGCCCTGCACGGATGGCAGACCGCGCAATACAGCTTCACCCGATACAAGAAACCCGACAAGCCGACCGGCCCGCGCATCCTTCTCACCAAGGAAGCGAGGAAGATCGACGCAGCGCTGAACGAAGCGCGCGCGGTCTGCCTCGTGCGTGATCTCGTCAACACGCCGGCCGAGGATATGGGTCCGGCCGCGCTTGAAGAGCAGTGCGAACGCCTCGCCAAGGAGCATGGCGGCACGCTTTCTGTGACGCGCGGCGACCAGCTCGAACAGGGTTATCCCATGGTTCACGCCGTCGGTCGCGCCGCGACGCGCCATCACGCCCCGCGCATCATGCATCTCACCTGGGGCAAGGAGAGCGATCCCGTCATCGCCGTCGTCGGCAAGGGCGTGTGCTTCGACAGCGGCGGCCTCGACGTGAAGAGCTCCTCCGGAATGCTGCTGATGAAGAAGGACATGGGCGGCGCAGCGCACGCGATCGCGCTGGCCGGCCTGATCATGGGCGCGAAGCTGCCCGTGCGGCTGCACCTCCTCGTCCCCGCGGTCGAGAACGCCATTTCGGGCGACAGCTTCCGCCCCGGCGACGTGCTGAAATCGCGCAAGGGCCTGACGGTAGAGATCGGCAACACCGACGCCGAAGGCCGCCTGATCCTCGGCGATGCGCTGACCCGCGCTTCGGAAGAGAACCCGGAGCTGATCCTCGATTTCGCCACACTGACCGGCGCGGCGCGCGTGGCGCTCGGCCCCGACTTCCCCGCCCTGATGGCGCGCAAGGATGCGACCGCCGATGCGCTGATCGAAGCGGGTAAGGCGCATGACGACCAGCCGTGGCGCCTGCCCTTGCCCGAAGCCTATGCCGAATGGCTGCACTCCGATATTGCCGACACCAACAACGCGCATGGCAACGCCTTCGCCGGGGCCAGCGTGGCCGGCCTCTTCCTCGACAAATTCGTCGGCGACGGCATCGACTGGGCGCATTTCGACACCTTCGCATGGCGCCCCGCGGCCAAGCCCGGACGCCCCAAGGGCGGCGATGCCTACGGCCTGCGCGCTGCCTGGCACATGCTCCAGAACCGTTTCAAAGCGGCATAGTTCGTGCGTCCGACTTGCCCAGCACAAGGGACGGGGTTAAGCGCTCCCGCACCGCAAGAGGGAAAGAATTACGTGAGCGCAGCCGCCGATTACACATTGCCTGAAGGGATCGTGGGACTGAAGGGACCGGTGCAGAAGCCTGCTCCGGGAACACTTCCCCTGCGCGGCGACCTTGCGCACGTGGCGCTGGCCGATGGATATCTGGCGGCGCACTACGTCATCCCGCACGCCCGCAAGATCGGCGATGCCGATGTGACGCTCAAGCTCACCTCGCGCGACGATGCGGAAGACGGCGCGACGCTGCCCGCCAGATCGGACGTCGAGCTGCTCGATTGCGAAGGCGATTGGGTCTGGCTGACCGTCGGTCCGCAAGGCCCCAGCGGCTATGCGCACAAGAGCGCGCTCGCGCCCGACCTTGACGCATAAGATCTTCATCGACGGGGCGGCGGGCACGACCGGCCTCGAGATCGCCGAGCGGCTTGCAGGGCGGAGCGAATTCACCCTGGTCACGCTGGACGATACGCAGCGTAAGGACGCCGCCGCGCGGCGCGAGGCGCTGAACGATGCCGATGTCGCCATCCTCTGCCTGCCCGACGAGGCGGCGCGCGAAGCCGTCGCGTTGATCGATCCGGCCAGCGGCACCCGCGTGATCGACGCCTCCAGCGCCCATCGCACCGCCGATGGCTGGTGCTACGGCTTTCCCGAACTCATCGGCGGCGAGCGCGTCGCGGATGCCCGCCGCATCAGCAATCCGGGCTGCTATCCTACCGGTTTCCTCGGCCTGCTCGCCCCGCTGGTGAAAGCGGACCTCCTGCCCGCCGCCTGGCCCTACACCGTTCACGCGGTCAGCGGCTATTCGGGCGGCGGCAAGGCGCTGATCGAGCGGTTCGAGACCGGCAAGGCGCCGGCGTTTCGCGGCTATGGTCTCGCCATGGGGCACAAGCATCTGGGCGAGATGCAAACGCACGCAGGCCTCGCCCACGCACCCGTCTTCTCGCCCGCCGTAGTCGATGCCTTTCGCGGCATGGTGGTCGAGATACCGCTGCAGCTTTCGGCCATCGAGGGCGCCGGTGAGGCCGCCGCGTTGCTGGAGGCGCTGGAAGCGTTTTACGATGGTTCGCAAGTCGTCTCGGTCCACCCCGATTTCGACCTGCCGTCCGAACTGCTGCTGCAGCCCGACGCCAATCCGCGCGACGATTTGCAGCTCTTCGTCTTCGGGTCCGAGGACGGCACCCAGGCGCGGCTTATCGCCATGCTCGACAACCTCGGCAAGGGCGCAAGCGGGGCTGCGGTGCAGAACCTCAACCTGCTTTGTGGCCTGCCCGAAACCGCTGGCCTCCATCTCCCCTCTGCCTAAAATCTAGGCAGCACGCGTCCACCCTTTGGGCAACGCCGCCACGTATCCCGTCACCGACCCACGCAATTGCGCCATTCAAGCGTTTGGCACGCTTCTTGGAACGTCGCGCGCATACCAACATTAGGCCTGTGTGCGGCTTTTCCTCGCACGGCGCCAGACGGGACCGGTGGACACGTGAAAAAGATCGAAGCGATCATCAAACCCTTCAAGCTCGACGAGGTGAAGGAGGCGCTGCACGAAATCGGCGTGTCCGGCATCACCGTCACCGAAGCCAAGGGCTTCGGCCGCCAGAAGGGGCACACCGAACTCTACCGCGGCGCCGAATACGTGGTCGACTTCCTGCCCAAGGTGAAGCTGGAAGTCATCGTGCCCAGCGACATCGCCGAACGCACCGTCGAGGCAATTGCCGCCGCCGCCCAGACCGGCCGCATCGGCGATGGCAAGATCTTCGTCAGCCCGGTCGAAAGCGCCCTGCGCATCCGCACGGGCGAAAGGGACGAAGACGCGATCTGACCTATCCTGCCCGCAGGCTGTGCGGGTGCAATACGAATTACCCCAACGGAGGCTAACTACCATGGCAAGTGCAAGCGACGTCCTGAAGCGCATCAAGGACGAGGAGATCGAGTGGGTCGACCTCCGGTTCACCGACCCCAAGGGCAAGTGGCAGCACCTGACCATGGTCGCCGGCGCTCTCGATGAAGACCAGCTCGAAGACGGCCTGATGTTCGACGGCTCGTCCATCGCCGGCTGGAAGGTCATCAACGAAAGCGACATGATCCTGCGCCCGGACCTCGATCGCGTCTATGTCGACCCGTTCAGCGCCGAACCGATGCTGATCCTCTTCTGCGACATCGTGGAGCCCTCGACCGGCGAACTCTACGCCCGCGACCCGCGTTCGACCGCCAAGCGCGCCGAAAGCTTCGTGAAGAGCACCGGCCTTGGCGACACGATCTATGTCGGCATGGAAGCCGAGTTCTTCATGTTCGACGATGTCCGCTTCGAAGACGGCTATGCCGGTTCGGGCTACGCCATCGACGACATCGAATTGCCGACCAACACCGGCAAGGAATACGAGAGTGGCAACCTTGCCCACCGCCCGCGCGCCAAGGGCGGTTACTTCCCCGTGGCCCCGGTCGACAGCGCTGTCGACATCCGCGGCGAAATGGTCTCGACCATGATCGAAATGGGCCTGCCCTGCGACAAGCATCACCACGAAGTGGCCGCCGCGCAGCATGAGCTGGGCGTCACCTTCAGCACGCTGGTCGAAACCGCCGACAACCTGCAGATCTACAAGTATGTGGTCCAGCAGGTCGCCCATATCTACGGCAAGACCGCGACCTTCATGCCCAAGCCGATCAAGGACGATAACGGTTCGGGCATGCACACCCACATGTCGATCTGGGACGACGGCAAGCCGACCTTCGCCGGCAACCAGTATGGCGGCCTCAGCGAAAACTGCCTCTACTACATCGGCGGTGTCATCAAACACGCCAAGGCCCTCAACGCCTTCACCAACCCGACCACCAACAGCTACAAGCGCCTGGTGCCGGGCTTCGAAGCGCCGGTCCTGCTCGCCTATTCGGCGCGCAACCGCTCGGCTGCCTGCCGCATTCCCTATGGCGCGGGTGACAAGGCGAAGCGCGTGGAATTCCGCTTCCCCGACGCGATGGCGAACCCTTACCTCGCCTATGCCGCGCTGCTGATGGCCGGACTCGACGGTATCCAGAACAAGATCCACCCGGGCGAAGCCATGGACAAGAACCTCTACGACCTGCCGCCGGCAGAGCTCGCCGACGTTCCGACCGTCTGCGGCAGCTTGCGCGAAGCGCTCGAAGCGCTGGAAGCCGACCACGAGTTCCTCTTGAAGGGCGACGTCTTCACCAAGGACCAGATTGACGCCTACGCCGAACTGAAGTGGGAAGAGGTCCTGCGCGTCGAAACCACGCCCTGCCCGGCGGAATTCGACATGTATTACAGCGCGTAACCGCGACGCTGTTGTTGCATGATCGAGGGCGTCCGGTTTGGGCCGGGCGCCCTTTGCCTTTGCCGGTCACGGACGGATAGGCCCTACACAATTTCTTAGGGTCGACACGCTATGGTCCGCCGCAAAGCGATATAATCGAACGGGACCGGCATGAATTTCTGGCGCAAGGATATATCCGAGGATGACGCGCAGACGCGCGCCGATGTCATCATCCAGAAGAAAAAGCGCAAGCAGGACCCCAAAGCGTCGGGCCTCGGAGCGGTCGCCATCCCGCGCAACGGGCCGCGCGCAGTGCACCAGCGCAATGAGGACCGCCATGTCCTTCGCGGCAAGACCGCGCGCGCGGATATCGGCGGCAATATCCACGAGGTCTCGCTGCTCAATCTCTCCTCCAACGGCGTGATGATCGAAGGCGATCTTGCGGTCGATATCGGTGAGGAAGTCTATCTCTCGATCGAGGAATGCGCGCCGATCACCACCGCCGTGCGATGGCTGCGCGCCGGCCGCATCGGGCTGGAATTCATCGCCGAAACCGTCATCATCGCCGAAGCGGGCGTGCAGGAATACGTCGTCAAGACGATCCGCCGCGAGCTGGAGGAATCGGGTGCGGCATCGAAAATGGCGGTCGGTTCCGAACGCCGCGATATCTCCGCCCGGCACAATCTCGTTTTCGTCGCGAAGCTGCGCTGGGATGCACGCGAGGCCACTGCGCGCCTGCGCAATATTTCGCGCACCGGCGCCATGATCGCGCTCGCCGATCCGGCCGACATCGCTGTGGGTGAGGAGGTCACCCTGTCGCTCGCCAACGCCGGTGACGTGGCCGCGCGCGTCCGCTGGGCATCAGACCGGCAATTCGGCCTCGAATTCCTCGACGAGTTCGATGTCTCGCTGCTGGTGAAGGAACACTGCGCCGAGCTGGAGGCGGAAGACGACGCGGGCGGTCTTGGCCGTAGCAAGGAGCCCTGGAGCCCGGCGGCGGAAGATTTCGACGTCGCCAACATGCGCCTCGGCAAGGTCGAAAATCCGCACGAGGCGCCCGCCATGCGCTATGGCCGGCTGACGCTGGATGAAGTCTATGCGACGCTCTATCCGAACGGGAAACCCGCCGGTGCGGCGGAAGAGGCCGAACAATCGCCCGGAGCCGACGGCTAGAAAACAATTTCCTACTCACCTTAATTTTGCATGGTCCGGCGGCCTCTCTCGAAGCGAAAGGCCTCCCCCCCATGCATCGCAAACCGATTTTCGACGCCGTCCGCCGCCTGCTCGGACGCGGCTTCAGCCAGCGCGAGGTCGAAGCGCTCGACGCAGCGCTCGACCGTTCCGGCGAAAATCTTGCGCAGGACCGTGCTCCATCCGCTCCATCCTGTGGGGTCTCGCCCGCCGGGCTCCAACTCATCATGCAATTCGAGGGATGCGCGTTCCAGCGCCCCGACGGGCTCTACGAAGCCTATCCCGATCCGGGCACCGGCGGTGCACCCTGGACCATCGGCTGGGGCGCGACCGGCGCCGATATCACGCCAGGCACGGTCTGGACCAAGGCGCAATGCGACGCGCGGCTGGAGACCGATGTCGCAGCCCACGCCCGCGAGGTGCATGACGCGCTGGGCGACTGTCCCACCAGTCAGGCCCAATTCGATGCGCTCGTCAGCTTCCACTACAACACCGGCGCGATCCATCGTGCGACGCTGACGCGGCTGCACCGCGAAGGACACTACGAAGGTGCGGCGAACGAATTCGCACGCTGGCGCTACGCCGGAGGACGGGTGCTCAAGGGCCTCGTCCGCCGGCGCCGCGAGGAGGCAAAGCTCTATCGCTCAGCCCTCCCCTAGGGCGAACCTTGCCGTCTCATGAACCGGAACCGACTCGCGATCTACTCCGTTGGCACAGTCAAAGGAGTTCAAGACTATGCGTATGTTAATGGCAGGAGCAGCGGCCCTCGCACTGGCCGCCAGCGGTGCCGTTGCTCAGGGTAACGGCAATGGAAAGGGCAATGGCGGGGGCAACAAGCCCGCCGCCGCCCAGAACAAGGGCAATGGTGGTGGCCAGAAGGCCAACCGCGGTCCGCAGCGCCAGGCACAAGCCCAGCGCGGTCAGGGCCAAGGTAATGGGAAGGCCGATCGCGGCCCGGACCGTCGCCCGCAGCAGGCCAATCAGGGCAACCGTGGCAATGGCAACAACGGACAGGGCAACGACCGCGTCCGCTATAGCGATCGTGACGATCGCCGCGGCAACGACCGCGTGCGCTATGACGACCGACGTTATGACCGTGACGACCGACGCTATGACGACCGCCGCGTCCTTCGCGGAGAGCGGGACCTTCGCTGGCTTGCGCAGGACCGTTCGCGCGGCCTGATCGACGGGTGCCCCCCGGGCCTCGCCAAGAAGCGCAACGGCTGCAACCCTCCGGGCCAGGTCAAGGACCGCTACGAACGCAGCCTGTTCGGCAGCAATTACCGTCCGAGCCTGTTCGGCCTTTCCAACTACGATCGTCGCGGCGACTATTACTACCGTGACGGATACCTCGTGCGCTATGGCGACCGTGGTATTTCGAGCTGGCTCCCGCTGCTGGGCGGTGCGCTCGGCATCGGCAATGTCTGGCCGAGCGGCTACCAGAGTTACAACGTGCCCGACTACTACGTCGACTATTACAACCTCGGCGGACCGGACCGCTATCGCTATGCCGATAACGTGATTTATCGCGTTGATCCGGAAGACGCAGCCATCACCTCGATCGCCGCGCTGATTACGGGCGACGAATTCACCATCGGTCAGCCGATGCCGCGTGGCTACGACGTCTACAACGTCCCCTACGCCTATCGCGACCGCTATTACGACACGCCCGACTACATGTACCGCTACTCGGACGGCTACGTCTATCAGGTCGACCCTGAAACGCGTCTCGTGGCAGCCGCCATCGACCTGCTGATCTGATCCGGAGATACATGATGAAGAGCTTTTCCAAACCCTTCGTGCTGGCCGGAGCAATCGCAGGCCTCGCCCTGCTCCCGGCCTGCTCGAGCGATGCCGACACCGCCGAAGCCGAAACGGCCACGCAGGACACGTCCACCCGCACGCTGGCCGCGTCCTTGGGCGACCTGCCCGACATGGCCAGCCTCAACGGCGCGATCTCGTCGGCCGAGCTGGGTTCCGTGTTCGATGGCCCGGCAAGTTACACGCTGCTGGCGCCGAACGATTCCGCTTTCGAAGCGCTCGGCGGTACCGGCTCGACGCTGATGGCCGAAGAGCAGCGCCCGCTGCTGGTCGGAGTGTTGCGCGAACACATCCTGCCCGGTCACCTGACGCCGGAGAACATCCAGGCCGCGCTCGAAAGCCAGGGCGGCGAGGTCTCGATGACCACGCTCGGCGGCGGGTCGGTCACCTTCACGCAGGAAGGCGATACGATCATGGTTGCCAACGACAGCGGCGCCAAGGCCAGCTTCGTCGGCAGCGCGACGGCCGCCAACAACGGCGTGATCATCCCGCTCGATACGGTCCTCGTTCCCGAAGAGACCGCAGGGGCCTGACCCTATCAGTAGTCGCGGGAAATTTCCGCGACGACACTTTCGCGGCCGATGGTCGAGACGCTTGCGAGCAGCGATAGCCAGCTCGTGACGCGGAACTCGACCTCGGTCGCGCTGTATCCACGGCCGTCGGTGATGATTTCGACATAGAACCGGCGGCCGATATTCTTGCCCAGCGCCACGCCCGTCTGACGATTCAGCGCCGGGTCCGCCGACACGATGCGCAGTCGGTCGAGACCGATGGCCGAACGCAGCTGGTTGATCGGATCGAGACCGCCCCCACCACGAAGACTCGCGACCGCCGCGCCCAACTGCAGGGCGTCGGTCGCCGAAAGCTCTGTAATCGAGCCCCCGAACAGCAGCCGCGCGAGAATTTCCTCTTCGGGCAGCGCCGGATCGGAGCTGAATGCTATTTCGGTCTGGGTCACCGTGCCGGTCACCGTGACGATCACCTCCACCCCGTCGGCCTCGGTCTCGGCGCGGATGTCGAGCGTGGGGTCGATCGGCACGTTCTCGTCGAAATCGATCTCGCCCCGCGTCAGTTCGAAGCGCGTGCCGGCGAAGGTGTAATCGCCGCGGACCACCGTTGCGCTGCCGCCGATGCGCGGATCGTCGGTCGTCCCGCGAAGGATGATGTCCGCGCCCCATTCGCTGTCGAGACCCATGCCGTCGACATCGATGCGGCTGCTGCCGCGTGCGTCGATGAGATAGCGCCAGGGACGGCTTCCGGTCACTCGCGGCGCGCGGTCGGCAGGCGCGTTGATTTCGCGCGTCGAGATCCGCGGCAGGCGCATGTCCTCGGCTGCCGTGCCGAGTTTCCAGCTCGCCCGGTTGATCCGAACGCGCCCGGCAATGGTGCCGCCGAGCCCGTTGGAGACGATCCGCAGCGGTCCGCTGATGGTGGCGTCGAGACCGTTGGCGCGCAGCAGCCGCGCGTTGGTGGCCGAGGCGCGCAGGTCAAGCGTCGGCCCGCGAATCTCGGTGAAGCGGCCCTCGACCCGCTCGCCCAGCCCTTCGAGATCGACGATGCCGCTGCCGCTGACCGTGCCGCCGTTGCCAGTGCTGCCGGAAAAGCGCGTAAGGTTGAGGCGCGACCCTGCGAAGGTCCCGCGCACGGTCACGTCCTGGATGTCGGTGCCTGAAAGCGAACTGCGCACGCGCAGATCGTCGCTCGACACACGTCCCCGCACGGTCGGATTGGCCAGCGTGCCGCTCGCGTTGGCCGCAATGGCAACCGGCCCGGTGAGGTCGAACGCGTCGATCGCGGCAAGTCGCCAGAGGCTTTCTGCCGCGCCTTCATAGCGCAACTGCGCGTTGAGGTTGCCGGCGCGCAGCCGCTGGGTGAGATCGCCCGATTGCGGCAGGCCGGTGATGAGCGCCTGCACCCGGCCGCGCCTTATGTCCTCATTCGCCAGCACGGCGCGCGCTTCCAGCCTGTCCCCCTCCAGCCGCGCCAGCAGCGAGAGGTCGACCGGCTTGGAGGACAGGACCAGGCCCGAACGGGTGAGATCATCCACCTTCACCTTGGCAATGCCTGTGGGAAGGCCACCCTTGGGCTGGCGGAAGTCGATCGTCCCCGAAATCGTGCCGCCCATGCCGAGATCGCTGACGGCCACATCGACCAGCGAGAGTGGCATGCCCGCAAGCTTCAGTTCCAGCGCGGTCTGGTCGGGTGCAAAGACGCCCGAGGCGATTGCCCCGCCGTCGCCATAGTCGAGCTGGGTCGGCGCAAGCCGCCACCCTCCCCCGTCGAGCGCGGTGAGGACCGCGCGGCGCGGCATGGAGATGCTGCGACCGGCGAATTGCCCGTCGGCGGCCACCGCGATCCGGTCGGGCCGGAAGCGGGCGTTGAGGTCGAGCGCAAAGCGGTTGCCCCGGCGGCCCGTGATCGCTGCATCGATGCTGCCGACCCCGTCGACCACCTCGCCCTGCGCCGCCATCCGCCCGATAAAGAGCGTGCCGTATTGCAGCCCCTGCGCGTTGGCCGTGCCGCTGAAGCTGTAGGAGCCGTCCCCCACTACGCCGCTTGCGTCGACCTCGGCGCGGGCAATGGTGAGCTGCGTCTCGCCGCCGAACCGCGCGTTGCGGGCGGTGAGGTCGAGATCGACGCCCTGCCCGCCTCCGCGCGGCGCAAGCGCAACCGTGCCGTCGAGACCGCCGCCGCCTAGCGCAAGCGTGCCTTGCGCGCCGCCTTCGACCAGCAGCAGGTCGCCCGATACGTCGGTTTCGGAGACGACCAGCCGCTCGATGGAGATGCGCGTGGGGCCATTCTCGGGCGAATAGAGGCCAAGCGCGCCATTGAAGGGGCCGAGGACGGAAGAGCCTTCAGCGTCGATAGCAAAGCCCTCGTCCGTAGGCGCAATCGCGAGCCGCACATCTTCGAGCCCTGTGACGGGCCGTGCGAAGACCAATTCGGCCGTCGGTGCGCCGTCTTCCAGGCGCCCCTCCACGGTGAAGGGACCGTAGTCACTGTGCTCCCCGCGGCCGGCAAGCGTCGTGGTCGACCCGTCGATGGTGCCGTCGAGCGCAAGGGTGAGCTTTTCCGCATCGACCCGCAGGCGATCAAAATCGATCCCGGCGCCGCTGCGCGTAGCGATGCCGCCGCGCACGCGAATGGCAGGTCCGGCGAGGTTGGCGAGCGTATCGTTGCTGACCGGAGCGATGCGGCCATCCAGCGTGGCGCCAAGACGCCAGCCGCTGGGCAGGAGGTCGAAATCGATCAGCGCGGTGCCGCCCGCTGTCCCGACATTGTCGAGCGCGATGCGGTCGGCGCGGACCGGTCCGCGTATCTGGTAGCGCCCCGCTTCGAGATCGCCGCGCAAGGCGAGATTGGCGGCCAGCCCCCGGAAGGCGATGCGCAGGTCCTCCCCTTCGAGGCGATTGCCTGAAAGGGTGAGCCGGCCGCGCCCGGTCCCGTCGACAAGGCGCGGATCGACCAGCGCGTTGCCTGTCTCGACCCGTCCGACGCTCAGGGTCAGCGGCACCGTCCAGCGGCCGCCGTCGAAACGTGCGGTGCCCTGCTGCGAGAGGTTGGAAAGGCTCGTGGTGCCTAGCTCCAGGCGGCCGATGGCAAGGTCATGCACGATGGCCAGATCGGCGAAGGCGCCGTCCAGCGTCGCGTCCAGCCTGGCGTTCTCGAGCCTCAGTTCCGGTCCGAACAGCGCCGGATCGCGCAGGCTTGCGGCCAGTTCGTAATCGGACACACGGTTTTCGGCGAGGTCGACAAGTCCGTCGCCATCGAGACGCACCCCGCGTCCGATCAGGACGGTGTCGCCCTCGAAAGCGCGGTTGTCGATGGCGAGCCGTGCGCGCAGCGAAACGTCCTCGCCCAGCGCATCGGCCACCGTGCCGGTCACGAAATCGGACGGGTCGAGCTTGCCGGTGAGGCCGAAGGTGCCATCGCGATTGGTGATGCGCAGGGCGGCAACGCGCTCTTCGCCGGACCGCGCAAGCAGCCCGCCCGTCCATTGCGACCAGCTGCCATCGCCCCAGACGCGCGCCGTAAGCCCGCGCGGCAGGCCCAGCATCTGCGCGAGCGGGCCGTCGTCTTCCGCCCGCACGATAGCGCCGAGGTCGAACCGGTCGCCATCGGGCTCGGCATCGATCAGCACCGTCAGCCAGTCCTGCTGGCCGAGCCGCGCGTTGCCGTCGACGAAGAGGCGGCGGTCCTCCACTTGCACTTCGGCGTCGAGATCGACGCGCTGCGCCGTGTCACCGGCAAGGCCGGGCGCGAGCGTCAGATTGTCGATGGAGAGCCTGTCGATGGAAATATCGAAGCCGGGGAGGATGGGATTGTCCTCCTCGCTCGGCAGGAATTCGGGCAAGCGCGCGAGCGTGGCACGGCGCGCGGTGAAGCTGTCGATGTCCAGCCGGTTGTCGAACCAGGCGCGCGGGTTCCAGTCGATCTCGGCGCGCGGGATGGTGAGGAACACGCCTTCGGGATCGGACAGGCGCACGTCATGCAAGACCGCCTCGCCGTAAAGATCGCCCTCGATCCGCCCGATGCGGATGGTGAGGCCGTTGGGAAAGGTCTGCTTGGCGATCTGGCTGGCGAGGAAACGCTCGCCCAGCGGCGTGTTGAGGATCGCCAGCGCCGCGATGAGCAGCAGGATGGGTGCGCCGATGAGGATCGCGGCCCACTTGCCGATCCGGCGCTTGCGCCAGCGCTTCGGCTTGGTCGCCTCCACCGTTTCTTCCGTTTCGGCCATCAGAAGGCCTGTCCCAGCGAGACATAGACCGCGACCGGCGCGTCATCCTCGTCCGGCGTCAGCGGGACGCCGACATCGACGCGCAAGGGGCCGAAGCCGGTGTGATAGCGCAGACCCACGCCCGCGCCGATCTTGATTTCCTCGAAGTTGGGCGTCGGACCGGGGCCGACCGAACCCGCATCGACGAAGGGCACGACCGAGACCGCGCCATCGAAAAAGCCGGTACGGATGCGCGCCTCTACCGCCAGTTCGACGAGGCTGCGGCCGCCTGTAGGTTCGCCCAGTTCGTCGCTCGGTCCGATCTTGCGATAGCCATAGCCGCGCACCGATCCGCCGCCGCCCGCGTAGAAGCGGCGCGAGGGCGCGATGTCGAGCAGATCGGCGCCGGGGATGCTGCCGAAGGTCGCGCGCCCGGCCAGCACCAGCTTGTCCCCGAGCGACTGGTAATAGCTGCCGTCGACCTGGCTGCGCAGGTAGAAGCTTTCGACGCTGTTGGTAGTGGAAGCCTCTGGCGAAAGGCGTGCGCCGAGACGGAACCCGCGCGTCGGATCGAGCAGATCGTCGGTCTGGTCGAGCAGGATCGTGCCCGGTAGCGCGGCGACGAAATAGGTCTGGCGCGGCTGGCTCACCCCATCGATGTCCGGTGGGCGTTCCTGCGTGGCGACCAGTTCGAGACCGCCCGACCAGCTGATTTCCTTCTGGAAGAGCAGCGTCGACTTGCGCTCGTAAATACCCACCAGCGCCACGGTGCGCGCATCGAAAGCTGGGCTGTCGATGGTGTTGGCGTACGCGTCCACCGTGAGAACGCGGTCACGGCCGCCGAAATTGTTCTTGCGGAAGGTGACGCCGGCCAGCTGCTCCTGCGTCCCCACGATCCCGCGCAGGCGCAGCGCGCCTTCGGGCGGGAAGAGATTGCGATGCTCCCAGCTTGCCTGCAGGCGGAAGCCTTCTTCCGAACCATAGCCGATGGCGCCCGCAATCGTGCGCAGCTTGGCGCGCGAGATATCGACGTCCATCGCCACAACCCCCGGCTGGTCGCCCTGCGGCGGCGTGACCTCGCGAGGCGTTACCGAAACCGACGAGACGAGCCCCGTCGCGGTGACGGCGCGGCGCAAGTCCATAGAAAGGCTGCGCTGGTAGGTCTCGCCCGGCTCGAAACGCGCGATGGTGGACAGGTGGCGGCCCGACAGGAAGCGCGGGTCGCTGCTCGTCACTTTGCCGAAGACGTATTTGCCGTTGGGTTCGACGTTGAGCGTGAGATCGCCCTCGACCCGTTCATGGTCGATCAGCAACTGCGGCTCGT
This sequence comes from Qipengyuania aurantiaca, assembly GCF_019711375.1. Lineage (NCBI taxonomy): Bacteria > Pseudomonadati > Pseudomonadota > Alphaproteobacteria > Sphingomonadales > Erythrobacteraceae > Qipengyuania > Qipengyuania aurantiaca. The sequence goes on from NZ_CP081295.1 coordinate 361,592, forward strand.
CGATGGCGGCAAAGGGATAGCCGGTCTCGCCCAGCGCGCGGTCGAGGTCGAACTGCTCCTGCAGGATCGTGTCGCTTTGCAGGAAATCGCCGGGATAGATGCCGAAGGTCTCGCGCAAGGCCTCGTAATCGGGCGCCGCGGAAAGATTGCCGAGGTTTACCGTGCCGACCTTGTAGCGATCGCCCGGAATGATGTCGAAGCGAACGGTCGGCTGCGCTTCGGCTGCGTCGTCGCCAGCCTGGATGCTGCCGATAGAGCGCAGCACCTGCCCGTCGTAATAGCCGTAGACGCGCAGCAGGTTGCCGAGCAGTTCCTCGTCCTCGCGCGCACGGGCGGCGAGCTGCGCGACATTGGCGTCCTCGTCCTCCAGCTCCTCGATTGTCGAAAGCGCTTCGTAGCGTTCGACGAAATCGCCACGCTCGGAAAAGGGCGGCTCGGTCTGCGGAAAACCGAGTACGAGATTGTCGGCAAGGCGTTCGGTTTCCGCCTCCTCCAAAGCGACCTGCGACTGGCCGAGATCGAGATCGGCGAACTCGATATCCTCTTCCGGCTCGAGCGGTTCGAAGCCCTCGATCGCAATGTCGTCCGGCCAGGCGAGATCGAGGCCGGGCGGTTCGGCGATGGGCGTTTCCGGATCGGGTGCGGTGACGTCGGACGGCTGGGATGTGTCCGCCCCTTTGGACGCCCATTCATCGGGGTTTTCGACCGCGCTGTCCGGAATCAGCTCTTCGAGACTTGCCGGAGCTTCGGGATCCTGCGCGGCCAGCGGCGTCGCCGCCAGCGCAAGCGCGGCGGCACACAGGGCCGGCGTCAGTAAAGAACGATCAGTCGGCGAGCTTGTATTCGCGCTGGCTGCCGTCCTTGGAGGGCATGGGTTCGCCGTCGCGTTCGCCGCGCGGTGCGGTTGCACGGGCGATGAGGCGCTTCTGCTCGGGTTCGGGCATGCGCTCCCAGCCGCCGCGGGTGAGACGTTCGAGCGGGCGGTAGCGGACCTTGTATTGCATACGGTCCGACCCTTCGACCCAGTAGCCGAGGTAGACATAGGGCAATCCGCTGTCAGCGGCGCGCCTGATGTGGTCGAGAATGATGTAGTTCCCAAGCCCGGCCCGATCCTCAATCTCAGGGTCGTAGAAGCTGTAGATCATCGACAGCCCGTCGCCCTGCACGTCCGTGAGGCAGGCACCGACCAGTTTCCCTGGTTCGTTACCCACTCCCGGTTCCCGATATTCAATGACATAGCTGGATACCGGTGTGTGTTCCACCATATCCGCAAAATCGCTTTCGTCCATCTCCGCCATGCCCCCGCCGGGGTGACGTGCCGCTAGATAGCGACGAAGCAGATCGTACTGCTCTTCGGTCGCCCAAGGGCGGCATTCGGAAGCGATCAGGTCGTCGTTCGCCTTGAGCGTGCGCTTCTGGCTGGACGAGGCTTTGAATTCCTGCGCCACGACGCGGACCGAGACACAGGCCTGGCAGTCGAGGCAGGACGGACGATAGGCGACGGTCTGGCTGCGGCGGAAACCGATGCGGCCCAGCGCTTCGTTCAGCTCGTCCGCGCTGTCGCCGCGCAATTCGGTGAAGACCTTCCGTTCGCTGCGCCCGGGCAGGTACGGACACGGCGCGGGGCTGGTCACGAAAAACCTGGGAAAGCGGATGGGTGCCGTCACGGCCTGCGGGTCCTCTCGAATGCGACGTTCTATTCGTTAACAACTCCTTTATGCATGACGAGGGTCCGACTTAAAAGACTATTAACCACGAAAAAGCGGGCGACCCGATGAGTCGCCCGCTTTCGAAGGACTTAGCCGTTAAGTTTTGGCGGGTAGGAACCCTTAGGCAAGCTCGGCCAATTCGACCGTATAGCCCTTGCCTTCCAGCTCCTTCACCAGCCGGTCGATTTGCGCGCCGTCGCGGGCCTCGCACTCGATTTCGGTAATCAGCCCCTTGGCGGGCAGCGTCGTGAAAATGCGCTGGTGGTAGATCTCGATGATGTTGACGTTGTGGGCGTTGAACTCGCGCATGACCTTGTACAGCGCGCCCGGGCGATCCTGCAGCGTGATGCGCAGCCGCGCGAGACGGCCCTGGCGGGCAAGGTCGCGCACCAGCACATTGGCGAGCAGGCGCGTGTCGATATTCCCGCCGCACAGGACGAGACCCACGGTCTTGCCAGCGAATTTCTCGCGGTTGGACAGCACGGCTGCAAGCCCTGCAGCGCCAGCCCCTTCGACCACCGTCTTCTCGATTTGGAGCAGCAGCGAAACCGCGTGTTCCAGCGCCGGTTCGTCTACCAGCAGCACTTCGTCGACCAGTTGGGCGATGATCTGGCGCGTGAAAGCGCCCGGTTCCTTGACCGCGATCCCTTCGGCCAGCGTGTCGCCGCCGCAGGGCAGTTCGGTGCCGGTCACGTGCGAATACATCGAGGGGTAAAGCTTCGCCTGCACGCCGACCATGTGGATGTTGGGATTGAGCGCCTTGGCGACGGTCGCCATGCCGCTCATCAACCCGCCGCCGCCGATGGGCACGACGAGGCAATCGAAGTCGAGCTTCTGCTCGAGCATTTCGAGCGCCACCGTGCCCTGCCCCGCCGCGACCTGCGGATCGTCGAAGGGATGGACGAAAGTCAGCCCCCGTTCCGCTTCCAGTTCGCGCGCATGGGCATAGGCTTCGTCGAAGGTTTCGCCGAACAGGACGACATTGCCGCCCACGCTTTCGGTCTGCATCACCTTCACGCTCGGCGTGGTCGAGGGCATGACGATGGTCACCGGCACACCGAGGCGGCGGCCGTGGTACGACAGCCCCTGCGAATGGTTGCCCGCCGAGGCAGCAATCACGCCCTTCGCCCGCTGTTCATCCGACAACTGGAGCAGCGCGTTGAGCGCGCCGCGTTCCTTGTAGGCGGCGGTAAACTGGTGGTTCTCGAACTTCAGCCAGATATCGGCGCCGGTAATTTCCGACAGCGTGATAGAGCGCATCATCGGCGTCTTCACCACCGCGCCGTCGATCCGCTCGGCGGCGGCGCGCACTAGGTCGAGTGTCAGCTGGTCGGTCGCGTGCTCAGCGCTACGCAAGGGAGATGCCTTGGTCATGCCCCTGCCCCTAGGGTTCGGAAAGCGCGCGCGCAATCGCGATAAGGGTTTGCCTGCGCCAAGCTATGCCTTATCGCTGGCACCCAAACGAATTTCCCGGGGTCCTTTCACATGAAAATCAAGCTTCTCGCCGCCCTCATGGCCAGCGCCATCGCCATGCCCGCGCATGCCGACGTGCTGGTGGAAAACGTCAAGGGCGTGACGCTCGACGAGAATGGCGCGGTGAAGCGCTTCGAAGCGCTGGTGATCGACGACGATGGCAAGATCACCCAGCTGATCGAGCGCGGACAGGACCGCCCCCGCACCGATTATCTCGAGGATGGCGAAGGCAGGGTCATGCTGCCCGGCATGATCGATGCGCATGGCCATGTCATGGGCGTGGGCTTCGGCGCGCTGACGCTCGACCTGTCCGACACCAATTCGCTGGAAGAGGCGCTGGACAAGATCCGCGCCTTCGCCGCCGAGAACGAGGCGCGCCCGTGGATCCTCGGTCGCGGCTGGAACCAGGAAAAATGGGGCCTCGGGCGCTTCCCCACCGCTGCCGAACTCGACAGCGCCGTGGCCGATCGCCCGGTCTACCTCGCCCGTGTCGATGGCCACGCGGGCTGGGCCAACAGCCTCGCCATGCGCGCGGCCAACATCACCTCGTCCAGCAAATCGCCTGCCGGTGGCCGGATCGAGAAGCTGGCCGACGGCAAGACGCCTTCGGGCATCTTCGTCGATGCGGCGGAAGAGCTGATGAACGCCGCCGTCCCCGCCCCGCGCCCGAACGAGCGCGACCTCGCCTTCGCCGAAGCGCAGAAGGTGCTGCACAGCTACGGCATCACGGCCATCGCCGACATGGGCACCACGATCGAGGACTGGCAGGCCTTCCGCCGCGCAGGCGACAACGGCTCGCTCACCCTGCGGATCATGTCCTACGCCGCCGGACCCGACCAGATGAACCTGATCGCCGGGGCAACCCCTTCGCCCTGGCTCTATGACGATAAGCTGCGGATGAACGGGGTGAAGCTCTATCTCGACGGCGCGCTGGGCAGCCGCGGCGCCTGGCTCAAGCAGCCCTATGCCGACGATCCGGGCAACACCGGCCTGCCGCTGACCCCGCCGGCCGCCTTGCGCAATATTCTCGTCCGCGCGGCGCAGGGCAATTTCCAGCCCGCCGTCCACGCCATCGGCGATGCCGCCAACGCCGAGGCGCTGAACGCCATCTCCGAGATCGCCGAAAGCTACGGCGGCGATCGCCGCTGGCGTATCGAACACGTCCAGATCGTCGATCCCGCGGACCTGCCCAAGCTCGCCCAGCACGGCATCATCGCCAGCATGCAGCCCGTCCACCAGACGAGCGACATGTTCATGGCCGAAGCCCGCCTCGGGCAGGACCGGCTGGGCGGTGCCTATGCGTGGAACAGCATTCTCCAGCTCGGCGGTCGCCTCGCCTTCGGGTCGGACACGCCGGTGGAATCGCCCGATCCCTTCGCCGGGCTGGCGGTGGCGATCACGCGCAGCAACGCGGCTGGCGAGCCGTTCGGCGGCTGGCGCCCGACCGAGCGGGTAACGCGCGAACAGGCGCTGGCAGGCTTCACCGCCGATGCCGCCTATGCGGGATTTGCCGAGGGGCGCTTCGGACGGCTTCTGCCCGGCGAGAGGGCCGACTTCATCCTCGTCGACACGGATCCCCTGCTGGCGACGCCGGAAGAAATCCGCGCCACCACGGTGCATGAAACCTGGGTCGGCGGGCGGAAGGTCTACGAAGCCGACTGATCGGCTTCGGGCTCGCTCGCCTCTTCTTCAGGCTTTGCCTTGGCCTCGCGCTTCTCGAAAATGCGCATCAGCACGAGTGAGCCTTCGAAGAGCAGCAGCAGCGGCACCGCCAGCAGCAACTGCGAGCCCGGATCGGGCGGCGTGATGATCGCCGCCAGCGCCACCACCAGCACGATGACATAGCGCCGCGCGCCGACCAGTTGCGCGCGCGTCACGATGCCGGCGCGGTGGAGCAGAAGCAGCAGGACCGGCAGCAGGAAGCTCATCCCGAAAGCGAGGATGAACTGCATCACCAGGCCCAGATATTCATTCGCCGTCGGCAGCGCCTGGATTTCCAGCCCGCCTGCCGTCCCCTCGAAGCCGAGGAACCACTCGAAGGCGGTAGGCATCACGACGTAATAGGCAAGGCTCGCCCCAGCGAGGAACAGGAAGGGCGTGGCGATGAGGAAGGGCAGGAAGGCCTTCTTCTCCTTCGCGTACAGCCCCGGCGCAACGAAGGCCCAGAGCTGGTTCGCGATATAGGGAAAGGCGATGCAGAACCCTGCGAAGAGCGCGACCTTCAGCTCGACGAAGAAAACCTCGTAAAGCTTGGTGAAGATCAGCTGGCCCTGGCCCTCGGGGAAGGCTTTCTTGAGCGGCTGGATCAGGAAGCCGAGGATCTGGTCGGCGAAATAGAGACAGGCGCCGAACGCCACCACCAGCGCCGCCACGCAGCGCACGAGGCGGCCGCGCAGCTCGATCAGATGGTCGAGCAGCGGAGCTTGGGTGTCGTCGATATCCTTGACTTCGAAAGCCATGTCAGCGCTCCCCCTGGCCATCGCCGAAGGGCAGGCCCGGCTCGTCCGAGGGTTTCGAGGCAGGTTTCGGAGCGGGCTTTACGGGCGCTTCGTCGCCGCCATGCTCGGGCGCCTTTTTGGGCGCGGCGCGCCGGATTGCGGCTTCGGCAGCGGCATCCGGATCGGCGGTTTCGCCAGCGGAGGCGAGCGGTTCCATCTGCGGCGGCACCAGCTCTTCCGGCCCACCACCCTCGGGCTCGTTGCCCGTGGGGTATTTCGCCATGATTTCCTTGTTACGCTGCGACCACTTCTCTTCCATTTCCTCGATCTCGGCCTGGCGGACCATCTCGTCGATGCCGGAGCGGAAATGGGCGGACATGCGGCGCAGCTTCCCGATCCAGCGCCCCGCGGCGCGCATGGCGGCGGGCATATCCTTGGGGCCGATGACGAGGATCGCCACGATGACGACCACCAGCAATTCGGCCGCGCCGATATCGAACATGGATCAGCGGCTCTTGTCGGCGATTACTTGGGTTCGGAAGGCGTCTTGACCTGGTCTTCCTTCAGGCCCCGGTCGGCAGGCTTGGCCTCGTGCGAAATCTGCTGTGTCGGCTTGGCATCATCCTCGTTCATGCCCTGCTTGAAGCTTTTGATGCCCTTGCCGAAATCGCCCATCATTTCCGAAATGCGCCCGCGCCCGAACAGGACGAGGATGACGAGAGCGATGATGATGAGCTGCCAGGGGCCGAGCGACATGGGAAACTACCTTTGAAAACCAAGTGTGTTGCAGCCCAATATAGGCCTGTGCGCGGGCGAAAGCCAGTCAGGCCGCGTCGGAGGGCTCTTCATCGCCTTCAGTGCCGGTCTGCGCGCCTTCGGTATCGTTCTCGCCCATGAGGTCGTCATAGGCGTCTTCTACGGGGTCGAGCAGGCCGGTAGCGCGCAATTCCGCGATTCCGGGCAGGTCGCGGCGGCTGGAAAGGCCGAAATGATCGAGAAATTCGGGCGTGGTCGCGTAAATCGTCGGCCGCCCCGGCACTTCGCGGCGCCCGGCGATCTTCACCCAACCCGCCTCCATCAGCACGTCCAGCGTCCCGCCGGAGGTCTGCACCCCGCGGATCGATTCGATTTCCGCGCGGCTGACCGGCTCGTGATAGGCGATGATCGCAAGCACTTCGGTCGCGGCGCGGCTGAGACGGCGGACCTGCTCGCGCTCCTTGCGCAGGAGGTGGGCAAGATCGGGCGCGGTTTCGAAATGCCAGCGCTTGCCGCGTTCCACGAGGTGGATGCCGCGCTTTTCGTAGGTTTCGGCGAGCGTCTTCAAAGCCGCGCGCACTTCGGACTTGTCGGCATCGCCTAGGAAACCCGCCAAGGCATCGACGCTCATCGGCTCTTCGGCCGCGAACAGCGCCGCTTCGACCGAGCGTTCGAGCGGGTTCACTTCGCCCGCCTCAATCGCATCGGTCCGAAAACCTCGTCTTGCGCGATTTCCGCCTTGCCCAGCCGCGCCAGCTCGAGCGCGGCGACGAAGCTGGAGGCGAGCGCCGACTTGCGCAGCCGCGGTTCGGCATGGGGCGGCAGGAAATCGCGCAGTTCCATCCATTCCAGCGTCACGCCGAGCATATTGGAGACCCGGTCGAGCGCCGATTCCAGCGTCATCACGGGCCGTTCGCGGACCATATGGACGGCAGGCGCGGTGCGGGCTTTCACCCGGCCATAGGCCTCGATCAGCGCAAACTGGTCGCATTCCCACTGGGTCTTGCGAACGATGGCCAGCCCTTCGGGCGCGCCGCGCAGGAACACGTCGCGGCCGATCCTGTCGCCGCCCATCAGACGCCCCGCCGCCTCGCGCATCGCGCCAAGACGCTGGAGGCGCAATTGCAGCTTGAGCGCCAGTTCCTCGGGGCTCGGATCTTCCTGCTCTTCCTTGGGCAGTAGCATGGCCGATTTCAGATAAGCCAGCCACGCCGCCATCACGAGATAATCGGCCGCAAGCTCCAGCTTCAGAGCCTCGGCATGGTCGATATAATCAAGGTATTGCTCGACCAGCGCGAGGATCGAGATTTCGCGCAGGTCGACTTTCTGCCGCCGCGCGAGGTCGAGCAGGAGGTCGAGCGGCCCTTCCCATCCATCGAGTTCGAGATAGAGCGCATCCTTGTCTACCGGGGCTTCGGCGGCGACACCGTCCCAGTCCTCCGCATCCTCCTGCGGTACGTCGGCAAAGAGCAGCCCGTCGCTCAAGCCGCAGCCTCCACGATGGCGAGCAGAGCGTCGCGCTTGGCCAGCAGTTCGGCGGTCTCGATGGCATCGGGAAAATCGCCCATCGCCGCGTGGACGCGGTCGAGCCGCGCGGCGGTTTCCTCCGACATCGTCGGGAAGCGGTTGGCGATGGTCTGCTGGTCGTCCATTTTCGCCCAGCAATTGAGGATGATGTCGCAGCCCGCCGCCAGCGCCGCAGCACCGCGATCGGGGATCGTGCCGTCGAGCGCCTCCATGTCGATATCGTCCGACAAGAGCAGCCCGTCGAAACCGATTTTGCCGCGCACCACGTCGCGGATCACGGTTTCGGAAAGCGTGGCGGGGTGCTCCGCGTCCCAGGCGGTGAAGACGATATGCGCGCTCATCCCCAGGGGGTGCGAGGACAGCGAGCGGAAGGGTTCGATGTCGGTTTCGAGCTCCGCATCGCTCGCATCGACGACGGGCAGTTCCTTGTGGCTGTCGGAGGTCGCGCGGCCATGCCCCGGCATATGCTTGAGACACCCGACCACGCCCGCGCGCGCCATGCCGTCGAGCACGGCGCGGCCCAGCGCCGCCACCTGCATCGGTTCGCTGCCGAGCGCACGGTCGCCGATCACATCGTCGGTTTCGGGGCGGCGCACGTCGAAAGGCGCGTGATAGTCGACGCTCACGCCTACTAGAGCCAGTTCGCGCGCCATGGCTTCCGCGTTGACCCGCGCGGCCTCGATTGCCGAGGCAGGTGCAATTTCGTAGAGTTTCGCGAAGGCCTCGCCCGCCGGGTATTTCGGCCAGACGGGCGGCTTCATGCGCGCAACGCGCCCGCCTTCCTGATCGATCGAGACGATCAGCCGGTCGCGGCCATGGATGGCGCGCAGATCGTCGGTGAGCGCGCGCATCTGTTCGCGGCTTTCGCAATTGCGGGCGAAGAGGATGTAGCCGGCCGGATCGGCGTCCTTGAAGAAGGCGCGCTCGTCGGCCGTCAGTGCGAGGCCGGAAATGCCGAAAATAGCCGGGGTCATGGGAAAGAAACTGCGCTGATTCCTCCGCCAAGCCAAGCGCGGCGGAGTCGTCAGGTGTGGAAATTACGGCAGGACGAGCCGATGGGGCGCGTTATTTCACGAAACAGGCGAGCCCATCGGCCTTCAGGCGGGTGCAGAGCGAGCGCGCTTCGCCCGTGCTGCCGTTGACCGCCTGCAGACGGTAAACGGTGCCGATATCGACCTTGGCCTCCACCACGCGGTGGCGCACGCCGTTGAGCACGGTGGTCTGGCGCATCAGGCGGCCCCATGCCTCCTGCGCATCGCCGCGCGTGGGATAGGCGCCGACCTGCACCAGCGTGCCCTTGGCCGGTTCGCTGCTGCGCGGCCCTTCGTTGAGCGTGGTGGCGAGCGAGGGAGCGGCGACTTCCTCTTCCGGCTCCTCGGGCTTGGCGGGCACGATTTCGGGCGTCACCGGCGCATCGGCGAGCTGGCCTTCGCGCGTCTGCCCTTCGCCCACGGCGAAGCTGGTGTCGCCCGTGCCGGGATAGGTCTTGCCGCCCTCGTCCTCGGGCTTGGTCTTGTAGTCGCCCTCGGGCGCCTGCACGAGGCTGCCGTCGGCGGGAGGCTCGTCGCTCGTTGCGCCGATGGCGAACCACGCCACCGCGACCAGCGCGCCGACCACGATCAGCGAGATAACGCCCAGCATCACCAGCCGCGAGGTGGCAAAGCCCGCATCGCGCTCGTCCTGGCCCTCCTCGGCCTCGAGCCAGGGGAGGTGTTCGTCGCCCTCGATCAGTTCGAGATCGGCCGATTCCCAGTCCTCGTCGTGTTCGTAGGGGCTGCGCGCCATCGCTTACATCTCCTCCACCGCCTCGACACCCAATATGCCGAGACCGTTGCGGATCACCTGTCCGACCTGCGCCGCCACGAACAGGCGCGCGGCGGTCAGTTCGGCGTCATCCTCCTGGATGATCCGCTTCGCCGGGTCATCGTTACCCGCATTCCAGAAACTGTGGAAGGCCGCCGCGAGATCGCCGAGGAAGAAGGCGATACGGTGCGGTTCGCGCGCCTTGGCGGCGGCTTCGACCACGCGCGGGAATTGCGCGGCTTCGCGCACCAGCGCGAGCTCGTCCGCACCGAGGCGGTCGAGATGCGCGTCGCTTGGCTCGACCCCCGCCTTGCGCAGCGTCGAGCGGATGCGGGCGTGCGCATACTGGAGGTAGAAGACCGGGTTGTCCTTGCTCGCCTCGACCACCTTCGCGAAGTCGAATTCCATCTGCGCTTCGGGCTTGCGGGTGAGCATGGTGAAACGCACCACGTCCTTGCCCACCTCGTTCACCACATCGGCCAGAGTGACGAAGGTCCCGGCGCGCTTGGACATCTTCACCGGTTCACCGTTGCGGACAAGGTTGACCATCTGCACCAGCTTCACGTCGAAGGGCACATCGCGCCCCGCCCCCTTGGTCAGCGCGGCGACGGCGGCCTTGATCCGCTTGACCGTACCCGCATGGTCGGCGCCCCAGATGTCGATCAGCGCATCGGCGTTTTCGGCCTTCTGGAAGTGATAGGCGAGATCGGCCCCGAAATAGGTCCACGCGCCGTTCGACTTCTTGATCGGGCGATCCTGGTCGTCGCCGAATTCGGTCGAGCGGAAGAGCGGCAGTTCAACCGGCTCCCAGTCCTCGGGCGGCGCCTTGCCCTTGGGCGCTTCGAGCACACCGTCGTAGACGAAGCCGTGTTCGCGCAGCCACGCCTCCGCCTCTTCGGGCTTACCCGCCGCCTGCAGCTTGGCTTCGGACGAGAACAGGTCGTGGTGGATGCCGAGCAGCGAGAGATCTTCGCGGATCATGTCCATCATTGCGGCAACCGCGCGTTCGCGGAAGAGCGGCAGCCAGTCGCTTTCGGGTGCGTCCTTGTAAGCCGCGCCGAATTCCTGCGCGAGACGCTCGCCCACCGGCTTCAAATAGTCGCCCGGGTAAAGCCCTTCGGGAATTGCGCCAATGTCCTCGCCCAGCGCTTCGCGATAACGCAGGTGCGCCGAGCGCGCGAGCACGTCGACCTGGCCGCCCGCGTCGTTGACGTAATATTCGCGGATGACCTTGTGGCCGGAAAACTCGAGCAGTCCGGCCAGCGCATCGCCCACCACCGCGCCGCGGCAATGGCCCATGTGCATCGGGCCGGTCGGGTTGGCCGAGACATATTCGATATTGACGGTCTTGCCGCCGCCGATCTGCGACCGGCCGTAATCCTCACCTAGCGCGGCGATAGCTTCCAGTTCGCGCAGCCAGGCCTGCTCGGACAGGCGCAGGTTGATGAAGCCCGGACCGGCAATGCTCGCCTCGGTAATATCGGGCTCGCGCGTCAGGTGCTCGACGATTTTCTCGGCCAGCGCGCGCGGGTTGGTCTTCGCCTGCTTGGCGAGCACCATGGCCGCGTTGGTCGCAAGGTCCCCGTGCGAGGGATCGCGCGGCGGCTCCACGGTGACGTTCGAGCGGTTGGTCTCGGGCGGAAGGCTTCCTTCCAACTCGAGAGCGTTGAGAACGGCGTCGATCTTCGCCGCAAAACCGGCGTGCAGGGTCTGGATGTCGGACATGACCGCGCGCCTAGACGAATGGCGCGAAATGGCAAGATGTCAGCGCATCGCGCAGCCCCGCTTAGCGGGTAGCGTTGTAGGCCAGCTGGTCCTCAGTGAGCTGGAAGCCGACAAGCAGTTCGAAGGTTGCCCGCTGGACGGCGGCGCGCACTTCGGGATCGGCCAGCGGATCGAGCGCGGCATCGGGATCGCCGGCCTTGCGCTTGCGCGTGATCTTCTCGCGAATATCGGCGGGCAGCGTGGCTTCGGCGCGGTTGACATAAGCCCCGGCGCGAGCGGTCGCCTCGGCGCGCTCCTGGCCGTCGGCGAAGTTCACCGTCACCGTGCCCACGCGCTTCGAGATCACGGCGCTGCCGCCGCGCAGGACGGTGGTGAAATAAGGCAGCTGGACGCTGCGTGCACCGCGCGCATCGGCGCGGCGGGCGACGACGTTGAAATTCGCTTCGGTATAGACCCGCTCGCCCGTCTCGTTGCAGGTCGAGGTCAGGTCGGTCATCGCCGCGGTCACGTCGAGATCGGCCTGCGTCTTCGACGTCGCGCTGCGGAACAGCGTCACATCGCCGGTGTAATCGGGAATGCCCACCGCCGGGCAGGTCGTGCGGATCGCCGTGATGCCGGCGCCGCCGCCGTCAACCACCAGTTCACCGGGCGACTTGCATCCTGCCAGCGCGAGACCCAGCGAAAGGGCGGTCAGGAGGCGAAAACGGTTGGTCATGTCGGCGGCATTCCTCATGTGTTCGTATTCATATCGCGCTATTGCCTTTGCGCGGAGCCCGCGTCCCCTAGCTTGGCGCGATGCAAAGCGCTAGGGGGACGCTCATGAACGCTCCCTTTCCATCCACCGGTGAGAATCGCGCTCGCCGCGATCATCGCCTGCCGCTCAAACTGCTGATCGCCGCTCCGCGCGGTTTCTGCGCCGGTGTGGACCGCGCCATCGAGATCGTGGAGCGCGCGCTCGAGAAGTATGGCGCGCCGGTCTATGTGCGGCACGAGATCGTCCACAACCGCTACGTGGTCGACAGCCTTAAGGCCAAGGGCGCCATCTTCGTGGAAGAGCTGGACGAGGTGCCCGACGATGTGCCGGTGGTCTTCTCCGCCCACGGCGTTCCGAAGTCCGTTCCCGCCGAGGCCGACCGGCGCAAGCTGCTCTATGTCGATGCCACCTGCCCGCTGGTGAGCAAGGTCCACCGCCAGGCCGAACGTCAGATCGAAAAGGGCCAGCACATCCTCTTCATCGGGCACGAGGGGCATCCCGAGGTTATCGGCACGATGGGCCAGGTGCCCGAAGGCCAGATCACGCTGGTCGAGACGGTGGAAGACGTCGCTACCCTGCCCTTCACGCAAGACGACAATCTTTCCTATCTCACCCAGACCACGCTCTCGGTCGACGACACGCGCGCGATTACCGATGCGCTGGAGGCGAAGTATCCGCAGATCGTCGCGCCCAAGGCAGAAGACATCTGTTACGCCACCAGCAACCGGCAGGCCGCAGTCAAGATCATCGCGCCGTCGAGCGATCTCGTATTGGTGATCGGCGCGCCCAATTCCTCCAATTCGCTGCGCCTCGTCGAAGTGGCCGAGCGGCTGGGCACCGATGCGAAGCTGATCCAGCGGGCCGACGAGATCCAGCCCGAATGGCTTGAAGGCGTGGGCACTCTGGGCCTCACCGCCGGGGCTTCCGCGCCGGAAAAGCTGGTGCGCGAAGTGGTCGATCGGCTGTCCGAATGGCGGCTCGTCGATGAGGAGCCCGTGACCGCAGCGGAAGAGCACATGATCTTCAAACTGCCTCGCCAGCTTACCGAATAGGTGGCGGTCTACACCCATCTCGGGGCGGAAGACCTCGCGCGGCTGATCGCGCGTTACGATGTGGGCGAGCTCGTTTCGGCCAAGGGGATCGCGGAAGGCATTTCCAACTCGAACTGGCTGATCGAGACCACGCGCGGCCGCTTCATCCTCACCATGTACGAGCGCCGGATCGACATCGGCGAGCTGCCCTTCTTCCTCGGCTTGCTGGATCATCTGGCGAGCCGCGGATGCGCGGTTCCGGCCACGATCCACGACCGCGACGGCGCCGCCTCGCGTAAGGTGGACGACAAGGCCGTGGCGCTGATCGAGTTCCTTCCTGGTGTCTCGCCGACCCAGCCATCGCCTGAACAAGCGCGCGCCGTTGGAGCCGCGCTGGCACAGATCCATCTCGCCGCGCGCGATTACCCGCAGACCCGCAGGAACGACCTGACACCCAAGGACTCTGCAACGACCCTGCAATCACACGGCGAAGACGAGCTGGCGCTGATCGATCCTGCGCTGCCGCAGGTGCGCGAACGCGCAGCCGACCTGCTCGAGCGCTGGCCCGAAGGCCTGCCCGAATCGATCATCCACTCCGATCTCTTCCCCGACAACGTCCTGATGCTGGGCGAAGAGGTCACCGGGCTGATCGACTTCTACTTCGCCGCCCGCGACATGATGGCCTACGACCTTGCTGTTACTCACGCCGCCTGGTGCTTCGACAAGACCGGCGCGCGTTTCGATCCCGCCATCGGCCAAGCGCTGGTGGCGGGCTATGAAGCGGTACGGCCGCTCGACCCTGTCGAGCGCGAGGCCCTGCCGGTACTGGCCGAAGGCGCGTGCCTGCGCTTCGTCGCCAGCCGGGCGGAGGACTGGCTCGACACGCCGGCGGACGCGCAGGTGCTGCGCAAGGACCCGATGGATTTCGTCCGCCGCTGGGATTTCTACGCCGAAGAGGGCGCGCGGGCGTTTGCCTGACGCGGCTGAGCCGCTAGGGGCGAGGCGATGAAACAGGTCGAAATCTACACCGACGGCGCGTGCAAGGGCAATCCGGGCGCGGGCGGCTGGGGCGCTCTGCTGCGTATGGGCGCGCATGAGAAGGAACTGTCGGGCGGCGAGCGCCAGACGACCAACAACCGCATGGAAATGACCGCCGCGATCCGCGCGCTGGGAGCCTTGCGCGAACCGTGCGAGGTCGCGCTGCACACCGACAGCAAGTACCTTATCGACGGGATCACCAAGTGGATCCACGGCTGGAAGAAGAAGGGTTGGAAGAACGCGGCCAAGAAGCCGGTCCTGAACGAAGACCTGTGGCGCGAACTCGATGCGCTGAAAGCCCGGCACAAGATCACCTGGCACTGGGTCAAGGGGCATTCGGGTCACCCGGAGAACGAACGGGTGGACCAGCTCGCCAGCGACGCAGCGGAAGCCATCGCCGCTGGCAAGGAGTGCTGATCGATCAGCTTTCGTCGACGGTTTCCGCGCCGGGGCCGTTTTTCTGGATCGATTCGATGGCGTTCTTCGCGCTCGCCTTGGAGCTGTAGCCCTCGGTCCAGAAGATCGGCTCAGAATTGTACATGAAGTAGGCGACGAACTCGCCGCCCTTGTTCTTCTTGATCTTGAAATGATGCGCCATCGTGCGGCCTCCTGTCCTTGGTTTCGGGAAGGCCCACCCTAACAAATGATGGCGGCTTGGCTACCCAAAGCGGGCCGGGTCATAGAGCGAGGCGTCGAGGCCCTGCGTTATTTGGTCGCGCGGCAGGCCCAGCAGCAGCTGCGCGGCAAGCCGGGCGGCGGCGGGCGAGGTCTGGATGCCATATCCGCCCTGCCCGGCGAACCAGGCGAAGCCTTCGACCCGCGGATCGTAGCCATAGATCGGCAGTCGGTCGGGCGCGAAGCTGCGCAGGCCCGCCCAGCGCCGCTCGACCGCCTTTATGGTCCAGTCGACCACCTTCTGTAGCCGGTCGATGGCCTCGGCCACGGCGAGTTCTTCGGGCGCAGCATCGCAGGCTGCGCTCGGCTCCTCGTCATGCGGGCTCAGCCAGAGCCGGCCGGCTTCGGGTTTGAAATAGAACCCGCCCGAAATGTCGAGCACCAGCGGCTGGTCGGATTGCGGTGCGGGGTCGGTGCGCAGCTGCACCACCGTGCGACGCAGGGGCTGGATGCCGAGCGGTTTCGCCCCCGCCATCTGCGCCACGCCATCGGCCCAGGCGCCCGCCGCGTTTACGAGGGTGCGCGCTTCATAGGTCCGACCATCCTCGCAGGTCAGCGTCCATGTTCCGTCCGACCGGACCGCCGAGGCCAGCCGCGCGCGGCAGACGAGATCCACACCGGCGCGCGCCGCGCGGGCCAGGTAATGCGCGTGGAGTCCCGCCACATCGATATCGGCGCAGGCCGGCTCCCAGACCGCACCGGTCCAGTTCTCGCGCAGCCCCGGCACCATCGCCTGCACTTGCCCGGCCCCGAGCCGTTCGATGGTCGCGCCGGTGTCGGCGAACCGCTCCATGAAGCCGTCGAGCGCGCGCCCGTCCACCTCGCGCCCGATGTATAGCGCCCCGCGGCGGGTCAGGAAGCCGTTGTCGCGCAGGTAGTCACCCGAAGCCAGCGTCAGCGGGACGAGTTCGGGCCCGCCGTAGCATTCCTCCCAGAAAGCGGCCGAGCGTCCGGTGGCGTGGTAGCCCGGTCGGTCCTCCGCCTCAAGCAGCAGCACGCGCGCCCCGCCCTCGCCCAGTTCGGCGGCCAGGCTGGCCCCGGCAATACCGGCGCCGACAAGGACGAAGTCGTAAGCGCTCACGCCTGCCGGGGTGCCACCCGGTCGAGAAATTCGGCGATGTCGCGCATGGCTTCGCCGCGCACGTCGTCGACCTCGCGCAGGATCTCATGATGCGCTTCCTCGCCAAAGGCGGCGATTTCGCCCTTCGGGAAACGCTCTGCCGCACGGGCGGCCGCCTCGTGCTTCACCAGCTTGTCGTTCGAGGTGGAGACGACCAGCACGGGAATATCGACCTTTTCCATCGCGCCAGGCGCTTCGATCTCGCGGGTCGAGGCGTAGGCGCGTTCGACCCAGCCCCAGCTGCCCGGCCCCATGGCAAGCTCGGGCCGCGTCTGGCGCCACCAGAGCTCGTCTTCATAGCGATCGTCGTCATGGGTGAGCAGGTCGCGGCGGCGCGCCGGCATCTCGCCGGGCTTCTCGCTCCACTTCCACGCCGGACGCTTGGGCGAACCGATTCGCGCCATGACCCGCGCCACCGAATGAAGCACGGCCAGCGGCAGCGGCGGCCCGGCCATGCCGAGCATGGGTGCCGACAGCACGACCGCGTCGGGATCGACCAGCCCGTCGACCAGCGCGCGGGTGACGATATGGCCGCCCATCGAATGCGCGACCAGCACATGGGGGCCGGGCGTGCTCGCCTTCCACGCGCTCCACAGATGCGCGAGGTCGGACGTCCACTGGGTGAAATCTTCGATATGGCCGGTGAGCTTGTCATCGCCGAGCCGGCCAGATCCGGCCTGCCCGCGCCAGTCGGCGGCGGTCACCCGCCAGCCGGCGCGATGCCATTCCTCCAGGCTTTCCAGATACTTCTCGTAGAAGTCCCCGCGGCCGGGAAGGAACAGGATCGAACCGCGCGGTGTCTCGCTGTTCGCCGCCCAGTCGATCCGGCGCAATTCATGGCCGTCGGCCGCCTGCCACCTGCTCTCGCTGGCGTCCGCCGGTATCGCGCGGCGATCAATCGCGGCAGCGCTGGCGCTTGTCTGGTTTTCGGGAATAGATGCCTCCACGATCCTCGGGGTCCATGGTTACTATTTGGTAAGCATGTTTCTGTAGCCCTGCCTTCCGAAACACGAATTTCGGGACGGGTCATGGACCAACAGATTGTCACCTATGTTCTGCTCGGCGCCTTGGCAATGGCGCTGCTGGTTGCCGCCTTCACGGATTTGAAGAGCCGCACCATCGGCAACAAGCTCAACCTCGCCATCGCCGCCGGTGCGCCGCTGTTCTGGTGGGCGACTGGGCTGGACCTGTGGCCGGGTGTCGGCATCCAGATGGGCATTGCGGTGGCGACCTTCGCCATCTGCGCGCTGTTCTTCGCCATTCGCCAGATGGGCGGCGGCGACGTGAAGCTGCTGACCGCGCTCGCGCTGTGGTTCCCGCCGACCAATTTCCTCGGCCTCGTGCTGATCATGGCCATGCTCGGCTGGGTGCTGACGCTGGTCATGGGTATCTGGGGCGTGGCGCATTCACGTGTCGTCGGCACCAAGCCGGTGCGCGACACCGCGCTGCTGGTCGCCTGCACGCTGGTGGCTGCCAATTTCGCCAGCGCCGTCCTGGGCGGCCCCAAGCTCGCCATACCGCAGGGCCTGCTCGATTCGCTGGCCACCCTGCCCAACGCGACGCTCATCCTCGCGATGGTGCCGATGGCGATCCTCGCCGTGGTCACGCTGGCCTCGATCCGCATCATCCGCCGACACGAACACCAGCCGCGCGTCCCCTACGGCCTCGCCATCTCGATGGCCGGCCTGTGGATCGTCGGCGGCGGCATTTTTTCCGGAATGACCGCGACTGCCGCGGGCTGAAACCCGATTTTAACCAATCGCCACTTACACATGGAAACCATAGCAGCCCGCACCGATTCCTCCGCGGGCCATATGAGGGGGCTTTATAGCCATGGATAGGAAGAAGCTGGTTCTGCTGGTAGGCGCGCTGATCGTTGCGATCGGTACCGCTCTTGTTGCCCGCAGCATGTTCGCCGGAGCCTCGGCTCCTCAGGCCCAGGCCGCAGCGGTCGTCGAACCGCAGGGACCCAAGGTACTCGTCGCGCAGCGTGCGCTGCCGACCGGCACCATCATCACGGCCGATGCCATCGGTTACCAGCTGTGGCCGGAAGAACTGGTGCAGGACGCCTACTTCCTCGACGGCGAGGCCGATGTCTCCAAGCTGATCGGCACGGTGGTCCGCCACCCGGTTACCGCCGGTGAGCCGGTCACGCAGGGCTCGCTCGTGAGCCCGGGCGACCGCGGCTTCCTTGCTGCTGCCCTTACGCCGGGTATGCGTGCCATCACCGTGCCCGTCGATGCGAAGAGCGGCGTTGCCGGCTTCGTCTTCCCGGGCGACCGTGTGGACATGGTGCTGACTCAGGCTGTGAACGGCGAAGGCCAGGCGCTGAAGGCTTCCGAAACCATCCTGCGCAACCTTCGCGTCCTCGCCACCGACCAGTCGACCGAACAGACGACCGTCGACGGCAAGACCCAGGTTCGCGCCTTCCGTACCGTGACGATCGAAGTCACGCCCACCATCGCGGAAAAGGTTGCTGTCGCGCAGACCCTCGGCACGCTCAGCCTCGCGCTTCGTCCGCTGGCCGATAGCCAGGGCGAACTGGAACGCGCTATCGCAGCGGGCGATCTCGTGATCCCCGAAAATGCGACGCCCGAAGAAGAAGAGCGCATGCTGCGCGAAGTCGCCGGCCGTCCGGACGATGGCAAGAGCACCTATGTGACCGGCGGCGACGTGTCTCGCTTCCAGCGCAGCTCGATGCCTTCGCAGAACCGTGGCGGTGGCGGTGGCGGTGGCGGTGGCCGTGCGGCACCTGCTCCGCGCAGCGAAAGCAGCGCCGAAAGCAAGGCGCCCGTGCGCAGCGGTCCGACCGTGATCGTGACCCGCGGCAAGAACGCAGAAGTCGTGACCGTTGGCCGTGCGGGAGGCGTAGCCGCCTCGGCTGGTGCCGGCACGCGCCGGGCCGGTGAAACCGCACCCGTCGCGCTGAGCACGCTTCGTTGAGCCTAGATCAGACAGGAAGCCATTCAGGGGGCCATTCCATGAAACGTCGTCTTACCACCAAACTGCTGCTCGCAAGCATCGCGCTCGCACCGATCGCAGCCGCTCCGACCTCGATGGCTACGGCCCAGTCGGTCACCAGCCCGAGCCAGGAGATCGTCCTTTCGATCGGTCGCGGCGAACTCGTCAACGTGCCCGGCAACATGGCCGACGTCTTCATCTCGAACGAGAACGTCGCCGATGTTCAGGTCAAGTCGCAGCGCCAGCTGTACCTGTTCGGCAAGTCGGGCGGGGAAACCTCCGTCTACGCCAGCAACGCAGCCGGTGACATCATTTGGGCGGCCAACGTCCGCGTCGGCTCGAACATCGGCAGCATCGACCAGATGCTCTCGCTGGCGATGCCCGAAGCGAAGATCAACGTCGCCACCATGGGCAACAACACCGTGCTGCTGACCGGCACCGTGGCCGCTCCCGAGGATGCCGCCGACGCCCAGTCGCTGGTCCAGGCCTATGTCGGCGAAGGCACCAATGTCATCAGCCGCCTGCGCATGGCGACGCCGCTGCAGGTCAATCTGCAGGTCCGCATCGCCGAAGTCAGCCGTTCGGTCGTGAAGCAGCTTGGCGTGAACCTCGCCACCGCCGATTCCACCAGCGGTTTCCAGTTCGGCATCGGCCAGGGCCGCGGCGCAATCTCGCAGTTCCAGCCGAGCTTCCGCAATTCGGTGACGGGTCAGCGTTTCCAGGGTCCGCTCGCCGTGGGCCAGGAATTCGAAGGTGAAGGCGCGACGATCATCGATCAGGTGACCGGCGGCTCCACCTTGGGCGCCTTCGGCAACTTCCTCGGCCTCGACATCGGCGCGGCGCTCGACCTTGCGGAGACGCAGGGCCTCGTGACCACGCTGTCGCAGCCGAACCTGACCGCCCTTTCGGGCGAAACGGCCGAATTCCTCGCCGGTGGCGAATTCCCCATCCCGCTCAGCCAGGGTCTGGGCACCACCACGATCGAGTACAAGAACTACGGTGTCAGCCTCGCCTACACCCCCACGGTTCTGGCCAACGGCCGCATCTCGATCCGCGTGCGTCCGGAAGTGTCGGAGCTGTCGAGCCAGGGGTCGATCAACTTGAACGGCTTCCAGGTTCCCGCGCTCATCACCCGCCGTGCGGAGACGACCGTGGAACTCGGCTCGGGCCAGAGCTTCATGATCGCCGGCCTGCTGTCGAACAACGCGCAGAACTCGATCGAGAAGGCTCCGGGCCTCGGCGACGTGCCGATCCTGGGCAATCTCTTCCGCTCGACCACTTACCGCAAGGGTGAGACCGAGCTGGTGATCGTGGTCACGCCGTATCTGGTGAAGCCGGTGAACGCGAACGACATCCGCCTGCCGACCGACGGTTTCCTCAAGCCGACCGAGTACCAGCGCCTGCTGGAACTGCGCGAGGCCGACGGTGTCTCGGGCGCAACCCGCCCGATGCCGACCGCAACCGGAACCGGTGCAGCGCCCGCGATCTCGCAGGCCCCGGCACAGGGTGACGAACAGCTGGCAATGCCCGCCGAGGCACGCCGCACCGAAAAGACCGCGGCTGCCAAGCCCGGCTTCAGCTTCGAATAAGGGGGACGAGGACAATGCGTAATCTCAACACTCGCACACTCGCGGCTCCGCTGATGGCCTCGCTGGCCCTCGCCCTTGGCGCATGCGGTCCGTCGAACATGTCGAACCGCACGCTCTACAGCGTGAAGCAGCCGGTCGTGGAACGCTCGAACTACGTGCTCGACCTGAACACGACGGCCGAAGGCCTGCCGGTTTCCGAGCAGCAGCGCCTTACCGGCTGGTTCGAAAGCATGAACCTGCGTTACGGCGACCGCGTTGCCATCGACGATGGCAGCAACAGCCTTGCCGTGCGCGACGATGTCGCCGCGATTGCCGGCCGTTACGGGATCCTGGTCGCCGAAGGCGCTCCGGTCACCGCCGGCCAGGTCGGTCCGGGCCAGGCCCGCGTGGTCATCACCCGCAGCACCGCCTCGGTGCCGGGTTGCCCCGACTGGTCGCACCTCGACGAAAGCAACGAGGGCAACGCGACCAACCCCAATTACGGGTGCGCCACCTACAGCAACCTTGCTGCCATGGTCGCCAACCCGGAGGACCTCGTCCAGGGCCAGCAGGGCACGGGCGAGACCATCGTGACGACTTCCACCAAGGCCATCCAGGCCTATCGGGAAATGGAACCGACCGGTGCCGGCGGCCTGCCCGAAGTTAGCAGCAGCGAAGGAGGCAACTAAGCCATGAGCGCCCTATCCAAACCCGGCGGTATGCCCGGCAATCGCGATCCGTTCGCCGCCTATATCTGCGACGAAACGGCTCTGGACGTCCTGCGCCCGGTGGTCATCGAACTCGGCTGGCAGCCGGAAAAGTGCAACAAAGGCGGCCTGCGCAACGCAGTCCAGTCGCTCTCGGTGTCGGCCAGCCCGAACATCCTGATGGTGGACCTGTCCGAAAGCGGCGACCCGCTCAACGACATCAACGCCCTGGCCGAGGTTTGCGAACCCGGCACGGTCGTGATCGCCATCGGCCAGGTCAACGACGTGCGCCTCTATCGCGACCTCCTCGCGAGCGGCATCCACGATTACCTGCTGAAGCCGCTGTCGGCCTCGGTCCTGCGCGATTCGCTCACCGCGGCGCAGTCCGTCTTCATGGCTCCGCGTGGCGGCGAAAGCGAAGGGGTCAAGCGCCACATCTCGACGGCCATCATCGGCACGCGCGGCGGTGTGGGTGCCTCCACCCTCGCCACTTCGCTCGCCTGGCACTACAGCGCCGACAAGGCGATGCCGACCGCGTTGCTCGATCTCGACGTGCACTTCGGCACCGGTGCGCTCACGCTCGACCTCGAGCCGGGCCGCGGCCTGACCGACGCGATCGACAATCCGAGCCGTATCGACGGCCTGTTCATCGAACGCGCCATGATCCGTGCGAACGACAACCTCGCCATTCTCTCGGCAGAGGCACCGATCAATTCGCCGCTGATGACCGACGGCGCGGCCTTCCTGCAGCTGCAGGAAGAATTCCGCCACGCCTTCGAGATGACGATCGTCGACCTGCCGCGCAACATGCTGATCAACTTCCCGCATGTCCTGAACGACGTGAACGTCGCCACGGTCGTGTGCGAGATGACGCTGGCTTCGGCCCGCGACACGATCCGCGTGCTGAGCTGGCTCAAGGCCAACGCGGGTCACGTCACGCCGCTGGTCGTGGCCAACAAGGTCCAGGCCGGCGCTTCGGAAATCAGCAAGGCCGATTTCGAAGCCTCGATCGAGCGCAAGATCGACGTCACCCTGCCCTTCGACCAGAAGGGTGCGACGGCGGCCGCCAAGCTCGGCAAGACCTTCATCGACGCCAGCGGCTCGAGCAAGGTTTCGAGCGGCATCAAGCAGGTCGCAAGCCGGATCATCGGCCTTGGCGACGAAGACAGTGACGAGGCTGCGGAAGCGGCCGGCAAGAAGTCGCTCTTCGACCTCAAGGGCCTGATGGCCAAGAAGGACAAGGCTGACGCCTGATGACGGGCATCGGGGGCAAGCGGGCTTTAGGCCACACCGCCCCCGATCCCACGCAGATTAACGGACGGGACGGAGTAGTAAGATGAACATGATCCAGCTCGTGCTGGTAGCCGGCGGCCTCCTTGTCCTGGCAACTCTGGGCGTCTTCGCCTTCGCCGGGCCCAGCGCCGGCAAGGCCAGCCAGCGCCGCCTGCAGCAGGTCCGCTATCGCCATTCGGAAAGCACCGATGCGAAAGTGGAATCGCAGATGAAGAAGGCGATTGCCGCGCGCAGGCCCAAGCAGTTCAAGCAAGCTGGTTCGGGCTCGCGCCTCGAAGCGCTTGCCGTCCGTCTCGACCGTACCGGCAAAGGCTGGACGCTCTCGCAATACGCCTACGGCTCGCTCGGTGTGGGTCTCGTGGTTGCCGTGATCATCTTCCTGCGCTCTGGCTCGCTTCCGCTCAGCCTGGCGCTCGGCGTTTTTTCCGGGGCCGGAATCCCGCACTTTGTGGTGAGCCGCGCAATCAAGAAGCGCACCAACCAGTTCAACGTGAAATTCGCCGACGCCATCGAATTGCTCGTTCGCGGCCTTCGCTCCGGTCTTCCCGTGACCGAAACGCTTGCCGTCGTTTCGCAGGAAGTGCCGGGCCCGGTGGGTCAGGAATTCAAGGGCATCGTCGAGCGTATCAAGATCGGCCGGACCATGGAGGAATCGCTCCAGGAAACCGCCGACCGCCTCGGCATTCCGGAATTCAACTTCTTCTGCATCACGCTCGCAATCCAGCGCGAAACCGGTGGTAACCTCGCCGAGACGCTCTCGAACCTTGCCGACGTGCTGCGCAAGCGCTCGCAGATGAAGCTCAAGATCAAGGCGATGAGCTCGGAATCGAAGGCCTCGGCCTATATCGTCGGCTCGCTGCCCTTCATCGTCTTCGGCCTGATCTTCTGGATCAACCCGGAGTATCTCGGCGGGTTCTTCACCGATGACCGTCTGATCGTGACCGGCCTTGGCGGCCTTACCTGGATGGGTATCGGCGTCTTCATCATGGCCAAGATGGTCAACTTCGAAATCTAACCGCCCGAGGAAAGAGAACAGTCATGGAAAGCTCCACCGGCCCTACCCTCCTCGGTTTCGACGTGATCTTGATCGGGTCGATCCTGGCAGGTTTCGCAGCGCTCGCCGTGCTCTTCGCGATCTACACTGCGGTCACCATCAAGGACCCGATGCAGAAGCGCGTGAAGGCATTGGAAGGCCGCCGCGAGGAACTGAAACTCGGCCTCGTCACGGCTGGCTCGAAGAAGCGCCAGAGCCTGGTGCGCAAGACCAACACGACCGACAAGGTCCGCGAGACCCTCGGCAACATGAAGGTCCTGCAGGACAGCCAGGTCGAGATGATGCAGCAGAAGCTCGCCTGGGCGGGTTATCGCAACAAGGAAGTCGCGGTCATCCTGATCGGTCTGCGCATGATCCTGCCGATCGTTTTCGGCACCATCGCGGCGATCCTGCTTTACGGAATCGAGATCTACCCCGACTGGCACTTCAAGCGCGTGGCCGCGCTCGCCTTCGCGGTGTTCGTGGGCTACAAGGGCCCGGAAATCTACCTGAAGAACGTCGCATCGAAGCGCACCGACGCCATCCGCAAGGGCCTCCCCGACGCGCTCGACCTGCTGGTGATCTGCGCCGAGGCCGGCCTGACCGTCGACGCCGCCTTCAACCGCGTCGCCAAGGAACTGGGCCGCGCCTATCCGGAACTGGGTGACGAATTTACCCTGACCGCGATCGAGCTGTCCTTCCTCAACGAACGCAAGAAGGCCTTCGACAACCTCGCCTATCGCGTGAACTTGGAAGCGGTGAAGGGCGTGGTCACGACCATGGTCCAGACCGAACGCTACGGTACGCCGCTGGCCTCCGCACTGCGCGTGCTCTCCGCCGAATTCCGTAACGAGCGAATGATGCGTGCAGAAGAAAAGGCCGCGCGTCTCCCGGCGATCATGACCGTGCCGCTGATCCTTTTCATCCTGCCTACGCTATTTATCGTCATCCTCGGACCCGCCGCCTGTTCGATCGCCGACGCTTTCGCCGACTAGGCCGAAAGCTTCGCCGACAGGGCGGACGAAGAGAGCCTCGCCGACTTACCTAGTCGGCGAGGCTTTCTGCATCGAACTCGCCCGCGTTTTCGCGCAGCCGCGCCAGCATGTCGCGCATGGCGGTGCGTTCGTCCTCGGTGAGCACGGAGAACAGTTCTTCCTCGATCTTGAGCGCCAGCGGCATGATACCGGCATGGACCGCCCGGCCCTCGGCGGTCAGTTCAAGCAGGTGCGAACGGCCATCGGCCGAGTTGGGCTTGCGCTCGGCCAGGCCGCGGCTTTCCAGCGTCTTGCAGGCGCGGTTGACCGGCACCTTGTCCATCAACGTGGCCTGCGCCAGCTCGCGCTGGGTGGTCGGCCCGCTGTCGCCGAGCACCGCCATGATGCGCCACTCGGTCGTCTTCAGCGCGAACCGCTTGCGATACTGCTCCGCGATCCGGGTCGAGACCGCGTTGGAGGCGATCGAGAGCTGGTAGGGCAGGAATTCGGCGAGGCGCTTTGAAGGCTTGCGTGCAGTCATGACGCCTAGCTCTAACCCGCCCTCCCCGTTTTACAAGGTTGCAAGCGTGACTATCACAGCTGCAACTACTCGTAGCCGGGCTCGTCCCACCAGGGGTAGAAGTCGGGCATGTCCGCGCTCACCGTGTCGGGATAGGCGGGCGCGCGCTTTTCAAGGAAGCTGGCGATGCCCTCCTTCGCATCGGCGCTGCGGCTCAGGCGATAGATCGCGCGGCTGTCGATCCGATGCGCGTCCATCGGGTGGCCGCCCCCGCCCAGCCGCCACAGCATGGCGCGGGTCATGGCGACCGAGACGGCCGAGGTGTTGTCGGCAATCTCGCGCGCGATGCCTACCGCCGCATCCATCAACTCGCCCTGCGGATGGACCGAACGCACCAACCCGCGCTCTTTCGCTTCCGCCGCATCGAAGATCCGTCCCGTCATGCACCATTCGAGCGCGGTCTGCATGCCGACCAGCCGCGGCAGGAACCAGCTCGAAGCCGCTTCGGGCGTGATCCCGCGCCGCGCAAAGACGAAGCCGAAGCGCGCGTTGTCGCTGCAAAGGCGGATGTCGAAGGGCAGCTGCATCGTCGCGCCCACGCCCACGGCCACGCCGTTGCAGGCCCCGATCAGCGGCTTCTTGGAATTGAACAGCCGCAAGGTCAGCCGCCCGCCCCCGTCGCGCACGCGCTCGTCAGAAAGGTCGTCCACCGGATTGGGGTCGGAGAACACATGCCCCCCGCCCTCCGGCGTCAGGTCGGCGCCGGCGCAAAAGGCCCGCTCGCCCTCCCCCGTCACGATCACCGCGCGCACGCTGTCATCGCCATCGGTCACGTCGAGCGCGTCGATGAACTCGGCCATCATCACCCGGGTGAAGGCGTTCATCTTCTCCGGCCGGTGAAGCGTCACCGTGGCAATGCCATCGGCAATGTCGAGCTTGATCTGCGTGTAGGCGGTCATCGATTATGTCTCTCCGCGTGTTCCCTCGTGATGGGACACATGGACCATGGTCCTGCGGGAAATGCAAAACCTCACTTCGCCCACTCAGACGGCAAGAAAGCGATTGAGCGTCCCAGCACGCGCGCCCGCTTTATGGCGTGGCACCACCATCAGGGTTGAGGAAGCCTTCGAATTTCGGGACCGGGCGAGCTACCGCCTCTTCATCCGTTGCGGCGATGCCGTTGCGGTCGATATCGTCGATCAGCCACCTCATCTCGGCGATTTCCTTGCGCTGCGCCTCGATGATCGAATTGGCGAGTTCCTGCACCCGCTTGTCCTCGATATGGGCGCGCTCGCTGGTCATGACTGCGATCGAATGGTGCGGGATCATCGCCGACATCCACTCGCTGTCGTAGACCGTCTCCTGGCTCCGCACGAGCCACAGGGCGAGGACAAAAGTCACCACCGACACGCCGATAATGATCCAATTCTTTTTCGTGTTCTTGTACATGCCCCACATGAAGAGCAGCATCACCACCGCCATCACCGCGCCCATGACGAAGGTCATCCAGAAGCGCGTCTCGCTCCACATCACGTGGTCGAGCGCATAGGTGTTGAGATACATCAGGCCGAACATGATGGCGGTCGACGTGCCGACCATCGCCATGAAACGTTTGTAATTGCCTTCGTGTCCCTTGTGAGCGTCTGCCATCGGTAATTCTCCCCTGGTTTACGCCCACAAATGTCCGGCCCCGTGGCCGAGTTCCGCGCCGAGCCAGCCCTGCGCCAGGACCGTGATGGCCGCGAGCGCGAGCAACGCGCGCAACAGGTTGCGCCTCTCGCCCGCCGAAAGCGCGATCCAAGCAATGAACGGACCCGCTATGCCGAGACCCGTTCCGAGCCAGCGGTGCCACTGCATCGCGCCGTCCCCGCCCAGCCATATCCCGGTGTGTATCCAGCCGAACAGCGCCGCGACGCCGGCGGTGATGCCACCTGCCGCTGCCGAGATTTGCGCAGTATGGCGCATGCGTTCGCTACCTCGCGCGGCAAAGAGAAGCTCCGCCAGGGCGGCGAAAAGCAACAGTGCAATCGGAAAATGGACCGTCGCCGGGTGGAGATTGTTGAGCAGGTTTGCGTATCGGGGCGAAGGCGCCGCCGGAGCGGATTGCGACGGTTCTGCTGCCGTTGCGTTCGGCGATGCATCCTGCGCCGGTGCAGCCTCGACTTCGACCGCCTCGGGTTTTTCCTCCTCATGCGGTTCGGGCCCATGCGCGTAAAGAGCGGCGGGCTGGAC
The DNA here is from genome assembly GCF_019711375.1 of Qipengyuania aurantiaca. Classification (NCBI taxonomy): domain Bacteria; kingdom Pseudomonadati; phylum Pseudomonadota; class Alphaproteobacteria; order Sphingomonadales; family Erythrobacteraceae; genus Qipengyuania; species Qipengyuania aurantiaca. Next base: position 388,929 of record NZ_CP081295.1, read on the forward strand.
AAGGAGCGCCAATGCGGCGAGCAGGAGCAAGGTCGCAGATTTCGTCATGATGCCATCTTGCCGTTTCGCCCTTTGAATGCAGGGGCGCCTTTCCTATAATCGGGGTATGTTTTCCAAACAGATGGGCCTCGGGCCGGTTTCCCGCCGCAACTTCATGCTCGGCACCGCCGGTGTCGCAGCGAGTGGCTTGGCCATGCCGGCCTGGGCTCGGGGCGAGAGCCTGACGCATGCCGCGCAAGGCCCCGGCGAGGTCTCGGGCGAGCGCATCGCGCTTACTGTCGACAACCATCACTTCGGCGTCGGCGGGCGCAAGGGCCACGCGATTGCCGTCAACGGGACCGTCCCCGGCCCGCTGGTGCGGCTGCGCGAGGGACAGAACGTCCGCATCGACGTGACCAACAATCTCGCCGAGGACACCTCCATCCATTGGCATGGCCTCTTGCTGCCTTTCCAGTTCGACGGGGTGCCGGGCGTCAGCTTCCCGGGCATCAAGCCGGGCGAAACCTTCACCTATGAATTCCCCATCCGGCAGAGCGGCACCTATTGGTGGCACTCGCATTCGGGCCTGCAGGAGCAGATCGGGCATTACGGCCCTCTCGTGATCGAGAGCGCCGAGCCGGACCCGCGCTACGACCGAGACTATGTCGTCCTGCTAAGCGAATTCACCCCGCGCCATCCGCACGAGATCGCGCGCCTGCTGAAGGTCGGCGAGCATTACTTCAACTACCAGATGCAGTCCGCGACCGAGGGCGACATGCCGGCGGACGAGCGGCTGATGTGGGGCGGGATGCGCATGAACCCGCGCGACATTTCCGATGTCACCGGCGCGACATATACCTTCCTTCTCAACGGGCACGGGCCGATGGACGGTCTCGAATATCTCTTCACGCCGGGCGAGCGGGTGCGGCTGCGGATCATCAACGGCTCGGCCATGACCTTCTTCAACATCCGCATTCCGGGCGTCCCGATGACGGTGATTGCCGCAGACGGCATGGACGTGTCGCCGGTCGAGGTGGACGAGTTCCAGATCGGCACGGCGGAGACCTATGATGTGATCGTCACGCCGCCAGCCGGCAGCCATGCGCTGGTCGCCGAGGCGATGGACCGCAGCGGCATGGGCCTCGCCTCGCTGACCTCGCACAGGGGCCACCGCGCCACGCCACCGCCTCTGCGCGAACCGGTCACGCTGACCATGGCGGACATGGGCATGGGCTCGATGGATGGTGCAAGCGGCGGGGCGATGAGCCACGACGCGCATGGCGGGATGGACCATTCCGGCATGAACCATGGCGGAGATGCGATGGCCGGCATGGACCATAGATCGATGGACCATTCGATGCGCGACACCTCGAAACTGCCGCCGGATGTGAAAGTCGGCCCCGGGCTCGATATGGTCTCGCCCATGCCGATGGACCGGATGGATTACCCCGGCCTCGGCCTCGACACGGTGCCGCATCGCGTCCTGCGATACACGGACCTGAAGGCCGCGCGGATGAATCCGCACCGCATGCCGACCCGGAGCATGGAAATCCATCTCACCGGGAATATGGAACGCTACATGTGGAGCTTCGACGGCAGGAAGTTCTCCGCCGTCACCGACGATCCCATCCGCTTCGCCTATGACGAGCGCGTGCGCGTGAAGCTGGTCAACGATACGATGATGGCGCACCCGATCCATTTGCACGGCCATTTCTTCGAGCTGGTCAACGGCGCAGGGATGATGAACCAGCCTTTGAAGCACACGGTGATCGTCCAGCCGGGAAGCACGGCAACCTTCGATGTCACCGCCAACGAGCCAGGCGACTGGGCCTTCCACTGCCACCTCCTCTACCACATGCACGCTGGCATGATGCAGACCGTCACCGTGCGGCCCTTCCCCGCGCCGGAGGACGCAGCATGAGGCTCCGGACCGTCCTCGCCGCCCCCCTGCTTCTGGGCGCCGCGCCGGCCGCCGCGCAGGACCATTCGGGCCATGGCGACCATTCCGCGAACGATCAGGAGGAAGCGCAGCCGCAAGCCGATTCGGAAACGGAAGACCATTCGCGCCACCAGCAGGCCCCCGCGCCGTTCAAGCTGGCCGATATGACCGGCGCCCCGGCCATGGATCATTCGATGCACCAGGTCGGCGACCTACCCTCCGGCCCGCCCCCGCCCGAAGCATTCGAAGGCCCGCAGCACGCGGCGGACGAAATCTATGGCGAAGCCGCTATGGCCGAAGCGCGTGCGACCAACCACGCGACGCATGGTGACATGAAGACCGGCACGCTCATGGTCGAACGGCTCGAAGCGCGTCTCGGCGAAGGCGAGGACGGCTGGCTGTGGGATGTCCAGGGGTGGTACGGCGGCGATATCGACAAGTTCGTCGTCAAATCCGAAGGCGAAGGCGAGATCGGCGGGGACCTCGAGGACGCCGAAGTGCAGGCGCTGTGGGGCCATGCCATCGGCCCCTTCTTCGACCTCCAGGCAGGCGTCCGCCTCGACCTCGAGCCCGAAACGCGCAGCCATCTCGTCCTCGGCGTGCAGGGGCTTGCGCCCTATATGTGGCATGTCGACGGCGCGCTGTTCCTCTCCGACCGCGGCGACATCACCGCGCGGATCGAGGGCGAATACGACCAGAAGATCACCCAACGCCTGATCCTCCAGCCGCGCGTCGAACTGGAACTCGCGGCGCAGGAAATCCCCGAACGCGGCATCGGCGCCGGGCTGACCAAGATCGAGCCGGGCCTGCGCCTTCGTTGCGAGATCGCCCGTGAATTCGCACCCTATGTCGGCGTCGAATACGAAGCCAAGCTCGGCGAAACTGCCGACCTCGCGCGCGAAGAGGGCGAGGACGCCGCCGGGTTCAAACTGCTCGCCGGTATCCGCGCATGGTTCTGAGTCAGCGCACGCATTCGTAGTCATCCACGCGCGCTCTGGCCTAATGACGCGGGGCTTGGCAGAACCTTCGCCATGGGAGAGAAAACCGTCGCCATGCTCACCGCAGGGGGTCTTGCGCCCTGCCTGTCCTCCGCCGTCGGGGGGCTGATCGAACGCTATTCCGAGATCGCGCCCGATGTGCGCATCCTTGCCTATCGCAACGGCTATGCAGGTCTGCTGACGGGCAACAGCATCGAGGCGACCGCCGTGGTGCGCGCCAGTGCGGGCCGGCTCCATGCCTTTGGCGGCAGCCCCATCGGCAACAGCCGCGTGAAGCTGACCAATGTCGCCGACTGCGTGAAGCGCGGCCTGGTGCAGGAGGGCGAGGACCCGCTCGCCGTGGCTGCCGAGCAGCTCAAGCGCGACCGCGTGGATATCCTCCACACCATCGGCGGAGACGACACCAACACCGCAGCCGCCGATCTCAAAGCGCATCTCGCCGCCATCGGCTCCAACCTCACCGTGGTCGGCCTGCCCAAGACGATCGACAACGACGTCGTGCCCATCCGCCAGTCGCTGGGCGCATGGACGGCGGCCGAGCAGGGCGCGCTCTTCGCCCGCAACATCATCGCCGAATTCTCGGCCAACCCGAACATGCTGATCGTGCATGAGGTGATGGGCCGAAATTGCGGCTGGCTGACCGCGGCAACCGCGCGCGCGCATCACGAATGGGTCGGCACCGCGCCGTTTGCCGAATGGGTCGACAACGCCGCCGCGCGCTGGGACGTGCACGGCGTTTACATCCCCGAGCGAGCCTTCGACCTTGCCGCCGAAGTCGAGCGCCTGCGCCGCGTCATGGACGAGCACGGCGGGGTGAACCTGTTCATCTCCGAAGGCGCCGGCTTGGGCGAGATCGTGGGCGCTATGGAGGCCGCAGGCGAGGAGGTCCCGCGCGACGCTTTCGGGCATGTGAAGCTCGACACGATCAACCCCGGCCAGTGGTTCGCCGACCGCTTCGCCAAGGAACTGGGCGCGGAAAAGGTACTGGTGCAGAAGAGCGGCTACTTCTCGCGCTCCGCCCCCGCCAACGCCTCCGACCGCGAACTGATCGCGCACTGCACCCGCCTCGCGGTAGACGCGGCTCTCCAAGGCACCAGCGGCGTGGTCGGCCATGACGAAGAGCGCGGCGACGAACTCAGGGTCATCGAATTCGACCGCATCGCCGGCGGCAAGACGTTCGACGTGACCCAGAGCTGGTTCCGCGAGCTGCTCGCCGAACTCGGACAAGCCTGAGCCGGAACGCCCTCCTGCCTGGCCGGTTGCATCGGCAACACAGGAGTACTTGCATGAGAATTCTCGTCGCCGGGTCCACCGGCAACACCGGCACACGCCTCGTCAAGGAATTGCAGAGCCGTGGCCACGAAACGGTCGCGCTGGTTCGCGAGTCTTCCGACACCAGCAAACTGCCCGAGGGCGCCACTCTTCGCCAAGGCGACCTGACCAATCTTCAGAGCGATGTAACGGACGGATGCGAGGTCGTGATTTTCGCGGCCGGTTCGGGCGGCGACACGAGCGCGGAGATGACCGACAAGGTCGATCGGGACGGCGCGATAAGGCTGATCGACATTGCCGAGAAGAGCGATGTCCGCCGCTTTGTGATGCTGAGCTCGGTTGGTGCGGACGATCCCGATCCCGACAGCGACCTTGCCCATTACCTCGAGGCAAAGCACGCCGCCGACGAGCATCTGAAGAAGAGCGATCTCGAATACGCCATCCTGCGGCCTGTCGCGCTCACGGATGACGGGCCTACGGGCTCGGTGAAATTGGGCGACGAGGTCGATCCCAAGGGCAAGGCGGCGCGCGGCGACGTGGCGCAGGTGCTGGCCGACGCGGCCGAACAGCAGGAATGGACCGGCGCAATCAAGCTGATGGAAACGGTCTACTAAGCCGCCGCTTTCGGACAGAAAAACGCCGCCTGTTCCCTTGGAGAACGGGCGGCGTTTCTGTTTGCGGTAACAGTATAGCTTAACGCGGAGCCATGCGGATGGCGCCGTCGAGGCGGACGTCTTCGCCGTTGAAATAATCGCACTCGATCATGGTCATGGCGAGCTGCGCGTATTCTTCCGGATTGCCGAGGCGCTTGGGGAACGGGACCGAGGCGGCCAGCGCGTCCTTCACCTGCGGCGGGGCGGCGTTCATCAGCGGGGTGTTGAAGATGCCCGGCAGGATGGTGTTGATGCGGATGCCTTCGTTCATCAGGTCGCGCGCGATGGGGAGGGTCATGCCGATCACGCCGCCCTTCGAAGCCGAATAGGCCGCCTGGCCGATCTGGCCGTCTTCACCGGCCACGCTGGCCGTGTTGACGATGGCGCCGCGCGCGCCGTCTTCGTTCAGCGGGTCGAGGCTCATCATACCGGCGGCCGACTTGGCGATGCAGCGGAAGGTGCCGATCAAATTGACCTGGATGACGAATTCGAAGGCCTGGAGCGGGAAGTGGCTGATCTCGCCGGTCTGCTTGTCGCGCTTGGCCGTCTTGATGGCGTTGCCGATGCCGGCGCAATTGACGAGGATGCGTTCCTGGCCATGCGCTTCGCGTGCCTTGGCGAAACCGGCGTCGACGTCCTCGTCGCTCATCACATTGACCTTGCAGAAAATGCCGCCGATGTCCTTGGCGACCGCTTCGCCCTTTTCTTCGTTCATGTCGAAGATGGCGACCTTCGCGCCCTTGGCCGCGATCGCGCGGGCGGTGGCTTCACCGAGACCCGATGCGCCACCGGTGACGACGGCGGGGGTATTGCTGCTGACTTCCATTATTCTCTCCTGAGATCAGAAAACCGTTCGCCCTGAGCCTGTCGAAGGGCCGTCCTTCACTTGTGGCGCATCGCTAGAAGAAAGTGCGGTGCTTCGACAAGCTCAGCACGAACGGAAAATTGATGTTTCGCGTTCGATTAAAGTGCCTCAACGATGGTCACGTTGGCGACGCCGCCGCCTTCGCACATCGTCTGCAGGCCATATTTCTTGCCCCGCGCCTTGAGCGCGTGGACCAGCGTGACCATGAGCTTGGTGCCCGATGCACCCAAGGGGTGGCCGAGCGCAATAGCCCCGCCGTTGACGTTGAGCTTTTCCGGGTCCGCACCGGTGTGCTTGAGCCATGCGAGCGGCACGGGCGCGAAAGCCTCGTTCACTTCGAACAGGTCGATGTCGGAAATCTTCATCCCCGCACGTTCGAGCGCGCGATCGGTGGCGAAGAGCGGTTCCTCCAGCATGATCACCGGGTCGCCGGCCGTCACGGTGAGATTGTGAATGCGCGCCAATGGCGTGAGGCCGTATTCCTTCAGCGCCTTCTCGCTCACCACCAGCACCGCGCTCGACCCGTCGCAGATCTGGCTGCTGGAAGCGGCGGTGATCGTGCCTTCGGGGCTGAGCAGCTTCACGCCGGAAATGCCTTCCAGCGTTGCGTCGAAACGGATGCCCTCGTCCACCGTGTGCATTTCGGTGCCTTCGGGCGTCTCGATTTCCACCGGCACGATCTCGTCGGTGAAGGCGCCCGACTTGGTCGCTTCGATCGCCTTCTGGTGACTGGCGAGAGCAAAGCGGTCGAGATCGTCCTTGGTGAAGCCGTGCTTCTTCACGATCATTTCCGCGCCCATGAACTGGGACCACTGGATGCCGGGGTATTTCTCTTCAAGGCCCGGCGATTTGTAGTTCCCGAGGCCCTCCTTCATGTGGAACATGGCGGTCGAGCCCATCGGCACGCGCGTCATGCTTTCGACGCCGCTGGCAATCACCACATCCTGCGTCCCGCTCATCACGGCCTGCGCGGCGAACTGGATCGCCTGCTGGCTGGAACCGCACTGGCGGTCGATGGTCACCGCTGGCACGCCCTCGCCGAGATGCTTCGAGGCGAGCACAGCGTTGCGGCCCACCTGCATGGCCTGTTCGCCGCCTTGGCTGACGCAGCCCATCACGACATCGTCCACCGCCTTCGCCTCGAGCCCCGAACGCTCCATCACTGCGTCGAGAGACTTTGCCGCGAGGTCGACCGGGTGGACGCCCGCAAGCCGCCCTCCCCGACGCCCACCGGCGGTGCGAACGGCTTCGACGATATAGGCTTCGGGCATGGGAAATCCTCTTCGGTTGCGATTTGCGACCGGCCTATGGCTGGTTTCCGTTTACGTCAAGTGCAGCTTGCGGGGATGCGCGCGGAGCCGTGCTTGCGAGCTGTCGGAGCGCATCGTAAGGCTTGCCCCATGGCCGCGAAGAAGCTTTTCGAAATCAATCCGGACCTCGACCGCAAGGCGCTTGCCGAGCGGTTCGCAAAGGCGGGTCGCATCCAGGTGCGCAATGTCCTGACGCAGGAAACGGCGCGCGAAATCCAGATGATCCTCGCGCGGACGACCAAGTGGGGCATGTCGGTCATGGCCGACGACGGTTCGGGTGCAAAGCCGCAGAGCTTCCGCTTGGAAGAGATGCAGGCCCCGGGCGGCGCGGACAGGGTGAACGCCGCTGCCATGGCCGCTCACCAGTCATCCGCGCGCGGCGACTACGGCTTCCGCTTCGCGCAATACCCCATGCTGACCGCGCTTCAGGAAGGATGGGACCCGGGAAGCCCGCACGAATTGCTGCTCGAATACATCAACGCGCCCGAGTTCCTCGATCTTGTACGGGACATCACCCGCACACCGACCCTGACCAAGGCGGACGGTTCGGCCTCATTGTTTGCCGCCAACCATTACCTCGGGCGGCACATCGACAGTCATGTGGCGGAAGGGTGGCGCTTTGCCTATGTCCTCAACTTCGCGCCCGAAAACTGGCACCCGGACTGGGGCGGCTACCTCAATTTCCTCGACGAGGACGGGGACGTGATCGAAGGCTGGAAGCCGCGCTTCAACGCGCTCAACCTCTTCGCCGTGCCCACGGCCCACCAGGTATCCTACGTCCCGCCCTTCGCGCCCGTCGGCCGTACGGCGCTGGTGGGGTGGCTCCGCGACCAATGAGCGCCCGCGATCCGCGCAGCTTTTTCGACGAGGCCAACAGGCTGGCTTCCAGCGGCAAGATGGAAGAAGCGCTCGCCCTGCTTGCGCAAGGAAGGGCCGAATATCCGGAGCACGCCGACCTCGCCAACGGGCTCGGCGCGTTCCAGCTCCGCGCGGGACGCAAGATCGAGGCGGCGGAGAGTTTTGCGAAGGCCTGCACGCTCGATCCATCCCGCAGCGAATTTCAGCTCAATCACGCAATTGCGCTCAACGCCACGAGCGACCACCGGCGCGCCCTGGAGGTGCTGGAAAGGTTGGAAACGACGCTGGCCACGGATGTGCGCTATGCCTCGGCGCGCGGAACCGCGGAGCGCGGTTGTGGCAATCTGCTGGCGGCGCGGCAGTGGTTCGAGACGGCGTTGCAATGCAAACCGGATCACGCTGTCGCCGCGCACGGCCTGGCGCGCTGCGCGCTGGAACAGGGCGATGCGCAGGCGTCGGAGCTTTTCCGCGCAGCGATCGCGATGGCGCCGGGCGATCCGGAAATGATCCTCGCCTATGCCGAAGCGCTGCATGGCGAAGGGGACCGGGGACAGGCGCGGCAGGTCGCCGAGGAACTTGCCCGGCGGTTCCCTGCATGGTCCGACGGATTGCGCCTGCTCGCCCAGATAAAGCTGGCCGCGGGCGAGGACTTTTCCGATGTCTATCGCGCGGCGCAGCTGCAACAGCCCACCAACCCCGCCATCGCCCGCGCGCATTGGCAGCAACTGTTTTCGACCGACCGTTTCGCCGAAGCGGCCGATGTCGCGGGTGAGGCGACGCGGCAGTTTCCCGATGCCGAGGGGTTCGCTCTGCTCGAGGCCACCGCCTCCAGCGCCGCGCTCCAACTGGAGCGGGCCGATCGTCTTTTTGCAGGATTGACTGGCAGCGGCATCGACAGGACGATCCACGAGGCGCGTCACTGGTATCGCAAGCGCGATTTTCAGCGCAGCGCAGCGGCGCTCGAAGGCGTGATCGAGCAGGACAGGGATAACTTCTCCGCCTGGGCGCTTCTCGGCCTTGTCTGGCGCGAACTCGACGACCCGCGCGATGATTGGCTGCACGGGCAGAAAGGCCTTGTAACCCAGCTGGAGGTCGTTCTCGAGGGAGCAACGTGGGCCGAGGTGGAACAGGAACTCGATGCCATCCACGCGAACGCCTCCTTCCCGCTCGGGCAATCGCTGAGAGGAGGCACCCAGACCCGTGGGCGCCTGTTCGACCGGCCTTCAGAGCCCATCCAGAAATTGCGGGAGGGGATCGCCGCCACCGTCGAACGCTATCGCGACAATCTTCCGCCCGAGGATCCGGACCATCCCATCCTGAGCCGGAGGAACCGGCCGCTCGCCTTGGCGGGTTCCTGGTCGGTGCGGTTCCTTGAGGGCAGTTCGCGCCATGAAAGCCATATTCATCCCGAAGGCCTGGTTTCGTCCGCGTGTTACATCCGGGCTCCGGAGGGGGGCGGCGGCGAGCTGGAACTGGGCCGGCCACCGCCCGATCTGAATTCGAACCTTCCGCCCGAACGCGTTTTCGAGCCGAAAGAGCGCCATCTCGCACTGTTTCCCAGCACGCTTTATCACGGCACGCGCCCCTTCGACGGTGCCAAGCGGATGACGGTTGCATTCGACGTCGTAAGCGGCTTGTAAGGCGCGATGTCAGGACCGGAGCAGAATAAGGATCGCGCCTGGGGCGAATATTGGGCAGACCAGGCTCGCCGCGGCGGGAAAGGCACCGGTTGCCTGCCCGAGGCCATGCATTCGATCGCCCGTGCGCAGCAGCAGTGTTGGAGCGGCTTTGCCGACGCGCTGCCGCACAATGCGGACGTGCTCGATCTGGCAACCGGCAACGGCATCCTGCTGCATTGGCTGAAGGCGATGAGGCCTGATCTCTCGCTGACCGGCATCGACCTCGCGCCGCAATTGCCTCCACCTCCTGCCGGTTGCCGTACGATGCCTAGCACGCGCATGGAAAACATTCCTCTGGGCGATGCGAGCTTTGATGCGATCGTCAGCCAGTTCGGCTTCGAATATTCCGACGTCGCGGCGACGATCGGCGAAATCTCACGCTTGTTGCGCGACGGGGGGACAGTTGGCTTGCTCCTCCACCGCGGCGACGGGCCGATACTCGAACACAATATCGCGCGCCGGGAAGCCATCCGCTGGGTTCTCGAAGAGCAGTCGCTTTTCGAAGCGCTTCGACGCCGTATGGACAAGGGCGCTGAAGGACGGGCTCGGGCGATCGAACACGCAGAAAGCGTGGCCAGGCAAGGGGCGCATATCTTTGGGCAGCAGTCGCCCGCCTGGGAGATTTCCGAAGCTGCGCGCCAGACGCTCGCCCTGGGCGCCAAAGACAATGTCGAAGGCATTACGAGAACCTTTGCGGTGATCGCGCAACGCGCCGGCGAAGAAATGGACCGCCTCGGCGATCTGGAAGATGCCTGTGCGACCGCGGACAATCGCGCGGCGCTGCTCGCCCTCTTCGCCGAGGCCGGTTTCGAGGCTGGCGAAACGCAAGCGATCTCGGCTGGGGCCGAAGAGCGCCCCTTTGCGGATTTCCTGCCCTTTTGCAAAACGCGCTAGCCCTGTTGGCCGCCAAGCTGGGCGCTTGACCGTCTAGCACCCCCATCTCGTTAAGCCAAAGCGTGAGCGAAGCTTCGCGGCCAGAACGCGTTCGTCTTGCGCATTCTCTCCGCGATGTCCCCCAAAGGAAAAAGGGCGGCGGACCGAAGTCCGCCGCCCCTCTTGTCTGCTGCGACTGCAGCGGTCTGTTCTTAGAACTTGAACAGGACCGATGCGAAGAAGTCGCGGCCAAGCACGTCGTAGGTGCTCGGGTAGGTGTTCGTCTGACCCTGGTTGTCACCGAGGAGCAGCGAGTTCGGACGGTTGCTCACGACGCCGTCAGCGTCGAACGTCGGGGTACCCGGGAGAGTGTCAAAGATGTTGTTGACACCAACCGTGAAGGTAGCCGCGTCGTTGACAGCGAACGAGAACGACAGGTCCAGGAGATCGTAAGCATCGATTTCTTCGACGCCGTTGAAGTCCGAGTAGAGAACCGTGTCGTCATCGTCGGTGACCGAACCGACATGGCGCCAGCGAAGCGACGTGGTGACCGGGCCATCCACGAACGAAGCACGAGCCGTCCACTTGAACTCGGGAACCGGATCGCCGCACTCGATGCCGAACTTGCCGGCGCATTCGATGACGGTGTCGAGTTCCGCGACGGGGCGGAAGCTGTTGTTCTCGTTCCAGGTGCCGAGCACCGAGAAGTTGAAGTCCTGCTCACCCGTGTCGGTGAAGAGCGAGAACGGCAGCGCAGTGCTGTAGGCCATCTGAAGGTCGATACCCGACACTTCGTAGGTAGCCACGTTCACGCCGGCAACCAGCGGCGGGTTCTCGACGTTGATCTGGCCGTCACCGTTACGGATACCGACGAAGGGCTGGCAGACCGAAGCCGACAGATCCTGGACTTCGCCGAAGCACAGGTTGAACAGGCCCTGGAGGCTGCCACCTGCGATCGAGATGAAGTCACGGACTTCGATGTTGAAGTAGTCGGCCGTGAGCGTGAAGCCCGGGAGGAATGCCGGCTGAAGCACGACACCAGCGGTCCAGCTGGTCGAGACTTCTTCCTGCAGGTCCGGGTTACCACCGAAGAGCGCAGGGATCTGCGCGTTCGGCTGAACAGCCGTACCGCCACCGATGCTGCCAACCGGCACGCCGGTCTGCTGGCAGAGTGCGGCTGCACCTGCGTTGGCGGCGATGAAGTCGGCGCTCGCGCAGGGGTCGGTTGCCTGCGGGAAGCCGATCGACTGGCCGCCGAACAGTTCTTCCACGTTAGGCGCACGAACCGCACGCTGATACTGGCCACAAAGCGTCACGTCGGGGATCGGCGAGAACTCGACGCCACCGGCGTAGGTCCAGGTGCCACCGACTGCTTCGAGCGAGTAGTCCGAGTAACGGGCTGCACCGGTCAGCTCGAGGCGAGCCGAGCCGAATTCGACCGGAACATTAACTTCGGCGAAGATCTCGCGAACGTCGTACGAACCTTCGGTCGGCGAACCGGCGTTGAAGCCGATCACGTCGCCCGAGGCGAGTGCGGTGTCGGGCAGGAAGCGCGAAGCGACCTTGCGGTATTCGCCACCCAGGGCGAAACCGACCGGCTCGGCAGTACCGATAGCGAAGTCGCCAAAGGTACCCGAGATGGTGCCGACGAAGTTCTGCAGGCTCGAAATGTCGCCATTCTGTGCCTGGATCGAGATCGCATCAACCTGGTCTTGGGTAAGAGCACCGGGGCCGAAGATGTTGATCGGGGTACCGGTGCCATCAAGGCCAGCCTGGAACGCCGAACGCGAAATGTTACCAGCCTGGACGTTCGCGTTACGCGTACGTGCGAACAGGTAATAAGCGTCGTAGCTCAGGTAGTCGTTGATCGGACCGCGGATGCCGCCGAGAACACGAAAGGCGTTACGCTCGTCGAGCGAGTTACGGCCACCGGTTTCCAAGGTACGACGGTTCACGTCGAGACGGACAACCCCCAGTTCGGCGGTCGGCAGGGCCGAGAGGCCGTTGGCAACGCGCTCGGCGCTGGCAGCAGCTTCACGCTGGTCGAGGATGTTGAGTTCGTCGATGACGCTCTGGTCGAGGAACTGCGACACCGTGTCGATGTCGATGTTGTACGTGCCGGTCACCGGGGTGGCGGCCAGTTCCTGGGCAACGCGGTTCTGCACGAACGAGACTTCGGTGTAAGCGGTGTGACCGCCGCCGATGTCATAGTCCGCATAACCACCGATCAGGTAACGTTCCTGAGGGATTTGCAGGTAGTTAACCGGAGCGTAGTTGTAAGAATAGCCATTGGTCGGGCTGAGGATGCCCTGCTCGAAGAACACACCGTCGTCGAGGGTCAGGCCTGCACCCAGCGGAAGCGTGGGCGCTTCGCCCGGATCGTTGAAGTCACCGTCGCCGTTGAGGTCGACTGCCGGCGCGCTGGGCGTGGTACCCGGAGCGTTGAAGCGGCCTTCCGGCGGGGTGCCCGAACCGAACTGCTGCAGGTCGACACCGAAGCTTTCGCCGCCGATCGCGAAGAACGAGAAGTCACGGTCGCCCTGGAAGATCTCGTCACGGTTGTAGTACTCACCGAAGACGGTGGCGTTACCGCGACCATCGGCGAATTCGCCGCCGACAGCAGCGTGCACTTCGTAACGTGCGCCGTCGCCGCGACCGGTGATCGAGTACTGACCGCCGATTTCGAGGCCGTCGACGTCCTTGAGGCGGAAGTTGACGACGCCAGCAAGTGCGTCCGAACCGTACACAGCCGAAGCACCGCCGGTCACAACGTCGACCGACTCAAGCAGGAACTGCGGGATGGTGTTAAGGTCGACGACCTGGTTGGTATCGTAGAACATCCAGCGACGGCCGTTGACGAGAACGAGCGAACGCTCTTCGCCGAGGCCACGCAGGTTCAGCGTAGCGGTACCGGTGCCGGGGTTGTTCGAGTTCGACGTGAAGCCGGGAACGACCTGCGGCAGGGTGTTGATCACGTTCTCGACGTTGACCGTACCCGACAGCTTGAATTCTTCGTCCTGCACGACTGCGACCGGAGCGGCCGTGTCGACGTTGCGGCGCGCAATGCGCGAACCGGTGACGATGATCGGCGCAGCGGCCGTATCTTCGACCTGCGCACCCGGCTGGGTGCCCGGCTCGTTCGGCACATCATCGACTTGCGCAAGTGCGGGCGAAGCAATCATGGCGCCTGCCATGATCGTGCCCGTCAGAAGCGAAGCCTTCGTAAAACGATAAGACATTGATTTCCCCTCAAATTCAGTAACCGCCTTACGGGGTCACTCAAAATGGTTGAATCCAGGCATTTGCCCGAACCGGGGTGGTGTAGGCTTAGGCTTAACTTTTGAGCAATCCCCAGCGCGCCGCAGCGCCTGCAATTTAGAGCGGTGTTGCAATTCGGTTACAGATGTTTCTTTCCCGGATTACCGGGCTTCGCCAAGAAGAAAGGCCGGGCGATCGCTCGCCCGGCCCTTGCCGTATTGCTTGTGGATTAGAGGCCGCCCGGGCCGCAATCGTTCGCCAGGAAGTCCAGCATTTTGGTGAAGAACTGAACCTGGTGCTCGTACATCAGCGTGTTGTAGAAGTGATCCGCACCCTTCAGCGTCAGGTACTGGATATCCTTCTTGCCCGCCTTGGCCATCGCATCGCGATAGTCCTCGAGATGATAATAGAGCACGCGTGCGTCGACATCGCCATGGATCATGAGGATCGGAATGTTGACCTTGGCAACCTCCTCGATCGGGTTGATGCCGATGGTACCGCGACGCTTTTCCCAATCATCGAATGCGGTCGGGACAAAGGCGCTGCGGCGCTGACGATAGGTCTTGGCCGGATCGGCCACTGCCGCACCGGCGATCGTGCACTGGTAGAGGTTGGGTTCGCGCGATGCGGCCACAAGGGCGGCATAGCCACCATAGGACCAGCCCATGAAGGCGACGCGATCGGGATCAACCAGACCCTGCTCGACCAGGTAGAGTACGCCGTCGTCCTTGTCGTCCTGCATGGCAAGACCGTGCTCGCCATAGCCAAGGTCGAAGTGCTTCTGGCCCCAGCCGGTCGAGATGCGGTTCTGCGGACGCAGGACGGCATAACCGGCGTTGACCAGCAGCTGATCCCATTCATCATAGCCGACGACGCCGTTGACGTGCGGCCCACCATTGTGGCGGACGATGAGCGGATACGGGCCTTCGCCCTTCGGCTTCATGAAATAGGCCGGGATCATGAGCTTGCCGTCGCGCGAAGGATAGCGGATGAACTCGACGTCGGCGAGCTGCTCGGGCTGGATCAGCGGGTTGCGGCTGCCCAGCTTGACCATGCGGCCATCGCGCACGAGCCAGTAGGAGCCCGGATCACGGGGTCCGCTGTTGCGCACGATCATCGATTTGCCATCGCGCGAACGGCTGGTGATGGTGACCTGGTGCGCGTTCGGGATTTGCGCTTCGAGGGCGTCGTAAAGCGCCTTCTCGTTCTCGTCGAACCAGATGGTGCGATATTTGTCCCAAGGGTAGATCGCGCCAACCAGCGTTTCGTCGCCGGGCATGGAGCTGGTGCGGATACCCATGATGTCGGCCTGGTCGGTTCCGGCCAGTTTCTCGCCGAACTGGCCGGTCTTGGTGTTAAACTCCCACAGAGCCGCCTTGTCTTCGCCACGGTTGTCGATGATGTAAGCGATATCGGGATTGGCAGGATCGAAGCCCTGCGGTCCCATGATGCCGCCGATGAACCGATAGAGGTTCTCGTACTTGGAAGCATCGATGGGGTCACCCAGCTTCGTCCAGCTGCTGTCGCCCGGCCCACGGTAATAGTTCTGGACCATGTCACCGTCCTGCCCGGAGGCAAAGCGCGGGTTACCGTCGACGTCGAACTGGACGTTCGTATATTCGCGGTTGCCGCGCAGAACGAGGCTCTGCGTGCCCTTCTCCAGATCGAACTTGTAGAAGGACCGCGGGCGGAACGCGGCATAGGGATCGACACCCGTCACGTCCGAGTTGGTCGTCGCCTCGGCGATCAGGATCTTGGTCGGCTCGTTCGGCAGCGTGCTGATGATGTCGAAATTGCCCGGCAGCGAACGGAATTTGTTCTCCTGCAGGTCATAGGAATACTGGAGGTAGTCGTAGGTGCCCTCTTCGGGACCCGGCACGCGCGAACGGCGCTGCTGCCAGGCACGGCCCGAAATGACGTTGTCGCTTACCCAGCGCGCCGACTGGATTTCCATCGGGTCTGCGTTGAGGCGGCGCAGCGGCTTCGACATGTCATCCGTCGAATAGATTTCGAGGAGGTATTCGCCTTCGCGGCTTTCGGTCTTGTGCACGAGCACATGCTTGCCGTCCGGCGAAATCTGCACGTTGCTGATCACATCGCGAAGCGCCCAGGCTTCGATCGGCACACTCGGCGCACCCGTCTGCGCGGTCGCCGGCACCATGCCGGTGGCGAAACAGACCGAGGCGGCAGCCGCCATCAGGCCTTTCTTCAAGCTCAACATAAAAGGGGACCCTCTCACAAGTTAATCCAGCCCAAAATAAATATGGGCGGCTCCACGCCGAAACATAGAGCCGCCCACGGTTAGTTCAACTCACCTGAACGGCGTTAGAACCGGTACTCGACAGTTGCGAAGAACTCGCGACCGTTGAGGTTGTAACCTGCACCGATCGGAATGTTCGAAATGCAGAGGCCCACTTCGTCGCAGTCAACCTTTGGCGGTTCGGTGTCGAAGATGTTGCTGACGCCGAGGCGGATGAGGAAATCATCGGCCTGGTAGCGCAGCGACACAGCGTGCTCGAACCAGTCATCAACGAAGTCGACATCGCGACAGAAGACGCCGTCACCTGCGACGATCGGATCGGGGCCGCCGTCGGGGCCGTTCGAACCGAAGCCGGTGCAGGTGCTGGAATCCTCACCGCTCGGCGTACCGTCGGGCTGGAAGCCGAACACGTCCGAGAAGTTGTCACGGAAATCGGGATCCGCAGCCTGCTGGCCCACCCAGCGGGTGGTCCAGGCCAGACGCCAGCGGTCGACCTCGGCAGAGAACACGCCACGACCACTCCAGCGCGGAAGGCCGAATTCGCCCTCGTCGTTATCGCGGGTTTCGTTACCGAAGTTGTCGCGGAAGACCTGCAGACGTTCGAGCAGGTGGTTGGCACGAAGGTCCAGACCGAATTCGACCTGGCGACCGCCGATGGCGAACTCTTTCCCGAAGGCTGCGTTGAAGTCCACACCGCGCACGGCGTCCGTGTCGAGGTTGAGGAAGCCGATATCGGCCGAGGTGATCAGGTCGAGATCGTCCGGAGCCGTGCCGACATTCAGCGCGTCACAGAACTGGCTGACCTGACCGTCTTCACGCAGATAGCAGTCGTTGGCTGCGAACTGCGCCGAGATGGCGACGACCGACTGGTCGACCTTCAGATCGTAGTAGCTGCTCGAAAGCGACACGTCCCAACCGTCACCGAAGGTCTCCTCGAAAGCGAAACCGGCCGTGATCGAACGCGAGGTTTCCGGTTCGAGGTCGAGACGACCCTGACGCGAAATCTCCACGCTCGAGAGCTGGTTTGCCGAAGGCTGACCGAAGGCCGGGAAGTCGAGACCGACGGAAGTCGGATCGCGGCCTTCGCGGATGCAGTTGTCGAGAACGAACTGTTCGCGATCGTCCTGCTCGGCAACATAGACACCGCCGATAAAGGCCTCGGTGGGAACGGCGCAGGGATCTACGATGGTGTTGAAACCGGTGGTGTCGACCAGGAAGTTCTCACGCAGGTTCGGTGCACGGAACGACGTGCCGTAGCTAAAGCGCAGCAGCAGCGGCTCGATCGGGCGCCAGCCGCCCTTGATCGAGAACGTGCCGGCCGTGCCGTAGTACTCTTCGTCGGTCACACGACCCGAAAGGTTCAGACTGAGTTCCTGGACCAGCGGCTTGCCGGCCTGAAGCGGAACGTCGAGTTCGACGAAAGCTTCGCGGATCCACTTGCTGCCGATCGCGCCCTTGTCCGAGAAGAAGTTCAGCGCAAGGCCGTTCGACTGCACGAAGTTGGTGGTCGAATCGATGGCATCTTCACGCCATTCAAGGCCGAACACCGCGCCAACCGGACCGGCCGGCAGGGTGAACAGGTCACCGGTGAGGAAGCCCGAAATGACGGTCTGCTCGTAGATGGTCTTCGACGAACGGTTGCCGAACACATAGTTGCGCTCGGCCGCAGTCGCGAAATCGCCGGTTGCGAAACCGAGGACGCTTTCAGCGAACAGATTGACCGGCACACAGCCATCGAGAAGGTCGGGTGCGGCGAGTTCCGGGTTGGCCAGCTGCGACGCATCGCAGGGCGTGATCGGAGCCGGCGTACCGAGGAGGCCCGGGTCACCGAAGTCCACGGTCGGATCGTAGTCGTCCGCAATGCCGTCACCG
Source organism: Qipengyuania aurantiaca (assembly GCF_019711375.1). Classification (NCBI taxonomy): domain Bacteria; kingdom Pseudomonadati; phylum Pseudomonadota; class Alphaproteobacteria; order Sphingomonadales; family Erythrobacteraceae; genus Qipengyuania; species Qipengyuania aurantiaca. The sequence continues at coordinate 406,745 of NZ_CP081295.1, forward strand.
TCGTTGTCGACGATGCCGTCGCCGTTGAAGTCACGGGTCGGGTCGATGCCGATAGCAAAGGCAAGCTTGTCTTCGCGGATGTCGTTCGAGAAGACGTTACCTTCCGAACGGGTGTAGGAACCCGACACTTCGAAACCCCAGCTCGGAGCGATGAACGGCAGGTCGCCGCGCACACCGAACACACCGCGGTACTGTTCGATGTTGGTCTTGAAGTTGTTGCGGTCGCCATCGATGACGAAGCGCGAGGTAACCGGCTGCGGCACCGGGAACGGCAGGAACGGCGAGCCGGTGTTGAACACACCCGACGCGTTGTAGCAGTCCACGCCATTCGGCTGGTTGGGGTTACACGGGTTGAACTGGTTGTTGTCCGGAACGCTGACGTTCGCCTGATAGACGGCGTTGTCTTCCGAATTCACGTCCACGTTCGTGTAGAGGACCTCGAAGAACGGCGTGATGTTGGCTTCGCCGGCGAGCGTGTACTCACCATAGCTCATCACGTTCCAGCGGTTCTGCTCGGGGATCAGCTCGAGCTGCGGGTAGGCACCGTTGGTGCTGAAGTCTGCATAGCGGACATCCTGCACACCGTCGCCATCGATATCCACCGGCGCGCCGGTGAAGAAGAAGTTCGATTCGGTGTAGTTCGGAACGCCCGAGTTGCTTTCACCAGGGGTGAAGTACAGAACGCGGAAGGCACCGAAGGGCTCGATGATGCTGCTGCGCAGGCCCTGGCCGTTACGCTGACACTCGTTGACCGGAAGGGTGATATCGCCACCCGAATCGACAAGTGCGTTGACCTGGTCGGTCAGTTCGACAGTGCGGATTTCGCCGTTCTGCGTGATTTCGTAGTCGGTCGTACAACCGGCCAGGAAGTCACGGTCACGGGCGCGGATGCGGTCGCGGTGATCGTATTCGGCGCCGATGCCGATGAAACCACGGTCGAGGTTGATGCCGTAGGATGCGCTGACCGTGTAGTCGTCACCGGCACCCATCGGGTTGACGGTTCCGCCAGCAAACAGTTCGAGACCGTCGAAATCCTTCTTGAGGATGACGTTCACAACACCGGCGACGGCGTCCGAACCGTAGACCGACGACGCGCCGTCGAGCAGCAGGTCCGTACGCTCGATGAGCGAACCGGGAAGAAGGTTGATCGAGGGAGCCGTCGGAGCACCACCGACACCCGAAGGCGCAAGGCGGCGGCCGTTCAGCAGGAGCAGCGTACGGTTCGCACCGAGGCTGCGCAGGCTGACCGTCTGGTTACCCGGGCCGTTGTCGAGGACGAAGCCCTGGAAGGTTGCGTCGATCTGAGTGCCGGAAGCGGCCTCGTCGCGCTGGAGGATCTGCGAAGGATCGAACAGACCTTCGTCACGCGCCGCTTCGGTGGTGATGACCTGGAGCGGCGAGATGCTGGTGTAGGTGTCGCGACGGATACGCGAACCGGTCACGACGATGGCTTCGTCGTTGCCCTGGCCGGTTGCACCGACATCGGTGACGTCGACGACGTCTTCAGCGTCGTTGGTGTTGTTGTCTACACCATCGGGACCTTCGGTCTGGATGACGCATTCGCCAGCGACCAGCTCTTCGTTGGCGGCGCAGTCGGTATCTTGGGCCTGCGCCGAACCACCTGCCGCAATGGCGAGGACGGATGCGGAAAGCGCGAGCCCCTTGAACGTATTATGATGAATCTTTCGCATTACACACTCCAGTTGCGAGAACCGGAACTGTGTCCCGTAAACCGGACGACCCCTAAGCGCTCCCCAGTAAGCGCCGCATTTCCGAAAGAATCGTCGAGGTACGGAGACCCCCAGTCCCAATGACAGCAGTTCTGCGAGAGCGTCGGCCCTATGTCAAAGACGGGGCCGAGTGTTTCACTTTCTTTGCAGGGCTTGTGTGGCGCAAATCACACATTTTTTGATATGTTGGAGCGGCCCTCGAATTATGACATCATTTCCGTCTATTCCAAGCAGGGTCCAGCGCAACATAATTACAACACCCGGCGCCGCTGAATCAGGCGCCGGGTGCTGTTTTCGCGAATCAGGAGACGTTCATCTCCAGCGCACCGTCGCCCTCGTCGATCTTGACCGTCGAACCATCGGGCACATTGCCTGACAGGATCAAGTCGGCCAGCGGGTCCTGCACGTAGCGCTGGACCGCGCGCTTGAGCGGACGCGCACCATAGACGGGATCGTAGCCCACCCGGCCGAGCCACTTCTTGGCGGCATCGGTAAGATCGAGCACGATCTTGCGATCCTTGAGCAGCTTCTGCACCCGCGCGACCTGGATATCGACGATCGGGGCCATGTGCTCCTGCGCAAGGCGGTGGAAGAGGATGATCTCGTCCAGCCGGTTGAGGAACTCGGGCCGGAAGTGGCCTCGCACCACGTCCATCACCTGCGGCTCGACCTCCTCGACCTTCTGTCCGTCCTCCATATTCGCCAGATACTGGCTGCCGAGGTTGGAGGTGAGGATGATCAGCGTGTTCGAGAAATCGACCACGCGGCCCTGCCCGTCGGTCAGGCGGCCGTCGTCGAGCACCTGCAGCAGCACGTTGAAGACATCGCTGTGCGCCTTTTCGACCTCGTCGAATAGCACGACCTGATAGGGCCTGCGCCGCACCGCCTCGGTCAGTACGCCGCCTTCTTCATAGCCAACATAGCCCGGAGGCGCGCCGATCAGGCGGGCGACGGCGTGCTTCTCCATGAACTCGCTCATGTCGATGCGCACCATCGCCTGGTCGTCATCGAACAGGAAGCCGGCGAGCGCCTTGGTCAGCTCGGTCTTGCCGACACCGGTCGGGCCGAGGAAGAGGAAGCTGCCCAGCGGACGGCCCGGGTCCTGCAGACCCGCACGCGCACGGCGCACGGCCTTGGACACCGCGTCGATGGCCTGTGACTGGCCGATCACCCGCTTGCCGAGGATGTTTTCCATGTCGAGCAGCTTTTCCCGCTCGCCTTCCATCATCTTGTCGACCGGGATACCCGTCCAGCGCGAGACCACGCCGGCGATATCGTCTTCGGTGACCTCTTCCTTGAGCAGGGCGTTGTCCGTCTGGCCGCTGGCCTCCTGAAGCCGCTTTTCGAGCTCGGGGATCTTGCCGTATTGCAGCTCACCCGCCTTCTGCAGGTCGCCGCCGCGCTGGGCCTGTTCGAGTTCGATACGCGCTGCGTCGAGCTCTTCCTTGACCCGCGCCTCAGCATGGATCTTGTCGCGCTCGTTCTGCCAGCGCGTAGTCAGTTCGGAGGACTGCTGTTCGAGCTCGGACAGCTCCTTGCGCAGCGCCTCCAGCCGATCCTTCGACGCGCTGTCGGTTTCCTTCTGCAAGGCCTGCTCTTCGATGCGCAGCTGGATGATGCGCCGGTCGAGGCCTTCGATTTCCTCAGGCTTGCTCTCCACCTCCATGCGGATGCGCGAGGCCGCCTCGTCCATCAGGTCGATGGCCTTGTCGGGCAGGAAGCGGTTCTGGATGTAACGATTGCTGAGCTGCGCTGCGGCCACGATCGCGCCGTCGGTGATGCGCACGCCATGGTGCAGCTCGTACTTGTCCTTGATGCCGCGCAGGATCGAAATCGTGTCCTCGACGCTGGGCTCATCGATATAGACGGGCTGGAAGCGCCGCTGGAGCGCGGGGTCCTTCTCGACATACTTCTGGTATTCGTCGAGCGTGGTGGCGCCGATGCAGTGCAGTTCGCCGCGCGAGAGAGCGGGCTTCAGCAGGTTGCCCGCATCCATGCTGCCTTCGCTCGCGCCCGCGCCGATCAGCGTGTGCATCTCGTCGATGAAGAGGATAATCTGGCCTTCGGCGCCCTTCACCTCGTCGAGCACGGCCTTCAGGCGCTCCTCGAACTCGCCGCGGTACTTCGCGCCCGCAATCAATGCGCCCATGTCGAGCGACATGAGCGTGCGGCCCTTGAGGCTGTCGGGCACATCGCCATTGGCGATGCGCAGCGCAAGGCCTTCGGCAATCGCGGTCTTGCCGGTACCGGGTTCGCCGATGAGAGCAGGGTTGTTCTTGGTCCGGCGGGCGAGGATCTGCACCGTGCGGCGGATTTCCTCGTCGCGGCCGATGACGGGATCGAGCTTGCCGTCGCGCGCCGCCTTGGTGAGGTCGCGCGCGTATTTCTTCATCGCGTCATAGGCCTCTTCCGCGCCCGCGCTGTCGGCGGTGCGGCCGCCGGTCACTTCCTGGATCGCGGCTTCGAGCGATTTGGCGTCGATGCCCGCCGCCTTCAGCGCGCGACCGGCGTCGTTGTCCTGCATGGCAAGCGCCTGCAGAATACGCTGGACCGGCACGAAGCTATCACCCGCCTTCTCGGCAAGCTGCTCGGCCTGGTCGAGCGCGCGCACGGCATCGTTGTCGAGCCCGGGCGTCTGCTGCGCCCCGCCCCCCGACACCGAAGGCACCTTGCCCAGGGCGGTGTCGATTTCGGTGATGGCGACACCCGGATTACCCCCGGCGCGCTGGATCAGCTGCGCGGCCATGCCCTGCTCGTCGTCGAGCAGCGCTTTCAGCAAATGCGCGGGCGTGATGCGCTGGTGGCTCATGCGAATGGCGACGGTCTGCGCCGCCTGCAGGAAGCCCTTGGCCCGGTCGGTGAACTTTTCGAGATTCATCTATAAACCCCTCATGCGAGAATTACCGCTCGAATATGGTGTTGCCATTGTGCAACACAAGCCCTCCCCCGCGAAATTTTGCGAGGTGTGTTAGTCGCATATAGGGGTGCTCGCGCAAGCTGCGAGAGGCAAGGGGAAATTTTATTGGGCGGCCACGCCCTCAAGGCCGGGGACCATCACCGTGCGTCCGCCGCCGAAATCCTCGCGCACCACGATCAGCCCCTGCCGCTCGAGATGGTCGAGCAGGCGGCGGATGCGGCCCGGCGAGCTGGTGCCATAGGCGCGGGCGAGTTCGTTCTCGTCGACCTGCGTTTCGCCCGCATGGGCCGCCTTGGCGATAACGAGGAAGGGCCCGAGGAGGTCGTCGTCAACCGCGCTGGCAAGAGCCATGATCCGCGCCTGCATCTCCTCGCCCAGCTCGGCCAGCCCGGCGCCTGCAATCGCGAAGCGGCGGCGGAAGGCGTGCATGTCGGGCATGGGCCCGATCAGCCGTTCGCGGCGGCAACGGGTGAGGAAGGTCTGGTACTGCGCGCTCGCCGACTGGAAGGCGATGCCCTCCTCGCGCGAAAGCTCGCCGATGATCTCGGCAATGCGGCTGGCGACGTGCGAGGTGTCGAGCGGCTCGGCGGGCGCTTCGACCTGCCGTTCCTCGGCGTGGGCGATGCTGTCTTCCAACTCGTCCACGCGCGGCGCGGGCGGCGGCGCGGGAGGCGGCGGGGCCTTGGCGACATCGCTGGCCAGGTCGCGGGTGAGCAGGTCGGCCATGTCCTCAGGCGCGGTGTCGGGCAGCGCCATCAGCCCTTCGCTGCGCGCGACCTTGCCGGTCTTCACCGGACCGATCTTCACCGCCAGCGGCAGGCGCGTGATCGCCGGACCCAGAGCGAGGAAATGCCCGCGATCAAGTTCGCGGATACGCTCCGCCTGACGGCGATCCATGCCTAGAAGGTCGGCCGCGCGCACCATGTCGATGTCGAGGAAGGTGCGCCCCATGAGGAAGTTCGAAGCCTCGGCCGCCACGTTCTTGGCGAGCTTCGCCAGCCGCTGCGTAGCGACGATCCCGGCAAGCCCGCGCTTGCGCCCGCGGCACATGAGGTTGGTCATGGCCGACAGCGTCATGCGGCGCGTGTCCTCGGCGATTTCGCCAGCCACTGCCGGGGCGAACATCTGCGCCTCGTCCACCACCACGAGCGCCGGATACCAATGTTCGCGCGGGGCATCGAAGAGCGCGGTCAGGAACTGCGCGGCGCAGCGGATCTGTTGTTCGACTTCCAGCCCGTCGAGATCGAGCACCACGCTGGCGCGATGCTCGCGGATGCGGCGGGCCAGCGCCTCGATCTCCCCCGGCGAATAGGCCGAGCCGTCGATCACGACATGGCCGAACTCGTCCGCCAGCGAAGGGAAGTCGCCTTCCGGATCGATCACCACCTGCTGCACCATGCCGGCGCTCTCTTCGAGCAGGCGGCGCAGCAGGTGCGACTTGCCGCTCCCGGAATTGCCCTGGACGAGCAAACGGGTGGCGAGGAGTTCCTCGACGTCGAACTCGACCGGCTTGCCGGACGTTTCGTGGCCTATGGTGATCTGCGCTGTCACAAGCCTTGGCTAGCGGTCCGAATCCGGAAACCGGAAGGGCGCGCGCCCCTGTTTTGCCCAGTCCATTGCCTCGCTTCGTCGCACTCGCTAGACGAGTTGCAGGAGAGGACTGAAGTTTATGAAGAAGTGGTCGCTGCGCATTGGCGCTGCCGTGCTCGTCATCTTGCTGGCCGCGTTCATCGGTCTTGCGACTTGGGAGCCCCTGTGGGCAGACCGCGAAGATGTGGAGCCGAGCACCAGGGCCTATTCCGCCGAGATCATCCGCGACAGCTACGGTGTCCCGCATATCTACGGCAAGACCGACGCCGATGTCGCCTTCGGCGTCGCCATCGCCCATTCGGAAGACGATTTCACCACCCTGCAGGACGTGATCGCCATGAGCCGCGGCCGCTATGGCGCAATCGCGGGCGAGAGCGGCGCGGCGGTCGACTACGCCTACCACCTGATCGACGCGCGCGGGACCGCGGAACGCGAATATCCCAAATTGCCCGAAGACACGCGCGCGCTGTTCGAAGCTTATGCCGCCGGCCTCAACCAGTTCGCGCGCGAAAACCCCGGCGAGGTCAAGCTCGGCAATCTCTTCCCGGTCGACGGCACCGATGTCGCGGCCGGGTTCGCGCTGCGCCAGCCGTTCTTCTTCGGTCTCGGGAATGTGATCCAGCCACTGGTTGCGGGCGAGGATCTGCGCCGCGAATTCGGCCCCGACATTCCCGGTTTCGCCCGTCCGCCCGCAGGCGATGTCGGCGCACGGCCCGGTGAAGCCACCGCTGATGAAGAGGAGGAACTAGCCTACTCTCCCTTCGGCACCGAAGGCGCGCTTTCGGGAAGCAACGCCTTTGCCGTGGCACCCGAGAAGTCGGGTGGGCCGACCACACTCATTTCCAACAGCCACCAGCCCTTGCGCGGCGGCGTCGCCTGGTACGAACTGGTCGTCGAAAGCGAGGAAGGCTGGCATTTCGCGGGCGCCAACTTCCCCGGCTCGCCCTTCCCCTTCCTGGGGCACAACCGGCACCTGGGCTGGACCAACACCGTCAACCGCCCCGATATGGTCGATGTCTACAAACTGAGGGTCCGTTACCCGAACAAGTCCGCCGACCGCCCGACGCATTATCAATTCGGAGACGAGTGGCTCGAACTGGAGCACGAGACCGTCACCCTGCCCGTGCGCGTGGGCCCCATCGTCCTGCCGATCGAGCGCGACATCTATCGCAGCGTCCACGGCCCGGTCATCCTCAACGACGAGGGCGCTTTCGCCATTCGCTATGGCGGGATGGGCAACATCGGCCAGCTGGATGCTTATTACCGCCTCAACAAAGCGAAGGATTTCGCCGAGTGGGAGAGCGTGCTCGCCCGCCTCGACATTCCGAGCACCAATTTCATCTATGCCGACGAGACCGGCAACATCGCCTATATCTACAACGCTGCCGTGCCGGATCGCCCAGCCGAGGTCGATGGCGAGCGGGTGAACTGGCGCGGTGTGCTCGATGGCACCAACCCCGCGCTGCTGACCCGTGGCACGGTCGATTACAAGGACCTCCCCCGTTACTTCAATCCGGCGAGTGGTTGGCTCTACAATTCGAACAACGAGCCCTACACCGCCGCCGGGGCGGGAAGCGACCTGTCGCCCGATGCCTTCGCGCCGGAACTGGGGGTGGAGCTGAAGCAGACCAACCGCTCGCGCCGCGCATGGGAATTGATGAGCGCCGCCGACCGGCTCGACCGCGCGACGCTGGAGCGCATCAAATACGACACCGCCTATTCCCGCAGCGGCTATATCGCCAAACTGTGGGATGCCCTTGCCGCGCTCGACCTGTCGGATGCCGAAGACCTTGGCGAAGCGCGCGACATGCTGCTCGCCTGGGATTTCGAGGCGGACAACGAAGGTCCCGCCGACGCTCTGGCGCTGCTGATGATCCGCGATTTCATGTCGGCGGAATATCAGAACAAGCCCGAGGCACCCGACGTGCGCGAGATGCTGGGCGAGTCCGTTGCGCATCTCGAACAGCACTTCGGCCGGATCGACCCGCCCATGTCGGAGCTACTCCGCCTGCGCCTCGGCGATGTCGACCTGCCGCTCGACGGCGGCTCCGACACGCTGCGCGCTTCGACCACCTGGCGCGTCGACGACGACGGGCGCCTAGCTCTGGTGCATGGCGACAGCTTTATCCAGTGGGTCGAATGGCACGAGGGCCGGCAGGTCTTCTCGCGCTCGATCCAGCCTTTCGGCGCGGCGAATGGCCGCGCGGACAGCCCACACTACACCGACCAGATGCAGCTGTTCGTCGATCACCGGCTGAAACCGGTGCATTTCTGGCGTGAGGATGTGGTCGCCAATGCCGTCAGCCGAAAGACGGTGACGCACCGCTGATCACTGTCTAGCGTGCGATGCGAGAGAAATTCCGAGTCGAAAACCGGGGAGACATTATGCGTTTCAAGACTTTGCTGGCGGTATCGACCGCGCCCTTCATCCTTGCCGCCTGCACGGCGGCCCCGGGCTACGATATGGCGGATGCGAGCGATGCCGATGTCGCCGCGACTGCGGACACCGCCGAAGTCGCGGAACTGACCGCGCTGATCGACGAAGTCTCGATTCCCTACGAGAAATTCACGCTCGACAACGGGCTCGATGTCATCGTCCACACCGACCGGAAGGCCCCGCTGGTCGGCGTCGCCGTGTGGTACAATGTCGGTTCGAAGGACGAGCCCGCCGGAAAGTCGGGCTTTGCCCATCTGTTCGAGCACCTGATGTTCAACGGTTCGGAAAACGCGCCCGGAGAATATTTCCAGTACCTGCAGGAAATCGGCGCGACCGACACCAACGGCACCACCAATTTCGACCGCACGAACTACTTCCAGACCGTCCCCACCGGCGGGCTCGAACGGGCCCTGTGGCTCGAGAGCGACCGGATGGGCTATCTGCTCGGCGCGGTCACGCAGGCCAAGCTCGATAACCAGCGCGGCGTGGTCCAGAACGAAAAGCGCCAGGGCGACAACCAGCCCGGCGGCCTGATCTTCTACGAGCTCGTCGAAACGCTCTTCCCCGCCCCGCACCCTTACGACCATACGCCGATCGGATCGATGGCCGATCTCGACAGCGCGAGCATGGAAGACGTGCGCAACTGGTTCCGTGACAAATACGGCCCCAACAACGCCACGCTCGTCCTGGCCGGCGATGTCTCGGCCGCCGAAGGCCGCCGCCTGGCGGAGAAATATTTCGGCGCGATCGAACGCGGACCGGTGAACAATCCGGCCGAAGCGTCGATCCCTGAGCTGGCCGAGAATGTGCGCACCGTCATGCGCGATCAGGTCGCCACCACCAGCATCACCAAATACTGGACCGTCCCCGGCATTACCGACCGCGAACTGACCGCGCTGACTGTTGGCGCGCAGATCCTCGGGGGCCTGTCCTCCAGCCGCCTCGACAATGCGTTGGTGCGTAACGAGCAGCTGGCCGTTGGCGTTTCGGGCGGCAATTACGCTTTCCAGCGCGTCGGCATTCTGACCGTGGGCGCCTTTGCCAAGCCCGGCGTCGAGACCGAGACCGTCGAGGCGCGCCTTGGGCAGCTGATCGACCAGTTCATCGCCGAAGGCCCGACCGAAGACGAAGTGCGCCGCGCGGCGACCAGCACGGTCGCCCAGACCATCCGCGGTCTCGAACAGGTCGGCGGCTTCGGCGGCAAGGCCGTTACGCTGGCTTCCGGCGAAGTGCTCGCCGGCGATCCCGACTTCTACGCCACCCAGCTCGAAACGCTCGCCACGCTGACGCCGGCGGAAGTCCAGGCGGCAATGCAGCGCTGGATGACGCGTCCGGCCATGACGCTGATCCTCGAGCCGGGCGAGCGTGACAGCAGCTACGAAGAAGCCGCTTCGGTCGAGGGCGACGCGGCCGATGCCGGCGAGGCATCGGACGAGGTCACCGTGACCGAGGTGCGCCCCGCCCCGCCGCTCGGCGCAGGTTCCAGCCTCGACTTCCCCGATGTGGAGCACGCCACACTCGCGAACGGGATGAAGGTCCATTACGCGATGCGCGACGCGGTCCCTGCGACCTATGTCACGCTGAGCTTCAACGCCGGTAGCGCGGCCGATCCGCTCGACAAGCGCGGTCTCGAAACGCTGGCGATGACGCTGTTCGACGAAGGCACGACCACGCGCACCTCGCAGCAGCTCGCCGAAGAGCGCGAGCGGCTAGGCGCGAACATCTCGCTCGGCGGCGGTTTCGACCGGTCGAGTTTCACATTGTCCGCCCTGTCGGCCAATCTCGTGCCCTCGCTCGAGCTTCTTTCCGACATCGTGCGCAACCCTGCTTTTGCCCCGTCGGAGCTCGAACGGGTCCGCACCCAGCAGATCACCAGCATCGAGCAGGAGATGAAAACGCCCGCCGCGATTGCGCAGCGTATGCTAGCGCCGCTCGTCTATGGCGAGCGAAATCCCTATGGCGGCGCGGCGAACGGGGACGGCGCCTCGGTCGGCAGCATCACCCGTGCCGACGTCACTGCCTTCAAGGACCGGTGGATCCGCCCCGACAATGGCGAGATTTTCGTCGTTTCGGACCGTCCGCTGGCCGAGATCGTGGGCGCTCTCAATGTCGTCTTCGGCGACTGGGATGCGCCTGCCGTTGCCAAGGGCGTGAAGGACTTCAGCGCCACGCCGCAAGCCCCCGACCAGCCGCGGATCGTGCTCTACAACCGGCCCAATTCGCCGCAGAGCTATATCCTCGGCGGCCAAATCACGCCGGTCGACGCGCGCGACGAAACCTATGTCGACTTCCTCAACGCGAACAACGCGCTGGGCGGCAATTTCCTCGCCCGGATCAACATGAACCTGCGTGAGGACAAGGGATGGAGCTATGGCTCCTATGGCTACAACCAGACCCGCGAAAACGCCGTGGCCTATCTGGTCCAGGCGCCCGTGCAGGCCGACCGCACCGGGGATTCGCTGGCCGAACTGATCCGCGAAACGGGCGACTTCCTTACCACCCGCGGCGTCACCGACGATGAATTGCGCCGTATTGTGGCGGCTGAAATCGGCGAGCTTCCGGGCCAGTTCGAAACCTCGCCCGATATCCTCACCGCGATGCAGAACAACGCGCTCTACGGCCGTCCGGACAATTACTACGAATTGCTGGCCGATCGCTACCGCACGCAGACCCGCACCAGCCTCGACGCCGCGGCCCGCGCTGCGATCGATCCGGACCGTTTCGTCTGGGTGATCGTTGGTGATGGCGAGAAGGTCGAACCGCAGCTCGAGCAGCTCGGCCTCGATGTCGAGGTGATCGACCTGGTCCAGACCGAGAACTGAGGCTTATTGACATTCATGTCAGCAAGCTCGAAGACGCAACGCAGTTTCAATCAAGGAGAATTCGCATGTCCGTAGCCGGTACTTATGACACCGTCGTCAAGAGCCCGATGGGTGACCAGAAGGGCACTTTCACCGTCGTTCCGGGTGACGATGGGAACACCTTCACCGGTTCGATGCAGGGCGGCATGGGCGGCATGGACGTCAAGGATGGCAAGATCGATGGCGACACGCTGACTTGGGCGATGGACATGACCGTCCCGATGCCGATGACGCTCAACTGCAAGGCCACCGTCGATGGCGACCAGCTGACCGGCACCGTCAACGCCGGCGCGTTCGGCGACATGGCGCTGACCGGCGAACGCCAGGGCTAAGCGCCCCCGCGAGCGACCACAATCCGAAGGGACCGTCGGAGCGATCCGGCGGTCCCTTTTTCGTGGGCGTCGGGATCGCAGAGCGAGCCGTCAGCCCCTGCCTTGCAATGCGGGCCGATCAATGATTGTCTTGCCGCGTTCACGGGTCGAGTCTCGCCCGGCACCTCGAAAAGAGGGCCCGGCTGTCTGATGAGGAGAGAGCCTGTGCCTAAAGCAATCACGAAAGCCGTCGCCGCCTGCGCTGTTACCGCCTTGGCCGCCACCCCGGTAATGGCCGAAAAGGCGAGCGAGCTGACCTATATCAACGGCTCGCTTGGCCGCGACGCAGAGACCCAGCTGCGCGACCGTGGCTTCGCCCATGTCTCTACGCACAAGAACGACATGGGCTACGTCTACAGCTACTGGTGGGACGCAAGCGACGACGATTGCGTGAATGTCGAGGTCTACGACGGCCGCGTCATGACCATCAACGACGCGAGCGACCAGGATTGCGGCCACCATCAGGGCAACGCCGGGGCAGCCGTCGCCGCCGTGGCCGGAGCCGCCATTCTCGGCGCGCTGCTCAGCCACAAGTCGCACCATCACGAAGACAACCAGCATCACAGCGACCGCGACGCCGAGCTCGCCTATGATCGCGGCTACAAGGACGGCCTCTACCACCATCCGTTCCACAATCCCGACCGCGAACAGGCCTATGTCGATGGCTATCACGCGGGCGTGAACGAGCGCACCGCCAACGCCGAGCATCACTATGGCCGCGGCGGGCATGCGCAAGTCGCCCGCTTCAAGGATCTGCAGGACGCGCGCGCGGCGGGCGGGATGAGCGAGCTGGAACGCCGGGGCTTTCGCCAGGTCGACAATTTCACCAGCGGCAATACCCGCTATTCGATCCAGTGGCAGCCGGAATCGCGCCAATGCGTGCAGGTCACCATCGCCGACGGTCGTTTCTACGACCTGCGCGATATCGGCCGCCACCCCAAGTGCCGCTGAGCGCAGGAGAGCGAACTATGAAGCCGATCCTGATCGCGGCGGGCGCTTCGGCGCTCGCCCTCGCCGCCTGCTCGGAAACGCCGGCCAATGACGATCCGGCAAGCCCTGCCGCTCCCGTCGACGTTATGGTCGCCATCCCCGAAAGCCTCGCGCCCTTCGGGGACGGCTATCCGAGCACCGGCGACCCTTGTCGCAAGCTGGGCGAAAGCGCGGCGACCTCGAACTATCTCGACGACAGCGCCATCCTCGTCGGCTGCCCGAGCGAAGCTTCGGCCACGGCATTAGGCGGGACTGTGGTCGACACCATTGACGGTGTGCGGCTCGTCAGCGTGCCCATGAGCGATGCCAACGCCGGCATGGGCGAGAACGGTCCGATGCCGTCGAGTGATGCAACGGTCGCCGGGACCGACTACAATGCCACCACGATCTTGAGCTGCGGCTTTGGCGGCTCGGCTCCCAACCAGTCCTGCAACGCTGGCGTGAAGCGCAATTGGGGCGAAGACGGCACAAACCTCGTCGAGATCACCAAGCCCGATGGAAGCAAGCGCGCGATCTTCTTCAACGGCACCACCCCCTATGGCGCCGACAGCGCCGAGGCCGACGGATCGGCTGGCTGGGATTTCAAACACACGCGCGATGGGGACCGGGTCACGATAACCTTCGGGCCGGAAACCTATGTCATCGTCGACGCGCTGATCGAAGGCGGCTGATACGAAAAGGGCCGCTGGTCTGCACCGGCGGCCCTTCCTGTTTGATGACGGGCGTGGCTTACTCGACCACGTCCATTTCCTCGATAAGGCCCTGCGCGCCGTCGACCTTGTCCATCACCCACAGCATGTAGCGGGTGTCGACATGGATCGTGCGCGTGGTGCGCGGGTCGAAGTCCCAGTCCGAATTGACGCTCTCGAACGTGCCGTCGAACAGCAGGCCGACCAGTTCGGCGCGCGCGTTCAAGGTGGCCGAACCGCTGTTGCCGCCCGTGCTGTCGAGATCGGAGAGGAAGTTCACCGGCACCGAGCCGACGTCTTCGGAATAATACTTGCCGTAATCCTTCTCGCGGATTTCCTTCAGCTGGCGTTCTGGAGCGTTGAACGGATCCTCGCCCGTGTCCTTCTCGGTGATGCCTTCCAGCGTCGTGAACGGCAGATAGGCCATGCCATCCTTCGGCGATCCGCCGAGCACCGTGCCATAGGTCACGCGCAGGGTGGAGTTGGCGTCGGGATAGGTCAGCACGCCCTTGCTCGCCTGCCACTGGGTGATCGCTTCCATATAGGCCGGACGAAGGGCAAGCGCGCGGCCCGAGCGTTCATCCGAAGCGTCTTCGAGCCCGCGCTCGTATTCATAGAGCGCGACGGCCAGCTTCATGAAGGGATCGTCCATCGCTTCGAGTTGCGCCGGCGTCGCTTCCATCAGCGAGAGACGGGTTTCCGCATCGTCCAGCGTGGTCCCTGCGTAATAGGCGTCGAGCTTGGCTTCGAGGGCGGCATCGCTCATCCCGTCGGTCAGGCCCAGCGCGTTGTCGAAGACGGCAACCCGGTTGTCCTGGTCGAGATAGCTGTCGAGGAACAGCAGCCACTGCGCCTTGTCGACGCCCGCGTCATAGCGGCGGTCTAATGCCTGCAGGCCCTGACGGAAGAAGGTCATGTCGCGTTCCTGGAAGCCGGGGGCGCGCAGCGAGTCTACCTTCTGCCGTTCGTGCGAGAGACGGTAAAGACGCTGTGCGGCCGACAGCAGGGCCGGACGGGTCGCGAAATTGTACCAGAAGCCCTTGCGTGCCTCGGCTGCGCTTTCCTCGGTCAGCGCCTGGAGGCCGGTGATCGCCTCGCCATAGGCGGCGCGGCTGCGGTCGGCGGCGATCCAGGCGGCAAGGTCGGCCTCGCGCTGGGCACGGCGGTCGACGAGGCCCACGCGGCGTGCGCCTTCGAGCTGGCCGCGGGTGTTCTTCTCGAAATTGTTGAGACCGGCGAGCAGCGATTCATACTTCACGCGCGCGTCAGACCCTTCGGGCGCCGCTTCCTCGATCGTGTCGATCCAGTCGTTGATGAGCTTGACGTAGGTCGGATAGGTCCAGCTGAAGGTATTTTCCACCTCGGCCAGCGTCGCATAACGCGAGGTCGAACCGGGATAGCCGGCGGCCATCACGAAATCGCCTTCCTTCAGGCCCGATGCGCTCACCTTGAGGTGGTGCTCGGGGGCATAGGGGACGTTTTCTTCCGCATAGTCGGCGGCCGAACCGTCGGGCGCGACATAGGCGCGGTAGAAGGCAAAATCGCCGGTGTGGCGCGGCCACATCCAGTTATCGATATCGCCGCCATACTTGCCGATCGAATCCGCCGGAGCGTAAACGAGGCGCACGTCGCGCACCTCGAGGCGTTCGATCAGCGTGTATTCCTTGCCGCCGTAGAAGCTGGCGACCTGGCAGCGATAGCCAGCCTTGGCTTCGCATTCGGCAGTGATGTCTTTCATCCGCTGCTCGACCGCGTCGTAGCGTTCGGTCGGCTCCATCGCCTCGGTGCCGGCGCGCATGCGCTGGGTCACGTCGGTGAGAGCGGTGGTGACATAGATGCGCGAACCGGGCGCGGCGGGCAGTTCCTCGCCCAGCGCCTTCGCGAGGAAGCCGTTTTCGAGATAGTTGTTCTCGGCGGTCGAATTGTACTGCACCGAACCGCGCGCGCAGTGGTGGTTGGTGACCACGAGGCCCTGCGGCGAGACGAAGCTTGCCGAACAGCCGCCCAGCGAAACGATGGCACCCATCGGGAAGCCGGTGAGATCGCTCAGCGCTTCGGGATCGATCTCGAGCCCGGTGGCGCGCAGGTCGTCTGCAATTTCGGGAAGCTGCTGCGGCGTGAACATGCCTTCCTTGGCGGCGAGCGGCGCGGAGGCGGCGCAGGCCAGCAAGGCGGCGAGAGTTGCGGATTTACGCATAGGTAATGTGACCCCTTCCGATTTGCGCGCATAGGTTTGCGCGCTTGGTGAGAGCGCTAGGCAGAATTGCAGCGCCGATCAAGCGAACGGCACGTCGTTTGTCGATTGGGCAAGGTGCCCGCCTATTCGAAGCGGGCCCTATTCGAAGCGGGCCCTATTCGAAGCGGGCACTATCCATCATGGCGCGCACGCCGGTGATGTAGCGGTCGAAATAATGCAGGCGCGGCGCCTCGAAGCTGATCAGGTAGAGCTTCTCGTCGATGATCGCGGCGCGCGCTTCGCCCAGTCGTGCGACATTGTCACCGCCGGTGTAGCTGTAGCGGAAATGGACGCCGGGATGGCCGCCCAGCGTGGCCGGCGTCACTTCGACGATTTCGAACAGCGATCCGCCGAGCACGATATTGGCAGTGTCTTCATACCATTCGACGAGGTCGGTAGGCAGCATGTCCTTGTCGAATTCGGGCAGCGGATTGCGCTTGCGCTGATTGCGCTTGAACAGCGTCTCGCCGTCCTTGATCTTGGCGAAGAAGCTGAGTTCGGAGAGTGCGATGCCGTCCTGAGTCCATACTTCGCTGCGGCTCGTGGGGCGCTCGGTTGCGCGATTCCAGTCCTCCGGCGCAGTGACGCGCAGGTCGCTGCGTGCGACCTTGCGGGTGTCGCCTGCCTCGACCAGCCGCCAGGCGGCAGCGGCAGGGACAGGAGCGAGCGCGGCGGCGAGCGTCAGCGGTGCGGCCAGTTTCACAAGGGTCTTCACGAGGCAACCTCCCCTGCCATGGAGGCCAGCAACGCCGCATCGGGCGCGTCGGGCCTGAGTTCGAGATAGCTGCGCAGGGCGGTTTGCCCCTCGACCTTGTGGCCGTCGCGCAGCAGCGACAGGCCGAGGCCGCGCCAGCTTTCCGCCGGGTATTCGCCGGTCGCGATGGCCTGGCGATAGAAGTCGGCGGCCTGCGCGAAATCGCCTTCCTCGGCGCGCGCCCGATAGAGTTCGCCGCGCGCGTAAAGAAGGTCGCCGGTCCAGCCGAGAGGATCGTCGCCCGCCAGCGTGGCGAGAAGATATTCCGTCCCGCCGAAATCCTTCAGCGCAATCTGGTCGTCGATCAGCGCGGACCACCAGGGCCCGATCGCCGCCCGGTATTCCTGCGCGCCGGTGTAGCGGTTTTCCGCGTCTTCACCGGCGGCCTCGCGGGCGAGCTGGGCAAGGCGGCCCATGCGGTCGGTCGAGCGCGGGTGGGTGGCGAAGAGGCCGCCGTTGCGGTTTTTGTCGCTGCGGTGGCCGCGTTCCTCGGCGGTCGCGTCCATCTCCGCGCCCAATTGCGACCAGATAGCGGAGGCGGCGCGCGGATCGTATCCGGCGCGCATCAGCTCGTCGATCGAACCGGCGTCGGCTTCGCGCTCCATGTCGCGGTTAAAATCATAGACGCTGCCCAGCACCGCCATCTGCGCGGCCATGCCGGCGGGATAGGGCAGCCGCACGGGCAGGACCGAAAGCCAGCTCAGGATATCGGTCTTGGTCCGGATCTGGCGGAAAATGCGCAGCGAATGCTGCTTCTCGAAATGGGTAAACTCATGGCCCAGCACGGCGGCCAGCTGCGCTTCGTCGCGCATGCGCAGGAGGAGGCCGGAATAGACCAGCATCACGCCATTGGGCGCCATGCTCGCGTTGAATTGTGGCGTGCGGATCAGGTAAAGGCGCGTTGCGGCGCAGCGCTGGTCGCCCACCGTCTTGCACAGCACCGAGCGGACGTAGTCATTGAGCGCCGGGTCCTCGATCAGGAAGCGCGATTCCTTGAGGCGCTTTTCCGCCTCGTCCATCTCGTACCACAGGCCCTTTTCGAGCTCGTCCTTCGGCTCATAGCCATGCGCGCTCGGCAGCGGGGCTTCTTCGCCAGAGTTCTCAATTGCGTCGGCCTCGACCTCGACAGCGACCTCGGCCTGCTCCTCGGCTTCCACATCTTGCGCGGCGAGCGGCTGCACGGCGAGCGCCGCCAGTGCTACGCTAGAGAAAAGGCGCTTCATGGCGTGTCCTCCGCTCCAGGCTCGTGTTCCTCGGTTGCGCCCTCGGTATCCGCCTCGTCCTCCGGAGGAAGGACGGTCCCGTCCTCGGCGGTGGGCGGCGGCAGGACGATCACTTCGCCGGTAGGTTCAGCCCCCGGTTCACCGGCGGCCTTGCGGGGAAATTCTTCCATCAGCTGCGCGACGCGCTTCTCCGCGCCTTCGACCGTGCGCGGGTCGCCGCCCATGGAGGTGTCGACGTTGAGCCATACCAGGTCGCCGGTCTCGAGGTCCACCAGACCTGCATAGCCGATATGCGTCCCCGAAGGCACGAAGCCGCCCCCCAGTACCAGCGCGAGCCCCTGCAGCACCTTGCGCCCGGTCGAGCCGTAGCTGTCGTAGGTGAGGAAGAAGAGGCCGTAATCGCCGCCCAGTTCCTTGAGCCGCGCGGCCTCCTCGCCCAGCGTCCAGTCGAACTGGTCCTTCTTGGTCGGCAGGCGATTGCCATAGGTCATCTTGTGCGCAAGCACCGCACCCGCAACCGTGCCGAAGAGCGCGGTATATTCCTCGACGAGATCGGCCATCTCGCCCTCCTGCTCGGGGACCATAACGAGGTTCGTGCCCTGCGCGCCGTGCACTTCGGCCAGCGCGGTGATGAGATTGGCCTTGGCCGTCTCGGTCCATTCCGCATTGGGTTCGTGCATGCCGCCGGTCGTCTGGCTGCCGACGCGCACGCTGGGCCGGAAGACGAGGATATTGGTCTCGCCCGCGCGGATCTCGTAGCCGTCCTTGACCTCGGTCCGTTCAAGCCCGCCGAATTGCGCCGAGGCCGGCTGGGCGCTTGCAAGCGTCAGCGACAAAACGGCGAAAATGCCGATGAAAATACGCATGAGGAGCGACCCTCCGTGAATGGGGAGCAAAAAACGTCGCATAATCAGGATGAACCGTCGCTGACGCGCGACGGTTCCCTGACCGGGCCAGGCAGGTGCTCCGCAAACGCGGAAAGGATCAGCCGTCGAGCTTGGCCTTCAGCAGCTGGTTGACCACGGCGGGATTCGCCTTGCCCTGCATGGCCTTCATCGTCTGGCCGACGAAGAAGCCAAACAGCTTGTCTTTGCCGCCGCGATATTCGGCAACCTTGTCTTCGTTGGCCGCGATGATCTCGTCGATTGCCGTCTCGATCGCGCCCGTGTCGCTGACCTGCTTGAGGCCGCGCTCGTCAGCGATGGCTTCGGGCTCGCCGCCCTCCTTGAGGACGATCTCGTAAATCTCCTTGGCCTGGCCGCCGGAGATCTCGCCCTTGTCCTGCATGGCGAGGATGCTGGCCTGCGCTTCCGCCGTGGCGTTGGCCATGTTGGCGTCCTCGCCCAGCGATTTCACGACGCCCGGCGCGACCGAGAGCGCCCAGTTGGCGACCTGCGTCGCGACCTTGGCTTCGGGCTTGCCGATCCTGGCAGCGGTTGCGGCGAGCAGCGTTTCAAAGCGGCCGAAGGTCTCGACCTCGGCCGTCAGCTCGCGCGCGTTGTAGGGCGTGAGGCCCAGCTCGTTCTCGTACCGGGCGCGCTTGGCGTCGGGCAGTTCGGGAAGCGATGCGCGGCATTCCTCGATGAAGCTGTCTTCCAGCTCGAGCGGCAGCAGGTCCGGATCGGGGAAGTAGCGATAATCATGCGCGTCTTCCTTCGAACGCATGGTGCGCGTGGTACCGGTGCCCGGATCGAACAGGCGCGTTTCCTGGTCCACCGTGCCGCCGTTCTCGATCACGTCGACCTGGCGGTTGGCTTCGTATTCGATGACCTGCATCACGAAGCGCACCGAGTTGACGTTCTTCGTCTCGGTGCGCGTGCCGAATTCCTCGCCCGGGCGGCGGACGCTGACGTTCACGTCGGCGCGCATCGAGCCTTCTTCCATGTTCCCGTCGCACGAACCGACATAGCGCAGGATCGAACGCAGTTTGCGGACATACGCGCCCGCTTCGGCGGGGCTTCGCATATCGGGCTTCGACACGATTTCCATCAGCGCGATGCCGACGCGGTTCAAATCGACATAGGACATGGTCGGATGCTGGTCGTGCATCAGCTTGCCCGCATCCTGTTCGACGTGGATGCGCTCGATCCCAATCACCTTGTCTTTGGGAATACCTGCCTTTTCGTCCGCCTCTATGTGCAGCGCGCCCTCGCCCACGATCGGGTGGTAAAGCTGACTGATCTGGTAGCCCTGCGGCAAATCGGCGTAAAAATAGTTCTTGCGGTCGAACCGGCTCCACTTGTTGATCTCAGCCTCGATCGCCATGCCGGTGCGCACGGCCTGGCGGATGCATTCGCGGTTGGGCACGGGCAGCATTCCGGGCATCGCCGCATCGACGAGGCTGACCTGCGTGTTCGGTTCCGCCCCGAAGGCAGTCGAAGCGCCGCTGAACAGCTTGGCGTTTGAAGTCACCTGCGCGTGGACTTCGAGGCCGATCACGACCTCCCATTCGCCGGTTGCGCCCTGGATGCGGTAAGTGCTCATTCAATCTCCAACCATAGGATTGAGTATTCGCGTGTGCGGTAGTTCCGCAATGGCAGCTAGATCGCCATCGTAGCGACCGTTTAGTTCTCTTACGGTTTCTTCACTCCATGGAGCAAACGCTTCCGAAAAACGCGACTTGGGGTAAATTGCCTCGTTTTTTAGCATCTCAAACGCTCGAAATTGTGGATTGAGCGTCAGCCTTTGATTCTGTGCAAAAACCGCTTCCGCGGAGGCGCTAGGTCGTGAATCGATAGTTTGGGGGAATTGTAACCGTCCAGCACTAAGTCCCGTGAGTTCTGCGAGAATGGTATATTGAAGCGTTCTAAAATCTTCATAGCGCCATATAACAAAATCAGTATCGCTCATAATTTTCTGCATGCGCTGAATTAGCTCATACCAACTATGCTTTCCAGATTGCACCAATTGCCGTAAATCTTCAATACTTGTCGCATTGCCGTGCCGAAGCGACTCCGCGTAAGCTGAAGCTAAAAAGTGAGCCTGGTTCCTAATGCACAACCAAATACGAATAGGCCGCTCGGGCAGGGCTCGCCTCAATTTCGCTAATCGGAAACTAGCGTTAGGATACAACAGTTTCCCCCCGAAAGATTCGTGAGATGAACCAATGAAGTTTTCTTCCGACAAGATCGCTCGTTCATAGCTTTCTATCGCTCGCACGAGCCTGGGCTTATGACTTTTGCCAGAACGGATACCTTTTGCAGCAAGCAGCAACGGGTGGGATCGGTGATCGAAGAAAGCTTCAACCATAGGCCGAGCGTCGAGTAATGGCCAATACATCGACCCAGCAAGTGCAATTTGCGGCCGATTGTAGGTCAGGATGTTCTGAAGGTATGTCGTAGCAGTCTTATGCGCGCCAAGGTGTAATTCCAGGGTCACTGGTCAGGCTCGGCGCAACAAAGACTATTTGCATTCCAGCACGATAAATTCACCACCACTTCTCCGGCTTCGCTTCGAATCCGGCGCGCTGCTGGATCGCGAGGCCTGCGTTCAGCACGCCCTGCTCGTCGAAGGGCTTGCCGACCAGTTGCAGGCCCAGCGGCAGGCCGTCCGGATTGACCGTGGCGGGCACGCTCATGGCGGGAAGGCCGGCGAGCGATGCGGGAACGGCGAAAACGTCGTTCAGATACATCGTCAGCGGGTCTTCGTTGAGCGAACCCAGCGGGAAGCTGGCGGTTGGCGTGGTCGGCGCGAGGATCACGTCGCACTCACCGAAAGCCTTTTCGAAGTCCTGCGCCACCAGCGTGCGGATCTTCTGCGCCTGCGTGTAATAGGCATCGTAGAACCCGGCGCTCAGGACATAGGTGCCGATCAGCACGCGGCGCTTCACTTCGTCGCCGAAACCGGCGGCACGGGTGGCGGCGTACATGTCCTGGAGGCCAGCGCCATCGGGCAGATCGCGCAGGCCGTACCGCACGCCGTCATAGCGGGCGAGGTTGGAGGAAGCTTCGGCAGGAGCGATGATGTAATAGGCAGGCAGCGCGTATTTCGTGTGCGGCAGCGAAACGTCGACGATTTCCGCGCCAGCGTCGCGTAGCATGGCCTTGCCCTGCT
The DNA here is from genome assembly GCF_019711375.1 of Qipengyuania aurantiaca. NCBI lineage: Bacteria > Pseudomonadati > Pseudomonadota > Alphaproteobacteria > Sphingomonadales > Erythrobacteraceae > Qipengyuania > Qipengyuania aurantiaca. The sequence goes on from NZ_CP081295.1 coordinate 428,596, forward strand.
CCCAGCTGTCGAGGATCGCCTGGTCGGTGCCGTCCATGCGGTATTCCTTGGGAATGCCGACCTTCTTGCCCTTGAGATCGGCATTCAACGCCGCTTCCCAGTCGGGCACGTCCATCTGGAGGCTGGTCGCGTCCTTCGGATCGAACCCGGCCATCGCTTCGAGCATGATCGCGCAGTCTTCGACCGAGCGCGCCATCGGCCCCGCCTGGTCGAGGCTGCTGGCGAAGGCGACGACGCCCCAGCGGCTGCAGCGGCCATAGGTCGGCTTGATGCCGCAAATGCCGGTGAAGGCGGCGGGCTGGCGGATCGAGCCGCCGGTGTCGGTGCCGGTGGCGGCAGGCGCGATGCGCGCGGCGACGGCGGAGGAGGAACCGCCCGACGAACCACCCGGGCTCATCGCGGCATTGGTGCCGTCCTTCTTCCACGGCGAGGAAACGTTGCCGAAATAGCTGGTCTCGTTCGACGAACCCATCGCGAACTGGTCGAGATTGAGCTTGCCGAGCATGCCCGCGCCTGCATCCCACAGCTTCTGGCTGACGGTGCTCTCATACTCGGGCTTGAAGCCTTCGAGGATGTGGCTGGCCGCGGTGGTCTGCACGCCCTTGGTGGCGAAGAGGTCCTTCATGCCGATGGGCACGCCGCCCATCTTGCCGAGGTCCTCGCCCTTCGCGCGCTTCGCATCCACCGCATCGGCGGCGGCCAATGCGTGGTCGGGCGTGGTCACGATGAAGGCGTTGAGTTCGGCGGCCGAAGCGACGGCCGCGTTGAAGCTTTCGGCCACTTCACGTGCAGTGAAATCGCCGCCGGCCACGCCGTCGCGGATGTCCTTCACGCCAAGCTTGGTAAAGTCGGTCATTATTCGATCACCTTGGGCACGCCGAAGAAGCCGTGTTCGGCTGCCGGTGCATTGGCGAGCACATCCTCGCGGCGGCCCCCGCTGGTTTCGGGAATGGCATCGACCACGTCGTCGCGCAGGCGAAGCGTGTTGGGGATGACTGCGGTCATCGGCTCGACGCCGGAGGTATCGACCTCGCCCAGCTGTTCGACCCAGTCGAGGATGTTGTTGAGTTCGGGGACCATCCGATCAAGCTCCTCGTCGCCCATCTTGATGCGGGCGAGCGAGGCGATCTTGGCCACTTCTTCGCGTGTGACTGACATGGGCAAGCGCCCTAGCCGCGCGCGGGATTCGCTTCAAGCGGCGAAAGGGCGCTTGGCCCTGTCTATTCGCCCGAAGCTTCGGCTCCGGCTTCGGGAGCGCCCGGCGCCCCTTGCGCGCCCATCATCGCCTGGAGCTGCATCATGCGCGCTTCGGCTTCCTGACGGCTCATCACTTCGACGATCTCGACTTCGAAGACGAGGTCGCTGTTCGGCGGGATCACCGAACCGGGCTGCGGGCTGTCGCCATAAGCCTGGTCCGACGGTATCTCGATACGGTACTTGCCGCCTTCACGCGTCTGGAGCAGCCCATCGAGGAAACCGGGGATGACCGCGCCTTCCTCGATCACGAACGGCGTGCCTTCGGGGAAGAGTTCGGGCGGCAGCGGGCTCTGCTGCGAGCGGTCGAATTCGGTGCCGTCGGGCAGCGTGCCGACGTATTTCACGAAGGCGATATCGCCCATCTCGACCGCATCGCCCTTGCCCTCGACCAGCGTTTCGACCGACAGGCCCTTTGGCACGGCCGCCCAGGCAAGGCCTGCGCCCAGCAGGATGGCGACAAGGACGCCGAGCCAGAGCTTGGTCAGCGAGCCCTTCTTGATGGGCTGGAGCGGAACGCGGGTGATCTCGGTCATGTATTTCCTGGTCCTGATACGCAAAGGGCGCGGATTTCTCCGCGCCCTCATGGCTTAGCACGATGGTGCTGGCAACGGCTTACTTGATGCCGTCACGCTCCATACGCTTGCGCTCGAGCTTGCGCGCGCGGCGAACGGCAGCAGCCTTTTCACGGGCGCGCTTTTCGCTTGGCTTCTCGTAGTGGCGACGCAGCTTCATTTCGCGATACACGCCTTCACGCTGCAGCTTCTTCTTCAGCGCGCGGAGGGCCTGGTCGACATTGTTATCGCGAACCATGATTTGCATAAACTTCAATACCTCGACTTTACGGGCCAGAGCCCGCCTCTAGCGGGGTATGCCTCCTTGAATTGGGCTTCGCCTGATAAACGAAAAACGCGCCGAATCCGTTCCGGACCGGCTCGAACGGGGGCGCACATACGGATTCGGCTGCAAAAAGGCAAGCGCCAATGGGCGGGTTTCGCAAAGCCGCGCTTGGCGCTAGAGGCAAGGCCATGTCCTCCCTCTCCCCCCTCGTTGCAACCCTGCACGTCGCCATCGGCGGCGGACTCGGTGCGGCCCTGCGCTACCAGACGGGCCGCGCGATGACGCAGTGGCTGGGGGCGCCGATCATTTCCGCCTTTCCTTTTGCAACGCTGGCGGTCAATGCGGTCGGCAGCCTGCTGATGGGTGTCCTGGCCGGATGGCTGGCGCGCCACGGAAGCGAGAGCTCCGAACAGCTGCGGCTTCTCCTCGGCGTCGGCCTGCTCGGCGGGTTCACGACGTTCAGCGCCTTCAGCCTCGAAATGGTGCTGATGATCGAGCGCGGACAATTCCTTTTTGCATCGCTTTACGCGGTGCTCTCCTTCGCGCTCGGCATCAGTGGACTGATGGTGGGCCTAGCCATCATGAGGATCGCCGGGTGAAGACCTCCGACGAAGTACGCAATTTCACCGTGGAGGCCGATGACGACGGCATCCGTCTCGACCGCTGGTTCAAGCGCCACCTGCCGCAAATCGGCTTCGGCACGGTCAGCAAGTGGGCGCGCACCGGGCAGATCCGCGTCGACGGCAGCCGGGCCAAGCCGGACGACCGGCTGGCGCAGGGGCAGCAGATCCGCGTGCCGCCGGGCGGCGACGCCCCACACAAGGCACCCAAGCAGAAGCGCGAACTGACCAAGGCCGAAATCGAGCAGGCCGAGGCCATGCTGATCGAGCAGACCAAGTCGGCGCTCGTAATCAACAAGCCCCCCGGCCTCGCCACGCAGGGCGGCACCAACACCTTCAACCACGTCGACGGCCTGCTCGACGCCTATATGGAAGAGGGCGAGGAGCAGCGCCCGCGTCTCGTCCACCGGCTCGACAAAGACACCTCCGGCGTCCTGCTGGTCGCGCGCACGCCCGGCAGCGCGGCCTTCTTCTCCAAGCGCTTCTCGGGCCGCTCGGCCAAGAAGATTTACTGGGCGCTGGTGGTCGGCGTGCCCGATATCCGAGAAGGCGTGATCGAAGCCCCGCTCGCCAAGCAGCCCGGATCGGGCGGCGAGAAGATGCATGTCGACCACGAAGGCGGCGCGCCTGCCAAGACAAAGTACCGCGTTGTCGAAAGCGCGGGCAAGAAGGTCGCCTGGCTCGAACTGCAACCCATGACCGGCCGCACCCACCAGCTGCGCGTCCACTGCGCGGCGATGGGCCATCCGATCGTGGGTGACGGGAAATATGGCGGCAAGGAAGCCTTCCTGACCGGCTCGGTCAGCCGCAAGATGCACCTCCACGCCCGCCGCCTGATCATCGACAGCCCCGATGGCGGCAAGCTCGACGTGACCGCCGAGCTTCCCGAACACTTCGCGGCGAGCATGGAGCAGATCGGCTTCGACGAAGGCGCGAGCGACGCCACTCCCATGCGCGACGATCCGCCGCCCAACACGCGCGAGGAAAAGAAGCAAAAGGCCCGCCAGCACGCCAAGAACTACCGCAAGTCCCAGCGCGGCCCCCGCCGTGCGCGCGGCGGCACGGGTGCCAAGCCCAAGGGCCGCGGGGGAGCCAAGCGCAAGTGACCCGGCTCGTGGTCTTCGATTGCGACGGCACGCTGGTCGACGGGCAGGCGGCGATCTGCGACACGATGGACGAGGCCTTTGCGGCGGCGAAATTGCCCGCACCCGATCGCAACGCGGTGCGCCGCATGGTTGGGCTCAGCCTGCCGCTGGCGCTGCGTGAGCTTGCTCCGCACGCGAGCGAGGACCAGCACGCCATCGCGCTCGAAGCCTACAAGGCCGGCTATCGCGAGCGGCGGGTGACGGGCATTCTCGAAGAACCGCTCTACGAAGGCATGGCCGCGCTGATCGAGCGGCTCGCCGCGGCCGGCTGGCTGCTGGGCGTGGCTACCGGCAAGAGCGACCGGGGCCTCCACGCCTGCCTCGACACCCATTCGATCAAGCACCATTTCGTCACCCTACAGACCGCCGACCGCCATCCGTCGAAGCCGCATCCCGCAATGCTGGAAGAAGCGCTGGCGGAAGCCGGGGTCGGCGCGGCTGAAGCCGTTATGGTGGGGGACACAACCTTCGACATGGAGATGGCCCGCGCCGCAAACGTGCGCGCGGTAGGCGTCGCCTGGGGCTATCACCTGCCGCACGAATTGCGGGAGGCGGGCGCAGACGGTGTCGCCGAGACGATGGAGCAGTTGGAGGCAATGATCCGTGGCTGAGCCCGATCCCGCCATTCGCCGTTTCTACACGATCCAGCTGCTGCGCCTCGGCGGCGCGATCCTCGTCGTGGGCGCGATCCTGATCCTGACCGACACGGTGGAAGCGCCCGACATCCTCGGCTATCTGCTGCTCCTCATCGGTCTGGTGGACTTCTTCCTCGTCCCGATCTTTCTGTCCCGCAAATGGAGCAGCCGCGCGCGATGAAGCGTTTCTACAAGGATGTCAGCACCGCCAAGACCGATCTGGGCTGGACGGTCTCGCTCGACGGGCGGCCGATCAAGACGCAGGGCGGGCAGCCGCAAGTGGTGCCGAGCGAGGCGCTGGCCGAAAAGCTAGCAGCCGAGTGGAGCGGACAGGGCGAGACGATCGACCCCGCCGCCTTCCGTTTCCGCGACATGAGCGATTACGCGCTCGACGTGGTGGCGCGCGGCCGGGATAGCCTGGTCGAGAAACTGCTGGGCTATGCGGAGACCGATACGCTCTGCTTCCGTGCCGATCCGGAAGAGGCGCTCTATCGCCGCCAGCAGGAGATCTGGGAGCCGATCCTCGAAGGAGTGGAAGCGCGTGAGGGCGTTAAGCTCCACCGGATCAGCGGCATCCTCCATCGCCCGCAGACCGAGGACACACGCGCCCGCCTCGCCGCGCGGCTGGAAGGGCTCGATCCCTTCACCCTCACCGCGCTGGAACAGGTCACCTCGCTCGCCGCCTCGCTGTGCATCGGGCTTGAAGCCTTGCAGCCCGATGCCGATGGCGCTGCGCTCTGGAATGCCGCCAATCTCGAGGAAGACTGGCAGGCCGACCTCTGGGGCCGCGACGAAGAGGCCGAAGAACGGCGCGCGAAACGCAAGGGCGACTTCCTGGCCGCGATGGAGTTCCACCGCGCCGCGACCGCTGGCTGATCCTGCCGAAATCCTGCCAGCGCCTTAACCTTGCGCGGCAAACCTTTTGGCATGGCTTTGCTCTAGGCTCCCTCCTGTCCGACAGGTCGAATGGGAGCGTGGACGATGCCTGTAAAAATCCTTGCAAGACTGGCTGCAATCGCTGCTGCGACGGGCTGCCTAGTGCCCGCCGCCTCGGCCTCCGACGACCGGCAGTACATCTATTGCGTCGCCTCGGCCTCCAGCCCCGGCGGCAAGGCCTACTTCAGCGGCGTCTATCCCGGCACATGGGACCAGTCGCCGGACGACGAGGACGCCTTCTATCGCCACGTTTCGCAACGCGTCGACGAAGCGGTCGAGCGCAGCACCACCTATTGCTACGCGCTGGACACGTTCGACGAAGCCGGGCTCGACCGTCAGGAAGGCGTGGAGATGCTGCGCAAGGGCGGCTGGGAGCCGGTCGACCTTACCTGGAGGCCTTGAGGCCTCCAAGCTGGAAACGGCGTTAGCTGTTCGCGGACTTTCTTTTCTCTAGCCGAAAGCGAATTTCCGCAGCGGCCCAACCCAGCAGAAATGCGGGCAGCATCCACGCCAGCAGCCGTGCCATTAACTCGAAATCAAACGCGAAGCCTACGCAATCGAAGCCACCAAACAGCTCGTGGCCGGCATCCTGAAGCTCGCGAAACTTTTGGAGGCAGACGTTACCGTAAGATGCCACATCCATTTGCTCGGATAAGACCCAGAGAAACGCATTGGATACTACCAGGACTGGTGCGAGCAATCTGTGAACGCGGAACAAGTATCCGCTAATCGCAGGAATGAGGCCACAGCCCAGCCCCCACCACATTCCGGCCAGCAAAACTTCCAGACCGAAAATCGTGAAATGGGTCGGATGGTACACGCTGTGATCTACAGTCCAGCTTTACCCAACCCACTCCGCAACCTGCCCGGCCACATCGTTGGCGGCCTGGTTCAGCGCGGGACCGACGCTGGACACGTCGGCGGCCACTCCGGGCACCACGGCTTCGAAGCGGCGCGTGACGACTTCGCTGCCCTCGCCCGGACGCACGGCGTCGAAGACCACGCGTACGCTGCCGTCGCGCGCGTCGTAGCCGAAGGCGCGCAGCGTGCCGGTGAGGCGGTTCTCGGCGAGCGCGCCGGGATCGTCACCGTCGATCACCACGCGGCTGGAGCGCGTGCGGATGGTTTCGGCCATCAGGCGGCGAAACAGGCGGGCGGGCTTTTCGACCCAGACCGCGTCCTTCAGATAGGCGAGTTCGGTGTCGGTCACCTGCACCGGAACGCGGGTCACGTCGAGCGCGCTGGGCGCTTCGAATTCCTTCAACACCAGCGCGGTGCCCGCCGTGCTGGTCCCGCCCGTACCCGCCGGTGCGCTGGCGGTCGGCGTGAGCGTCAGCAAGCTCTCGGGCGGTTCGCTGCCAAAGGAGAGGCAGCCGCCGAGCAGCAGGGCCGGCGCGAGAATGGCGAATTTGAAAGGCTTGGTCATCGCGTCTTTCCCTCGGCTCACGGCTCGTATTCGGGCAGCGGCTGGCTGTTGAGCAAGGCGCCTGCGCCCTGTTCGTCGATCTTTTCGGTCACATCCCGCAGCGCCTTACTGGTGGCGCGCAGGTCGCGCAGCGTGGCTTCGGCGGCAGGCAGCGTGCTTTCGGTCAGCTGCTTGGTCGCGGGGCGAGCCTCCGCCAGCACGCCCTGCAATTCTTCCGACGCGTTTCCGGCCTGCTTTAGCGTAGTGCGAAGCTGGTCGGCCAGCGCCGCGCCTTCCTGGTTGAGCAGGCGATCGGTCGATGCCGTCACCTGCTCGAACTGGTCGAGCGCTTCGGAGGCTTCGCGCAAGGTCACCTGCAATTCGGCCATGGTACGCTCGAACTGCGGGGCGGCCTGCGCAAGGTCGGCGGTCATCTGGTTGGTGTTGGCAAGGATGCCGGCGATCTCGCCCTGGTTCTCGTCATCGAGGAGCTGCGTCAGCCGCTCGGTCAGCGTTGCCAGCCGTTCGAGCAGCAGCGGTGCGTTGGAGAGCAGCGCGTTCAGGCCGCCGTCCTTGGGCGGGATGATCGGAACGCCTTCGGTGCAGGCCGTCGTTTCGCAGGAAATCGGCGGGGCTCCGCTGCGCGCGCCATCGAGCAGGATGGTCGACACGCCGGTAAAGCTGCCTTGGATGGTCGCGGTGGTGCCGACGAGGATGGGCACCTCTTCCTTCACGCTGATGCGCACGCGCACGAATTCGGGGTCCTTCTCCCACAGCGCGATCTGGCTGACCTGCCCCACGGGCACACCGGCAAACGCGACCTGGCTGCCGTTGGCGAGGCCCGACACGCTTTCCTTGAAAAAGATGTCGTATTCCTTCTGCGCGCCTTCACCCCAGCGCGCAATCCACACGATGAACAGCGCCAGCGCCGCCAGCACAGCCAGGGTAACCGCCCCCACCCAAACGTAATTCGCCCGTGTTTCCATTGGTTAGGCCTTATCCTTTGTCGCAGGCGCGTTGTCCAACGCTTTGACCGCATGGGCGGCCACCGGCATGTCCATGTGCTTGCGCAGTTCGTCCAATGCCTGCGCGGTGAGCGCGGCGCGGCCACGCGGGCCGTTGAAATATTCCTGGATCCACGGGTGGTCGAGTTCCATCAGGTTCGGAACCGTGTCGACCGCGATCACCCGCCGGTCCGCGATCACCGCCACCCGGTCGCAAATCTCGTGCAGCGTATCGAGATCATGCGTGATGAGAAACACGGTGAGGCCGAGGGTTTCCTTCAACTCTCGCGTGAGATTGTCGAAGGCGGCCGCTCCGATGGGGTCGAGCCCCGCGGTCGGCTCGTCGAGGAAGAGGAGTTCGGGATCGAGCGCCAGCGCGCGGGCAAGGCCGGCGCGCTTCTTCATCCCGCCCGAAAGCTCACTCGGGAATTTGCTCACCGCTTCTTCGGGGAGGCCCGAAAGCATGATCTTGTAGCGCGCGATTTCGCGGCGCAGTTCGTCCGATATTTCGGGATAGAACTGCTTCAGCGGCACTTCGACATTCTCACCCACCGTCAGCGTCGAGAACAGCGCGCCGCCCTGGAAGAGCACGCCCCAGCGGTCGCGCACGCCGATTTCCTCGTCCGGATCAGCATCGACGATGGACTTGCCGAAGACCTTCACATCGCCCGCTGTGGGCGTCTGCAGGCCGATGATCGAGCGCATCAGCACCGATTTGCCCGTACCCGATCCGCCGACCACGCCGAGGATTTCCCCGCGCTTGACCTCAAGGTCGAGATTCTCGTGAATGACCGCATCGCCGAACTGGTTCTTCAGCCCTTCGACCACGATCGGATAGTCGCCGCGGAACCGTTCGTGACGGCCGCCGGATGCGCTCTCGCCTTCGGCCATCAGCCCCACCCCAGTTCGGTGAAGAAAACGGCGAAAAACGCGTCCAGCACGATGACTGCGAAGATGGCGGAGACCACGGACATGGTCGTGCGAATGCCGACCTCTTCCGAATTCCCCTTCACCTGCATACCGTTGTAGCAGCCCGCCAGCCCGACGATCAGGCCGAAGACCGGCGCCTTGATGAGGCCGACCCACACGTCGTAGGTCGGCACCACTTCCTTGATCCGGGCAAGGAAGGTCCAGAACGGAATGCCGAGCATCAGGTCGCCCACCACGGCGCCGCCAATGATCGCCATGCAGCTGGCGTAAAAGCCGAGAAGCGGCATGGTCAGGACCGAGGCCATGATGCGCGGAATGACCAGCGCTTCCATTGGCGATATCCCGATGGTGCGCATGGCGTCGACTTCTTCGGTCAGCTTCATCGTGCCGAGCTGCGCGGCAAAGGCGCTGCCCGACCGACCCGCGACCATGATCGCGGTCATCAGCACGCCAAGTTCGCGCAAGGTGATACGGCCGACGAGGTTCACGGTCAGCGTTTCCGCTCCGAAGGCGGCCAGCTGGACCGCGCCCTGCTGGGCGATCACGATGCCGATGAGGAAACTCATAAGTCCGATGATCGGCAGCGCCGAAACGCCGACCAGCTCGACCTGACGCACCAGCGCGACTATGCGGAAGCGGCGCGGGTTCTTGAACAGGTTCCCGGCCGAAATAAGCAGCGCGCCGAGGAAGCTGATGACCCCGATCGCGCCCGTGCGGGCGTTGAAGACCTTTTCGCCCATGGCTTCGGGCACGCGACTCCACACGGGCAGGCGCGGCGCGGCGAGGTCCTCGTCGCTGCTGATCCCGTCGAGCGCGCCGAGCAGCCTTTGCGCCCTCTCGCTCGCGCCGGTGATCTCGGCCTGGTGTTCGGAGGCGATATTGCAAGCCATCCACGCGCCGACCGTGTCGATTTCCGACACGTTGGATAGGTCCACGCGCGCAATCGGTCCGTCGAGGCTGCGTAGCTCCTCGTCCAGAGCGCCGATGGTAGACACGAGATAGGGCCCGGTCAGCGTCAAGACCGCGCCCCCGTCCCCCTGTTCCAGTTCGTATTCTGCCAAGCGTGCCATTCGTGCCCGCGGTATGCTTGGAAATGCCTCGCTAAACAAGCGCGTATCACTTCGCATCCCCTACGGCGTTGCATCGCACAATTTGCGCTGGCATGGGCGTCCATCATGAGCACCGAGCTATCCAAGACCTTCGACCCCGCCGAAATCGAGCAGCGCTGGTACGCGCATTGGGAGGAAAACGGCCTGTTCCGTCCGGAACGCAAAGACGCCGAGCCCTTCACCATCGTGAACCCGCCGCCCAACGTCACGGGTTCGCTGCACATCGGCCATGCGCTCGACAACACGCTGCAGGACGTGGTGATCCGCTACGAACGCCTGCGCGGCAAGGATGCGCTGTGGGTGGTCGGCGTCGACCATGCGGGCATCGCCACGCAGATGGTGGTCGAACGCCAGATGGAAGCCAAGCAGGACAAGCGCACGAATTATTCCCGCGAAGAGTTCGTCGACAAGGTCTGGGAATGGAAAGAGGAAAGCGGCGGCACGATCACGCGCCAGCTGCGCCGCTTGGGCTGCTCGATGGACTGGTCCAGAGAACAGTTCACGATGGACGAGCATTTTTCGAACGCCGTGCTCAAGACCTTCGTCGATCTCTACAACGACGGCCTCATCTACCGCGACAAGCGGCTGGTGAACTGGGATCCGAAGCTCAAGACCGCAATTTCGGACCTCGAAGTCGAGGCCACCGATGTGAAGGGCGGCTTCTGGCACTTTAAGTACCCGCTCGCGGACGGTGTGACGACGGCGGAAGGCAAGGATTATCTCGTGGTGGCGACCACGCGCCCGGAGACCATGCTGGCCGATATGGCCGTGGCCGTGCACCCCGATGACGAGCGCTACACATCGGTCGTGGGCAAGGACATCCTCCAGCCGATCACCGGCCGCCGCTTCAAGGTCGTGGGCGACGAGCACGCCGATCCCGAACTTGGCTCGGGCTGCGTGAAGATCACGCCGGGTCACGATTTCAACGACTTCGACGTGGGCAAGCGCGCAGGGATGAAACCGGCCGAGATGCTCAACATGCTCGATGCCGAGGCGAACGTCTGCCAGACGGCCGACGGGCTGGTGCCGGAGGAATTCCTCGGCTTGCACCGCTTCAAGCGCGACGGTGTGGATGGCGCGCGCGAGTTGGTAGTGGCGCGCATGAAGGAACTCGGCTTCCTCATCCCGCACGTCACCAAGGACAAGGAAGGCAACGAGGTCGAACATGACGCCGAACCGCGCACCATCGCGACGCCCTTCGGCGACCGCGGCGGCGTGGTCATCGAACCGTGGCTGACCGATCAATGGTACGTCGATGCCGAAAAGCTCGCCAGGGCGCCGATCGAGGCGGTCAAGGACGGCACCATCGAGATCGTCCCCAAGAGCTGGGAGAAGACCTTCTTCAACTGGATGGAGAACATCCAGCCCTGGTGCGTCAGCCGCCAGCTCTGGTGGGGTCACCGGATTCCGGCCTGGTATGACGCCGAAGGCAAGGCCTATGTCGCCATGACCGAGGAAGAAGCGCAGACGCAGGCCGGTGATGGCGTCGCCCTCACCCGCGACGACGACGTGCTCGACACGTGGTTCTCTAGCGCGCTCTGGCCCTTCGCCACGCTCGGCTGGCCGGACAAGACCGACCTGCTCGATAAGCATTATCCGAACGACCTGCTGATTTCCGGCTTCGACATCCTTTTCTTCTGGGATGCGCGCATGATGATGCAGGGCATGCATCTGACCGGAAAGGCGCCGTGGCCGCGGCTTTACCTTCATGGGCTGGTGCGCGCCGCCGACGGGGCAAAAATGTCGAAGTCCAAGGGCAATGTCGTCGACCCGCTCGGCCTCATCGACCAGTACGGCGCCGATGCGCTGCGCTTCTTCATGTCGGCGATGGAAAGCCAGGGCCGCGACATCAAGATGGATGAGCGCCGCGTCGAGGGCTATCGCAACTTCGCGACCAAGCTCTGGAACGCCACGCGTTTCTGCCAGTCGAACGGCATCGGTGCGAGCACCAGCATCGCGGCTCCGGAGGCCACGCAGGCGGTCAACAAGTGGATCATCGGCGAAGTCGTCGAGACCAAGAATGCCCTCGAACAGGCGATGGCCGACCTGCGCTTCGATGCCGCCGCGAACACGATCTACCACTTCGTCTGGGACCGCTTCTGCGATTGGTATATCGAGCTGATCAAGGGCAATTTCGATGAGGAAACCAAGGCCGTCGCCGGCTGGGCGCTCGACCAGATTCTCGTCATGCTCCACCCCTTCATGCCCTTCATCACCGAAGAGCTGTGGTCAAAGCAGGGCGATCGTCCCGATTACCCGCTCATCACCGCCAAGTGGCCCGAGCCTCAGGCCGAAATCGATGAAGCAGCGAAGGCCGAGATCGACTGGCTCATCGCGCTCACCAGCGCGGTCCGCACGGCGAAGAACGAGCTCGGCATCGCGCCGGGCGCGAAGCTGGAAGCCTATTGCCCCACCCCGTCGGTGCTGGGCCGCAAGGTCGTCGAAGAGAACGTCGCCGCCATCGAACGCCTCGCGCGCCTCACGCCGGTCCACTTCGCCGAAGCGCCCGGCGGCGCGGCAATGCAGGTGGCCGCGGGCGAAGACGCCTTCATCGTGCCGCTCGAAGGCGTGATCGACATCGAGGCGGAGAAGGCGCGCCTGACCAAGGCGATGGAAGCTTCGATCAAGGAAGCCAAAGCCCTCGAAGGCCGCCTCGGCAACGCCAACTTCGTCGAACGCGCCAAGCCCGAAGCCGTCGAAAAGGCCCGCGCCGACCACGCGCACCACGTGGCCGAAATCGACCGCTTGAAGGGCGCGCTGGCGCGCCTAGGTTGAAGCCATGAAGCTCGATCACATGGTTGTTCTGGTGCGCTCGCTCGAAGCGAGCCTGCCCTGGTACGACGCCTTGCTTGGCCTCATCGGTTTCCGCAAGACGCGCAATCACGTGTGGACGAGCGACGATGGCCTGAGCGTCGATCTCAAGCAAGCCAAAGCGGCTACCTCGGAGTACGAACGCTACGCCCCCGGCCTGAATCATTTGGGCTTTACGGCGCCCGATGAAGCCGCCCTCGACGCGGTCCGCGACGGGATGGAGCAGGCGGGGTTCGAAGTGCCGCACAAGCAGTATTTCGACGGCGAAACGGCCACCTTCTTCCGCGACCCCGACGGGATACGCGTCGAAGTGACGGTCTACAGCTAGGTCATGCCACTAGTCCTCGCCACGGATGACAGCGGCGGGCCGGAGATCTTCGCTTCGGTCCAGGGCGAAGGGCCGAGCGTGGGGCGCCCGGTCGCCTTCATGCGGCTGTCGCGCTGCAACCTCGCCTGCGTCTGGTGCGACACCGCCTACACCTGGCATTTCGAGGGCGACAACCGCCCTCACCACGACGGTGTGACCTTCGAGCGCAAGGCCAACCAGGTCACGCTCGACGAGGACGAGGTTGCCGCGCGCATCACGCAGCTAGGACAGGACCGGCTCGTCATCACCGGCGGCGAGCCGCTGCTTCAGGCCCCGGCGCTGGCAAAGCTGCTCGATTTGCTTCCCGGTATCTCGGTGGAGATCGAAACCAACGGGACCACCAAGGCCCCGCCCCGGCTCGATATCCGGATCGACCAGTTCAACGTCAGCCCGAAGCTGGCGCACAGCGGCAACCCCGCCGACCTCGCCCTGCTGCCCGAACGCCTTGACGCCTACGCCACCGACCCGCGCGCCTTTTTCAAGTTCGTGATCGCCGAGCCTTCGGACGTGGACGAGGTGCTGACGCTGCACGATCGCTATCGCTTCAAGCCGGGCCATGTCTTCCTGATGCCCGAGGGAACCGACAGCGAGACGTTGCGGGAACGTGAGAAATGGCTCGCGGACCTATGCCTAAAGCACGGTTTCCGCATGAGCGACCGCCTGCATATCCACCTGTTCGGCGATACGCGCGGGACTTAACCCTGCGAACGCCAGCGCTGCACGGTGCGCAGGACGATGTCCTCCTCGCCGCCGGGGTTGTTCCACAATTCGACGAAGCTCGGGTCTTCCGAAGCCGGGCGCTTGATTTCCTCGAGGTTGTCGAAGCTCACGCGGATCGGGATGGCGACACCTTCGCCGCAGATGATGCACTCGCGGTTGCGCAGCGCCGGGATCGCGTCGAGGAAGCCGCGCGCGCCTTCGGGCATGGCCGCGCGGACGAATTCCTGGTCGCGATCGTTGTTGAGACGCATCGAGATGATCGTACCGCACTGCGATAGCACGCCTTCGGCAAGGTCCGAGGGACGCTGCGTGATGAGGCCCAGCGAGATTCCGTATTTACGGCCTTCCTTGGCGATACGGCCGAGGATGGTGCCGACCGAGTTGCCGTCGGCGTTCTTCTCGTTCGGGACGTAGCGGTGGGCTTCCTCGCAAACCAGCAGGATCGGCGTGGTCTTCTCGTCGCGGCCCCAGATCGCGAAGTCGAACACGAGGCGGCTGAGCACGGCGACTACGGTCGCTGTGATGTCCGAAGGCACGCCCGAGACGTCGATGATCGAGATCGGCTTGCCGTTCGACGGCATGCGGAAAATCTTCGAGATGAAATCGGCCATGGTGTCGGCCACCAGCATGCCCGAGAACATGAACTGGTAGCGCGGATCGCTCTTGAGCTCGTCCAGCTTGTTCTTGATGCGCATATAGGGCGCCGAATTGGTCGCCTTGTCGAGCTTGCCCATCTGGTCCTGGATCTCGTTGGAGAGATCCGAGAGGAGGTAGGGGATCGGCGAATCGACGGTGATCTTGCCCATGGTCTGAGCCAGCTTGCTCTTGCTGCGCGCCTTCAGCAGGCACTTGGCGAGGATGTCGGCATCGATCTGACGTTCGTTGCCGTTGCTGGTCAGGATGACTTCGCAATGCTCCTCGAAGTTCATGATCCAGTAGGGCATCTGGAGGTTCGACACGTCGAGGATGACGCCCGTCTGGCGGAAGGCCGCCGAATATTCGCCATGCGGGTCGATCATGACGATATGACCTTCGGGCGCGGCCTCGCAGATGCGGTGGAGGATCAGCGCGGCGCTGGTCGATTTACCCGTACCGGTCGATCCCAGCAGGGCGAAATGCTTGCCGAGCATGGCGTCGACATAGACGCCGGCGCGAATGTCCTTGGTGGGATAGACCTTGCCGATAGTGACCGCGCTGCGGCCGTCCGAGGCGTAAACCTGTTTGAGGTCCGGCGTGGAGGCCGGATAGACCATCGCGCCGGGCACCGGATAGCGCGTCACACCGCGGCGGAAGCCGTGCAGCTTGCCGGTGAGCTTTTCCTCGATCCCCTCGCCCAAGAAGTCGATGTTGGCGAGGATGCTGCCAGCCTTGCGGTCCTGCTTCTGGTTGCGCACGCTGGCAAGCAGCCAGCTGTTGCCGACGCGGATCTTGATCTGCGAACCCACCTGGCCGGCCATGGCGATGGAGGGGTCGGTGTCATCGGCGCATTCGGTCAGGCGCTGGGTATCGATGGCGATCATCGAACCGGAACCGGCGATTTCGAGCACCACGCCGATGGGCTGGAGCGCGTTGTCGCTGATCGGCACTTCTTCTTCCGGCTCAGGCTCCGGCTCGGGAGCCGGCTTGGGCGCGAGATCGGACGGACGCGGCGGCGCTTCGCCAAGCTGCGGTGCAGCAGCGGCGGGCTTGGCAGCCGGAGCGACGGCTTGCGTCGCGGCAGGCTGTGCTTGCGGCTGGGTGGACGCAGGCTGGGGCTGAGGCTGGAACCCGGGCTGCGCTTCTGCCTGCGGCTGCGGCTGCGGCGCTTCGGGCTGCGGCGTTTCGGGCTGCGGCTGATGCACATAGCCCGACCGCGAGACGACGCCAGTCTGGGTCTGCTCGCTCTCTGCCGAACGACGGATGCGATCGCGCAGGGAATTGCTGCGGCGCTCGGGCTGCTCGGCCTCCATCTGGCGAGACGGATCGTAACTGCCGAAATTACCGTTGCCGAAATCATTCATCGTAAAGCCCTGGCCCTTCGCAAATCGCACACTTGGTCGCGAAGTCTCATGGACGAAGAAGGGTTAAGATCGGGTCAACGATACTTCGAAGAAGCGGGCCTAGAGCCGTGCGAAGAGGCGCCCTGCCCCCCAGCCCATCACGACCGAGAGCAGCACGGCGATCAGCCCGTAGCCGAGGCCGAAATTCTGCGAATAATATTCGACCTGCCGCTCCATCCCGACCTTGCGCACCTCGACCTCGGCCACCGCCGATGCGATCACGCGCCCTTGCGTCACGGCAAAGGTTTCGGCGGTGTAGGTGCCGGTCGTCACGTTGGAGGGGAGCTCGATCCGCGCCTGGTAGAGCACGTTCTGGGTGATCTGCACACCGCGCATATCCTCCTTGTAGAGGCCCTGGCGCTGTTTCAGGTCGACGAGGCCCCGGGCGAAGCGCTGCTGCTGGGCCGGGTCGATACTGCCGCTCGGCGAGAGCTGGATATTGCGCGTGCCGAATTCGTAGATCGCGGCGGTCTTGTCGTCGACGATGTCGGACACGGGCCGCGAGGAGGCGACGGCGAAGAAGCTCGGCACCGAGCGGAAATCGTTGCTCTGCGCGTTGACCCAGACGCCGGCGAAACGCTCCTTCTCGCGCAGGCGGATGGGTTCCGCAGGACCCTTCAGCACGACGACGATGTCATAGCCCTGCCCCGCCCGCCCCGCAGGATCGAGCACCGCGCCGAAGAGCAGCAGCTCGGTTCCGGTGAAGCCTTGGCGCACCTGCACCTCGTGCTGCGACACCTCGGGCACCAGCACCGGATCGCGCTGGCCCATCAGCGCAAACGCCGCGAGGAGGAGCAGTGCCCACCTCACAGCGGATACACCGTGTAGATTTCGTCGGGCTGGTAGAAGAGGCCGAGCAGCATGCGGAAAGCTATGGCGAGCACGATGGTCGCGAGCACCAGCCGCAGCACTTCGGGCTTGGCCTTGACCGCCAGTTGCGACCCGAGCTGCGCGCCGGTGACCGATCCGATCAGCAGTAGCGCCACCAGGACGATGTCGACTGCGCGGGTGGTGAGCGAGTGCATGATCGTGGTGGCGATGGTGACGAAGAGGATGTTGTAGAGACTGGTCCCCACGACGACATTGGCGCTCATCCCAAGGATGTAGAGCATGGCGGGCACAAGGATAAAGCCGCCGCCCACGCCCATGAGCATGGTGAGGATGCCCACACCGACGCCCACGATGGCCGGCGCCAGCGGCGAGATGTAGAGACCCGAGCCGTAGAAACGCCAGCGCCACGGCAGGTTCGCCACCAGCGGGTGATGCCGCCGCCGCGCTGCCTGCTTGCCCGCCGATCCGCGCAGCAATTGCAGCGATTCCTTCGCCATGAGGATGCCGATCGAACCGAGCAGCACGACGTAAAGCGAGCTTATGACGACGTCGATCTGGCCGATCGAGCGGAAAAACCGGAACAACAGAGCGCCGATGCCTGCCCCCACGATCCCGCCGCCGACCATCACGGTGCCCATGCGATAATCGACCCCCTTGCGCTTAGAATGCGCGAGCACGCCCGAAACGCTGGCGCCGGTGACCTGCGTGGACGCGGAGGCGGCCGCTACAGTCGGGGGAATGCCGTAGAAGATAAGCAGCGGCGTGGTCAGGAACCCGCCCCCGACGCCGAACAGGCCGGACAGGACGCCCGTCAGCGCACCCAGCGCGACGATCCACAGGCCGTTCACCGACAGATTGGCTATGGGCAGGTAAACGTCCATGTCCCGCCCCTATATCGGATAGGGGTTACTTGAAAGCTGGCACGCGCGCAAAATCGCTACTGGTCGGCTTCCGTGTCGCTCTGGCCACCGTAGGCCCCCGCAGAGGCGGCTTCGGTGGCGATCGGCGGAGCATCGAAAGTACCGGAGGCTGCGATCCACAAGGAGCTATGCGCCACTGCCATTGTCGGCGTTTCGAGACCGTCCTGCAGATGCGCCGGCGGCGCTGCGTCGAGACCGATGACCCCTTGAGCGACCGGACCCTTGGCTTCCGCTTCATCAAGCGCGGGTGTTGCGCGGCTCTCGCTGTCATCTTCCCCGACCGGAGTGACTGGACTTGCATCTGCTCGAGCGATGGTTTGCCCACTTGACACCTGTTGGGCCTCCGCAGGCGCAGGGTCTGCCATCGGGGCCGCAGGCTCATCAGGCCATACCGCCAGCAGGGAAACACGCAGCGCCACCCATCCCAGACATACGCTGGCCAGAAAGACCAGAGGGCGCCCACGACGCTGGTATGCACGGTTCGTCATGCGGACTTCTCCTTGCGCAGCGAAAGGACCGGGTGGCGCGAGTGTTCGGTCTTGTCCCACAGGACCGGCGCGCCCTTCAGGCTTCGCCAATAGGCGAGCATGGCCCGCCGGCCGCTCATGATCGCGATGATATTGCTGACCAGCACGCGAGGCATGGCGAGCAGCCCCTGCCGCAAACCGTATTCGCGCGCAGTGAAAAGGCCGCGCATCGCAATCCGCCAAACCAGTCCGGCAAAGGTGACCAGGAGCAAGGCTTTCAGCCCCGGCGAGAGGACAGCAGGGGCGACCACACCCATATCCGCCAGGAAATGCGTCACCATCGCCAGCCCGACCAGCCCGTAGCCGAGCCCCAGTAGCAGCGCGGCGAGCGGGCCGCGCCGGTCGCGCAGGGTCATCCAGTGCTGCGCCAGCGATCCGCCCCAGCCGAGGCGGGCCCAGCCCTGAAGCGCGATGCCATGCGTCCAGCGCGTCTTCTGGCGAACCGCGCTCTCGATGGTGGAGGGGAAATAGGCGCGGGTAGCGACAAGGCGGCCGTCGTCGGTCCTCACCCTCAGGAATCGGCTGCGGCCGCCCAGCGCCGCGATCCTCAGGCCAAGCTCATAATCCTCGGTCAGCGCGCCTTGTGCGAAGGGTCCGTCTCCGGATTGCGCAGCCAACTGGCCAAGCATGGGACGCGCGATTGCGCAGCCGACGCCCGCGCCCGGAATGGCGCAGCCCAGCACGTTGCGCACGGTCATGGCCTTGGCATGGCTCTCGGCGAATTCGTCCGAATAATGGCTCGCGATCCAGCGCGAATCGGATGGCGGCAGAGCCATCACCGGCAGTTGCACGAAATCGTAATTGGCCGCGCTGTAATCGAGGAGGGCCAAAGCGGCGGGATCGACCATGTCCTCGGCATCGTGGAGCACGACCATATGCGCTGGTACGCCGCTGCGCGCCTCGTCTTCGCATAGCGCGGCATAGAGGCGGTTGAGGCAATGCGACTTGCAGGTCGGCCCGTCCTCACCCACGATCACGACCCGCACACGAGGGTCCCCGCGAGCCGATGTCATGACGGAGGCTATGGTCGCCGCATCGTTGCGATAGCAGCCGACATAAATCCGCAAATCGCGATCCGGCCAGACATCGAGCGCATGATCGAGTGTGGGCCCGATGACCTCCGTTTCCTGCCACGCCGGGATAAACACGGCGCAGATGCCGGACAGGCGGTGTTCGTCCAGCGCGCTCGCCGGCAGCCGCGGTGTGCTGAGCCGGCCGGTCAGCCGATGCCAGCCATAGAGGATGTCCACGGCCAGTTCGTCGACCAGGCCGATCGCAAAGAACACCGCCGCGAACAGCAGCAATTCGTGATGAAAAGCCGCCAGCCCCCCGGCGACACCCGTCAATAGCGTTTGCAACCCGTTTTCCCCTTACAACCTCCCTATCGCGGCGATTCGAGACTTGCAACGCGCTTGGCTTTGCGAAAGAGAGCGCAACCGTAATGACCGAACGTCCTTCTGCCTTCCGCCTCGTCTTTGCCCCCGTCCGCGCGCTGTTCGTCAGCGACGCTTCGGCGGGCATCCTGCTGATCCTCGTGGCCGTCGCGGCCATGCTTGCAGCCAATTCGCCCTTTGCCGAGGACTACCACCACCTCTTCCACGGGCTCCTGTTCGATGCCTCGGTGTTCAAGCTCAACACGCTGCACCTGTGGATCAACGATGGCTTGATGGCGATTTTCTTCTTCGTCGTCGGCCTGGAAGTGAAGCGTGAATGGATCGAGGGGCAGCTCTCGACCGCGCAGCAACGCCGCATGCCGGTTCTGGCTGCCGCCGCCGGCATGGCCGTACCAGCCTTGGTCTACCTGTTCTTCGTCAACGCCGAAGGTGCAGGCGAACTTACGCGCGGCTGGGCCATTCCTGCCGCGACCGATATCGCCTTTGCGATGGGCGTGCTGGGCTTGCTGGGCAACCGCGTGCCGGCCTCGCTGCGCCTCTTCCTGCTGACCGTCGCCATCGTCGACGATATCGGCGCCGTGCTGGTCATCGCGCTCTTCTACACCGCCAAGATCAAGCTCTCGTGGCTGGTCGGCGCGCTGCTGGTGACGGGCGCGATGTTCGCCATGAACCGGATGAAGGTGAAGGCCTACTGGCTCTTCATCCTTGCCGCCATCGTCCTGTGGTTCTTCGTACTGAATTCGGGCGTTCACGCCACCATCGCAGGCGTGGTGGCCGCGCTGACCATCCCCATGGTCGGGAAAGACGATCACACGATGGTCGAGATCATGGAGCATAACCTCGCCCCGTGGAGCGCCTATCTCATCGTGCCGGTCTTCGGCTTTGCCAATGCGGGCGTTCATCTTGGCGATCTGGGGCTTGCAGGCGTGCTCGCGCCCCTGCCCCTGGCGATTGCGGCGGGCCTCTTCGTGGGCAAGCAGATCGGCATCTTCTCGGCCATCTGGGCGGCCGACAAGTTCGGTTTCGCCCCGCGTCCCGACAACGCCAGCTGGCCCGAAATCTGGGGTGTATCGATCCTGTGCGGGATCGGCTTCACCATGTCGCTGTTCATCAGCGGCCTCGCCTTTGCCGGCAACGCGCTGCTGGTAGAGGAGGCCAAGATCGGCATCCTGATGGGTTCGCTGATTTCCGCCGTGGTCGGTTACACGATCCTACGGCTGACGACGGCGCATCCGGACGACGCGCGCTCGCCCTACGTGGACTGAGCGCGCCGTCGCCTCGGCGATCCGCTTACCAGCTGCCGGTGTTTTCCATGCTCGCCCAAGGTTCCTGCGGGTCGAGATAGCCGTCCTGCAGCAATTCGACCGAAATCCCGTCGGGCGATCGCACGAAGGCCATGTGCCCGTCACGCGGCGGGCGGTTGATCGTGTGCCCGGCGTCCATCAGCCGCTGGCAGGTCGCGTAGATATCGTCGACGCGATAGGCGAGGTGGCCAAAGTTGCGGCCCCCGTCATAGGTCTCCGGCGCGCTGCCGTCTTGGGGCGGCCAGTTGTAGGTCAGTTCGAGTTCGGCGACATCCTCCTGCCCCGGAGCGGCGAGGAAGATGAGCGTGAAGCGCCCCTTCTCGCTTTCCTTGCGGCGGATTTCCTCAAGGCCGATGAGCTTGAAAAAGGCGATGGCCGCGTCGGGATCGGCGACGCGGATCATGGTGTGCAGATAATGAGTCATGGGCACGCAGGTAGGGAGCGTGCGGCTAAAGGAAAAGGGGCGCACCTTGCGGCACGCCCCTTGGTACAGCGCCAGTGAATTCTCTAGAAACTGGCGGTGATCGTCCCGACGATGGCGTCGTCGGTGAAACCGTCGATCGAGGGGCCTTCGACGCCGACATAGGCGACGCCGATTTCGAGGATGCCCGACGTCACGCTGGCGCCCAGCGACCAGTCGAGGCCGCTGTCGTCGCCTTCGCCCGCCAACAGCGGCGGCGCGAGCACGCCATCGGTGTAGCCGAGGTGCGCCGAGAGCGAGACCGGGGTCGAGGGAATGCCGACGCCAAGATCGGTGTAGACATAGAGATTGTCTTCGCCGCCGAGCGAATCCTGTTCCCACGCATAGGCCGCGCCCACGGTGGCTTCTGCCGGGCCGAGGTTGAAACCGACCGAAGCGTAAGGCTCCCAGTAATCGGTATCGAGGCCGAGTTCCTCGGTCGGGTAGAGATAATAAAGCAGGCCCACATCGACCGTGACGCCTTCGGCCACAGTGCCGGACCAGCCGCCGTAGATGTCCAGTTCCATCTCGCCATAGGCATCGCCGCCATCGATGGAGGACGCCCAGGTGCCGACATAGAAGCCGCTGTCATGCGCGACATCGACGCCGCCCTGGATGGCCGGGTCGCCGCCCGAAAGCGATACGCCGCGGAAGCGGTAATCGGTGGTCAGTGCCGCGTTGGCGGAAACGGTGACGCCGCTGTCGTCGTCCTGGGCTTGGGCCATAGACGGTGCGGCAAGGCCGCTGGCGAGAGCAGCGAGCGAAACGGCAAGCTTGCCGCGAAAGGACGTGAGCATTCTCGAACTCCTGTTGGTTCGTATTGGTGCTTCGTCCCACCTGCGTTTTCGCCGGGTCCCGTATTTTGAAAGGGGCTCCTCGGTCGAAATCGAAAGGAAAGTGCCCGATTCGCGTCGCCCGCGCAAGATAGCGTCGCCAATCATTCGCTAGCGCAGCATAAAGCGTGGCTATTGTGCAACTGCGAACACAGCCCCATATCCCGGTCCGACTTGCCGCTTCGGGCCGGAACGCCTAAGCGCTCGCCACCCCTCGGGATAGCTGACGCCAGATGTTCGATTCAATCCGCCGCATGTTCTCAGGAGCCTTTTCGCAGGGCCGCACGGCGCGCGTCCCCGATGGCGAGCGGTGGTATGTCATCGGCGACATTCACGGACGTTGCGACCTGCTCGAAGCGCTCAAGCACGCGATCGAGGAAGACGACGCCGCGCTTGGCACCGCCGACACGACGATCGTGTTCCTCGGCGACCTCGTCGACCGCGGGCCGGACAGCCACGGCGTGGTCAAGCTGGCGCGAAGCTGGGGCAAGGAGCGAAAGGTTCGCTATCTTGCCGGCAATCACGAGGAAATGTTTCTTCAGAGCTTCGAAGACCGCGACGTCCTGCGCCATTTCCTGAAGCACGGCGGCAAGGAAACGGTGCTTAGCTACGGCATCGACCGCAAGGCCTACGCCAAGATGAAGATGGGCGAGTTGCAGGAGGCGATGACCAAGGCCGTACCTGCGAAACACCGCGCCTTCCTCGAAAGTTTCGAGGACATCATCGTGGCGGGCGATTACGTCTTCGCCCATGCCGGGATCAATCCCAAGCTGCCGATGGACCAGCAGAAGCAGTCCGACCTGCGCTGGATCCGCGACCGCTTCCTGCGCCACGAGGAACCGCTCAGCCACGTCGTCGTCCACGGCCACACGATCTTCGAGGATATGGAACATCGGGAGCACCGTATCGGTATCGATACCGGGGCCTTTCGAACCGGGCGCCTGACCGCGCTGGTGCTTGAAGACAACCACCGCCGCACGATACAGGCCATCGCCAGCGACGATGGTGCCGTGAAAATAGAAAAGAGAGATGCGTAAATGAAGATCGCAATGGTGGGTTCGGGCTATGTCGGCCTGGTGTCCGGCGCGTGTTTCGCCGATTTCGGCCACGACGTGGTCTGCATCGACAAGGACCAGTCGAAGATCGATCGTCTGCACGATGGCATCATGCCGATCTACGAACCGGGGCTTGCCGAGCTCGTCGGATCGAATGTTGCTGCCGGGCGCCTCACCTTCACCACCAGCCTTGCCGAGGGCATCAAGGGCGCCGACGCCATCTTCATCGCCGTGGGCACGCCGAGCCGCCGCGGCGACGGCCATGCCGACCTCTCCTTCGTCTACGCCGTGGCCGAGGAAATCGGTGCAAACCTTGCGAATGACGCGGTCGTCGTCACCAAGTCGACCGTTCCGGTCGGCACTGGCGACGAGGTCGAGCGCATCCTCAAGGACAGCGGGACGAGCCACAAGTTCTCGGTCGTGTCGAACCCCGAATTCCTGCGCGAGGGCGCGGCCATCGGCGACTTCAAACGCCCCGACCGCATCGTGATCGGCGCCGAGGACGATTTCGGCCGCGAGGTCATGAGCGCGGTCTACCGCCCGCTGTTCCTCAACGAATCCCCGATCCTCTTCACTGGCCGCCGCACCAGCGAGCTAATCAAATACGCCGCCAACGCCTTCCTCGCGACGAAGATCACCTTCATCAACGAGATGGCGGACCTGTGCGAAAAGGTCGGCGCAAACGTGCAGGATGTCAGCCGCGGTATCGGCATGGACAACCGCATCGGATCGAAGTTCCTCCACGCCGGGCCCGGCTATGGCGGATCGTGCTTTCCCAAGGACACGCTGGCGCTGCTCAAGACGGCCGAGGATTACGACAGCCCGACGCGGATCGTCGAGGCGGTGGTCAAGGTCAACGACAGCCGCAAGCGCGCCATGGGCCGCAAGGTCCTCGACGCGCTGGGCGGCGCGGACAAGGCGCGCGGCAAGAAGGTCGCGCTGCTCGGCCTGACCTTCAAGCCCAACACCGACGACATGCGCGACAGCCCCGCCATTGCCGTGTCGCAGACGCTGACCGATGCCGGCGTCGAAGTCGCGGCCTACGATCCCGAAGGCATGGAACTGGCCAAGCCGCTGATGCCCGAGGTCACCATGGTGGACGATCCCTACACCGCCATCGAAGGGGCTGACGCGATCGCCATCGTGACCGAATGGGACGCCTTCCGCGCGCTCGACCTCACTCGCGTGAAGGACCTCGCCAAGGCACCGGTCCTTGTCGACCTGCGCAACATCTACCGTCCGGAAGACCTCCGCGCGGCCGGCTTCGAATATACGAGCATCGGCAGGGGCTGATTCCGTTTTGGGGCGTTGTCCGCTTCGAAACGAAAGGAAAGGTCACAGGGATGAGCATCGACGATTCCGAAGGGCTCGATAACCCGGTCGCAAAATGGACCGTCATCGCCACCATGACTGCCTTGGTCCTGGTTCTGGCCATTTCCGCTTGGCTGGCGTTTTCAGTCTCGCTCGACATGTTCGCCCGCGTCGAGGACGACGGACAAATTCACATCCGTGGCAGCGAGACGCAGTTCGTCGGTTTCGCCAAGGGTACCTACTCCGGCCACGAGGTGCTGATCGAAGGCCTCCCCGGCACCGAGCAGATCCAGGAATTTCCGTTGGTCTGGCGCGCGCTCTGCGTCGTGCGCGATGATCCTCGCACCGACTGGAGCGAGGCCAATCCCATGCTCAAGGTGCATTTGCATTCCGAGGAAATGGACGAAACCTGCCGGCCGTTCGAGGGGCTGGAAATCGAGGGCTCTCCTCGCGTTCCCCAGCACGGGGCAGTTCAGCCGAACCAGTGATGGCGGTTGGCCTTGCTTTTGAGGCACACCACCACGGCACCCAGCACCAGCACTCCGGCGACCAGCGTGGCGAGAGCAATCGCGCCGCTTTCCTGCCCGCCGCGCTTGTAGATTGCGAAAAGGGCCCAGGCGAAGACCAGC
The DNA here is from genome assembly GCF_019711375.1 of Qipengyuania aurantiaca. NCBI lineage: Bacteria > Pseudomonadati > Pseudomonadota > Alphaproteobacteria > Sphingomonadales > Erythrobacteraceae > Qipengyuania > Qipengyuania aurantiaca. Next base: position 453,675 of record NZ_CP081295.1, read on the forward strand.
GCGTACCACGGATTGCCGCGACTACGGGCAACGGCCACGGCTGCGATGACGCCGCCGACGGCGACGATGATCGCGGTGATCATGGGGAATTGTCCTGCTCCGCCCACCCCGTGATAAACAAGACTTGCGCTGATGTTGACGATGCTCGCTGCGGTGAGCCAGGCGGCGAGCGCGCTGAAAGTGATTGCGACGATGGTGCGCTCGGCAAGGGTGAAGGGCCTCTCGAACGCCACCAGTCGGCGCAGGATGACCAGCAGCGCGGCGAGCGAAGTCACGATGATCAGCGCAGAAATCACCGTCAGATTTGCGAACTGCGTATAGACTGCCCACACGCCCTGCATCGACAGCGCCAGCACCGATGGCCAGCCGATCTGCGCCAGCAGGGTATTTTCGCGCTGCCCGGGAAGCGCCTGCCATACAGCGTAGAGCGCGCTGCCGAAGAACAGCGGCCCCCAGATCGCAAAGGCCCAGCCCGCGGGCGTGATCAGCGTGCGCACGCTGTCCGAGCGGTCGCCAATCGGGTCTCCGAAACCCAGTTGCGGCAGGAAAGTCGCGCCAATCTGGACGATGACGGCAAGGATAATGGCGAGGCGCTGGAAAGCGGAGCGAGGGATCGGAGCGGTCATGTCTGCCTCAACCGGTTGAAGCGCAAGCCGTTCCTTTGCGTCTACGGCTAGCCGTGTCGCCCGCATCAGCGAGCGGTTTCACTATCCCATCTGGGACATTCACCGCCGTTGGCCTGTGATTAGCCTTGTGGTTGAAGTTTCGACTATCACCACAAGGACACCAGCACGATGAAAACCACCGCACTCCGCACGCTTGGATTGGCACTGGCCGTATCGGTCGTCGCCAGCCCCGCACAGGCCGGCCCGTTCGACAAGCTGCGCAAGAAAGCGCAGGAAATCGAGAAAGCCGCAGACGATGCCAAGACCGCCGCAGAGGCTGCCGAAACCGTGGTCGATGCAGCAAAGCGGGGCGCACGTCCCGGCGCGACGACATCGCTGGGCTCGCCCCTGTCGGGTGTTCGGGCCGTTGACGGCTCGGTCCCGGGCGGTCGCAACAATCCCAAGACCGCAGGGTCGGGCAATTACGCGGGCCGGGCCCCGGCCGCACCGGCGAAATACGCCTCGCTGACGAAATGCGCCAACCTCAATATCGGCAACGCCTTCGTTGCGCAGACCGGCGACTACACGTTCCAGCAGGGACTGAGCACCGAAACCCGCGGCGGCCTCATCGATCGCGAACCCGTGTCGCTCGACGGCTGCACGGCTCCCGGAATGGGCGTGGGCGATGTGCTCTATGTCGAAGTCGACGCGGCGAAATACGACAAGCACCGGTACGCGCTGCAATGCGTCGCGTTCGACGGGAGCCAGCAGCTCGACAACGTGAATGCCCCGCGCGAAAACAATTACACCGGCAAGGATGTCATGCTCCACACCGGCAACAGCCTGGGTTACGAGCCCACCGCATCGGGCAGCAATTCGGACCGTTCGGGCGCCTATGATGCCTATCTTGCCAAGCGCGGACGGGCGATGATCACGTTCAACATGCCCGGGCTTCACACCGACAAGAGCGGCACCGATTTCTATTGCCAGCACTACGACAAGGCGACCGGCAAGAGCGCGCTTGCGTTCACCTACCGCCGTGGCCCGGTCGATCGGCAGGGCCGCCGCTGAGCCGACTGCCGGGAAGAAGCCCGGAACGGAATGCGAAGCTGCTCGACCTGACCGGTCAACGTCCCGACCGGAGTCCCGGATCTTTCCCTGAGCAGCTTCACGGATGTGGCGGCACGCAGCACGGCGCTGTGTGTCGCCACTTTTTTGCGAAGGAAAAGTGCCAGGGGGCCTGTAAGCCGGGTTCTGTTCCGCGCGCGGTATGCTTCCACACCAGCCGCGCGGCGGCAGCCATTCGTCTAGACCCTGAATTACTTCAAGGTTCCAGCAGCCAACCCGGGCGGTCGATGCGAAACGCACCTGCTGTTGCCAGCGCGCCGCCCCTATTCGGCCTTGCTCCGGGTGGGGTTTGCCATGCGGGTGCTGTTACCAGAACCCCGGTGCGCTCTTACCGCACCCTTTCACCCTTGCCTGATCCCGTGAACGGGCCATCGGCGGTATGCTCTCTGTGGCACTTTCCCTGAGGTTGCCCTCGGCGGGCGTTACCCGCCACCCTTGTTTCGTGGAGCCCGGACTTTCCTCGCGACCGGAGTCACGCGGCTGCCCGGCCCCCTGGCGCGTGGGCAGATAGAGGATCTGAGGCAGACGGCCAAGTCCAATGTCACTTGGCAGCAGGCAGGCGTTCCAGCTTCTCGCCAGCGCTACTGTCGCGGCGCCCCATGGATATACCGTCGGGCGTGGACACAAACACGCGGTCGAACGCGCGCCAATGGAGGCCCGAAGCAACCGGGGTCAGGTGGAACGACCAGTAGTCTGGCTTTCCGATCATGCGCAGGCGGAAATGGCCATATTCCTCGCGCTCGATAGCAATATCACCGAAACTTTCGCTGGCGTATTGCCCTTCGAGCTTGCTGTGCGCCTCTCCGGCTTCGACCACCTCCGGACGCGGCGCGCGTGAGACGAGCGGCTTCTCTCCCATGAGAGCAAGAAGATCGCGCTTCATGGTCAGCGCCGGAGCTGAAAACAGGTTTCCGACGAACACTACGGAATTCCGCCCGCTGTTCCAGGAGATGGCATTGGCAAAATACCCTGGCAGGCTGCCTTGCACCGAAACATACTCGCCAAAGGTTTCTTCGCCTCGATCGACCGACCCGAGCGGGTCTTCCGCTTCGAAGAACTCTGGATAGGAGCCCGAAGCAAGCCCTTCGGCCCAGATGGCAAGATCCTCCGCCGTCGCCACCAGGCCAGATGCGCCCATCTCCAGGGGGGCGGACGGCGCGGGCACGATGCCGGAAGGTTCGGGACCTGCGGTATAGCCCTTCGCTCCATGCGCATAATCGGACGCCTCGCCCTCGCCGATCTTGCTGGCTTTCATCCCTTGCGGAACCAGCACCTGGTTCTCGACGAAATTGGCGAAGCTCTGTCCGCTGACATTCTCGACGACCTCCGCTAGAAGCGCATATCCTATGTTTGAATAGCGCTCGGCGCCCACCGGGGCCAAGCGATCGCGATTTTCGGCAACCCAGCGCGCGACAGACCCGCCCGCAAAGCTATCGGGCAGATCGCGCGGCAGGCCGGACGTGTGATCGAGGACTTGGGCGACGGAAGCCGTGGTGGCTCCTTCAAGATCCGGCAGATATTCGGCAATCGGCCTTGGAAGATCGATCTGCCCCGAGCGGACCAAATGAACCACTGCCGCAGCAGTCAGGCCCTTGGTTATCGAGGCAGCGCTATACCGTGTTGGTGACCCGTGGGGTGTCCGGGTCCCAAAGTCGGCAAAGCCATAGCTTTTGGTGAAAACCGTCCGGCCTTCCTCCCGGACCAGCAATCGGCCCGAAAGGTCGTTGGTTCGCGCAGCGGCGGAAAAAAGCGCGTCTGCTCGTTGCTCCAAACGATGCGAAACCGGAGGGTGAGTCATCTCAACCGGTGGAGGGGTGTGGGTACAGCCAGCAACGCCGACGAGCGAAAGGAGGATTACGAAACGCATGACGTGTATTAATCAGCTAATACACGTCATGGCAAGTCTATCTTGCGCGTCCCCGGTCTCGGTCGAGCAGAAGCTGGAACAGGATCGCGCGGACCTGCCCGTCGATCACGCCATCGATCTTTTCCGGGCGCCAGCGGCGCTGGAAGGCCTCGACCGCCTTGTGGCCATCCGAAATGTCATAGCCGAAGCGTTCGAGGGCGAGGTAGAAGCTCGCATCGTTATCGAAGGGATCGCCGCGTTCGAGCTTGTTCGGGCGCGGCAGGCAGAGACCGTATTCGGCGAGGCGATCCCACGGAAACAGCTCGCCCGGATCGATCTTGCGTGCAGGCGCGACGTCCGAATGGCCGACCACATTGGCGCGCGGGATGTCGTATTGCTTGACCATGCGCGCTACCAGCGGGACCAACGCTTCGAACTGCGCATCGGGGAACGGCTCGTAGCCGTATTTATGGCCCGGATGGTCAAGCTCGATGCCGATGCTGGCCGAATTCACATCCTTGATGCCGCGCCAGTAGGATACGCCCGCGTGCCAGGCGCGCTTTTCCTCGGGCACCAGCCTCACGACCTCGCCCGCCTTGCCGATGAGGTAGTTGGCCGAGACCTTGGCTTCGGGATCGCACAGCCGCTCGATGGCGAAGCCCTTGTCCTTCATCTCGGTGTAGTGAATCACCACCATGGTGATCGGCAGCTTGCGCTCGTCATGGTTGGGCGAGAGGATCTTGCGGTCGACCAGTTCGTCTTCCGCCTCGGGAAGCCCCGCACCCAGTTCGCCGAAATCCGAACTCATCCGATCAGTCCTTCCGCTTCGGGCAGGACCGCGCCCAGGACCAGCGTCTCCTCTGTGCGCGCATATTGGAGCCCGCCGCCTGACCCTTCGGCCAAGAGGTGGATCATATGCGCGGCCGCGGTGCGGCTGGAGAGTTCGGAATGCGGCAGGCTGCCGTCGATGGCCTTGCCGATATTGTCGTCGAAAGCGACCTTAGTGCCGGTCGCGCGGACCACGATCTCGCAATTGCCGTCGCGAACTTCCGCGCCGATATCGAGCGTGCCGCCGCGCACCAGCGCGTCGATGGCGATCTGCGCGAAGTTCAGCAGCACCTTGACCGCAGGCTTGGCGAGATTGGCGGCTTCGATCGCCCAGTGAATCTCGACCTTGTCCTTGTCCGCCACCAGCGCATTAATCAGCGCCTTGGGCTCCTGCACATCCACCCGGTCACCGAAACCCCCGGCCGCGCCGAAAGCGAGGCGGAAGAACTTGAGCTTGTTGGTGGAAGTGGTCGCGCTCTGTTCGAGCAGGGCGATCACGCTCTTGCGCATCTCGGGATCGTCTTCCATCGCGAGCAGCTCGAGCCCGTTGTTGAGCGCGCCCACCGGGCTCAGCATGTCGTGGCACAGGCGCGAGCACAGCATTGCCGCAAGGTCGATCGATTGACTGTCGTCCATGTATTTCCTGTCGAAACTCGAAATTTGCCGCCTTCTAGCGGGGGGAGACCTCATAGGGAAGCGGCGTGAATCCCGCATCCCCTTCGCGCCAGAATGTGACTCGTCCTGCCGCGATTATCGCCCAGACAAGCCCTTGTCCCGTCGCCATCGCCTCATCCGTGACGGAAGGACGGGCGAGACCATTGGGGTGCGAGTGGTAGTAGCCGAGCACCTGCGGCCCGCCCGAACGCGCGGCGCGGTGGGCATCGACCAGCGCCTGTGCGTCGATCTCGAAGTGGGTTTCCGGCCGGGCATGGACATTGGCGGCCGGTGTGGCGGAGGTAATCACCCCGCCCTCGCCCAGCAGGATACCGCAGCACTCACGCGGATGCGCCTCGGCCGCAGCGGCAAGCAACGCATCGAGAATTGTTTGGGAAGCTATCAATCCGTTCGCCCTGAGCTTGTCGAAGGGCCGTCCTTCACTTAGGCGCGACCGATGCCGTTCTGGGCCTACATGCTACATTGTCGCGGCGGTGCCTACTACACCGGGCATACCGACGACCTGGAAACGCGTGTCGCGCAACACGTGCGCGGGTCCGTGACTGGATTCACTTCCGACAAATTGCCGGTCGAGCTTGTTTGGTCGCAAGAGTTTGCCGACCGTGAGGAAGCACTGGCCGCCGAAAGGCAGATCAAAGGGTGGTCGCGCGCGAAGAAGATGGCACTGATCCGCGGAGATTGGGGCGCGATATCAGCGTTGGGCAGAAAGAAGGACGGTGCTTCGACAAGCTCAGCACGAACGGAAATTTTGAGCGGCGTGATTGGAAGCCCTGGCCGCCTCGACAAGGCGCTGGCCGACGCAACCGGTTTGTCGCGCGAGCGGGTGAAGGGGCTGATCGCGGACGGCGCAGTAGAGATCGGTGGCAAGACGGCAAGGTCGGCCTCGGCAAAGATCGCGGCAGGCGACGACTATTCCCTCGCTCTTCCCCCGCCCGAGCCGCTGGAGACGGTGGCGCAGGACATCCCGCTGGACGTTGTGTTCGAAGATGCGCACCTGCTGGTGGTGAACAAGCCTGCCGGAATGGTCGTCCATCCGGCGGCGGGCAATCCCGACGGCACGCTGGTGAACGCGCTCCTGCACCACTGCGCGGGCCAGCTTTCGGGGATCAACGGCGTGGCGCGGCCAGGCATCGTGCACCGGATCGACAAGGACACCTCCGGCTTGCTGGTCGTCGCCAAAAGCGATGCCGCGCATGAGGGGCTGGCTAAGCAGTTCGCCGACCATTCGATCACGCGCCGCTATCTCGCCGTGTGCGCGGGCCATCCCAATCCGCCCAGCGGCACCGTTTCGGGCCGGATCGGGCGGTCGGACCGGGACCGCAAGAAGATGGCCGTGCTTCCCGACGACAGCATCCGCGGCAAGCACGCCGTCACGCATTACGAGACGGTCCGGCGGCTGAACCACGCCGCGCTGATCGAATGCCGCCTCGAAACCGGGCGCACGCACCAGGTCCGCGTTCACTGCGCGTCAATCGGTCATGCGCTATTAGGGGACCCTGTCTATGGACGCACTCCCAAGCCGCTCCGCGCGACGCTCGAGAGCCTCGATTTCCAGCGCCAGGCGCTGCACGCGGCCCGACTCGGATTCATTCATCCTATCAGCGGCGAAAGCTTGGATTTCTGCGCCGAATTGCCCCCCGATATGAGCGAACTCATGCGGGAACTCATCGACGAAACCGCTCGTTGATATCGATGAAAGTCGATGCAATTTTCGCGTGGCTGCGCTATACGTAACGAAGTGGCCCGAACGGTCGGATGCCCATCAGGGGTCCGGCGCATGAGGTCGACGCTAGAAAGGTCAGGGACTACGTGAACACTACCAGAAGTTTGAGCGTTCCGGCGCTCGGCGGTGAGCAGAGCCTCAACCGCTATCTCTCCGAAATCAAGAAATTCCCGATCCTCACGCAGGAACAGGAATACATGCTTGCCAAGCGCTATGAAGAGCATGGCGACAGCGAAGCGGCTGCGCAGCTCGTCACTTCGCATCTGCGGCTCGTGGCGAAGATCGCCATGGGCTATCGCGGCTACGGCCTGCCCGTTTCGGATCTCATTTCCGAAGGCAATGTCGGACTGATGCAGGGCGTCAAGAAATTCGAAGCCGACCGCGGCTTCCGCCTCGCCACCTATGCCATGTGGTGGATCAAGGCGAGCATCCAGGAATACATCCTTCGCAGCTGGTCTCTCGTGAAAATGGGCACGACCGCCGCGCAGAAGAAGCTGTTCTTCAACCTGCGCCGCATGAAGAAAAACCTCGATGCCTACGAGGACACCGACCTCCACCCGGACGATGTGCAGAAGATCGCGACCGACCTCGGCGTGCCCGAGCAGGAAGTGGTCAACATGAACCGCCGGATGATGATGGGCGGCGATGGTTCGCTCAACGTGCCGATGCGCAACGGCGAGGAAGGCTCGGGCGAGTGGATGGACTGGCTGACGGACGACCGTCCGCTGCAGGACGAGACCGTTGCCGACGCGGAAGAAAAGGAAGTGCGCCACGAGATGCTGGTCGAGGCGATGGACGCCTTGAACGAGCGCGAGCAGCACATCCTCACCGAACGCCGCCTGACGGAAAACCCGCAGACGCTCGAAGAGCTGAGCCAGGTTTACAACGTCAGCCGCGAACGCATCCGCCAGATCGAAGTGCGCGCGTTCGAAAAGCTGCAGAAGGCGATGAAAGCTATCGCCGGCGAAAGGCTGCTTCCGGGCGTCGCCTGATTAGTCTTCGATTTGCATTTGCGAGGGGTCGGAAGCGTCGGTTTCCGGCCCCTTTTCTGATGTCTCGACGCGTGACAAAGTGCCGAGCGCTGGCTCAGCCAGCATACGCCTGGAGAAAGCGAGCAACTCTCGGCGCGAGTTGATCTTGCAATAGGCCGTGCCCCAAGCATCCATGTTGCGCGCTTCGAGCAACTTGCTTTTTGGGCAGCGTGACTGGAGCACCTTGAATGTGGTCACCAAGCCATCGTCACCGCTAGGGCGAGCCATCAATGTATATTCGCTTCCAGGGATCATCCCTTGCTGAAGCACCCAAAGCTCCCAACGATTCCCGTCCTTCTGCGCATTGCCGATCTTAGCGAAGAAGCCGCGAGAGAAGTCAACACCTGCCAATTCATCCAGCTCATGGGCTACACGAATGTTGGTGGCACAGTGGAAGACACCGTAGTGGGAGAAACGGTACCAATTCGTTCCGGCAGCAAATTCGTCCGCTGGATTAGGCGTAAACTGCCAATCCCCGAAAGCGACTCTGCTTTCGCATCCCGCAATCACGTCGGGAGAGCTGTACCCACGAGGCCAAAACTCGTCCCATTCGAAATCATAAAGCGGCAGGTCAGAGTGTATGAGGGAGTTTTCCCACTCATACGGTTCTTCAGCCGAGATTTGTCCCGACTGCATGAGCAGTCCCGCTGCGAGTAGTTTTCTCCACATTGCCTAGCGATAAGTGCAATTCTCGCGCGCAACAATACGTTGCCTCGGATTGGGCGCGTCCATATGGCTGTGGCATGTTACGGCGCATCGCCTTCTATCTATTTAAACTTGGGCTTTGCCTCTTCGCGCTGAGTCTGGCGCTTGTCCTGCTGTTCAAATTCGTGCCTGTGCCCGTCACCGCGACCATGGTGATGGATGGGAATGGCATCACGAAGGACTGGGAGCCGCTTTCGGACATCGACCGCAACATGGTGCGGGCCGTGATCGCTGCGGAGGATGGCAAGTTCTGCAGCCATGACGGTTTCGACCGCAAGGCAATCGAAGACGCCATCGCGAACAACGCCAAGGGCGGTCGCATCCGCGGTGGCTCGACGATTAGCCAGCAGACCGCGAAGAACGTCTTCCTGTGGCAGGGCGGTGGCTATTTCCGCAAAGGGCTGGAGGCCTATTTCACGCTGCTGATCGAGAAGGTCTGGGGCAAGCGGCGGATCATGGAAGTCTATCTCAACATCGCTGAGACGGGCATCGGGACCTATGGCGTGGAAGCCGGTGCCCAGCGGTACTTCGGCAAGCCCGCTAATTCGCTAACCCCGCTCGAGGCGGCGCGCATGGCGGCGGCCCTCCCGCTGCCCAAGGAGCGCTCGGTCAAGAACCCGCAAGGCTGGCTGCGCGGCCATGGCAGCACAATTGCGGCACGGATCGGACAGGTACGCCGCGACGGCCTCGACGCCTGCGTTTACGAATAGCCGAGGCGTTTGGGGCGAGGCTGTTACCCTCTAGGGTGCCACCAACTCCCTCACGATCAACCGCGCCCAGCCTCGCCCGTCGCCTTTCTTGAGGCGCGTAAACCTTGCCCTTGGCGGTGAATGTTATAACATAGCGGTCCTGATATTCCGTATCACGTTGAATTCGTGTGGATTTTTCTTGAAGGCCCCGGCCACCTTGGCCTAATCCGGGGTCGAAACTGAGGGAAGGACAGCAGCGCTTGGGCATCGGACACAGCCACGACCATGCGGACGGGCACGACCACGCGCATGGTCACGGGCACAGCCACGCGCCGGCCGATTTCGGCCAGGCTTTCCTGATCGGCATCATCCTGAACACCGGCTTTGTCATCGTCGAGGCGGTGTATGGCTGGCTGTCGGGGTCCATGGCCCTCATCGCCGATGCCGGCCACAACCTCTCAGACGTACTCGCCCTCTTGCTAGCCTGGGGCGCGAGCGTTGCCGCCAAGCGTCCGCCAACCGAGCGCTTCACCTATGGCTACAAGAGCTCGACCATCCTCGCCGCGCTAGCTAACGCGGGGCTGCTGCTCATCGCCATCGGCGCGATTGCCTTCGAGACGATCCACCGCATGGCCGAACCCGCGCCTGTCGAGGGCATGACCATGGTCATCGTCGCGGGCATCGGCATTGCGATCAACACCGGCACCGCCCTCCTTTTCCTGCGCGGGCGCAAGCACGACATCAACATTCGCGGCGCCTTCCTGCACATGGCGGCCGACGCGCTGGTTTCGCTGGGCGTGGTAATTGCCGGCGTGCTCATAATCGTCACGGGCGCGAACTGGATCGACCCGCTGGTCAGTATCCTGATCGTGGCCGTCATCGCCTGGGGAACATGGGGCCTGCTCAAGGATAGCGTAGCCATGAGCCTGCTCGCCGTGCCCAAGGGCATTTCGGAGAGCAAGGTGCGCGGCTATCTGGCCGGGCTTCCGGGAGTAAAAGAGATCCACGAGCTGCATATCTGGCCCATGTCGACCACCGAGACGGCGCTGACCGCGCATCTCGTCATGCCGGGCGGCCACCCGGGCGATGCCTTTTTGGAGGAAGTGGCCGAAGAGCTGCAGCACCATCACAGGATCGGCCATACGACGATCCAGATCGAGCAGTCGCGCCTGCACTGCTCGGGCCGGTGCTGATGCAGCCAGCCAGTCGCGAAGCGCGTGAACGCCTCAAGGCGGCCATGCAGCGACTGGCATCGGGCGAACGCTCTGCGCTCGAGGATATCTACCGCGCCACCTCGGCGAAACTATTCGGGATTTGCCTGCGTATCTTGGGCGACGAAAAGGAAGCCGAGGACGCCTTGCAGGACGTCTATATCTCTTTGTGGCGCCGGGCCGACCGCTACGATCCCGAACGGGCGAGCCCGATCAGCTGGCTAGCCACCTTCGCGCGCAACCGCGCTATCGACCGGCTGCGCATGGGAAAGGTGCGCCAGGGCAGCGTGCCCGAGGACGCCGCCGCCCCCGTCGCCGACAAGGCCCCGCTGGCCGAGGCCCTGCTGATCGACGCCGAGCGCGAGGCCCGCGTCCATACCTGCCTCGATGCGCTGGAGGCAAACCCCCGCGAGGCGATCCGCACGGCCTTTTTCGAAGGCCGCACCTATGCCGAGATTGCCGAGGCGCGCGGCATCCCGCTGGGCACGATGAAAAGCTGGGTCCGCCGCGGCCTCATGAAACTCAAGGCCTGTCTGGAGAAGGGCGAATGACCGACGATCCCGCTCCCGAAGACATGATGGCCGCCGAATACGCCCTTGGCGTGCTCGAAGGCGAGGAGCTGCTGGCCGCGCGCGGGCGCGAAGCGCGCGATCCCGAATTCGCGGCCGAGGTCGCCTTGTGGCAGGACCGGCTCGCGCCGCTGCTGGACGAGGTCGATGCCGCAACCCCGCGCGAGGAAGTGTGGGAGCGGATATCGGCGGCCCTTGCTGACGCGGGCGAGTCCGGCGAGGTCGTCTCGCTCGCATCCCGCCTGCGCCGCTGGAAAATGGCCGCGGGCGTCGCCACCGCCGCTGCGGTCGCTGCTGTCACCTTGCTGGTGGCTTCACCAACGCAGACGCCCTCGCCTGCTCCTGCCACTCCAGAAGCCCCGCTCGCCGCCTCGATTCCGATTGCCAACACGCAGCTTCGCCTTGCGGTGACCTACCTCCCCGATCGCCAGGAACTGCTCGTTTCGGCGAGCGGCCTGACCGCCGACGGTGTCCACGACCACGAGCTGTGGCTGATTCCGCAAAGCGAGAACACGCCCCTGCTGTCGCTGGGCGTGGTCGCACCGGGCGAAGAGCGCCGCTATCCGCTCGCCCCCGAAGTTGCGGCCGAGATGGCCGACGGTTCGGACCTCGTGCTCACGCGCGAACCGCTGGGCGGCAAGCCACGCGACGCCGATGCCGGACCGGTGGTGGCCGAAGGGCGCCTGCAGAAAATCTGAAGAATTTTGCATCCGCCGCGGCGGGCGCTTCGTAACTCCACGCACAAGTTGGACGGGGCTTGTGACAAACAGGAGTTACCCGATGATCATTTCCAAGCAGCTCAAGGCCGCAGCGGCCGCATCCGTCCTCGCAATGGGCGGCCTCGCCCTTGCCACCGGCGCCCCGGCGCTCGCGCACAACCACAAGGAAAAGCCGGCCAAAACGCAGGCGAATATCGTCCAGACCGCAATTGGCACCGGCGTCCATGAGACGCTTGTCGCCGTAGTGCAGGCCGCCGACCTTGCGGATACGCTTTCCTCGCCCGGCCCCTTCACCGTTTTCGCGCCTACCGATGACGCCTTCGCCGCGCTTCCGGCCGGTACGGTCGACAGCCTGCTGCTGCCCGAGAACAAGCACCAGTTGCAGGACATCCTGAAATACCACGTCGTCGCCGGGCGCGTGCCCGCCGCGGCCCTTTCCGCCGCAATCACGCGGAGCGGCGGCAGCTACAGTTTCGAAACGGTCGCAGGCGAAACCCTGACCGCGAGCTTTTCGGGCGACAACAACATCGTGATCACCGACGGCGCCAACCGCACGAGCACCGTGACCATGGCCGATGTGAAGACAACCAACGGCGTGATCCACGTCACCAACGGCGTCTTCCTGCCGGGCTGACCCTCCGCATTCCTCCAGCGCCGCAGGGTTCCCCCTTTTGCAGAAGCGGCGCCACTGGCCCCGCCCGCCGATCCAACCCGGCCGGCGGGGCCTTTTTTTTCATTCGCGTGAAAGCATCCCAACCGAAGTGTGATCGCGATCCATTGCGCGCTCACCCGGCATTGGATAGCGCCCTCCGTCGAGGAGAGCGGAATGCAAAAGCGTTGGATAATCGTTCCAATCGTGGTGCTGGCTGCCGTTGGCGGGCTTTGGCAAATATCGAAGGCGAAATGTTTTCAGTTGGTCGGGGACGTCGTCTGCCGCGTGGAAACCCAGCGCAAGATCGTTGCCCTGAGCTTCGACGATGGCCCGACGCCGGAAGGCGTCGACGCGATATTGCCGATCCTTGCGAAATACGATGCCTCCGCCACCTTTTTCCTGATCGGAAGCAGGATGGAGCGCTTTCCCGGCTCTGCCGAGAAACTGTTGGCCGCAGGGCACGAGCTGGGAAATCACTCCTACACCCATCAACGCAATTTGCTGAAGCCGCAAAGCTTTTATGAAACCGAAGTCAACCGGACACAGGCGCTGCTGCAGACAGCCGGGTCAGACACTCGCTGGTTTCGTCCGCCATTCGGGAAACGCCTGATTGGTCTTCCGCTCGCGGTCGAACGGGCCGATCTGCTGACCATTACCTGGGATGTGGAGGAGCAGCCAGAAAAGTTCGACGGCAATCCAAGAGCCTTCGCCAGCGACATCATCGCACGCGTGAGGCCGGGATCGATCATCCTGATGCATCCGATGTATCGCCACAACCAGACCGCCCGCGATGCCCTGCCACTTGTCCTCCAAGGGTTGCAGGAGCGTGGCTACGAGGTGGTCAGCGTTTCCCGATTACTGGACGCCGCCCCGGATTGATCCTTGCCGAACGCGAAGACGCCGCGCAGTCGCTGGACTACGCGGCGTCTCGAAATAGCTGGTTCTGAAGAGCCTAGGCCGCTTCTTCCTTGGGGCCGTGAACCTGGATCGGGTCCTTCTTGCCTTCGACCACATCGGCGTCGATCACGATCTCGGTCACGCCGTCCATGTCGGGCAGGTCGAACATCGTGTCGAGCAGGATGCCTTCCACGATCGAGCGCAGGCCGCGGGCACCCGTCTTGCGGGCGATGGCCTTCTCGGCGATCTTCTTGAGCGCGTCTTCCTGGAAGGTAAGCTCCACGTTCTCGAGTTCGAAGAGCTTCGCATACTGCTTGCACAGCGCGTTCTTCGGCTCGGTCAGGATGGTGATCAGCGCATCGGTGTCAAGATCGCGCAGCGTGGCAATGACCGGCAGGCGGCCGACGAATTCGGGGATCAGGCCGAACTTCAAGAGATCTTCCGGCTCGCCCTTTTCGAGCAGTTCGCCGATGCGGCGCTTGTCCGGATCGGCGACATGCGCGCCGAAGCCGATCGAGCGCTTCTGCAGGCGGTCGGCGATGATCTTTTCAAGCCCTGCGAAGGCGCCGCCACAGATGAACAGGATGTTCGTCGTGTCGACCTGCAGGAATTCCTGCTGCGGATGCTTGCGGCCGCCCTGCGGCGGTACGCTGGCCGTGGTGCCTTCCATCAGCTTGAGGAGTGCCTGCTGCACGCCCTCGCCCGACACGTCGCGCGTGATCGAGGGATTTTCCGCCTTGCGGGTGATCTTGTCGATTTCGTCGATATAGACGATGCCGTGCTGGGCCTTCTCGACGTTGTAGTCGGACGCCTGCAGCAGCTTCAAAATGATGTTCTCCACGTCCTCGCCCACGTAACCGGCTTCGGTCAGCGTGGTGGCGTCGGCCATGGTGAAGGGCACGTCGAAGGTGCGCGCCAGCGTCTGCGCCAGCAGCGTCTTGCCGCAGCCGGTCGGGCCGACGAGCAGGATGTTCGACTTGGCAAGCTCGACATCGCCTGCCTTGCCGCCGTGCTTGAGGCGCTTGTAGTGGTTGTGCACCGCGACCGAGAGGACGCGCTTGGCGCGGTCCTGACCGATCACGTAATCGTTGAGCGTCTCGAAGATTTCTTTGGGCGTCGGGACGTCGCCGTCTTTCTTGCCGGAGATGCCCGCCTTGGTTTCTTCGCGGATGATGTCGTTGCACAGTTCGACGCATTCATCGCAGATGAACACGGTCGGGCCCGCAATCAGCTTGCGCACCTCGTGCTGCGACTTGCCGCAAAAGCTGCAGTACAGCGTGGATTTGCTATCGGTTCCGCTCAACTTGGTCATTTCCTGCTCTGCCCCCGCCTAGCCCTACAATACAGGGATTCGCCGACTCTAGGCCGGTGACGGGATGGGTCAATATCTCACTACCAGCTACCCCTTGCCATAAGCTGAAGGCCAAAGGGTTGCCCGGTGGCTAGGACAAATCTGCAACAGTCCCCCTGGGAGACAAAAGCACCCAGGGTTACTGCGGGGTAAAGATTACTCCGGCGCGCCGCCCGAGCCCTTGTCCTCGTCCTTCACCGGCTCGTCGTCGCCCTCGTTTTCGGGGCGCGCTTCGAACACCTTGTCGACGATGCCGAATTTCATCGCTTCCTCGGCCTCGAGGAAGGTGTCGCGGTCCATCGCCTTTTCAATCTCGGTCAGGCTCTTGCCGGTGTACTGGACATAAAGGTCGTTCATACGCTTGCGGATCCGCAGGATCTCGCGCGCCTGGATTTCGATGTCCGACGCCATGCCGCGGGCACCGCCCGAAGGCTGGTGGACCATGATGCGGGCGTTGGGCAGCGCGATGCGCATGCCGGGTTCGCCAGCGGCAAGGAGGAAGCTGCCCATCGAGGCGGCCTGGCCGATGCACACGGTCGAGACGCGCGGCTTGATGTACTGCATGGTGTCGTGGATCGCCATGCCGGCCGTCACCACGCCGCCGGGCGAGTTAATGTACATGCTGATCGGCTTGGACGGGTTTTCGCTTTCGAGGAACAGCAGCTGCGCCACGATGAGCGAGGCCATGGTGTCTTCCACCTGGCCGGTGACGAAGACGATGCGTTCGCGCAGCAGGCGGCTGAAGATGTCAAAGGCGCGTTCGCCGCGGCTCGACTGTTCGACCACGGTCGGCACCAGCGCCCCGGTGATGGGATCGCGGGTGAACTGGCCCTGCGTGCCGTGTGCTTCGCTGCCGAAGAGGTCGATCATGAAAATCCTTCCGTCTGAATATCGTGCGCCTATGTCGCCATCGCAGGCGCGATGTTCAAGGGGGTTAATTACGCACTCGGCGAACTACCCCCAGCAAGCGTGATATCGGCGTCAGGCCGCGCGGACGTGTTCGAGGAACTCGGCCACTTGCGCACGCAGCACTTCGGCCTGCTGTTCGAGCGAGGTGCAGCCGGTCAGCACCTGGCTGGCTGCCGCGCCGGTCGCCACCGCCATGCGGCTGACCTCGTCCATATCGCCGCTCACCGCCTCGGTGTTGCGGGCTGCAGCATCGATGCTGCGCGCCAGTTCCTGGCCGGCGACCGCCTGCTGGTCGACCGCCGCCGCGATCGAGGTCGAGGTCACTCCCAGTTCGCCGACCTCGTCGGTGATCTTGCGCAGTGCGCCTGCGCTGGCCGAGGACGAGCTCTGGATCAGCTTGATCTGCGCTTCGACCTCTTCGGTGGCCCGCGCGGTCTGGGCGGCGAGTTCCTTCACCTCGCTCGCCACCACAGCGAACCCGCGCCCTGCCTCGCCGCCGCGCGCGGCCTCGATGCTGGCGTTGAGGGCGAGGAGGTTGGTGCGCTGGGCGATCTGGCCGATCATTTCGACCACTTGCCCGACATGGGTCGCCATCTGGTCGAGCTCGGAGACGGTCCCTTGCGCGTCCTGCGCCGCATTATTGGCCTGTCCGGCGCGCTCGGCGCTGGAGGCGGCCTGGCGGCTGATCTCGCCGATCGACATCACGAATTCGTCGCTTGCCGCCGCCGCGCCGGTGACGACACCCGAGGTGTCGGCGAGCAGGCGCGAGGCGTTGATGACGCGCGCGCTCGATTGCTCGGCGTTGTCCGACATCGTGCGCGCGGCCTCCTTGAGCTGGCCGCTGGCGGAGGCAACATCCTGCGCAACGCCGCTGACCATGCGCTCGAAGCTGTCAGCCAGGTTCTGGATCGCGGCGACCTTGCGGTTGCGCTCCTCGGCAGAGGCGACCTGGTTTTCCAGTTCGAGACTGGCCTTCTCGCGCGCCGCGTCCTGCATGACACGCAGCCTTTCGAGCGCACGGGCCATCTCGCCGATTTCGTCCTTGCGGTGAATTTCTGGAATTTCCAGATCGCTCGCGCCCTCGGCGAGTAGCGTGCTGGTTTCGCCGATGTTGCGGATCGGGGCGACGACACGCCGCGCGATAATCTTGCGGCCGAGCAAGACGGTGAACAGCGAGGCGATGCCGAGCAGCAGCATGACGATGATGAAGGTCTCGATTTCCTGCATCTTGGTCCGTTCGACACGGTAGAGCGCGACCTCGGCGCGGTTGCGCAGATCGTTTGAAATCTGCCCCACCGCATAGCCATGCTTGAAGGCCGGGATAACCGCGCCGTAGATGTCCTCTGCCGGGGTTGTGTAGAGCGCCTGGAGCGATGTCTTGAGGCCGGCGAGTTCCGTGTCGATCCGCGTCAGCGAAGCCAGTGCTTCGCTCTCTTCCGCGCCATAAAGCGCGCGCAAGGCCGCGCTCTGCTCGATGCCCTGATCCACCATTTCGATGGCGGTATCGAGATCCTGTGCGCGGTTTCCTTCATCGAGGAAATTGCCGAGGCTTTCCTGCGAGGCGTGTACATTTGCGCCAATGCGCGAAACCAGCAGGGTCTGTTCCGTGATCGAAGTGAGTTCCTGCGAGTTCTGTTCGATCCGCTTGAACCCGAAGGTCGCCACGAGGCACAACACCACCACGCCCAGGGCGAAGGCGGCAAACAGCCCGTTCATCTGGCGCGCAATCGATTTGCCGCCCGACGGCAAGGATTGCGCCGGTACGTAGTCATCGTAATCGGAGGAATAGGACACGTCGGAAACTCGCGATCTCTTGCGCGGGTCCGTCGGAGCTCTCCCGACGCTGCGACACAGGGGTGCGCGGCCGCGCGTCAGGTCCGGCGCCAAGGACCGGTCTGCCGCTGCCTGCTACCCCCACCGCGACCCGCTTGTTCTTCTTCGGTTGGTGGCGAACCCTCGAATCGCTCCGTGGGCCATGACGTTCATCCCTATGCCCACGGGGTAATGGAAACGTTAACCAAACCGCGACCGCGGCCCCCGCTGATTGCGAGGCACATTCATCGATCACACAAGTTGAAAGGAAAACGCTTGTCGGGCTCCGAATGCCATTGGTCGACCGCGGCTTGGGTTGATTGGCTACAGTTGTAGACGAATGACACACCCAGAGGAGAGAGAATGTCTATTCGTACCGCCGCCAGCCGCCTCGCCCTAGCGTGTGCGCTTGCTCTGCCAGTGAATGCAGCCGCCAAGGACGGCGAAACCGCACTGGCTGAAACCGCACCCTCTCAGGCTGCGGACACGGCACGGGTTTTCGAGCCTGCGTATTTCGCCCAATTCGCTCCGCGCAATGCGCTCGACATGGTCAGCCGCATTCCGGGGTTCTCCATTTCCGGCGGGAATGACAACGGCCAGCGCGGCCTGGGTCAGGCGAACCAGAACGTGCTGGTCAATGGAGAGCGCTTTTCAAGCAAATCGGATTCGCTGCGCGACCAGCTACGCCGCATCCCCGCCTCCGATGTCGTGCGGATCGAACTGGTCGACGGTAACACGCTGGACGTACCCGGTCTGACCGGCCTCGTCGCCAATGTCATCTACGCCGCGCAAGGCGCTTCGGGGCAGTTCCGTTGGGACACCGGCTTTCGCGCGCACAACACCTCCGCGCAGCTCTATGGCGGCGAGATTTCGGTGACCGGCAGCGACGGCCCGCTCGATTTCACCGTATCGCTTTCCAACGACAACAACCGCTTCGGCGCCGATGGACCGGTGCTCATTACCGCAGCCGATGGCTCACTTATCGAGCGGCAGGAGACGAAATTCTCCGGCGGGTTCGACAATCCCAAGCTCTCGACCAGTTTCTCCTATGATTTGGGCGGAGAGACCACGGCCAATCTCAACCTGAGCTATGGCGAGGACTTCTTCTTCCGCAACGAACCCGAAATCGGCTTTCCGGTTGACGGTCCGGTTCGGACGCGCGACGTCCGTGTCCGCGAGGACGGGCCGCAATACGAAATCGGCGCGGACATCGAATTCCCGCTTGCTGGCGGCAAGCTCAAGCTGATCGGCCTTGAACGCTTCGAGCGTGACAATTTTGCCGTCACGCTCGTCGATTCCTTCGACGACGGCAGCGCATCCACCGGTTCGCGCTTCCGCCAGACCAATGGTGCGGGCGAGCGTATCGGCCGGGCCGAATATGGCTGGCGTATGCTCGACGCCGACTGGCAGCTTTCGGGAGAGGCCGCTTTCAACCGGCTGGACCGCGTATCCCAGCTGTTCGAGCTTGCTCCTTCCGGCGACTTCGTACGCATCGCTTTCCCGGCCGGCACGGGTGGCGTGACCGAAGACCGCTACGAAGGCAGCCTGTCCCTGTCGAAGGAGCTTTCCCCCACCCTTTCGGTGCAGGCCATCGGCGCAATGGAGTTCTCGCGCATCGAGCAGACGGGCTCTGCGGCCAATTCGCGCAGTTTTCGGCGGCCGAAGGGCTCGCTCGCCACCACCTGGAAGCCGGCCGACGATTTCGACGTCTCGCTTACCCTTGCGCGCCGCGTGAGCCAGCTTTCCTTCGGCGATTTCCTCGCCAGCGTCTCGCTCAACACCGATAACGAGAACGGCGGCAACAACCAGCTGCAACCCTATCAGAGCTGGAACATCGACCTGGAAGCCAACAAGCGTCTGGGTCCGTGGGGCTCGCTCAAATTCGAGGCGCGGCAGGCCTGGTTCGAGGATTTCATCGACTGGTTCCCGCTCGAAAACGGCGGGGAAGCGCGCGGGAATATCGGCGATGCGGAGCGCACCCATCTTGAGGCGACGGCCACGCTCAATCTCGATCCGATCGGCATCGGCGGTGCCCGCATCGACCTGCGCGGCGTGAAGCGCTGGATGAGCGTGACCGACCCGTTTACGGGCGAACTTCGCGATTTCTCGTGGGACCAGCGCGGCGTCATCGACATCGACTTCCGTCACGACATTCCCAGCACCGACTGGGCATGGGGCGCCAATCTCTACAGCGACGACAGGGCGGGCTATTCGCGGCTGCGCGAAACCGGCCGCGAATGGGAAGGGCCGACCTTCCTCAATCTGTTCGTGGAGCACAAGGATGTCATGGGGCTGACGGTAAACGCCGGTTTCCGCAACCTGCTCGGCGCACGGCAGAGGTTCTACCGCACCGTCTTCGAGACCGACAGGCCCGACGCCGAGATCGCCTATCGCGAGGACATGGACCGCCGCATCGGCCCGATCTTCCGCTTCTCGGTCAGCGGAGATTTCTGATCGCCCCTGAACCAAGCGCGCAACCGCGCGTTCGGTAGGGATGGAATTCGAACCGCGCATCTTCCTCTTCGTAATCTTCGGCCTCGGCCTCGTGCTGGCCGTCACGCTGGAAAAATGGCTCGCCCGGTTCTGGCTCTCGCTGCCGATCGTCTATGTGGCGGCGGGCTTTGCGCTCTATTCGCTGCCCGTCGACTTGCCCCACATCAACCCGACCTTTGACGGCTTCGATGCGTTGGCGCTCGAATATGTGACCGAGTTCATCGTCATCGCTTCGCTGATGGCGGCCGGCATCGCGATCGACCGGCCGGTGAGCTGGAACAACTGGAAGCAGATCTGGCCGCTGCTGGTGATCGCCATGCCGCTGACGATTGCCGCGGTCGCGCTGCTTGGCTGGTGGGCGCTCGGCCTGCCGGTGGCGAGCGCGCTGCTGCTGGGCGCAGCTATGGCGCCGACCGATCCGGTGCTGGCGCGCAGCGTGCAGGTCGGGCCTCCGGGCGACAACGAGCGTCACGATGTGCGCTTTTCGCTGACCGTGGAAGCCGGGCTTAACGACGGGCTCGCCTTTCCCTTCACCTATCTCGCCATTGCCGCGGTGGGCATGGCCTCGCTCGGCGGGTGGACGCTCGAATGGTTCGCGCTCGATTTCGTCTGGCGCATTGCCGCCGGGGTCGTCGTTGGCTGGGCCGTGGGTCGGCTCGGCGCCTGGTACGTGTTCGAGCGCGAGGCCGACGCGCCGATGGAAGAGATCGACGAGGCCAGCGAGAGCGCCGACCAGCCGAAATATTCGACCAGCGAGGGCCTCATCGTGCTCGGCACTCTGCTGCTTGCCTATGGGCTGGCGGAACTGGCCGCAGGCTATGGCTTCCTCGCGGTCTTCGTCGGCGCGGTTACCGCCCGCCAGCGGGAGAACCGCAGCCGCTATCACAAGCTCAGCCACCACTTCATCGACCAGATCGAGCAGATCGTGCTGGTCGCCGTCC
Organism: Qipengyuania aurantiaca; assembly: GCF_019711375.1. Classification (NCBI taxonomy): domain Bacteria; kingdom Pseudomonadati; phylum Pseudomonadota; class Alphaproteobacteria; order Sphingomonadales; family Erythrobacteraceae; genus Qipengyuania; species Qipengyuania aurantiaca. Next base: position 474,459 of record NZ_CP081295.1, read on the forward strand.
TGTTCGGCTTCGGCGCCATGCTGGCGAGCGGCGTACTCGACGCGCTGACCTGGCCCGCCGCGCTGGTCGGGCTGGCGCTGGTCTTTGTGATCCGCCCGCTTGCCGGAATGCTTTCCGAAGCCTTTTGCGACCTGCCGTTGATCGGGCGCGTTGCGATTGCCTTCCTCGGTGTGCGCGGCATGGGGTCGATCTATTACCTCGCCTACGGCCAGAACCACGCGCAGTTCGAAGGGCTGGACGTGCTGTGGGCGACGGCGAGCTTCACCATCCTCGTCTCGATCGTGGTCCACGGCATCGTGGCGGGACCGCTGATCGCCTATGTCGAGCGCCGCCGCGCGCATATCCATCAGGGGCAGGAGGAAGAAATGGCCTGCCTCGCGCCCGACAATTCGCGGCTCGCCCTCGAGCGTCCGTCCAAGCCCGGCTGATTTCCGAACGAGCAACGAAAAGGGGCGGCAGGATCGCTCCCGCCGCCCCTTCGCAATTTCTCAAGCCAGTCGAAGCTTACTTCTTGGCAGCAGCCTTCTTGGCCGGCGCCTTCTTCTTGGCTGCGGGCTTCTTCTCGCCCTCGTCCTTCTTGGCGGCGGCCTTCTTGGCAGGAGCCTTCTTCGCTGCCGGCTTCTTCTCGTCCTTCTTGTCGTCGGACTTCTTGGCAGCTGCCTTCTTCGCCGGAGCCTTCTTGGCAGCGGCCTTCTTCTTGGCCGGCTTCTTGGCGGCTTCTTCGCCCTCATCCGCTTCGATCGCGGCTTCGAGTTCCTCGCGCGTTACTTCGCGATCGGTGATCTCGGCCTTGTCGAAGAGGAAGTCGACGACCTTGTCTTCATAGAGCGGGGCGCGCAGCTGGGCGGCGGCCATCGGTTCCTGCTGGATGTACTGGATGAAGCGTTCGCGATCTTCGGGGCGGTACTGCTGTGCCGCCTGCTGGATCAGCATGCTCATTTCCTGCGAGGTGACCTGGACGTTGTTCGCCTGGCCGATTTCCGACAGCAGCAGGCCGAGGCGCACGCGGCGTTCGGCGATCGAACGGTAATCGTCCTTTTCCGCTTCCATTTCCTTCAGCATCTCTTCGGGATTTTCCGAACGAGCCGCTTCCTGCTGGAGCTGGGTCCAGATCTGGTCGAATTCCGCATCGACCATGCCCTGCGGCACGGCGAAATCGTGACCCGCAGCCAGCTGGTCGAGCAGCGAGCGCTTCATCTGCGTGCGGGTGAGGCCGGCGGTTTCCTGCTCGAGCTGGCTGCGCAGGAGTTCCTTCAGCTTGTCGAGACCGTCGAGGCCGAAGTTCTTGGCGAACTCGTCGTCGATCTTGGTGTCGCCTTCGACCTTCACTTGCTTCACCGTGACGTCGAATTCGGCCTTCTTGCCGGCCAGATGCGTCGCCTGGTAATCTTCGGGGAAGGTGACTTCGATGGTCTTGGCATCGCCGGTCTTCACGCCGACCAGCTGCTCTTCGAAGCCGGGGATGAACATGCCCGAACCCAGCACCAGCGCGGCGTCGTCGGCCTTGCCGCCTTCGAATTCGGTGCCGTCGACGCGGCCCACGAAGTCGATGATCAGCTGGTCGCCGTCGGCCGCCTTCTTGGACTTGGCGGCGTCCTTGTAGCTCTTGTTGTTCTCGGCCAGCTTGCCGATTGCGTCCATGACTTCATCGTCCGACACGGGAACGGTCAGGCGCTCGATGGCGATATCGTCGGTCGAGGGCGCGTCGATTTCGGGCAGCACTTCCAGTTCGACAGTGAGCTCGGCGTCCTTGCCTTCCTCATAGCCTTCGCCCAGCTCGACCTTCGGCTGCATCGCGGGCTTCAGCTTGTTGTCGGCCATGGTCTTGTCGACCGATTCGCGAATCATCTCGTTCACGGCTTCGGCGTGGAGCTGTTCGCCATGCATCTTGCGCACGAGGTTCGCGGGCACCTTGCCGGGGCGGAAGCCGGGCATCTTCACCTGCGGGGCGATCTTCTTGATCTGCGAATCGATGCGGGCATCGATTTCCTTGGCCGGAATGGTGATCGCGTAGGCGCGCTTCAGGCCGTCGTTGGCGGTTTCTTTGATCTGCATGGGTTGGGACTCGTAAGGTTACTGTCTGTCTGTGCGAATGGCCTGCGACAGGAGCGGAAATGGTGCGGGCGAAGGGACTCGAACCCCCACATCTTTCGATACTGGTACCTAAAACCAGCGCGTCTACCAATTCCGCCACGCCCGCAAACCGCAAAAGCATGGGCTGCGCTGACAGTTGCCCGCCGCGCATATAGGCGCGTGCCTCTAGAAGGATGCGATCAAAAGGGCAAGCGCGGCGACCGCTCAAGGAACACCCTTTCGCGTCGAAGCGTTCGTCAGGGGAAAGGATCGCGATCATGAGCGACTACGAAACCCCGAAAGTCCCGCCTGCAACGCCCCCGGTGATCGACCCCGACGTCGCCCCCAAGACGGCGGCGGAGATGGAGGCGGACGGCGAGACCGAAGGCGATGTCCTCGCCGACAAGACCGAACCCGACGACATCGACGTCGAGGCCGAACAGGCCATTCGCCCTGCCATGGATGGCGGACGCGGCGGCGAAGGCGAGCAGGCGCTCGACGCGGCGACCATGCTGCCGCCCGATTGATCGCAGCACGAAGGAGACACGCTATGGCGACCCAACCCACCCCCGATATCGAACCGGCGGCCCCGCAGGAAATGCCGCCCGGTGGTCCGCCCAACGAAGCGCCGATGCAGGAGCCTCCCGGCTTCGAGCCGTTGCAGCCCGATTACGACGATCCCTCCCCCGGCCCGGACGAGACGCCGACGCTTCCGGACTGAGGCTGGCCGGATTGAGCCTGGCCCGAATGCGCTTGCCGGGAACCCCGCCGCGCAGTACAGGCGCGCCCCATGAGTGAAGACACCAAGACAGACGACAAACCCCAGACGCCCCCGATGCAGCTTTCGATCAATCCGAAGAGCAAGCATTTCGACGTGGACGTGCTCCAGCGCGGCGTGGGCATCAAGTTCAAGGACCGCGTGCGCACCGATATCGAGGAATACAATATTCCCGAAGGCTGGGTGCGCGTGCAGGCCGGCAAGACCGTCGACCGGAATGGCAATCCGCTGACGCTGAAGCTCAACGGCCCGGTCGAAGCCTGGTTCGAAGACCTGGGCGAAAATCCGCCGGTCGCGAAGGCCGACTGAATCCGGCTTTCCTACATTCGGGCTTCGATGGCAGGACGCGTGGCATGAGCCTGTCCTGCCTCCGGAACCCGCGAAAAACCGCCGCTTGCGCAACCATTTCGCGCGGCGGCGTTTTTCTTTCCAGGACCGTGCTCCATCCGCTCCATCCTGTAGGATCGGCGTTCCGGTCTTGCCAAAGACCCCACCATCGCCCACCTCGCCGAGCATCATCATGACCCAAGTCGAGAAACCCACCGTCATCATCATCGGCCGGCCCAACGTCGGCAAGTCGACGCTGTTCAACCGGCTGATCGGCAAGAAGCTCGCGCTGGTCGACGACCAGCCGGGCGTAACGCGTGACCGCCGCATGGGCGATGCCGAGATTGCAGGGCTCGAGTTCACCGTGGTCGACACCGCCGGGTGGGAAGACGAAGACCCCGACAGCCTGCCGGGCCGGATGCGCAAGCAGACCGAAGTCAGCCTCGAAGGGGCCGATGCGGCGCTGTTCGTAGTCGATGCGCGCGCCGGGATCACCCCGCTCGACGAGGAGATCGCCCGCTGGCTGCGCAGCCAGGACGTGCCCGTCGTGCTCGCTTGCAACAAGGCGGAAGGCAAGGCGGCCGAGCCGGGTATCCTCGAAAGCTACAGCCTCGGCCTTGGCGAACCCATGGGCATCTCGGCCGAACACGGTGAAGGCATCGCGGACCTCTTCAGCGGGCTGTGGCCGATCATCGGCGCCAAGTCTGAAGCTGCCGAGGCGGCGGCTCAGGCCGAAGCAGAGTTGGACGAGGAGGACCTCTCCGGCCCGCTCAAGCTCGCCATCGTCGGACGACCCAACGCGGGCAAGTCGACGCTGATCAACCGCCTGCTGGGCGAAGACCGCCTGCTGACCGGCCCCGAAGCGGGCATCACGCGCGATTCCATCGCGGTCGACTGGGAATGGTTCGATCCCAAGGCGAACGAGCCACGCGAAATCCGCCTGATCGACACCGCCGGTATGCGCAAGCGCGCCAAGGTGACCGAGAAGCTGGAGAAGCTGTCGGTCGCCGATGCCAAGCGCGCGATCGACTTCGCCGAAGTCGTGGTGCTGCTGCTCGATGCAACCAAGGGTTTGGAACACCAGGACCTCAAGATCGCCAGCCAGGTGCTCGAGGAGGGCCGGGCGCTGATGGTGGCGATCAACAAGTGGGACATCGCCGAAAACGCCTCCTACCTCTTCAACGGGATCCGCGAAGCGCTCAACGAGGGGCTTAGCCAGGTCCGCGGCGTGCCGCTGTTCGCCGTGTCGGCCAAGACCGGCAAAGGTCTCGACACCATGCTGTCGGCCGCCTTCGAGCTGCGCGAGGCGTGGAGCCGGCGTGTGCCGACCGCCGCGCTCAACCGCTGGTTCGACGATGCGCTGGAAGCCAACCCCCCGCCCGCGCCGGGTGGCCGCCGCATCAAGCTGCGCTACATCACGCAGGCCAGCGTGCGTCCGCCGCGCTTCGTGGTCTTCGGTACGCGTCTCGACGACCTGCCCAAGAGCTACGAGCGCTATCTCGTCAACGGCATCCGCGCCAAGCTGGGCTTCGACGCCGTGCCGGTGCGCGTGGTGCTGAAGAGCCCCAAGAACCCTTACGACTCGAACCGCGGAGGGGGCGGCAAGTTCTCGGGCGGGCAAGGTCGTGACTGACGTCCTGCTGCTGATACCGGGGCTCGAACTGCTGGAGCGCACCAGTTCCTCGATCCGGGTCCAGAACGTGGTCCAGCTGTCGATGGCGCCGGCGTTCCTGCTCGCCGGGATCGGCGCGGTCATGAACGTCATGACCAACCGCCTGCTGTGGGTCGCGAACAAGATCGAACGCATCCTCGCCGCCGACGAGAAGAAGGAAGCGGGCGACCTGCTCGCCGAATTGCCCGCGCTCGAGCAACGCCGCATCCTTGCCCAGCGCGCGGTAATGCTGAGCACGGCGGCAGCGTTCACCATCAGCATCGTGATCATGCTGCTGTTCGTGAGCGCCTTCGTTAAGACCCCGCTCGGTACCTTTGTGGCCTTCACCTGGATGCTCACGATGGGGCTGCTGATGGCGGGACTCGCCTTCTTCCTGCAGGAGACGCGCACGGCCGCACGGCGCAATCTGGAGCGGATGAAGGAACGGCATTACGGCCCCCAGGACGCCGATCGCCGCGAAGAAGGCTCATAAATACGGTCACTTGCCCTTGCGGTGAGACCGTAGGACAACGGTAGCCTCCTGTTCATCCGCCGCAGCGCACCCCTTTCCTACAGAAAAGGAGAGGTGCCATGCCCCGCATTGAGATTGCCCTGTGTTTGCGAAACGCTGGAGCAGATCACACGGTTATAGCCGAGGCTCTCGATCTGCCCACGGCTCTCATGATTGCCGATATCAACACCCCGGCGGGAAGCGCAGAGATCCGGCAGGACGGGCGGTGCCTTGCCCGGCTGACAAAGCACGGACGCGAGCGGGCGACATTCTGGGAGGTCTCTCGAGCCTGATTGGCCCCACCTTTTCATTATGAGGGCAATATCTCGTGGGAAGTCTAATGGCCTCGTTCAGAGGATCGCCAGAGCCCGGTCCTGAAAGGGGCTGAAGCGGCTAGCTGCGGGATGGATGCCGTAGAGTGAAGAGCCTGCCATAGGTCAGACACCGCCACACCCATTCAAGCGGACCGTATCGAAAACGGTCGAGCCATGGTTTGGACCACGCAAGCATCACGACCCACGCAATTGCTGTCACGAGATAGAGTTCACTGCGACCCAGCCGCCCGAAGAGATCGAGGCCCCAGTTTCCGAACACGAACAGCATCACGAGTGAGATGCCGAGATAATTCGTAAACGCCGCCCTTCCCGCCGCGCTCACTCGATCGGCCAGGAAGTGTCCCGCCTTGGGCGCGTTTATCGCGAGGAGAGAGGCCAGACCCAGTGTCATGAACAGCTTCGGCAGGTACCCCCATCCGAGTCGCGCGGCGAAGCCTTCGTAATAAGTGACCCCGTCCCGGATCGTCGCAAGCGCGATTATCGTCGTAAGGAAAACGCCCAGCGCCAAGCCTGCCCACCCCCACAGCCGTTGCTTCCGCGGATCCATCCCGCCCGTAAAAAGGCCGAATTGGTAAAGCGCCATTCCGATCAAGATCAGCGGCAGGGTTTCGAACACCAGCAGCCAGGGATCCGTAAAGGGCGCGCTGCCGTGTTGCTCGAAGGTATGCCCCACGAGATCGCCATAGCTGCCTTCCTGCCATATGCGCGTTTCGCTCCGTCCATCGGAAAGATCCCGCTCGGCACCGGCCAGGAGCTCTGCCTGCACCTGAGCCAGCGCGGCGCTGTCAGGCTCCGGACCATCGGCGACCACCTGCATGAAGACCATGGTCACGCCGTAGAAGATTGCCCCTGCCAAGAAGCCGAGCAGGCCGAGCACCATCTGCTTGTGCGGTTCGAGGTCGATGAACAGGAGCACAGCCGCGATCCCGGCCATCGAATAGGCAAGCAGGATATCGCCGCGCCAGATCAGGTAATAATGGATGAGGCCGAAGATCCCGAGCCACAGCAGGCGCCGGATTTGCAGCCAGCGGCTCGCCCCTTTCGCCCGTGCCTTCTCCACGAAGAGATAGATGCCCGCCCCGAAAAGCAGCGTGAAAAGCCCGCGCATCTTGCCGTCGATCAGGACGAATTGCGCGGCCCACATCCAGTCATAGGATACCGAGTGACCCGACGCGAAGGCTCCTGGATAGATCGAGGCGGTAAAGGGCTGACCCATGGAGATGATGTTGGCGGCAAGGATACCCATGACGGCGATGCCGCGGATGAAGTCTAGACTCGCGATTCGCCCTCCGGTCAGCGCGACCGGCTCGGGTGCGGTGTCAGCCGGCCCCTCTTCTCCTTGCGCGCTCACCCTCTCTTAACTCCCTCTCGCTAGGACAAGGCCTCGCACATAGGCACAGGCGGGCATGCCAGCCCATAGTCCATGATGTCGCAGTGCACAGGAACGGCCGCATCTCGGGAAGCGTGCGCGGGCATCCACGGCGGGGCCAGGGCAGTCCCGCAAAACCCCTTCCAAAGCGACCCTGCGGCAAATGTTGAACGATATTAACCCTAAATTAGGGGTAGTCTGCGATCCCCCTAATTCGAGACCGCCGCCCACAAGCGGCAAAACGGATTGATACAGGCGCTACAGGGGGACCTAGCCTTGCGTGTACTGGCTTTGGCATCACAAAAGGGCGGATCGGGTAAAACCACGCTCTCCGGACATCTGGCCGTTCAGGCCCAGCGAGCGGGCGCAGGCCCGGTCGTCCTGATCGACATCGACCCGCAGGGGTCGCTCGCCGACTGGTGGAACGAGCGCGAGGCAGAACTGCCCGCATTCGCACAGACCACCGTTGCGCGACTCGCAGCCGACCTTGCGATCCTGCGCCAGCAGGGCTTTAAGCTTGCGGTCATCGATACGCCGCCCGCGATCACCATGGCGATCCAGTCGGTGATTTCGGTGGCCGAGCTCATCGTCGTCCCGACTCGCCCCAGCCCGCACGATCTTCGTGCCGTGGGCGCCACGGTCGACCTGTGCGAACGCGCCGGCAAGCCGCTGATCTTCGTGGTCAACGCGGCAACGCCCAAGGCCAAGATCACCTCGGAAGCCGCCGTCGCGCTGTCGCAGCACGGCACGGTTGCCCCGATCACCCTTCACCACCGCACCGACTTTGCCGCCTCGATGATCGACGGCCGCACGGTGATGGAAGTGGACCCGGAAAGCCGTTCCTCGGCCGAAATCACCGCGCTGTGGAAGTATATTTCCGACCGGCTGGAAAAGCAGTTCCGTCGGACCGTGTTCGCCGCGCCCGGCCAGCAGGCCGCAGCCGCGCAGCAGCCCGGTCTTCATCGTCCCGCCGGTGGCTTCGGCCGTCGGGTCGCCCAGTAAGAGCAACGTAAGGAAAGGCGGAGGCCAGCCGGATGTCAGACGCCAATTTCGCTTCCCTGTCTTCGACCCTGCTTGCACGCAAGGGCGGCGCCAAGCCTGCCATGCGTCCGCAGTCGGCAGTGCTGGGACCGGTCGACGGTGTTGCCGCGGCCGCCAATCTCGAAGACCTGGGCTGGAACGACATGGGTGAAGATTCGCCCGACGCGATGCCCGCGGCCGCAGCGCCTGCTGCGAATCACGCATCCGCATCGCTCGCCGAATCGAGCCTGATCAAGAAACCCGCCCTTCCCCCGCTGGAAGAGCGCGAGGATTACGACGCTTCGGAACTGGAAGTCGGCCAGGAGATCGAGGAGCCCCGCGTGGTTCCGATCACCCCGCTCCAGAAGAAGGACCCGTCCTCGGGCCAGAACCAGGTGCGCGAATCGCTCGATCGCATCGCCAGCCAACTCGACGGCAAGACCTCGGTCGAAGCCGATAACGAGGACGACGAGGAATTCGAGGAAGAGATCGTGGAGGCCGCACCGGTCGCCAGGGTCGTCCTTCCCAAAGCCATCAAGCCTGCCCCGGCCCGCTCGAACACGGTCGCCAAGGGCAAGCGCGCAGCCTTCACGCTGCGTCTCGATCCGGAGCGTCACCTGATGCTGCGCCTCGCCTGCACCGTTCGCGGCAGCAGCGCACAGCAGCTCGTGACCGACGCTCTCGACGGCCTTTTGGCCGAAATGCCGGAAATCGCGATGCTCGCTGCCCAGGTGCAGCGCGGCCCGAATTGAACTTGAAGGACGTGGGATCGCCTTTTGAGGGGTAATAGAATGAAAAAGAGCAACTCCACTTTCATCAAGCTTGCCGTCACCACGGCGCTTGCATCGACGGCCCTCGCCGGTTGCTCCGGCAAGGTTGCGCCCACCGCCGCCCATTCGGCCGGCAAGGCAGAGGTCGCCCTCCAGAAAGGCAAGGCCGACAAGGCCGTGACCCACGCCGAAGCCGCCGTGCTGGCTGCTCCGCGCGATGCCTATGCCCGCACCCTGCTTGGCAACGCCTATCTCGAAGCAGGCCGCTTCGCTTCGGCAGCGCAGAGCTTCGAAGACGCCATCGCGCTCGGCGATACCTCGCCGCGCACCGTGATCAGCCTTTCGCTGGCACAGACCGGCATGGGCGACCGTCCCGCCGCAATCTACACGCTCGAGCGCCACGAAGCCGCGATCGACCCGTCGGACTTCGGCCTCGCCATTGCGCTGGCCGGCCAGCCGCAGCGCGGCGTCCACATCCTTTCGAACACGCTTCGCGCCGGCAACAACACGGCCAAGGTTCGCCAGAACCTTGCCTATGCCTATGCGATGAGCGGCCAGTGGCGCGAAGCGCGCCTGATGGTTTCCGAAGACGTTCCGGCCGACAAGGTCGGTGAGCGCATGGCCGAGTGGGGCGCCACCGCGCATCCCGAACTCTACCGCCAGCGCGTGGCCGGCCTGCTGAAGGTCGACATCGTCGAAGACCAGGGCCAGCCCGCCATGCTCGCGCTTTCGAACAATCCGAGCGTCGAGATGCTCGCTTCGGAGAACGTCGAGGCCGAACTTCCGACCACCGAGCCGGTGATCGAGTTTGCCGTTGCCGAGGAAGTACCCGCCGAAGCGCCTGCCGCTCCGCCGCAGCGCATCGTCTTCGACGATCCTTTCTTCAACGAGCGCAAGGCTCAGGCCGAAGACGAGGCGCCGCGCGCCGTGATCGTCGCCGCGCTTCCGGAAGAGACCGCTCCGGCCGCCAAGCCCGCTCCGCGTGTCGCCGAGGCCGAAGCTCCGGCACCTGCACCGCGCAAGGATGCGGCAGCCGTCCCGGCGCTCAACCTCGCGGATGGCGACTACAACATCCAGCTCGGCTCCTACTTCTCGATGGAAGACGCCGAACTGGGCTGGACCAAGTTCCAGCAGATGTATCCCGAACTCGCCAAAGCCGAGCGCGTCATCAGCCGTGCCCGCGTCAACGGCAAGCTCTACTTCCGCGTGGCCGCCGTCGGCTATGCCAAGGATAGCGCCCGCGCCTTGTGCTCGAGCGTCAAGGGCAAGGGCGGTGGCTGCATCGCCTATGCGCAGGCCAACCCGCTTCCGGGTGCCCTGCTCGACAACGGAACCGTACGGGTCGCAGCGCGCTAAAAACCACACGCGCACATAAAAGTTACCACCGAGCCTCGGCCTCTTCCGGATCCGTCCGGAAGGGGCCTTTTCTTATTCGCGAGTGCTTTAAAGTTCGACCGCGACCCCGCCCTTCCACAGGGCGGCAACGCGGCCTTGCGTGGGCTGCCCGTCGAAAGGCGTGTTGCCGGCAGTCGCGGCCATCTTGCTGCTCTGGATTACCCAGGGCTTGTCCGGATCGACTAGTACGACATCGGCCTCGTGACCCTCGATGAGGCTACCCGCCTCGACGCCCAGCAGGCGGGCCGGGTTGGTCGACACCAGTTCGAAAGCGCGGGGCATGTCGATCACCTCGTCGCGCACCAGCGAGAGCACCATGGCAAGCAGCGTTTCGGCTCCGGCCATGCCCGGCTCGGCATCGCTAAACGGCAGCCGCTTGTCCTCTGGCCCGCGCGGATCGTGCCCGCTGGAGACGATGTCGATCGTGCCATCGGCGATGGCCTCGCGGACGGCGTGGCGGTCGGCCTCGCTGCGCAGCGGCGGCGAGAGGCGGGCAAAGGTGCGGAATTCGGCCGTGGCGAGGTCGGAAAGCATGAAATGCGCGGGCGTCACACCGGCGGTCACCCGCTGGCTCGAGGCCTTGGCGCGGCGCACCAGGTCCAGCCCTGCGCGCGTCGTCACTTGGCGGAAGTGCAGCCGCGCGCCAGCCATCTCGGCCAGCGCGAGGTCGCGGGCGATGGCAATCGCTTCCGCCTCGGCAGGCGCGCTCGGCAGACCCCGTCGCGTGGCGTATTCGCCTGCCGTGGCCACGGCCTCGCCCACTAGCGCCGCATCCTCGGCATGGGCGATTACGGGCATGTCGAGCATGGCGGCGTATTGCAGCAGGCGCAGCATCACGCCGCTGTCGGCGATCCACTGACGGCCCGTCGCCACACCGCGCGCTCCGGCTTCACGCATTAGCGCGATTTCCGCGATCTCGCGCCCTTCGAGGCCGCGCGTCGCAGCTGCGAGCGGGTGCACCCAGAAGTCGGGCTTGCCGCTCTTGGAAATATACGAAACCCGGCTCGGCAGGTCGAGCGGCGGCGACTGGTCGGGCATGAGCGCGGCGCGCGTTATGCCGCCGAAATGGAACGCCGGCTTGTCGATTGCAAAGACGCCGAGATCGACAAGGCCCGGTGCGACCAGCTTTCCGCGGGCATCGACATTTTCGCCTCCATCCGCATCGATATCGCCCAGCGCGGCAATCCGGCCATGCTCCATGCGCAGAGCGCCTTCGCGCAAGCCGTCGGGCGTGACCAGCGTCGCGTTGCGGATCGTGACGGGTGCGGTCTGCTTCATGCCGCCTCTCCCCATCCCTCGACCCCGCGAACGCGGCGGGTCAGCACATCGAGGCAGGCCATGCGGATGGCCACACCCATTTCCACCTGCCGCGTGATGATCGAGCGATCGATCATGTCGGCCACATCGCTGTCGATCTCCACCCCGCGGTTCATCGGCCCCGGGTGCATCACCAGCGTATCCTTCTTGGCCTTTTCCAGCCGCGTCTTCGTGAGGCCGTAAAGGTGGTGGTATTCGCGCTCCGAGGGGATGAACTGGCCGCTCATCCGCTCGGTCTGGAGGCGCAGCATCATGACGACATCGGCCCCGTCGAGCGCTGCGTCGAAATCGTGGAACACTTCGGCGCCCATCGCCTCGATCCCCACCGGCATCAGCGCGGGCGGCGCGCAGAGGCGCACGCTCGCGCCCAGCGCCTGCAGGCAGAGCAGGTTGGAGCGAGCGACGCGGCTGTGCAGGATATCACCGCAGATCACGACGTTAAGGCCGGTGAAGTCCTCCGCGCTTTCGCCGCGCTCGCGCAGGGCATGGCGCAGCGCCAATGCATCGAGTAGGCCTTGTGTCGGGTGCTCATGCTGCCCGTCGCCCGCGTTGAGCACGGGGCAGTCGACCTTGTCGGCGATCAACCCGGTCGCCCCGCTCGATCCGTGGCGGATGACGATGGCGTCGGCGCGCATGGCGTTCAGAGTGATCGCGGTGTCGATCAGCGTCTCGCCCTTCTTCACGCTCGACTGCGCGGCGTGCATGTTCACCACGTCCGCGCCGAGCCGCTTGCCCGCGATCTCGAAGCTCAGCAGCGTGCGCGTGGAATTCTCGAAGAAGGCGTTGATGATGGTGAGCCCGGCCAACGCGTCGACATGCTTGGCGCTCTGCCGGTTGAGGGTCACCCACTGTTCCGCCTCATCCAGGAGGAAGAGGATCTCGTGGCGCTCCAGCTGGCCGATGCCGAGGAGGTCGCGATGCGGGAATGCGAGGCCACCCGCAGGATAGCGGGCCGCATGGGGCGAGGTGTCCGAAGGTGTCATTAAAGCCATGCCCTTAGTCGAGGGCTATCGCCCCCTCAAGCATATTCCTGTGGCGCAAGCCTGCGCCCTTCCCTAGGCTTGGGCCAAGAGAAATACTGGGGACGTGATTTCATGCATTTTGCAGGCAAGGTCTGGCGCTTGCTGGTCGGCATCAAGGACGGGCTCGTCCTTCTTTTCATGCTGCTGTTCTTCGCATTGCTTTTCGCACTCCTTACCGCGCGGCCCAGCCCGGCGCAGGTCCGCGAAGGGGCCCTGCTGCTCGAACTCGATGGCGTGATCGTCGAAGAGCGCACGCCGATCGACCCCTTTGCCGCCCTGCTTTCGGGCAGCGCACCGGTGGGCGAATACCAGGCCCGCGACCTCGTCCGCGCCATCGATGCAGCCGCAAAGGACGAGCGGATCACCGCCGTCGTCCTCGATCTCGACAGCTTCCTTGGGGCAGGACAGGTCCATCTTGCCGAAGTAGGCGAAGCGCTCGACCGCGTGCGCGCGGCGGACAAGCCGGTGCTGGCCTACGCCACCGCCTATGCCGATGACGGCGTCTTCCTTGCCGCACACGCCAGCGAGGTCTGGGTAAACCCGCAGGGCGGCGCTTTCGTCGCCGGACCGGGCGGCAATCGCCTCTATTACGCCGGCCTGCTCGAAAAGCTGAAAGTAAACGCCCGCGTCTACAAGGTCGGAACCTACAAGAGCGCGGTCGAACCCTACACCGAAAGCGGCATGTCCGAGCCCGCGCGCGAAAACGCGCAGGCGCTTTACGGCGCACTGTGGGAGGAATGGCAGGCGAATGTGAAGAAGGCGCGCCCCGCTGCCGACCTCAAGCTGGTCAGCGGCGATCCGGCAGCGTGGGTGGAAGCGGCCAATGGCGATCTGGCGACTGCTGCGCTTAACGCAGGGCTGGTCGACAAGCTTGGCACGCGCACCCAGTTCAACGAGCGCGTCGTCGAACTGGTAGGCGAGGATGAATGGAGCGACCTGCCCGGCGCCTATCCCTCGACCCAGCTTGCCGCTTGGCTCGAAGACAATCCCTGGCCGGTTGAAAGCCGTCGCATCGGCGTCGTCACCGTCGCCGGCGAGATCGTGGATGGCGAGGCTGGCCCCGGCACCGCGGGCGGCGCGCGCATCGCGGCCCTGCTCGACGAAGCGCTCGACGAGGATCTTGCGGGCCTGGTCGTGCGCGTCGATTCCCCGGGCGGCTCGGCGCTTGCCAGCGAGGAAATCCGCAACGCCATCCTGCGTCACAAGGAGAAGGACATCCCGGTCGCCGTCTCTATGGCCAATGTCGCAGCCAGCGGCGGCTATTGGGTGGCGACCCCGGCGGACCGCATCTTTGCGGAACCCGAGACGATCACCGGCTCCATCGGCATTTTCGCCGTCATTCCCACCTTCGAGGATGCCGCGGCCGAGCTCGGCGTGAACGCAGACGGCGTGCAGACAGGGCCGCTCTCGGGCCAGCCCGACCCCATCGCCGGCTTCACGCCCGAGGTGGAGCGCATCCTGCAGGCCGCAATCGAAGACGGCTATGCCGACTTTCTGACCCGCGTGGCATCCTCGCGCCAGATGAGCCTCGAGCAGGTTGACCGCGTCGGCCAGGGCCGCGTCTGGGATGGCGGAACCGCACGCCAGATCCGCCTTGTTGACGAATATGGCGGGATGGCAGAGGCGCTCGAATGGGTCGCCGCGCAGGCCGAACTGGGCGACGAGAAATGGGCGCCGGTCTATCTCGGCGCCGAGCAGAGCACGGCGGACACGATCCTTCGCCAATGGCTGGTCGGCGAGGAAGAAGCCGGCGGCCGCGATGTCTTCGCCATGCTGGCGGGCGAGCAGCGCGCGCGGACGAGCATGATCTTCACCGATGCGCAGCGCCTGCTCGGAACCAGCGGCGCGCAGGCCTATTGCCTCGTCTGCCCTTCCCCTGCCCTTGCCAAGGCTCAGGGAGAGCGACGCTTCGACGGCGCGCTGGCCAGACTGGTTTCGTTTTTCGCCGATTGACCCGCTTGCCATGAGGCGATTCGCCGCGTAATGGCGCGCCCCTGCCCGGCAGTCATTGCCGCGATACGGGCGGGCGCGTAGCTCAGTGGTAGAGCACACCCTTCACACGGGTGGGGTCGCAAGTTCAATCCTTGCCGCGCCCACCATTCCTCCCGCGAAATCGTAGCCTTTGCCTGCCCTGGGGGCACCCCGGCATTTGGGTGGCCAAGTGAGTTGCAAATCACAACGATAGCTTTCACTCTGGGCGCGAGAGAAAGGGGTTTGATTCACTTATGAGCCAATTCGAAACCATCCGTGCGACCCGCGAAGGCGATGTCCTCACGATCACGCTTGCACGGCCCGAGCGGCTCAACGCCTGCCCGCCGCAGATGGCAGACGAGATTTTCGACGCCATTCGCGATCTGGGCGATGCCCGCGCTGTGCTAATGAAAGGCGAAGGCCGGGCCTTCTGTTCGGGCGCCGACCTCGCTTCAAACGCCGATTCCTCGATCACCGGGGGCGACCGCGCATTTTCGTCGCTGAGCCGCCACTACAACCCGATGATCCAGGCGCTGGCGAACGCGCCGGTGCCGGTCGTCGCCATGGTGCAGGGCCCGGCTGCAGGGGTCGGCTGCTCCATTGCGCTGACCGCCGATTTTGTGATCGCGGGCAAGAGCGGCTATTTCCTCCAGGCCTTCGTCAACATCGGCCTCGTGCCCGATGGCGGCGCAAGCTGGATGCTTCCGCGCCTCGTCGGCACCGCACAGGCCACGCGAATGATGATGCTGGGGGAGAAAATCTTTGCCGAGGAAGCCGAGCGCATCGGTCTCATCTACAAATGTGTCGAGGATGACGCGCTGGAGAGCGAGGCGCAGGCGCTGGCCGAACGGCTGGCGCGCGGTCCGACCCTCTCGCTCGGCCTGATGAAGAAGACGATGCGCGATGGGCTGCAGGCGGATCTGGGATCGACGCTGGCCGCTGAAGCGGTCGCCCAGCGCAAGGCAGGCGGCACGCAGGATGCCATGGAAGGCGCAATGGCCTTCCTCCAGAAACGGAAGGCGGACTTCAAGGGCGCCTGAGGATGAGTTCCATCACCGAAACGCTGCTTGACGATTGGCAGCAGGCGGTCGGGCGCCAGCAGGTCGCCGAGGAGGTTCTTGCAGCCTCAGCCCTACAGCGGTTCGGTCGGGCAGTCGGGTGCAGGGACGAACTTGGCGGCGTCCCGCTGCCGCATTGGGCGTTTTTCCTGCCCTCCCCGCTCGACGAGGAAATCGGGTCCGATGGCCATCCGCGCCGGGGTGACTTCCTCCCCGATGTAACGCTGCCGCGCCGCATGTATGCTGCGTCCAGCATCGAGTTTGTGAGCGATCTCGAAATCGGCGCCCCCGCACGGCAGGTGAGCACGGTGGCCGACCTCACGCACAAGTCGGGAAGCACGGGCGATCTCGTTTTCGCCAAGGTCGAAAAGCGGCTGGAGCAGGAGGGGAGCCTGCGCGTGCGCGAGGTCCAGACCTACGTCTATCGCGGCGAAGGCGAACCTGCCCCCATGCCGGTTCCTGCAGACGACACACCGGAGGGCGAGCGCTGGCAGCCCGATGAGGTCAACCTTTTCCGCTTCTCTGCCGCAACCGCCAACGGCCACCGCATCCATTACGATCACCCCTACACCACTCAGGTCGAAGGCTATCCTGCCCTGATCGTCCACGGCCCCTTCACGGCCGCCAAGCTGGCTGCCCTCGCCATGCGCGACGGGGCGCTGGCGAGCTTCTCCTTCCGGGCGATGGCCCCGCTCTTCGTCGGCCAGCCGATCACCCTGCGGCGCAGCGACGAGAACACCTATGAAGCCGTGCGCTGCGATGGCCTCATCGCGATGTCCGCCAAGGCCTCGTTCCGGTGACCGACACTCTGGCGCTCGCCCGCGAGGCTGTGGCGGCAGCCCAATCGTACACCAGCGCGATCCGCACCAGCCTGAACGCTCGGCTCGTCTCCGATGGCCGGATCGACATGGCGGAGGCCGAGCGCCAGCAACGCCGATTGCATGGTTTTGCCTGGACCGCCACACTCGCCGATGCACTGGCGGCGCTGGTCGACTGGGCCGCAAGGGCCGAGGCGGCCGGGCAGTTCGGCGCCATCGAAACCCGCGTGCTCGAAATCGGCATGGGTGACTATTGCGCCCAAATCGCCGGCGGTGTCGCCATGAGCCAGAGCGAGGTGGTGCGCCCGGCGGAATATGGTCTGCTGACCGAGGCCCGCGCTTTCGAGGACGAGCCATCGCTGCGTCATTTCCTTGCGGAAGGCAACGCGCCGGAGGCCCGGGCCGACCTTGCCCAAAGGCTTGCGGCAGGCGAACGCCCCTTCGAAGGCACGGGCGACGAGACGCTCGACATGATCCGCGACCAGTTTCGCGCCTTTGCCGCCGACCGCATCGCTCCGCACGCCCACGAATGGCATCTTGCCGATGCACTGATCCCGTTGCCGGTGGTTGAGGAGATGGCCGAACTCGGCGTCTTCGGTGTCTGCATCGCGGAAGAATACGGCGGCCTGGGTCTGGGCAAACAGGCGATGTGCCTTGTCTCGGAAGAGCTTTCGCGCGGCTGGATTTGCGCCGGATCGCTCGGCACGCGGTCCGAGATTGCCGGCGAACTGATCGGCGAGAACGGCACCGAGGCGCAAAAGGCGAAATTCCTGCCCCGCATTGCGGACGGGTCTGTCCTTCCGACCGCCGTCTTCACGGAACCCGATACCGGATCGGATCTCGCCTCGGTGCGCACCCGCGCCACGCGGCAAGCCGACGACAGCTGGCGGATCGACGGGGCAAAAACCTGGATTACCCATGCCGCGCGAGCCGATCTCATGACAGTGCTTTGCCGCACCAATCCCACAACGCCCGGCTATGGCGGGTTATCGATGATGCTGGCGGAAAAGACCCGCGGCACCGACAAGCACCCTTTTCCCGATGGCGGCATCGACGGCAGCGAAATCGAGGTTCTCGGCTATCGCGGCATGAAGGAATACGCGCTCGGCTTCGATGGTTTCCGAGTTGCCGCAGGCGGCCTTCTCGGCGGCGCGGAAGGACAGGGGTTCAAGCAGCTCATGCGGACCTTCGAAGGCGCCCGCATCCAAACGGCCGCGCGCGCCGTGGGCGTTGGATGGAACGCCTTCGACCTCGGCCTCAAATACGCCTGCGAGCGCAAGCAATTCGGCAAGCCCCTCCTCGCCTTCCCCCGCGTGTCGGACAAGCTGGCGATGATGGCATGCGAGCTGGTCATGGCGCGCGAACTGACTTGGTCGGCTGCGCGCCAGAAGGATCGCGGCGAGCGTTGCGATATCGAGGCCGGCATGGCCAAGTTGCTGGCCGCACGGGTCGCCTGGGCCTCGGCCGATAACGCGCTGCAAATTCACGGCGGCAATGGCTATGCGCTCGAATATGAGATCAGCCGCGTGCTGTGCGACGCGCGCATCCTCAATATTTTCGAAGGGGCCGGCGAAATACAGGCACACGTGATTGGACGCGGACTGCTAAGCCCCGGAAGGGCCAAGCGGGATTGAATTGGTCGGAGACTGGGGCCTCCAGTCCGGATCAATCCATGAAGGGATCGCGCATGAGGATCGTATCGTCCCGCTCGGGGCTGGTCGAGACCAGTGCAACCGGCGTTTCGATCAGTTCCTGGATACGCTGGACGTATTTCACCGCGTTGGCGGGAAGGTCCGCGAAGCTGCGCGCGCCGGCGGTTGATTCCTTCCAGCCTTCCATCGTCTCGTAGATCGGCTCGACCGCGGCCTGGTCGGCGGCGTGGCTGGGGAAGTAGTCGTAGACGTTGTTCCGCAGGCGGTAGCCGGTGCAGATCTTCACCTCGTCCAGCCCGTCGAGCACGTCGATCTTGGTGAGCGCGATGCCGGTCACCCCGCTGATCGCGCAGCTCTGTCGTACGATCACCGCATCGAACCAGCCGACACGGCGCTGGCGGCCGGTTACGGTGCCGAATTCGTGACCACGCTCGCCAAGACGCTGGCCGATTTCGTCTTCCAGCTCGGTCGGGAACGGGCCGCTGCCGACGCGGGTGGTGTAGGCCTTGACGATGCCCAGCACGTAGCCGGTCGCATTGGGACCGAGGCCGCTGCCCGAAGCCGCCGTACCGCTCACTGTGTTCGAGCTGGTGACGAAGGGATAGGTGCCGTGGTCGATATCGAGCAGCACGCCCTGCGCGCCCTCGAACAGGATTTTCGCGCCCGCCTTGCGCACTTTCTTGAGGCGCTTCCACACCGGCTGGGCGTATTGCAGCACGAAGTCGGCGATCCCGCGCAATTCCTCGAGCAGGGCCCCGCGGTCGACGGGCGGCTGGTCGAAACCGGCACGCAGAGCGTCGTGATGGGCACACAGACGGTCGAGCTGCGGCTCCAGATCGTCGAGATGGGCAAGGTCGCACACACGAATGGCGCGGCGACCGACCTTGTCTTCGTAAGCCGGGCCGATGCCGCGGCCGGTGGTGCCGATCTTGCCCGAACCGGCTGCGGTTTCGCGCAAGCCATCAAGATCGCGGTGGATCGGCAGGATCAGCGGGCAATTGTCGGCCACCGCCAGATTGTCGGCGTTGATGGTGACGCCCTGGCCTTCCAGCTTTTCGACTTCCGCCTTGAGCGCCCACGGATCGAGCACCACGCCGTTACCGATGATCGAGAGCGTGCCCGACACGATGCCCGAGGGCAGCAGCGAGAGCTTGTAGGTCGTGCCGTCGATGACCAGCGTGTGGCCGGCGTTGTGCCCGCCCTGGAAACGGACCACGGCATCGGCGCGGCTGGCGAGCCAGTCGACGATCTTGCCCTTGCCCTCATCGCCCCACTGGGCACCGATCACGGTAACATTGGCCATCGGGAAATCTTTCAGCTGGAAGGAAGCTCAAACGCGCGCGGAACTAGGCGCATATGCGGCATGGGGCAAGGCGCAAACCGGATACTTCGCGCCACTTCTCCATTGGTGTTGCAAAGGAGACCTTATGACCGACTACCCCACTCTCAACCTCAACGACGGCCGTCAGATTCCCCAGCTGGGCTTCGGCACCTGGCAGATGGAAGAGGAGGACGCGCCCGAGGCCGTCTCCACCGCCATCGATGTCGGGTACTGGCTGGTCGATACGGCGGCGATCTACGGCAACGAGAAGGGTGTCGGAAAAGGCGTTGGCGAATGGTCCGACATCTTCCTGCAGACCAAGATCTGGAACGACAGCCAAGGTTACGACCGCACGCTGCGCGCGGCAGACAAGTGTCTCGAACGGCTCGGCCGCGAGCATGTCGACATGCTGCTGATCCATTGGCCCTGCCCCGAAAAGGACCAGTTCGTGGACACCTGGAAGGCGCTGATCGAATTGCGCGATGCGGGCAAGGCCAAGTCCATCGGCGTCTCCAATTTCCGCGAGGAGGACCTGAAGCGCATCATCGACGAAACGGGTGTGACCCCGGCGCTCAACCAGATCGAACTGCATCCCAGTTTCCAGCAGCGCGCCATGCGCAAGGTTCATGAGGAACTGGGTATCGTGACCCAGAGCTGGTCGCCGCTCGGCCAGGGCAAAGGCATGTCCAACGAGGTGATCGAGGCAATTGCGGAAGAAGCCGGCCAGCCGGAGACCGCCGTTATCCTGCGCTGGCATATCCAGCACGGGCTTTGCCCCATCCCCAAGGCGTCCAGCCGCGATCATATCGAGGCGAATTTCAAGGCGCTGTCGTTCGAATTGTCGGACGAGCAGATGGGGCGGATCGACGCGCTCGACGATCCCAAGGGCCGAATGGGACCCGACCCGGCCGACTTCAACGGATAAGAACCGGGATGCATGAGGCGCGCCGGGCTGCTATCGGCGCGCCATCATGACCGACCTGCCTATCCGTATCGCGGCGCTCTACCACTTCACGCGCTTCGAAGATCCCGCAGCCCTGCGCCCTGCCCTGTTCGCCTGCGCCGAGGCGAATGGCGTGCGCGGGACGCTGTTGCTGGCGCAGGAAGGGATAAACGGCACCATTGCAGGCGGCGACGCAGGCATCGAAGCGGTCCTCGACCATATCCGCTCGCTTCCGGGCTGCGAAGGACTCGACTGGAAGGAATCGCGGGCGGCCGAGATGCCCTTCCACCGCACCAAGGTGCGCCTCAAACGCGAAATCGTGACCATGGGCCAGCCCGATCTCGATCCGGTCGATGGCGTAGGCACCTATGTCGAGGCGCAGGACTGGAACGCGCTGATCGCGGACCCCGATACGATACTGATCGACACGCGCAACGACTACGAAGTGGCCATCGGCACCTTCGAAGGCGCGATCGATCCCGAGACCAAGAGCTTCCGCGAATTTCCCGAGTGGTTCCGCGCCCGCCGCGCCGAATTCGAGGCCGAAGGACGCACACCGAAGATCGCCATGTTCTGCACCGGCGGCATCCGCTGCGAGAAATCGACCGCCTTCGTGAAGGCCGAAGGGCTAGACGAGGTCTATCACCTCAAGGGCGGCATCCTCAAGTACCTCGAGGACATTCCCGAGGACCAGAGCCGCTGGCAGGGCGAATGCTTCGTCTTCGACGAGCGGGTCAGTGTGAAGCACGGCCTCGACGTCGGCTCGCACAGCCTGTGCCGCGCCTGCCGCCGCCCGTTGGCCGAGGCCGACCTCACCCATGAGCACTACGAGGAAGGCGTGTCCTGCCACCAGTGCTTCCCCGAACGCAGCGACGAACAGCGCGCCCGTTATCGCGAGCGCCAGCGGCAGGAAAAGCTCGCCGCCGCGCGCGGGGAAGAGCATATCGGGCGCAGGGAGACCGGGGCCGAGGATGGCTGAAACGATCCTCTACAGCTTCCGCCGCTGCCCCTACGCCATGCGCGCCCGGATGGCGCTGCATGTCAGCGGCGCGCAATACGAGCATCGCGAGGTGGTGCTGCGCGACAAACCAGCCGAAATGCTGCAGGCATCGCCGAAGGGCACGGTGCCGGTGCTGGTCACCCAGGATGCGGGCGTGCTCGAAGAGAGCCTCGACATCATGCGCTGGGCGCTGGCCGAGGCCGATCCGGAGGGCTGGCTGGACCGGCAGGATGACGCGTTGGTGGAAGCCAATGACGGCCCCTTCAAGCACCACCTCGACCGGTACAAATATTCGACGCGCTATGAGGACGTCGACCCGGAAGAGCACGGCGCAGCGGCTGTCGATCAATTGCGTGAGCTCGACTCCCGCCTGTCAGCCCAGCCCTATTTGTGCGGCGAGACGCGCGGGTTTGCCGACATCGCCATCTTCCCCTTCGTGCGCCAGTTCGCAAACGCCGACCGCGAGTGGTTCGCCGCGCGGGACCTGCCCCACGTTCGCCGCTGGCTGGACGGGCTGGTGAATTCGGATCTCTTCGCCGCGATCATGGCGAAGCACGAGGCGTGGAAGCCTGCCTAGAGCGGTTTGGGTTCGCCGCCTTCCAAGACATGAGTGCAGCCGAATGCTTCCGCCCGATCCCTTTCCGCGTTGGCAGCGACCGTACGCCAGCCATCGGCGCGCAGGCGCGACGCCAGGGCGCGGTCATGGCCGAGCGGGAGGAAGACGGTGCGCGAGCTGGTGCCGCTATCGGTCCCGAGCACTTCGAGGAGCGGCTCCATATAGAGCGAGAAGCCGGTCGCGGCCTCGTCGCTACCCTTGATCGCATAGGTCCCGCCCCGTCCCAGCGCGGCGCGCGCGCCCTTCGCATGCAGGGTAAAGCCGAACCAGCTCTGGTATTCGAAACCGTGGCGTTCGGAGGGGTCGAGCGTGAGACGTGCCCGGTCACCCAGAGCACCTGCCACTTCGCGCAAGCCCGAAATACGTGTCGCCAGCGCGCCGCCCGCGTCGAGCGCGGCGAGCTTCTCGATCGCGTCCTCAAACGGGCCGGTTGCGTAGAGCAGCGGCAGATAGGCTTCGCCGCCTGCGGCCTTGAGCGCGCCGGCATCCTTCATGTCGAGTTCGCGGCGAACCGCCTCGCGCTTGTCGTCGGCGAGCGGGAGCGCCTTCTCGGCCAGCGTATCGACGAGATCGGGCAAGGTGAAATCGACCGAAAGGCCGGTGACGCCTGCCGCCTCCAGCGCATCGAGAGCGACGGTAACAGCCTCGATCGCAGCGGCGACATTGTCGCGCCCGATGAGTTCGGCGCCCAATTGCAGGCGCTGGCGTGCGGGGTCGAGCTGGTCGGCCTTGAGCAGCGCGACGTCGCCTGCGTAGCAAAGGCGCAAGGGCCGAGGCGCATCGGCAAGACCGGTGGCGGCGATCCGCCCGACCTGCACCGTCATGTCTGCGCGCAGGGCCAGCGTGCGCAGGCTTTCGGGGTCGGTGAAGCGCACCATCCGGCGCGTCGCCACGCCTTCCATGCGGCCCGCCAGCGATTGCTCGAACTCGATCAGCGGCGGGCGCACCCGGTCGTAGCCATGACTGTCCATCGCCCGCAGGATATCGCGCATGGCGCGCGTAATCGTGGTAGCGCGCTGCGGCAGCGCGTCTTCGAGGCCGATGGGCAGGAGATCGTCGGGGTGTGTCACAAGTTTTCTTTCCGTTCGCCCTAAGCTTGTCGAAGGGCCGTACTTTTTTGTCAGCGCAGGTCCAGAAGAAAAGGACTGTGCTTCGACAGGCTCAGCACGAACGGAGCTTATGTGGGTATCTTAAAATGCCAGTGGCATTACCGTCTTCACGCCTTCGAGCGCGCAAGCCTTCTTCACCACCTCGTCCGGGATCGGCTGGTCGACGCTCAGCAGCAGCACCGCTTCCCCGCCAGCCGCGCGGCGGCCGAGGTTGAAGGTACCGATGTTGATGCCGTTTTCGCCCAGCAGCGAACCGATGCGGCCGATGAAGCCCGGCGCGTCCTCATTGACGATGTAGAGCATGTGCCCGTCGAGTTCGGCCTCGATCCGCACGCCGAAAATCTCGACGAGACGCGGGGCGTCGGCTCCGAACAGCGTGCCGGCGACGGAGCGATCGCCGCTGTCCGTGCCCACCGTCACGCGCAGCAGCGTGTTGTAGGCGCCTTCCTTCTCATGGCGGATCGAACGGATGTCGAGACCGCGTTCCTTAGCGAGGAAGGGCGCGTTGACCATGTTCACCGTATCCGAATACTGGCGCATGAGGCCGGCAAGGACGGCGCCCTCGATCGGCTTGCCCGAAAGTTCGGCTGCCGCGCCTTCGCGCTCGATATTGATCTTGGTGAGATTGCCGTGGGCAAGCTGGCCCACGAGGCTGCCGAGATTTTCGGCCAGCTTCATGTAGGGGCGCAGCTTGGGCGCTTCTTCCGCGCTCAGCGAAGGCATGTTGAGCGCGTTGGTAACGCCGCCGTTAACGAGGTAGTCCGCCAGCTGTTCGGCCACCTGCAACGCGACATTGACCTGTGCTTCGGTGGTGCTGGCGCCAAGGTGCGGAGTGCAGATGAAGTTGGGCTTGCCAAAGAGCGGCGAATCCTTGGCCGGTTCGGTCTGGAACACGTCGAGCGCGGCACCGGCCACCTGGCCGCTGTCGAGCGCGTCGGCGAGGGCCGCCTCGTCGATCAAGCCGCCGCGCGCACAATTGACGATCCGCACGCCCTTCTTGGTCTTGGCGAGGTTCTCACGGCTCAGGATGTTGCGCGTTTCTTCGGTCAGCGGCGTGTGCAGCGTGATGAAATCGGCGCGCGCGAGCAACGTGTCGAGATCGACCTTCTCCACGCCGATTTCCAGCGCGCGGTCCTCGGTCAGGAAGGGGTCGAAAGCGATAACCTTCATCTTCAGGCCCTGCGCACGAGCGGCGACGATCGAGCCGATATTGCCCGCGCCGATCAGGCCCAGCGTCTTGCCGGTGACTTCGACGCCCATGAAGTCGTTCTTGGGCCATTCGCCAGCCTGCGTGCGGCGGTCGGCCTGCGGGATCTGGCGGGCGAGCGCCATGATCATCGCGATGGCATGTTCCGCGGTGGTGATCGAGTTGCCGAATGGGGTGTTCATCACCACCACGCCCTTGCCGCTGGCATAGGGGATATCGACATTGTCGACGCCGATACCGGCGCGGCCGATGACCTTGAGATTGGTCGCCGCATCGAGGATTTCGGGCGTCACCTTGGTCGAGGAACGGATGGCGAGGCCGTCGTATTCACCGATCCGGGCTTTGAGTTCTTCGGGCGTTTCGCCGGTGATGACATCGACGTCGCAGCCGCGCTCTTCGAAGATGCGCGCCGCGTTCGGGTCCATCTTGTCGCTGATGAGGACTTTGGGTTTGCTCATTGGATTACTCCGGAATTTTTGATATCCGTTCGCACTGAGCCTGTCGAAGGGCCGTCTTTCACTTTTGGCTCTGCGCTGGAAAGAAAGTGCGGTGCTTCGACAAGCTCAGCACGAACGGGAAAACGGTGGTGCGCGGCTTATCAGCCGTTCTTGACGGTTTCGTAGGCCCACTCGATCCACGGCAGGAGACGCTTCAGGTCTTCCTGTTCGACCGTGCCGCCGCACCAGATGCGCAGGGACGGCGGGGCATCGCGATAGCCGTTGAAGTCATAGCCGACGTCGCGCTCTTCGAGGAGCTTGACGATCTTCTTCGGAACGCCTGCCTTGTCCTCCTCGGAAAGGCTGTCGTACCAGTCGCCCTGGAAGAGGAAGCAGACACCAGTGTTCGTCTGCTTGGCCGGGTCGGATACCATGTTGCGCAGCCACGGGGTCGCTTCGATCCAGTCCTTGACGATCTTGGCGTTGGCGTCGGCACGCTCGAACATTGCCTTGCGGCCGCCCATCGCCTGCGCCCATTCGAGCGCTTCGATGTAGTCTTCAGTGGCCAGCATCGAGGGCGTGTTGATCGTCGCGCCTTCGAAAATGGCACTGTTGATCTTGCCGCCTTTCTTGAGGCGGAAAAGCTTGGGCAGCGGCCATTCGGGATCGTATTCCTCGATCCGTTTAACGGCCTTGGGGCTGAGAATCAGCATGCCGTGCTGGGCTTCACTGCCCATCACCTTCTGCCAGCTGTAGGTCGTGGCATCGAGCTTAGCCCAGTCCATCTCCATTGCGAAGACAGCGCTGGTGGCATCGTTGATCGTCACGCCTTCGCGGCCCGGAGCGAGCCAGTCGGTGTTCGGGATCTTTGCGCCCGAGGTCGTGCCGTTCCAAGTGAAGACGACGTCGCTTTCCTGCGGGATCGAGGCGAGGTCGGGGATCTCGCCATAGTCGGCGTCGAGCGTGGTCAGCTGGGGCAGCTTCAGCTGCTTGACCGCGTCCTGGATCCAGACATTGCCGAAGCTTTCCCAGGCCGCGACGGTGGCCGGGCGGTCGGGGCGCAGCATCGTCCACATCGCGCATTCGAGCGCGCCCGTGTCCGAGGCCGGCATGATGCCGACAAGGTAATCCTCGGGCACGCCGAGCATCTCCTTTGACAGGTCAATGGCGTATTTCAGCCGCGACTTGCCAAGCGCACTACGATGCGAGCGTCCGAGCGATTCGGTTTTCAGATTGGATGCAGACCAGCCCTTGTGTTTGGCGGTCGGCCCCGATGAGAAGAAGGGGCGCTCAGGCTTGAGCGTCGGTTCAGTCATGTATTCTCTCCTTGCAGAGAGCACGCGCGGCGTTGGGACCGCGTGGCCCGCTGGCGGCAATAAAGTTGCTTCGCTTCGAGTCAACGTGAAATAGGTATGCGCCCCCAAAAGGCGCGGGTTCAGTCTAGCAACTGTGAGACGGGCCGCTGCGTTCCAGCGCGCTATCCGAGGTGCGATGGGGCGATGCGCTGCGGCGGTGCCTCGTGGAAACGCCCTAAATACTCGCCAAAGCGCGCAGCTTTTCCTATGGCCGCGCGCAATGGAAGCAAAAGACCTCCGCATCGCGCTGTTCAGCGGGAACTACAATTACACCCGCGATGGCTGCAACCAGGCCCTGAACCGGCTTGCCGACTACATTCTGCGGCAGGGGGCGGCGCTGCGCGTCTACGCCCCCGTGGTCGAAAATCCGGACTTCCCGCCGACCGGCGACCTCGTCGACGTGCCCAACATGCGCATGCCGGTGAAGAACCGCGGCGAATACCGCCTGACATTGGGCCTCGGCAGCGATGCGAAAAAGGACCTCGAGGCCTTCAAGCCCAACCTCATCCATGTCTCCGCCCCCGACCCGACAGGGCACGCAGCGGTCAAATGGGCGCGTGAGAACGACATTCCGATCCTCGCCAGCGTCCACACGCGTTTCGAGACTTATCCGCGGTATTACGGCCTAAGCTTCCTCGAGCCGGCCGTCGAGGCGCTGCTGCGTCGTTTCTATCACCGCACCGATGCGCTCGTGGCCCCGTCGCAAAGCCAGATCGACGAGCTCAAAGCGCAAGGGATGCATGAGGATATCAGCATCTGGTCGCGCGGCGTCGACCGCGAAATCTTCGATCCCTCGCGCCGCGACATGGAATGGCGGCGCGCCAACGGTCTTGCCGACGACGATGTGGCGATCGTCTTCCTCGGCCGCCTGGTCATGGAAAAGGGCCTCGACGTCTTTGCCGATACGGTGGTCGAACTGCGCAAGCGGCAAGTGCCGCACAAGGTGCTCGTCATCGGTGACGGTCCGGCCCGCGACTGGTTCAAGAAGGCGCTGCCCGGTGGCACCTTCGTCGGCTTCCAGACCGGCAAGGACCTCGGTCGTGCCCTCGCCAGCGGGGACATCTTCTTCAACCCGTCGATCACCGAGACCTTCGGCAACGTCACGTTGGAGGCCATGGCCTGCGGCCTGCCTGTGGTCGCCGCGGGTGCAACGGGTGCGGCCAGCCTCGTCCATGACGGCGAGACCGGTCGCCTCATTCCGCCCAGCAAGACCGAAGCTTTCTCGAAAGCCTGCGCCGAGGCTCTCGCCGCCTATTGCACCGACGACGACCTGCGCCTTGCGCATGGCGCAGCGGGCGAGAAGGCCGCGCGCGCCTATAGCTGGGATGCGATCAACCAGGCGGTGGTCGACACTTATCTGCGGCTGCACGACCAGCGCGCCGCCGCAGGCTAGTTCAGCGCAGCACGCCCTTGCGGCGCATCGACCACGCGTACCAAAGCTGGAACAGGGCTAGTCCCCAGAGCAGGATCGGGAACCACGCGGGCTGCATTTCGGCAAGCTCGGCCGGCATATCCGCCCCGGCCTCATAGGCCGTGGTCATGGCGATGCCGAGGATGGACACCGCATAGGCCCAGAGCGCGAACCGGCTCCGGAAAAGCAGCAGCAACGACCCCAGAAGAGCGCCCCAGACACCCAGCGCCCAACCGGCTTCGGCCCAGGCGGGGAACTGGTCGAGATAGGCGATACCTTCCGGCGGGTAGCCCATCCCTTCGAGGTATTCCATGTTTCGAAGCTGGGTCTGCGTGTAGTCGTTCGCCCCGAACGCGTTCCAGGCCAGCGTCAGCAGGCCGACTACCCAAAAGTGCCAAGGCGTTTTCGCCTTTTCCATATATCCCTCCCTATCGCCGCGACCCGCTGGCGATGCTAGCATGGCTCTTGGGAATGGCAATTCGCCGCCGAGCCATTAGGTAGGGGCGCGATGGCCGACCTCTTTTCTGACGACTTACCGCAAAGCTCCAGGCCCGACGCGCTGCGCGAAGATGCGCCGCTCGCCGACCGGTTGCGCCCCGCTAACCTCGACGAGGTGATCGGGCAGGACCACCTGACCGGCGCGGAAGGCGCGATCGGGCGCATGGTTGCCGCCGGACGACTGTCGAGCATGATCCTGTGGGGGCCGCCGGGCACGGGCAAGACCACCATCGCCCGCCTGCTGGCCGATAGCGTGGGGATGCGGTTCGAAAGCGTCTCGGCCGTGTTCTCGGGCGTCGCTGATCTCAAGAAGGCCTTCGCCGCCGCCGACAAGGCCTCAGAAGCCGGTCAGCGCACGCTTCTGTTCGTGGACGAGATCCACCGCTTTAATCGCGCGCAGCAGGACGGCTTCCTGCCCTTCGTCGAACGCGGCACGGTCACCCTTGTTGGCGCGACGACCGAGAATCCGAGCTTTGCGCTCAACGCCGCGCTCTTGAGCCGCGCGCAGGTGCTGATCCTCCAGCGGCTCGACCACGGCGCGCTGGGACAATTGCTCGACCGGGCGGAAGAGCTGGAAGGCCCCCTTCCCCTGACGACGGAAGCCCGCGATGCGCTGGTCGCAAGCGCCGATGGCGACGGGCGTTTCCTGCTCAACCAGGCCGAAACGCTCTATAACGCGAAAATCGAGGAAGCGCTGGATCCGGGCGCGCTCGGCAAATTCCTGCAGCGCCGGGTCGCCGTATACGACAAGGACCGCGAAGGGCATTACAATCTCATTTCCGCGCTCCACAAGGCGGTGCGCGGCAGCGATGTGCAGGCGAGCCTTTACTATCTCGCGCGCATGCTCACCGCGGGCGAAGAACCGCGTTTCCTCGCCCGGCGCCTCGTCCGCATGGCGGTGGAGGACATCGGCATGGCCGATCCGCAGGCGCTGGTGCAATGCATGGCGGCCAAGGACGCCTATGAATTCCTCGGCAGTCCCGAGGGCGAACTCGCGCTGGTGCAGGCCTGCACCTACCTCGCCACCGCACCCAAATCGAACGCGGTCTACAAGGCGCAGAAAGCCTCGTTCAAATCGGCAAAGGAAACCGGCAGCCTGATGCCGCCGCAAAACATTCTCAACGCGCCGACCAAGCTGATGAAGGATATCGGTTATGGCGCAGGCTACAGCTACGACCACGATGCCGAGGACGGTTTTTCAGGCGACAATTACTGGCCCGAAGAGATGGAGCCGCAAAGCTATTACGAGCCGGTCGAACGCGGTTTCGAGCGCGAGGTGAAGAAGCGGCTCGACTATTGGGACAAGCTTCGGCGTGAACGCGGATAGGCGCTTCCGCCATTTCCTCGCCATCGACTGGTCGGGAGCCAAAGGTCAGCGGCAGAAGGGCATCGCGCTCGCGATCGCCGATGCGGCTGGAGGACCGCCTGTTCTGGTCGAGCACCGCTGGTCCCGCGAGGATGTTCTGGCCGTCCTGCGTGATGACTTGCCGCCTAACACTCTGGTCGGTCTCGACCTAGGCATCGCGCTGCCGCATGCCGATTGCGGAGGCTACTTTCCGGGCCTCTCGGAAACACCCGAGGATGCTCCTGCTCTGTGGCATTTGATCGATAGGGTTGCGGCCGACGAACCCAATCTCGGGGCCAACAGTTTCGTCGCCCATCCCGACCTGCGTCCCTATTTCCGCGATGGCAGCGAGACCGGTACGCATTTCGGCTGCGATGGAGCAAGCCATGGGCGCGGCCGCTTTCGCGTCACCGAGCAGGCGCAGGCTGCCATGGGGTGCAAACCCTACTCCAACTTCAACCTCGTCGGAGCGGCGCAAGTCGGCAAGTCGAGCCTGACGGGGATGCGCATGCTGCATCACTTGCGCGGACACCTGCCCGTGTGGCCCATCGACCCGCTGCCCCACAAGGGCTCGGTCGTGGTCGAAATCTACACAAGCCTCGCCGCGCTGGAGGCTGGACGGAGCGCGGCCAAGGCGAAAATGCGCAGCTACGAAGCTCTCAACGAAGCCCTGGCGGCCCTTGGCTCTCCGCCGGTCGAGCGAACAGGAGCGGTCGACGACCACGCCACCGACGCCCTTCTCACCGCCGCCTGGCTTCGCAAGGTCGCGCACGATCCCGAGCGCTGGTCGCCCGAGGGGCTCACGCCCGACATCGCGCGCACGGAAGGATGGACCTTCGGCGCGCTCTAGATTTCGGGCAATTTCCCGCTGAACACCGACCACCCCGTGCGCCGCGCGATCTGGGCGAGTGCCTTGGCGCCCAGCAGGCTCGTGCCAGCGCGGTTGAGGCCCGGCGACCAGACCGCGATCGCCGCCCTGCCAGGTACGCTGGCGAGAATGCCCCCGCCCACGCCCGACTTGCCCGGAAAGCCGACTTCGAAGGCGAACTGGCCCGAATTGTCGTAATGGCCGCACAGCAGCATCAGCGCGTTGATCCTCCGCGCACGGCTGGCGCTGCACATTTGCTGGCCGGTGACCGGGTCCGTTCCGTCAAAGGCGAGGAAGAGCGCGCTTTCGGCCAGCTGGCGGCAGCTCATGGCGAGAGCGCACTGGCGGAAATAGACGGAGAGGACATCCTCCACAGGGTTCAGCAGCCGCCCGAAATCGGCGAGAAACCAAGCAAGGCTGCGATTGCGCGAACCGGTCTCGCTTTCGCTGCGCGCCACTTCGGGATCGAAGCGGATCGTCTCGTCGCGGCCCATGCGCTTCAGGCGTGCGAGCAAGTCCTCCACCGCCTCGTCGGGCGAGCGGTCGCCGATGAAGCGATCGGTCGTCACGATGGCACCGGAATTGATGAAAGGATTGCGCGGGATGCCCTTCTCCCGCTCCAGCTGGACGATGGAATTGAAAGCGTTGCCCGAAGGTTCGCGGCCCACCGCATCCCACAGGGCCGGCCCTTCGCGCTCCAGGGCGAGCGCAAGCGCGAAGACCTTGGAAATCGACTGTATCGAAAACGCCTCGTCGGCGTTGCCAGCGCAGAAGACCTCGCCATCGCTGGTCGCCAGCGCGATGCCGAACTTGTTCGGGTCGACCAGCGCCAGCGCCGGGATATAACGCGCAGGATTGCCGCTGCCGCGCTCATCGGCCAGCTCCGTCCAGGTTTCGGAAACGATTGCGCCCAGATCCATAGCGGACGGCGATAGGCGTCTGGACGGCGCGCTGCAATCGGGCTGGACGCGCGAGGCATTTTCCGCCAGAGGCGCCGCACCGTTCCGAAGGTACGCCGGCTTAGCTCAGTTGGTAGAGCAGTTGATTTGTAATCATCAGGTCAGGGGTTCGACTCCTCTAGCCGGCACCAATTCCCCCCACGAAAAAGCGGCCCTCCAGAAGGAGAGCCGCTGAAAATTCCGGGCCGTCTTGGCAGACGGCCATGCGACGATTAGGCTGCAGCGCGGGTTTCCGTTTTCTGCGGAAGCGGCTCGCCGGTCACGATGGACTCGCCGCGCTGCGAACGCTCGTAAATCTTCTTTGCGACATAGCTTCCTGCACCAACGGCGAGCATGGCGGGAAGGCTCATCCGGCGAAGAACCGAAGCCGCCACGACGCCAAGCGCCGCACCGCCAGCACCGCCGATGCCGAAACCGTCAACCTTCTTTGCGAGTTTGTCGCCTGCGTAGGCGCCGATAATCTTGCCGATCATAGAAATTCTCCTTTGCCCTAACAACGGCTTGGAGCGGCAAGCGTTCCTAATCGCGGGCCGGGCCGATGCCTTGCTGTAGCAGGCGATTGGCGAGCCTCGCCACCTCGTCCGGGCCGGGATCGGCCTCGTCCGCCCAGATGGCGTAGCGTAGGCCGAGGAAGACGTTCATGCCCATCAGCGCCCAGGCTTCGACCTCACCGAGCCCGGCGCGCATCGCGCCTTCTTCGCCGCCTGAAGCAAGGCGACCCGCGATACGCTCGGCGATCGTTTCGTAATGGGTGCGATAGCTCAAGGGATCGACGAATTCGGCTTCGTCGATGATGCGATAGACTTCCTTGTTGTGTGCGGCGAACCGCAAGAAGGCCTCGAGCGCGGCCCGCTCGATGGTGAGCGCGTCCATATCGGGTTCGATCGCCTCGCGCGCGGCCACTTTGACCGCCTCGCTCATGTCGGCGACGAGCGCGCGGAAGATCGCGTCCTTGCTGTCGAAATAGGTGTAGAACGTACCCAGAGCCACGCCCGCACGCCGCGTGATCGAGCTGATCGAGGCTTCGTGAAACCCGTGATCGCCGAATTCGCGCGCCGCCGCGTCGAGCAGCTTGCGCATCGTCTTGCGCCCCCTTTCGGTGCGCGGCGTCTTCACGTCCTCTGGCGCGGTCGCGTCCATTCCCATCCCCTCTTGAACTCATGGCTAAGCGAAATCCGCAGGCCGATGCAAGAACAAACTTGAAAGGTGGTTCAGTTTTCAATATTGAGGGCACGAGAGAGATATTGGGAGGGAGTTTCATGAAGTTTCGCACCATGCGTCCGGCCGCTGTTCTTTTGGCGGGCACTGCCGGCCTGGCTTTTGCAGCGCCTGCCGCAGCGCAGTCCTCGCAGGACATCGATTCCGATACCGAGCTGAGCGAGGACGCCTCGCCTGCGGATGATGGCACCATCGTCGTCACCGCGCGCCGCCGGGTCGAGCGCCTGACCGACGTGCCGATCGCCGTCACCGCTCTTTCGGGTGAGGAACTGATCCGCGGCGGCACGCTGGAACTGACCGAAGTGGCGGATGAGGTCCCCAACCTCACGCTCGAAGTCAGCCGCGGCACCAACACCACCCTTACCGCCTTCATTCGCGGCGTGGGGCAGCAGGATCCGGTCGCCGGGTTCGAGGCGGGTGTCGGCCTTTACGTCGACGACGTCTATCTCAACCGCCCGCAGGCCGCCGTGCTCGATGTCTACGATGTCGAGCGGATCGAGGTGCTGCGCGGCCCGCAAGGCACGCTCTATGGCCGCAACACCATCGGCGGCGCGATCAAGTACGTGACCGCACGCCTGCCCGATGAGACGCGGGTGAAGGTGCGCGGGACCTATGGCTCCTATGACCAGGCCGACCTCGTCGTCTCCGCCTCGACCCCGATCAGCGATAGCTTCCGCGTCGGCGTCAGTGGCGCGCGCCTCTCGCGCGGCGGCTATGGCGACAATCTCACGTTGGGCACGGAGAATTACAACAAGGACGTCTGGGCCGGTCGCGGCACGCTGGAGTTTGACAGCGGCCCGCTCTTCGTGCGCCTCTCGGGCGATTATGTGAAGGACAACAGCGAGGCGCGCCAAGGCGGCCGCCTGCTCGATGGCCGCTTCTCCGGAGCGCCCGTGCTCGACAATCCCTACGACACGCGCGCGGGTCTCGACGTGGTGGATCAGGAAGTCGAAGCCTATGGCGGCGCGCTCCAGATCGCTTACGAACTCAGCGACACGCTGACCCTGAAATCGATCACCGGCTACCGCGAGGACGCGTCTACCACCCCGATCGATTTCGACAGCCTGCCCGCAGCCGATCTCGACGTGCCTGCCATCTATGAAAACGACCAATTCAGCCAGGAACTGCAGCTGCTGGTCGAGGGCGACCGCCTGTCGGGCGTGCTCGGCGCCTATTATCTCGACGCCAACGCCTACACCGCCTTCGACGTGGCGCTGTTCACCACCGGCGACCTCATCGGCCTGCCGGGCCTCAACGCCCAGACGCTGGGCGATGTGGCGACCGAGACCTGGTCGGTCTTCGGCGACTTCACCTATGACCTGACCGACCAGCTCAGCCTGTCGCTGGGCGGCCGCTACACCTGGGATACGCGCAACAGCCGCATCCTGCGTACCACCTTCATCGGCGGCTTCTCCGACCTGTTCGACGGCGACGGCACACCATTCCTGGTGACCAGCGATTTCGAGGGCGAGGCGAATTACAAGGAGTTCACCCCGCGCGCCTCGATCGCGTTCAAGCCGAACGTGGATCACACGCTCTATCTGTCCTACTCGAAGGGTTTCAAGGGAGGCGGCTTCGACCCGCGTGGCCAGAGCACCCAGGCGCCCGATCTGGATGGCAACGGCGAGGTTAGCTACGCCGAAGAGTACGAATTCCTCAACTTCCGCCCGGAGACCGTGGACAGCTATGAACTGGGCTGGAAGGCCAGTCTGCTCGACAACCGCCTCACCATCGCGCTGGCCGGCTTCATCGGCCAGTACAAAGACGTGCAGATCCCCGGTTCGATCGGCTTCGACAGCGATGGCGATGGGGTCAACGACAGTTTCGCCGGAACTACTTCCAACGCAGCGAGCGCTGACCTCAACGGCCTCGAATTCGAAGGCAACGCGCTGGTGGCACGCGACTTTGCCGGCGCCGGCAGCCGCATCGGTTTCAACTGGTCGCTCGGCTATCTCGATGCGAGTTTCAACGAATACGTCGACAAATTCGGCAACGACGTCGCCGACGAACGCGTGATCCAGAACACGCCCGAATTCACCGTCCACACCGGCATCAACATCGGCGTTCCGGTCGGTGGCGGCGTGCTCGACTTCCTCGGCTCGATCACCATGCGTTCGGACAGCAGCCAGTTCGAAGTGCCCGGGCCGCTCGACCAGACCGCTTACGAACTGGTCGACCTTGGGCTCGTTTACACCGACGACAGCGAGCGTTTTGCCATCGGCATCCACGCAAAGAACGTCTTCGACCAGCGCTATATCGTGGCCGGTTACGACTTCGTGACCGGCACCCCGCTTGGCCTCGAAGGCAATCTGACCGGCTTTTATGGCGATCCGCGCCGAGTCTTCGTGACCGGCGAGGTAAAATTCTAACTCACCCTCCAGAGTGAGCTAGGGGGCGGCGGCCGGGACGACCGGTTCGCCGCCTTTTGCTATCCGGCCGCGATCGGCGGACGCGTCACGCCAACCGCGTTGGCGGTGGGGATACGGTAAGTGGAGATGTAGTCGGCGAAGCGTTCGTAGACCTCGCCCTCCTCCAGCCCGAACTCGGCCAGCGAATAGCTGTGCGGCACGCGTTTCGAGGCTGCTGACCGGTCGAGATAGTCCTGCATCGCCGGCAGGGCGGGCGCGATGTCGAGGCCGAGGAAGCGGTAGATGCGCTCCATCGACCCGCGCCAGTCATTGTCCATCGCGTCGTATTGCACATCGATCATCTGTGACTTTTGAATGGCATCGCGGGCCTGCCGCATCCGCTCCACCATCAGCTCGCTCTTGCGCAGCCATTCGCGCCCGTGCGCCTTCGGATCCACATCGTCGGCGTAGATGATCGTCTGGTTCCAGGCGAGCGAGGCGGTGCTGCCGACCACCGATTTGGGATCGCGGTGCGTGAAGATCAGCCGCGCATCGGGGAAGACTTCGAGCAGCGCGGGCAGGTCGAGCATATGCTGCGGCGTCTTGAGGACCCAGGGCCTCAGCGAGCTTTCCTGCTGCGACCAGCCGATGAGCCGCAGGAGGTCGGCCATGTGGCGATAAGCGGACACGGCGCTTTCCTGTTCGCACCAGCGCGCGAAGGTCGGCACGCGCCACTGGGCCTCGAACTTCATGCCGTAGAAGCTGGCGGCGATAAGGCCGAGTTCCTCTTCAGGCTCATAAGGCCCGGTCGGGTGGATCGACAGCGTGCGCGGATTGGCGAGGCGCGCTACCTTCAGAATACGCTTCGCCAGCACGGGGCGGAAATCCTCGCGCTTGCCTTCCAGCACCTCTTCGAAATCGGGGCGCGGCACCGGGCTGATCGTCTCGAAGCTGCGCAGATTGGCGAAGCGCTGGTCGGCCGAGAGCAGGCGATGAAGCCGCGTCGTGCCCGAGCGCATCGGCCCCACGATCACCACCGGATTGCGGATCGGGCGCGCGAGTATCTCCGGGTGACGGTCGAACCACATTTGCGCATATAGCCTGTCACGCAGCAGGTGGTGGAATTGCTTCATGGCGGAAAAATCGCCCGCGGCGTTGAGGCCCGCCTCCTCCTTCGCCGATTGCAGCAGGACGTCCAGAGCCTCGACGAACCAGCGGTCCCCGAAGTTGTCGAGACCATAAGCGCGGGCGACTTCCTCCATCAGGACATCGCGGTCGAAGCAGGCCTTGTCGACCATGCCGACCTTGCGCCCCAGCCTGATCCCGGCGTCGACCATATCGATGAAACGGCTGCGGCGCGGCGGCGTAAGTGACTGGTCTGGCAAGTGTCTTGGCCCCTTTGGTTGCTCTCGACTGGCGCGCAGGCGCCATAGCCACTCCAACCGTTGCGGGCACAATAGGTGCCTCGAAATTTCCACACTGGAAAAGACCAGCGCCAAACGGCATAGCGCGCCCCATGCACGATATCGCCTTCATCCGAGCCAATCCCGAAGCCTTCGACGCCGCGCTGAAACGCCGCGGGGCAGAGCCCATCGCCGACCGGATTGTCGCCCTCGACGCCAAGAAGCGCGAGGCGCAGACCCGCGTTCAGGAAGCGCAGAGCCGCCGCAACGAAGCTTCCAAGGCAATCGGCCAGGCCATGGGCCAGGGCGACAAGGACAAGGCCGAGGCGCTGAAGGCCGAAGTCGCCGAGATCAAGGCGAGCATGCCCGCGTGGGAGGAGGCGGAACAGAAGGCCGGTGCGGAACTGACCGACCTCCTCGCCCGCCTGCCCAATATGCCTGCCGACGACGTTCCGGACGGCGCGGACGAGAACGACAATGTCGAGGTTTCGGCATGGGGCGAGAAGCGCGACTTTGCCTTCGAGCCCAAAGAACACGCCGATATCGGCCCTGCTCTGGGGATGGACTTCGAAACGGGCGCTTCGCTTTCGGGCGCCCGCTTCACCTTCCTGCGCGGCGACATCGCCCGCCTCCACCGCGCGCTCGCCCAGTTCATGCTCGACACCCAGACGCGCGAGAACGGCTATACCGAGTGCAATCCGCCGGTGCTGGTGAACGACGAGGCCATGTACGGCACCGACAAGCTGCCCAAGTTCGCCGAGGACAGCTTCCAGACCACCGATGGCCGCTGGCTGGTTCCGACCTCGGAGGTGCCGCTCACCGCTTCGGTCGCCGGACAGATCCTCGATGAACCCGTCGAGCCTATTCGCCTTACCGCCCACACGCTCTGCTTCCGCAGCGAGGCAGGCTCGGCAGGGCGCGATACGCGCGGATTCATTCGCCAGCACCAGTTCGAGAAGGTCGAACTCGTCAGCATCTGCCGCCCCGAAGACAGCGAGGCCGAGCACGAACGCATGACAGCTTGCGCCGAGGGCATCCTGCAGGCGCTCGGCCTGCCTTATCGCAAGGTTCTGCTGTGCGTCGGCGACATGGGCTTCGGCGCGAAGAAGACTTACGACCTCGAGGTCTGGCTCCCTGGACAGGGCGCCTATCGCGAAATCAGCTCCTGCTCGAACACGGGCGAATTCCAGGCGCGTCGCATGAACGCGCGCTATCGCCCCGAAGGCGAGAAGAAGACCCGCTTCGTCCACACGCTCAACGGATCGGGCCTCGCCGTGGGCCGCACGCTGGTGGCGGTGATGGAGAATTATCAGCAGGAAGACGGCAGCGTCACCGTGCCTCATGTTCTCGCTCCCTATATGGGCGGCGTTGCAAAGCTGGAGCCGCAGGCGTGAAAATCCTCCTCACCAACGACGACGGCGTCCACGCCCCCGGCCTCGACGTGCTGGAGGCGATTGCGCGGCAGTTTTCCGACGACATCTGGATTTGCGCGCCCGACGAGGAACAGTCGGGCATGGGCCACGCGCTGACCCTCACCCGTCCGGTGCGCTTGAGGAAGCACGGG
The DNA here is from genome assembly GCF_019711375.1 of Qipengyuania aurantiaca. Taxonomy (NCBI): domain Bacteria; kingdom Pseudomonadati; phylum Pseudomonadota; class Alphaproteobacteria; order Sphingomonadales; family Erythrobacteraceae; genus Qipengyuania; species Qipengyuania aurantiaca. Next base: position 512,128 of record NZ_CP081295.1, read on the forward strand.
GAGCGGCGCTTCTCGGTGACCGGCACGCCGACCGATTCCGTGACTATGGGCCTGAGGCAGGTGATGGACGGCGCGCCCGACCTGATCCTGTCGGGCGTCAACCGCGGCGCGAATCTCGGCGACGACATCACCTATTCGGGCACCGTGTCCGCCGCCATCGAAGGCGCGCTGGCCGGCATCCGCTCGATCGCGATGAGCCAGGTCATCGGGCGCGACGATGCGGGGCACGATATGTCCTTCGCTGCGGCCGAGGCGTGGGGCGCGAAGGTCCTCGCCCCGCTGCTGGAGGCCCCGTTGCCCGACCGCACACTGGTCAACATCAACTTCCCCCCGCGCGCTGCCGACCAGATCAAGGGCATCCGCGCCGTGGCACAGGGCTTCCACGATTATTCGCGCGGCACGGTGGTCGAGGGACGCGATCCGCGCGGCTTCAAATACTTCTGGTTCGGCCTGCAGGCGATCGAGCACACGCCCGACCACGGCACCGACCTCGAAGCGATTGCAGACGGTTACGTCTCGGTCACTCCGCTCCAGCTCGACCTGACCCATCACGCCTCGCTGAAGGCCCTGGGGGAACGCTACGGCGCTTGAAGGTGCTTGACCGCCCCCGCACGCTCGCCCACTTGAGGGTGGGATGAGCGAGAGAAAGCAACTCGATCGAATTGCGCCGGGCGAAGGCGGGACGCGTGTCTATCGCGGCCCGCGGTTCCAGCCCCTGCGGCGAGCGACCAAGATCCCTGTCTGGGGAGACCTCGGCATCCGCCTGGGCCTTGCGCTTTTCCTGATCGCCCTCGTGGTAATGATTCACTGGTGGGATCGCGAAGGTCTGGTCGACAATCTCGACGGCGAGGTCAGCTTCCTCGACGTGATCTATTTCACCATGATTTCGATCACCACCACCGGCTTCGGCGACATCGCCCCGATCTCCGACCGTGCGCGCCTTGTCGAGGCTGTCATCGTGACGCCGGTCCGTTTCGCCGTCCTGTTCATCTTCGTGGGCACGGCCTACAACTTCCTCATCAAGCGCAGCTGGGAAAAATTCCGCATGGCCCGTATTCAGGAACAACTCTGCAACCACATCGTGGTCCTCGGCTACGGCATTTCCGGTAGCGAGGCCGTGGCCGAACTCATCGAACGCGGGACCGATCCCAGCACCATCGTGGTCATCGACCCCAGCGAGGAACGGCTTCACGCCGCTGAATCGCTCGGATGCAATGTCATGGCCGCCGACGCGACGCGCGACGAGACCCTGAAAGCGGTGCGGATCGGAGAAGCGCAGAACGTCCTGATTTCGGCTGGACGCGACGATACCACCATCCTCATCACCCTGACCGTGCGCGCGCTGGCACCGCACGTTCCCATCAGCGTGGTGGTGCGCGCGGACGACAACGAATCGCTTGCCCGCCAGGCCGGTGCGAACAACGTCATCAACCCGGTGCGCTTTACCGGTCTCTTGCTCGCCGGCAGCGCCAAGGGCGAGCATATCGCGGAATATCTGGCCGACCTCGCCAGCGTGTCCGGCCGCGTCCAGCTTGTCGAGCGCGAAGTGACGGCGGACGAGTGCGGCTGCGCGATCAGCGAGCTGACGACCGGAGGCCGAGGCCTGCGCGTCTACCGCAACGGCCGTGCCATCGGCTTCTGGGAAGACGAGTGCCAGAACCTGCAGGAAGGCGACATCATCGTCGAAATCATCGCCACGCCCAATGGCGAGAGCAAGGGCGACGGGCACGTGAAGGATGACACCATCCGGCAGGGTGCCTGAGGTTTAGCCGAGCAACAGGAACACGCCGCCCATCGCCAGATAGGCGGCGAGCCAGTAACCCCAGTCGAACAGAGCCTTGCCGATCGGTTCTTCGCGCCTGACCGCTGCGATAAAGAGCGCCGGTCCGATGAAGGTCAGCGCCAGCCCGCCCGCCATCATGAAGTAGAGCCACCACTTCGCATCGAGCGTGGCCGTTCCGACCCGGGCGAACATGTGGCCGAGCATGGCGGCGCTCGCAAACAACAGCAGGCCTGCCATGATATGCAGGAGATATGGCGGGCGCGGAGTAGCTGCCCTGCCATAGAAGGTCACGCCCAGCAGCGCGGCGACACTCCAGGCGGCCACCACCGCGATCCAGTTTACAGGTCCCATGCGGTCCCTCCTAGCGCGAGCCGCCCAGTTCGTGTAGGGGCGCGCGCAAATCCCACGGACATTGACATGAACACCCCCACCACCCCGATCCCCGACCAGAAGAAGGTCGGCATGGTTTCCCTCGGCTGCCCCAAGGCGCTGGTCGACAGCGAACGCATCCTCACGCGCCTGCGCGCCGATGGCTATGCGATGAGCCCCGATTACGCCGGCGCGGACGTGGTGCTGGTGAACACCTGCGGCTTCCTCGATTCGGCCAAGGAAGAAAGCCTGCAGGCGATCGGTGAGGCCATTGCCGAAAACGGCCGCGTGATCGTAACCGGCTGCATGGGCGAGGAAGCCGATGCCATCCGCGCCGCGCATCCCAGCGTCCTCGCCGTGACCGGCGCGCACCAATACGAGGCCGTCGTCGAAGCCGTACACGAGCACGCCCCGCCAAGCCAGGGTCCGTATATCGACCTTATCCCTCAGCCGGACGTGAAACTGACGCCGCGGCACTACAGCTATCTGAAGATTTCCGAGGGCTGTAACCACTCCTGCGCCTTCTGCATCATCCCGGACCTGCGCGGGAAGCTCGCCAGCCGCCGGATCGATGCGGTCCTGCGCGAAGCGGAGAAGCTGGTCGCCGCCGGCACGAAGGAACTGCTGGTCATCAGCCAGGACACCAGCGCCTATGGTGTCGACACACGGCACGAGAGCAAGCCGTGGAAGGGCCGCGAAGTGCGCGCGCACATGACCGATCTCGCGCGCGAACTGGGCCAGCTCGACATCGGTGGCGGTATGCCGCCGTGGGTGCGGCTGCACTACGTCTACCCCTATCCGCATGTCGACGCGGTGATCCCGCTGATGGCCGAAGGGCTGCTGACGCCCTATCTCGACATTCCCTTCCAGCACGCCAGCCCAAAGGTCCTGCGCGCGATGAAACGCCCGGCGAACGAGGCCAAGGTGCTCGAACGCCTCAAGGGCTGGCGCGAGATCTGCCCCGAGATCGCGATCCGCTCCAGCTTCGTGGTCGGCTTCCCGGGCGAGACCGAAGACGATTTCAAGTATCTGCTCGACTGGCTGGAAGAAGCCCAGCTCGACCGCGTCGGCGCGTTCCGCTTCGAACCGGTCGAAGGCGCGCAGGCCAATCACCTGCCCGATCCCGTGCCGGAAGAGATCAAGGAAGAACGTTACGCCCGCGTCATGGAAGTGACCGAGCGGATCAGCGCCGCCAAGCTGCAGGCGAAGGTCGGTCGTTCGATCCCCGTCATCATCGACGAAGTGGGCGAGCCGGACGAGGATGGCGATATCGGCGCGACCGGTCGCAGCCAGGCCGACGCGCCCGAAATCGACGGTGCGGTTTACCTGCGAAACGTGCCCGGAACGCTCGAAACCGGCGATATCGTGACCGTTGAAGTCGAGGATGCCGACGCCCACGACCTTTACGGTGTCGTCGCGGGCTGACCGCTGCCTACCTACCCCTTAACCAAAGCGATTGAACCTTTGGAAAGTTTGGTAAGGGACTGTTTAAAATAGGATATTCCCGCCACCCTAAGGGGATGCCGCGGGGCCATGCTTAACGATCCTTCATCCTATTTCCTACTACGCGATTAACTACTGTTGCGCGCCGATTTCCATGGGTGCGCGAAAAAATCGGCCCCCGCGTCAAAACATTCTTAAACTTAATCGGGGCATAGGGAAGCGCGATGAATATCGTCCGCACCCTGGACCGCGCCTCTGCGCCCTCTGCCAAGTCGGTTTCCGGCTTGCCCCTTGGTGCGGCGAGTCGATTGAAGCATCTGCTTTTCAGTGTCGCATTCGTCTTTGCCTTGTTCGTAATCAGCATACTCGACCCCGTCGACCAGTTCAGCTGGATTGCCCAGTCGCGCATTGCGACCCACAAACCGTCGGGCGATATCGTCTTCGTGGCCGCAGAACGGGATCTGGCCGATCCGGATCTTCCCGGACGTCGTCAGCAGCTTGCCTCCGCCTTGGAAAAGCTCGACCAAGAAGGTGTCGGGCGCGTCTATGTCGACATCGCCTTCCCGCTTGCATCGACCGAAGCGGCGGACGCGCAGCTAGCGCAGGCAATTGCCGACCTTGGACCGCGCGCTACTCTGGTCGACAGGATCGAACAGAACGGAAGCTCTCCCGAACGTATCATAACGACCTCCCCCGCCATTGCGGGCGATGCGAAGCGTGTCGTTTCACGCAGCTCTGACAATTGGCTGGGATTTAGCTGGACCAAGGAGTACGCCGAGAACGTAAAGGGGCGCAGGCTCCCGACCCTCGCTGCATCGATCGCTGGTATCGAGGACACCCGGGGCGGCACTTTCCAGATCGACTACGCCTTCGATTCGAGCGCGATCACCTCCGTCGAACTGTCCGACCTTGTTGCAGGCAACCATGTAGCGGGTTTCGCGGGGCGGACCGTCGTTATCGGCGAGGCTGCAGGCCTTTCGGATCGTCAGCAGCGTGTCCCGGGCGATTACTCGGTCCCGCGTTCCTATGTCGCGATTTATGGCGCGGAAACATTGAAGGCTGGCCGGACAGGTTTCATCAGCGCCCTTCCGGCCCTTGCCGTTTTCACCCTGACCTTCGCACTGCTGCTCGCTTTCGCCAATTCGCAAAAGCGTCGCCGTGTGGCCTATGCGTTTGTCTTGAGCTCCCTCCCCCTGACCATCTATCTGGGTAGCGTTGCCGGTGTTCGGGTCGAGCTGTCCTATTGCGCGGCAGCGCTCATCGCCTACGCCTTCCTGCGCTCGCGCGCTCGCTGGAAGGACCGCATGGCGCTGGTCGACAACGAGACCGGTTTGCCGAAGCTGCGCGCACTCGAAGTCAAGACAGCGCAGGACATCCATGTGCGTGGCCATCTCGTGGTGGCCCGAATTCACGGCTATGAACATGTCTTCAAGACGCTGCCTCGCGCACACCGGGCGCAATACATCCTCAAGCTCGTTGATCGCCTGCGCGCCACCGATGGCGATCTGACGATCTACGCCGAAGGGCATCATCTCGCTTGGCATTGCAAGGAAGAGGATGGCGATCGCCTTGCCGAGCATCTCGAAGGCCTGCGCGCGATGTTCGCGGCACCGCTCAACGTTGCCGGCTCCTCGATCGACGTCGGCATCAGCTTTGGTGTCGCCAAGCTCGACGGCGATCCGGCGGCGCGTCTCGCTGCAGCGGTCGCGGCCGCCGAGGAAAGCTCCGAAGCTCTCCAGCCGATCAAGATCGCCGAAAGCAGTTCGCGCTTCGACGAGCTGTGGGACATTTCGCTGCGCGCCCGCATCGACGAAGCGATGGAAGCGGGCGAGATCTTCTGCGTTTACCAGCCCAAGATCGACACGCGGAACGGCAATATGACCGGGGTCGAGGCGCTTGTGCGTTGGCAGGACCCGGCGCGCGGCTTTATCCCACCTATGCACTTCATCGCCCAGTGCGAGAAGGCCGGGCGTATGGACGCGCTGACCGAATTCGTCTTCGAACACGCCTGCGCGGCGGGACGCCTGATGCACTTCCGCGGACGCTCGATCACCATGTCGGTGAATATCTCGGCCACGCTGCTGTCCGACATGAAAATCGTCGGAATGGTTCGCAACGTCCTCCAGGCCACCGGTTTCGACCCGCGTTTCCTCATCCTCGAAGTTACGGAAACCTCGCGCATCGGGAACCTCGAGACGGCGGAGATGGTCCTCAACGAGTTGAAGGCGCTCGGCACCCGCATCTCGATGGATGACTTCGGCGTCGGTGAGACCAATTTCGAAACCTTTTTCGAGCTTCCTTTCGACGAAGTGAAGATCGACCGGCTGTTCGTGGCCAACATCACCAAAAGCGCCAAGGCCAAGGCTATCGTGACCAGTGTCGTCCAGATGGGCCGCGATGCGCGAATCGGGGTCGTTGCGGAAGGCGCAGAGGATGCCGAGACGCTGAAATTGTTAACGGAAATCGGGTGTACGCACGTCCAAGGTTATATCCTTGCCCGCCCCATGGGTTTGGATAACCTCATGAAATTCAATGAGTTCGGAGAAAGTGGCGCGCGCGAAGCATAGTTAATGCTTTACAAACATGTATGGTTAACAGAAGGTTACTTCCTGTCCGTCAACAGGAGGCGATTATGTGGAACATCTGGAAGTGGCTCATGGGCTAATTGCCCAGCCAGAATAATCTTCACAAAAGGGCTCCGGTTTCGGGGCCCTTTTTCGTTTGCGGTGGGGTGCCCCCATTAGCGCGAAACAGAGCTCTCGCTGCTGCGTTAGGGCGGTATGACCATTTCCATAGAAGCGCGCTTTTCTTTTTCTCTTCCGCGCAAGACGGACCTGCTTCTTCAATTCGAAGCGGCGAGGATCCCGGAACAGCTTGTCCGTTCGGCCGATACCCAGCTCACCGAGTCCGAACATTGCGCCTGGGTCCCTGCCCAGGATGACATTGGCGAGCGCATCTGGATCCGGGCCGAGGGGGACTTCGAAGTCGCCTATCGGGCGGAAGTTGAACTCCAACGCCAGCTCGCCGACCTGTCGTCTCTCACCCGCCTCGCCCCGCATGACATGCCAGGCGAAGCGGTGCAGTACCTCTTCGACAGCCGCTATTGCGCGGCCGACCGCTTCCAGACCTTTGTCGAGGACGAGTTCGGCGGCACCGACGGGGGCGAGCGGATCGTCGCCATCCGTGAATGGATGGGCCGCAAACTCGCCTACACGCCGGGCGCTTCGGGCCCGCAAACGACCGCGCTCGACACCTTCGTCGAGCGGCGCGGTATCTGCCGCGATTACGCCCATGTCATGGTGGCGCTGGCGCGCGCCAGCACCATCCCCGCGCGCTATGTCGCCTGCTACGCGCCAGGCGTCGACCCGCCCGATTTCCACGCCGTCGCCGAAGTCTTCCTCAACGATCCCGAAACCGAGGGCGGCGGCACCTGGCAGCTGGTCGATGCGACCGGCATGGCCGATCCGGCGCAGACGGTGAAGATCGGCGTCGGGCGCGACGCGGCCGATGTCAGCTTCCTGACCAGCTTCGGGATGAATGAATTTGGCGACAAGACCGTGTCGGTCACCGCCTCGTGACCGCGCCCATCCATAGCCTCATGAATAGCAATGCGGCGCTCTGGCCTATCGCTACCCTCGCTGATAACGCCCCGCCAATGGGAGGAAAGATGCCGGTGGACACTGCATGCCAGAGGTAAAGTTCGAAGCCGACCGCCTGCTCCTTTTCGGAGCGACCGGCGATCTGTCGCAGCGGATGCTGCTGCCCTCGCTCTGCGCTCTCCACGCCGACGGCCTGCTCGATCCGGACCTGCGTATCGTTGCCACGGCGCGCTCGGAGATGAGCACGAAGGAGTTCCGCCAGTTCGCGCGCGAGGCGCTGGAAAAGCACCTGCCGAAGAACCGGCGCGGCCCGACCGCGGATTTCCTGAACAAGCTGAGCTATGTCCCCGTCGATGCGACCACGCCTGCCGGTTATGACGAGCTTGCGAAGGAAGTGGGTGAGTACAAGGGCCTCGCGATCTTCCTGTCGACCGCGCCGAGCCTGTTCGAGCCGACCATCGCTGGCCTCAAGCGCGCGGGCCTGACCAACGGCAACGCACGCATCGCGCTCGAAAAGCCGCTCGGCACCGATCTGGCCTCCAGCTGCGAGATCAACGACGCGGTCGCCAAAGCCTTCAGCGAAGACCGCATCTTCCGCATCGATCACTACCTCGGCAAGGAAACGGTCCAGAACCTCCTCGCCCTGCGGTTCGCCAATATCCTGCTCGAGCCGGTGTGGAATTCCAATTACGTGGACCACGTCCAGATCACCGTCGCCGAGACGGTCGGGCTGGAAAGCCGGGTCGCCTATTACGACGACAGCGGCGCGCTGCGCGACATGGTCCAGAACCACATGCTCCAGCTCCTCGCGCTGGTGGCGATGGAGCCGCCGACCAGTTTCGACGCCACTGCCGTGCGCGACGAGAAGGTCAAGGTCCTGCGCGCGCTGCGTCCAGCCCAGTCGAACGAGGTCGTTACGGGCCAGTACCGCGCCGGAGCCGTCGATGGGAAAAGCGTGCCCGGCTACGACGAGGAACTGGGCAAGGACAGCGACACCGAAACCTATGTCGCGCTCAAAGCCCATGTCGATAACTGGCGCTGGCGCGGCGTGCCCTTCTACCTGCGCCACGGCAAGCGGATGCCGCGCCGGGTCACGGAAATCGTGATCCAGTTCAAATGCATCCCGCACTCGATCTTCGAAGGGCGCGGCGCCAAGACCGAACCCAACCGCATGGTGATCGAAATCCAGCCGGAAGAAAATATCCAGCTGACGATGATGGCCAAGGTCCCGGGCCTTGGCAGCGACGGGTTGCGCCTGCGCCCCGTGCCGCTCGACATTGCCATGCCCGATGCCTTCTCCGACGTGGTCCGCCGAATCGCCTACGAGCGCCTGCTGCTCGACCTCATCCATGGCGACCAGACGCTGTTCGTCCGGCGCGACGAGGTGGAGGCCCAGTGGGACTTCATCGACCACATCCGCGCGCTGTGGGCGGAAAACGGAACGCAACCCAAGACCTATGCCGCGGGCACATGGGGACCCAGCGCCGCCGTGGCGCTTGCCGAACGCGACGGGGTGACCTGGCACGATGACTAAGCCGCTTAACGATACCATCCACCGCGTGACCGAGCGGGTGATTGCGAACTCCAGACCGAGCCGCAGCGCCTATCTCGACCTGATGGACCGCGAAGGCGACCGGCAGGTCAATCGCGGTACTTTGTCCTGCTCCAATCTCGCCCATGCCTATGCCGGGGCCGAGGAAGACCAGCAGGCGATCATGGCCGCACGCGGACCTAACCTCGGCATCGTCACCGCCTACAACGACATGCTCTCGGCGCATCAGCCCTATTACCGCTATCCCGAGCGGATGAAGATCTGGGCGCGCGAAGTGGGCGCCACCGTGCAGGTTGCGGGCGCCACGCCGGCCATGTGCGACGGGGTGACGCAGGGCGAGGACGGCATGGAACTGTCGCTCTTCAGCCGCGACACCATCGCGCTTTCGACTGTCGTTGCGCTGAGCCACGCCATGTATGACGGCGTTGCCCTGCTCGGTATCTGCGACAAGATCGTGCCGGGCCTGCTGATGGGCGCGCTGCGCTTCGGGCACCTGCCCGCGATCTTTGTGCCCTCGGGCCCGATGGGGACCGGTATTTCGAACAAGGAAAAGCAGCGCACACGCCAGCTCTATGCCGAGGGCAAGGTAGGGCGGGAGGAACTGCTGGCGAGCGAGATGGGCAGCTACCACTCGCCCGGCACCTGCACCTTCTACGGGACTGCCAATTCGAACCAGATGATGATGGAGATGATGGGCCTCCACATCCCCGGCGCGGCTTTCGTGCCGCCGGGCGCGAAACTGCGGCAGGAACTGAGCCGCAAGGCGACCCATCGACTGACCGAGATCGGCAAGTCGGGCGAAGACTTCCGCCCGCTGGGCCGCGTGGTCGACGAAAAGGCGATCATCAACGCCGCCATCGGCCTCCTCGCCACGGGCGGTTCGACCAATCACGCGATCCATATCCCGGCGATGGCGCGCGCGGCGGGTATTCGTTTCGACTGGACCGACCTTGCTGAACTTTCCAGCGCCGTTCCCCTGGTTGCGCGCGTCTATCCCAACGGCTCGGGCGACGTGAACCATTTCCACGATGCCGGCGGCATGGGTTATGTTATCGGCACGCTGCTCGACGAGGGGCTGGCGCATGGCGACATCCTGACCGTCTGGGCCGGCGGCTTCGAAGCCTACTCCAATGAGCCGGGCATGGATGGCGACGCGCTGACCTGGCGCGATCCCGGTCCCTCCGGCGATCCCGAGATGCTCCGCCCTGCTTCCGATCCTTTCCAGAGCGATGGCGGCATGCGGCTCGTGCAGGGCAATCTGGGACGCGCCTGCTTCAAGTCTTCCGCTGTCGAGCGCGAGCGCTGGACGATCGAAGCGCCGTGCCGGATCTTCGAGGACCAGCCGAGCGTCAACGAAGCCTTCAAGAAGGGCGAACTCGACCGCGATGTGGTCGTGGTGGTCCGCTACCAGGGGCCGCGCGCCAACGGCATGCCCGAACTCCACAAGCTTACCCCCGCCCTCGGCGTGCTGCAGGACCGCGGTTACCGCGTCGCGCTCGTGACCGATGGGCGCATGTCCGGCGCGAGCGGCAAGGTTCCGGCCGCGATCCACTGCACGCCCGAAGCTTTGGGCGGCGGGCCGCTGGCAAAGCTGCGCGACGGCGACATTGTCCGCGTCTGCGCCGAGACCGGTACGCTTTCTACCACCGCCGATCTCGCCAGCCGCGAACCGGCGCCCAAACCGCAGGCCGACAGCGGTATGGGCCGCGAACTTTTCGCCATGTTCCGCAGCAACGCCGACGGCGCCGAACAGGGCGCCTCGTCGATGCTGGCCATGGCAGGACTATAAGCAATGACGAGGCTCGCAAAGAGCCCGAGGGGAGAATGATGGAACTCGTAAGCGTCGATATCGGCGGCACGCACGCGCGCTTCTCGATTGCGACCATCCACGAGGATGGCACGATCACGCTGGATGAGCCGGAGACGATCCACACCAAGGATCACGCCAGCTTTCAGACCGCGTGGGAGGATTATCGCGACCGCAAGGGCGGCAGCCTGCCCTCGCGCGTGGCCATGGCGATTGCCGGGCCCGTGGGCGGCGAGGTCATCCGCTTCACCAACAACCCGTGGATCATCCGTCCGGCGCTGGTGAAGGAAAAGCTCGGCGTCGAGAGCTATTGTATCGTCAACGATTTCGAAGCGGTCGCCCATGCGGTGGCGCGCGTCGGAGACGACCAGTTCATCCACCTGACCGGCCCCGACAAGCCGCTCGCCCCGACTGGCCGCCTCAGCGTGCTCGGCCCCGGCACCGGGCTTGGCGTCGCGCATCTCTATCGCGAGCCCGACGGCACTTATCGCGTGTCGGCGACCGAGGGCGGGCACATCGATTTCGCCCCGCTCGACAGCATCGAGGACGCGATCCTTGCGCGCCTACGCAAGCGCCACAATCGCGTCTCCATCGAGCGCGTGGTGTCCGGCCCGGCGATCTCCGACATCTACCAGACGCTCGCCGCGATGGAGGGCAAGCCGGTCGCCGAAGAGGACGATATCGCCATCTGGACGCGCGGGCAGGAGGGCAGCGACAGCCTCGCCGCCGCCGCTGTCGACCGTTTCTGCCTTTCGCTTGGCAGCGTGGCGGGCGACATCGCGCTGGCGCAGGGTGGCTTCGGCGGCGTCGTGATCGCGGGCGGCCTTGGCTACCGCATTCGCGAGACGCTGGTGAAGTCGGGCTTTGCCGAGCGTTTCAAGGCCAAGGGCCGCTTCCAGGAGCTGATGGCGTCGATCCCCGTCAAGCTCATCACCCATCCGCAACCGGGCCTGTTCGGCGCGGCTGCCGCCTATGCGAGGGAACACGCATGACCCATATCGCCGACATCATGCAGACCGCGCCGGTCATCCCGGTGATCGTGGTCGACGAGGTGGAACACGCCGTGCCGCTGGCCCGCGCCCTTGTGGCAGGCGGACTGCGCGTGCTCGAGGTCACTTTGCGCACCCCTGCCGCGCTCGACGCCATCCGCGCCATGAAAGAGGTCAACGGGGCCATTGTCGGCGCGGGCACCGTGACCAACCAGGAAGAGCTGGCCGCGGCAATCGATGCGGGGAGCGAATTCATCGTCTCGCCCGGCCTCACCGAGCCGCTCGGCAAGGCGGCGATCCGCGAGGGCATCCCCTTCCTGCCCGGCATCGCCAACGCCGGCGACATCATGCGCGGCCTCGATCTCGGCCTTACCCATTTCAAGTTTTTCCCCGCCATGGCCGCGGGCGGGCTGCCGGCCCTCAAAGCGCTCGCCGCGCCCTTCGGCCAGTGCCGCTTCTGCCCGACCGGCGGGATCACGCTGGAGAACGCACCCGACTGGCTCGGTTTCGATCCGGTTCTGTGCGTCGGCGGCAGCTGGGTTGCGCCGCGTGGTGCGGTGGATGAGGCAGCGGTCGAGAAAGTCGCGCGCGAGGCGGCAGCGCTCGGCGGTTAACCCGTCCTTCGCGGATTTTCGGGAGCGAAGGTCCAGACGACATCGTCACCGTCGAGGTTGCGGGCTTGAATCCCGCCAATGTTTACCGCGCGATCGTCGAGCAGTTCGTCCACCATGCGCCGCGCTTCGCTGCGGGTCAGCGTGGCGCCAAGATCCTCGCAGAACAGCTTCACCACTTCGGCAAGGAAGACAGGGCGATGGACGCCTGAGCGCGCAAATGGGCGATAGCGATGGGGCGCGCCGTCCTCGTCCTGCGCCCTTCCCCATTCCTCCAGCGCCATGCCGTCGATGTCGTCCTGCATCTCGGCGAGATAGCGGGCCGATGCGGCCAGTCCCTCGACATCGATGAAGTCGGCCTGGGCCAGCCCCTTGCGCATACGCACGCGGTCGAAGCTCTCGTCGAGGTTGGAGGGGTCGGCGGCGACGGGAAAGCCGCTGGTTCGCGCGATGTCCTCCAGCGCCGAGCGACGCCATGTCAGCAGCGGGCGCAGCACAATTAGATCGCCCTCGCCCAGCGACGTCGCCGACCGCACCCCGGCAAGCCCCGATAGCCCGCTGCTGCGGTTGGCGCGCATCAGGAAGGTCTCGGCCTGATCGTCCGCGTGATGAGCGGTCGCGATATATTCGACCGAGCGCCGCTCCGCCCATTCAGCCAGCGCTTCGTAGCGCGCGCGCCGGGCCTCGGCCTGCAGATTGCCGGGCGGCACGGTCACGGCGAGCGTCTCGTGCGGCACGCCCAGCGCTTCGCAAATCCGCGCAGCGTCCTGCGCCTCTTTAGCGCTTTCGGCGCGCAATCCATGGTCGACCGTGGCCGCCTCTACGCGCCCGGGCAGCGCCTCTGCCGCTAAGAGCAGAAGGGCGAGACTGTCCGGCCCGCCCGAGAAGGCGATGCCCAGTCTCTCGCCCCCTTCGAGCGTCCAGACGCGCGCGAGGTCCTGCCGGAACCGCTCTAACAGTTCCGGCGAGAGCGCCATCTTAGTTGCAGGTGACCTTGCTGCGCGCAGTCGCGTACTGGCCCGACAGGCGGCCGGTGGCGAGCGCCGGATAGGTCTCGCCGAATTCCGACAGGGCGATGCAGGCGCGGCCCGTGTCCTTCAGGGCGATCATCGCTTCGGCGAGGAACAGCAGGCTGTCCCCGGCGCGCGCGCCGTTCTTGTCGGCCTGGTAATTGCGCAGGAACCACGGCGCTGCCTCGGTCGGCTTACCGTCGTCGAGATAGGCGCGGCCGAGCAGGTTGCGGCCGTAGCTCACGCGCGAATGGTTGGGGTGCTGTTCCACGAACAGGGTCAGCTGCTGCTGCGCCTCGGGGAAGAAGCCGGCGTCCCACAGGCGGAAGCCGTAGGAATATTCGTCATCCCCGGCATCACCCGTAGCGGGCTTGGTGATCGCCTGGACAGCCGCGACACGCGCCGGGTCGGGCTTGGCTGCGGGTTCGGGCTCGGGCGTGGTCGTCGTGCCGCTCGTAGCAGGCGCGGGTGTGGGTTCCGGAGCAGGAGCGTTGGCGGCCTCAAGCGCCTCCACCCGTTCTTCGAGCAGGCGCATGGCGTTGGTGCCCACCTCGTACTGCGCGGTCAGCCGTTGCAATTGCATCTCCAGCGCATCGAGGCGCGCGAGGATATCGGTGACCGCCGTGGTCGAGGTCACGGCCGGCTGGGCCGGATTGGCAGTAGCTGCGGGAGCCGTAATCTGCGGTTCGAAGTAGCGTCCGTCGCCGCCCGGGAAGACCTTGCGCTGCAGGGCGCGAACTTCGGCTTCCAGCTTGCGGATGCGCGTTTCGTCATTGTCCTGCGCCACTGCGGGGATGGAAGTGGCGATAAGGGCCATGGCGATCCCGCCGAGGCCGAAGGCGCGTGCGCTGCGTGCGATCATGATAGGTGCGTGCTCCCGTTTGGAGAATTCATACTGACAGAAATGGCCTAGCCCCGCGAAGCTGTCGAGGGGATGAAGGCGGATATCCGCCGCTGGCTATAGGCGCAGATCAGGTCTCGCTGGGCGTGGCGGCTGCCACCGGAGCGGCCTCGGGCTCGTCACGGGCGAGCAGCGCTTCGGCCGTCACCGGGACATCCTTCACCACCGTGTCTTCCTCGGTCAGCTTGGGAACGCTGCGGCCGCCGATGGTGATGGCGAGCGCATAGGGCCGCCCGGTCCAGATCTGCGGGCCGTCGGCATCTTCGGGAATGGTGAAGCTGTCGCCTTCGGCCATCTGCGCTTCGAAGAGGCGCGTGCCACTGGCGTCGTAGAACTTGACCCAGGTATCGTCCATTTCGCTGGTGAAGACGACAGGGCCGCCGGTGGGCTGCGGCGCGGGCGTTGCGGCCTGCTGGGGCGTCTCGTTCGCAGCGACCTGCGCTTCGGGGTCTTCCAGCGGTGCGGGCCCGAGGCCGGGCGCGAAATAGCTCGAATAGAAAGCATAGACGCCGCCGAGCAGGATCACGGCCGCCAGCACGGCGAACCAGGCGAGGCCGCGCCCCGGCACGCGAGCAGGGTCGCCAGGCTCGAACTTGGTCGGCTTTTCGACCGCGTTGGGATCGCCTTCAGCCAGTTCCTCGCGCACGTGGTCAAGCACGTCCTTTTCGTCGAGGCCGAGCGTGCGAGCGTAGGTGCGGGTGAAGCCGATTGCGTAGGTTCGCGAAGGAAGCGCGGAGAAATTGCCCGCCTCGATCGTCTCCAGGTGACGCTTGGGAATGCGCGTTTCGGCAGCGACCTGATCGATGTCGAGACCCTTGGCCTCACGCGCCTCGCGCAGGCGATCACCCACGCGCTGTTTGGGCGCGGACGCGTTTTCGACGATGCCGTCTTCTTCTTCCATGCGAATCCCGAATACCTGAAACCCCGCGGGTGTTCCCGCTCCGACTGGGTTTGTTGAGAAAGACGCTCGCCGCGCTTGTCAACCGGTTCGCCCCCTTGCCATCCGGGGGAAACCGACGAATTGCGCGGCAAAAGAGACGAAATCAGTCGAGATCGATGTCGTTCTTGTCCGCCCATTCCGTCAGCGCACGGCGCATGTCGAGCGGCGGGCTCATCAGCCATTGCTGCATCTGGGTCTTGAGATCGGGCAGATAGACCTTGCGCACCAGCTCCTTGATCGGCCCGACGGCGGCCGGCGTGATCGAAAAGCGCGTGTAGCCGAGCCCCATCAGCGCCAGCGCCTCCAGCCTGCGACCGCCCATCTCGCCGCAGACGCCGACGCGGACCTGACTGCCGACCACTTGCTTCGAAATGCGCGCCATGAAGCGCAAGATCGCCGGGCTGAGCCAGTCGTACCGCTCGGCCAGCTTAGGGTTCGCGCGGTCGGCGGCGAAGAGGAACTGGGTCAGGTCGTTGGTGCCGATCGAGAGGAAGGACACGCGCGGCAACAGCAGGTCGAGCACCTCGGCAAGCGAGGGGACTTCGAGCATGCAGCCGTATTCGATCGTCTCGGGCATGAGCTTGCGCCGGTCGCGCAGCCAATCGGCCTGCTCCTCGAAAATCGCCTTGGCGGCGTCGAATTCCCACGGCTCGGACACCATCGGGAACATGACCGAAAGCTTGCGGCCCGCCGCCGCTTCCAACAATGCGCGCGCCTGCGCCTTGAGCAGCCCTTCGCGTTCGAGCGAGAGTCGCAGCGCGCGCCAGCCCATGGCAGGGTTCTCGTCCTTTTCCGCCGTGTCGTTGGCAAGATAGGGCACCGCCTTGTCGCCGCCGATATCGACCGTGCGGAAGACCACCGGCTTGCCATCGGCGGCATCGAGCACATCGCGATAGAGCCGCTGCTGGCGCTCGCGTGCTGGCAGGGTGGAGGAAACGAGGAACTGGAACTCGGTCCTGAAGAGGCCGATCCCGTCGGCACCGGTCAGCTGCAGCGCGCTGACATCGTCGCGTAGCCCTGCGTTCATCATGACCGTGATCCGCGTGCCATCGCGGGTGAAGGGTTCGACGTCGCGCAGCTCGGCATAGGCAGCGGCGCGTTCCTTGCTCTTGGCGAAGCGCGCGTCAAAGGCCTCGAGCAGGGGCTGAGAGGGACGCAAGGTGACGGTGCCCTTGTCGGCATCGACCAGCACCGCGTCGCCTTCGGACACGCGGGAGCGGACCCGCTCGACCCGGCCCAGCACGGGGATGCCCATGGCGCGCGCCACGATCACCACATGGGCGGTGAGCGAGCCTTCTTCCAGCACCACGCCCTTGAGGCGCCGCCGGTCGTATTCGAGCAGTTCGGCCGGGCCGAGATTGCGCGCAAACAGGATGGTGTCGCGCCGCAGCCCCTGGCTGGCCGCCGTGCCGAGCTGGCCGGAGACGATGCGCAGCAGGCGGTTCGACAGATCCTCCAGATCGTGCATCCGGTCGGCCAGCAAAGGATCGTCGATCTCGCGCATGCGCATGCGGGTGCGCTGCTGCACACGCTCGATGGCGGCTTCGGCCGTCAGACCGCTGTCGATCGCCTCGTTGATGCGGCGGCTCCAGCCTTCGTCATAGGCGAACATCTTGTAGGTCTCGAGCACTTCGACATGCTCACCGCCCTTGCCGAATTCCGGTTCGCGACCCATCGCATCGATCTGGTCGCGCATCTTGTCGAAGGCGCGGTAGACGCGCTGGCGTTCGGCTTCGATATCCTCGGCCACGACCTGGTCGATCTCGATCCGCGGCTGGTGGAACACGGCCTGCCCCTCGGCCAGACCCTTCACCAGCGTCAGCCCTTCGAGCACTTCGCACTCGGTCGAGACCTCGTCGAGATCGATCGCTTCCTGGTCGTCGACAAGTTCCTTGTGGGCAATGAGTTCGCTGAGCACCATGGCAGTGGTCTGCAGCGCCTCGATCTCGACATCCTCATAGCGGCGCGGTTCGACGTGCTGCACGCAGAGCACGCCCACGGACCGCTCGCGATAGACGATGGGCACGCCGGCAAAGGAGTGGAACTTTTCTTCGCCCGTTTCGGGGCGGTAGAGGAAGTCGGGATGCGCCTTGGCCTCGGCGAGGTTCAGCGTTTCGATATTCTTGGCGATGGTGCCGGTCAGGCCTTCGCCCACGCCCATGCGGGTGACGTGGACCGCCTCTGGATTGAGGCCATGAGTCGCGTAAAGCTCCAGCTCGCCATCGCGCAGCAGGTAGATCGAGCACACCTCGCTCGTCAGGCTGTCGGCAATGATGTCGACCACGCGATCGAGCTTGTGCTGGGCGTGATGGCGTCCGGCCATGACCTCGTGCAGGCGCGTGAGGATCTGGCGGGCGGAAGCGGCAGCTGACATGGTGGCCAGCTATAGCAAAAAGTAAGGGCAGCGGAAGCGGGGCGGACGAGGCAATTCTATCCGCCCCGCTAGCGCTATCGCGTGCAGCCCTAGTGAGCGGCTATTTCTTCCTTCAGCCTGAGCTTCTGCTTCTTGAGCTGCTGGATCATCGCGATGTCGGGCGAAGGCCTTGCCTGTTCGCTGTGCAACCGGGCTTCGAGCCCTGCATGCTTGGCCTTGAGTGCGGCGACATGGGATGATTGCATAGGTGAGCTCCTTCTTACGGTTTCGACCCCGTTTGAAGCGACTCGTGCATCGCAGCACGCGCCGCCTTTCAGCATCAAACCATAGCTTGGCGAATTTACAAACCCCCGTAGAAACGCCATGCGACAAAGCGAGATTCGGGGACGACGACGGTGAACGAGCAGGAACTTCGCAAGCGCTTGGAATCGCTGAAGAGCGAGCACCGCGACCTCGACGTCGCGATTGCGGCGCTGAGCGATGCGGGCGATGGCGGTTTCGTCGACCAGCTGCAAATCGCGCGCCTGAAAAAACGCAAGTTGCAACTGAAGGACCGGATTTCGGCGATCGAGGACAATCTCATCCCCGACATCATCGCCTGACCACCGTTTCATCACGGGACACCGCATTCACAAGGCTTAGGCCTTGCGGAGCCTTTGCGGTAACTTCACGTTCTCTATGGATATGGACCGCACGATTCACGAACAGGTCGTCGAAGACCTCTATGCCGAAGCGCTTTCGCTGGCGGACGAGGCGCGCGCCGTATTCGACCTGCGCGATGAGGCGAGCCATGGCAACACGCCCGACGAAGTGCGCATCGCGCTGTCGATCGAGGGGCTGCGCACCACCACGCGGGTAATGCATGTGCTTGCTTGGCTGCTCAACCAGCGCGCCTATCACGCGGGCGAGCTGACCAAGCTGCAATTGCTGCGCCACGGGACCTTGGGCGAGGAGCGCCCCTCCGACCCGGCCAACATGGAAAAGCTGGAGCTCGCCACCCGCGCGTTGATTCGCGACACCGAACGGCTGCATGCCCGGGTTGCGCGGCTCGACGAAGAACAGCGCCAGATCGAAAACGCCAAAGACCCGGTCAGCGATATGCAGGGCCGCATCGCGCAGGCTTTCGCCGGACGTTAAGCGACCGAGAGCGCGCGGGCGTAGCGCGCCAGCCGGTCCTTCCTCACTTCTTCCGCCATATCCGGGGTAAATACCCGCATTTCGCCGCGCATGGCCTGCGCGGCTTCTTCCAGCGTGGCGTAAATCCCCGCGCCGACGCTGGCGCAAATGGCTGCGCCCAGCGCGGTGGTCTCGACGAAATCGGGACGCTCGACTTCGAGGTCCAGAATGTCGGCGAGGTCCTGCGCCATCCAGTCGTTGGCGCTCATCCCGCCATCGATCTTGAGGCTGGTCCACGCCGCGCCATCACCGGCAAAGGCCGTCGCCAGGTCGTGCGTCTGGTGCGCCATGGCCTCCAGCGCTGCGCGGGCGATCTGCGCCCGTCCGCTGGCGAAGCTGAGGCCCGAGATCACCCCGCGCGCATCGGGCTTCCAATGCGGCGCGCCGAGGCCGGCCAGCGCGGGCACGATCACCACTTCGCCGCTGTCCTCGATGGAGCGGGCCAGCTTCTCCGTCTCCGCCGCGCTTCCTATAAGGCCGAGCTGGTCGCGCAGATACTGGACGAGGCTACCGGCCACGAAGCAGGCGCCCTCCAGCGCGTAGGTCCGCTCGCCGCCCGACTGGTGCAGCACCGTGCCGAGCAGGCGATGGTCGGAGCGCGGGATGTCCTGCCCCTTGTTGGTCAGGACGAAGGCCCCGGTGCCATAGGTCGCCTTGGTCTCCCCGAAGGAGAGGCAGCCCTGCCCGATGGTGGCCGATTGCTGGTCGCCTACGAGGCCGCAAATCGGGATCGACCGCCCGAGCCACTCGGCCCCGCAGTCGGCGAGATGGCCATGCGTGTCGACAACCTCGGGCAGGCTCGCGACCGGCACGCCGAAGAGTTCGCACAGCCCTTCGTCAAACTGCGCGCCGTCGAGCGCGAGCAACAACGTGCGGCTGGCGTTGCTGGCGTCGCTGACATGCGCACCGCCCGACAGCTTGTAGACCAGCCAGCTCTCGACCGTGCCGAAAGCGAGCCGCCCGTCGTCCGACGCGCGCTTCACGCCCTCGTCGTGGTCGAGCAGCCAGCGCATTTTCGTGCCGGAGAAATAGGGATCGAGCAGCAGGCCGGTGCGCGTCTGCACCTCGGCCTCGTGGCCTTCGTCCTTCAACTGCGCGCAGAAATCGGCCGTGCGCCGGTCCTGCCACACGATCGCGCGCGCCAGCGGCTCGCCTGTTTTGCGGTCCCATGCGACCACGGTTTCGCGCTGGTTGGTGATCCCAATGGCGGCGATGGCCTCGGCGCCTTCGCCCACCGCCTCGCGCATGCAGCGGAGCGTCTTCTCCCAAATCTCGACCGCGTCGTGCTCGACCCAGCCGGGCTTGGGATAGTGCTGCGTCAGTTCCGCCTGCGCGACGCGTTCCATGCGTCCCGCTGCATCGAAAACCATCGCCCGTGTCGAAGTCGTCCCCGCGTCGAGGACCAGAATTTTCTCTCCCATGCGCCCCTCCCTATCGACAAGCCGCGCCATTCGCTACAGGCTTGCCGCATGGCAGGCCCTCCCCCCAAACCCTGGCCCACGGGCGAAGCGATGCAGCTGGAACCGCTGGTGCGGCGCGTTCTGGCGCCCAACCCCTCGCCCTATACCTATACCGGCACGCAGAGTTACATCGTCGGTATCGGCGATGGCTGCGCGGTGATCGATCCCGGCCCGGACGAAAAGGAGCACCTGCTCGCGCTCGATGCGGCTATTGGCGAGGAACACGTCTGCGCGATCATGTGCACGCACACCCATCGCGACCATTCGCCTGCTGCCAAGACTCTTGCGGCACGCACCGGCGCGCCCGTCGTCGGCTGCGCGCCCCTTGTGCTCGACGATAGCGGTCCCCGCGCCGATGCCAGTTTCGACCGGACCTACGAACCAGACCGGGTGATGGAGGATGGCGAGGCGATGACCGGCCCCGGCTGGACGCTGCGCGCCGTCGCGACGCCGGGCCATGTCTCGAACCATTTGTGCTTCGCCCTCGAAGAGAGCGGCGCGGTCTTTACCGGCGACCATGTGATGGGCTGGTCGACCAGCGTGGTTGTCCCGCCCGATGGCGACATGGCGGACTATATGGCCAGCCTCGAAAAGCTCTACGCGCGCGAGCAGGACACGGTCTATTACCCGGCCCATGGCGAGGCGATCCACAAGCCGCGCCAGCTGGTGCGCGGCATGATCGGCCACCGCCGCCAGCGCGAGAACCAGATCCTGCGCCACCTTGCCGAAGGCCCGCACGAGGCAGCCGATTTCGTGCCCAAGATGTACAAGGGTCTCGACGAGCGCCTGCACGGCGCGGCAAAAATGTCGGTCACCGCCCATCTTATCGATCTGGAACGCCGCGGCATCGTGCGGCGTTCTGGCGATGTATGGCAGATGATCTGAACGAACCCGCGAACCACACCCACTCGAAGGCGGAGCGCAGCCCCTCGCTCGCCCGCGTGCAGGCGGTGCCGTGGCTGATCGCCATCGTGCTCTTCGCGCTGGCCGCATGGCTCGGCTGGCGCGCCTTCATCTACAAGGAGGAAGGCGATCCGGTGGCCAGCGCCATGCTGGCTTTCGAAAAGCAGAACTCGCTCACTGTCTTTTCCAGCCGCTTCGAGGTGGTTGCCGAAAGCGTCGATAGGCGCGGGGTGCTGAACATCGATTTGCTCGAAAGCCGCCAGGCCTCGGTCATCCCGGCGACGGTCGAATACCGGCTCGACCTCAGCAGCATGGACCGCGACCGCTTCGATTGGGACGAGGAGAGCGAGACGCTGGGCGTGGTCCTTCCCGCCCTCAAGATCTCGCGCCCCAATCTCGACGAAGGCGCGGCCAAGACCTTTACCGAAGGCACCTATGTCAGCCGCGATGCGAGCGCGGACCTCGCCCGCAACAATTCGCAGCAGGCCGAACGCAAGGCCGCTGCCTTTGCCAAGAACCCGCAAGTGCTCGCCATGGCGCGCGAGGCGGCTAAGGAGGCGGTGCGGCAGAACCTGGCCATCCCGCTGCAGGTGGCGGGGTATGGCGATGTCACCGTCGAGGTGCGGTTCGATGGGGAAGCCGCGCCCGAATAGCGGCGGCCGATATTGACCTTCTCGCTCCGGCGCGGAATAGTCCGACCATAACAAAAGACATGATGGTCGCTCGTTCCTGAGGGGGAGTTTACGAGTATGGCTACTGCCGCCGCTGCGCCGCACGACACCGCAATCCGCGGAAACACGCGCTTTTTCACCGTCATGGCCTTCGTGATGAGCTTCATCATCGTGGCCGGTTTCGTGGTCAATCTGGCCTTCGCACGCTCGAGCTTCGACGTGCCCTGGCCCTATCATGTCCACGGCATCATCTTCATGTCCTGGCTCGGCATCTATTGCGGCCAGCATGTCACTGCCTCGACCGGAAACTGGTCGCTCCACGCCAAGTTCGGCAAGATCGCCTATCTCTGGGTTCCGCTGATGGTGATCTTCGGGACGACCATCATGATCGTCGTCGCGCGGCGCACGGGCGGCCCGTTCTTCTTCCACGTCAGCGAATTTTTGTGGAGCAACACCATGCTCGTGTGGCTGTTCGGCGGGCTCACCTTCTGGGCGCTGTCCCGCCGCCGCTACACCGGCTGGCACCGGCGGCTGATGCTGTGCGGCATGGCGATCCTGACCGGCCCGGGCCTCGGACGCCTGCTGCCCCTGCCGCTGATGATCCCCAATTCCTGGCTCATCACGACCATCGTCACGATGCTTTTCCCGGTGATCGGGATGATCGTC
This sequence comes from Qipengyuania aurantiaca, assembly GCF_019711375.1. Lineage (NCBI taxonomy): Bacteria > Pseudomonadati > Pseudomonadota > Alphaproteobacteria > Sphingomonadales > Erythrobacteraceae > Qipengyuania > Qipengyuania aurantiaca. Next base: position 534,382 of record NZ_CP081295.1, read on the forward strand.
GACAAGCGCAAGCTGGGCCGCGTCCACCCGGCCTACTGGTGGGGCCTCGGCCTATACATCGCGGTCTTCACCGTCTCGATGCTGATTGCCTTTTCCTCGTTCGGCATTGCCGTGACCGAGCAGATAATTGCCGGAACGCCGGGGGCAGAGCGCCCGATGGAGGCCTTCCTGCCGCCCGGCTTCACCATGTAATAGGGGCCGAGGCAAGGAACCCCCTCGCCTCGCCACCCGTTCCGTCTATAAGCGCCTCAAAGCAATCAGACGGGACCGAATATGACCGCCGAAACCAGCCTTCCGACCGGTGACGACCTGCTCGCCGAGATCGACCGTCTCCGCAAGGAGAAGAACGCGATCATCCTCGCGCACTACTACCAGAGCGCGCAGATCCAGGACCTTGCCGATTTCGTCGGCGACAGCCTCGAACTGAGCCGCAAGGCGGCCGAGACCGATGCCGATGTGATCGCCTTTTGCGGCGTCAAATTCATGGCCGACACGGCCAAGATCCTGAGCCCCGAAAAGATCGTCGTCCTGCCCGACATGGACGCCGGCTGCAGCCTCGAAGACAGCTGCCCTCCCGAAAAATTCGCCGCGTTCCGGGAAGCGCATCCCGATCACATCGCGCTGACCTACATCAACTGCTCGACCGAGGTGAAGGCGCTCAGCGACATCATCGTCACCTCCTCCAGCGCCGAGACGATCATCAGCCAGATCCCCGAAGACCAAAAGATCATCTTCGGCCCCGACCGGCATCTTGGCGGCTACATGAGCCGCAAATTCGGCCGTGACATGCTGCTCTGGCCGGGCGTGTGCATCGTGCACGAGGCTTTCAGCGAAACCGAGCTCCTGAAGCTGAAACAGCAGCACCCCGACGCCCCGATCGCCGCGCATCCCGAATGTCCGCCGACCATCGTCGATCATGCCGATTACGTCGGCTCGACCAGCGGCATCTTGCAGTTCGCCCAGACCTTCGAAGGCGACACGCTGATCGTGGCGACCGAGCCGCACATCATCCACCAGATGGAAAAGGCGCTGCCCGAAAAGACCTTCATCGGCGCCCCCGGCGCGGACGGCAACTGCAGCTGCAACATCTGCCCCTACATGGCGCTCAACACGCTGGAAAAGCTCTACAAATGCCTCGACACGCTGGAGCCGCGCATCGAGATAGAGGAAGGCCTGCGGTTGAAAGCCAAGCAGAGCCTCGACCGCATGCTGGAAATGGCTAGCGGCACCATCGGCAAGGGCGATCTGGGCAAAGTCTAGGCAACCCTTCCCCACCCCGCGCGTTACCCCCCTATCCGCAATCGCAGGGGTAATGCGCGCTTTGGCTGCAACGGGGCCACTCAAGGGAATTCGCGACTGGGTGATTCACCGGCTGGTGGCCAATTACTGGTCGCTGCCGATGGTCGCCGTGATCGCCGCGCCGCTGGTTGGCGCGGCTGTGCTGTGGGCTGACCGCGCCTTTGCCGGGCGCTGGCTGTTCGAGCAGGGGATTACCCCCATGGTCGCGGGCGATACGGCGCAGGACCTCGCCATCGCCATCGTCGGCATCAACGCCGCATTCCTCACGCTCTACTGGTCGGTCACGCTGATCGTGCTGACGCTGGCCACGGGCAATCTCGGCGTGCGGCTGGTGGATCGCTGGCTCGACAAGGGGCTGGTGCGCCTGTCGATGGCGGGCCTTACCTTCTGCCTCGTTTTCTCGATCATCGTGCTGATGCGCGTCGATCCCGAGGCTCCGCTATCACAACTGCCGCATTTCGCGCTGACCGCGATGCTCGCCCTCGAACTGGTCAATATCGCCATGCTGGGCGTCGCCATCCACGATCTCGGGCGCACCATGTTCGTCGACCGCTCGATCGCGCATCTCGGCACCGATGCGGGGAGCGTGGCGATCCCGATCGTCGAGAGGGAGCCGTTTGCGGGCGAGTGGCAGGTGACCATCCCCTCCAAACGCGAAGGCTATATCGAAGGCATCGACTTGGCCGCCATCGCGAAGGAGCTGGGCAACGACCAAGGGGCCGTGCGGTTTTGCGCGGCACCCGGTCAACATGTTTTGGAAGGCGAACCGCTGGTGCGATTTGCCACAGCAAACCCGGACGAGGACTGCATCTACAAGGCCATTCCGATCGGCGAATTCCGCTCCTCCGTTCAGTCCACCGTCTATCAGGTGCGCCTGCTGGTTGAGGTCGCCGCGCGGGCGCTTTCGCCCGGCATCAACGATTTTTACTCTGCCATCGCCTGCGCCGACCAGCTCGCCGCCGCCATCTCTGGCAACGCCAGCCTTTGGGTGGAGGACGGGAAGGTCGCCGCCTGGGAGGAAGCGCCGCGCTTCGAACTACCTGGGCAGGACTTTCGCGGCCTCTTCGGCGCCCCGCTCAAGGCTTTCCGGCAGGCGGCAGCCGACTATCCTTCGGTCTCGATCCGCATGATCGACAATTACGCCCGGCTCTGCGCGCTGATGGCGGAGCAGGATTGCCCCGCCGGCCTGCTGCGTTACCTGCGGCAATGCGCTGAGGAATTGCGCGATCACGCCATGGCGAACGCCGAGCAGGAGATCGACCGGCGCGACATCGCCGACGCGTTTTCGCGGTTCGACCAACCATCCTCCAGTCTGAAGAGTGTTGCATGACCGCACGTCTTAAAGCGATCTGGCTGAGCGTGAATGCCAGCTACTGGTTCCTGCCCGCGCTGTTTTCGCTGGCCGCGCTGCTGCTGGCGAGCCTGACGATCTATCTCGACCGCAGCGGCTGGGCCGATTTCCTCAACGACGTCACCTGGCTCCAGCCCGCTCGGCCCGACGGGGCGAGCAATATGCTCACGGTTATTGCGGGGACCATGATGGGTGTTGCCTCGACTGTGTTTTCCATCACCATTGCCGCTGTCGCATATGCCAGCGGGAATTACGGCCCGCGGCTGCTGACCAATTTCATGGAGGATCGCGGCAACCAGTTCAGCCTGGCGACCTTCATCGGCACTTTCGTCTATTCGATTACCGTCCTGCGCACCGTGCGCGCCGAGGACGAGCGCCCGTCGAATGTCGAGGATGCGGTCGCCTCGGCCCTTCCCGGTTTCGTGCCGCAACTGTCCCTGCTGGTCGCCTTCGGGCTGATGCTGCTGAGCGTGGCGGTGCTGGTCTATTTCCTCAACCACATCCCCTCCTCGATCCGGGTGAACACCGTGCTCAAGGGCATCGGCGCTCGCCTGCTCAAGGAGATCAAGGAGCTGTTCCCGGACGAGAACGGCGGCACGCGCCCCCATTCCGCGCCGGAAGGCACGCCGATCTTCGCGCACGATACGGGCTACATCCAGGCAATCGCCTTCGCCAATCTGGAGCGACTTGCGAAGAAAGAAAACGGGAAGCTGAAGCTGGCCGTGCGGACCGGCGATTTCGTCCATCCCGAAGTCACCATAGCTTACTGGGCCGACATGGACGTAACCGCGGATTGCCCCGACGACGAGGTACGTGCCGGATTCACACTCGGCAGCATGCGCACGCCGAGCCAGGACATGCAGTTCCTGATCGACGAACTGGCGGAGATCGGCCTGCGCGCCCTGTCGCCCGGCATCAACGATCCCTTCACCGCCGTCACCGCCGTTCACTGGCTGGGCGCCGCGACAGCCGAGCTTGCGCGGCGGGATCTGACGCGCAGCTATGCCAGCGAGGACGAGGAGCCGCATCTCATCCTGCTCGAAGATGATTTCGCGCATTTCGTCGCGCGAGGTTTCGGTGCGATGCGCAGCGGGGTGGCGACCAACCGGATTGCCGCGCTGGTGACATTCGATGCGCTGGTCGACGCGACCTCAACACTGGATGACGAGAGCCGCCGCGCCATCATCAAGCAAGAAGGCGACCTCTTGGCCCGCCAAGCGCGCGAACATCTCGTCGGCCCCGAACTCGAAGCCGTCGAAGCGCGCTACCAGCAGTTCCTTATCCGGGTCGAGCGTTAGGTACGCGCGCAGGCGGCGCCGTGCGCGCCAACAGCAGCGCCGCGGCCAGGAGCGCCATGCCGAGCACGTCCAATGGCACCAGCATCTCGCCGAAAACGAACCAGCCAACCGTGGCCGCCACGGCAGGCTGGGTCAGCAGGGCCATGCCGATGATCAGCGGCGGGAAGTGCTTGAGCGAATAGACCAGTAGCCCTTGCCCGATGAACTGGCTCGACAGCGCCAGCAGTAGCACCGGCGTCCAGCCCGCCTCACCCGGCCACACCGGCTCGCCCGCCGCGACTGCCATGCCGAGCAGCAGCGGCGAAGCGACGAGGCACACCAGCAGCAGCACGCTCCACTGCCCCAGCACGCCGCGCGCCTTTTGGGCTGGCAGCAGGTAAAAAGCGTAGCAGAGCCCGGCGAAGAGGCAGAAGAGATCGCCAATGAAGGTCGCGGTGGAGATTTCCAAGCTCCGCCCCAGCAGGATCGCTGCTCCGGCAAGCGCGGCGAGCACGCCCGCGCCTTCGCGGATGGAGGGCGCACGGCGCAGGGCGATGAGGCCCCACAGCATCAGGATCACGCTCCCCGAATTGCCGAACAGCACCGCGTTGCCGAGCCTCGTCTGCTCGATCCCGACATGCCAGCTGGCGATGTCGAGCGCGAAGAACACGCCCGCCACGACAGCCAGCAGCGCCAGCCGCCTGTCGAGCGGTCCGGGCGTGCGGCCTCGCCACGCGAGGAAGGCAATCAGCGGGATCGGAAGGAACAGCCGCCAGAAACCGGCCGACACCGGCCCCGTGTCGGCAAGCCGCACCAGCCAGGGCCCGAGCGCCAGCGCGACATTGCCAGCGATCAGCGCGGCAAAGTGCCAGGCGCTGGCCTGAAAGCCATTCTTGTCCGCCGCGGTGCTTGTCTCGCCCATGACCGCCCCCTAGCTCTTGAGCCACACAAGGCAAAGGAAACCACCTTCCATGCACGAAAAACTGTTCGAACCGCTCACCCTCGGCGCCATCGAGGCGAAGAACCGGATCTTCATGGCCCCGCTCACCCGTGGCCGCTCGACCCAGCCCGGCTCGGTCCCGAACGAGATGATGGCGACCTATTACCGCCAGCGCGCCGGTGCCGGCCTGATCATTTCCGAAGCCACCGGCATCAGCGTCGAAGGCCTTGGCTGGCCCGCCGCGCCGGGGATTTGGAGCGATGCGCAGACCGAAGGCTGGAAGCCGGTGACCGAAGCCGTTCACGAGGAAGGCGGCAAGATCGTCCTCCAGATGTGGCACATGGGCCGCCTCGTCCATCCCGATTTCCTCGGCGGCAATCCGCCGGTCTCGGCCAGCGCCACCAAGGCTCCCGGCCACGCGCATACCTTCGAAGGCCGCAAGGATTACGAACAGGCGCGCGAGCTTTCGACCGACGAGATCGCCCGCGTGGTCGAGGATTATCGCCACGCGGCCGAAAACGCCAAGAAGGCCGGTTTCGACGGCGTGCAGCTGCACGGCGCGAATGGCTATCTGGTCGACCAGTTCCTGCGCGACAGCACGAACTTGCGCGAAGACGACTACGGCGGCAGCCCCGAAAACCGCACGCGCTTCCTGCGCGAAGTCCTGACCGCGCTGGTCGATGTCTGGGGCGCGGACCGCGTGGGCGTGCGCCTCTCGCCCAATGGCGAAACGCAAGGCTGCGACGACAGCGACCCGCCCGCCATCTTCGGCGCAGCGGCGAAAGTGGTCGAGGACCTCGGCCTCGCCTTCCTCGAACTGCGCGAACCCGGACCCGAAGGCACCTTCGGTTCGACCGAAGTGCCCAAGCAGAGCCCGCTGATCCGCAAGACCTATTCGGGTCCGCTGATCCTCAACAGCGACTACACGCCCGAACAGGCCGTGGCCGATATCGAGGCCGACCGCTGCGATGCGGTGAGCTGGGGCCGCGATTTCATCTCCAACCCCGACCTGCCCGAACGCTTCCGTCTGGGCGCACCGCTGCAACCCAATGTAAACGTGCCGCAAAGCTGGTACCTGCCCGGCCCCGAAGGCTACATCGATTACCCGATGCTAACCAACACCGCCGATATTGCGGCGGGATGATTCGCGCCTGAATTGCGGGCGCGTGCATCCGGCGTGAGGAGATGGATCGCATGCGCTCGTGGCTTTTGGTCCCGGCGGACAAGGAAAGGGCCCTTCAGGACGCCGCGCTGGGCGGGGCGGACGTGGTCGTGCTCGACATGGCGCGCGCCGCCAGCGAGGAGGCCAAGCTCCACACGCGGCTGGCCACGCGCAACTGGCTGATGTCGCACCGCGAGCAGGTCACCGCCTCGCGCAAGATGGCGCGCTGGGTGCGCGTGGGGCCGATGGCCAGCCCGCAATGGCGCAGCGATCTCGAGGCGGCGCTGGAAGGCGCGCCGGACGGCGTGCTGCTAGCCGAATGCACCAATGTCGAGGAGGTAAAGAACCTCGCCGCCGCGCTCTATGAAATCGAGGGCCGTATAGGCCTGCGCGCCAACACCACGCGGATCGTGCCCGAACTGGGCTCCAACCCGGTAGCAGCGCTGGCCCTGCGCGCCTTTGCCGAGGAACTGCATCCGCGTGTGTCGGGCCTCGCCTGGGATTCGACGGCGCTTGCCCGATCGCTGGGCGCGCGGCGGATGCGCGGGCCCGGTGGCCTGTGGACCGATCCGCTCGCCATGGTCCGCGCGCAGGTTCTCCTGGCGGCCCATGCGCAGGGGCTGGACGTGCTCGAAGCCCCGTTCCGCGACCGGCGCGACGATGAAGGCGCCGCCCGCGCCTATTCCGCCGCGCGCGCGGACGGCTTTACCGGGATGCTCGCCATCCATCCCTCGCAGGTCGAGGGGATCAACGCAGCCTTCGCACCGACCTCGGAAGAGATCGCCGAAGCGCGCGAGATCGTGGGCCTGTTCGCGCTCGCACACGAAGGCAGCCAGGTCGCGTTCCGTGGCCGTTTCATCGGGGCGAAGGAACTGGCGAAGGCCAAGGCGCTGCTCGGCGAGGATTGAGCGAAAGGCTCAGGTTTCGGGCGACTGGTCGTCCAGCTGCGGCTGGGGCGGTTCCATCACCGGCTCCTCGGCAGGTTCTGCCGGAGCGGGTGCCGGAGCAGCCGGCGCGCTTCCTCCGGTGGACGAGGCTGCTTCTTCGTCTCCCCCCTGCGAAGGCGATTGCGACGTCACGGTGTCGAGCGGGAGCATATCGTCGCTGATCGAACCGCCCAGCACTTCGCCGCGCGCGTCGAGATTCTCGTCGGTCTCCGATGGCGTCTCGGACGTATCGCCGCAGGCGGCCAGCGCAAGACAGGTCGAGGCGAGGAGCAGGAAGCGGATCATGGCAGTTGGCAGGCCTTTCCTTCGAGCGCGGCGAGGAAATCGCCCGCGCGGTTCATCAACGCCTTATCGAACTCGGACGGCGCGATGTCGAGGCCGAGCTTGGCAAGGCTCGTCACGCCGAATTCCTCGATGCCGCAGGGCACGATCCCTGCGAAATGCGAGAGGTCGGGATCGATGTTCACGCTGAAGCCGTGCATCGTCACCCAGCGCCGCACGCGCACGCCGATCGCGCCGATTTTCGCCTCGCGCCCGTCCACGTCGCGCGTCCAGATGCCGATCCGTCCCTCGCTGCGCCAGCTTTTCACGCCGAGATCGCCCAGCGTGGCGATGACCCAGCCTTCCACCGAATGGACGAAACAGCGCACGTCTCGCCCGCGCTCCTTGAGGTCCAGCATGAGATAACCGATCCGCTGGCCCGGCCCGTGATAGGTGTACCGCCCGCCGCGGCCTGCTTCGACCACTTCGAAACGCGGGTCGAGCAGTTCGGCGCCGTCCGCGCTGGTCCCAGCGGTGTAGACCGGGGGATGCTCGAGCAGCCAGACCTGCTCTTTCGCTTCGCCGGCAGAAATGGCGCGGTTGCGCGCATCCATGGCCTCCAGCGCCTCGCGATAGGGGATCTGCCCCTCCTCGCGGCGGTATTCGATGGTTTCGGGGAGTTCAGCGGTCATCGGCGATTGCGTGGCGATTGTGAGTGCGCTTATCAAGGCCCAACGATGAGGGAAGCCACGATAAAATTCGATCTCGACACCGGCTGGCGCGATGTAAAGCGCCTCGCTTCGGAGAACCGCACGCTGCTGACGGCCATCGCGGGGATCTTCATCTTCGTACCCTTCGCCGCGGCCCTGATCCTGTTGCCGAGCATCGCCGAAATTCCGCAACCGCCGGAAGGCGCGGACATGGCCACCGTGTCGAAAGCGATGTCCGCTTTCTACGCCGAGACCTGGTGGATGCTGGTCATCCTCCTCGCGATCATAACGATCGGGCAACTGGCCATGCTGGCGCTCGTCGAACGCAAGCCGAGCCCGACGGTCGGCGAAGCGATCGGGGTGGCGGGCAAGGCGCTTTTCCCCGCCCTGCTGACGCTCTTCATGCAGTCGCTCGGCGTCCAGCTGGTCATGGCGCTTGTCGCCGGGGCGGCGGCGCTGCTGGGCCTTGGCGCTCTCGCCTTCTTCGGCTTGCTCGCGGCGTTCGTGCTGGGTTGGTATCTGTCGGCGCGGTTCTCGCTCATCCTGCCGATCATGGCGGCCGAGGGGCAATTGAACCCCATCGCCGTGCTCGGGACCTCGTGGCGACGCACCAGCGGCAACGGCGGACGGCTGCTTGCCTTCTATGTGCTGGTCGCCATCGCGCTGGCGATCTGCGGCCTGGTCGCGCTGATGCTCACGGCGGTCGTGCTGGCGCTGTTCGGGCAGACGGTGGCACAGAGCGGCGGCGTGATCGTGTCCGCCGCGCTGATCGCGATTGCCGTGGTGATCTTCACCCTCGTGCTGGCGGCAGCGCACCGCCAGCTCCTGCGCCTCGAGCGGGGGCGGAACCCGGAAGCCTAGGTGGCGGGTACCTTCGGTTCCTTCCAGCCCCAGAAGAGCTGGCAGGGCAGGACGTTGAGCGGTTCGAAACCGCTTTCGATCCGCTCGAAATTGCGCGCCATGTAATCGCGCGCCTTAGCCGAGAACTGGTAGACGAGGAACGCGCCGCCCGGACGGATCACGCGATAGGTCGCATCGGCGATGGCCGGCCCCACGCCTTCGGGCAGGGTAGAGAACGGCAGGCCGGAAAGCACATAATCGGCGTGCTCGTGGCCATGCGCCTTGACGATCGCCTCCACATCGGCGGCCGAGCCGTGGACCGCGCTGAAGCGGCTGTCACGGAAATGCTTCTTGAGATAGTCGATATAGAGCGGGTTGGTGTCGATCACGATCAGCTGCCCGTCCCGCGGCAAGCGGTCGAGCACCGCCTGGCAGAAGGTGCCGACGCCCGGCCCGTATTCGACGAAGACCTTGCATTCGTCCCACTTCACCCGTTCCAGCATTTTGCGGATGGTGAAGCGCGAGGAGGGGATGATCGAGCCGACCATGCGCGGCTCGTCGAGGAAGCCCTTGAAGAAGACGCCCCACTGGCCGAACAACCGCGCCGCGCGCTGCTTCATCGTGCGGCGCTCGATCGCACCCAACCCTTGTTGACCGGACAAGCCATTTCCTCTCGCTGACCCTAAAACAGGTCGCAGGGTGTGGCAGCAGCCCACGGCCATTGCAAGCGCACGGGCACAGGCCTAGCGGGTTATCCATGGCCGATATCGATCCCAAAGCTGCCGTTACGGCACCGCCGCCCGCCCGGCCTAAGAGTATCTCGCGCGAGCGGATGGTGCTGCTGTTCGCGGTGATGCTGACCACGGCGGCAGGCAATACGGCGATGCAGTCGGTCATGCCCTCGATCGGCACAGCGCTCGATATCGACGACGTCTGGATCAGCCTTGCCTACAGCTGGTCGGCGCTGCTCTGGGTGGTGTGCGCACCGATCTGGGCCGAGCGGTCCGACCGGCGCGGGCGCAAGGCGATGATGGCGGTGGGCCTTGTCGGTTTCATCGCCTCGATGGCGCTGTGCGGCGTTGCGCTGTGGATGGGCCTTGTCGGCATACTCGGCGGGACGGCGGCGCTGATCGCCTTTGCCATTGCGCGCAGCCTCTATGGCGGTTTCGGTAGCGCGGCGCCGCCGGCGGTGCAAGCCTATGTCGCCAGCCGCACCCCGCGGGCCGAGCGGACGCAGGCGCTCTCACTGATCGCCTCCAGTTTCGGCCTCGGCACGGTCATCGGCCCGGCGCTGGCGCCGCTCATGGTGCTGCCCTTTGTCGGACTGACCGGACCCTTCATCATCTTCGCGCTGATCGGCTTCGCCACGCTGATGGCGCTGCGCCTGCGCCTGCCCAATGACGAGCCGCAATTCCCCGCACGCGGCCAGACCTACGATGCGCCCTATGCGGGTGGGGGCTCGCAATCTTCCCATGCCGAAGATGACGAGGACGAGGAAGAAGTCGAACCGCACAAGCTGCGCTGGTTCGAACCGCGCCTTCGCCCCTGGGTCACGGTGGGCCTGATCGGAGGGCACGCGCAGGCGATGGTGCTGGGGATCATCGGCTTTCTCGTGCTCGACCGGCTCGGGCTGCGGGCCACCCCGGCCGAGGGCACAGGGCCGGTCGGCCTCGTCCTGATGTGCGGGGCGATCGCCACCCTGCTCGCGCAATGGGGCCTGATCCCGCGGCTCGACCTGGGTCCGCGCGCGGCCACGCTGTCCGGCATCACGATTGCAGGCGCGGGCGTCGCCTATCTGGGCGTGGCCGACAACCTCCACGCCATTGCGCTGGCTTACGCCATCGCCTCTCTGGGCTTTGGCCTGTTCCGCCCCGGCAGCACGGCGGGCACCTCGCTGGCGGTGACGCGGGCGGAACAGGGGCAGGCGTCTGGCATCACGGCGAGCGTTGCGGGCGCGAGCTTCATCTACGCGCCCGCGCTCGGCGTCTGGCTCTATGGCCATTCCGACTGGCTCGGCTTCGGCCTCATTGTGGCGCTGTGCCTTGCCGTCGTGCTCTACGGATGGCGCGCGCTGCAACGCGACAGCACGCTCACCCGCGAACGCCGCTAGAGGATTTCGAGCACCGTATCCTGCGGACGGCAGAGGCGCGCGCCCTTGTCGGTTTCCACCAGCGGCCGTTCGATCAGGATCGGGTCGGCGACCATGGCCGCGAGCACCTCTTCCGCGCTCGCATCGGGCAGGCCGCGCTCCACCGCATCGGTCCCGCGAATACGAAGCCCTTCGTTCGGCGTGATCCCGGCGTCCTTGTAAAGCTGCGCGAGCTTTTCCGCGGTCGGCGGGTCCTTCAGATACTCGACCACCTCGACATCCACCTTCGACAGATTTTCTAGGATGGCGAGCGTCTTGCGCGAGGTGCCGCACTTGGGATTGTGCCAGATCGTGGCCTTCATATCGGGTCTCCTTTGCCGTACCCGCTAATCGACCCTTGCGATGAGAGAAAGCCTCTCTTGCGATTTTTTCATGCGCCAAATGCAGATTCGGGGTTGAAACTGCGAATGGTTCTCAATAGCAGGCGCTCAGCAATTGATAATCATTCGCAAGAACAGAAAGCCGTTTATGAAGCCCTTCACCCGTGCCGCTCTCCTGCTCGCCGGAACCGCCATTTCAGCTCCCGCTATGGCCAGCACCGCGAGCGCCGACGGCCAGCCCGAGCGCGACTACCTGCCCACCGACATCGTCGTGAAGGGCGAGCGTGCGGACGATTACGGCACCGACGACGGTTCCACCGCCACCAAGACGCCGACCCCGCTGATCGACGTGCCGCAGGCGGTCAGCTTCATCACCGAGGACCAGCTCGAAGACCAGGCCGTTCACCAGCTCGGCGACGCGCTGCGCTATGTCCCCGGCATCAGCATGGAAACCGGCGAAGGCCACCGCGACGAGGTCTTCATCCGCGGCCAGGAATCGACCGCCGACTTCTACATCGACGGCCTGCGCGACGACGCGCAATATTATCGCTCGCTCTACAACATCGAGCGCGTCGAAGTCCTGAAGGGCGCCAACGCGCTCATCTTCGGACGCGGGGCCGGTGGCGGCGCGATCAACCGTGTGGCCAAGCGCGCCGAGTTCCAGTCCGCCATCAGCGGCGAAGCTTCGGTCGACAGCTTCGGCGCCTTCGCCCTCCTTGCCGATGTGAACCAGCCGGTTTCCGACAGCCTCGCGCTGCGCCTCAACGCGACCTACGAGGAATTCGACAACGACCGCGATTTCTACGAAGGTCGCTTCATCGGCGTCTCGCCCACGCTGACTGCCGCCCTGGGCACGGACACCACGCTCTACGCCAGCTACACCTACGACAATGACGAGCGCGTCACCGATCGCGGCGTACCGTCGCTGAACGGCGGCCCGCTGACCGGCTACGACAGCACCTTCTTCGGCGATCCGGATTTCAACTTCGCCGAATCCGAAGTCCACATCGGGCGCGTCCGCATCGAGCACGATTTCAACGGCGGCCTTTCGGCCAACGCCAGCGTGCAATACGCCGATTACGACAAGGTTTACGCCAATATCCTGCCGAGCCGCATTCCCGACGACATGCCGGGCTTCGTCCAGCTTGGCGGCTATCGCGACTATACCGATCGCGAAAACCTGATCGGCCAGGCGAACCTCGTCTGGGAAGCCGACTTCGGCAATATCGGTTCGACCCTCCTCGTCGGCATGGAAGCAAGCAGCCAAGACACGCAGAACGGCCGCGACACGGTCAGCTTCGACGATGGCGATCCCGATACGTTCGACGGCCTGACGCCGCTGGCAGAGGAAATCTTCGTTCCCGCCTACACCATCACCACCGGCGCCCGGTCGCGCGACAGCCAGCTGTCCACCCTGTCCTTCTACGCGCAGGAACAGCTGCAGATCGGCGAATACATCGAACTGGTCGGCGGCATCCGCTGGGACCGCTTCGACCTCGAAACGTTCAATGTGGTTTCGGGCGAAGAAGGCGACCGGGTGGACGAGAAGTTCAGCCCGCGCGCCGGCCTGATCATCAAGCCGACGCCCGATCTCTCGCTCTACGCCAGCTATGCGGAAAGCTTCCTGCCGCAGGCCGGCGACCAGTTCCTGCTCCTGCCCGAAGCGGACACGGCGTTCGAGCCGGAGAAGTTCACGAGCTATGAACTCGGCGCGAAGTGGGCCCCGCTCGACAACGTCCTCGTCAGCGCGGCGATCTTCCGTCTCGAACGCAGCAACATCCAGTCGAAGAACGAGCTCGACGAAGTCGTGCTGGCCGGCAAGAGCCGCGCCGAAGGTTTCGAGATCGGAGCGGTCGGCGAAGTGACCGATTTCTGGAAGGCCAACCTCGGCTACACCTATCTCGACGGCGAACTGCTGAACGACAACGATTTCGGCGCGGCGGGCCAGCGCCTGCAACAGCTGCCGCGTCATTCGATCAGCGCGTGGAACCGCTTCGACTTCACCGACAACATCGGTGTCGGCCTCGGCGTGATCCACCAGTCGGAGCAATTCGCCAGCTTCTCGAACGATGTCGTCCTGCCCGCCTACTGGCGCGTCGACGCCGCGGCCTTTTACACGGTCAGCGATCGCCTCAGCCTGCAGGTGAATATCGAGAACCTGTTCGACGAGACCTATTACCCGAGCGCCCATGGCGACAACAACATCCAGCCCGCCGACCCGTTCAGCGCGCGCTTCGGGGTTCGCTTCGAGCTCTGATCTGCCGGAATGACAGGCAAAGCGAAACGGCGGCCGGCAACGGTCGCCGTTTTGCGTTTACGGTCAGTCGCGTTCGGGTGCGGCAGGCGGCGCGCTGAGCGCGGGCACTTCGGCCGCGGCATCCTCGGCGCTGATACCCGGCGACGGAGCGGCGCTGATCCTCTCCTGCCTACGCGCCACCCGGCCCGCGCGCTGGATGGCCCGCACCAACCGCGGATAGACGCCGCAGCGGCAGATGTTCGGGATGGCCGCCTTGATCTCGGCCTCGCTCGCGCCGGGATTGCGGTCGATCAGCGCGGCGGCGGCCATCACGATGCCCGGCGTGCAGAACCCGCACTGGATCGCCTGTTCGGCCACCATCGCCTGCTGCACCGGGTGGGTGCGGTCGCCCGACAGCCCCTCGATCGTCTTGATGAAGCGCCCCTCCGCCTCCGCAATGGTTACTAGGCAAGAACGCAGCGGTTCGCCGTCGATATGGACAACGCAGGCCCCGCAATCGCCATTGCCGCAGCCGTATTTCGTGCCGGTCAGATTGGCAGCGTCGCGCAGCGCCCATAGCAGGGGCGTTTCGGGGTCCATCAGGAATTCGATGGGACGTTCGTTGACCGTCATGCGCGACATGGCGGCGCTTTCGCTTCAATGCGCGGGAATGTCGAGAGGGCTTAGCTCTTCCAGCTTTCGTCGATCTTCGACACGCGGCGCTTCCACGCCTCGAAATCGAACAGGCCGGCCCCGCCCTGTGTCTGCATGGTGGACAGGTCGCGCTGGTGCACGTCGACCACCTCCTGCTTGACGATGTTGGGCTCGCCCTGGCTCAGCGTGGCGACCTGGATTTCGCAGGCGCGCTGGAGCGCCCACATCTTCACGAACATGCCGGGGATGGTCTTGTCCATCACCACGGGCCCGTGGTTGCGCAGCATCAGGATCGAGTGATTGCCGAGGTTCTCGACCAGCCGGTCACCCTCTTCGGGGCGTACCGTGACGCCTTCGAAATCGTGATAGCCGATCTGGCCTTGGAAATTGCAGGCGTAGAAATTGGTCGGCAGCAGCCCGTCCTTGTGGCTGCACACCGCCATGGTGGCGGTGGTGTGGACGTGGCAGATGGCGGTCGCCTTCTCGCCCAGATGCTTGTGGAAGTGCGCATGCTGGGTGAAGCCGGCCTTGTTCACCATATATTGCGACTGGCCTACATTGTTGCCCTCGACATCGATCTTCACAAGGTTCGAGGCGGTCACTTCATCGTAGAGCAGGCCGAACGGGTTGATCAGGAACGTGTCCTTTTCGCCCGGCACCGCCACGGAGATGTGGTTGTATATGCTCTCGCCCCAGCCGAGATGTTCGAAGATGCGATAGCAGGCAGCCAGATCCTGGCGGACCTTCCATTCTTCCTCGCTGCATTCGAACTTGGGCTTCATCTGGGTTGCCATGGCGAACTCTCCTGTCGGTCTCTCTTTGCAACCTCTATCGCATGAGGAGGCCGTGTGCGGCAAGCGCCTCGCCCGTCAATCGGCGCTTCCCAACCGCGCCCTGCCCCGCTAGCGCGCTGAAGCAATGAGCGAGACGGCCAAACTCACGCGCGGGAGCATCCGCCGCCATCTCGTGACGCAGACGCTGCCGATGATCGTCGGCGTGGCCGCAATCATGTCGGTCGGGCTGATCGACGCCTATTTCATCGGCCAGCTGGGATCGGCGGAACTGGCCGCCGTCAGCTTCATCTTCCCCATCATCATCGCGCTCTCCAGTCTCGGTGTCGGCGTCATGGTCGGGATCAATTCCGTCATCTCGCGGGCGCTGGGCGAAGGCGATGTAGAGCGGGCCGAGCGGCGGGCGAATTTCGGCGCGATCTTCGCGCTGGCCGCCGGACTGGTCCTCGGCCTGACACTGTTCCTGCTGCTCGACCCGCTGTTCCGCCTGATGCAGGCGAGCGACGAGCTGATGCCGCTCATCACCGAGTATATGCGGCCCTTCTCGCTCGGTATGCCGGTGCTACTCCTGCAGATGGGGCTGAGCGGCGTGCTGCGCGGACAGGGCGAGGCACGCTATGTCTCGCTGATCTCGATCACCTATTCGGTGGTGAACTGGATACTCGACCCGATCCTGATCACCGGCGCGCTGGGTTTCGAGGGCTTCGGCGTGGCGGGCGCGGCCTATGCCTCGATCATCGGCTATGGCGTCGCCTGCGTGGTGGCGCTTGTCTTCATAAATCGCGCGCAGCTGGCGATCCATCCCTCGCTCATCCGCCAATGCGACATCGCCGCTTCGGGTGGCGCGATCCTCAAGGTGGCTGGCCCCGCAGCCTTCTCCAACGCCATCAACCCCATCGGGCTTTCCGTGCTGACCGCCCTGCTCGCCAGCCAGGGCGAGGCGGCGATTGCAGGCTTCGGCGCGGCCGGACGTTTGCAAAGCTTCGCGGTCGTCCCCTTGCTCGGCCTGTCGGGATCGATCGGGGCGATCATCGGGCAGAACTGGGGCGCAAACCGCGCCGACCGCGCGCGCCGGGCAATGTACTGGGCAGGCCTGTTCTGCATCGTCTACGGCCTCGCCATCGCCTTGGTGCTGTTCGCTTTCGGGACATGGTTCGCCGACTTCTTCACCGACGATCCGGAAGTCATCGAGGAATTCTCGCGCTACCTCGCCATCTCGGTCTGGGGCTATGCCGGCTTCGGCCTGCTGATCGTGGGCAACGGCGCATTGAACGCGGTCGACCGCGCGCCTTACGCCCTGGCGCAGAGCGCGGCGCGCGTGTTCCTCGTTATGCTGCCCTTTGCCTGGATCCTCCGCGCAAGCTGGGGCGCGGAAGCGATTTACGGGGCCGAACTGGTCGCCAATCTGGCCGGCGGGGCGCTGGCTGCCTATGTCGTTTGGCGCGTGCTCGGTGGCTCTCGGAAAAACTCCTTACCGCTTCCAACGAAACGTTAACCATCCTCGTGCATAGCGGACCCCGATAAGAACTGGGGGTCCAAGACCAATGGATGAATTGCTGGCCGATTTCGTCGCGGAAACGCGCGAAATGCTCGAGCAGAGCGGTAGCGAGCTGGTCGCATGGGAAGCCGATCCGTCGGACAAGAAGCGCATCGATACGATCTTCCGCTTCGTCCACACGGTGAAGGGAAACTGCGGCTTTTTCGACTTTCCGAGACTGGAGCAGCTTAGCCACGCCGCCGAAGACGCGCTGGCGGAATGCCGCGCCGGGCGCCGTGAACCCGACAATGCGCTGGTGACGGCGGTGCTCGCCATCATCGACCGCATTTCGGAAATGACCGACGCCATCGAAGCGGGCGAGGAATTCCCCGAAGGCGGCGACGAGGCGCTGATCGCAGCCCTGAGCCCGGACGCCGAAGTCGAAGTCCAGAGCGATATCGAGATCGCCGAAGAGCCTTCCGCGCCTGCTCCCGCCAACGACGAGGGCGAAACCGCCGCTGCCAAGGCCCCGCGCCAGACCGTCCAGCGTTCGATCCGCCTGCCGGTCGACCTGCTCGACGAGGTGATGAAGGGCGTGTCCGACATGGTGCTGGCGCGCAACGACCTTGCCCGCCGCCTGCGCGAAGCCGGTGAACAGCCGACCATCGACGGCCCCTTCGAACGCCTTTCCGCCATCCTTGCCGATGTGCGCAATTCGATCACCCGCATGCGCATGCAGCGGCTCGAACACCTCTTCTCCTCGCTCCCGCGCCTCGTGCGCGACCTGTCGAACGAACTCGGCAAGCAGGTGATGGTCGATTTCGAGGGCAGCGAGGTCGAACTCGACCGCGAGATGATCGAGATGGTCCGCGACCCGCTGACCCACATTATCCGCAACGCCATCGACCACGGCATCGAAACCCCCGCCACCCGCCTCAAGGCGGGCAAGCGCGAGATCGGGCTGCTGAAATTCGCCGCGCGCCAGTCGGGCAACCAGATCAGCCTCGTCATCACTGACGATGGCAACGGCATCAACGTGGACAAGGTCGCCGAAAAGGCGATCGCCAACGGCCTCTATTCGCGTTCCGAAATCGACAAGATGTCGGACAAGCAGAAAGAGAACCTCATCTTCGAACCCGGCCTGTCGACCGCCGACCAGGTAAGCTCGATCTCCGGTCGCGGCGTCGGCATGGACGTGGTGCGCTCCAACATCGAACGCGTCGGCGGCTCGATCGAGGTGTCGAGCAAGCTTGGCGAAGGAACCAGCTTCCACCTCCAGCTGCCGCTCACGCTGTCGATCATCGCCGCTCTGACGGTGGGTTCGGGCGACCAGCGCTACGCCATTCCGCGCAGCTACGTGGAAGAGATCGTCTTCGGCAATTCGAGCCATGTCGAGTTCGCGCAGGCCGGCGACCGCCGCCTCGTGACCTTCCGCGGCCAGCGTGTGCCCTGCCTTGCACTGGGCGAAGTGCTCGGCGGCGAAGCCAACGAAACCTGCCGTTGGGAAGACAAGACGCTGATCCTGGTGCGCCTTGCCAGCGACGACGTCTTCGCCCTCGCCGTCGACCGCGTGTTCGATCACGAGGACGTGGTGGTCAAACCCATCGCGCCCGCCATCATGGAAACGCGCCTTTACGCAGGCACCACCCTGCTCGACGATGGCCGCCCGATGATGCTCATCGACCTGCCCTCCATCGCCCAGATGCGCGGCATGGTCGGCGGCGTACGCACCAAGACGGTCGGTATCGAGAAAGAAGAACGTGCCGAAAAGAGCAAGGCCGTGCCGGTCATGCTGTTCGCCGGGCTCGACGGCCGCCACCGCGCCGTGCGCCTCGAACTGGTTCGCCGCATCGACACGATTTCGCGCGACGCGATCGATATCGAGGGCGACCGCGCCCAGGCGGTCATCGATGGCGAGATCATGACGCTGGCCGGACACGACACCGGCCCGCTGCCCGAGGAACGCTGCCGCCTGCTGCGCCTTTCGGATGGCGAGCACGAGCTGGTCTATGCGGTCAAGGAAGTGCTCGACGCCGCCGACATCACCGACGATGTCGTGCCGAGCGAAGCGGACACCGCTATCGAGGGCGTCACGCTTATCGGCGGAAAGCCGATCCCGCTGCTCGACGGCCACGCGGTCTTCGCCCGCTACCGTGCGACCCGCAAGATCGACCACACGCTAACCTGCCGCATCCCGGAAGGCAGCGAATGGGCGCGCACCATTCTCGAACCCTTGGTGCAGGCCGCCGGCTATCGCATCGCGGGCGAGGATGACGAGGTCGAAGCCGATCTCGCCATTGCGCTCGCCGAAGACGCAGCCCCGATCACGGGCGGCGCACGCGAAACCATTCGCCTGCGCCCCGAGCCCGAAGATGCGGGTGACGACACCATTTACCGCTACGACCGCGACGCGCTGCTCGCCGCGCTCAAGCGCATCCGCACCGGGAGGGCGGCATGAACGAACTTCTTCTGATGTGCACCATCGCCGGACGCCGTGCGGCGATCCCCGCGATCGAGGTCCAGTCGGTGATCGAGGTGGAGAATATCACCCCCATCCCCGGCACGCCCGATTTCATCCTCGGCCTGACGGCCCTGCGCAGCCAGGCGCTGACGGTCATCGACTGTTCGCTGGCGCTGGGCCTCGAGGAGACCGCCGAGCATTCGGAACGCCGCGCCGCCGTGGTCGAGATCGAAGGTCACCTCTACGCGCTGCTCGTCGAAGAAGCGCATGACGTCGGCGAAGCGCGCAGCGAACCGGTCGCGGTTCCGGGCGGCTTCGGCGAAGGCTGGCAGCGCGCCGCGCGCGGCATGGTGGAGACCGACGGCGGCCCGACGCTGCTGGTCGATATCGGACAACTCATCTCAGGGCCTCTTCGCGAGGCAGCTTAAGCGATTGGTTACCGCCTGCCAGTATAAGGGGCAGGCAAGTGAAGGGATCACGAGAAATGAAAACCTGTCTTATCGTCGATGATTCGCGCGTTATCCGGAAGGTGTCGCGCCATATCCTCGAAACCCTCGGCTTTACGGTCGACGAAGCCGAAAACGGCCAGGAAGGCCTGAACAAGTGCCTCGAGAGCATGCCCGAAGTGGTCCTGCTCGACTGGAACATGCCGGTCATGACCGGGATCGAGTTCATCCACGAACTGCGCAAGCACGAAGGCGGCGACAAGCCCAAGGTCGTGTTCTGCACCACCGAAAACGACGTCGCGCACATCCGCGAGGCGATTAGCGCCGGCGCCGACGAATACGTCATGAAGCCGTTCGATCACGAAACGCTCCAGATCAAGCTCCAGCTCGTCGGCATGGCCTGATTTAAAGAGGAACGGATTCGTGGTGACCGCCCTTAGATCTCTGAAAGCGGCGCCGCCGAATCCAACGCCCGCGCCGGGTAGCGTGCGGGTGATGCTGATTGACGATTCGTTGACTGTGCGCACGATCTTCTCGCGCATGATCGAACGTCAGGACGACATGACCATCGTCGCCAGCGCCAGCACGGCCGAACGCGGCCTGATGGAGCTGGGCAGCCACCGGACAGACGTGATCCTGCTCGACCTCGAAATGCCCGGCATGGGCGGTCTCGAGGCGCTGCCCAAGCTGCTCAAGGCCTCGCCCGATAGCAAGGTGCTGGTCATTTCCTCGCTGACCGCCGAAGGCGCGGAAGCGACGGTGGAGGCGCTGCGCATGGGCGCGGCCGACACCATGCTGAAGCCGCGTCCGGGCGGCTTCAACGACGAATACCGTGAGCAACTACTGGGCAAGATCCGTGCGCTGAAGGGCCTCGCCCCGCACGAACAGCCCAGGCGCGCCACGCCGCGCCCCGCCCAGCGCCGCGCCGGCAAGCGCCCGCAGGTCCTCGCCATCGGGGCATCGACCGGCGGCATCCACGCCCTCAACCTCTTCCTGCGGCAG
Source organism: Qipengyuania aurantiaca (assembly GCF_019711375.1). Taxonomy (NCBI): domain Bacteria; kingdom Pseudomonadati; phylum Pseudomonadota; class Alphaproteobacteria; order Sphingomonadales; family Erythrobacteraceae; genus Qipengyuania; species Qipengyuania aurantiaca. The sequence goes on from NZ_CP081295.1 coordinate 554,705, forward strand.
ATCCCGAAGAATTTCGACCTGCCGATCCTCATCACCCAGCACCTTCCCGCCAGCTTCATCCCGGTCTTTGCCAAGCAGATGGAAATGGCCGCGAACCGCGAGGCGGTGCTGGCGGACGAGGATGTCGAGATCGGCCGCGGCCAGATCGTGATTGCGCCGGGCCATGGCCATATGGTCGTGCGCAAGAAGGGCACCCGCCATGTGACGGGCCTTGCCTACCAGCCGGTCAAGAGCGGCTGCACACCGTCCGTCGATCCCATGTTCGAGACGCTGGCCGAAGCCTATGACGGCCATGTTGCCGGTGTCCTCCTGTCGGGCATGGGCCGCGACGGGACCGAGGGCGCCGACGCCATCATCAACGCCGGCGGCTCCATGTACGCCCAGAGCGCGGACACCTGCGCCGTCTGGGGAATGCCGCGCGATATCACCGAACGCGGCCTTGCCTCCGCCGTTCTCCCTCCCGCGGAACTCGCGGACAAGGTCCTTGCAAGCGTGGGAGCGGACGCATGGCGCTAGAAGACGCATCGCACAACATCATCGCGGAGCTGCTGCAGCAGCGCACTGGCCAGACCCTGACCGAAAGCCGTCGCTGGCGCATTTCGACCGCGCTTTCGGGCCTGTTCCGCGAATTCGGCATCGAGAATGTCGACCAGCTCGCCTGCATGCTCGAACGCCCGGGCGAACATCGCCTGGCGACCCGCGTGGTCGAGGCGCTGCTCAACAACGAGACTTATTTCTTCCGCGACCACGCCTATTTCTCCACGCTGGCGAACACGGTCCTGCCGGAACTGGCTAAGCGCCGGGCAAGCACGCGCAAAATCTCGATCTGGTCGGCCGCCTGCTCGACCGGGCAGGAAGTGCTCAGCCTTGCGATGACCTTCCTCGAACAGCCGGGCCGCTGGCAGGACTGGACGATCGAGATCCTTGGCACCGATGTGTCGGGCAAGGCGATCGAGCAGGCGAAGACCGGAACCTTTTCGCAGTTCGAGATCCAGCGCGGCATTTCGGTCGCGCAGATGCTGAAGTTCTTCTCCGAAACGCCCAAGGGCTGGAAGGTGGCCGATAAGGTCATGGCGATGACGCGCTTCGAACAGCGCAACATCCTCGATTACCCGCCCGCGCCCGGTCGGTTCGACCTGGTGCTGTGTCGCAATTGCCTGCTTTATTTCGACCCCGATACGCGCCGCAGCGCGTTCGAAAGACTGGCTACCGGCACGGCTGCCGACGGCTTCCTGATGCTGGGCGCAGGCGAAACGGTGGTCGGCCAGACCGATCGTTTCGAACCGGCCCCTTTCGGATCGGCCATGTACACACCTAAAGCGGCGAGTGGCGTCAGTTCGATCCTCGACGGGACCCTGCCCCGCGCCGCCAACGCCTGAGCCGCTCCCCTTCTTGAACAGCTGGAATCCGTCGCTCGCGCGGCGACCCGACCTCGTGCTTTCCCGCCAAGGTAAATTTCGGGTTTACCGTTAATTAGCGAATGCGCGTTACCGCTTGCGAGGTTCGGATGGAATTGGCCATCGAGGGAGATTCTCGCGTGCGTTCACATACGGAAATGGCTCAGCAAAGCACCCGCGTGATGATTTTCGCGCCGCTTGCTGCCCTTGGCGGGATCGTCAGCGTCACGGCCATCCTCGCTCTCTTCGGTCCGCAGTTCGGCGTGGGCTCCATGAAGGCGGTGATCGGCGGCGGCTTTGTTGCCCTGCTCGCCAGCATCGGCGGCTTCGCGGTCATGGGCATCAGGCACCTCAAGAAGCTCGAGCGCCTTTCGAATAGCGACGCCCTGACCCTCCTTCCCAACCGCCGCGCCCTGCACCGCGACATCACCGAAATGATGTCGCCCGATCAGGAGGTCGCACTCGCCATAGTCGATCTCGATGGCTTCAAGATCATCAACGACCATTACGGCCACATCCTCGGCGACGCGACGATCAAGGAGATCGCCCGCATCATCCGCGACATCTGCGGGGAAGAGGCCGATCTCTATCGCCTCGGCGGGGACGAATACGCCGTCCTGATGCATGGCGAGCTCGCCGGCACGCTGCTCGAAGGCCATTGCCGCCGGATTATCGAGCGGCTCGCCAAGTCGATCAAGGTCGACAACCGCCGCCTTACGCTGGGCGCCAGCATCGGCCTTGCCCGCAACGCGCCGGGGCAGGAAGTCACCTCGTCGGAACTGCTGCGCCGCGCCGATGTGGCGATGTACGCCTCCAAGCGAGGCGGCAAGATGCGCTGCACCTGGTTCAACGAAGCCTTCGACCGCAGCCGCGAACAGATCAAGCAGCTCGACGACGAACTGCGCCAGGCGCTCTCGCTCGGCGAGTTCCGCATGCATTACCAGCCGCTGGTCGACAGCACGACGCGCAAGGTCGTCTCGGTCGAGAGCCTGCTGCGTTGGGAACGCCCCGACGGCAAGTCCATCGGACCCAACACCTTCATACCGGTCGCCGAGGAATCGGGCCTGATCAATCCCATCGGCCTTTGGGTCCTGCGCCAGGCCTGCTGCGACGCGCTGGAATGGGAAGGCGTGACCCTCTCGGTCAACATTTCCGCCGCCCAGCTGCGCAATCCGGAATTTCCGATCCAGCTCGGCCACATCCTCGAGGAAACCGGCTTCGATCCCGAACGCCTCGAACTCGAAGTGACCGAGACCTGCCTCGTGCTCGACCCGGTGGTTGCCGAGCGCAGCCTCAACCTCATCCGCGGCTTTGGCGTCAGCGTCGCGCTGGACGATTTCGGCACAGGCTACGCCTCGATAGGCTTCCTGCGCCAGTTCCGCTTCGAGAAACTGAAGCTCGACCGCAGCCTCGTGGTGCAGGCAAGCGAGGACGATTCCAGCCGCGCCATGATGCTTTCCAGCATCACCATGGCCCGCGCGATGAAGATGGAAGTCACCGCCGAGGGCGTGGAAACCGAAGAACAGGCCGACATGGTCCGCGCTGCCGGGTGCGACCAGATCCAGGGCTGGCTCTATTTCAAGGCCATGCCGGCTGACCAGATCAAACAGCATCTCGGGCAGGAAATCCTGTCGTCCGAGAGTTCCGAAGACGATGACCGGGGGGTCAAGGTAGCATGAACGCATTTTCGCACGATTTCGGCGCGGCCGAAGTCGACACCAGCAAATACTATTCCGACGAGATCGCCGAAGACCGCGCGATCCTGGCCGACATCGGTGCGGGAAGCGAAGGCCTGCGCGGCAAGTTCGCCGACCTTTCCATCGGCAGCAAGCTGAGCCTCGTCGCCTTTGCGAACATTGGTGCGGTGGTTGCGATCCTCATGTCGATCGTTCTGGGCGGATGGCTGGCGATCGAATTGCGCAAGGAGCGCATGCAGATCTCCGAGCTCATCGTGCTCTCGACCGAGCTCACATCCGGAGCCGACGCGGCACAACTGCAAATCCAGCGCTATGCCCTTTACGGCGATACCACGTCACTTAACGCAGCTCGCGCTTCGTTGCAGGATGCGCGCCGCGACCTCAACGCCATCGCCACCCAGGTCAATGAGGTGGCTCCGGCCCAGGCGGCGGCCATCGCCGAACTGCGCGCGGGCCTCAACACCTTCAACGATCGCCTCGCCCAGCTGAAGGGCCAGAGCGATCTGACCACGCGCCTTGGCGTTGCCGAAGGCGCTCTTGTCGAAGGCGCTGAATTCAATGAACTGACCAAGCAGCTGAAGACCGCGCTCATCGAAACCGGTCAGGCAAGCGATTCGCGCGGCCAGTCAAACATTTTCATCCTCATGGTGGCCTTCTTCCTCGTCGCTATCGCCGGTATCGTGCTGATCGTTCTTTCCACCCGCATCATCGCGCGCGACATTTCCGGCACGGTAAGCGAACTGACCGATGCTTCGGAACGTCTCGCGACAGGGGACAAGTCCATTACAATTCCGGGTCTTGAACGGCGCGATGAACTGGGCGGCCTCGCCCGCTCGCTGCATGTCTTCCTGCGCGCCGCTTTCCGGTTCGAGAAGATGGCCGAGGAGAAGGAAGCGCTTCGTGCGGAGCGCGGGCAGGACCTCCAGCGCCTTGCCGCGCAGTTCGAAAGCACCGTGGGCGAAGTGGTCAACGGCGTCGCCGCAGCCTCCAGCCAGCTCAATTCAACCGCTGCCGCGATGGCGGCCAGCGCCGAACAGGCGACGCAGCAGACCGCCAATGTGAATTACGCCATGGAGCAGGCTTCGGGCGGCGTCACTGCGGCCGCAGCCGCCTCGGACGAATTCGCCATGTCGATTGGCGAGATCAGCCGCCAGGCCTCGCACTCGGCCGAACTCGCCCGCAAGGCTTCGGACGACGCGGAAGGCGCAGACGCGACCATCTCCGCCCTCGCCTCTTCGGCCGAACAGGTCGGCCAGATCGTCGAGCTGATCCAGTCGATTGCCCAGCGCACCAACTTGCTCGCGCTTAACGCAAGCATTGAAGCCGCGCGCGGCGGGGAAGCGGGTCGCGGCTTTGCCGTGGTGGCGAGCGAAGTGAAGGAACTTGCCGCCCAGACCAGCCGCGCGACCGAGGAAGTGGCCGAGCAGATCCAGGCCATGCAGGCCTCGACCGGCGCCAGCGTCAACGCGCTGCGCTCCATCGGCGACCAGATCAAGCAGCTGGAGACCACCGCTATCTCAATTGCCAGCGCGGTCGACCAGCAATCGGTCGCCGGACAGGATCTGGCGCGCAGCATCGATCTCGCCGCGCGTTCGACCGACGAAGTTTCCGGCAGCGTGGTGCAGGTGCGCGAAGCCAGCATCGCGACCGGTGCCGCCGCCAGCCAGGTGCTCGGCTCCGCCACCGCGCTCGAATCGCAAGCGGGCGTTCTGCGCCAGCAGGTGGAAGTATTCTTGCAGCATGTCCGGGCTGCCTGATTTGGTGACCATCAAGCGCCAGTAGAAAAGGCGCGGGTTTTTGGGGGAATAGGTGCCGTGAACGCTCATACGACAAGGATCGAAGAAGAGCTCAGCCAGGAGATCGCCGCCGTCGAAGGCGCCGAGATCGAAGATATTCGCCACACCGGCGGCTTGCATGGCTGGTTCATGGCAAAGAATATCGCTGCCAAATCGAAGATAGCTTCCGTTTTCACCCTGGGTGGCGTTCTGACGATTTCGGCCATCGCCGTCGTCGGACTCTCCAATCCCGAATTCGCGGGAACGGCGCGCACGCTCGTACTCGTTCTCGCCGCCGTGTCGGCTTTGGGAGCAATCCTCAGCCTGCGTTTCATCCTGCGCGATGTCATTGCGCCCTTCCAGCACGTGTCGACAGAAATGGCGCGGCTTTCGCAAGGGGCACGCGATATCGAAGTGGGCGACACCAGCCGCCCCGACGAGATCGGCGACCTTGCGCGAGCGTTGGCCGTTTTCGCCCGCTCCGGTCACAAGCTCGATGAACTCTTCGCCGGCCGCAAAGCCGCGTCCGAACAGCGCAAGCAGGAATTGATGCTGCTCGCAGACAGCTTCGAGAAGACCGTGGGCGACGTTGTCGGCGGCGTTGCCGCGGCCTCGAGCCAGCTCAACGCCACCGCCGGTTCGATGGCGGCCGCAGCGGAACAGGCTTCGGGTCAGGCCAACGATGTTAGCCGTGCCATGGAGCAGGCCTCGGGTGGCGTGACCGCAGCCGCAGCCGCATCGGACGAATTTGCCATGTCGATCGGCGAAATCAGCCGTCAGGCCTCGCACTCGGCCGAGCTCGCCCGCAAGGCCTCGGACGATGCGGAAGGTGCGGACGAGACCATCTCCGCCCTTGCCGCTTCGGCCGAACAGGTCGGCCAGATCGTCGAGCTTATCCAGTCGATTGCCCAGCGCACCAACCTTCTCGCCTTGAACGCCAGCATCGAAGCCGCGCGTGGCGGCGAAGCAGGCCGCGGCTTCGCCGTGGTGGCGAGCGAGGTGAAGGAACTCGCCGCGCAGACGAGCCGCGCGACCGAGGAAGTCGCCGAACAGATCCAGGCCATGCAGTCCTCGACCGGCGCCAGCGTCAGCGCGCTGCGCTCGATCGGCGACCAGATCAAGCAGCTGGAAACAACCGCTATCTCCATCGCCAGCGCGGTCGACCAGCAGTCTGTCGCCGGACAGGACCTCGCGCGCAGCATCGACCGCGCGGCGCATGGCACGGATGAAGTGTCCACGCACCTCGCCAGCATGCGCGACACCAGCATGGCCGCCGGCGCTGCCGCCAGCCAGGTGTTGTCCTCTTCCAGCGATCTCGAAGGCCAAGCGACGACCCTGCGCGACAAGGTCGACGAATTCCTGTTCCACATCCGCGCGGCCTAATCTCCCGCGCTTGCTAGCAAAGGGCGGCCCGGCGCATTGCCGGAGCCGCCCTTTTTCCTATTCCCACCAGTAAGGCAGGCGGCGGCTGTCGCCGGTCTCGACCTCGTGCATGGTACGCGCGTCGTAGAGACGGCCGCCCAGCATCACTTGCGCGATATCGTCCGAATTGCGGATGTTCTCGGCCGGGTCGGCGGTGAGAATCAAGAGGTCGGCCAGCTTGCCCACTTCGAGGCTGCCGATATCCTGGACCATGCCGAGCGACTTGGCCGGTTCGATCGTGCCTGCGCGCAGCGCCTCGACCGGGCTCATGCCGCCGCGCACGAAGCTCCACAGCTCCCAATGCGCCGCGATGCCGGGCTGCTGTCCGTGGGCGCCAATGCTGACCTTGACCCCGCGTTCGGCGAGCTTCTTGGCCTCGCGGGCCGAGTTGTCATCGACAAAGGCCCAGTCGGGCGCGGTGACACGGCGACCCGTCTGCGCGAGCAGCAGGCGCGGCGGCGTATGGACGAGCAGCGGGTTGTCGAACACATCGGTAGCCTGCCGCCAGTAAGGATCGGCGGCCAGACCGCCGTAGGTCACGGTCAGCGTCGGCGTGTAGTTCGTGTCCGAACCGCCGAACATCTGCAGCACGTCTTCGTACATGACATCGACCGGGAGATTGTGCTCCACGGTCGAATTGCCGTCGGCGACGAGGTTCATGTCCATGCCGAAGAGCGAACCGCCCTCAGCCACCACCAGCATATTCTCCGCCCGCGCGGCAGCCACGACCTGCTGGCGCTGCTCGCGCCGGGGCTGGTTGTAGTTCTTCACGCTGATGCCGCCCTGCGCCTTGATCCGGCGGACATGGGCGAGCGCATCTTCGTAGCTGTCGATCCGGGCATAGACGCTCGGCGCCTTGGCCCCGTAGATGATCTCGCCGGTCGAGAAGATGCGCGGGGCGAGCAGCGTCCCCGCCTGCTGGCGTTCGGCCGCTGCGAAGATCATGCTCGCGCTCGACGAGGGATCGTGGATCGTCGTCGTTCCCATGGCGAGGTTCTGGACCTGCGACCAGTTCTGCTGCGGGATCAGGTCGCCCGTCCCCTGCGCGCCATGGGCGTGCGCGTCGACCAGGCCGGGGATGATCGTACGCCCTGTGGCATCCACCACAGTCGCGCCCGAGGGTAGTGGCACGCTCGCGGCAGGACCGATCGCGGCAATACGATCGCCTTCGATCAGGATCGTGCCGTTCTCGATCGTGCCGGCACCCTCGCCCGCCATGGTGTGGATACGCGCGCCGGTGATGGCGACCACGCCGCGGGCCTTGTCGGCACGGACCGTGCGGGCCAGCGAGGTGCCGCGGTCGGGCGGCGTGAATTTCGGCGCTTCATCGCCCGGCGCGCTCGGCGTCAGGGCTGCGGTGCTGGCGCGGTAGAGGACCGGGCCCATCGACCAGTGCAGCGTCGAACCGTTATCGGCCCAGCCGATATAATCCGCGCCGCCCTTGCTGACTTTCGTCACAGGCAGCGAGCTGGCTTTCTCGCCCACGGTGACCGTCTGCCCGCCGGGCAGCAGCGGCATGGCGAAGACTTCGTAATTCTGCCTAAACGCCACGTAATCGCCGCGCGGGCTTACACGGAAATCGTTCGCCAGATCGCCCTGGGCGTGGACGCGGCGCGCCTCGCCGTCGAGATCGGCGGAGATCAGCTGCAGATTGCCGCCCTCTCTTGCGAGCATGAAAATCCGTTCGTCATCCGCGCCGTATTGTGGGGTTGAGGTGTCTCGCGCGACAAGGCGCGGCGTTCCGCCGCTGGCCGCAACAGCGTAGACGCCCTCATTCTCCGAGTAAGTCGGCGAGGTAAGGTAGCCGCCGCCGCGCTTCTCGAACACGATGGTGTCGCCATCGGGCGAGAATTGCGGGACCGCATAATGCCCCTGCTGGCGAGTGACCACGCGCTCGTTCCGGCCGCGGGCATCCACCGTGACGATCCGGCCAAGCCCGGCATCCGTCCAGCGCACGAAGGCGATCCGATCCCCGTCGCGCGACCATGCCGGCCACAGCTCGAGACTGTCATCGCTGCCGGAGACGAGCCGGCGCGGAGCTGCATCGCTGCCCACCGGTTTTACATACAGCTTGCCGAGGCTTTCGAAGACGACGGTGCGACCGTCGGGCGAAACGCTGGCGAAACGCGGGATCTTCGCAGTGAAGCTGTCGGGAGCGACATCGATCACCGGGTGCGGCGCTTCGGCCACCATGCGCGTGTCGGAGATACGGAACGGGATCACATCAGCGCCAGATCCGTCTGCGGCCACGCGGTTGAGCTTGCCGCCCGCCCAGACGACCATGCTTTTCCCGTCGGGCATCCAGTCCATCATCGGGTAGACGCCGTAGACCGCCCAGGTCTCCTGCAGGTCGAGGTCGAGCGCGCCGAAGATCATGCGCTCTTCGCCGGTCGAAAGGTCCTTCACCCACAGCTGCGACTGGTCCTTGTCGCGGCGCACGAAGGCGAGGCTCTTGCCGTCCGGCGACGGAGTCGGACGCACAGCTCCGCCAAACCCGCCAACCGCCGTTGTTACTTCGCCGGTGTCAATGTCGTAGCGCTCGATATTGAAGATGCCCTGCGTCGAATCCTGCGCGTATTCGAAGGTCGCGCCCGGCGTGATGTTGCGGGTGTAGTAGATCGCGTTGCCGTCGGGCGCGTAAATCGGTTCGCCCAGTTCCTTCTGCACCGCTTCGCTGGCACGCTTGACCAGCTGGACACCGCCCCCGCCCGAGACGTGATAGAGCCAGATTTCGCCCGTGCCCGCGCTGCGCTGGGTGGTGAAGTGCTTCTTGGCGACGATGTAGCGCCCGTCGGGCGACCAGCTGGGCTGGTTGAGCAGGCGGAAGTCCTCCTTGGTGACCTGCTGCTTGTTCGAACCATCGGCATTCATCAGCCAGATGTTGTCGCCGCCGCCACGGTCCGAAATGAAGGCGATGCGCGAGCCGTCTGGCGAAAAGCGCGGCTGGATTTCCCAAGCCAGCCCGTCCGCGATCCGCGTCGGCGTGCCGCCGGAAACGGGCATGGTGTAGATGTCGCCCAGCATTGAGAAAGCCAGCGTGCGCCCATCGGGCGAGACGGCCACATCCATCCAGGTGCCTTCATCGGTGTTGATGGCAACTTCGCGCAAGGTAGCGCCGCGCGGGGCGGTGATGTCCCACCCTTCGCCCCTCGCCTCCTCGCCCGCAATCGGCACGTTTGCAGGCGCAGCATCGACCGCCTCGCCGCTGCCTTCGGGCGGCAGTTCGTCCTGCGAGGCGTCGACCTCCTGCTCCTCGACCGGATTGGGGCTCGGCTCGGGCTCCTGGTTCTGCGCGAAGGCAGGTGCGGAACCCGCGCAGAGCACGAGCGCGAGGGCGGAAGCGATGCTGGTTTTCATGTCTCTTAGCTCTCCCCTAGAGAATTGCGGGGAGGCTTAGACCGACCGGAGCGGGCTTGGCAAACGACCAATCCACGAACGTCTAACGCGCGCTGGCACGCTCCACCAGACGCACGGGCACGCGGCGTTCGGTCCGCTCGCCGTCTCCGGCCAGCGCCGTCTCGACCAGCAGGCGGCCCGCCTCGGCGAAATCGGGCTCCACCGTTGTGAGCGGCGGGTTGCTGAATTCGCCCGAGCCAAGGCCGTCGAAGCCGACCACGCCGAGCGTGCCGGGCACCTCGATCCCGCGGGTCGACAATTCCTCCAGAGCGCCGAGCGCCATGGCGTCGCAGGCGAAGAAGAGGCCGTCGAAAGCCTCGCCGCCCTCGTGCAATTGGCCGATGGCGTTTCGGCCCTGCGACACGCGATCCTCGCCCTCGGACACCAGCGGATCGCGCGGGGCGAGTCCGGCCTTTTCCATCGCCGCACGATAGCCTTCGTAACGTTCGCGAAACTGTTTCTGCGAGGAATTGGGGTCGCCCACGAAGACGATATCCTTTGCGCCACCAGCGATGAGGCGCTCAACCGCGAGCCGTCCGCCTTCGAGATTGTCCGAGCGCACCCAGACCGCGTCGTCGAAGGGAGAGCCCCAGAAGGCGATCGCGCTGCTCGCATCGGCCACGGTGCGGAAATAATCCCAGGCCGGTTTGTTAGTCGCCGTGCCGATAACCACTACGCCATCGGCCTGCCGCCGCCCGACGTAGTGACCGAAGAGCTCTTCCTCCTTCGCCTGGAAGGAAACCAGCGCCTCGTAGCCGCGTTCGGCGGCGGCGGCGCAGGTGCTGCCAAGAAGGCTGTAATAGAAGGGATTGATCGCCGCGGGGCCCTGCCCGTCGCGCCCGATCACGACGATGGCGATGGTCCCGGTCTCGCCCTTGCGCAGGCCCGCGGCGCGCATGTTGACGTGATAGCCGAGTTCGGCAGCGGCCTGTTCGACCCGCCGACGGGTAGCCTCGGTGATGGTTTCCGATCCCGATAGCGCGCGGCTGACGGTGGACTGGCTCACCCCGGCGCGTTCGGCGACATCGATCGACGTAACCCGATGGGGGCGTCCGTTACCCTCTTTCGTCATGGCATCTCCTCAAGCCCGTCCCCGCCCTAGCCCACAGTTTGCGCCAAGGCGAGAGCGAGCGCCGCTTGCAGCGGGTCCCAACTCGTGGAAAAGCGCGTAACAGGATGGACGAGGGGAAAGCAAATGCCGCCGAGGAGGCGCAAGGTCCTGCTGCGGGCAGCGGGAGGCGGATAGCGCGCGGGCTGGCGGCCAACCTCGCCTCGATTGGCACGCGCATCCTCGTGCAATTCGCAACCCTGCCCATCTTCTTTGCCAACTGGAGCCCCGAGCGGGTCGGCACCTGGCTGATCGTGTTTGCCATTCCCGTCTATATCGCGCTGGTCGGCAACGGTTTTTGCGGCGCCGGGGGGACATCCTCCCTCGCTGCGGCGCAGGCCGGAGACATGCGCGCTGCGCGAACGAACTTCCGCGCGGCATGGACGATTTCGGCCATGAGCACCGCCGTGCTCGCGCTGCTGTTTGCGGGAACGGCCATGTTCCTGACGCCATCGCTCATCGAGCCGCGCGCCGAGGTCGAGATCTGGGACATCGCCAAGGCGGCCGCGTGGCTCTCCCTCTATATTTTCGCGTCGAACCAGATGGCCGTGTTCGATATCCCGTTCAGGGTCGCCGGCCGCTATCCCGACCACATCTTCCTCTTCAACGCCACGAGCCTGCTCGAGATCGTCGTCATCGCCGCGGCTGTCACCTTTTCGCAGAGCCTCGCGGTCCTCGCCATGTCGCTCGCGCTCTTCCGCTGTCTTGCGGCGGCTTACATCCTTTATACAGCGCGCCGCGCCGAGCCGCGCCTGTTCAAGGGCGAGCATGACCCGGTGTCGAGCCGCCTTGGCGAGCTCTGGAAACCCTCGCTCGCCTTCATGATGCTGCCGCTCATTTACGGTCTCAACCTGCAGGGCTACGTACTGGTCGTGAGCGCGGCCTTCGGCGCCGTCGTGCTGGCGGGCTTCGTTGCCACCCGCGTCCTGACGCGGATGCTCGACCTCGGCACCAATATCGCCTTTGCCATGCTGTTCTACGAAAGCGGCTATCTCGAGGCAGACCGCAAGGCCATCCAGCGGCGGATGCTGGCGACGGTGACCGCCGGATCGCTGGTTCTGGCAGTGGGTTTCACCGTGGTCCTGATGTTGCTGGGTGCCTGGGCGCAGGACCTCTACACGCTGGGAGAAACCCGCTTTGCCCCCGCCGTTGCGCTGGTGCTGGTCTGCGCCTCGACCTTCCGCGCGCTGTCGGCCGCCCCGATTGCCATCCTCGCGGCCGAGAACGCCCACCCGCCGGTCATGACACGCTATCTTGCCGGTTCTGCCGCGGCGCTCGCGCTGGCTACCCTGTTCGGCGCGGCGGACCTGCCGCTGCCCGTGATCCTCTTGCCGATCATCGCGGCGGAGGCGAGCCAGATGGTCCCCGCCATGTCGCGTGCCCTTGCGCATCTCAAGATCGCCCCTGCGGACTTCCTTCGCACTCTCGTCTCGCGCGAGAGGATTTCCGACGTGAAAGCGCTGATACACACGCTCGGCAAGAAGGCATGAGCGTCTTGCGCCCGTGCCCGAACGAGCGATAGACCTGCGCCCCGTGTACGAGTTCCTCCTCCTCGCCTCGGTCGTCCTGCTGGTCTTCGTGACCATCGTCTACCTGCGGCACCCGGCAGCCTCGATCGCGCATCCGGCGAGCTTCTATCTCGCCTTTCACGCTTTCATCTTCGTGCTGCGCCCCATCGTCGCGCGCTGGTACGAGTTCGATTTCGTCTACCAGCTCTACGAATTCATGCCCTCGATGGAGACCAAGATCACGGTCATCCTTGGCGCGAACCTGTGCATGGTCACCTTCGTGATCGTGTCGCTGTGGATCGCCTCGAAAGAGCGGCGCGACATTCTGCGGCGCGAATACGACGCGTTTCGTACCCGGATGTTCTGGCCGATCCTGTCCGCGGTCGGCCTTGTCACCCCGCTCGCCCTCGCTGCGCTGATCAGCAATTGGGAGCGGCGGGTGAACAATTTCGAGAGCATGGTCCGCGATGCATCCACCGGCGCGATGGTCAACATCCAGGGCAACGGCTGGTTCACCGATTCCGCGCTGATGATGGCGCCCATGTCGGTGATGATGGTGTGGCTGTCGCGCTATCGCTGGTGGGGCTGGGCCTATTTCGCGGTCTTCGCTTTCCTGCAGGCGGGCACGGGATCGCGCCACGCGATCATCTACGCCATTTCGGCCATTGCGATATGCTGGCTGCTGGAGACCGGGCGCAAATGGTTCGACTGGCGCGCGGTTGCGCTGGCCTTGGTGGCGGCGGTCGCCTTCAACCAGATCGTGATCGACCGCGGCGGCGCTGTCCGCGCCCTGATCAGCGACGATCTTTCCGACGGCTATATCGACGAAGAAGCGCTCGACCCGCTCGAGCATATGGATTTCGCCAATCTCGAATATTTCGAATACATGGTCTACGCGGTGCCGGAGCGGACCGGCACTTACGACTATTTCGCCCACACCCTCCAGATCTTCACCGAGCCGATCCCGCGCGCCCTGTGGGAAGGCAAGCCGGTGGGTTCCCCCATCCAGCACTTTTCGCTGTGGGATTATGGCCGCCCCATCGGGATGACAGGCTCGCTGCCGGGGATCGGGTGGATGAGCCTCGGCTATCCGGGCATCGTCATCCAGGCGAGCATCTTCGCGCTGATCTTCGGCGGACTCCACCGCCTGCTGCTGGTCAACCGCGCCAGTCCGCTGGCCCGCCTCGCCTATGCGCTGGCGATCTCCATGACGGTGCTCGGCTTTAGGGACGGCACGCTTCTTACGCTGCTGCGCTCGACACCCTTTTACTTCGGTCCGCTGGCGCTCGCCGTGTTCTTCTGGTGGCTCGCCACACCCCGAGGCACAACAGTCGCGCAAGTGCCGTCCGCAGGCCATCCCTCGCCTGCCGAGCGCCGCCGCGCCCTTGCCGCGCGAGCCGAAGAGAAACCGCAATAGGTTGCACCTCGCAACTCGTGCTTCCCCTCTCGCGTCGCTTGGGTTAGTCTGCGCCTCATGGGAGAGAGACCAGCAAGCAACCGCGCCACCGATTTCGATGTGCTGATCGTCGGCGCCGGCATTTCCGGCATCGGCATGGCCGCGCATATGCGGGAGAAAGCGCCCGATCACACATTCGCCATCGTCGAACGGCGCGAAAATCTGGGCGGCACCTGGGACCTGTTCCGTTACCCCGGCATTCGCTCGGACAGCGACATGCACACGCTGGGCTTCGATTTCGAGCCGTGGAAGCATGAGAAGAGCATTGCCGATGGACCGGCCATACTCGACTATCTCGACCGCATCGTCGACGAGCGCGACATTCGCCGCCACATTCGCTTCGGCCACAAGGTCGTCGCTGCCGACTGGCGCGAAGCCGATGCCCGCTGGCACGTGACGCTGGAAACCGAGGATGGCGAACGCAAGAAGCTGACCGCGAACTGGCTGTATCTCGGATCGGGCTATTACGACTATGACGAGCCCTACGATCCGGGCTTCGACTTCGGGGACTTTACCGGGCAGGTCATCCATCCGCAGTTCTGGCCGAAAGACCTCGACTATGCGGGCAAGAGCGTGGTGGTCATCGGATCGGGGGCGACGGCGGTTACAATCGTGCCCTCGATGGCGGACAAGGCGGCAAAGGTCACCATGCTCCAGCGCACGCCGACCTGGATGTTCTCGCGTCCGGCGAAGGACGGGTTCGCGAATTTCCTGCGCAAGGTGCTGCCAGAAAAGCTCGCCTATCGCATCACCCGCTTCAAGAACATCAAGCTGCAGGACATCGGCTTCAAGCGGGCGCGCACCAAGCCCGAGAAGGTGAAGCAGTTCCTGCACAAGAAGATCACGAAGATCATGGGGAAGGATTACGACCTTGCCCCCTTCACCCCGCCCTACGATCCGTGGGACCAGCGGCTCTGCCTCGTGCCCGACGACGATCTTTTCGAAGCGATCAAGGGCGGCAAGGCCGAGGTCGTCACCGGTCAGATCAAGGCCTTCGAAAAGGGCGGCGTGCGGCTGAAGGACGACAGCTTCCTGCCCGCCGACATCGTCGTCACGGCCACGGGCCTGAAGCTGGCCGTGGCCGGCAAGATCAGGCTGTCGGTCGAGGGCGAAGCGGTCGATCTGGCCGAGCGCTTTTATTACAAGGGCTGCATGTTCTCGAACCTGCCCAACCTTGCGGTGGTGTTCGGCTATCTCAACGCCAGCTGGACGCTGCGTGCCGATATCAATTCCGATTACGTGTGCCGCGTGCTCAACGTGATGAAGGCCAAGGGTGCGGAGGTTGCCGTGCCGGTCCTGCCGCAGGATCACGGGTTGGAAGAGGACGATATTTTCGACTTTTCTTCCGGCTATATCCAGCGTTCCAAGCACATCATGCCCAAGAACGCGCTGCAATATCCCTGGCGGCTCAACCAGGAATATGTGCTCGACCGCAAGCGCATGGCCACCGACCCGGTCGAGGACGGCCTGCTCCGCCTGCGGGGGCGGCAGGAGGCCGCGACCGGCGACAGAGAGAAACTGGAAGCAGCAGAGTAGCTTTCACGCGCTGCACGCATTAGGCCGGGCGTCATGACCGATCGCATCTACACCGCCGGGCTCGTCGTCATCGGTGACGAAATCCTTTCCGGCCGCACGCATGACAAGAACATTGCGCAGGTCGCCAGCTGGCTGCAGGTGCAGGGCATTCGCCTGTCCGAAGTGCGCGTGGTGCCCGATGTGGTGGCGAAGATCGTCGAGGCGGTGAACACGCTGCGCGAGAGCTATGACTACCTCTTCACCACCGGCGGGATCGGGCCGACGCATGACGACATCACCGTCGATGCCGTGTCGGAGGCGCTGGGCGTCGACGTCGTCATCCATCCGGAAGCGCGCGCGACGCTGGAAGCCTATTACGCCGACAAGGGCGGGCTCAACGAAGGGCGCCTGCGCATGGCCCGTGTGCCGGAAGGAGCCGAGCTCATTCCCAACCGCATGTCGGGCGCGCCGGGCATCCGCATTGAGAACGTCCACCTCATGGCGGGCGTGCCGCATATCACCGCCGGGATGCTCGATGCGCTGACCGGCACGCTGGAAGGCGGCGCGCCGTTGCTGTCCGAGACCATCGGCGGTTTCATTCCCGAAAGCGAGGTCTCGACCCTGCTGCGCGATGTCGAGAAGGCGCATGAGAACTGCCAGATCGGCAGCTACCCCTTCTTCAAGGAGGGCAAGGTCGGCGCGAACTTCGTCATCCGCTCCACCGACCGCGTCGCGCTGGACGCCTGCCTCGTTGCGCTGACCGCTGGCCTGGACGAGGCCGGCTTCGCCTATACGCCGGGCGGGATTTGATCGGACAAAGAGAAAGGGCCGGAAGTTTCCCTCCGGCCCGTTTCTGTTTGCGCTATCGCCTATCGGCTACTTGAGCGCGAACGCCCTCAATTAGCGAAGCGGTAGGGCGAAAAAGGCTTACGCACCCTCGACTTCGCCGAGATCGACCTTGAGGCCGGGGCCCATCGAGCTGGTCAGCGTGACCTTGCGGACATACTTGCCCTTGGCGCCAGCCGGCTTCGCCTTGACGATGGCGTCGGTCAGAGCCTTGAAGTTGGTCTTCAGGTCTTCGTCCTTGAACGACAGCTTGCCGATGCCTGAGTGGATGATGCCCTGCTTTTCCACGCGGAATTCGACCTGGCCGCCCTTGGCGTCCTTCACGGCCTGTTCCACGTTCGGCGTAACGGTGCCGAGCTTCGGGTTCGGCATCAGGCCCTTGGGGCCGAGCACCTTACCGAGACGGCCGACGACACCCATCATGTCCGGGGTCGCGATCACGCGGTCGTAGTCGAGGTTGCCGTTCTGCATGTCTTCCATGAGATCTTCGGCACCGACCTTGTCTGCGCCGGCAGCAAGAGCCTTCTCGGCGTTGTCGCCCTTGGCGAACACGGCGACGCGCACGTCCTTGCCGGTGCCGCTCGGGAGCGAGACCATGCCGCGGACCATCTGGTCGGCGTGGCGCGGATCGACGCCGAGGTTCATCGCGACTTCGACGGTCTCGTCGAACTTCGCCTTGTGCTCGCGCAGCGTGGCGAGTGCTTCGTCCACGGTGTAGAGCTTTTCGCCGTCCAGCTTCGCGCGGACCTGCTGGTTCTTCGTCTGCTTTGCCATGTTCTTAGCCCTCCACCACTTCGAGGCCCATCGAACGCGCGGAGCCTTCGATGATCTTCATGGCCTGGTCGATGTCGTTCGCGTTGAGGTCGACCATCTTGGCTTCGGCGATTTCCTTGATCGCGCTCTGCTTGATGGTTCCGGCCGAAACCTTGCCCGGCTCCTTCGAGCCCGACTTCAGCTTGGCAGCCTTCTTGAGATAGAACGATGCCGGCGGCGTCTTGGTGACGAAGCTGAACGAACGGTCGGCATAGACGGTGATGACCGTCGGGATCGGGGCGTTCTTTTCAAGGTCCTGCGTGGCGGCGTTGAACGCCTTGCAGAATTCCATGATGTTGACGCCGCGCTGACCCAGTGCCGGGCCGATGGGGGGCGACGGGTTTGCAGTGCCCGCGGGCACCTGCAGCTTGATATAGCCTTCGATCTTCTTGGCCACGATTGGCCTCCTTTCACACTGTCGGCCGCCTCTTTCGAGGGGGCCTCATGTTGAGCGGTCGAGCGGCTTGCCGTGAGGCACTCCTCCCGCGTGGAATCCCATGACTGTCGCTTGGGAAGGCGCGCACATAGCGATTCTGCCCGTAAATGCAAGCCTGAGCACGTCCTGTAGGACGCCGTTTGGATTGGCCCGGCGCAGTCCCGACAGAATGGAGCGGATGGAGCACGGTCCTGCGGCGAAATCCAGTCCGAGGGCCACGATCAGACGAGGCGGCGGCGGGAAGCAGGTAAGGTAGGGCAAAATCATGGCCGGACCTTATTCGTCTACGCCCGTGTAGGAAAACGGATGAACAGCCCAAACTGCGCTTCCTATTTCTTCTCGAAGCGTTAACAATTGACCGGTAAGAAATTCGGGACTTTCAAAGGGGGACGCTTTCATGTTTCGTATTGCCATCCAGGTGAAGGAACTCATTTCCAGCAACGTCACCAGCGCGATCGACAGCGCTTCGAACCCGGCCAAGATGCTGGCGCGCCTGCAGCGCGAAATCGAAGAGGCTCTGGTCGGCCTGCACGGCGAAGTGTCGAAGGCCCGCCGCCAGAAGGACCGGCTCGAGAACGAACTGACCCAGGCCGAACTGCGCGAGGCCGACTGGTCGGATAAGGCCCAGATCGCCATGGACAACGGTCGCGAGGACCTTGCCCGCCAGGCGCTTATGGCGCGCGAGGATTGCCGCGCCGGGATCGAGCGGGTGAAGCAGGACATCGACCGCCTTTCCGCCGACATCACCGAAATGGAAGCGGCGACGCGCGAACTGGAAGCCAAGCGCGAGGACGTGCGCCAGCGCCACGCAGACCAGACGGCGGCTGACGGCAACGCCAGCGGCTCGGGCGCAGTCAGCGGCTACGCCAGCCGCACCGAACGCCGCATGGACCACATCGAAACGCTGGAAAAGCGCACCGCCTTCGCCACCGAAGAGAGCGCGCCGTGCCGCGGCAACGCCTCGGTCGAACGCGAGATCGAGGAAATGCGCCGCAACCGCAAGATCGAGGAAGAACTCGCCGCCATGCGCTCGGACGATAAGCCCGCACCGGCGAAGAAACCGGCAAAGAAGGGCGGAAAACGCAGCAAGGCCGCGTGATCGCTGCGCCATCGAATGTTAGGGCGGTGCTGCAAGGTGCCGCCCTTTTTTATGCGCGCGGCAAGCGGGAGAGGACGCAGTGATGACCGACACGGGCCAGCAGCGCATGGGATGGGGCTATTTCCTGCTCCAGCTCATCACCATCGGGGCGGTCTATTTCCTCTGCTCGATCCCGGCAGCGGTGATCTGGGGCTATGTCGATGCGAGTGGCGAGGCCGCGATAAGCTCGACCGGCGCGGCGGCATCGGTCGCCTCGAGCATGGCCGGCGCGCTTCTGGTCGCCTGGCTGTGGCTGCGCCGCGATGGCGCGGTTGCCGAGGCGTGGAACCTGCGCCGGCCCGAAGACGGCTGGGCGAGGACACTGCTCGCCGCCGTGGTCGCGACGATCGCCATCATCGGCTGGTTCACGCTGGGCGCAATGCTGGTCGACGCGATCGGCCTTGCCATGCCCGATGTGGTCGAGGTGCTCGGCTGGGTCACACAGAGCCAGTTCCACTTCATCCTGTGGATCGTCCTCGTAGCCCTCTTCGCTGCCGGCCTTGGCGAGGAACTCATTTATCGCGGCTTCCTCATGGACCGGCTGAACCGCCTGCAGGGCCTTGCCGGAAAGGCCTGGCCGATCATCCTGATCCAGGGCGTGCTGTTCGGCCTCCCCCACGCCTATCAGGGCTTGGGCGGCGTGATCATCACCGGCGTCGTCGGCATCGGGCTCGGCTGGCTGCGCTACAACCGCAAGGGCAATCTGTGGGCGCTGGTGCTGGCGCATATGGCGGTCGACGTGATCATGATGAGCCTGTCCTATGCCGACAAGCTGGGCTTCATGCCCGCGACCTGAGCCACACTCTCCACGCAAACGAAAAGGGGCGCCCCCCCGGATGTGAGGAGCGCCCCTTTTTCGTGAGCCCGAAGGCGAAGTCTTACTTGACCAGTTCGACCTGTTCGAATTCGAGTTCGACCGGCGTGGCGCGGCCGAAGATCGAGACCGAAACCTTGACCTTCTGCTTGTCGAAATCGAGTTCCTCGACGAGGCCGTTGAAGCTGGCAAAGGGGCCGTCGAGCACCTTGACCTGGTCGCCGATCTCGTAATCGACATTGACCTGCTTCTTGGGTGCGGACTTGGCTTCTTCCACACCGCCGAAATAGCGCGCGGCTTCCTTCTCGGAAATCGCCTGCGGCTTGTTGTTGTTGCCGAGGAAGCCGGTCACCTTGGGCGTGTTTTTCACGAGGTGATAAACGTCGTCGGTCATGTTGAGCTTGGCCAGCACGTAGCCGGGCATGAACTTGCGCTCGACCTGGACCTTCTTGCCGCGCTTCACTTCGGTGACGGTTTCGGTCGGGACCTGCACCTCTTCGACGCCTTCGGACAGGCCCAGGCGCTCGGCCTCGGCGATGATCGAATCGCGGACCTTGTTCTCGAAACCGGAATAGGCGTGGATGATGTACCAGCGTGCCATGTGTTCTCGTTATCCTTTAGGAAAGGTCAGGCCAGCGTGAGGAGCCAGCTCACCACGGCGCCGAAGGCCGAATCGACGCCGAGGAAGAAGAGCGAGAGGATGATCATCATGATGAACACGAAGATCGAGATACGGACCGTTTCGGGCCAGGTCGGCCACACGACCTTGCGGCCTTCGGTCTGAACCTGCCGGATGAATTCGGCGGGCGAGGTTTTCTTGCCCCCCTTAACTTTGGCAGGGGCTACCTTGGCGGTCTTGTCGGCTTTGTCGACCATGATCGTGTCTGCTCTCGCGAATGAACTTTTGTATCTCTTCCGGGATGGGGGCCGCGCCGCCCCGATGCAAGATCGGGAGGGGCTTTTCCTTCATCGATGTCGGAAGACGGGAAGCCATTTAGGCCGCGCGCCACAAAAACGCAAGCGGTGGAGACGCGCGCGATTGCCGCTTTCCAAGAGCCGTGCGCGTGGCTAGCTTGCGCGCTTCGAATTCAAGGGACGCTTGAGGGGAATACAACGATGGCAAACGCCACACCGCCGAGTTTTGGCGAGCGGATGATCGAACCGGTCACCAACATATCCGATTTCATCTGGGGGGGGACCTGGAACGGCGAGGCCGTGATCCCCTTCCCGCCGCTGGCCATAATCCTGCTGGGCATCGGCCTGTGGTTCATGGTGGGCCTGCGGTTCTACCCGATCGTCAAGCTGTGGTCCTCGATCACCGGCCTTTTCGCCGGTCGCAAGGGCCAGGGTGCGGGCGAAATCTCGCCTTTCGCTGCGCTGTCGACCGCCCTGTCGGGACAGGTCGGCACGGGTAACCTCGCCGGTGTCGCCACCGCTATTGCACTGGGCGGACCGGGGGCGATCTTCTGGATGTGGATCACCGCCCTGTTCGGCATGGCGCTGGCCTTCGCCGAAGGCTCGCTCGCCATCCGCTATCGCGAAAAGACCAGCGACGGCGTCTATCGCGGCGGTCCGATGAGCTACATCATGATGGGCCTGGGCCCCAAGTTCACCTGGCTGGCGGTGGTCTTCTGCCTCGGTACGCTGTTCTCCGCGCTGGTGACGGGCAACTCGATCCAGGCGAACGCCATGGCCGACGGCATGAACGAACTCTTCGGCATGCCCGAATGGCTTGGCGGCCTCCTGACGGCGGCCATCGTCTTCATCGTCATCATCGGCGGCATCAAGTCGATCGGCAATGTGGCGGAAAAGATCGTGCCCTTCATGGCCGCAACCTACATCGTCATGGCGGTGATCGCGCTGATCCTGAACTTCGGCGATCTCGGCGAGACTTTCGCCCTGATCTTCAACGGTGCCTTCAACCCGCAGAGCGCGGTGGGCGGCTTCACCGGCGCGGCGATCATCATGGCGATCCGCGCAGGTGTGGCGCGCGGCCTGTTCTCGAACGAGGCGGGCCAGGGTTCGACCCCGATCGCCCACGCCGTCGCGCAGACCGACGATCCCGAACTGCAGGGCCGCATGGCCATGCTGGGCACCTTCATCGACACCATCGTGATCTGCACCATGACGGCGCTGGTCATCCTCACCGTGCGCGGTGATTTCACCGCTGGCGGCGAGGCTGTCGCGCACGCCTGGCAGTCGGATCGCGTCGGCTTCGAAATGACCAGCGGCGCCTTCGCAGCGGCCTTCCCCTTCGAGATCGCCTCGATCCCGATCGGCACGCTGATCGCTTCGATCGCTCTCATTCTGTTCGTCTTCACCACGCTGCTGACGTGGAGCTATTACGGGGAACGGGCGATCACCTTTATTTACGACCGGATCAAGGGCTCGACCCGTAGCGGCGAGAAGAAGCTGCACATGGCGTGGCGCGTGCTGTGGTGCCTTGTGATCTTCCTCGGTGCCGCTCAGCCGAGCGAACTGGTCTGGCGTCTTGGCGATATTTCCAACGCCGCGATGGCGCTGCCCAACCTGCTGGCGCTGGCGCTCCTGTCGGGCGTGGTGTTCAAGCTCGCCCGCGGCGATCGCAAGGCCGGGCCGGACCATACGGCCGACACGCCCGAGGAACCGGAGGAGTACTAAACTCCTCCCACCCTAACGGTGGCCAAGAAAAAGGGGCCGGGAGTATCGCTACTCCCGGCCCCACCCTTTTGGGTCACGTCCTTTACGACTGAACCTTCGTATCAGCGGGCGCCAAACAGGCGGGCGAGGAAACCGGGTTCTTCCATCGGGAGGATCTTCCCGTGGTGCTTATAGCGAAGGCTGGCGTCGCTATAGCTCTTCGGCTTCACCCACCCGTCCGGGCGGCTGCTGCGGTAGGACAAGCTCGACATGGGTACTCCTCCATGAAATCTTTTCCCTGCGTCCGCCGAGTAGAACCACCTAGGCGCGGCTGCGGTTCCCGCGCCGCCTCCACTGAGGCGCTCGGGCGTGGCCAAAGGGCAACATTAACCCTTTGAATCCGCGGAAATCTGTTACCCGAAAAACGCGTATTCTAAGGCGCGGTTAAAGCGCCTTCTCAAGGCGAGCGGCTATTTCACAATGCCGGCCGCGCGCGTTTCGACATCGGTGGCAAGGCCCCTCACGAAAGGGCGCCAGGATCAGCCCTTTCCCGCGCCCGCTGCAATCCACCGGTCGATCTTAGCCTCCAGCACGGGAAGCGGCAGGGCGCCGCTGTCCAGCACTTGCGCATGGAAATCGCGGATGTCGAAAGCCGCGCCCAATTGCTGCTCGGCCTTGGCGCGCAGTGCCTGGATCTTGAGCGCGCCGACCTTGTAGGCGAGCGCCTGCCCGGGAATCGCGATATAGCGTTCGACCTCGGCGATCACCTCGGTCTCGGTCAGGCCGGAATTTTCCAGCATGAAGGCAATCGCCTGCTCGCGGGTCCAGCCCTTGGCGTGGAGCCCGGTGTCGACCACCAGCCGCATCGCCCGCAGCTGCTCGTCCTGCAGCGTGCCGTAGCGGTTCCACGGATCCTCGAAGAAGCCCATCTCATAGCCCAGCGTCTCGGCATAAAGGGCCCAGCCTTCGATATAGGCGGTGTTGCCGCCGAAGCGCATGAAGCTTGGCAGGGCCTCGTTCTCGCGCGCGAGGCTGATCTGGAAGTGATGCCCCGGCGCGCCTTCATGGAGATAGAGCGTGACGATACCCGTCGTCAGGCGGCTCGGCAGGTCATAGGCGTTGAAGTAGAAGGTGCCGGGTCGTGATCCGTCGGGCGCGCCGTCCTGATAGGACCCGCCTGCCTCGAACTTTTCGCGATATTCCTCATAGGGCTTGATCACGAGCGGGGTCTTCGGGACCAGCGAGAAATAGGCACCGATGCGCTCGTCCACCTCGTGGCCGATATCGTAATAGGCCTGCGTCAGCGCCTCGCGGCTTTTCGGCTTGAATTGCGGATCGGTCCGCACGTAATCGAAGAATTCGTTGAGCGTGCCGGTGAAGCCGACCTCTTCCTTTATCTCTTCCATGCCCGTCTTGATCCGGGCGGTCTCGGACAGGCCGAGATCGTGGAGGTAATCGGGGGTGAGCGGCAGCGTGGTCGAACCCTCGATCAGGTGCTGATAGAGCGCCGCCCCGCCCTTCATCTGCGAAAGGCCCACGCTTTCGCGCGCGGCACCGTAATATTCGTCACGCAGGAAATCGCGCAGGCGCATATGCGCGGCGTAGACGGCCTCGACCGCATCGAGATATTCGAACTTAAGCCGCTTCTTCTCCTCCGCGCTGAAGCTGTCGGGGAAGTTGTCGACCGGCATCCAGAAGGGCGATTCGTGGTATTCCATCGACAGCTGGGTATCGATCTGGCTGATCACGTTTCCGATGGTCAGGCGCGTTTCGAGGACGCCGCTGTCCATCCCTTCGCGGAACCGCGCTATCGCGCGGTCGATGATCGCGACATATTCCGCGTGGCGCGCAAGATTGTTCTCGTGGTCCTCGACCGTCGCCAACGTGACCCCGCCCTCGCCGCTCGCAAGGCTGGGGTAGAAAGTGTGCAGGCCGCTGAAATGGTTGATGGGGCGAACCTGCGTTACTGCGAGCAGTTCGGGCTCCAGCCCCTTCAACGTGCGCTGCTGGTCGAATTCGAACACGTCATAGGCGAGCTGGTCGGTCGGCGAGAGGGCCGCGCGGTCGATCGCTTCCAGCTGCTGCAGGTTGAGCGCGGCATCGGCGCGGCTGGCTTCGGTGTATGCGTCGCTGAAATAATCGCCCAGCCGATCGGCATAGCGCGTGTCGCCGCGAAACAGGCCGCTTAGAGGGTTGAGCTTGAGATCGCGTTCGTCCGCTTCCGCGAAGAGCGCGAAGAGCGCGTCATGGGCGACACTCTCGTCTGTCGCTGAGACCGGGGTTTCGGCGGCAGCGACGGCGCCGTCCCCTTCTGTAGCCGTCTGGTCGACGGTGCCGGTCGTGGCACACGCTGCAAGCGCTAGCGCCGAAGCGCCGCACACGGCGAGGCGGGCGATATTCATCCTGTTTCCCTCGAAGATTGCTTCGAAAACGCGCTTACAAGGACCGCCGGAGAACACAAGCCGCAGACCGCCGACAGTCTATCGGCATCGACGGAGGGCTTCACACCGCAAGCCCGGCCCGGTTTGCCTTACGCACGGGCCTCGCTATGAGTGCGCGCAAACGCATCCATGAAGGAGAGGATCGCATATGAAACTTCGCCCCATCGCCCTTGCCGCAAGCTTGCTGGCCGGTGCCTCGATCACCGCCACGGCGCAGGCGCGCCCGATGACGCCGGAAGATGTCGCCAAGCTGGAAAGCGTGGGCACCATCGCGGTTTCGCCCGATGGCAGCCGCATCGCCTACACCACCGCCAGCCTGCCCGACATCACCGATGGCGAGGAAAACGGCAGCACCGAGCAGCAGCTCAAGATGGCCTACGCGCCGATGAACGCGCGCGACTTTTTGCCCGAAGACATGAGCGTTTCGGGCATCACCTTCTCGCCCGATGGCCGCATGGTGAGCTTCCTGTGGGCCGATGAGGACGAAGACCGCGCCGTATGGGGTATTCCCGTGGATGGCGGCGCGCAGCGCAAGCTCGCCGCAGTCGAGGATGCCAGCGTGCGCTCCTTCGCCTGGGCACCCGACGGCTCGCGCATCTGGATGCTCGCCTCGGCAGAGAACGACGAGGCCCGCGAGAAGGAATCCAAGGCCGGCTTCAACGCCATCGTCTATGAGGAAGAGGCGCGCCTCAACCGCCTGTTTTCCGCCGCCGTCGGTACCGAAGTTGACGAGGACCCGGTGGCCGTCACCATCCCCGGCTATGTCAGCGCCTTCAAGGTCGCTCCTGGCGGCAAGACCGCCGTGGTCCAGAGCGCTCCGACGCCGCAGATCGACGATGAATACACCTCCAAGCGGGCCCATGTGATCGATTTGACGAGCGGCAAGGTCCTGCGCGTCGTCGAAACCCCCGGCAAGCTGGGCGACATCGAGATTTCGCCCGATGGAAAGCAGCTGTCCATGATCGCGGGCGTCGACATGAACGACCCGGCGGATACCACGCTGCACCTGGTCGATGTCGCCAGCGGCAGCTACCGCGCGCTCAATGCAGGCGCGCCCGAAGCGGCGGTCGATGCCGAATGGCTCGCCGACGGCCGCCTTGCCGCCGTCATCCACAAGGGCGCCCAGTCTGCGCTCCGCATCTACAACGCCAATGGGACCGTTGCCGAGGAACACGATGGCGGCGCACTCATCCTCACCAGCGTCGAGGCAGGCGGCAAAACGCTGGCCGTCGAAGCCAACAGCCCCACCCATCCGACCGAACTGTTCGTCTGGAACAAGGGCAAGTTCGCCCGCTGGACGCAGCACAACCCGTGGCTGTCGGAGATCGATTTCGGCAAGCAGCGCACCTTCCGCTACACCGCGCGCGACGGGCAGGAAGTCGAAGGCGTGCTGATCGAGCCGGTCGGCGGAGCCCCGCGCGGCGGCGCCCCGCTGATCCTCAATGTCCACGGCGGCCCCGAAGCGCATGACAGCAACGGCTGGCAGACCGCCTATTCGAAGCCCGGCCATGTCGCGGCAGGCCAGGGCTATGCCGTCTTCCTGCCGAACTATCGCGGATCGACCGGCTATGGCACGGCCTTCTCCAAGCAGCACACGGGCAATTACACCGATCCGGAATTCACCGACCTGGTCGACGCCAAGCGCGCGCTGGTCGAGGCTGGCATTGCCGACCCTGATCGCACCGGCGTGACCGGTGGTTCCTATGGCGGTTATGCCACGGCATGGTCCTCCACCGCGCTGTCGGACGAATTTGCCGCGGGCGTGATGTTCGTCGGCATTTCGAACCAGATCTCGAAGTTCGGCACGACCGACATTCCTTACGAGATGTACAACGTCCACTCGGGCAAATGGCCGTGGGACGACTGGCAGGCCATGCTCGAAGTCTCGCCGATCTACCATGTCGACAAGGCCAACACGCCGCTGCTCATCCTGCACGGCGCGGAGGACACCCGCGTCGCGCCGAGCCAGAGCTACGAGCTCTATCGCTCGATGAAGGTGCGCAAGCCCGATGTGCCGGTGCGCCTCGTGCTCTATCCGGGCGAAGGCCACGGCAACCGCAAGGCCGCAGCGCGCTACGACTATAACCTGCGCATGATGCGCTGGTTCGACACCTATCTGAAGACCGGCGACCGCGACGCGGAAATCCCGGACGCACGGCCGGTCCTGCCGGAAGGCACGACCGGAGCGGCAAAGAAGGACGACTGACCCCGCGCCAAGACGGCCACAACCTGCTAGACCCGCCCTTTCGTTACCATGCGAAAGGGCGGGTTTTTGCGTTCACTTCTTGCCATTGCCGTGGGGATCGGACTCGTTGCCGCAGGGTTCGGCTATATTCGCGACATCGATACCATGCCGATGGTGATGAAGGTGATCTTCGTCCTGTTCGGCGGGGTGCTCATCTATGCCGGGCTCTATCATCTCTGGCTTCGGATCCAGCGGCGCAGGGCCTACACCGGCGGGCGCGAGCGGCAGGGCACCGCGCGCTTGCTGAAGCCGCTGGACGAGGATGACGCTCTCGCCTTCGTCCTTTTCGCGAACAGCCATTCCGAATGGCTGATGTCGGTCGACCGCGGCAGCATCCGGCAGATCGAGAGCGGGCTTGGTGAAGGCCTGCCCGCCCGCGCCTATCTCGGCAATGACGACCGGATTTACGGTCTCGACATCGGCTCCACCAAGGCGCTGCCGATTTCGGTCGGGACGCCCTATGGCGGCAAGCTCAAGGAGCGCGTCGACTGGGCCGAGCGCAAGAAAGCCGAATGGGCTGCGCGCAAGCGCGAGGACTGAGCCGTCAGCCCGCCGCCTGCCACTCGCCGATCGCCTCGACCGGCCAGATCAGCATGATGAAGTTGAGGGTCAGGTTATCGCGCACGACCATCGCCGCCACGGTCTCCATGATGATTGCGAGCACCACGGTCACTTTCACCGGCAGCTTCAGCGCGAGGTAGAAGCCGAGGCTCATCCAGCCGAGGTCGGCAAGCGAGTTGATGATGCTGTCGCCCGAATAGCCCCAGTTGACCGTGACCGAGCGATAGCGGTCGATGACCCAGGACATGTTCTCGACAATCTCCCATACGGCCTCGAGCGCGATGGCGAGCGCGAAACTCCACTTCGCCGCGCCCTTCCCGCCGATCTTCAGCTTCGCGAACAGAAGCCAGCCGAGTGCGTAGAACAGCATGCCGTGGATGATGTGGCTCGGCGTGTACCAATCGGCGAGGTGCTGGCTGTTGCCCGAAGAATTGATGTTGCCGTGCCACAGCTTGACGTAGCCGCATTCGCATATCGGCGGTCGGTCCATCGCGTAAAGGATCGCGAGCGTGGCGATCACGAGGACAAGCGACAGGGTGAGCGCTGCGCGATGCGGCTTGAGCGACCGGTTCTTCATGGGCGCGACCCTGCGGCGGGAATGCCCCGCTGCCAAGAGACGCGCCCTCGCTTATCCGCTAGAAGGTGTAGCCGACGCCCAGCGCGACGAAATACTGGTCGTTATTGCCGCGAATGCTGGTGAAGGGCGTGTCGGCCGCATCATTGACCAATTTCGACCAGCCGCCGATGCCGACAAGAGACAAGCCGCCATCGGTGACATCGCCGCTGAGGTCATGCGCGAGCAGCAGGTTTACGCCGTAGCTTTGCATCCCGCCTTCGGCCTGGAAACCGGGCAGCACGTTTTCGTCCGGCAGCAGCGTGTTGAACTGCGGCACGGAGTAGTAATAGTCGGCAAACTTGTCGTCGACGAAGGTCGTGCTGAGCGAGAGCGAGGCGGCGGTCGCGCGGCTGAGCGGCGAGAAATAGGTGACGCTCGGGCTCCAGTACATGCCGCCATGCGCGCCCGCGACATCCCAGGCCGCGTCGAGATTGACCGAGAGACTATCATAGGGGTGAAGGAGTTTGGGAAAGCTCACCCCGACGCTGCCGCCCAGTTCCACGGCCCGGTCGAGTTCGCCATAGGCTGCCACCACATCGTCGTTGATGTCGTCGACATCCGCGCGGTCGCTGCGCAGGCGCACCATGGGGCCGGCGGAAAAGCCGATGCCCTCGTCGGGATCGGGAATGAAGTCGAGCGCGAGGCCCGCGGGGCGCGGATTGACCTTGATGCCGGCGAAGCTCGCCTGGACGATGGGCAGGATGTTGATGTTGTAATCGTCGCTGCCCGAATAGCTGGCGTTGTATCCCACGCCGATGCCGACGCTGAGGAAATCGCCGTCGAAAACGGTTTCGGGCGGACCGGCGGGCAGCGGTTCCTCGACTTGCGTTTCCTGTGCGAGGACCGGCGTTGCCGAGACGGATATGAGAAGGGCTGCGGCGATGGACGCAGGTCGAACCATTTGATTAACCCCCATGAAGTTATTTCCCTTGCCAACGTGCATCATCCCGCCACGTTCCTCAAACGATGTGTGCCGTCAGCGATTGCGGCGGAGCGGCGACATCCATAGAAGGCAGACCCATGACCAGACTGATTTCCCTTCTCGCCCCGCTTGCCTTTGCCACGGGGCTGGCCAGCGCTGCGAACGCTCAGGAAGCCGAAGCCGTCGCTTCCGCCAGCGAAACGAGCAGCTATGACGCGCTGCTCGATTCGATGCTGGACGGGCTCGATCGCGAACAGTTGATCGACAACCAGCTCCGCGTTGCGAAGTCCTTTTGGGAGGCCGACGCCAATGTCGTGGCTATGGAAGCGCAGCATCCCGGCCTGATGGACGCCATGGTCCGCGCCATGCGGCCGATCCTGATCCGCGTCGATGCCGAGCTGCAGAACGAATACCGCGACGATTTCGTAGCCGCCATTGCCGCCACGGTGACGGCGGAAGAAGCCAGCACCATTGCCCAATTCTACAGTTCGGACCTCGGCGTGAAGATGCTGTCGGGCATCAGTGCCACGTACGATGGCAAAGAATCCATCGCGAAGACGCTCGAAAGTGGCGCCCCCACCAACGAGACTTTCGACCGCGACACCGCTGTGACTACAAACCACGTAGTGCAGACCCTGTCCGCCGAGGAGCAACAGGAACTGGTGGCGCAGTTCACGAGCAAGCCGGCGCTTCAAAAACTTCCGGCGATCCAGCAGGCGATGCGTCCCATCCGCATACAGATGGAACGCGCAGGCATGGCTCCCGAACGCCAGCGCGTGATCCAGGAGGCTGTCCGCAAGGCGGCCATGGATCACATGGCGAATTCCTAGGCGGGGCAGGCTCCCGGCGTGCTCGACATCGCAATCGTCGGCGGCGGTCTGGCCGGTGGGCTGACCGCGCTGGCGATCCGTCGGGTTGCGCCGGACCTGTCCTTCGCCCTGTTCGAGGCGGGCGACAGCTTCGGAGGCAACCACCGCTGGAGCTGGTTCGAGCATGACCTCGATGCCGAAGCCACCGCCCTCCTCGCGCCGTTCGACAAGACCGAATGGAGCGGCGGCAACGAGGTGCGCTTCCCCGCGCACAGCCGCATTCTCGCCAGCAATTACCGCTCGCTCGACAGCCGCGATTTCGACGCCGCGCTTCGCCGCCTCCTGCCACAGAAAGCGATCCGCACCTCCTCGCGCGTGGCGGGCCTCGATAAAGGCGGCATTACGCTGGCCGATGGCGAACGTATCGCCGCTCAATGCGTGATCGATTGTCGCGACGGAGCGGGAAGCGAGCATCTGACCGGCGGATGGCAGGTCTTCCTCGGCCAGCACCTCCGCACCGAGGCGCCCCACGGGATCGAACGCCCGGTCATCATGGACGCCACGGTCGAACAGGCGAACGCCTATCGCTTCGTTTACCTCCTGCCGCTCGGCGAGGACGAAATCTTCGTCGAGGACACCTATTACGCCGACAGCCCCGAGCTCGACGCGGGAACCCTGCGCGCGCGGATCGAGGCCTATGGCTGTGCGAAAGGCTGGCAGGCGAAGGTCTTGCACGAGGAAACCGGCGTCCTCCCGGTCATCACCGGCGGAGATTTTGGCGCCTATCGCGCTTCGCTGAGCATTGCGGGCGTCGCGCTGGCGGGCGCGCGCGGAGGCTTCGTCCATCCGCTCACCAGCTACACCATGCCAATTGCCGCCGATAACGCGCTCGCCATCGCGCGGGCGGCCCAGGCCGACCTCGCCGCCCTGCCCGAATTCGTCGAGCACCGTGCGAAGGAACATTGGCGCGCGACGGGCTATTATCGCATGCTCGGCAAGATGCTGTTCCAGGCGGCACGGCCTGCGGAACGATATCGCGTGTTCGAGCGCTTCTATCGCCTACCCGAACCCCTCATCGAACGCTTCTACGCCGCCCGCTCTACCCCGCTCGACAAGATGCGCATCCTCACCGGCAGACCGCCCGTACCTGTCGCTCGCGCCATCCCTGCCCTGCTTGGCAAGGGCACACCGCTCGTCCAAGAGATCGATCCATGAACGCCCAGACCCAGAATACCGCCTTTCGCGCCACCGACCTGCCCGAAAGCCCGACCATGCCGGAACCCACGGGCAAGACCGCCTGCGTCGTCGGCTCGGGCTTCGGCGGTCTCGCTCTCGCCATCCGCCTGCAATCGGCCGGCATCGCCACCACGGTGATCGAAGCGCGCGACAAGCCGGGCGGCCGCGCCTATTTCTGGGAGAAGGACGGCTTCACCTTCGACGCCGGCCCCACCGTCATCACCGATCCCGACTGCCTGCGCGAACTCTGGGCGCTGACCGGCCACGACATGGCCGAGGATATCGAGATCATGCCGGTCATGCCGTTCTATCGCCTCAACTGGCCCGACGGGACGAATTTCGATTATTCGAACGACGAGGAACAGCTCTTCAGCGAAATCGCCGAGCTGAACCCGCGCGATGTGGCGGGCTACCAACGCTTCCTCGATTACGCCGAGGGCGTCTATGAAGAAGGCTACGTCAAGCTCGGCCACGTCCCCTTCCTCGACTTCAAGTCGATGATGAAGGCGGCCCCGGCGCTGGCCAAGAAGCAGGCCTGGCGCAGCGTCTATTCCATGGTGTCGAGCTTCGTCGAGAACGAGAAGCTGCGCGAGGCCCTGAGCTTCCACACGCTGCTCGTCGGCGGCAACCCGATGAAGACCAGCAGCATCTACGCGCTGATCCACAAGCTGGAGAAGGACGGCGGTGTGTGGTGGGCCAAGGGCGGCACCAACCGGCTGATCGCGGCCATGGTCACGCATTTCGAACGGATCGGCGGCGCCATGCGCGTCGGCGATCCGGTGACGCGCATCCACACGCTGGGCAGCAAGGCGAGCGAGGTGGAAACGCATTCGGGCTTCAAACAGCGGTTCGACGCGGTCGCCAGCAACGCCGACATCATGCACAGCTACAAGGACCTCTTGGCCGGGACCAAGCGGGGCGAGAGCTATTCCAAGTCGCTCGCGCGCAAGAAGTTCTCGCCCAGCCTCTTCGTCGTCCATTTCGGGATCGAAGGCACCTGGCCGGGCATCCCGCACCACATGATCCTGTTCGGCCCGCGCTACCAAGGCCTGCTGGAAGACATTTACGATCACGGCGTCCTGCCGCAGGATTTCTCGATTTACCTCCACCACCCAAGCGTGACCGACCCCAGCGTCGCGCCCGAAGGCATGAGCACCTTCTACGCGCTGGTGCCGGTCGCCCACATGGGCAAGCTGTCGGTCGATTGGGAGCAGATGGGCCCGGTGCTTGAAAAACGCATCCTCGACGAGGTCGAACGCCGCCTGATCCCCGACCTGCACGGCCGCATAAAGACCAAGTTCCACTACGCGCCGAGCGATTTCGCGCATGATCTCAACGCCCACAAGGGCAGCGCCTTCAGCCTCGAACCGCTGCTGACCCAGAGCGCCTTTTTCCGCGGGCACAACCGCGACGATGTGCTGGACAATTTCTATCTGGTCGGTGCAGGGACGCATCCGGGCGCCGGCATCCCCGGTGTCGTCGGCAGCGCGAAGGCGACGGCCGGCTTGATGGTAGAGGATCTGGTTTCGTGAAGTTTGGTGTTGCTGTCGCTCTGGCGGCGTTAAGTGTTGCAGGATGCGGAGAAACGGTGGCGCGTGAAGAGGCGCCGGTTCCCGCCGGTTTCGTTCCGGTCGAGATGCCGGCTGGTGAGCGCGTCTATTTCGACCCGGCCTCGCGCGGCGAAGGCCAGATGAACGGCAACCCGGCACGCACCGGCGTGTTCGTGGAGGTATTCGAGACGACCGACAATCGCTGGGCCTTGCGCCGCGAAAAATGGACCTCGCGCTGCGACCCGCAGCATGCGACGAAGGAAGTCCTTTCGCTCCAGACGCCGAGCGGCGAAACCGTGGCGGAAAGCGCGCTCGTCATTCCCGAGCGTGATTTCGCCGAGCGCAGCTATTACTTGCGCAGCTTCTCCGGCTATCTCTGCGAACAGGAGGTGCTGCCGTGAAGCGTCTTGCAGTCTATTGCGGTTCGGCCTCGCCCGAGGACCCGCGGTATCTCGAACTTGCCCGCGACGTGGGCGCAGGCCTTGCCGAGCGCGGAATCGGCGTCGTCTATGGCGGCGGACGTCTGGGCCTGATGGGCGCGGTGGCGTCCGGCGCGCTCGATGCGGGCGGCGAGGTGATCGGCATCATTCCCGATGCGCTCGCCAACAGCGAAGTCGCCAACCACGACTGCACCGAGCTTTACACCGTATCCGGTATGCACGAGCGCAAGCAGCGCTTCACCGACCTGTCCGACGGTTTCGTTACCATCCCCGGCGGCGTCGGCACGATGGACGAGTTGTGGGAAGCGGTGAGCTGGGCGCAACTCGGCTACCACCAGAAGCCCGTCGGCCTGCTCAACGCCTTCGGCTTTTACGATCACCTCATCGCCTTCAACCGCCACATGGCCGAGGTCGGCTTCGTGCGTCCGGCGCACCAAGGGATAATTCTGGCCGAAGAGACGTTAAGTGCGTTGCTGGACAAAATGGAAAGCTATCAACCGCATACACCGATCTTCAAGATGAAGGCCTCCGACCTCTGAGCAAGCCCCGCCCCTTAACGACGCAAAACCTTCGCCCCACCCCGGCGCGCGCCGGTGGCGGGCGTGAGCGTGCCACGCTGGTGGCGCGGGCGCTGGAATCGATCGAGGTCGGCTCGCACAGCTTTTCCGCCGCTTCCAAGCTGTTCGACAAGACCACCCGCGAGCGCAGCTGGCTCCTCTACGCCTGGTGCCGCCGCTGCGACGATATTGCCGACAATCAGGACAAGGGCGGGCCGCTCGGCGACCAGGGCACTCCGAAAGATGCCGAGGACCGCATCCAGGCGATCCGCGTCCTTACCCGCCGCGCCTTGGAGGGCCAGCCCACGGCCGATTTCGCTTTCGACGCGCTGGGCATGGTCGCCTCCGAATGCGGCCTGACCTACGAGATGGCGAACGACGTCATCGGCGGCTTCGCCATGGACGCGACCGGTTTTGCGCCCAAGAATGAAAACGACATGCTGCGCTATTCCTACCATGTGGCAGGCGCGGTCGGCATCATGATGGCGAAGATCATGGGCGTGCACGAGGACGATGGCGAAACGCTTGATCGGGCGAACGATTTGGGCCTCGCCTTCCAGATCGCCAACATCAGCCGTGACGTGGTGGAAGATGCCGCTGCGGGCCGCGTCTACATCCCCGCAACCTGGCTCGAAGAGGCAGGCCTCACTCCCGGCGAGCACGCCAAGGAAGAAAACCGCTTTGTCCTCGCCAGCATCATGCCGCGCATGATCGCGCTGATGCAGAAGCACGAGGACGCAGCGCGCCTCGGCGCAAAACGCCTGCCGTTCCGCTCGCGCTGGGCGGTGCTGTCGGCGGCGAATATCTACGGCGCAATCGGCCGCAAGGTCCTCGACCGCGGACAGAACGCCTGGAACACCCGCACCCGCGTGAACGGCCTCGAAAAGGGCTGGCACGTCACCACGGCCTTCTTCCAGGCCCTGTGGAACCGGCCTGCTGGCCCGCAAGAGCCGATCATCTGGTCACGCCACGATTTCAGGCCTGTTGCCGGTTGGTAGCTTGATGCGGCGCGCCGCTACGGCTAGCGCGCATTCGTATGATTTCTAAGCTTCTCATCGCCAATCGCGGCGAAATCGCCTGCCGTATCATCCGCACTGCGCGCGAGATGGGGATCGCCACTGTCGCGGTCTATTCCGATGCCGACGCCAAGGCGCTCCACGTTCGCAGCGCCGACGAAGCGGTGCACATCGGACCCTCTCCCGCTGCCGAGAGCTATCTGGTGGGCGAGAAGATCATTGCGGCGGCCAAGGAGACCGGCGCCGAGGCAATCCACCCCGGCTACGGCTTCCTCTCGGAAAACGCCGGTTTCGCGCAGGCGGTAATCGACGCCGGGCTGATCTGGGTCGGCCCCAAGCCCTCCAGCATCGATGCGATGGGCCTCAAGGACGCCGCCAAGAAGCTTATGCGCGATGCCGGTGTGCCGGTGACGCCGGGTTATGAGGGCGAGGACCAGTCGGTCGAGCGCCTCAAGAAAGAAGCCGACGCCATTGGCTATCCCGTCCTGATCAAGGCAGTCGCGGGCGGCGGAGGCAAGGGGATGCGCAAGGTCGATCACGCCGAGGACTTCGAGGCGAGCCTCGAAAGCTGCCGGCGCGAGGCCAAGGCCAGCTTCTCAAACGATGAAGTGCTGCTCGAAAAGTGGATCACCTCGCCCCGCCATATCGAGGTGCAGGTCTTCGGCGACAGCCACGGTAATGTCGTCCACCTGTTCGAACGCGACTGTTCGCTCCAGCGCCGCCACCAGAAGGTGATTGAGGAAGCCCCCGCCCCCGGCATGGACGAGGCCACACGCGAGGACATCTGCGCCGCAGCCGTGCGCGCCGCCAAGGCAGTCGATTACGAAGGCGCAGGCACGATCGAATTTATCGCCGACGCCAGCGAAGGCCTGCGCGCCGACCGTATCTTCTTCATGGAAATGAACACCCGCCTGCAGGTCGAACACCCGGTGACCGAGGAGATCACCGGAGTCGATCTGGTCGAATGGCAGCTGCGTGTGGCGAGCGGGGAGCCAATCCCCCTGAAGCAGGAAGAGCTGGGCATCGACGGCTGGGCCATCGAGGCGCGGCTGTATGCGGAGGATCCGGCGAAAGGGTTTTTGCCGAGTACCGGACGGTTGGAATATCTCGGCCTGCCCAATTTCAGGTCGAGGGTCGAAGCAGGTGTCGAGCAGGGGTCGGAAGTCTCGCCTTTTTATGATCCCATGATTGCTAAGATCGTCTGCAAGGGCGCCGACCGGGACGACGCTATCGCCAAGCTCCGCGAAGCAACGGCCAACACGAATGTGTGGCCGGTCCGGCAAAATGCGTGGTTTCTTGTCAGGTTGCTGGAACTTGAAGAATTCAAGTCAGGGCAGATGACTACGGGCACCATTGGCGAGCATATTGAGGAACTGACCGAGGAACCCAAGCTAGGGAAAAGTACCTTAGCTCTCCGAGCGCGAGATCACCTCTATGAAAACCAATTCGGCGATGATCTCGCGAGGCTGGAAGGTATCGGCGGTTTCCGGCTCAATGCTGATCGTAAAGAGAGCATCCGCCTGTTGGTCAGCGGTGAGGCTGTGGAAGTTACACCCCATGATGGTTGGGATGAACCGCTGCCTAGCGGCGGAGTAGGAACCTTTCAGATAGGCGATCTGGTGTTTGAGAACGGCGCGGCATTTCGGGTCCAGCCTTATCGCCACGACGCTGGCGGCGCAGCTTCCGCCGCGGACGGCGCTATCCTCGCCCCCATGCCGGGCAAGGTCATCGCGGTCGATGTGGCCGAGGGCGATGCGGTCACCGCGGGCCAGCGCCTCATGGTGCTCGAAGCGATGAAGATGGAACACGCGCTCACCGCGCCCTTCGACGGGACCGTGACCGAGCTTTCCGCCAGCGAGGGTGGGCAGGTGCAGGTCGAGGCGGTGCTGGCGGTTGTGGAGCCGAGCGAATAGGCCTGGCCTCAATTCCGTTCGTGCTGAGCTTGTCGAAGCACCGCTTTTTCTTCTAGCTCAGGTCCACAAGTGAAGGACGGCCCTTCGATAAGCTCAGGGCGAACGGAGGTTGGGATGTCTTGGCAGGCCGAACTTGAAGAACTCCGCAGGCGCGAAGAGTTCGCGGAACAGATGGGCGGGCCGGACAAGCTCGCCCGCCAGCACTCCCGCGGCAAGATGGATGCCCGCGCCCGGCTCGCGGCGCTGGTGGACCCCGGCTCCTTTCGAGAGATCGGCAAGATCGCCGGCAAGGGACACTACGACGAGGACGGCAATCTTGCAGGCGTAACCCCTGCCCCCTTCCTGTTCGGCAAGGCGGAGATAAACGGCCGCCCGGTGGTCGCGACCGCCGACGATTTCACCATTCGCGGCGGCGCTGCGGATGCCGGGATCAGCCGCAAGATGGTGCAGGCCGAGAAGATGGCGCACGAGCTGAAGCTGCCCATCATCCGCATGATTGACGGCACGGGCGGCGGCGGCAGCGTCAAGACGCTCGAACAGATCGGCGCGACCTATATTCCCGCAGTGCCCGGCTGGTCCGACGTGGTGAAAAACCTCGACACCGTGCCCGTGGTGGCTCTGGCGCTTGGCCCCACGGCAGGTCTCGGCGCGGCCCGGACGGTGGCGAGCCATTATTCGGTCATGGTGAAAGGCCTTAGCCAGATCTTTGCCGCCGGGCCTGCCGTGGTCGATGGCCTGGGCGAAGGTTACAAGGGCTCCGACAATCACCAACAGGCCAAGGAAGACCTTGGCGGCAGTGGCATCCACACGCGCAACGGCGTGGTCGACGACGAGGTGGCAAGCGAGGCCGAAGCCTTCGCCCGCGCGCGGCATTTCCTCTCCTTCATGCCCGAGCATGTCGGCCAGCTTGCCGCCCGTGCCGACTGCTCCGACCCGGTGGACCGCCGCGAGGAGGCGTTGCTCAGTCTCGTCCCGCGCGAGGACAAGCAGGTCTATTCGATGCGCCGCGCGATGGAGATTGTGTTCGATTCCGGCACCGTCTTCGAGATCGGCCGCATGTGGGGCCGCGCCTGCATCACCGCGCTTGCCCGGCTCGACGGCTGGCCCGTCATGGTGCTCGCCAGCGACCCGTCCTATCTCGGCGGGTCGTGGGAAGCGAAGACCAGCGAGAAGGTCGAACGCTTCGTCAAGCTCGCCGACCAGTTCCGCCTGCCCATCGTCCACCTCGTCGACAATCCCGGATTCATGATCGGGCGCGAGGCGGAGATGGCGGGGACCATCCGCTACGGCGTGCAGGCGATGAACGCGATCTACCGCGCCAGCGTCCCGCTCGCCTCCATCGTCCTGCGCCGCGCCTATGGCATTGCGGGGAGCGCCATGAGTAACGCCGAGACCTTCCAGTACCGCTATTGCTGGCCTTCAGGCGATTGGGGCTCGCTCCCCATCGCGGGCGGCTTGGAGGTCGCCTACAAGTCCGAGCTGGAAGCGGCCCAAGACCCGGAAGCCGAACTCGCCGCCATTCGCGAGCGGCTGGACAAGGTCACCTCGCCCTTCCGCAGCGCCGAACGCTTCAACGTCGAGGACATCATCGACCCGCGCGACACCCGGCCCTTGCTGTGCGAATTCGCGCAACTTGCGTGGCGCAGGCTGGAGAGCGAGACCTAGTCGTAATCCTCCATCTTCTCGCCGAACAGCTCGCCGCGTTCGGAGAAGAGGACGAAAACGAGGCTCAGCACCGCCGTGATGAGCAGGGCGAGCGCCAGCGGGCGCGCCGTGCCGTCGTACATATAGCCGATGAACGCCCCCAGCGCCGCGCCGCTTGTCATGCGCAGGAACCCCTGCGCGCTCGAAGCCGCCCCTGCGATATGGCGGAAGGGCTGCAAGGCGATGCTGCCGAAATTGGCACCGATGAAGCCAAGCAGGCTCATGTTTGCCGCCATCAGCGGGACGAAGGTCCACAAGGTCTCGTCCGGGTCGTTGGCGAACCACAGTTGCAGCGCGGCCACGAAGATGAAGGCGAAAAGCGCCGCGTGGCTGACCTTGCGCGCCCCGAACCGCTCGACAATGCGGCTGTTCGACCAGTTGGCAATTGCCATACAGCCAGCACAGATGGCGAAGATCAGCGGGAACTTGTCGCCTGCCCCGAAGGCTTCGCCGATGAGCTGCTGGCTCGAATTGATGAAGCCGAACAATCCGCCGAACACCAGCGCGCTCCCGAGCGTGTAACCGATGGTTTCGCGCAAGGTGACAGCGCTTTTCATGTTGCGCGTGATGGTCGGCAGGTGGATGTCCTGCTTGTCTTCCTCGTGCAGGGTTTCGGGGAGGCGGAAATAGACCCAGGCGCTCATCACGCAGCCGAGCAGGGCCATCGCGCCGAAGATCCAGCGCCAGTCGCCAAACGCGAAGAGCACGGCTTGCCCGATACTCGGCGCGACGGCGGGCACGAGCAGGAAGATCACGAAGATGAGGCTCATCATGCGCGCCATCTTGTCCCCGCCCACCCGGTCGCGAATGATGGCCGGCGGCAGGGCGATGATGCCGGCGGCGAAGAAACCCTGTGCCGCGCGAAGACCCACCAGCATATCGAATGTGGTCGCCATGGCGCAGGCGAGCGAGAGCAGGATGTAGCAGGCCAGCGCCACGAACAGCACGGGCCGTCGCCCGTACCGGTCGGCAAAGGCTCCAGGCACGAGCGTACCGAAACCGGCCGCCAGCAGATAGGCGCCGACCACGAACTGGCGATCGTTGCCCGGCGCGCCGAGATCGCTCGCCAGCGCGTCGAGTGCGGGAAGGATGGCGTCGATACCGAAAGCGTTGCAGGCCATCAGCAGCGCCATCATCCAGATCAGCTCGCGCTCACCGATCATCGTGCGCTTCGCGCGGTCGGGAAGCGGGCGTTCGCCGCCGGAGAGCTGTTCGTTTCGCATCTGCACAAAATGGCGAGTGAAGCACAAGGTTCCGATTTGCAACCCGCATCGCTATCTAGGCGCGCATGAGCGAAGGTGACGAGAAGGATGAGGACGAGGCCGATGGCCTGCGCAAGATCATCCATGTCGACATGGACGCCTTCTTCGCCAGCGTCGAACAGCGCGACAATCCGGACCTGCGGGGCAAGCCGGTCGCCGTGGGCGGATCGAGCGGGCGCGGCGTGGTGGCGGCGGCAAGCTACGAGGCGCGCAAATTCGGCGTGAAGAGCGCCATGCCCAGCGTCACCGCCAAGCGGCTCTGCCCCGACCTGATCTTCTGCAAGTCGCGCTTCGATGTCTACCGCGAGGTCAGCCAGCAGATCCGCGCGATCTTCCGCCATCACACCGACCTTGTCGAACCGCTGAGCCTCGACGAGGCCTATCTCGACGTCACCGAGGACAAGCTCGGCATCGGCAGCGCGACGCGCATCGCCGAACTTATCCGACAGGAAATCCGCGCCAAGACGAAACTGACCGCCAGCGCGGGCGTGTCGTACAACAAGTTCCTCGCCAAGCTGGCGAGCGACCAGAACAAGCCCGACGGAATGTGCGTCATCCGCCCCGGACAGGGCGCGGAGTTCGTGCAATCGCTCCCCGTGCGGCGCTTCCACGGCGTCGGCCCCAAGGGGGCGGAGAAGATGGACCGGCTCGGCATCCAGACCGGTGCCGATCTCGCCGCCAAGGACATCGAGTGGCTGCGCGCGCATTTCGGCAGCTTTGCCGATTACCTCTATCGCGCCGCGCGCGGGATCGACCTGCGCCCCGTACGCTCCAGCCGCATCCGCAAGTCGGTCGGCGGCGAGCGGACCTTCAGCCGCGACCTCTCTTCGGGCAGCGAACTGCGCGAGACGCTGGAGGATATCATCGACATCGTCTGGGGCTATATCGAGCGCGCCGAGGCCAAGGGCCGCACAGTCACGCTCAAGATGAAATACACCGATTTCCAGATTTTCAGCCGCGCCAA
Source organism: Qipengyuania aurantiaca (assembly GCF_019711375.1). Taxonomy (NCBI): domain Bacteria; kingdom Pseudomonadati; phylum Pseudomonadota; class Alphaproteobacteria; order Sphingomonadales; family Erythrobacteraceae; genus Qipengyuania; species Qipengyuania aurantiaca. Next base: position 594,881 of record NZ_CP081295.1, read on the forward strand.
GACGGTCGACCAGCCGATCACCGACCGCGCCCAGTTCGCGGCGCTCTCGCGGCAGTTGCTGGAAGAGGTGCTTCCCCTACCCATGCCGATCCGGCTGATGGGCCTGACCTTGTCGAAACTGGAAGGCGGCAAGGAGGAACCCAAGCGCCCCGATGCGCAGCTCTCGCTGCTCTAGCTCTTGCGCGCCTGCCACATCTTCAGCCGCTCGCGCGTGCGGGGGCTGAGCGGTTCGGGGAGCGAGTGGGTTGGGAAGAAGCGCGCTTCCACCACCTCGCGGCCATCGGCTTCGGGCATGTCGTTGACCACGCCTTCGAACAGATGCGCCTTGTGCGGCGCGCCGGAGAGCGTCTCCTCGATCAGTCCGACGAGCTTCATGCCTTCGATCTCGCAGCCCGTTTCCTCGAGCAATTCGCGCCTGGCGGCCGTTTCCGGCTCCTCGCCCTCGGCGATGCCGCCGCCGGGGAAGAACCATTGGTTCGGGCCGTAGCTGTGGCGCACGAGCAGGATCTGCCCGCCCAGATCGCGGCCGACCACGCTCACTCCGTCGCGCGTCGTGCCAGACACGCGGCGCGCCCGGTTGCGCAGCTTGTAGGCAATCTTGAGGGCGAGCCGATGCAGCGGCGCAGGTATCAGGTGAAGCATATGACAGGCTGTGTAGCGCCTGCCAGCAGCCGGGCAACCGGCAAATCGCTTTTTCCGCCAGCGGCTTCGTCGAACACGGCGCGCTTGTCTTCGCCACGGATCACGAAGGCGATGGTGTCGCTGTCGAGGATCGCGGGGAGCGTCAGGCTGATGCGGTCGAAGGGCGCTTCGGGCGGCAGCGGATCGGGCGTTAGGCGCACGATGCTGCGTGGCTCGTCCAGCTTGGGATCGGTGTTCGGGAAGAGCGAGGCGATGTGCCCGTCCGCGCCCATGCCGAGCCATGCGAGGTCGAAATGCGGGACCTGTTCCATGATGGTGAGCGTCACCACTTCCGCGCCCGCCGGTTCGAACATGGCGCGCAGCTTGCCGGTGTTCGAGGCCTCGTGATCTTCGGGCACGATCCGGTCGTCGCCCGGCCACACGACCAGCCGCGACCAGTCCAGATCGGCCTCGAGCAGCTTGGCGATGATCGGGAACGGCGTCGAACCACCCGGCACAGTGATGGTCACCGGGCCGTCTGTCGCGGCCAGCGCCCTTGCGAGCTCCTGCTCGAGCCATTCGGCAATTCGTTCGTCGGCGGCGTTTTCGATGATCGTGATGTCGGCCATGGGTACTCCCGATACAGCAAACCCGCCCCCGGCCAAGCCGCGAGCGGGTGAATTGCTATGCGCTCATTGCGCTTACTTGGTGGTCTGGTTGAGGAACCAGATGCGCTCTTCGCATTGGTCGATCCAGTCGTCGACGATGCCGCTGGTGGCGTTGTCGCCGACGCTTTCGGCCTCTTCCTTCACCTTGCCGAGGCGGTCGTGCAGCTTGCGGTTATCGTCGCGCAATTCTGCCACCATGGCGTCGGCGGTGATGGTCACGTCGTCCTGGTCCTTGATCTGCGTTTCGGACGCGACCGTGCCGATCGAGGTGAGCGTGTATTCGTCGTTCTTGCGCACGCGCTCGCCAATATCGTCGACCGTGCCGATCAGCTGCGCCGCCTGCTCGTCGAAGAGCAGGTGCAGGTCGCGAAAGCGCGGGCCTGCAACGTGCCAGTGAAAGTTCTTGGTCTTGAAATAGAGCGCCATCGTATCCGCCAGCGCGCCGTTCAGCGCCGTGACGAGACCTGCTTTTGCGTTGTTGCCGAGTTCGGCCATTGTCTCTTGTCCTTCTATTTCCTGTTTGTCCGGCCAACGAACGAACGGGGGGTGAAGTTTCGGGACAAAGACCGGCCTTCTTGATCGGATTTTTCGATCAAGGGCGCGTAATTTATCGAACTGGTGATTATGTCGCCCAAGGCCCAGTTATGGCTACCGTCCTTGTCGGCGAATAGGCGTTGACGAAGAACCACTTGCCGTCGGGCGAGAAGCAGCCACCGGCAAGTTCGGTCTGCAGCTTGAGCCGGCCGAACACATAGGGTGCGCCCAGCGGCGTGATGCCGATCAGCCGGTTGTCGACCACCTCGGTATACTGGTCTTCGCACACGATCAGGTGGCCGTTGGGGGCCACGGTAAGATTGTCGCCATAGTTGAATTGCGCGGGATCGGAGCTCTCGAAGAACAGCTCCACCCGTTCGGGCGTGCCGTCGAAGGCGGGCTGGAGGCGGAAGACCTGACCCAGTTTGGCCGCACCGCCGCTGGTCGAGCAAATGTAAAGCTCGCCCTCGCCCATGTGGATGCCCTCGCCCCGCGCGATCAGGGTCGCGCCCATGGCCGCGCCGCGCTTGCGCAGATCGTCGAGCGGGGCCTCGACATTGTCGAGCGCGACCCAGCGCACGCTGCGCGGCTCCTGCACCGCGATCGAGACCGCGTCCCAGTTGCGCGCATCGGCGACGCCTTCGATCACCATCGCTTCGAGGCGGCCCGGCTCGTCGAGCCGGCCGTTGGGCACGAACCGGTAGAGCAGGGAATCGTCGCGATCCTCGGTCAGGTAGACAAGGCCGTTGCGCGGATCGACGCAGGCCGCCTCGTGGTTGAAGCGGCCAAGATGCTTGAGCGGCTGCGCGTCCACCAGCCCGGTCGCGCTCGCCGGCACTTCGAACACCCAACCGTGGTTCTTGGCCAGCTTGTCGGGCGCGATGTGCTGGTCCTCGCTCACGAATTCCTCGCAGGTGAGCCAGCTGCCCCACGGCGTCACCCCGCCCGAACAATTGCGGATCGTCCCGGCAAGCGAGCGGAACTCGCGCTTCTTCTGCAAGGTCGCCGCGTCGAGCACGAGGGTCGTGGTGCCTCCGGGAAGGACGTGATGTCCGGCGATCGTGTCGTACCCGCTCGTCACCGTACCGCCGATATCCTGTCCCGGCATCAATTCGTGGTTGCGCACCAGCGCGATCTCCCCGCCATCGAGCGGCAGGCAGCCCATGCCGTCTGCGTGGTCGGGCACTGTGCCGCCATCGCTCATCGCATCGCCGAGGCTGGAGAGCAGGCGGTAGGAAAAGCCTTCGGGCAGGTCGAGGAGACCGGCCGGATCGGGGACCAGATCGCCATAGCCGGTGAAGTTCGCCCAGCGCGACGCGCCGCGGGTCATGCAGCCGCTCAGCGAAAGCGCGGCAAAGGCGCTCGCGGTGGCGGACAGGAACTGGCGGCGATGAAGACTTGCAGGCATGCGGTACTCCCTTGGCGGTATGGCCCAAGCCATGCGATAGCAGTGCGACAGGCAAATGACAGCAGGGAGAGCGGAGATGGAACTGACCGAAGGCATGGCGGCGGTGGTCACGGGTGGGGCCAGCGGTCTCGGCAAGGCGAGCGCGCAGGCGCTGGCCGATCTCGGCCTGAAAGTGACGATCTTCGACGTGAACGAAGAGGCCGGCGAGGCGCACGCCAAGGCCATCGGCGGCACCTTTGCGCGCGTGGACATCACCGACGAGCAATCGGTCGTCGACGGTTTCGAAAAGGCGCGCGGCACCCACGGGCAGGAGCGCGTAACCGTCCATTGCGCCATGACCAGCCGCCGCGGCAAGACCTTGGGCTGGGACAAAGAAACGGGCGGCTACAAGCGCCTCTCGACCGCGGATTACGCCTATGGGGCGGAAGGCATCCTCGTCTCCTCCTATCGCATCGCCAGCCATTCCGCGCTGGGTATGGCCAACAGCGAGCCGCTGAACGCGGACGGCGAGCGCGGCTGCATCACGCTGACCGCCAGCGTGGCGGCGCAGGACGGCCAGATCGGGCAAGTTATCTATGGCAGTTGCAAGGCAGGGGTGAACGGCCTCGTCCTGCCGATGGCGCGCGACCTCATGGACCTCGGCATCCGCGTCAATTCAGTCATGCCGGGCATATTCGCCACCCCGTTGATGCTGGGCATGAAGGACCGCAACCCACAGATGTGGGACCAGTTGAACGCCAGCGTCCCCTTCCCCAAACGCCTCGGCGAGCCGGAGGAATTCGCCTCGCTCATCTGCGAAATCGCGCGCAACAGCTACATCAACGGCCACCAGTTCCGCCTCGACGGTGCGATCCGGATGCCGCCGAAATAGAGAAAATCAGGGAGGTGGAGCGGGTAGCGGGAATCGAACCCGCGCGTCCAGCATGGGAAGCTGGCAGGCTACCATTACATCATACCCGCAGCCCGGAGCGGCGATTTGCCTGTGGCCAGCGTGGCGGTCAACATGGTTTTTCGCCTCCGCCCTCGCTAGGCAGGCAGCAGGAAAACGATTTGGGACCGGTTTCACAAAACGATGATCACTGACGATAGGATAATTCTCGGCCTGCTCGGCCTTGTGCTCGCTTTCGTCTTCGCGACGCGCGACCGGCCCGGCTGGACGAAATTCTACACCTTCGTGCCGATCATCCTCGTCTGCTATCTGGTCCCTTCGCTGATGGTCACCTTCGGCCTGATCGATGTGAGCGAGAGCAATCTTTGGACTGTCGCGAAGGACTTCTTCCTGCCCGCCGCGCTGTTCCTGATGACGCTCAGCATCGACCTCAAAGGCATTCTCGGGCTCGGCAGCAAGGCCATCATCATGTTCCTCACCGCCACGCTGGGCATCGTGATCGGCGGACCGATTGCGCTTTGGGCGGTGGCGCAGTTCGACCCCTCCATCATCGGCACGGGCGACAACGCCGCCTGGCGCGGGCTGGCAACGCTGGCCGGAAGCTGGATCGGGGGCGGCGCGAACCAGACCGCCATGCTTGAAGTCTATGGCTACAACATCGAACGCTATTCCGCGCTGATCGCAGTCGACATCATCGTCGCCAATATCTGGATGATCTTCCTCCTCTATGGCGCCGGCGCGAGCGAGCGGGTCGACCGTTGGCTGGGCGCGGACAGCAGCGCGATCGACGCCCTCCGCGACAAGATGGCGGACTACACCAGCTCGGTGGAACGCGTCGCAAAGGCCAACGACTATGTGCTCCTTTTCGGCGCGACGCTGGCCGTGGTCGGCCTATGCCACCTGCTTGGCGGCCTGCTCGGCGGGTTCTTCGCAGACCTCCAAGGGGAAGACGCAACGCTGGCGAGCAGCTTCTTCTGGGTCGTCGTCGTGGCGACGACGCTGGGCCTTGCCGCCAGCTTCACCCGTGCGCGCGATCTCGAAGGCGTCGGGGCGAGCAAGTTCGGCACGCTTTTCATCTTCCTCTTGGTCGCCATCATCGGCACCAAGATGGACGTGACCCAGCTGGGCGATGCGCCCGGCTTCTTCGCCGTCGGCCTGATCTGGATAATCATCCACGTCGTGCTGCTGCTGGTGGTCGCCAAGCTGATCAAGGCGCCATTCTTCTTCGTCGCCGTAGGCAGCAAGGCCAATGTCGGCGGTGCGGCCTCAGCTCCCGTCGTGGCCGCTGCCTTCCACCCGGCCCTCGCCCCCGTCGGCGTGCTGCTGGCGGTGCTCGGCTATGCGCTCGGCACCTATGGCGCGATCCTGTGCGCGCAGATGATGGCGGCAGTCGGATAGCGCATCGAACAAAGGTTTCAACTGAAACCGGTTGATTTCGGACCTCTCGCTTGCCAAGGCCGTTGGCAAGAAAAGAGAGGATTCCCCCATGCGTCAGGTTGACCATTTCATCGTCGGCGAAAGCCCGGCCCCCACCCGCAAGCACAAGATCTGGAACCCGTCCACGGGCGAGGTACAGGCGCAAGTCGCGCTCGGCGGCGCGGACCTGCTCCAGCAGGCGGTCGATGCCGCCAAGAAGGTCCAGCCCGAATGGGCGGCGACCAATCCGCAACGCCGCGCCCGTGTCATGTTCAAGTTCAAGGAACTGGTCGAGGCGAACAAGCAGGAACTGGCCGAGCTGCTTTCGAGCGAGCACGGCAAGGTCGTCGAGGACGCGCATGGCGACGTGCAGCGGGGCCTCGAAGTCATCGAATTCGCCTGCGGCATCCCGCAGGCGCTGAAGGGCGAGTACACGCAAGGTGCCGGTCCCGGCATTGATGTCTATTCGATGCGCCAGCCGCTCGGCATTGGCGCCGGCATCACCCCGTTCAACTTCCCGGCCATGATCCCGATGTGGATGTTCGGCATGGCGATTGCGGCGGGTAATGCCTTCATACTCAAGCCTTCCGAGCGCGACCCGAGCGTTCCCGTACGTCTCGCAGAACTTTTCCTCGAAGCCGGCGCGCCCGGAGGCCTGCTGCAGGTCGTCCATGGCGACAAGGAAATGGTCGACGCGATCCTCGACCATCCCGATATCCCGGCGATCAGCTTTGTCGGCTCCTCCGACATCGCGCAGTATATCTATTCGCGCGGCACGGCGAACGCCAAACGCGTGCAGGCCTTCGGCGGCGCGAAAAACCACGGCATTGTCATGCCCGACGCGGATCTCGACCAGGTGGTCAACGATCTTGCCGGTGCTGCTTTCGGCTCGGCGGGCGAACGCTGCATGGCACTGCCCGTGGTCGTTCCCGTGGGCGAGGACACCGCCAACCGCCTGCGCGACAAGCTGATCCCCGCTATCAACGCGCTGCGCGTCGGCGTCTCGAACGATCCCGACGCGCATTACGGCCCCGTGGTCACGCCCGAACACAAGGCGCGCGTCGAAGGCTGGATCGACACGGCCGAAAAGGAAGGCTCGACGGACGCGGCTTCACGCTCCAGGGCCATGAAGACGGCTTCTTCGTCGGCCCGACGCTGCTCGACCAGGTCACGCCCGACATGGAAAGCTACAAGGAAGAGATCTTCGGCCCGGTTCTCCAGATCGTGCGCGCCAAGGATTTCGAGGACGCTGTGCGCCTGCCCAGCGAGCACCAATACGGCAATGGCGTCGCGATCTTCACTCGCAACGGCCACGCGGCGCGCGAATTCGCCAGCCGCGTCAACGTCGGCATGGTCGGCATCAACGTACCGATCCCCGTTCCCGTCAGCTACCACAGCTTCGGCGGCTGGAAGCGTTCGGGCTTCGGCGACATCGACCAGTACGGCATGGAAGGCCTGAAGTTCTGGACCAAGGCCAAGAAGGTCACCCAGCGCTGGCCCGACGGCGGCGGTGACGGGTCGAACGCCTTCGTCATCCCGACGATGGGGTAATACCGGCGGGATAATTCGGACCGGCGAGGCGTTGGGGGCACATGACTTTCGGATCGCTCCCCCGCCTCGCCCTCGTCTCCCTGCCCTTACTGCTGGCAGCCTGCGACAGGGCAGGCGACGAAGCGGCCGAGCGCTTGCCCGACCAGGCCCCGCTCGAGGAAACCACGCCCGTGCCGACCCCCTCGGTGAGCGAGACCCCCAATGCGCAGCTTGCCAAGACCATGCCTTCCGCCATGCACGGCGACTGGCACAAGGACGATCTGGGGCGCGCCCCCACGGCTCAGGATTGCGACCCGCGCCTTCGCGGGACCATCGACTGGGATCGCCTGATGACGGTTCGCGAGGAGGGCTACAGCTATTTCGAAACCGGCGGCCGGATCATGGAGGTGCACGCGCGCACCGACCACACGATCGACGCCACGTTCGACACCACCTATGCCGAAACGCCCACTAGCGAGCGCCGCGATTTCGCGCTCGAAGGGGGCGGCACGCTCGCCGTCAACGCCGACAAGGGCGGCGGCGGGATGGACGTCACCCGATACATTCGCTGCCCGGAGTAAACCTATGCGTTCGATGCTCGCCCTTATCGCCCTCGCCCCGCTTGCGCTGGCCGCCTGCTCCGACCCGATCGAGGAGCGTCCCGAAGGCGAAGAGACGATGATCCCGGTCGAACCCGATGGCGGCATCGGCGACGGGGCCGAGCCCTTGCCGGAGCCGGTCGCGACAACCATTCCCGCCGCCTTCCACGGGCGCTGGGGCATCAATCCCGGCGACTGCACCGATGAGAATGGCGACGCCAAGGGCGCCATCACGATTTCGGAGGACCGGCTGCGCTTCTACGAATCCGTGGCGACGCTGGGCGCGATTTCGGAAAGCCGCGACGGAGACCTTCGCGCCACCTACGCCTTTACCGGCGAAGGCGAGGAATGGACGCGCGATATCCGCTTTGCCATCAGCGAAGACGGCACCGAACTAACGCGCACCGAATATGGAGAAGACGCCATGGCCGAACCGCTCACCTACACGAAGTGCCAGGCATGATCCGCATCGCCGCCCTCCCCCTCGCCCTGCTTGCCGGAGCCTGCATGACCATGGATCGTCCGACCGGAAGCCTCGACGCGCCCGACGCGCCGCCCGCCAGTTGCTCGGCCACGGAAGCACAGCAATTCATCGGGCGCACGGCCACCTCCGCCATCGGCAAGAGCGTGCTCGCCATGAGCGATGCACGTGTCCTCCGATGGGGCCCGCCCGATAGCGTTTTCACGATGGATTACCGGCAGGACCGGGTGAACGTGATCTACGACGCGCAAGGCGTGATCACACGGATATATTGCGGGTGAGCACGCGCCAGCACGCCTTCACCGGATCGCCTTTCGAGGAACGGTTCGGCTTCGCCCGGGCGGTGCGCGAAGGCAATCGCATCACCGTCGCGGGCACCGGGCCGGTGGAGGACGACGGCTCCTCGACCGCTGGCGATGCGGCCGCGCAGGCGGAGCGCTGCTGCGTCCTGATCCTGCGCGCCATCGAGGAACTGGGTGGGTCGGCAGTCGATATCGTCCGCACCCGCATGTTCCTGACCAACTTCGACGACCAGGCCGCGGTGGGCGCAGTCCACGCGCGCTTTTTCGGCGAAGCGCGTCCCGCCGCAACGATGGTCGGCGCAAGCTGGCTCTGCCGCAAGGAATGGAAAGTCGAGATCGAGGCCGAAGCAATCGTTTCGTGAGGTTGCCAAGCGCCCCTTCCCTTGCGGCAAGGAGGGGGCTAGAGCGCGCGGCATGACTACGAATGCAGGACAATTCCAGCTCACCGAAGAGCAGCAGCAGATCCAGGAAATGGCGCAGCGCTTCACCGCCGACAACATCACGCCGCACGCCGCGGAATGGGACGAAAAGTCGCATTTCCCGCGCGACGTCATCAAACAGAGCGCCGAGCTCGGCTTCGGGGCGATCTATGTTTCCGAAGAAAGCGGCGGCATCGGTCTCGGCCGTCTGGAAGCGGCGCTGATCATGGAAGCCATGGCCTATGGCTGCCCGGCGACCAGCGCCTATATCTCGATCCACAACATGGCCGCCTGGATGATCGACCAGTTCGGCGGGGCGCAAGTGAAGGAGAAATATCTTCCCGACCTCGTCACGATGGAAAAGATCGCGAGCTATGCGCTGACCGAACCGGGCAGCGGCTCGGACGCGGCGGGTCTCAAGACCAGCGCGAAGCTCGAGGGCGATCATTACGTCCTCAACGGCACAAAGCAGTTCATCTCCGGTGGCGGCTTCAACGACGTTTACGTCACCATGGTCCGCACCAGCGATCACAAGACCAAGGGCATCACCTGCCTTGTGATCGACAAGGACACGCCCGGTATCTCCTTCGGCAAGCCGGAAAAGAAGCTCGGCTGGAACGCCTCGCCCACGGCGCAGGTGATCTTCGAGGACGCGCGCGTGCCCGTAGCCAACCGTGTCGGCGATGAGGGCGAAGGTTTCCGTTTCGCGATGATGGGTCTCGACGGCGGCCGCCTCAACATCGGCGCGTGCTCGCTCGGCGGGGCGCAGCGTTGCCTCGACGAGGCGGTGGCCTACACCAAGGACCGCAAGCAGTTCGACACACCCATCGCGGATTTCCAGAACACGCAATTCATGCTCGCCGACATGGCGACCGATCTGGAGGCAGCGCGCGCGCTGCTTTATCTCGCAGCGGCCAAGGTTACGGACAACGCTCCCGACAAATCGCGCTTCTCCGCCATGGCCAAGCGCCTCGCCACCGACAGCGGCAGCAAGATCGTCAACGACGCGCTGCAGCTCTTCGGCGGCTACGGCTATCTGCGCGAATATCCCATCGAGCGCTTCTGGCGCGACCTGCGCGTGCACTCGATTCTCGAAGGCACGAACCAGGTCATGCGCATGATCGTGGGCCGGGATTTGCTGCGCCAGTGACAGCGCTTGCCATGACCACCTTCCTCGTCCCCGATTACGACGAGGGCATCGCTTTCTTTCGCGAAGCGCTCGATTTCGCGCTTCACGAGGACACCGATCTGGGTGGCGGCAAACGCTGGGTCGTCATGGGTGGGGTGAACGGTGGCCGGTTGCTTCTTGCCCGCGCCACAGATGACGAGCAGCGTGCGGCCATCGGCAGGCAGACGGGCGGGCGAGTCGGGTGGTTTCTCGCATCCGACGACTTTGCCGCCGACCATCGTCGCATGACCGCATGGGGTGTAGAATTTACCGAGGAACCTCGCCACGAGCCCTATGGCACGGTGGCGGTCTTCAAGGACCCATGGGGCAACCCCTGGGACCTTATCGAACACAGGAAAGCAGCATGACCGACCAGGTCCATATCCACACGCACGGCCGCATCGGCCACATCTCGCTCAACCGGCCCAAGGCGATTCACGCCCTCACGCTCGACATGTGCCACGCGATGAGCTCGGCGCTGACGGAATGGGCGTCAGATGACGCGGTCGAGGCGGTGATCCTCGATCACGCCGAGGGGCGCGGCTTTTGCGCGGGCGGCGACATCAACCTGCTGCGCAATTCGGCGCTGAACGATGGCGGGGCCTCGGGCCGCGCCTTCTTCCACGACGAGTACCAGCTCAACCACCAGATGATGACCTATCCAAAGCCCATCGTGGCTATCATGGACGGCATCACCATGGGCGGCGGCGTGGGCATCGCGCTTCCGTGCAAATACCGCGTCGCGACCGAGCACACGCGCTTCGCCATGCCCGAAACCGGCATCGGCCTCTTCCCCGATGTGGGCGGCGGCTGGCACCTCTCGCGCCTCGGCGGCAGGCTCGGCCAGTTCCTGGCGCTGACCGGCGCGCGGCTCGACGGCGCGGAATGCGTCTGGGCCGGTATCGCCACGCATTACCTCCCGTCCGAAAGGCTGGAGGAAGCCAAGGCGCGCATCGTCGAACATCCCGACCGGATCGCCGGCATCCTTTCCGAACTGTCCGAGACGCCGCCCGAAGCGCGCATCGAAGGCAATGCGGAAAAGATCGCCCGCCACTTCGCCTCCGACCGCTACGAGGACATCCTCGCCAGCCTCGAAGCCGAGGACAGCGACTGGGCCGCCAAGGAACTCGCCACGCTGCGCACCAAGAGCCCGCAGACCTGCAAGGTCGCGCTGCGCCAGCTGGCGGAAAGCGCGAAGCTCGACGATTTCGCCGACAACATGGTCATGGAATACCGCATCGCGAGCCGCGTGCTCACCCGGCCCGACTTTGCCGAAGGCGTGCGCGCGGTGATCGTGGACAAGACCAACGACCCCAAATGGGATCCGGCCACGCCCGAGGGCGTGAGCGAGGACCTGCTCGACAGCATCTTCGCCCCGCTTCCCGCCGAAGAGGAATGGAAACCCCTATGACTTTCGAAACCATCACCGTCGAACAGCGCGATGCCGTCACGCTGATCACCTTGAACCGCCCCAAGGCGCTCAACGCGCTCAACTCGAAAGTGCTCGAAGAACTGATCGAGGCTTTTGCCGCCTACCAGGCCGACAGCAGCCAGCTGTGCGCGGTCCTCACCGGCTCGGGCGACAAGGCCTTTGCCGCCGGCGCCGACATCAAGGAAATGAGCGAGAAGGACGCGGCAGACTTCTATCTCGACGATTTCTTCGCGCCCTGGACCAGCGAGATCGCGAAGAAGACCCGCAAGCCGTGGATCGCCGCGGTCAACGGCTTCGCGCTCGGCGGCGGGTGCGAGCTCGCCATGATGGCGGACTTCATCATCGCTTCGGAAAACGCCAAGTTCGGCCAGCCCGAAATCAAGCTCGGCGTTGCGCCCGGCATGGGCGGTTCGCAGCGTCTGACCAAGGCCATCGGCAAGTCCAAGGCCATGGAAATGTGCCTGACGGGCCGCATGATGGGCGCTGAGGAAGCCGAACGCAGCAACCTCGTCGCGCGCGTGGTGCCGCATGACGATTTGCTCGACGATGCGATGAAGACCGCTGCCCAGATCGCCTCGATGCCCCCGATGGCGGCGATCGCGAACAAGGAAATGGTCAACGCCGCCTTCGAGACCAGCCTCGACCAGGGCCTGATCATCGAGCGCCGCATCTTCCAGATCCTCACCGCGAGCGAGGACAAGAAGGAAGGCATGGCCGCCTTCGTCGAGAAGCGCGAGGGTAAGTGGACTGGGAGGTAATCCTAAAGGGTCTCGGCCTGCTGACGTTCGGCGCTCTGTTCGTGTGGTTCGGCATCGACGGATGGCGACACCGCCGCGAAGAGCGGATTAGTCTGATCGAAGCGGCAATCCTCAAGGCGGGTAAGGAAAATGAGCCCCTGCCATTCAATCGATGGGACCGGATGACGGCATACGTCCAGCCGGTGCTCTTGCTAATATTCGGACCGCTCATGATCCTCGGCGGCGTAGCGGTCCTTTCACTTTTGGGAGAGTGACATGAAAATCGCCTTCATCGGCCTCGGCAACATGGGCGGCGGGATGGCCGCGAACCTTGTGAAGGCGGGGCACGCGGTCAACGCCTTCGACCTGTCGGACGAAGCCCTCGCCACGGCCAAAGACAACGGCTGCGCGACATACACCGACGCCTCTGAAGCGGTTCAGGGTGTCGATGGCGTGGTGACGATGCTTCCCAATGGCGGGATCGTGAAGTCGGTCTACGAAAGCAGCGTCATCGGCAAAGCTCCAGAAGGCGCAGTGCTGCTCGACTGCTCGACCATCGACGTCGCCACCGCCAAGGAGGTGATCGCCAAGGCCGAAGCTGCCGGATACGACATGGTCGATGCCCCGGTCTCGGGCGGTATCGCGGCGGCCAATGGCGGCACGCTCACTTTCATGGTCGGCGGCACCGAAAAGGCCTTCAAGCGCGCCGAAGAGGTGCTGAACGCGATGGGCAAGGCTGTTATCCACGCAGGCGATGCCGGTGCGGGGCAGACGGCGAAGATCTGCAACAACATGCTGCTCGCCATCACTATGATCGGCACGACCGAAGCGATGAAGATGGCCGAAAAGCTCGGCCTCGACCCGCAGAAGTTCTACGAAATTTCGAGCCAGTCCTCAGGCTACTGCTGGCCGCTCAACGCCTATACGCCGATGCCCGGCGTTGGCGTCGAGAGCCCGGCGGACAAGGACTATCAGGGCGGCTTCGCCACTGCGCTTATGCTCAAAGATTTACGCCTCGCGATGGAAGCGGCGGGAAGCGTCGATGCGAAGACCGCGCTCGGCAAGCATGCCACCGAGATCTACGAGGCGTTCGCCGAGGAGAACGGTGGCCTAGACTTCTCGGCGGTGATCAAGACGCTCTGAGGTCTGCTAGGATCACCTCCAACCAGCGCCGTGGTGCCTCGCGGCGACCGATATCGGCCACGAATTCCTGTCCCCGCGCCACGCTCTTCAGGCGCTTTCCGCGCAGCCAGCGGTCCCCGCGGTCGTGATAGGTGAGGCCGCCCTTGCGCAGCCACTCGGGACGCTGCCACAGACTTGGCGGGCCGCCCGGGACCGTCAGCCGCAAGGCGTCGCTGGCATGGGCCGCCGTTCCGCCCGGTCCTACATAGATCCAGTCATTGCTGCCATGCATGGCCAGCGCATGGGGGTGGAGGTGGCCTGCCAGTTCCTCACGCTCCTCCTCGCGGCAACGCGCAAGATCGACCATCCGCTCGATCTCCATCCAGCCGAAGATACGGTGATGCGGCTCGCCGGTTTCCTCGTCGCGAAAGAGGCCGAAGAATAGGAAGACATCGCCCACCCCCACGCCCTGGTTCGCCAGATGCGTCTGCGCCGCGCCGACCTGCCCGAAGAGGCAGGTTCCGTCGCTGCGGAACATGGGGTCGTGGTGGCAGAGGTCCTGAGCGCCCAGCTTTCCGCGGCTGGCCGTCGCCGCGTGCTCGCCCAGCCCGAGATCGCCATAGGTCGTGCGTGACGCTGTGCCCGCCGGGATCGGCAGGCTTAACGGCACACCGTCCACGATCGGCGAGGCACCGCCGCCCGCTGCGCTGTCGAAGCCCTTGCGGCTGAAGACGATCTTCATGTCCGCATGAGGAGAGGCTTACCGCCCCCCCTGCTCGCTCATCGTCGGCGTGCCGCCGGGAGGGCTCGGCTCTTCCCAGGCCAGCACCGGCTTGCGCGCCGCCAGCGTCTCGTCGAGACGACGGCGAGGCGCGTAATGCGGGGCGGTCTTGAGGCTCTCGTCGCCCGCCCGCGCCCGCTCGGCCACGCTGCGCAGCGCCGTGATGAACTGGTCGAGCGCCGCCTTGCTTTCGGTCTCGGTCGGCTCCACCAGCATCGCGCCATGCACCACCAGCGGGAAGTACATGGTCATCGGGTGGTAGCCCTCGTCGATGAGCGCCTTGGCGAGATCGAGCGTCGAGATGTCCTCGGCGAAGCCCTTATCGCTGAACAGCGCCTCGTGCATGCAGGGGCCGCTGTGGCCGAAAGGCGCGTCGAGCACGTCTTCGAGGCTGCGCAGGATGTAGTTGGCATTGAGCACCGCATCTTCCGCAACCTGCCGCAATCCGTCCGCACCGTGGCTGAGGATATAGGTCAGCGCGCGGGTGAACATGCCCATCTGGCCGTGGAAGGCGGTCATGCGGCCGAAGCTCTGCATCACGCCGTCGAAATGCTCTTCGGAAAAGGCGTCGGCGTCCTCTTCCTCGACGAGGTGGACGATACCGTCCTTCGTGCGCGCGGTGTAGGGCAGCGGAGCGAAGGGGCTGAGCGCTTCGGACAGCACCACCGGGCCAGAACCCGGGCCGCCACCGCCGTGCGGGGTGGAGAAGGTCTTGTGCAGGTTGATGTGCATGGCATCGACGCCGAGGTCGCCGGGGCGCACCTTGCCGACGATGGCGTTGAAGTTCGCGCCGTCGCAATAGACGAACCCGCCCACCTCGTGGACCGCGTCGGAGATCGCCTTCAGGTCGCGCTCGAACAGGCCGAGCGTCGAAGGGTTGGTGATCATCACGCCAGCCACATCCGGGCCAAGACGCGACTTGAGCGCATCGAGATCGACGCGGCCGTCGCTGTTGGCCGGAATATCCTCGATCTCATAGCCGGCGAAGGCGGCGGTGGCGGGATTGGTGCCATGCGCGCTTTCGGGCACGAGGATGACCTTGCGGGCATCGCCGCGCGCTTCGAGCGCGGCGCGGATGCAGAGGATGCCGCACAATTCGCCATGCGCACCGGCCTTGGGGCTCATCGCGACGCCGTGCATGGCGGTGAGGTCGATCAGCCAGAACGCCAGCTCGTTGATGACCTCGAGCGCGCCCCGCACCGTGTCGACCGGCTGCAGCGGGTGGACATCGGCGAAACCGGGCATCCGCGCGACCTTCTCGTTGAGGCGCGGGTTGTGCTTCATCGTGCAGCTACCCAGCGGGAAGAGCCCGAGGTCGATGGCGTAGTTCTGGCGGCTGAGGCGCGTGTAGTGGCGCACGGTTTCCGGTTCGGAAAGACCCGGAAGGCCGATGGTCTCGTTACGGTCAAGGCCGCCGAGGCGGTTCGCGCCGCCCTTCGCTTCGGGGAGGTCGACACCGGTCGTCTCGGTCGTGCCGATCTCGAAGATAAGCGGTTCCTCGAGCATCAGCGCGCGGTTGCCGGTGACGGTGTCGGGGCCGCTCATCGCGTTGTGATCCTGGACGGGGCTGCCGGGCTTCCAGCCGGACTGGTTGGGCGCGCTCATGCCAGCACCTCCTTCAGAGCGGAGACGAGGGTTTCGATATCCTCCTCCGTCGTGGTCTCGGTGACCGCGACGATGAGGCCGTCGGACAGCTCCTCGTG
The DNA here is from genome assembly GCF_019711375.1 of Qipengyuania aurantiaca. NCBI lineage: Bacteria > Pseudomonadati > Pseudomonadota > Alphaproteobacteria > Sphingomonadales > Erythrobacteraceae > Qipengyuania > Qipengyuania aurantiaca. Next base: position 610,691 of record NZ_CP081295.1, read on the forward strand.
CTGCGGGAACAGGCGGCCGAGCGACACTCCGGCAAGCACATTGTCCTTGGCGAGGCGGCGCACAATCGCGCGGGCATCGGTCCCGAGGCGGATGGTGAATTCGTTGAAGAAGCTGCCGTTGAGGACCGAGACGCCCGGAACCTCGGCCAGCTTGTCGGCGGCGAGGCACGCAAGGCGATGATTCTCGGCGGCAAGCTGGCGCAGGCCCTTCTCGCCCAACAAGGTCATGTGGACGCTGAAGGCCAGCGCGCAGAGGCCCGAATTGGTGCAGATGTTCGAGGTCGCCTTCTCGCGGCGAATGTGCTGCTCGCGCGTCGAGAGCGTCAGCACGTAGCCGCGCTTGCCCTCGGCATCCTGCGTCTCGCCGCACAGACGGCCCGGCATCATGCGGACATGCTTGGGATCGCGCACGGCGAATAGGCCGAGGTAGGGGCCGCCGAACTGCAGGCCGACGCCGATCGACTGGCCCTCGCCCACGACGATATCCGCGCCCATTTCGCCGGGCGACTTGATCGCTCCCAAAGCCACGGGCTCGGTGTTGACGACGATCAGCAGCGCGCCCTTGTCATGCGCGGCTTCGGCGATCGGCTGGAGATCGGTCACGCGGCCAAGGATGTCCGGATATTGCACCACGACGCAGCTGGTGTCCTCGTCAATCCGCGCCATCAGCCCGGCACTGTCCGGCTCCGCCTGCATGGCGGGCTTGGCGTGGGCGATCTCGTCGTCGGTGAATTTCGCCATGGTCTTCACGACCTCGGCGTAATGCGGGTGCAGCGCGCCCGAGAGCACGACCTTGCGCTTCTTTCCGCGCGCAATGCGGCTCGCCATCGCGACCGCTTCCCAGCAGGCGGTCGAGCCATCGTACATCGAGGCGTTGGCCACCGCGCAGCCATAGAGATGCGCGACCTGGCTCTGGAATTCGAACAGCATCTGCAGCGTGCCCTGTGCGATTTCCGGCTGGTAGGGCGTGTAAGCGGTCAGGAACTCGCCGCGCTGGATGATGTGGTCGACGCTCGCCGGGACATGGTGCTTGTAAGCCCCTGCCCCGAGGAAAAAGGCCGCGTCCGCTGCCGCGAGGTTCTTCTTCGATAGGCGGCGCATATGCTTTTCGACCGCCATTTCGCTGGCGTGCATCGGCAGGCCGTGGATCGGCCCGTCGAGGCGGGCTTCCTCGGGAACATCGACGAAGAGTGCATCCACATCGGGCGCACCGATCTTTTCAAGCATAGCCGAACGGTCGGCATCAGTCAGGGGAAGGTAGCGCATTTAATTTGTCTCGGCAGGTTGAATTGAAAGTGGCTCGATGTCGGGCGCGCGATCCGAACAATTTGCCGGCCAACACATATCGTTAACACGACCTCGTATTCGAACCCGACTGTGTTGCAGAGGAAGGGCGGAAGCGTCGAAGGTATCGTCAGCACCCACACTTAGGGTACGCCGCAAAGCGTGCTCCTGAGCGGTCGACCATTCTCCTCCTTGCTCAAGAATCTTGCGATCGGCTGGGTCGGAATACAGCATGCAATCAAGCTCCTCACAGCGACCTAGCCAACCTTCGACTGTGACGATCTGACCATCCCAATCGTGAATATTCGCTCCCACTTGAGCGGGAGTGACAATCCCCACCAACTCGTTCTCACCATCGGCCGTGGGATTTGCTTCCGCACAGCCCGTCAAGCTGACGAGCAGGATCGGGACGGTTGTCGCCCGCATCAAAGCCCGTCGCAGAAGCTCTTGTAAGCCTTGTCGTCCATAAGCCCTTCGAGCTCGGCCTTGTCGGAAACGGTCATCTTGAAGAACCAGCCGTCTTCTTCCGGCGAGGAATTGACGAGTGCGGGATCGTCTTCCAGCCCGTCGTTCACCTCGACGACTTCGCCCGATAGCGGCGCGTAGACGTCGCTTGCGGCCTTGACGCTCTCGACCACGGCGGCGTCCTTGCCCTTTTCGACCATGGTGCCGACTTCGGGCAGTTCGACGAAGACGATGTCGCCCAGCTGGCCTTGCGCGAAATCGGTGATGCCGACCGTGGCGGTGTCGCCTTCGAGGTCGATCCATTCGTGTTCATCGGTGAAATAGCGAGCCATCTGAGTCATTTCCCTCTGTGGTAGCGATTGGGGACGAAGGGCATGGCGGCAACCTTCGCGGGCAGTCTCTTCTTACGAACCTCGACCTCGACTTCGGTTCCCTCGGTGGCGAGGCCGGTGTCGATATAGGCCATGGCGATCGGGCGCTGGAGCGTGGGCGAGAAGCCGCCGCTGGTGACGCGGCCGACCTGTTTGTCGCCCGAGTAGACCAGCGCGCCTTCGCGGGCCGGCAGGCGACCTTCGATGTTGAGGCCGACGCGCTTTTGCGCCGGACCATCGGCGAGCACCTTGGCGACCGCTTCATGGCCCATCCACCCGCCTTCCTCGCGGCGCTTCTTGGTCAGTGCGAAGAGGAGGTCGGCGGAAACCGGATCGGTCTCCGTGGTGATGTCGTGGCCGTAGAGCGGCAGGCCTGCTTCCAAGCGCAGGCTGTCGCGCGCGCCGAGGCCGATGGGGCGCACCTCGATTTCCGCGCACAGGCGGTTGCAGAAGCTTTCCGCATGCTCGGCCGGAAGCGAGATCTCGAAGCCGTCTTCACCGGTGTAGCCCGAGCGGGTGATGCGCAGCGGCCATTCGCCGAAATCGTGGCAGACCGAATCCATGAATACCATGTCGTCGATGACGTTGCGCATCACGCGGTTCAAGGCCGTCGCCGCGTTGGGCCCCTGCAGGGCGACCAGCGCGTGGTCGTCCATGTGGGTGAGCGTGACATCGTCGTCGAGATGCTCGCGTAGGTGGGCGATATCGTCCCACTTCATCGCGCCGTTGACGACGAGGTAATAGGCCGGATCGCCCCAGTGGCCTTCGGCGCCTTCCTCTTCGTCGCCCTCGATCCACGGCGTCGCGTTGGTGACCATGAGATCGTCGAGGATGCCGCCATCTTCGGCCATCAGCAGCGAATAGCGCGTGCGGCCGGGCTTCAGCGATGCGATGGCGCCGGGCAGGAGCTTTTCGAGTTCCTCGGCCGCCTTGTCGCCCGTGACCATGAGCTGGCCCATGTGGCTCACATCGAACAGGCCCGCCTGCTCGCGCGTCCAATTGTGTTCGGCGACGATGCCTTCATACTGGATCGGCATTTCGTACCCGGCGAAGGGCACCATGCGCGCGCCCTTGCGGCGATGCCATGCGTCCAGCGGCAGCGTCTGGATTTCACCATCGGTGTTTTCGTGTTCTTCGCTCAAGTCCCGTCCTTCAAAAGCATGGGGGCGCGCCGTGCGGCACGCAAAAACCAACCCATGCCCCCTCTGTCGGGAAACCTGAGAGACTGGCGCGCAGATGAGCGCGCTTACCCCTTCGGTGGCCGCGGCACGAAGCTGCGACGCTTTCCAGAGTGTCGATGGCGGCGCACGGTCCCGAATGCCTGAGAGTTTCCGGGGCGGTTGCTCCTTCGGCGCTGTGCGGGTGTCCCCCGCACAGGCTCTCCCGTGCGCGCCCGCCGCAGAATCGCTCCCGAGGCCGACGCAAGACGCCCTGCGCGACTATGCGCGCGGGGTCAATCCAGATTGGGCCTGAGCCAGCGTTCCGCCGTGGCGATATCCACACCGCGCCGCGCCGCGTAGTCTTCCAGCTGGTCGCGCCCGATGCGCGCCACGCCGAAATACTGCGCTTCCGGATGGCCGAAATAGAAGCCGCTCACCGCGGCCGTGGGCAGCATGGCGAAGTTCTCGGTCAGGGTAAGACCGGCGTTGGCTTCCACATCGAGCAGGTCGAACAGGATCGGCTTGAGGCTGTGATCGGGGCAGGCCGGATAGCCGGGTGCCGGCCGGATACCGCGATACTCTTCCTTGATCAGCGCTTCGTTGGTGAGCTGTTCCTGCGGCGCATAGCCCCACAGATCGGTGCGGACATGCTGGTGCAGACGTTCGGCAAAGGCTTCGGCAAAGCGGTCGGCCAGCGCTTTGAGGAGAATGTCGGAGTAATCGTCCTTGTCCTCCAGGAAGCGCTTGGAATGCTCCTCGATCCCGTGGATGCCGACGGCAAACCCGCCGATCCAGTCGCCCGCCGGATCGATGAAGTCAGCAAGGCACATATTGGCGCGCTCGCGGCTTTTCTTCACCTGCTGGCGGAGGAAGGGAAGCATCACGCGCTCCTCGCGATCGGCAAGGTGGAGGGTTACATCGTCGCCGTCGCGCGCGCAGGGCCAGAAGCCCGCCACTCCCTTCGCTGTCAGCCATTGGCCTGCGATGATGCGGTCGAGCATGGCGTCGGCATCGGCCTTTAGCTGCTGCGCAGTTTCGCCCACCACCTCGTCCTCGAGGATCTTGGGGTAGGTCCCGTGCAATTCCCAGGCGCGGAAGAAGGGCGTCCAGTCGATGTAGTCCCGCAAATCTTCCAGCGACCAATTGTCGAAGGCATGGATGCCGGGCCGCAGCGGCGGGGCCGCACGGTCGGAATAGAAGGGATCATAGGCGTTGGCGCGCGCTTCCTCGAGGCTGAGGAGGACGCTCTGCGCCTTGCCCTCGCGCGCTTCGCGCACCTTCACGTAATCCGCAGCCGTCGTCTCCACGAACTCATCGCGCTGCGTGTCGGACAGGAGGCGGCTGGCGACGCCAACGGCACGGCTGGCGTCGAGGACGTGGATCACCGGCCCTTCATAGGCCTTGTCGATGCGCAGCGCGGTGTGGACCTTGCTGGTGGTCGCGCCGCCGATCAGCAGCGGCATGTCCATTCCAGCTGCCTGCATTTCCTCGGCCACGGTCACCATCTCGTCGAGCGAGGGCGTGATCAGGCCGGACAGGCCGATCATGTCCGCCTTTTCCTCGCGCGCAGTTTCGAGGATCTTGGCCCATGGCACCATGACGCCAAGATCGATCACCTCGTAGCCGTTGCACTGCAGGACCACGCCGACGATGTTCTTGCCAATATCGTGGACGTCGCCCTTCACGGTCGCCATCACGATCTTGCCCTTGGCTTTGCGCTCTTCCTCGGGCAGCGCGTCCTTCTCCGCCTCGATGAAGGGGATGAGGTGGGCGACCGCCTTCTTCATGACGCGCGCGGATTTGACCACCTGCGGCAGGAACATCTTGCCGCTGCCGAAGAGGTCGCCGACGACGTTCATGCCGTCCATAAGCGGGCCTTCGATGACCTCGATCGGGCGGCCACCACCAGCCGCGATCAGTTCGCGCGCTTCCTCGGTGTCGTCGACGACATGAGCATCGATCCCTTTGACCAGCGCGTGTTCGAGACGCCGCTTCACGTCCCAGCCGCGCCATTCCTCGGCGGCCTTTTCGTCCGCCGCGCTCTTGCCGCGATAGCTTTCGGCCAGCGCGATCAGGCGCTCGGTCGCGTCGGATCGGCGCATGAGGATCACATCCTCACAGGCTTCGCGCAGTTCCGGGTCGATCTGGTCGTAGACGTCGAGCTGGCCCGCGTTGACGATCGCCATGTCGAGGCCCGCCGGAATGGCGTGGAACAGGAACACCGAATGCATCGCGCGGCGCACGGTCTCGTTGCCGCGGAAACTGAAGGAGAGGTTGGAGAGGCCGCCACTCGTCTTGGCCAGCGGGCAGCGCTGCTTGATCTCGCGCACCGCCTCGATGAAATCGAGCCCGTAGCGGTCGTGCTCTTCGATCCCGGTCGCCACGGCAAAGACGTTGGGGTCGAAAATGATGTCTTCGGGCGGGAAGCCGATGCCGGTCAGCAGGTCATAGGCGCGGGCGCAGATTTCGACCTTGCGGTCTTTCGTGTCCGCCTGGCCTTCCTCGTCGAAGGCCATGACGACCACGGCGGCGCCATAATCCATGCATTTTCGGGCGTGGTCGAGGAACGCTTCCTCGCCTTCCTTCATGCTGATCGAATTGACGATCGGCTTGCCGGACACGCATTTGAGGCCTGCCTCGATCACTTCCCACTTCGAGCTGTCGATCATCACCGGCACGCGCGCAATATCCGGCTCGGCGGCGATCAGCTTGAGGAAGGTGGTCATGGCCTTGGTCGCGTCGAGCAGGCCTTCGTCCATATTGACGTCGATCACCTGCGCGCCGTTTTCCACCTGGTCGCGCGCGACCTCCACGGCGGTTTCGTAATCGTCGGCAAGGATCAGCTTCTTGAACCGGGCCGAGCCGGTCACATTGGTGCGTTCGCCGATATTGACGAAGCGGGCAGTCGTAAGATCGGACATAGGTTCAGGCAGCAATCGTAAAGGGTTCGAGACCGGCGAGGCGCATATGCTGGTCGACATTCGGCAATTTGCGCGGGGCGACGCCTTCGACCTTCTTGGCCATGGCGGCGATATGCGCCGGAGTTGAGCCGCAGCAACCGCCCAGCGCGTTGATCCGGCCGTTGTCGGCCCAGACCCGCGTCAGCGCGGCGGTGGTTTCGGGCAGCTCGTCATATTCGCCCAGATCGTTGGGCAGGCCGGCGTTGGGATAGGCCATGAGATAGCAATCGGCGATGTCCGAGAGGATCTGGACATGCGGGCGCAGCTGCTCCGCGCCGAAGCTGCAATTGAGCCCCATCGTCAGCGGTTTTGCATGACGCACCGTGTGCCAGAACGCCTCGACCGTATGGCCCGACAGGTTGCGACCCGACAGGTCGGTCAGCGTGAGCGAGATCATCAGCGGGATGTCCTGCCCGAGCTCGCGCTCCAGCTGCTTGACCGCCATGATCGCGGCCTTGCAATTGAGCGTATCGAAGACGGTCTCGATCAGGATGAAATCCGCCCCGCCCTCGATGAGGCCGCGTGCCTGTTCGACATAGACCTCCACGATCTCGTCGAAAGTGACTTCGCGAAAGCCCGGGTCCTCGACATTGGGAGAGAGCGACAGGGTCTTGTTGGTCGGCCCCATGGCGCCGGCCACGAAGCGCGGCACGCCGTCCTTCGCCGTCGCCTCGTCCACCGCCTCGCGGATGATCTTGGCTGCCGACACATTGATTTGGTGGACGAGATGCTCGGCCCCGTAATCAGCCTGGCTGATCCGGTTGGCGTTGAAGGTGTTGGTGGCAAGGATATGCGCGCCGGCGTCGATATAGCTGTCGCAAATCTTCCGTATGACCTGCGGCTGGGTCAGGTTGACGAGGTCGTTATTACCTTTCTGGTCATCGGCCAGGCCGGTATCCCCGGCATAGTCTTCCGCCGCCAGCTTGGCGCGCTGGATTTCCGTTCCGTAGGGGCCGTCCTTGATCAGGATGCGCGTTGCCGCAGCGGCTTCGAATTCTTGGCGTTTGGACATGGGGGTCACGCTTTTGGGCGCAGGCCGAGCATATGGCAGATCGCATAGCTCAGTTCGGCGCGGTTGAGGGTGTAGAAGTGGAACTGGCGCACGCCGCCCGCATAGAGGCGGCGGCACATTTCGGCGGCGATGGTGGCGCTGACCAGCTGGCGCGCCTCGGGACGCTCGTCGAGCCCGTCGAACAGGCCCTCCATCCAATCGGGAATCGCCGTGCCGCACAGGCCGCTCATCTTCTGGACGGCGGCAAAGCTCATCACCGGCATGATGCCCGGCACGATCTCGCCGTCGATGCCCGCAGCCGCGGCCTTGTCGCGGAAATCGAAGAAGCATTCCGGCTCGAAGAAGAACTGGGTGATCGCCCGGGTCGCGCCGGCGTCAAATTTGCGCTTGAGATTGTCGAGATCGGCCTGGCGGTCCGGCGAATCCGGGTGCATTTCCGGATAGGCGGCGACCGAAATCTCGAAATCGGCGATCTTCTTGAGGCCCGCAATAAGGTCGGCGGCGTTTTCATAGCCACCCGGATGCGGGGCATAACCCGCTTCGGCATCGGGCGCATCGCCGCGCAGGGCGACGATGTGGCGCACACCCTCTTCCCAATATTGGCGCGCGACTTCGTCCACTTCCTCGCGCGTCGCTTGGACGCAGGTGAGGTGGGCGGCAGCGGGAATGCCGGTTTCCGCCACGATGCGGCGCACCGCGTCATGCGTGCGCTCGCGGGTCGAGCCGCCCGCGCCATAGGTCACCGACACGAAGCGCGGGTCGAGCGGTTCGAGCGTCTTCACACTCGACCACAGTGTCTCGGCCATCTTCTCCGTCTTGGGCGGGAAGAATTCGAAACTCACGTCGATATCCCCGGGCAGGCCGGAGAACAAACGGGCTTCCAGCGCGCGCTGAGCTTCGCGCATCTGGTCGAGCGTCGGGCTCATGCGGATTTCCTTTCTGCGGGCCGGCGCCGTTGCGCGACCCAAATATTGATCCCGATTTCCCCGTCGTCGAGCGAGATCGGGGATTGCGGTTCGAAGCCTGCATCGTCGAGCAGGTCCTGCATCTGGCCCTGCGCAAAACCCAATCGCGCATGGGCGTGCTTCTCGCGCAGAACCTCGTGCTGGTGGGCGTCGAAATCGACGATCGCGATGCGACCGCCGGCGCGCGTCACCCGCGCCGCTTCGTAAAGGGCAGCAGCAGGGCTGTGGGCAAAATGCAAGACCTGATGGAACAGCACCGTGTCGAAACTTTCGGGCGGGAACGGAAGGCTGGTGAAGTCGCCCTGCACCACTTCGACCTGTTCGGCCGAGAGGTGCTGGAGCTTGGCGCGCGCGACGCGCAGCATGGCGAGGCTCTTGTCGAGCGCCACGATATGGTCGGCCTTTTCGGAGAACAGCTCTGCCATTCGCCCCGTACCGGTGCCGATGTCGAGCAAGCGCCCCAGCCCATCGGTGCCGAGCGCTTCGGCCAGCGCGCGTTCGACCTGTTCGTCCGAGGAGTGTAGGCGTCGCAGCTCGTCCCAGTCATGCGCGTGCTCGGCAAAATACTCCTGCGCCTGCGCTTCGCGCGCGGTGCGGATTTCGGCGAGCCTCTGGCGGTCGCTTTCGCAAGCTTCACCGAAGGAGGGATCGAAGCTTTCAGCCCGCGTGAGCAAGCGGGCGATGTCGGAGCGCACCGGGGAACCTTCAGGTGGATCGCTCGCGGCGCGCAGGAATATCCAGCTGCCTTCGCGGCGGCGCTCGACAAGGCCAGCATCGACGAGGATGCCGATATGGCGCGAGACGCGAGGCTGGCTCTGGCCGAGCACTTGCGCGATCTCGCCCACCGCCAGCTCCATCGAGCCCAGCAGGCGCATGATCCTGAGGCGCGTGGGATCGGCCAGCGCGCGAAAGAGTGTCTCGGTTTTCATTCCAGCGGCATATAAGGATATTTTTATGTCCGTAAATGGACAAGCACGAAGGTTCGGCTTGTGTTCCCATAAGCACGGCTCTCTGCGGCGATTACCCTATATTCATCCTTTGGTCGCAAGCTGCCTGCCTGCGACTTCCTCGACTCACAGGATCGGACGAGGCGGCCGCGCGGGGTCATTTAGATTGGGCGCAGCTATGTACGGCATAAGGGATCAGCTTGGCATGACAGCCTCGCCTCGCCGTGCGCGCTTCATACGATGACGGCGGCCTTCAACCACATCGAATGCGAAAGGGTCGTCGCCGACCTGCTGGGGATGCTGTCGCCCGCCGAAAAGGCCGGGCAGCTCGTGATGCGCCCTGTGCCGCCGGTCGAGGACCGGGAGGCGACCGAAAGCTTCCTTGCCGATCTTCGTGCCGGTCGCATCGGGACGGTCACGGGTGTTGGCGATGCACAGGAGGCCGAAAACCTTCAACGGCTTGCGCAGACGGAAACGCGGCTCGGCATCCCTCTCCTCATTCCGGCCGAAACCGGCTCGGGCGTGGAAACCATTTTTCCTTCCGCGCTGGCCGTCGCGGCCAGCTGGGACGCCGATGCGGTCGAAGCCGCCGGTGCCGTGTTGGCACAGGAACTCGATGCGCGCGGTGCCAATTGGGCGCTCACGCCTCCCTTACCGCCGAGCGGTATCGGAGGACTCGAGGGTCCGCAGGCCGACACCGCGCACACGCATCTCGGCGCGCAGCTCGCCGCAGCGCATATTCGCGGCCTTCAGGGCCGCAGCAGCCTGCGCAGCCCGGGCGTGCTCGCCAATCTGGCGTTTGGCGCGTCCGCTCGCGGCCAGGCCATATCGGCAGAGAGCAAAGCGGTCGCCGCGCTTGAACTCGCCCATACCGCCATCGGCGAAGGCGCTGTCGGCAGCCTTGCCTGCGACGCCATCACGCGAGAAATGCAGCCGGCGTTCGAAACAGCCTTTGGCCTGCTCAAGGGACCCGGCGGCTTCGACGGCGTCTTCCTGTGCGAATGGAAGGCTCTCGCCGCTGAGCTGGCGGGGGATGAACTTGCGCAAGCCGACGAACGGGAAATCGATCCCGACACGTTGGTGGAGGCGCTGCAAACAGGCCGGATCGACCGCCACCGTGTTGACGACATGGCAGCGCGGGTCCTGCGGGCGAAATACCGCCTTGGCCTGCTAAGCTCGGCCATCGTCGGCAGCGTCCGCCCACAGCGTCACACCATGCCGACGCCGATCCATAACCGCGAAAGCGCGCTCGATCTCGCGCGCCGCAGCCCGGTGCTGCTGCGCAACGAACCCGCGCTGCTGCCGCTGGGTATCGATTCGGGGGATGTGCTGGTCGTCGGGCCGACCGCCGCCGACCGCCACGCCCCGCTCGATGGGCGCGCCGGGGTTGCGGCCAGCCTGCTCGACGGGCTGGAGCAACTGGGCGTGCCGCATCGCTATGTGCCGGGCCTCGCCCTGCGCGATGCGGACCAGCCAGTGGATGCGCTCATCGGGGCAGACAGCATGGCCATCGGCATGGCCTGCGAAGCCGCTAAGCGCGCGGGAACGATCGTGCTCGCCATCGGAGGCAACGCGCAAGGCGAACTCGGTGATGCCGAGAACGCCTTACTCGGCGGCCTTGCCTCCGTGACCGAGCGACTCATCCTCGTCGGCATGGGAGCCGCCCCTCTCGATCCGCGCCTGTCGGGGCGGACGCAGGGCACGGTCCTCCACGCCGGGCGGCTCGGCACGATGTCGGGCCACGCGATCGCCGAATTGCTGACCGGCGAGGCCTCGCCCTGCGGCAAGCTACCCCTCACCCTCGCCCGCCCCGATGGAGCGCCCGGCCTGCCCTTCGGCCACGGGCTCACCTATGGCGATTTCGCCCTCACCGACCTCCGGATCGAAGTCGGGCGACAGCGCATCTACGCCTCGGCGCTTTTGCGCAACGCTGGCGAGGTCGCGGGGCTGGAGACCGTGCAGCTTTATGTCGGCGGACGAGGCGCGGCGGACGAAGACCCCGAACCCCTGCGCTTGGCCGATTTCCAGCGCGTCCGGCTTCACGCCGGTGGCAGCGAGCATTTGACTTTCGAGCTGGGGCGCAAGGAAATCGGACATTTTGCCGCGAACGGCAGCTTCCGGATCGAGGAAGGCGACCTCACCATCGCGATGGGGCTGAGCAGCGCGCGGCTGATGACAGAGACTGTCGCAATTTCGGATGAACTCGCCCGCAGCCTCGCCGGAGCCGACCGGCGGCTGGGCAACCTTCCGATCCGTCCCGTGGTCCGTCGCCGGGCCTAGGAAGCTTCCCGGAGTTCGAGAAAGGCGAGCAAGGCAAAGCTGGCGAGCCAATGTTCGCCTGCATAGTCGCCTGCCACGTGGTCCAGCCCGGCATCGAGATGGCGCCGCGCCCTTTGCGCCACGAGCGCGCTCGCGGGATGACCCTCGCCCAGCGCCCGGCCAATGGCGGCAAGGCACCAACCGCGGCTGAGGTTGAGCCCGTCGAGGTGGGCGATCTTGCCGTCGGTCCGGTCCGACACCGTCACCGGACGGCAGTCGCGCTCCAGCCAGCCGTTGGCGAGCACCAGATCCTCGAACCATCCGGCGAATTGCAAATGGGGCATGACGCGGCTCATCAGCAGCGCGGCGGTCAGGACTGGCGAAAGGAAGTCGTCCCCGCCCGGCTCCCAACCCGCGTAATCGCGCCGATTGGCAAAGGCGGCGAGCGCCCATTCGTCGATCGTCGTCAGCAGCTTGGTATCGCGCGTGGTCGCCCATTCGCGCGCAAGGACCAATGCAAAAGCGGTGTTGAAGTGCGTGCCGACAGTGATCGGATAGGTCAGCACGCGCAGGTATTCGCCCAGCTTCTCAGCGAAGGCGCGCGCGAGCGGTTCGAGCCGTTTGCCCCAATTGTAGTCCGAGTGTCGCTCCACCTCGTGATGGAGGTATAGGAGCCATGCCCAGCCATAGGGCCGCTCGAAACCGCGCGCTTCCGGCCGGTCGAGATAGGCCACCTCGACCGCGAGCTTTTCCGGCGTGAAAGTCCTCTCGGCCAGCGCGGCGATGTCCGATGCTTCGGGAATGTCGGGGAACAGCCGCCGCAGGGTGAGCAGCGTCCACCAGCCATGCACGCAGCTGTGCCAGTCGAAGCTGCCGAAGAACACCGGATGCAAGTCGCGGGGCGACCGCACATCCGCATCGCCCGCCATCACGTGGTCGAGCTTGTGCGGATATTCGCGCGTCACATGGCCCAGCGCGATGCGCGCGAAGCGGGCGGCAATGTCCTCGGTCAGTTCCACAGCAGGAAGGCTCCGACATAGATGATGGCGACGTTGCACAGCCAGAGCGGGATGGCCGTGCCGATCTGCTGCCGGATGACGCCGTTCTGGTCTTTGAGTTCCAGCAGCGCGGCGGGCACGATGTTGAAGTTGGCCGCCATCGGGGTCATCAGCGTGCCGCAGAAACCCGCCAGCATCCCGACCGCCCCGATCACCGCGGGATTGCCGCCGTAATCCTCCACCAGCAGGGGTATGCCGATAGCCGCCGCCATCACCGGGAAGGCGGCAAAGGCGTTGCCCATGATCATCGTGAACAGCGCCATGCCGAGCGCGAAGACCACCACGGTCAGGAACACGCTACCCCGCGGGATCACCTCGCCCGCGATGCCGCCGATGATGTCGCCTACGCCCGCAAGCGCGAAGACTGCGCCAAGCGCCGCGAGCATTTGCGGCAGGATGCCCGCCCAGCCGATGGAATCAAGCAGGCGGCGCCCTTCCTCCGCCGGGGCGAGTAGCGGGGGATTCAGCCACACCATGGCAACGGCGATGGCTACCAGCACACCGATGCCGAACAGGATCAGCGTCTCGCGGCGCTCGGCGAATAAGCCAGTCTCGCCGAAGGGCGTGTAATTGTAGAGCAGCGTGCCCGCGACGGCGGTCATGGGCACGATCAGGGCGGGCAGGAAGAGCCGGTTGCCGAGCTTTTCGGAAAAGGCCTCGCGCTCTTCGGGCGAGGTTGTCGGCGGATCGCTCCGCTTGAGCAGGCCGAAGCCCGCAATGGCGACCATGGCGAGGACCAGAACGCCGTTCGCGAAATCGGACAGGTGCGTGCCGAAGAGGAAGCTTGCGGCCAGCAGCCCCCAGAAGCCGGCGTTGCCCCATTTGCCGTCCCGCGCCGAAAGCAGCGCCCAGACGACGAAGAAGCCGCCGGTCAGGATGTAGAGCCATTCGTAGTCGATCATCGCGCGGCCCTCCCGAGACGACGGTCGAGCGCGCGGATGCGCCAGCCGTGGATCAGGAAGGCGCAGATCGCCGTCGGGATCGCCCAGACCGAAAGCTGCAGCGGGGTGAGCGGATAGCCGTAGCTTTCGAATACGCCTTGGATCAGCAGGATCGAGGCGATGGCGAAAAAGATATCTTCGCCGAAGAAAAGGCCGACATTGTCCGTCGCCGCCGACATGGCGAGGACCTTTTCGCGGTCCTCTTCGGCGAGCGTGCCGTGCGACATTTCCGCCGCGGCCTCGGCCATGGGGGCGACAAGTGGCCGCACTGCCTGCGGGTGGCCGCCGATGTCCTTCATGCCGATGGCGGCCGTGAACTGGCGGAACAGGAGGTAGACGGTGAGCAGCTTGCCCATGGTCGCGCCTCGCAGGTTTGCGATCACCGCGCGTGCGCGCTGCTGCAGGCCGTAACGCTCAAGCAAGCCGATCACCGGCAGGATGATCCATGTGACGGAGATGTAGCGGTTGTCGTTGAACGCCTTGCCCAACGCCTCGACCACGGCGACGAGGTCGAGCCCTGCCAAGACGCCCGTCGCCAGCGCCGCGCCGACCACGACCAGCAGCGGATTGAAACGCAGGGCAAAGCCGATCACGACGATGGCGATGCCCAGCAGCGGCCAGTAATTCATTCCTGCTCCTCCCCGAAGCCGCCCCCTCCGGGCGTCAGGATGACGAAGGTATCGCCCGGCTGCATGTCCGCATGGCCGGTCGCCTCCAGTGTCTCGATCTCGCCCGAAGCGCGCTCCACCCAGTTGCGACCGGGCTGGGCATCGCCGCCGCCCCTGATGCCGCGTGGGGGGACCGCGCGCCGGTTGGCGAGCATATTGGCGCGCATGTCTTCGAGGAAGGTCACGCGCCGCTCCACGCCGTCGCCACCGCAATGCGCGCCGCGGCCTCCCGAACCGCGCCGGATTGCGAAGCTTTCGAGCCGCACCGGCAGGCGCGTTTCGAGGATTTCGGGATCGGTCAGCCGACTGTTGGTCATGTGCGTCTGCACGGCGCTGGTTCCCTCGTGGTCCGGCCCAGCACCCGAGCCGCCGCAAATGGTTTCGTAATACTGATGCGCCTCGTTGCCGAAGGTGAAGTTGTTCATCGTCCCCTGGCTCGGTGCGAGGCGCCCGGTGGCGGCGAACAGCGCATCGGTGACGACCTGGCTCGTCTCGACATTGCCCGCGACGACAGCTGCGCCAGGGCGCGGATTGAGCATGCTTCCTTCGGGCACGATGAGTTCAACCGGCCGCAGGCACCCGTCGTTCATCGGGATCTGGTCGTCGATAAGCGTGCGCAGCACATAGAGCGCGGCGGCGCGGGTGATCGAACGCGGGGCGTTGAAATTGTCGGGCAGCTGGTCGCTCGTGCCGGCAAAGTCGAACACCGCCGAACGGGCATCCCGGTCGATCCTCATGGCCACCTTGACCAGCGCGCCATTGTCCATCTCGTAGGCAAAACTGCCGTCCTCCAGCCGGTCGAGCAGGCGGCGCACGCTTTCTTCCGCGTTGGCGATCACATGGGCCATATAGGCCGCGGCGACATCAGCCCCCTGCGCCCGCGCCGCGCCCTGAAGCAGTTCCGCGCCGCGTGTGCAGGCGGCCAGCTGGGCGCGCAGGTCGGACAGGTTGCGTGACGGATTGCGCGCGGGATAGCGGGCGGAGGCCAGCGCCTCGCGCACCGCCTCTCCACGGAAATTTCCCTCGTCGACCATCAGGAGGTTGTCAATCATGACGCCCTCCTCCTCGATCGTGCGGCTCTCGGGCGGCATTGATCCCGGTGCGATCCCGCCAATGTCGGCATGGTGCCCGCGCGCGGCGACGAAGGCGTCAGGTTCGTCGCCTTTTTCGCTGTAGAAGACCGGCACGATCACCGTGATATCGGGCAGATGCGTGCCGCCCCGATAGGGATCGTTGAGCACATAGGCATCGCCGCGCCGGAACCCGCGGCCGTCGCGCCTCACTCCGCGCGCCTCGATCACGCGGGCGATGCTGTCGCCCATGCTACCGAGGTGCACGGGGATATGCGGAGCGTTGGCGATCAGATTTCCACGCGCGTCGAACAGCGCGCAGGAGAAATCGAGCCTCTCCTTGATGTTGACCGAGGTGGCGGTGGATTGCAGCACCACGCCCATTTCCTCGGCAATCGCCATGAAGAGGTTGTTGTAGATCTCGAGCCGGACCGGATCGACCTCGGTCCCCACAGCGCGGCTGCGCTCCAGCGCCTCGACACGGGTGAGGACCAAGGTGCCTTCTTCGGCCAGCTTCGCCTGCCAGCCCTGTTCGACAACGGTAGTCGATCCGGGATCGACGATCAGCGCGGGGCCCGACACGTGCTCGCCCTCGCCCATGTTGGCGCGGGCCAGCGTAGGCCAGTCGCCGCTCGCTTCGCCGGAGACGGGCACGGGATCGGCATGCGCCGTGGCTAGACCGCCCGAAATGCCGCTCGCCTCGACGCTCAGCGCCTCGACGATGATCGGCGCCTCTGCGTCCGAATAGCCGAAGCGCTGGCGGTGGAGCTTGCGGAAGGCTTCGTCCATCTCCTCCACCGCGCCAATGTCGACGGTGAGCATGGAGTCGCTGCCCTTGAAGCGCAGTCGGGCGCGGCTTTCGACTGTGATCGCCCCGCGATCGATGCCCTGCTCCGCCAGCGCACCGCGCGCTTCGGCTTCGAGCGCGGCGAGGCTTTGCGCGAAATGGCCTCTGAGCGGTTGGACGAGGCTGACCTCGCGGATCGCCTTCACCGGCGCGAGGCCGATGCCATAGGCCGACAGGATACCCGCAAGCGGATGCACCAGCACCGTCTCGATCCCCAGTTCGTCCGCCACCTTGCAGGCGTGCTGCCCGCCCGCCCCGCCGAAGCAGGCCAGCGCATAGGTGGTCATGTCATGCCCGCGCGCCACGCTGATCTTGCGGATGGCATTGGCCATGTTATCGACCGCGATGGCGAGGAAACCCTTGGCGATATCTTCGAGCGGCTTCGGGTCGGGAAGCGCGGCGGCCACCTCTTCTAAACGCGCGCGTGCGGCGGCAGGGTCGAGCGGCTCGTTCCCCTCCGGTCCGAACACGGCCGGAAAAAACGCTGGATCGACCCGACCAAGGAAGACATTGCAGTCGGTCACCGTCAGGGGGCCGCCCTTGCGATAACAAGCGGGTCCGGGATCGGCACCGGCGCTTTCGGGGCCGACGCGGAACCGGGCGCCATCGAAGCTGCAGATCGAGCCGCCGCCCGCCGCCACCGTGTGGATCTGCATCATCGGCGCCGCCACGCGCACGCCCGCCACAACGCTATCGCCGGTCAGCTCGTACTCGCCTGCGTAATGCGCGACATCGGTGCTGGTCCCGCCCATGTCGAAGCCGATAAGCTTCTCGTGCCCCAGAGGCTTTGCGGCGGCGACCATGCCGACCACGCCGCCGGCGGGTCCCGAAAGGATCGCGTCCTTGCCGCGGAACGCGCCGACTTCGGCCAGCCCGCCATTCGACTGCATGAAGCGCAGCCGGTCGGCCTCGGGCAAGGCGGCGCGCAGCGTGTCGGTGTAGCGCTTGAGGACGGGCGAGAGATAGGCGTCCACCACCGTCGTATCGCCGCGCGGGACGAGCTTGATCAGCGGCGCGACCTCGTGGCTGACGCTGACCTGCGCAAAGCCCAGTTCGCGCGCGATCCGCGCTAGCTTCTCTTCATGGGCGCGGTATTTCCAGCCGTGCATCAGCACGATGGCGATGGCGTCGAAGCCGTCTTGCCGCAGCGCCTCGAAATCGCGCCTTGCGGCATCTTCATCCAGCGAGACCAGCACCTCGCCATCCGCGCCGACACGCTCGGCCACCTCGACCACGCCTGCGGGCAACTGCTCTGGCAGGACGATGTGACGCGCAAAGATCTCCGGCCGCGCCTGCGTCCCGATCCGCAGCGCATCGCCGAAGCCTTGCGTGATCGCCAGCGCCAGCCGTTCGCCCTTGCGTTCGAGCAGCGCGTTGGTCGCCACCGTCGTTCCGATGCGCAACTCGGCGATCGGACCCTCGCCATGCTCCGCCATGAGGCGCCGCACCGCCTCGCTCGCGGCATCGCGATAGTGGTCGGGATTCTCGGAGAGCAGCTTGTCGGTCACCAGCCGCCCTTGCGGAGTGGTGGCTACAACATCGGTGAAGGTCCCTCCGCGATCGATCGCGAAGCGCCATGCGGGCTTTTGGTCGGTCATCGCGCGCACCCTAGGCGCGCGCGATGCGCATGCAAGGTCAGACCTCGGCGTTGCGCTTGACGGTAATCACCTGCGGATAGGTGAACTCCTTCAGTCCATCGATCCCGTATTCCGCGCCGAAGCCCGACTGCTTGTGCCCGCCAAAGGGCGCGAGCGGCGAGATGTGCAGGAATTCGTTGATCCACACCGTGCCCGTTTCGAGCTGTTCGGCGATTTCGACGCCCTTGTCGGTGTCCTTGGTCCAGACTGCACCGGCAAGGCCGTATTCCGAATTGTTCGCGCGTTCGATGGCCTCTTCCACGCTGCCGAATTTCATCAGCGGCATGACCGGGCCGAACTGCTCTTCGGCTACGATCCGCGCGTCTTCGGGCGGATTGTCGAGGATGGTGATCGGCACGTAATAGCCCGTGCCCGAAGGATCGACATCGCCGCCGGTCAGGAACTGGTAGCCGTTGTCCTTGGCGTCCTGGATCAGTTCGCACACGCGCTCGAACTGCTTCTTGTTCTGGATCGGACCGACGCCCGTGCCCTGTTGCGATCCGTCACCGACGACCACGGTCTTGGCGTATTCGGCGATGGCCTTGGAAAGGTCGTCGTAAATGTCTTCGTGGATGTAGATGCGCTTGGCCGCCACGCAGATCTGCCCGGCATTGGAAAAGCTCGACCAGAACAGCTGTTCGGCCACCTTCTCGACATCGGCATCGGGCAGCACGATCGAAGCGTCGTTGCCGCCCAGTTCCAGCGTAATGCGCTTCAGGTCTCCCGCCGCGCCTTCCATGATCTTCTTGCCCGTCGCGGTGGAGCCGGTGAAGGTGATCTTGTCGATATCGGGGTGCTCGGTGATGAGCGGGCCGAGCTCGTCGGGGCCGGTGATGATGTTGACCGTGCCGGCGGGGACAACGTCCTTGATTAGCTCGGCAATCCGCAGCGTGGTGAGTGGCGTGAACGGCGAGGGTTTGAGCACGATTGTGCAGCCCGAAATCAGCGCGGGCACGATTTTCTGGATCGCCATCATGACGGGAAAGTTCCACGGAACGATGCCGCCGACCACACCCACCGGCACGCGCCGCGTGCGGCTGAGGCGGGTGTCGTCGTCCTGGTTGATGACATCGTCGAGCGTCAGGCCCGACTGCGCGGCGGCGAGGCCGGCTGCCCCGAAGATTTCCATCTGCGCCTGCGCATGCGGCTTGCCCTGTTCGGTGGTCAGCAGGCGGAACAGCTCGTCGGCGTTTTCCTTGATCGCGGCCGAAATGCCCATGACGACCTTCTGGCGTTCCTCCGCCGAGGTCTTGCGCCAGCTCTTGAAGGCGGTGCGCGCGGCGGCGACGGCGCGGTCGAGTTCGTCCTTGCCGCAGGAGGGGACCAGCCCGACGACCTCTTCGTTCGCCGGATTGACGACGTCGAGCGTCGCGGCGGTGGTGACCATCTCGCCGTCGATCAGGTTCGAATAGGTCTTGGTCATGGCTCTCTCCTCAAAACGCCTAGAATCGGTTTCGGAGAGAAACGTAGTCTCTTGCCCGCGTTTGGCAAACGCCTTCCGCGAAGCTGCGGCGCGGCGTGCTATTCGGCAGGCAGGGGCAGCGCGGTCTTGGCGATCATCTCTTCCATTGAAAGAAGTGCGGTCACGCTGAAGATGCTGACGTCCTCGATCAGCGACCGATAGAAACGATCATAGCCCGCCGCATCGGCCACGCGCACCTTGAGCAGATAATCGATCTCGCCTGCCAGCCGGTGCGCCTCCATGATCTCGGGCCGCGCCTTCAAGGCGGCCATGAAGTCGGCCAGCCACTCCGCATCGTGGCGCGAGGTGCGCACGAGGACGAAAAAGCAGCTGCCCACACCCACCGCCTCGGCATCGAGGATGGCCACCTGCCGCTCGATCACGCCGGCCTCGCGCAGCTTGCGGATGCGGTTCCAAACGGGCGTTTTCGACGAACCGACGCGCGCCGCGATTTCATCGAGGCCGGGGGTCGCGTCCTCCTGCAGCAGGCGAAGGATTTTCCGGTCCAGCGCGTCGATCTTGATAGCCATTCCAAATCCCTCGCATTGGTGGACGATGTTTTCGAATTGCACGCCTCGAAGGGAAGATATTCCCTAAAACCCGCGCACGCCTCGTTAGTAGCGGGAAAATATCCTATGTCGCAATGCACAATCGAACCCCACGGATTCTGCATGCGCTATCTTCCAATCTTTCTCGACACCTCGGCCTCCCGGATCATCGTTTCCGGAGCGGGCGGGGCGGCTACGGCGAAACTGCGCCTGCTGGTCAAATCGCAGGCCCGGATCACGGTTTTCGGATCGTCGCCAACCGATCAGGTCCTCCGCTGGGCCGAAGAAGGCCGCGTCGAGCATGTCGAACGCTTCCCCGCGCCCGCAGACCTTGCCGGCGCTGACCTTCTCTATGTCGCGCGCGAGGACAGCGAGGACGCGATGGAGCACGATGTCGCCATGGGCCGCGCTGCGGGCCTGCTGGTCACCGCGGTCGACACCCCCGCCCTGTGCGATTTCATCACGCCCGCCATCGTCGACCGCGACCCGGTCGTCATCGCCATCGGCACCGAAGGCACCGCCCCGATGCTGGCGCGGCAGCTCAAGGCACGGATCGAAGGCCTGGTGAGCCAGTCGACCGGCGAACTCGCCAAGCTCGCCGCCACGCTGCGCCACCGGGCAAACGCGGTTGCCGCAGGCTCGAAGCGGCGCGGCCTTTGGGCGCGGTTCTTCGGCGAGGAAGGCCGCCGTGCCTTTGCGGACGGCGGCGCACCCGCAGCCGAAGACCTGTTCGAGACGCTGCTGGACGAAGCCGGGACACGCGGGAGCGAAGGCCATGTCGCGCTGGTCGGCGCAGGCCCCGGCGATCCCGAACTCCTCACCCGCAAGGCGCACCGCCTGCTGGGCGATGCAGACGTGGTCATCCACGACCGGCTCGTTTCGCCACAGGTGATGGAGCTCGCCCGGCGTGAGGCGCAGATCATCGAAGTCGGCAAGTCGCCCTATGGCACAAGCTGGAAGCAGGGAGACATCGACGCGCTCATCGTCACCGAGGCGCAGAAGGGCCAGAAGGTCGTGCGCCTCAAATCGGGCGATCCCGGCATCTACGGCAGGCTGGACGAGGAGGTGACCGCGCTCGAACGCGCCGGCGTTTCCTTCGAAGTCGTGCCCGGCATCACAGCGGCCATCGCGGGCGCCGCCGAACTCGGCCAGTCGCTCACCCGCCGCGGCCGCAACTCCAGCCTGCGTTTCCTCACCGGCCACGATATCGACGGTTTTGCCGAGCACGACTGGAACTCGCTCGCCGCGCCCGGCGCGACGGCTGCGATCTACATGGGCGTGCGGGCCGCGCGCTTCATCCAGGGCCGCCTGATCATGCATGGCGCGCACACCTCCACGCCCGTGACCGTGATCGAGAACGTCTCGCGGCTCGATCGCAAGCAAGTCGCCGCGACGCTGGCCGACCTGCCCGAAGCCATGGCCAAGGGCAGCATCAAGGGCCCGGCCATCCTCTATCTCGGCATCGCGCCGCGAACCGCGCAAGGCTCCGGCCTGATCGACGAAAGGACCGCCACCCATGCCTAAGGCACCCAAGCCCCAGCTGGTCAGCGCGAACGATTTGCTAGAAGGCCATGTCCTTTACCTCGGCCGCGAGGGTGTCTGGACCACCAGCCGCCAGCAGGCTGCTGTTTCGACCGACAAGGACGAGCTCGACGCGCTGGCCGCCAAGGCCTCCGCAACGCGCCAGGTGGTCGATGTCGCCCATGTCGAGGTGACGCTCGAAGACGGCGGCACCCCGCGCCCCGTGACGTTGCGCGAAGTCATCCGCGACCGTGGCCCCACCAACCGCCCGGACCTCGGGCGGCAGGCCGACCCCACTCTCCTCCAGACCGGCAGCGAAGCCGAAGGCACCGCCCATGTATAGCTATGACGAGTTCGACCGCACCTATGTGAAGGACCGTGTCGCGACCTTCCGCGACCAGGTTGCGCGGCGCATTTCCGGCGCACTGACCGAGGACGAGTTCAAGCCGCTGCGCCTGCAAAACGGCATCTATCTCCAGCTGCACGCCTATATGCTGCGCGTCGCCATCCCCTATGGCACGCTGAACTCCGCCCAGATGCGCCAGCTGGCCATGATCGCCGAGCGCTGGGACAAGGGCTATGGCCACTTCACCACGCGGCAGAACATCCAGTACAACTGGCCCAAGCTGGTCGACCTGCCCGACATCCTCGACGCGCTGGCCGATGTCGAGATGCACGCCATCCAGACCTCGGGCAATTGCATCCGCAACGTGACCGCCGATCATTTCGCCGGTGCCGCGAAGGACGAGATCGAGGACCCGCGCCCCGCCGCAGAGCTGCTGCGCCAGTGGTCGACCGATCATCCCGAATTCGCTTTCCTTCCGCGCAAGTTCAAGATTGCCGTAACCGGCGCCGAGGAGGACCGCGCCGTCACCCGCGCGCACGATATCGGCATCCAGATCGTGAATAACGAGGCGGGCGAGATCGGCTACAAGGTGATCGTGGGCGGCGGCCTCGGCCGTACGCCGGTGGTCGGCGTGACCATTCGCGACTTCCTGCCCAAGGAGCATCTACTCGCCTATTGCGAGGCGATCCTGCGCGTCTACAACCTCCACGGACGGCGCGACAACAAGTACAAGGCGCGCATCAAGATCCTCGTCATGGAAGAGGGGCTCGACAGCTTCCGCGCGCAGGTGGAAGAGGAATTCGCGGACCTGCTGGAACGCCATCACGGTCCCTCACTGATCCCCGACCCCGCAGTTGTCGAACGGATCGAACAGGCCTTCGCGCCGCCCGCCTTCGAGACCCTGCCCGACACGGACGACGCGCTCGACGCGCGACTCACCAACGATCCGGCCTTCGCCGAATGGTGCCAGGTGAACCTGACCGAGCACCGCGAGCCGGGCCACACGATCGTCTCGATCAGCCTCAAGCCCGTGGGCGAGGCGCCGGGCGATGCCAGCACCGCGCAAATGCAGGTCGTGGCCGATCTCGCCGAACGCTATTCGCACGACGAGGTCCGGGTCAGCCACGAACAGAACCTCATCCTCCCGCATGTCGCCAAGCGCGACTTGCCGGCGATCTACGACGCTCTGAAGGGCGCAGGCCTAGCCACGGCCAACATCAATCTGATCGGCGATATCATCGCCTGCCCGGGGCTCGACTATTGCGCGCTGGCGACGGCGCGTTCGATCCCTATCGCCAAGGATATCGCCCAGCATTTCGCCGACAGCGCCTATGCCCGCACCATCGGCGAGATGAAGATCAAGATATCCGGCTGCATCAACAGTTGCGGACACCACCACGTCGGTCACATCGGTATCCTCGGGCTCGATAAGGGCGGCAAGGAGAATTACCAGATTACGCTCGGCGGCGATCACACGCAGGATTTGCAGCTGGGCCAGCGCCTCGGCCCGGGCTTCGATGCCGAGGATGTGGTGCCTGCGATCGAACGGCTGGTCGAAACCTATCTCGGCCTCAGGCAGGACAAGGACGAAACCTTCCTCAAGGCCGTGAAACGTGTGGGCATCCAGCCGTTCAAGGACGCGCTCTACCCGCCCAAGGAAAGCGCCCGTGCTGCTTGAGGGCGATCTCTACGGCGATGCGCGCCTGACGCCGGAGCGCGAGGGCAAGACCCTCGCCTTCCTGGCCGAGTCCATCCTGCGCGACTATCCGGGCCGCGTCGCAATGGTGTCCAGCTTCGGCGCGGAATCCATCGTGCTGCTCGACATGGTGGCGCGCATCAATCCGAACACGCCGATCCTCTTGAATGAAACCGGGATGCTGTTTGCCGAAACGCTGAACTACCAGCGCGAGGTCTCTGCCCTATTGGGCCTCACGAATGTCCAGCTCGTCCGCCCGACCCGCCAGCGGTTGGCGGAGGAAGACCCCAACGGCCTCCTCCACCGCAACGACAGCGATGCCTGCTGCAATCTTCGCAAGAGCGAGCCGCTGCGCCGCGCGCTCGCGCCCTTCGATGCCTGGATCACCGGGCGCAAGAAGTTCCAGAACGACAAGCGGGCCGAGATGCAGCCGGTCGAGCAGGACGGCGCGGGCCGCGTGAAACTCAACCCCCTCGCCGATTGGACCCCGTCCGATATTCGCGACTATTTCGACCGCTACGACCTGCCGCGCCACCCGCTGGTGAGCCAGGGCTATCCCAGCATCGGCTGCGCGCCCTGCACCAGCCTCGTGCTGGCCGGCGAAGACGCCCGCGCCGGGCGCTGGCGCGGCACCGAGAAGACCGAATGCGGCATCCATTATGTCGAAGGCCAATTTATCGCCGGAGCAGGAATCTGAGCATGACCCTCGTTACCCCCGCAGGCTTCCGCCCCGACGACAACCGCAGCTACGCGCCCCATGACGAGCTGCCCGCTGGCAGCGACCTCGCCGTGGACCTGCCGAACGACGCCGACCCGACCGTGCTGGCTCCGCGCATCGGCGACATCGCGCTGATCCGCATCCCCTTCCCCACCTATGGCGACGGGCGCGGCTTCAGCATCGCGCGCGAATTGCGCGAAATGGGGTATGCAGGAACGCTGCGCGCTTCGGGCTATGTCATCTCCGACCAGTTCCGCCACGCGCTCCAATCGGGTTTCGACGAAGTCGAGATCGACGACGCCCTCGCCGCGCGCCAGCCCGAAGAGCTGTGGCAGGTCGAAGACTGGAAATCCTACCGCGCAAAACTGGTGCAAGGCGCCGCCTGATCGCGCTGCGCAGCCCGGTCGATTTTCAGGAAAGGTGACTGGCGGAGAGGGAGGGATTCGAACCCTCGATACGGTTGCCCGTATACTGCATTTCGAGTGCAGCGCATTCGACCACTCTGCCACCTCTCCGCATGTCGGGTGCGCTTGATGGGCCATGGGCCCCGGTCGAAGCGAGCGCGGCCAATAGCCACCTCTTGCGCCCTTGCCAACCCCTTTCGCGCGCGAAAACGGGGGATGGATTGCCGCTACCCCTTGTCGATTTGCCGCGGCGCACCATATCCTGCCTATTCATGGACAGGGCATCGTTTTTCTCCGCACAGGCCGGCCGCACTCTCGAGGCGCCGCGCCGTATCCTCACGCGCTTCGCCATTGGCGACGTGGTCCGACACAAGGCGTTCGACTTTCGCGGCGTGATCTTCGACGTCGATCCGGTTTTCGCCAATAGCGAGGACTGGTACCAGTCGATCCCCGAGGACATCCGTCCCGACCGCAACCAGCCGTTCTACCACCTGCTCGCTGAAAGCGACGAGAGCGATTACGTCGCCTACGTCAGCCAGCAGAACCTGGTGCGCGATTCGCTGGCCGGGCCCGTTTCGCATCCCGATGTGCACCAGTATTTCGAACAGTTCGAAAACGGGCGCTACCGGATGCGCAACCGCCTCACGCACTGAGGCCCCATCGCAGCTTAACGGAATGGAGCCGGACTGCCCCCTGGCGATCCGGCTCCCTCCCGTGACGAATTCAGGGCTAGGTCGTCCGCCCCGGGAGTGACTGCGCGCGCCCGCTTGGGGTCGGGCTGCGACGGGAAACTCCGTACCCATGCTGGTAAGCGGCGAAGGTTAACGACCTGCAAGCATTTGACGATTTTTTTGAGAAATTTTTGGCTTCGCTAACAAGCCGCCAATCGAGCCTATGCCGGCGCACTCCAGAGTTTCCAAAGCACGACAATCGAGCGAGCCGGTTGGAGCCCCTACTGCTTCGCCCTGGCTTGTCGTAATAACTTGTCTTCCCGATAAAGCGCGGCGCAGCACATCACGAACAGCGTTAGGGCTGAAGTATAGAACAAGGGTCCGTCGAGAAGTCCCAAGGCAAGAGTACCAGCGACGGCTGCGAGGGCGGGAACATTGCGATGCTGACCCTGGATATTTATCCAAATGCCGCGACCGACAAGGTAAGACACCGCGAGAGCGCCAATCACTCCAAATTGCACCACCATCTGAAGATAAATATTGTGCGGATGAAAGGCAGGCCAAAGGTCTTGGACGTGATAAATGAACTGTCCGTCGCCATGGCCATAGAACGGCTCCTGGCGGATCAGATCCAAGGCCCGCTCCCAGAGCATCATTCGCCCCGCTTCCATGTTCACTGAACCGGTGTAGCCGAGAACCGTGAGAATAAGCCGCTGAATGCCCCAATGGTCTTGAGGCGGAATATATATGAAAGAGAGCGGAACACTCGTGGCGTAGAGGCAAGCCACAGCGCCAACGTTCTTTTTCCAACTCGGAGAAAGAACGGCAGCGGTCATGGCAGCAAGCAGGCACGCCAGGATGGCAGCTCTGCCGCCTGCCAAGTTTGCGAATGTGAAACCGGCCAAAATAGCTATCAGGAACTGCCAGCGGCGATCACTGGTAAAGGCCAATCCTGCGGCGATGCCCACCTGAAAAACGACGAGATATCCGAGATGGCGTACGTGCCTGACAGACACGAAAAAGCGGCGCCAATCATAGTCCGGGTTTCCTGCCTCAATGGCAATGACAAGATAGCAGAGCGCTATCCAAAGAGATAAACCGACAAGGATCGCGCAAAACAATCTTCGGTAATCTGGCACTATCGAAACCATCAGCCAAGCCAACACCAGCAGTGCGATGTTTCGGAACAAATAAACACCGGCGACGACAGGTTCGGAGGCGGAATACCGAAGAGAAAGAAGAGATGCCCCGACAATTACGCTCGAAGCAATGATGACACCCCAGCTCGGACGGGATAACTTGGATTTCTGCCGCGACCCAGCCAGCACAACGGCTGCGATGAGCGGACATAAATAGAGCCAAATCCAAGGCAGAAAATTGACGGAATGCGGAATTTGATAGGTCAGCAAACCGATCGCTGTCGGCATAATCGCCAGGACGACGTACATCGGAGAGCGTTCGTTTTGTGACGTCATGATAAAACGCTAGCTGGTTTTTCAGGCGTTTCGAGTCGATCGGACAGCGAAGACAAACCCTTGCCGCTTACCCACCAGACGAGAAGCACAAAAATGGCAGAGACTGGCCCGTCTGTTGCGTAATGCCAGCCCAGATGGATAGAACCTAAATAGATAAGTAACGCATAGGCCCAACCAATAACAGTAAGGATAGGTTTGCGATAACTCTGCAACCACAAGGCAAATAGTACCGCGATTGCCACATGCATCGATGGCATAGCGGAAATTCCGCTTATCAGGGTCGGATTGTCCATGGTTGAGATCAGGATATCCTTCACCGCCAGAACGCGTGGCACAGAAGCCTGCAATTCAGCGATCAGTGGCAGGAAAGAATTATCAGCGTAGAAGTCAGCCACCATTATGGGACCCACTGATGAGGCTAAGGTAGCTGTCAGACCACCAAGTAACAACCAGCTGAGCTGAAAACAAATAGCGAAGCGTATCTTGCGCATCTCGTCAAAAGAGAGTGCGATCCAGACCGCCAATCCGATGTGAACGAAATGCCAACCGTCATATAACCAAGCAATGGCCGGTGTGGCCCAGCCGCATAGTGCATGAGTAATCCGCCAGGGATCCGTGCCAAATATCCATCGGTCGACATCGATCAAAAAGGGATCGGCGTAAAACGGCCTGACTTCAGGAATACTTTTCTTAATTCCACTTCCGGTTTCGAGTGTGATCGCCAAGGATAGAAATACCATGCATGAAGTAAGAACCCAGAGCCAGTGCGCCCTGATATCTAAGAGAAGTCGATGAAAAGGCGAAGGGTGTCGTCGAACCGCTAGCAGGACAATCCTTCCGAGGAATATCAACGCCATGCCGATCAGAGAGAGGATGATGAAGGCCTCGCTCCGATTGTTCTCTGGAACTGGCACACTTGCGGCAATGACAGCGACAAACGCAACCGCCGCATAGCCCCAGAATTTTTCGGTCTGAAATGGTGACTGTGGTTCGCTGGCATCGCGCCCTTCCGGAATCGGATCGCGGCTTCCAAAAAGCGTAATCGCTTTCTTCATGTGACAGTCCCGATCCTTCCTGCCTTGCCTGCATAGCGAATGCTCCTTTCTTTTTCGTCAAGCCGAAGCATCGTCCTCAAACCGGCTGAAAAACTTTACAGGCGAGCGCGGTCAGGCATCAAGATCTTTCGCCAGCTTTTCGAAACTATCCTCGCGCCGTTCTGCGACTTAGCGTCCGAGCTGCCCTCACAGCCTCGGCGCTCGGTGGCATTCGCTTTCCTCGACGTAGCCGGTTGACCGGCCAGTCGCTTCTTTCTCAAAAACGCGTCAGTGTCCATCGTCAGAACCTCTGGCACAACTTCCAGCGTAGGATTGCGGAGTGTGGGCGTCGCCTTGGACTGATGTTTAGGCAGCGAGTTTGCGGTGTTGCAAGTGCCGATATTCGAGCATCTTTCGCCTGATCCTTTGTCGTTGTTTAATGGTGGCCGATCTTTTGCCAAATTGGGCGTCGGCAGGTGTCATGTTGTCGAGGCTCTCATGGTAGCGTTGATGGTTGTAATGTTCGACGACGACGCGGAAGAGGCTGACAAGGTCGACATCGCGAGAACCGAAGGTGACCTCGCTAGCTATATCTATGGTCTGCAGATCAGCAAGCACGGCGTCTTGGCGCTTCCGGTCGCGCTCGCGCGTAGTTTCTAGAAATCGCGACGCTCCGGGACTTTCTCTCGGCAAATTGAACCTAGAAAGTGCGAGTGTCGCCAGAAATGATCCCGAAACCACTGCGGCCCCGCTTATGCACTTTGCAATCGACTGGGCCGACGGCTCTGCGCTATCTTTTGGTGAAATCAAAGCCGAAAGCGTCGGTCGCTCCGCAAGGGCATTCGCTAAAGTCGCAGGGCAGGAATATGCCGAGATGTGCGACAAAAATGGTGTCGCCCAGCTTCCGGATGCATCCGATGCCGAGATAGAGAGCGACATTCGGGTTCCAATCCTGAGCGGAGGGCTCGATGTCCAGACTCCTTAAGTTTTGAGCGAAAAAGTCGCCGGGCGCTTGTCACATGCGATCCACGTGATCTTCGCCAGTGGCCCTCACGGCCAGATCTTGAACATCAATCGATGCGCTATTCAGGTCATAGCCGATTTTCCGGATAATCCGCGAGACAAGCTTGACCATCGCTGCTTTGCTGGGGAAAAGCCCTTGCCGCTCATCCTGCCTGAGATCGAGATGAACCCTTCTCCGTAGCGATTGCGAGATTGGTGCTATGCTCGCTTGATTAGGTATATATGCCCATTAATCTCCTGGGAGAGCGGTCGCTCCGCTATCAGGCCTTCTTTGTCAATTCAGTGAGTCCGCAACTAGGGCGCAAAGCAGACCTTAAGTGGTTAGACATTGCCTTTTTGATACGGCCGAATACCGCGGCACAATTTGAGGCGAATAGGAAATTTTTGCAGCGGAATTCCGCCATTTTGGCGGCTCAACTCGGAGAACCACCAACTTTTCGGATGTAACGCACATCAGCCTACTCCGACCCGTATATTTCTAACCTTCGAGGCAAGGACCGGCACACGGTCTCACTCGTCGTTCGATCGCCCTTTTGGCCTACCCGCTGCACCTCAAGATGTCCCGAAACGGGACGTAGGCCACTAATCGGCGTATAACGCGTCGCGAGTCATTCATTTGTCTTAAGATTTCCTTACCACTTCGACCCGCGAGAGCGACCCGTCCGGAGTCGCGCTTTCCTTTTTCTCGAGGGGTCACATCATGGTTGCAGACGCCAGCACGCGCGTATTCATCAACGAATTCCATTACGATAACGCCAGCACAGACACCGGCGAATTCATCGAGATCGCCAACCTCGATCAAATCGACCTCACCGGCTGGACACTGGTGCTCTACAATGGTTCGAACGGCGCCCCCTACGACACGATCGCACTTTCGGGCAGCGACGAGTTCCTGACCGTCAATTTCCCCAGCAACGGCATCCAGAACGGCGCGCCCGACGGCATCGCCCTGGTCGATGTGGGCGGGAATGTGGTCATGTTCCTTTCCTACGAGGGCACGATGACCGCCGTGGGCGGTCCCGCAGACGGGCTCGTCAGCACCGACATCGGCGTGGCGGAAACCGGCAGCACCCCGGCAGGGGATTCACTCCAGCTGACCGGCGAAGGCTCGACATATGGCGACTTCACCTGGGCGGCGCCTTCGGCCAGCACCTCGGGCGCGGCAAACACCAGACAGATCATCGCCAGCAACGAGCCGCTCGTCTTCATCAACGAATTCCACTACGACAACGCCAGCACCGATGTTGGCGAATTTGTCGAGATCGCCGGCACGGCTGGGCTCGATCTCACCGGTTATTCGCTGGTTCTCTACAACGGCTCGAATTCGTTGCCTTACACTACCGTGTTGCTTGATGGCTTCGTGATCGACGACGAAGGGACCGGGTTCGGGGCAATTGCGGTCGAATTCCCGAGCAACGGCATCCAGAACGGCTCGCCCGACGGTATCGCACTGGTCGCGCCCGACGGCACCGTGCTCGAATTTCTCTCCTACGAGGGCACTCTCACCGCGCTCGGCGGCCCCGCGGATGGCATGACCAGCACCGATGTGGGCGTTGCGGAAACCAGCGGCACGCCTACCGGACAATCGCTCCAGCGCACCGGCTCCGGCAGCGAAGCCATCGACTTCACCTGGACTGGCCCGCTCGAAGAGAGCCGCGGCACGCTCAATGCAGGCCAGACCTTCGGCGACACGCCTCCGCCGCCCCCGCCCCCGCCGCCTGCAACCGGCGACGCGAATGTCTTCTTCAACGAATTCCACTACGACAATTCGGGGGGCGATGTCGGCGAGGCTATCGAACTCGCCGGTGCTGCCGGCACCAGCCTCGAAGGCTGGAGCATCGTGCTCTACAACGGCAACGGCGGCGGCGCTTATCGCACCGTCAGCCTGTCGGGCATCATCCCCGACCAGGACGATGGGTTCGGCACCATCAGCTTCGACATGAGCGGTCTCCAGAACGGTTCGCCTGATGGCTTTGCGCTCGTCGACGCAGACGGAAATGTCGTCCAGTTCCTTTCCTACGAGGGCACCATGGTCGCCTCGGACGGTCCGGCCGCGGGCATGACGAGCGAGGATGTGGGCGTCGAGGAGGCTGGCAGCCCTGCTGGCTTCTCGCTGCAGCTTTCGGGCACGGGTTCGAATTACGAAGACTTCAGCTGGACCGGCCCGGTCGGGGACAGCTTCGGTTCGGTCAATGCCGGACAGGATTTCACTCCGCCCAACCCGAACGGCAGCTTCTATATCGACGACGCGAGCGTGGCCGAGGGCGATGCTGGTATCAGCCTCATGAGCTTCACTGTACGCCGCACCGGTGGAACCGAAGGCGAAGTCAGTGTCGATTATTCGGTGATCCTCGGAGACAACGCGCAGTCGGCCGACGCCGCAGACTTTGCCGGCGCCTTGTCGGGCACTGTGATCTTTGCAGCAGGCCAGTCGAGCGCGACGATCACCATCGAAGTGGCTGGCGACACGCAGCCCGAACCGACCGAATTTTTCGGCGTCGAGCTGACAAATCCAACCGGCGGCGCCGATATCCGTGACGGCGAAGCTACCGGGACGATCATCAATGACGAGGCCCTGAACCTCCAGATCGGGGAAATCCAGGGCGAGAGCCATCAGTCGATCTATGTCGACAATATCGTGACCACGACCGGCATCGTGACCGCCGTGGCGCGGAACGGGTTCTATATGCAGGATGCCGATGGCGACGGGAACGCCGCAACGTCGGACGCGATCTTCGTGTTTACGCGCTCGGCCCCTACGGTCGTCGCAGGCGATGCACTGACGGTTACCGGCACGGTGAACGAATTCACCCCGGGCGGCGATGAGAGCAATCTCTCGACCACCCAGCTGATCGACGCCAGCATCACGGTGGAAAGCAGTGGCAACGCCCTCCCGGCAGCGGTCCTCATCGGCCCCAATGGCGTGACCCCTCCCACCGAGATCATCGATGATGATGGCCTTTCCGACTATGATCCGGCGAACGACGGCATCGATTTCTGGGAAAGCCTCGAAGGTATGCGCGTCACTGTCGAGAACCCGGTCGCAATCGACAGCACCAACAATTTCGGCGAGCTTTGGACCGTTGCCAGCGACGCAGCCGGAACGCTTACAGCGACGAACGTGTCCGAGACCGGCCTCGTGGTAATCGACGGTGGTGAAGGCGGCCTTGGCGAATTCGACAGCGGCGCAGGCTCTGACTTCAATCCGGAGCGCATCCAGATCGACGGTGGTTATGAGCTCAACGGCGTAACCTTCGACACGCCCGATGTGACACCCGGCGCGACTCTCGAGAACGTGACTGGCATCATCGACTACGCTTTCGGCAATTACGAACTGCGTCCGACCGAGGCCGTGACCGTGGCCGCGCCGAGCACCAACCTTGGCGAATTCTCCATGCTCGAAGGCGCGGTGAACCAGCTGACGGTCGCTACCTACAATGTGCTCAATCTCGACATCAACGATGCCGATGGCGACACCGATGTCGCGGACGGTCGTTTCGAAGCTATCGCCTTCGACATCGGCGTCGCGATGAACGCTCCGGACATCGTCATTCTAGAGGAAATCCAGGACGACAGCGGTTCGTGGAACGACGGGACGGTTTCGGCCGAAATGACGCTTCAGCAACTGGCCGATGCGATCTACGACCAGACCGGCGTGGTCTATTACGTGGTCGACAATCCTTATGTCGTTGACGGGCAGACGGGTGGCCAGCCAGGCGGCAACATCCGCGTCGCTTTCCTTTATCGTGCCGATAGCGTCACGCTGGACCCGGCCTCGGTCTTCACTATCGACGATCCGGCATTTGCCCGCACGCCGCTGGTTGCGACCTTCGGCTTCAACGGCGAAGAGGTGACGGTAATCGGCAACCACTTCACCTCGCTGATCGGTTCGGACAATATTTTCTCCGCCAACCAGCCTCCCGAGATGGCCGGCGCCCTGCAGCGTGCCGAACAGGCTGCTGCGCTCAACGCCTATGTTACCGCGCTGCTGGCGCAGGACCCGGATGTCAACATCGTGGTTGGCGGCGACTTCAACGATTTCCAGTTCGAGGAAACGCTTCAGATCGTCACCGGCGAACTCGACTACGCAGGCGGCATGGTCAGCGATGGCAGCGATGTCGAACTGGCGAACCTCGCCTATCTGCTTGAAGCGAGCGAGCGTTATTCGACCCTCTTCCAGGGCAATGCCCAGATGATCGATCACATACTCGCCAGCGAAAACCTGATGGACGGTGCAGCGATCGATGTCGTGCACCGGAACATCCACACGGCCTCTGGCGTGTCGGACCATGACTCGGTCCTCGCCCGGTTCAACATCGGCTTCCAGGAGATCGACGCGGGCAGTGGCGCCGATGTGGTCGAAGGCAATGACGGAAACGATCGTATCTTCGGCGGCAATGGCTCTGATGTCCTTATCGGCAATGCCGGGATCGACGAGCTGTTCGGTGGAAATGGCTGGGACCAGCTCTTCGGCGGCGACGGCGACGATGTCCTGAGCGGCGGGAACGGCAAGGACTACCTCGACGGCGGTGAAGGCAGCGACCTGCTGTTCGGTGGACGGGGCGCGGACACCTTCGTGCTGCGCGCCTCGGAAGGAACCGATATCATCGCCGACTTCGGAGATGGTCCGGATGCAATCCGAATTGACGGAAGCAACGGTTCCAATGTCGAATTCACGCAGTCGGGCGCAAACACGGAAATCCGTCTCGATGGAACGCTCGTAGCCGTGGTTCTGGAAGCGGATGCCGATGATGTTGCGGCCGCAACGACCTTCAGCGATCCGCCGGAGGCAGCATTCGCCCCTATCCATGAGATCGCGATCGCCGACCTATCGGCGAATATGGGCGAATTCTCCGTCTTCTAATCAAGTCGCAAGGGGGCTTGCGCTCCATGCGTGCCGCAGGCCCCCACGTGGGCGATGAAGTGCAGAACGGCTCATCCACACGGCAGCCAATCGACAATTCAGGATGGCTGCCGAGAACGATCTGTTTTTGCTTTCCGCCAATATGATATCGATAGCGCCAAGAACGATGCCCGGTTTGCGGGAGATATAGAGATAGGCCATCCGCATCAGTCAGTTTGTAATCTTTGCATTTTTCTTTGGCTCCGCGGCGTTGGGCAACGGTGAGAATATGAAAAAATTCCCTCTTGGACTTCCAACTTCCTTCTTAGGAGTATAATTCATCGCCCCACTCATGTCTTAAGAAAATGGGTATTGATTGAGCCCGTTTGCTCTCATTTAAGATGGATTTATTCAAAAGCCTATTGACTATCGAGTCTTCGAGAGTGAATTTAGGCATTCACCGGGAGAGGTCAGGGCTTGTTGCCCCCATTCGCAGTTCTGATGCCCCTGCTGGCGCCCCAAGTTCTTCGAGCCCGATTGAGTTCGCTAGAAATCAATTGATCTAGAATCTAGTCAGCGAATGGCGCAATCTTTAGGCTGCTGCGCCGTAGTAAGCCTTATTTGACCTGTGTGGTTTCTGAGGGATGGCGGAGCAGGAGGGATCGGCCTGCGCTGCGCTTCGGCCCTCTGCGCGAGCTTACGCCCGCTTCGAGTTCGAACCGGCGGGTTCTCGGCCTCTCGCGGATCCACCATCGGGCCCGTCCTGTAGAAGGGTGGCGGAGCAGGAGGGATTCGAACCCTCGATACGGGGTTACCGTATACACACTTTCCAGGCGTGCGCCTTCGACCACTCGGCCACTGCTCCGCGTTCCTGTTTGCGCCCTCGCCGTGCCGCGTGAGCGCACGTGGTGTGGATCGGACCGCCCGGCCTTACGCAGCGCATCGCGCGGGAGGCCAAACAAGAATGCGCGCCTCTAGCGACAAGGGACATGGGGCGCAACCATTCGTGTCGCGGTGGGCCGCGTAAAATTGCGACGAACCGTTGGAACCGCCTCGCGCGCCTGCGCATTTCATCCGGTAGACCCCCAAGTCGCGGTGCTGCGCGGAAAAGCATTCCCTGCGAACACCGCTACAGAGCCCCTTCTCGCCCCGCACAATGCGCGAGAGGGGGCTTTTCTTTTGGCGCAAGCCTGCCAAGCTGCGCAGCCATGACCAAGCACCTGATTTCGCTCGCCGCGATGCTCGCCCTTGCCACCCCCGCTGTTGCGCAGGAGGAGGCCGAAACCTTCCCCGGCCCCGGCGAAATCGTCGCAGGCGCGAGCGCCGAAGAATGGATTGCGATTCGGCCCGAGGACCTGATCGTCATGACGCTGGCGCCCGATGCGATGGGCGAGAAACGCAAGGTCGTCATCCAGCTCATGCCCGCCCCCTTCAGCGAGGACTGGACCGCCAATATCCGAACCTTCGCGCGCAGTGGATGGTTCGACGACATCTCGGTCAACCGCGTGCAGGACAATTACGTTGTCCAGTGGGGCGATGCCAATTACGACAATCCCGAAAGTGACGGCGAACCCAAGTCCCTGCCCGAAGGCCTCGTGCCGACCGACGAGGCGCATTACACCGTTCCTGCCGAGGCCATCGGCCTCCCGCGTCTGCTTGCGGACAGCAGCCGCGATCGCGCGCTCAAAACCGACCAGCCGATCGTGACCGCCGATGCGACGGCGGGCATGATCCTCGCCAACGGGCTGACCGATCCTTACGCTCAGCTCTCCCTGCCCTACAAAGGCTGGCCGCTCGCCTCCGACTATGGCCAGGGCGAAAACGAGGCGACGGCGCGGGTCTGGCCAGTCCATTGTTACGGCATGGTCGGGGTGGGCCGAAACCTCACGCCCGATGCGGGTACCGGCGCGGAACTCTACACGGTCATCGGCCATGCGCCGCGCCATCTCGACCGCAACATCGCGCTGGTAGGGCGGATCGTGGAAGGGATCGAGCATCTTTCCAGCCTGCCACGCGGCAAGGGGCAGCTGGGCTTCTACGAGGACGAAAGCAGGCGCACATCCATCCTCACCGTGCGCGTCGCCGCCGACCTGCCCGAAGGCGAACAGCCCCGTTTCGAATATCTCGACACCGAGGGCGAGACCTTCGCCCGCTACGCCGACGCGCGCGCCAACCGCCGCGATCCCTTCTTCAACATTCCCGCTGGCGGCGTCGACATCTGCAACATCACCATACCCGTGCGCCGCGTGGGCAAGTGAGCGAGAGCCTGGCCTGCACCCTGCCGCTTACCCGCTGGCAGGGGGATCGCGGCACCTATCACCTCGTCACCATCACCGGTCAGACGGCCGAAGCCATCGCCATGCACGAGCGGATGCACCGGCTGGAATTCGGCGCGCGGCGCGGCTTCGGCTCGGTGAAGGTCGTGGCGCGCGTGGGCGAGACTGAGTGGAAGACCTCTGTCTTCCCGCAAAGGGCCAAATCCGAATGGGTGCTACTTATCTCCAGAAAGGTGATGCGCGCCGAAGACCTTGCCGAAGGAGAC
This sequence comes from Qipengyuania aurantiaca, assembly GCF_019711375.1. Taxonomy (NCBI): domain Bacteria; kingdom Pseudomonadati; phylum Pseudomonadota; class Alphaproteobacteria; order Sphingomonadales; family Erythrobacteraceae; genus Qipengyuania; species Qipengyuania aurantiaca. Next base: position 646,618 of record NZ_CP081295.1, read on the forward strand.
CCGGTGGCTTTCGAACTGGAGCTGCTGTGAGCCGGGGCCAACATCACAAGCGCCTCGCCTGGGTAACTGCGGCAGGCCTTGGCCTCGCGGCAGTTGCAGGCGGCCTGGGTATCGCGATGCCACCCGGTGAGACGCTGTGGCATCTCATCGCTGCCCCACAGGAAGATGGTTTGTGGGAATTCAAAACCATCGATGGCCGGGATGTAAGCCTGGTCGGATACTCCATCCGCGTACACTGGGGCGAAGTCAGCCAATGGTATAATGGCTGCAACTACTGCGGTACTTCGGATGACGGCGGACAGATTTGTACTTTGCAAGCCTGCATCGAGCGGCCATCCGACAGGCTTTACTATCGGTTTCTACATGGCCCCTATACGATGGAGGTCGAGGGTGACCGCATGGTACTGACCGTTCCGGGCCACCGCGCCGTGCTGCAGCGCTTTACGGAACAAAAGTTCTAGAGCTTTTCCATCAGCTCGATGCGGTTGCCGAACGGGTCGGCGATGTCGCCGCGCCGATAGCCATCGAGCGGCTTGCCTTCCTTGAAGCCGACGCCGCTCGCTTCCAGCTTGGCCACCAGCGCGCCGAGGTTCTCGACCAGCAGCGCAGGATGCGCGCGGCGGGCGGGGAGGAAGCCGTCCTCCACCCCGCAATGAATCGCCAGCCCCTCACCTTCGAACCAGCAGCCGCCGTTGAGCGCCAGGTGCGCTGGCTTGGTCACTTCCTCCAGCCCCATGACGCCGGTCCAGAATTCGCGCGCATGCGGTTCGCCGCCATGCGGCATGGCGAGCTGGATGTGGTCTATTCCAAGGAGCAAACTCATGCGCGTTCGGCCTGTGCGACCGAGTCGCTCGCGCGAAGGGCGCTGAGGATACGGGTGAGGTGGGCAAGGTCCTGCACTTCGAGGTCGACCTCATAGGTCGTGAAGGGGTGGTCGAGCTGGGTCTGTTCGAGGCTTTTCACATTGACCGCGTTCTGCGCGAAAATGCCCGCCATTTCGGCCAGCGTCCCGGGCCGGTCGTAAAGCGTGACGCGCAGGCGGCCGACCGCGCCGCGTGAACGCTTGCCCCAACTGAGGTCGAGCCAGTCGTCGTCGATCCCGGTCGCCAGCTGGTGGCAGTCGATCGCATGGACCTCGACGCCCTTGTCGGGCTTGCGCAGGCCCACGATCCGGTCGCCCGGCACGGGGTGGCAGCATTCGGCCAGGTCGTAGCCCACGCCCGGCGTCAGCCCGCGGATCGAGAGCGACTTGCCGCTGCGCAGCCATTCGTCGTCCTCGTCCGCCATGCCTTCCGTGCTGCCCGGCATCAGCGCTTCCATCACCGCGCGATCGGTGATCTTGGCCGCGCCGATGGCGTAGAAAAGATCGTCCGGCTCATCCATTTCAAGCCGCTTGAGCGCATCGCGCAGCGCTTTCTTGCCGATCTTGGCGGGCACGCGGGTGACGATCTCGTCATAGAGCTTGGCGCCGATCTCGGCCACCTCGCCGCGCTCCTTCAGCCGCACCGCACGGCGGATGGCGGCGCGCGCCTTGCCGGTGATGACGAAGCCGAGCCAGCTCATCTGCGGCTCGGCGTCCTTGCCCTTCAGGATTTCGACCACATCGCCATTGTTGAGCTGCGTGCGCAGCGGCATGTGGCGCCCGTTGATCTTTGCGCCCACCGTCTGCGCGCCGAGGTCGGTGTGGACCGCGAAGGCGAAATCGACCGCAGTCGCGCCCTTGGGCAGCTGGAACAGCGCGCCCTTGGGGGTAAAAGCGAAGATGCGATCCTGATAGATCGCCATGCGCGTATGCTCGAGCAGTTCCTCCGCATCGTGGCTGGCATCGACGATCTCGATCAAGTCGCGCAGCCAGCCGACCGCGCCATCGGGACGGTTGCCCTGCTTGTAGGCCCAGTGGGCGGCAAGGCCGAATTCGTTGGTGCGGTGCATGTCGCGTGTGCGGATCTGCACCTCCACGCGCATCGACTTGCCGTAGATCAGCGAGGTGTGGAGGCTGCGATAGCCGTTGGTCTTGGGGGTGGAGATGTAGTCCTTGAACTTGCCCGGCAGGAACTGCCAGGTCGTGTGCAGGACACCCATCGCGCGGTAGCAATCGGCCACATCGTCGCAGATCACGCGGAAGGCCATGATGTCGGTCACCTGCTCGAAGCTGACGTGGCGTTCGGCCATCTTGCGCCAGATCGAATAGGGATGCTTTTCGCGGCCCGAGACCTCGACCTGCAGCCCGGCGTTGGCCAGCGCATGCTTCATGTCGAGTGCGATGGCATCGACCTGCCCGCCGTCCTCGTCGCGGATCTGCTGGAGCCGGTTAGTGATCGTGGCGTAAGCTTCCGGCTCGATCTGCTCGAACGCGAGCAGCTGCATTTCGCGCATGTATTCGTACATGCCCACGCGCTCGGCCAGCGGGGCATATATATCCATCGTCTCGCGCGCGATGCGCTGGCGCTTTTCGGGCTTCTTGATGAAGTGGAGCGTGCGCATGTTGTGCAGGCGGTCGCCGAGCTTGACTAGCAGCACGCGGATGTCCTCGCTCATGGCGAGCAGGAACTTGCGCAGGTTCTCCGCCGCGCGCTCGTTCTCGGGCATCTGCTCGATCTTGGAAAGCTTGGTCACCCCGTCCACCAGCCGCGCGACCTCGGTGCCGAAATTCGCCTCGATATCGTCGATAGTGGCAAGCGTATCTTCGACCGTGTCGTGGAGCAGCGCGGTGGCGATGGTTTCCTGGTCGAGCTTGAGGTCGGTCATCAGCCCGGCCACTTCGACAGGGTGGCTGAAATAGGGATCGCCGCTGGCGCGCGTCTGGGTGCCGTGCTTCTGCACCGTATAGACATAGGCGCGGTTGAGCATCGCCTCGTCGGCGTCGGGGTCGTATTCGAGGACCCGCTCTACGAGTTCGTACTGGCGCAGCATCGTGGCGCTACGATGTGGGCAAACCCTGCTGCAATGCAACGAAAAATACGTGTGCTCCGCCCTAAATCCGGCTTTCGAGCGCTTCGAGCAGCGGCGCTGGCTGGTCGAGCCGGAATGCGACCCGCTCCACCAGGCGCGGCTTGCCGAAGATTGGCCGGTATTCAAGCGGGCGGCCAAGACGCAGGATGACGTTGGGATGCGAGAGGATCGCCGCGTTGAGCACCTCCCTGCCCTTCGCCTCATGATGCGTGACCGACGGTTCGATGGCCGCGATCGCATCGAGCGGGACGGACATGTCGATGACGCTGCCCGCTCGCACGCGCAGGTTGCGGTCGTCGAGCAGGACGGGATAGAGACGGAAGGCCTTCATCAGCGCGATCAGGAAGAGCGCGCCCCAGATGCCCAGCGCCAGCAGGACCCATGCCGCTCGCTCGCTCCAGTGGCTGACGAGCAGGTCGACCACCACGATCTCGATCAGCTGGAGGATGAGGAAGGCTGCGATCATCGGGTTGATCACCCGGTGATAGGCGAAAGCGGTCGCGCCTTCCGGCACTTGCGGACTCGCGCCCCAGCTGAACAGGGCGAGGCGCATCATCGCGCTTTCATGGGCTGCGAAGCGCACGAGCGGGGCGGGCAGCACCTCGGCTGCGGCGGCCTCGAACGAACGCGTGCGCCGGAAGGCGAGCGCGGCGAGCCACAGGCTCCACCCCTGATAGGCCCCAACCGTCAGCGCCATCGCCGTGACCACAGCGGGCATGGAAAGCAGCGCCTCGCGAACCGGTTGGGCCGCCGCGAGAGTGGCAACGATGCAACCGGCCGCAATCGCGCCGAGCAGTGCGCGCAGGCCCGGCCGGTTGCGCGGGGCCTTGGCGATCAAAGCCAGCGCAAGCGCGTCGGCAGCGATCCAGAGGAACAGCAGCGCCGCGGTACGCGGATGGCTTGCCGCAATCTGGCTGTGGGTGGCGAGCCGCGCGGCGAGGATGGCCAGCAGCGGCGCGAAGAGAAGCAGGACCGGGGCGAACCTGGCAGCGACGCGGGACGGCATGGCACTTCTCCCTTTTTCGGGAGACGGCCTAGCCGCACTCTAGGCGCCACTCAATCGCAAGCCCTGCACGCTTCCGTGCGCGCCGCGCAATTACTCGCCGTCGAGAATACGGTCGACCCCGGCGCGGGTCACCGAATGGTAACTCTCCCGCGTCTTTGCGTAGATGCGCGTCGCGATCGGACGGCCCCACTCGCCCTCGCCCCAAAGCACGCCGAACAGCGGGCGGACGAACTTGGCGCGGCCCACACTGGCGAGGAATTCCTCGGCCTGCGGAACGGCGGGATCGTAGCGGTTCTCCAGCGCCATCTCGAGCCAGAGGAACAGGATTTCGTTATTGCCCGTCGCCGAAAGGCCAAGCGCGGCAGCGAGCGCTGCCAGCTGGTCATGGCTGAGTTCGGCGGGGAGGTTATCGAGGAAACGGATCTGCTCGGCAGCGGTCCAGCCGCTCCAGCCCGACGGCATCATGCCATGATCCGCGTAATGGCCGACCGCCGCATCGACCTCGGCAAAGGCCGCAGGGTCGGGCTTGGCGACGTTGGCGGGAAGGCCCGGCTCGAAGATCCATTCGCGCAGGGTGAGACGCTCGGCCTCGGCATCGGACGCGACGAGATTCTCCATCATGTCCTCGAGGAACAGCTCGCTGGTGGCGGGCTGGAAGGCGTGGTTGTCGAACCACTGCTGCAACCATGCGTCGAACCGCTCGCGGCCCACGATCCGTTCGACCGTGCGCAGGAAGAAGGCGCCCTTGTCATAGGCAATGGCGCTGCCGAGCTCGTATTCGCCTTCGGTGCTGAGCGCGGTGCCCGGCGCATCCTCGCCCACCTCGCCCAACGTTTCGACGATGTTGGCGTACATCAGCGCGGCTTCCTGCTCGGCGCGCTGCTTGCCGTAGACCGCCTCGACGATGCGGTTCTCGAAATAGGTGGTCACGCCTTCGTTGAGCCAGCTGTCGCCCCACACGGCGTTGGTGACGAGATTGCCCGACCAGCTGTGCGCCAGCTCATGCGCGACGAGGCCGTTGTTGGACCGATCACCAGCGATGAAGGTCGGCGTGAGGAAGGTCATCACCGGGTTTTCCATGCCGCCATAGGGGAAGGCTGGCGGCAGGACGATCATGTCGTAGCGGCCCCAGCGGTATTCGCCGTAAAGCTCCTCGGCGGCGACGACCATCTCCTCGGTATCGGCAACCTCGGCATAGGCGCGTGGCAGGACGGAAGGTTCCGCCCAGACGCCGGTGCGCGGGCCGATCGCCTTGAAGTCGATATCGCCCGCAGCCAGCGCAATGAGGTAAGGCGGCACCGGCTTATCCATCACGAAGCGGAAGACGCGGCGGCCATCGCCAAGGTCTTCCGGCTCGCCCTGGCGCACGCCGCTCATCACCACGTCGAGCGGCTTTGGCGCGGTGATGCGCGCTTCCCAGGTCTGGCGGATGCCGGGGCTGTCCTGCGTCGGGATCCAGGTGCGGTTGAGGATCGCCTGGCCCTGGCTGAAAAGGAAGGGGTTGACCTTGCCGGAAGTCTGTTCGGGCGTGAGCCACTGCAGCGCGGCAGCGTCGGCAGGTGCGGTGTAGTCGATGCGAATGCTGCGCGCGCCGTCGAGCGCGATACTCAGCGGGGCGCCCTTGCCGCCCTTTTCGACATTCTCGCCGACTTCATAGGCCAGCGCGCGGCCCGAAGCGTCGGTGACCCGTGCGATATGCAGCCCGTTGCTGTCGAGCACCAGCGTCTCTTCGCCCGGCTGCACCAGCAGCGATAGCGTGGCCGAGCCCCCTACCCTTTGCGCGGCGAAGTCGAGCCCGAGGTCGAGCGCGACATGGGTCACGCGGGCTTTCTGCGGTTCGGCATAGGTCAGCGTGTCCAGCGCTTCGGGCCCGGACAGGATCGGCGAGACCATCGGTTCGGGAATGGCGGTCGAGACCACCGGTTCGCTCGTCGCGGTGGTGCAGGCGGCGGTGGCGAGCAGGAGGGCAAGGCTGGAAACAAGACGGCGCATGACAATTCTCTCCGGATGGATTTTCCGGCCCAGGCCGGTTCTATCACTCAATCACCCGGCCCTATCGACGATCCCGGCATGGCTTTCCACCCCCGGCGTGGACGAAATCTTGAAATCGTATCCACGCGCTAGCAAAAGCTGCGTCAACCCGTATGGTACGCTGACTTGTGAACGTTCTCAACGAGCTTGGAGAGGCCCTGATGAACCACTATTCGACCTTCGCCCTTCCCTTTGCGCTGGCCATTGGCGCTGCGACGAGCGCCTGCGCGCACCCGGCCGACGCCGGTTCCGCGCTTGCCGAGGCGATTGCGCCCGAGCGCGAGCTGATCTTCGCCGACGAGTTTAACGCGGGCACGCTCGACCGCGACAAGTGGATCGTCATCGGGACCGATTTCTGGGTCAACAACGAACAGCAGGCCTATGTCGACACTCCTGAAGTGATCGCCTTCACCGATGACGCCGCCGGGGCCGAGGGCGGCGCGCTGATCCTGCGCCCGGTGTTCAAGCCCGGCGCGGATCCCAACAAGGAGCGCAACGCGCCGTTCATCTCGGGCCGGATCGAAAGCCAGGGCAAGTTCGACTTCGAACACGGCCGCGCCGAAGCGCGTATCAAGATGCCCGACAATGTCGGCGTCTGGCCCGCCTTCTGGCTGCTCGGCAACGACCAGTGGCCGGGCACGGGTGAGATCGACATCATGGAATATGTCGGCGAGAAGGACTGGATCGGCGTGGCGCTGCACGGCCCCGGCTATTCGGGCGAAACGCCGCTAGTGAACAAGTTCTTCTTCCCCGACGGTGTCGATGTGACCGACTGGCACACCTACGCGGTCGAATGGACCGACAGCCAGATCGACTTCCTGATCGACGGCCATGTCCACTACCGCGTCACCCGTCCGATGGTCGAAAACTATGGCGAATGGCGTTTCGACAACGACAAGTATCTCATCCTCAACTTCGCCATGGGCGGCGCCTATCCGTTCAAGACGAACCGGATCGAGACGCCCTATAACGGCATCCCGGCGGAAACGGTCGAAGCCGTGAAGCGCGGCGAGGTCGAGATGCTGGTCGACTGGGTGCGGGTCTACGCGGAGGAGTAACTTGCGCGGCGCGCAACACATGGTGCTTGCTGTCGATTAGGCAGGGCGGGAAACTTGTATTAGGAAGCCTGCATGTTCGAGGCTTTCGACGCACTGTTTCTCGCCCGGCTCCAGTTCGCCTTCACGGTGAGCTTCCACTTCTTTTTCCCCGCCTTCTCGATCGGCCTCGCGAGTTATCTCGCGGTGCTGGAGGGGCTGTGGCTGAAGACCGGCAAACAGCTTTATCTCGACCTCTTCAAATACTGGCTGAAGATTTTCGCGATCGCCTTTGCCATGGGCGTCGTCTCCGGCATCGTGATGAGCTACCAGTTCGGCACCAACTGGTCGGTCTTCTCCGATGTGGCAGGGCCGGTGATCGGGCCGCTGATGGCGTATGAGGTGCTGACCGCCTTCTTCCTCGAGGCGGGCTTCCTCGGCGTGATGCTGTTCGGCATGAACCGCGTGGGCAAGAAGCTGCACTTCGCGGCCACCTGTATGGTCGCCATCGGCACTTTCATTTCCGCTTTCTGGATCCTCTCGGTCAACAGCTGGATGCATACGCCCACCGGATTCGAGATGGGCGCGAACGGCCAGTTCCTGCCGGGGCCGAGCTGGTGGGACATCGTCTTCAATCCCAGCTTCCCCTACCGCCTCGTCCACACGGTGATGGCCGCCTATCTCACCACCGCCTTCGTGGTCGGCGGCGTGGGCGCGTGGCATCTGCTCAAGGACCGCGCCAACCTCCACGCGCGCAAGATGTTCTCCATGGCCATGTGGATGGCCGCGATCGTCACCCCGCTGCAGATCTTTGCCGGCGACATGCACGGGCTGAACACGCTCGAGCACCAGCCGCAGAAGATCATGGCGATGGAAGGCCATTACCAGAGCCACCCCGACGGCGCGCCGCTGATCCTGTTCGGCATTCCCGACAGCGAGGCGAAGACCGTGCGCTACGCCATCGAAATACCCAAGGCCTCCTCGCTCATCCTCAAGCACGATCCGGATGCACCGCTCGCCGGGCTGGACACCATTCCCGATGACGAAGAACCACCGGTCGGCGTGGTCTTCTGGTCCTTCCGCGTGATGGTGGGCCTTGGCTTCGCCATGCTCGGCGTCGGCATGTGGAGCCTGCTCGCGCGCTTCCGAGGGAAGCTTTACGACTGGCGCTGGCTCCACCGCGCCGCGCTGGTCATGGCGCCCTCGGGCTTTATCGCCGTGCTGGCCGGATGGATCACCACCGAGGTGGGCCGCCAGCCCTATGTGATCTACGGCCTGCTGCGCACCGCCGACGCGGCCAGCCCGCTCGACGCGCCGGCGGTGGCCGCCTCGCTGCTAGCCTTCATCCTCGTCTATTTCACCGTCTTCGGCATCGGCGTCTGGTATATCCTGCGCCTGATGAGCCACACGCCGCATGTGGGCGAACTGGGCGTGAAGCGCGGCGACACCGGCCCGATCCGGACCGCCGGCATCACGCCGGGCCCGACGCAGAACCCGGGCCATGAGAAAACCCTGCCCGACAGCGAGGAGGACGCGTGATGGACCTCACCACGATCTGGGCCTTCATCATCGCCTTCGCGATCTTCGCCTATGTGGTGATGGACGGCTTCGACCTCGGCATCGGCATCCTCTTTCCCAGCTTCGATCCGGGGCGCGAGCGCGACCGCGCGATGAACTCGATCGCGCCGGTCTGGGACGGGAACGAGACCTGGCTGGTACTCGGCGGCGGCGGCTTGTTCGCGGCCTTCCCGCTGGCCTATGCGGTGGTGCTACCCGCGACCTATCCGCTGATCATCGCCATGCTGCTGGGCCTCGTCTTTCGCGGCGTGGCCTTCGAATACCGCTGGCGCGACCCTGCGCATCGCCGGTTCTGGGACGCAGCCTTCACCGGCGGCTCGCTGGTGGCGGCCATGGCCCAGGGAATGACGCTGGGCGCGCTGCTCCAGGGCGTCGAGGTGGTCGACCGCGCTTATGCGGGCAGCTGGTTCGACTGGCTCACCCCCTACACGCTGCTGTGCGGTGTGGGCGTGGTGGCGGGCTACGCGCTTCTCGGCAGCACCTGGCTGGTGTGGAAGCTCGACGGCGAAGGGCAGGCGCACGCGCGCAAATTGGCGCTTCGCTCGGCCGCGGCGACGCTGGTGCTGATGGGGGCGGTCAGCCTCTACAACGTCTTCCTCAACGCCGAATACGCCGAACGCTGGCTGACCGCGCCTGAGATCTACTTTGCAGCGCCTGTCCCGATCCTGACCGCGATCATCGCTGTCTCTTTGGTCCGCGCCATCACGCGCGAGCGCAACTCCAAGCCCTTCTGGCTAGCGATCGCGCTGTTCTTCTTCGGCATGGCGGGCCTCGGCGTGACCATGTGGCCCTATGTCGTACCGCCCGGCCTCACCATCTGGGACGCCGCCGCGCCCGAACGCAGCCAGGTCTTCATGCTGGTAGGCGTCGCCATCACCATGCCGCTGATCCTGGCCTACACCGCCTGGGCTTACTGGGTCTTCCGCGGCAAGGTCGGTGACGAGGGCTATCACTGATGGAAGAACCGCAAGCCCCGCTGTGGCAGCGGCTCGTCTGGATGGCGGGCATCTGGGCGGCGAGCGTCGCCGTGCTGGGCGTGGTGTCGTGGCTTCTCAGGCTCTGGATTGCCTGAAAGGCGCGCTCACCATCCTTAACTGTCCAGCGCGGCGAACGACTCCAGCTTGTCGACCCGCCCTGAAACCACCAGCATATCGCCCGGCAGGATGATCGTGTCGGGTACGGCGTGGAGGAAGTCCTGCCCTTCACGCTTTACCCCTATAACGGTCACCTCGAATTTCTTGCGGCATTCGCTGGTCACCAGCGGCAGACCGACGATGCGTTCGGGCGCCGCCAGCCGAGCGATCGCGAACTCGTCTCCGAAGCTGATGAAATCAAGCAGTCGCTCGTTCAGCAGGCGGGCGACGCGCTCACCCATCTTCTGTTCGGGAAAAACGACATGATGCGCGCCGGTCCTCTCGAGGATGCGCCCATGCTTTTCGTTGGTAGCCTTGGCCCATATGCTGCGCACGCCAAGGTCCGATAGCGCCAGCACGGCGAGCACGCTGGCTTCGATGTCGCTGCCGATACCGACAACGGCGGAGGAAAAGCTCTTCGCGCCGAGTTTCTCGAGACAACGGCTGTCGGTGCAATCGGCTTCCACTACCTGCGTAAGGTGCTGCGCGTATTCCTGGACCCGCGCGCCATCGGTATCGGCCCCCAGTACCTCGTGCCCCATCCGCTCCAGAGTCCGCGCGACCGAACCGCCGAAACGGCCGAGGCCGATGACCAGGACGGGATTTCGCTTGTTAGCCGACAATGGGGTTCTCCTCGGGATAACGGAACGGGCGCGGTTCGGCGCTCAGGGCAAGTGCGGTGGCAACGGTGATCGTGCCCACGCGGCCCACAAACATCAGGAACGCCAAGACAGCCAGCGCGGATGGCGGCAGGTCGGCGGTGATGCCGGTTGACAGGCCGACGGTGGAGAACGCCGAGATCGTCTCGAAAAGAACTGCCTCCATCGGCAGTTCCGTTATCGCGAGGATATACATCGAGGCGAGAGCGATCAGCAGCGATGCTGCGACAGTCACGGTCAGCGCCTGTCGTTCCACGCCCGAGCCGAAGCGTCGCCCGAAGATCTCGGCATCGCGCCGGTGGCGTACTTCCGATGCGACAACGGCAAGCAGGACCACGAAGGTGGTTATCTTGATCCCGCCGGCAGTACCCGCGCTGCCGCCGCCGATGAACATGAGGATATAGTTCATCAGCAGCGTCTCGCCGCGAAAAGCGCCGACATCCAGACTGTTGAAGCCAGCCGTTCTGGGCATAACCGAATGAAAGGCGGCATTCAGCAGCTTCGCGCCCATGCCCATCGGGCCGAGCGTATCGGGATTGTTCCATTCCTTGGCCGCGATGGCGACAAAACCGATGAGCAACAGCACCAGCGTGGCGGAAACGGTGATCTTCGAATGCAGCGTCCACGCGTTCCAGGATAATCCGTGATGACGCAAATCCTGCATAACCGGGAAGCCGAGCGCGGTAATCACAACCGCCACCATGATTGGGCCGAGTATGAGACCGTCTTCCTGATAGCTCATCACGCTGTCGGAGAAGCTCGAAAAACCGGCGTTGTTGAACGCGCTCACCGCGTGGAAGACCCCGTGCCACAGCGCCTCGTCGATGGGGAAACCGTAGGTCAACGCGAAACGTAGCGTGAGGATTCCCGCAACAACCGCTTCGACAAGCAGCGTGATTTTGAGGACCAATGCCAGAACCGAGCGCGCGTCGCCTACCTCGAGACGGCTGCGTTCGACACTCGTCGCAATCCGGTCGCGAAGCCCGAACCCGCGCCCCGCCATCAGCCCGAACAGAGTCGCTGCCGTCATGATGCCGAAGCCACCAATCTGGAAAAGCAGCAGAATGACGCCCTTGCCGAAAGGGGTCCAGAAGGTCGCCGTGTCGACAACGATCAGCCCGGTCACCGCCACCGCGGAAGTAGCCGTGAAGAAGGCGACCACCGCCGATGCGCCCTGCCCGTCGATCGTGGCGAAAGGAAGCATGAGCAAGCCTGCACCGATCAGGATTGCGGCTGCGAAAAGCAGCGGAATCATCCGGACCGGATCGCTCAGCGCGCGCATGGGCAGGCCTCTAATGCCCGGCTAAGTAGCGGGGAAGCGAAATCAGCTCCACGTCGCCTCGGGCGGCAGGCTCATCAGGATCGCGTCGATATTCCCGCCGGTCTTGAGGCCGAACAGCGTGCCCCGGTCGTAGACGAGGTTGAACTCGGCGTAGCGGCCGCGCCATTCGAGCTGCTGCGCCTTGTCCGCATCGGTAAATTCGCTTTCCATCCGGCGGCGCACCAGCTTGGGGAAGATGTCGAGAAAGGCCTCGCCGACGTCCTTGGTGAAGGCGAGATTGCGCTCGAAACCCGCATCATCCTCGCATTCGAGGTGGTCGTAGAAAATGCCGCCGACCCCACGATGCACGCCGCGATGGGGGATGTAGAAATAGTCGTCCGCCCACTTCTTGAAGCGGTCGTAATAGGTCGGGTTGTGCGCGGCGCAGGCGGCGCGGAAGCGGGCGTGGAACTCCTCGGTATCTTCCTCGTAAGGCAGCGGCGGGTTGAGATCCGCCCCTCCGCCGAACCAAGCAGCCTGCGTGGTCAGGAAGCGAGTGTTCATATGGACTGCCGGCACATGCGGGTTGGCCATATGCGCGACGAGGCTGATGCCGGTGGCGGTGAAGCCCGGATTTTCGGGCGAAGCGCCGTTGATGGAGGCCGCAAACTCGGGCGCGAAATTGCCGCGCACGGTCGAGACGTTGACACCGACTTTCTCGAACACCTTGCCCTTCATCAGCCCGCGCGTGCCGCCACCGGGATCCTCATTGCCCGCTTCCTCGCGGTTCCAGCTGTCGTACTGGAAGGTGGCCTCGCTGCCCGCTTCGCGCTCGATGCTTTCGAATTCGGCGCAGATGCGATCCCGCAGGGTCTCGAACCAGGTGCGGGCGGTGTCGGTCTGCTCGGTCCAGTCGGTCATGGGTACTCTTGGCTTGGAGGATGGATGCGCGCCCGAAAGCCGATTGCGGGCCAGCGCGCATTGATTGAAGTCAATTCGTCGCAAGCAGCCTTGCCATCGCGGCGGCGAGGCGGCAATAGCACCTCCATGGTTCCCCTTTCGTTCGCTGGCGAGGAATGGCTCCTCACCGAAGGCCGTGCGCTTTACTGGCCGCGCGAACGCGCGCTGCTGGTCGCCGACCTGCATCTGGAAAAGGGCAGCTTCTTCGCCGGGCACGGACAGCTGATCCCGCCCTACGACAGCCGCGAAACGCTGGAGCGCGTAGCATTGGCCATCCGCGAGACCGGTGCGCGGCGGGTCATTACGCTGGGCGACAATTTCCACGATTCGCAAGGCTCGACCCGGCTGGAGCCGCACGCCTGCGGCATGCTGGAGGCGCTGACCAAGGCGGTCGACTGGGTGTGGATCACCGGCAACCACGATCCCGATATGGAGGCGCGTTGCGGCGGCACGCTGGTCGAGGAGATCGAGATCGGCGGCACCATCCTGCGCCACCGTGCCAAGAAGGGGGAGACCCGGCCCGAACTTTCCGGCCACTACCACCCGCGCCTCCAGCTGACCGTCCACCGCCGCCATATCCGCCGCCCCTGCGCGGTGGTCAGCGCGAACGAAGGCGCGGACGGCAGGCCATCGGGCCGCATGATCCTGCCCGCTTTCGGGGCCTATACCGGGGGCATGAATGCCGCAGATCCGGCCATCCTCAAGGCGCTGCAACCGGCCGACCGGATCGACGCCGTGGTCCCCGCCAAGGGCAAGCTTGCGCGCTTTAACCTGTGGTCGAAAGCAGCCTGAAGGCAACGCAGCCGCGAAAAACCGCGCGCGTTAACCCCTTGCCCCTTCCGAATCTGCGGAACAGCGCCTACATGGGCGCATTCTTAAGTGGCACCAAAAGGAGATAGCCCCATAGCCCGTCCACCCCGGCGCAGCATGCAAATGCCCGTGAAAAGCGGCCCGCGCTACGATAACATGATCAATGTCCCCAAGGTCCGCGTGATCGATCACGAAGGCGAGAACCTGGGGGTGATGTACACCCGCGAAGCGACCGAGCAGGCCAACGAACTGGGCCTCAACCTCGTCGAAGTGTCGCCCAACGCAGACCCGCCGGTGTGCAAGTTCCTCGATGTCGGCAAATATCGCTACGAGGCGCAGAAGAAGGCGAACCTCGCGCGCAAGACGCAGAAGACCCAAGACATCAAAGAGGTCAAGATGCGCCCGAACATCGACGATCACGATTACGACGTGAAAATGCGTAACGTGAACAAGTTCATCGAAAACGGCGACAAGGTGAAGTGCACGCTGCGCTTCCGCGGCCGCGAAATGGCGCACCAGCAGCTGGGTATGGACCTACTCAACCGCGTGCGCGACGACGTGGAAGAAATCGCCAAGGTCGAAAGCTTCCCGCGCCTCGAAGGCCGCCAGATGGTGATGGTGCTCGCGCCGAAATAAGGCGCAGAGGAATTGCATAAATGGGGGGCGGTGTCGGTGGATGCCGCCCTTTGTCGTTCGTCGGGCGTAAAAGTAATTAAACGAGAAGACCGAGTATCCGGTCGAGATGTTCTGGCCCCGTTAAAGGTTTGCCTTCTAGGCAGCAGCCCAACGATTGATCGCGCTACTTTCGGAGATCCTTGCCGTGCGAACCCTGTTACTCCCGCTTGCCGCGCTCTCGCTGACCGCCTCGCCTCTTGCCGCGCAGACGGCGTCTGCCGAGGCGCCGACGAGCGCAGCCGTGACCTCCGGCGAATTCGCGCGCTTCATCCCGCGCGAGGACAACCGAAAGCGTCTCGACTGGCAGCTGTGGACCGACGCACTGCAATATATGGTCCTGAACATGGGCCAGTCGCTGCGCGAAGCGGAAGGCAAGCCGCTCGCGCAGACCGGCACTCGCCAAGTTTACGGTCACGATTCGCGTATCCGTCTCGAAGGCAATCGCGTCATGTTCTCGCTCATGGCGGACGAAGCGATCGAACCGATCGCCGAATACCGCCGCGATCTCGAGCGCATCGGGGGCGAGATCGACATCGCCACCCTGCCTCGCAAGGAGCAGCTCGCCTACTGGATGAACCTGCACAATGTCGCGACCATCGAGATGATCGCGGCCAATTATCCCGCGAAGTCCCCCTCGCGCATCAAGATCGGTGACGACAAGGTGCCGATGGACCGGGCGAAATTCATCACCGTCGGCGGCGTTGCGATGAGCCCGCACGACATCCGCACCCGGATCGTATTCCCCAACTGGTCCGACCCCAAGGTCATCTACGGCTTCTTCCGGGGCGAACTGGGCGGGCCGTCGATCCGCAAGGAGGCGTTTACCGCCGACACGGTCGACATGCTGCTGATCGATGCCGCGGGTGAATTCGTGAATTCGCTGCGGGGCGTGGAGAAATACGGCAAGAACTTGCTGGTCTCGAAAATCTACGAAGAAGCGGCACCGTTCTTTTTCACCGACTTCGAAGCCGATCTGCGCGCGCATCTTCGCACCCACGCGCAGGAAGAGGTGGCCGGCCTGATCGACCGGGCCGAAGGCGTGAAATACAACGCCTATGTCGACACCACCGCCGATCTTGCCGGGGGCGAGCGCCAGCCGATCTACTACGGCTCGACAACCCTGAGCTCGGCGGATTCGCTGCGCGTGCCGCCCTCCGTGGCCCGTCTGCTTGGCGAGCGTTACGAGAAATACGAGAAGCTGCGCCGCGAAGGCCTGCTGCGCGGCCGCGTGATCGTGCTGCCGCCGACGACTTCGGAGCGCGCGCAGGAACTCGAAGACGCCGCCGAGCCAGAGACAGAACCGCAAGGCATCTGACCGGTTTCCCCGGCCTCAGGGCCGGGCGCCATTGGCCAGAAGCCCCGCGGCTGGTAGCGCTTCCCGTCTAACGGGAGGAGAGCGGCCATGGTCGCACAACGCATCGGTTTGATTGCGGGCGCTGCCGCGCTTGCCTTGGCCATCGTCGCGCCCACGCCTGCGGGCATGAGCCGCGAGGCGCTGATCGTTGCCGGGCTGGTCGTACTGATGGCGGCCTGGTGGATGACCGAGGCCCTGCCGCTGACGGCAACCGCCCTCATGCCCTTCCTCGTCCTGCCCTTCGCGGGTGTCATGGACGCCAAGGCCACGGCGAGCGCCTATTATTCTCCGATCCTCTTCCTGCTTCTCGGCGGAGCCTTTATCGCCCTCGCCATCGAGCGCACCGGCCTGCACAAGCGGCTGGCGTTGGCGATCCTCAACGCGCTGCATGAGCGCGGCGGGCAGACGGGGCTGTTGCTCGCCTTCATGATCGCCGCCGCGATCCTCTCGATGCTGATCTCCAACACCTCGACCGCGCTCATCATGATGCCGATGGCGCTGGCGGTGCTGGCGGGCGGAGAAGTAACCTCGGCCTCAAGCAGCGCAGCGTTAGGCCGGACAGGAGAAGTCTCTCCGGCCTCAAGCAGCGCAGCGGTAGGCCAAACAGGAAATACCTCCCCGGCCTCAAGCAGCGCAGCGGTAGGCCAGACAGAAGGCCTCGCCGGCGCCTTGCCCATGGGCATCGCCTTTGCCGCGAGCATCGGGGGGCTCGGCACGCTGGTCGGATCGCCCACCAACGCGATTGCGGTCGGCCTGCTCGACACGATGATCGGGGCAAAGATCAGCTTTGCCGAATGGACGCTTTACGGCCTGCCCATCGTGATAGTCGGCGTGCCGATCGCCGCCTTCCTCATCGCGCGGGTCCAGCGCGTCGCGGCGCACCCGTTCGATGTCGAGGCCGCGCGCACCGCTATTGTCGATGATCGCCCCATGGGCACACCCGAGCGCCGCCTGATCCTCGTTGTCGGAGTCACCTTCCTCGCCTGGATGACGCGCCTGCTGGTCGCGCCCTATCTTCCCGACGGATCCTGGACCGACGGGACCATCGCCATTCTCGCCAGCCTAGCGCTTTTCCTCCTGCCCGACGGCACAGGGCGCCCGCTGCTGGTCTGGAAGGAAGCCGACCGCGCGCCCTGGGGCGTCATCATGATGTTCGGCGGCGGTCTGGCGCTGGCCGCGGGCATGGGCGCGAGCGGGCTGGCCGAATGGCTGGGCAACGCGCTGCTGCCATTGGAGGCATGGCCGCTGTTCCTCGTCGCGCTGGCCGTGGTGGCAATGGTGGTTTTGATCACCGAATTCGCGAGCAATGTCGCGACCGCCAGCGCCATCATCCCGGTGGTCGCGGCGCTGGTGGTGGCGCTGGGCGTCGATCCCGTGCTGCTGGCCATGCCCGCCGCGCTCGCGGCCAGCTGGGGCTTCATGTTGCCCGCCGGCACCGGCCCCAATGCCATCGCCTGGGCAACGGGCCGCATCCGGATCGAGCGCATGGTGAAGGCCGGGCTATTGTTCGACCTCGTGGGCATTTTCCTGATCGTGCTGGTGGTCTGGGGCGTGGGCGCGCTGGTATAGGCGCGCAGCGTTTTCCTACCCCTGCCCTTTCGCGCTACTCCGGGCGCCATGGACACGCCCGCCCTTCTCGCTCTTCGCCTCGAACCGCAGCTGCGTGCGGACGACGCGTTTCTTTCTCCAGGACCGTGCTCCATGCGCTCCATCCTGTGGGGATCGTCGCAGTTGAAACCAACTCGCGTCCAACATATGGAGCGCTTGCAAACAGCGAGCCGGTGGAGAGGCGTTCCTGCGGAGGTTAGGAACGGGTGCCCCGGGCGCGGAACAACTGGCTCCCGCCTTCCTGGGAGCGGACTTGCAGGAAGGATGCTCTCCTCATGAGCGACAACGACATCGACCCCACCAGCCCGCGCATGGCCCCCAAGCGCGAAGTGACCAAGATCAACGGCCGCCCGCTGAAGCCCAGCACGCTGATGATGGGTCACGGCTTCGACCCCACGCTTTCGGAAGGCAGCCTCAAGGCCCCGATCTTCCTCACCTCGACCTTCGCCTTCCCCAGCGCCGCCGACGGCAAGCGCCACTTCGAAGGCATCACCGGCAAGCGTCCGGGCGGCGCGGACGGCCTCGTCTATTCGCGCTTCAACGCGCCCAACCAGGAGATCCTCGAAGATCGCCTCGCGGTGTGGGACGGCGCGGAAGAGGCGCTCTCCTTCTCCAGCGGCATGACCGCGATTGCCGTGCTGCTGCTGGCGGCCTGCAAGGCGGGCGACGTGATCGTCCACTCCGGCCCGCTCTATGCGGCCAGCGAAGGCTTCATCGCCAAGACCATGGCGAAATACGGCGTCAGCTTCATCGACTTCCCCGCCGGCGCGACGCGCGAACAGCTCGACGAAGTGATGGTCAAGGCCAAGGCTCTGGCCGAGGAGAAGGGCGGCGAAGTGCCGATGATCTACCTCGAAAGCCCGGGCAACCCGACCAACGCGCTGGTCGACATCGAGGCGGTCAAGGCTGCGCGCGACGCCCACTTCGATCCCGACAAGTGCTCGATCGCGATCGACAACACCTTCCTCGGCCCGCTGTGGCAGCGCCCGCTCGACCACGGCGCGGACCTCGTGGTCTACTCGCTGACCAAGTATGTCGGCGGCCATTCCGACCTCGTGGCGGGCAGCGTCTCGGGCAAGAAGCGCTTCATCGACGCCATCCGCATGCTGCGCAACACCATGGGCGGCATCTGCGATCCGAACACCGCATGGATGCTCTGCCGTAGCCTCGAAACCGTGGAATTGCGCATGCAGCGCGCAGGCGAGAACGCGGCCAAGGTCTGCGACTACCTCGCGAAACACCAGAAGGTTGAAGGCCTGGGCTATCTCGGCATGATCAAGGACGCACGCCAGCAGGACATCTATGACCGTCACTGCCTCGGCGCCGGCTCCACCTTCTCGCTGCTGCTTAAGGGCGGCGAGGCGGAATGCTTCCGCTTCCTCGACAGCCTCAAGATCGCCAAGCTGGCCGTCAGCCTCGGCGGGACCGAAACGCTGGCCAGCCACCCGGCCTCGATGACCCACCTCTCGGTCGCCGAAGGCCGCCGCGCGGAACTGGGCATCTCGGACAACCTCGTGCGCATCTCGATCGGCATCGAAGACGCGGACGACCTCATCGCCGACTTCGAACAGGCGCTGGAGGCGGTCTGAGCCGCATAGGCTTCCTCGCCTGCAAGGACACGCTCCCCGGCGCCGGACCGCGCCGGGGAGACGCGTTCGAGCACGATATCGAGGTCGGCGCGCTGCGGGCGGCCTTTGAGGTAGCGGGGCTGGAGCTGGTCGAGATCGACTGGCGCGCGCCGCTCGAAGCCTTCGACGGGCTTGCGCTGGTGCTGCTGGGCACCGCGTGGGATTACCAGGACCACCTGCCCGAATTCCTCGCCAGGCTGGAAGCCTTGAGCGAGGCGGGCATGTCAGTCTGCAATCCGCCCGAAGTCGTCCGCTGGAATGGCGACAAGCGCTATCTCAAGGCGCTGGCCGACCAGGGGCTCCCGACGATCCCCACCTTGTGGTTCGACGACGCCACGCGCGGCGAACTGGCCATCGCGCTCAATGCCTTCGAGACGGACCGCGTCGTGGTCAAACGGCAGGTCGGCGCCGGCGGCCTCGGCCAGCACAGCTTTGCCAATGATGCCCTGCCCGAACCCGGCTGGCGCATGGGGCACCCCTGCATGATCCAGCCTTTCCTCCCAAGCGTGGTGGAGGAAGGCGAATACACCTTCGTCTTCATCGACGGCGGTTTCAGCCATGGTGTGCTGAAGCGCGCGGCCGAAGGCGAATACCGGATCCAGTCGCTCTATGGCGGCAGCGAGTTCGACTATACCCCCTCGCCTCAAGACCTTTCGCAGGCAGAAGCCGTGGTGGCGGCCCTGCCCTTCGACGACCTGCTTTATTGTCGCATCGACATGGCGCGCCTGCCTTCGGGCGAACTGGCGGTGATGGAGGCCGAGGCGATCGAGCCCTATCTCTATCCCGAGCAGGGGCCGCAGCTTGGGGCGAAACTGGCGGACGCGATCACCCGCCGGCTTGGCTGAAAATCAGAGTTCGAGCACCGCGCGAACGCGGCCGCTGAGCTTGTGCATGAACTTCACACCGGCCTCGTTACCGCGCACCCAGACGACCTGGCCGGCAAGCTCGTTGCGCTCGTCGATCTCGAAAAAGATGGTCGAGCCCTTGTTCACATAGCCGTCGAACAGTTCGATCCGGCAACCGGTCTCGGAGATGTCGCACAGGATCGCCTGCGCCGGATGGACCGGCGCACGGCAATTGAGCACGATATCGCTGCCCTGGCGGTTTGTCGTTCTGGTCTGCATCTCTAGCCCTTGTTCGTGGGCCGTATTTAGCGGCTAACCGGCAAAGAAAGGGTTAATGTCGCTTTCATACATATGGGCCGGGTTCGATCAGCCCTTCCATTCGCGCCGTTCCTCGGCCGCTTTGAGCACTTCGTAAGCGAGCTGGTATTTCTGGAAGAGATCCGCGGCCTCCCTGTCACCCGGCTTCACATCCGGGTGAACCGCCTTGGCCTTTACCCGCCAAGCCTTTTTCACCGCGGCGAAATCGGCATCAGCGTCCAGTTCGAGCACTTCGAGCGCGCGCATCTCATCGGCACTGCGCGAACCGTCGCCCGATCCGCCCCAGCCGTAATGCTGGGCCTCGGCATAGCCGGCGTTCTCAGCCTGCTCCGACTTGGCGCGAGCCGCCTTCTCCGCCTTGTCGAGACCTTCGAAATAGTCCCATTTGGAATTGTATTCCGCGGCGTGCTTCTGGCAAAAATACCAGCGCTCCGGGCTGTTGGGCGATTTGGGCGCGGGGCAATCGCCCTTCTCTTCGCACCCGTGCCGGTCGCACAGGCGCACGGTCGCCGCCTCGCGACTCTCGTCGTAGCCACGCCAGCGCGGGAAACCCCAATCGTTGGAGCGGCGCGCCTTAGGCACGGGCGTGCGCCAGAGATGTCGTTTGTCGAGCGGGCATGGCGGTCAATCTAGGGATGCTGGCGCAGTTCGCAAGGCTGTGGAACCAGTTGCAATGTGAAATGTTGCATTGCAACGGAACCTTAGTGAATTCGGGATTAGAGGCCCCCTTATGAGCAAGCAGTTGACCCTCTCCGCCACTCTCGCCGTGCTGAGCATGGCTGCCCTCGCCTTGGCTGCGACTTTCGGCAATATCGAAGCCGCAGGCGCGCATCACGCGGCGCAAATGCCCTTCGCCGGATACGACGCCGCGCGCTGACTTTCGCGACAAGCGACACGAAAAAAGCCCCGGTTTGCGCCGGGGCTTTTTCGTTGTCGAAGGACGGTCGGCGATCAGTTGATCGTCACGGTCGCGGCACGGCGGTTCTGCGCCCAAGCGGCTTCGTTCGAACCGAGCGCCACCGGACGTTCCTTGCCGTAGCTGATCGTGCGGATACGGCTGGCCGGAATGCCCAGCGAGACGAGGTAGTTCTTCGCCGAGTTCGCACGGCGTTCGCCCAGCGCGAGGTTGTATTCGCGCGTGCCACGTTCGTCGGCATGGCCTTCGATGGTAAAGTTCACGTTCGAATACTGGCTGAAGTACTGCGCCTGCGTCTGCAGCTTCGCGCTATCCTCGGCATCGATGTTGTAACGATCGGTGTCGAAATAGACGACCGTGTTGGCCTGGCCAACGGCCTGCAGGAAATGTTCCATGCTGCCGACGGCGGGGCCGGTCGGGGTGGGCGTAGGAGCCGGAGTCGCGGTTTCGACCGGCGGCGGCGGAATTTCTTCGGGTGCCTTCTTCTGGCAAGCCGCCAGCGCGAGCGCCGATGTAAGCATCACAGTGGTGGCAATACGGGTATTCATAGTGCTGTCCCCTTTTAAACAGCGGTGGAACTCTTTTGGCCCCCGGTTTCATCCATCCCCACGGATAAAGGAATGATCTTACGGCAGGATCGGTCCCCAGGCCGGATCGGACGCGTCGACCGGCGTGGGCAGGCTGCGCTCGTTCTCGCCGGTGAGGTCCACCTGCCAGAGCGAGGTCTTGCCGCTGTTCCGCTCGGTGCGGAAGAACTGGATGATGCGACCGTTGGGCGCCCAGGTCGGCGCCTCGTCCTGCCAGCCGCGCGTCAGCGTGCGGACATTCCCGCCCGAGGGGCTCATAACCGAGACGTTGAAGCTGCTGGCGTTGGTGAAGGCGATCTGGTCGCCGCGCGGGCTCCACTCGGGCGTCGCGCAGCGCGACCCGCCAAAGCTGATGCGGCGCTGGTTCGAACCGTCCGCATCCATCACGTAACACTGCTGCGCGCCCGAACGGTCGCTTTCGAACACGATCCGGCGGCCATCGGGCGAATAGGATCCGCCGATGTCGATGCCGGGCGTGTCGGTCAGGCGTTCGCTGCGGCCACCCTGCGACGAGACACGGTAGATGTCGGTGTTGCCGCCCACAGCCATCGAATAGAGGATCCAGCGGCCGTCCGGGCTCCAGCGCGGGGCGAAGGTCGGGTTGTCGCTCTGCGTCACCAGCGTCTGCTTGCCGGTACCGATGTCGTAGACATAGATACGCGGATTGCCGTCGACATAGCTCAGGTAGACCAGGCGCTTGTAATCGGGCGAGTAACGCGGCGTGAGCGCGGTCGAGCGGCCTGTGGTGATGAAGCGGTGGTTCGCCCCGTCGCTGTCCATGATGGCGAGGCGCTTGACGCGATTATCCTTGGGGCCGGTCTCGGCGATGTAAGCGATGCGGCTGTCGAAGAACGGGCTTTCGCCGGTCAGGCGCGAGTAGATGAGGTCCGAGCATTTGTGAGCCGCGCGGCGCCAGTCGGCGGGCGAAACCACCCAGCCTTCCGCCACGAGCCGCTGCTGCAGCGCCATGTCGTAGAGATAGCAGCCGACCGTCAGCCGGTCGTCGCTGCGGGCGCGGACATAGCCGTGAACCAGCATTTCCGCCCCGCGCACGCTCCACGTGCCCCAGACGGGCGAGGTGATGTTCGCGAAATCGGGACGCGGAAGCGAGTCCGGACCGGTCGGCTTGAACAGGCCGTTGTTGCGCAGGTTTGCCGTGATGACGCGCGCCATTTCGAGACCTAGCGCCTCGGTGCCGCTGGCGTTTGCCGGGGTGGCGACATTGCGATCGGTCGCGAAGGCGGGAATGGCGATGCCGAGATCGTCGAGATTGCCCTCGAAGCTGACGGAGCCCGACAGGCCTTCCTCTTCCTCGATGGTCTCGACCTCCTGGCCCTCGGCCATGGGTTCACCGAGATCCTGATTCTGCGCCGCCAGCGGGCTGGCGATGAAGGCGAGGGTCGTAAAAATCAGTTTCTTCATTGGGATAGCTTCCAGTCGAAATCTACCGTGACCACCTTCCACGCCTCGTAATATTCTTCGGGCAAGTCGAAAGGGGCTGCGAGTTGGACCGCGCGGATTGCGTTTTCCGCGTGGCGGGATGCCTGGGCGCGATTGGCATCGGTGATGCCGCGCTGCCCGCGCAATTGAGGGGCGCCGGCAAGGCTGCCGTCAGGATTGAGACGGAAGCGGACCTGCGAGACGAGCAGTTCGCGATCCGCGCCGTCCACCGGGCGCCAATGCGGGCGAAGCTGTCGGCCAACGGCCTGGAACAGCGAAGCCTTGGTGCTTGCCCCGATCTGGGAGGCCGGCGCGCGGGTTTCGTTCGTCGTCGTGCTGTCGCCGCTTCCGGCGAGGAAATCGCTGCCGACGCGCGAGCCGCCGCTGCGTTCGCTGCTGCGCGGACGGGTCGTCTCGCGCGGAGGCTCGCGGCGGGGAGTGGTGACGCGGCTGGGTGCGGGAACGGGGGACTGCACGCGCTGGGTCGGGCGCTCGACCACCGGATCGCTGGGCGCTTCGAGGATTTCCGGTGCGGGAGCGGGTGTATCGGAGAGCGTGGGCGCAATCGCGGCGCGGCTTTCCGGCACGGGATCGGGCGCGGTCGCTTCCAGGCCGACATCTTCGGCAAGGCTGACCGTCATCCGCTCGACCGGCGGCGCTGCGGGCGCTTCGAACAGCGCCTGCACGACAAGGGCGGCGAGCAGCGCAAGATGCAGCGCCACGGCGACGATCAGCCCCGTCCGCTCCTCTGCCCTGATGCCTGTCCTCTCCATTGTCTCGGGCTATTCCTCGGATGCTGAACCGGTGTTGACCGGCGGGCTCGACTGCCCCCCATTCGTCACCAGCGAGATGCGGTTGAGGCCGGCGCGGTTGAGTTCGCCCATCACGGCCATCACGCGCCCGTAATCGAGGCTGCGGTCGGCGCGCAGGGTAATGTCCGGACCCTCACCCGTGCGGGGTATGCCTTCGAGCGCCTGCGGAAGTCCGCCAACGGCAACCTGCGTATCGTCGATATAGACATAGCCTTCGCTATCGATGCTGATCGATACCTGCTGCTGTTCCTGCGGCAGGGCATTCGCCCGGCTGTCGGGCAGCTGGATCGGCACGCCTGCAGTCAGCAGCGGCGCGGTGACCATGAAGATGATCAGCAGAACGAGCATAACGTCGACGAAGGGTGTGACGTTGATTTCGGACATGGGCCGCCGACCGCCGCGCCCGCGACGGCGGCGCGTGCCTTTGCCAGAAGCGAGCGCCATGCCCATGTCAGCGCTGCTCCAGCTGGCGGCTGAAGCTGGCGTGCAGCTTGTCGGCGAAGCGGTGGAGGCGGCTTTCGAACCGTTCGACCGAATGGCTGAAGCGGTTGTAGGCGATCACCGCAGGGATGGCGGCGAAGAGGCCGATGGCGGTCGCAAAGAGCGCTTCCGAAATGCCCGGCGCCACCACCGCGAGCGAGGAGCTTTCCTGTGCCCCGATCTGGAAAAAGCTGTTCATGATGCCCCAGACCGTGCCGAACAGACCCACGAACGGGGCCACCGCGCCGACCGTGGCGAGGAAGTTCAGGCGCTCGGCCACATCGTCGGCTTCCTGTGCAATCTGGCTGTCCATCGCCGCGGCGATACGTCCGCGCAGGGCCTCGCGATCCCGCACTTCGCCCTTGGTCGAGCGGCGCCATTCGGCCACGCCTGCCTGCGCCACGCGGGCCGAGGGAATGTCGCGGTTGCCACGTTCGGACATGAAGCTGTCGAACTGGTCCGCCTGCCAGAAATCGCTTTCGTACTTGCGCTGCGCACTCTTAAGCTTGTTCATGCGCAGGCTGAACGACACGATGATCGCCCAGACCCAGATACTGGCGAGGATCAGGCCCGCCATCACGGCCTGGACAACGATATCGGCGTCGAGGAAAAGCTGGACCGGATCGAGGCGCGTCGGGGCGCCAACAGCAAGAAGGGACAGGTGGTTCATCACTCTCCGCTCGAATTGACGAAGCGCGCAAAGGCCGCGCGCCATTCTTCCGGCTGGCGGATGGGCCTGCCGTTGGGTGAAACGAAACCGACGCGCAAATGTGCCTCGGCAAGCAGCTCGGCGCCGCGATAGGCTTTCTGGTGCATCCGGCAGGAGGCGGCCTTCAGCTCGGTGCAACGCGTCTCGATCAGTATGTCGTCGTCGAGTTTTGCGGGGCGCAAATACTTGAGTTTAACCTCGGAAAGAGCATAGGCACCTTCGCCCGCCTCGATCGCGGCGCGCTGGTCGATATCGAGCCGGCGCAACAGGTCCGACCGCGCGCGCTCGAACCAACGCAAGTAATTGGCGTGATAAACGATGCCCGACAGATCGGTGTCTTCGTAATAGGCGCGCACCGCATAAAGATGCGTGTCGCCGTCGAGTACGCCATCTGGGGAATTGGGCCGGGTCATTCAGCGAGGCGCTCTAGCGCAGCGGGGATTCACTGCAAAGCCGCCAATCGGCTTCACAACATGAACGGCGGTGAAACGAGAGACTAGCGCGACGAAATTATCGTGCGATCATCGGGCCGAGCGGCTGCCCGCCGAAAAGATGGACGTGCAGATGCGGAACTTCCTGTCCGCCATGCATGCCCACATTGGCCATCATCCGGTAGCCGGGCTCGACCAGCCCCTTGTCGCGCGCCACCGTGCCCACGGCGCGCACGAAACCGGCGATCTCCTCGGCGGATGCCTTGGCGCTGAAATCGTCCCAGCTGACATAGCGGCCCTTGGGGATCACCAGCGTGTGCACTTCGGCCTGCGGGTTGATGTCCTCGAAGGCGTAGGCCCATTCGTCCTCGTAGACCTTGGACGAGGGGATCTCGCCGCGCAGGATTTTGGCGAAGATATTCTCGTCGTCGTAAGGCTGCGTGGGGTCGATCGGCATTATTCGCTCCTGCTGGCCTTTTCCTCGTGGCCCGACACGCCTTCACGGCGGTCAAGCTCGTACATGACCTCGTCGAGGCTCACGCCTTTCGCGGCGAGCATCACCATGAGGTGGAAGATGCTGTCGGCGGCTTCCGCGATCAGCTCTTCGCGCGAGCCCGACAGAGCGGCCACACAGGTTTCGACCGCTTCCTCGCCGAACTTGCGCACCATGACCGGCAGGCCGCGATGGTTGAGATGCGCGACATAGCTCTGGCCGGGATCGGCCTTACGGCGCTGGTCGATCGTTTTCTCGAGGCGGGTCAGCGTATCCATGGGGTTTCTCCTTGGGCCTTCAACCGCGCGCGGGCAAGCCTGCGGCGCGCAGCGCGCGATGCGCCTCGCCGATCGAATGCTGCCCGAAGTGGAAGATCGAGGCGGCGAGCACGGCGCTTGCGTGGCCCTGCGTTACCCCTTCGACGAGATGGTCGAGCGTGCCCACGCCGCCGCTGGCGATGACGGGGACCGAGACGCTGTCGGCAATCGCGCGGGTCAGTTCGAGGTCGTAGCCCTGCTTGGTCCCGTCGCCGTCCATCGAGGTGACGAGCAATTCGCCCGCGCCGAGTTCGGCTAGAAGCTGCGCGTGTTCGACCGCGTCGATGCCGGTCGGCTTGCGACCGCCATGGGTGTAGATTTCCCAGCCGCGAAAGCCCTCGCCCTCGGTCCGCGCGCGTGCGTCGACGGATGCCACGACGCACTGGCTGCCGAACTTCTCGGCAATTTCGCGTACGAGTTCGGGGCGCGAAACGGCAGCGGAATTGACCGCCACCTTGTCTGCGCCCGCCAGCAGCAGCGCGCGCGCATCCTCGACACTGCGCACCCCGCCGCCGACGGTGAGTGGCATGAAGCACACCGCTGCCGTGCGCCGCACCATGTCGAGCAGCGTCCCGCGACCTTCATGGCTGGCGGAGATGTCGAGGAAGCACAGCTCGTCCGCGCCCGCACGGTCATAAGCTTGCGCCTGTTCGACCGGATCGCCAGCATCCTTGAGATCGACGAAGTTCACGCCCTTCACCACGCGCCCGTCGCGCACATCGAGGCAGGGAATGACGCGGATGCGGACGGTCATGGGAAAAGCACTCCGACGACAAGCGCGAGCAGATATGCGAATACGAAGACGAGTCCGACCCATTCCAGGACCAGCATCGCGATGAATGCTTTGGGCGATTCCTCGAAGGAATAGGTGAACCTGCCTATTCCCGCTTTGCGCTCATGCAGCGCTCTGCTGGCAATCCGGAATTGTCCGACTACCAAAGCGATGAGGATTGCAAAGGCGAGAAGAGCGTAGAGAATCATCACCGCGCCGCCATCGCCAGAGCCGCGGCAAGGTCCAGTCGCCCGTCATAGAGCGCGCGGCCCGTTATGACGCCCTCAATGCCATCCTTGGCGTGGAGCGAGAGGACGTGGATGTCGTCCAGCCCCTTCACCCCGCCGCTGGCGATCACGGGAATGTCGACTTGCCGCGCAAGGTCCACGGTCGCGTCGAGGTTCACACCCTTTAGCAATCCGTCGCGCCCGATGTCGGTGAAAAGCAAAGCGGCGACGCCTGCATCCTCGAACCGGCGAGCGAGGTCGACCACGGGGACGTCGGAAACTTCCGCCCAGCCCTCTGTCGCTACATGGCCGTCCTTCGCGTCCACCGCGACGACCACGCCGCCTTCGAAGGTGCGCGCCATGTCCTTGACGAATTCGGGGTCCTTCAATGCCGCCGAGCCCATCACCACGCGCGATACGCCCGCATCGAACCAGCCTTCGACATCCTCGCGTGTGCGGATGCCGCCGCCCAGCTGGACGTGCCCCGGAAAGGCAGCGACGATGCTTTCGACTGCCTCGCGGTTCTGCGCCGATCCGGCAAAACTGCCGTCGAGATCGACCACATGCAGATGCTGCGCTCCGGCCTCGGCAAACAGCGTCGCCTGCTGCGCGGGGTTGTCGCCATAGACGGTTGCGCGGTCCATATCGCCCTCGGCGAGGCGCACGACTTGGCCGGCTTTGAGGTCGATGGCGGGAAAGACGATCACGGGGCCCACTCCAGGAAACGTTCGAGAATGCCAAGGCCGTAGCTCTGGCTCTTTTCAGGGTGGAACTGCACCCCGAGGATGTTGTCGCGGCCGATGGCGGCGACCAGCCCACCGCCATGGTCGGTCATGGCCAGCACGTCCTGCCCGCTTCTCGCGTCAAAATGATAGGAATGGAGGAAATAGGCCTCCCCCGTATCGAGCAAGTCATGGTCGCGTGCGTGCGGGGTCAGCGCGACATCGTTCCAGCCCATGTGCGGGACTTTCACGGTGGTGTCGGTCGGCTCGATCAGCCGCACCTCGCCTTCGATCCAGTCGAGCCCCGGCGTCTCGCCATGCTCCAGCCCGCGCGTGGCGAGCAATTGCATTCCGACGCAGATGCCGAGGAACGGCGCGCCGCCTACGAACACGCGCTCGCGCATCGCCTCGATCACGCCCTTCTCGGCGCGCAAGCCCGCCGCGCAGGCCCCGAAGCTGCCGACACCGGGCAGCACGATACGGTCCGCGGCGCGTAGCACATCGGGATCGGCGGTGACCGTCACCTTGGCACCGACCCGCTTCAACGCGTTCTCGACGGAGTGCAGATTGCCCGCGCCATAATCGACGAGAGCGACGACTTCAGCCACCCAGCTGCCCCTTCGTGCTCGGGATTGCGCCGCCCTTGCGCGGGTCGATCTCCACCGCGGCGCGCATGGCGCGGGCGAATCCCTTGTAAAGGCTTTCGCAGATATGGTGATTGTTCGTGCCGTAGAGCAGTTCTATGTGCAGCGTCAGCCCGCAGGTCTGGCCGACCGAATGGAACCAGTGCTCGATCAGCTCGGTATCCCATTCGCCTAGCTTTTCCTGGGTGAAGCCGGCTTTCCACACGAAATAGGGCCGCCCCGAGATGTCGAGCGCGACGCGCGACAAAGTCTCGTCCATCGGCGAATAGGCGCTGCCGTAGCGCGCAATGCCGCCCTTGTCGCCGAGCGCCTGCGAAATCGCCTGGCCCAGCGCCAGCGCGCTGTCTTCGGTCGTGTGATGCTGGTCGACATGGAGATCGCCGTCGACTTTCATGGTCACGTCGATCAGCGAATGCTTCGCCACCTGCTCGACCATGTGGTCGAGAAAACCGATGCCCGTGCTGACATCGTATTTCCCCGTCCCGTCGAGGTTGACCTCGACCAGGATCTTGGTTTCCGCAGTGTTTCTTTCGATACGGCCTGTACGCATGGTGCCTGCCTATAGGGGCGCTACACGAGGGCGCAAGAAATAGCGCCTATCGGCAGGGTAAAGACCGGCTTAAACCGCTTGACCCGCGCCGCGCCGGGTTCCAATTATGCGGGCATGAGTGACGATACGCCCGACAGCCTGATCCCCTACGATACGATCGTGCAGGAAGCCCTGCGCGCCGTGGTCGGCCGGGTGCTCGGCGAAATCGAACAGGGCGGCAGCGAATTGCCCGGCGCGCATCACTTCTACATCACCTTCAAGACTCACGCGCCCGGCGTGTCGATCCCCGTGCATCTGCGTGAACGGTTCCCGGACGAGATGACCATCGTGCTCCAGAACAAGTTCTGGGATTTGAACGTGCGCGAAGATGGCTTCTCGGTCGGCCTGTCCTTCAACCAGATCCCGGCCGAACTCGACATTCCCT
Organism: Qipengyuania aurantiaca; assembly: GCF_019711375.1. Taxonomy (NCBI): domain Bacteria; kingdom Pseudomonadati; phylum Pseudomonadota; class Alphaproteobacteria; order Sphingomonadales; family Erythrobacteraceae; genus Qipengyuania; species Qipengyuania aurantiaca. The sequence continues at coordinate 675,994 of NZ_CP081295.1, forward strand.
ATGCCGCCATTACCCAGTTCGTCGATCCGGCGGTCGATTTCGGGCTGCAGTTCCAGGCGACCGTGGCCGATATGGCCGAGGTCCCGACCGACGAGGCCGGGAATGACGAGGAACAGGGTGACGGCCCGCCCGTTGAAGGAGCAGAAGACGGCTCCAACGTCGTCACGGTCGATTTCGGCCGCAAGAACTAGCTGCGGGGCCTGCTGCCCCGCCACAGCAATGGGGCAGGCATGGGACTTTCGAAAAAGGTAGGGCTTTCCGACGCGGAAGCGCCAAATCATCTCACCGACGTTGTGAGCGACGAGATTGCGGCGGCAAAGAAGGATGCGCGCGGCGAGAATGTCATTCCCGGCCCCAGCCCGAACCCTTCGACCAACCTCATCATCCACGACATCCTGCTGCGCAGCGCCGGTCGCCTGACTCGCCAGACGCTGGAAAAGGCGCTCCTCGGCCGGCAATACGGCAGCAAGTTCGCCAAGGAAGTGGTGGAGAACCGCTCGCTGGTCCAGACGCTGGCCGCCTATGGCGTGACGAAATTCGCCACAAAATCGGTGCCGGGCGCGGTGCTGGTCGGTGCAGGGCTGCTCGCCAAGACCATCTTCGACCGCAGCACCACCCGCCGCCGGTCGCGCCGCAGCGGCGAACGGGCGCTCAGAAAACAATCCAAGGGCGAGACCGCCGTCTGAAACCGGGCCGCGCGGGGTTGATTCCCTACGCCCCCATGCGCCACTAGCGCGCATGGCCGATTCCGCACATGACAACGACAAGCTGGCCCGCCGCGGGCTGATGTTTATCCTTTCCTCGCCCAGCGGCGCAGGCAAGACGACGATCAGCCGGATGCTGCTGGGCGCCGATGACGAGATCAAGCTTTCGGTCAGCGTCACCACCCGTCCGCCTCGACCCGGCGAGATCGATGGCGTGCATTATTATTTCGTCGACGATGCCGAGTTCGACCGCATGGTCGAGGAGGACGATTTCTACGAATGGGCGCATGTGTTCGGCCATCGTTACGGCACGCCCAAGGGCCGTATCCGTAACGCGCTGAAGGAAGGGCAGGACTTCCTCTTCGACATCGATTGGCAGGGCACGCAGCAGCTCTACCAGAAGGACCAGCAGGACGTGGTCCGCGTGTTCATCCTGCCGCCGAGCATTGCTGAACTGGAACGCCGCCTGCGCAGCCGCGGGACCGATGCCGAAGAGGTGATCGAGGCCCGCATGGAACGCGCCCGCAGCGAAATCAGCCACTGGGACGCCTACGACTACGTGGTCATCAACGAAAGCGCCGACGACTGCTTCGCCAAGGTCCGGGAAATCCTCGACGCCGAACGCATGAAGCGCCAGCGCCAGACGGGACTGATCCCGTTCGTGCGCGAATTGATGAGTTAAACCGAAAGGATCGGTTACGATCCGATAGCGGTCGTCAACGAAACCTGCTAATTTTTTCCTGGGTTTGCATTCCAAGGAAGCGAAAAAGATGCTGAGTTCGGTTTTGGCAGTTGCGCTGACGACCGCAGCACCTGCAACGGCATCCGAAGTCGACGAGGCGCCGATGCGCTCTTACCTCGCTGCGATTCTGGCTCGGGATAGCGAGTATCTCGAAGCAAACACTCATCCCGAAGTGCAATACGATTCCCAATTTCTTGATAGGACAGCTCCGAGCAATCTGGAAGAAAGCGTCGAAGCGATCTTTGCAAAAACGAAGGATTGCGATGTGGGCGCACTGCTTCGCGATCGGGGATCGAAAAGCTATACGGTCAACTGGTGGTGCAGCTATTATGACGAGCCGGCGGGGATACCGTTTGAAGGTGGAGCGGCCACATTTCGCGTGCGGGACGGCCACATCGAGATCAGCAATTTCAGCTGGTCGGGCCCATATCCCGCATGGGCACCGAGACGTGTGGAGCAATAGCCGAGTGGGAAAAGTGACGGTTCCGGCGCTCCGCCAATGTAGCGAGGCCGCACAGTGAGCGAAGTCGGCGGGGCGAGGCGCCTCTTCATCGCCTCGCCAGCCATTGGAAGAAACGTGTCCGATTTCGAATTGTTCGACGAGGATCGGCTGAGGCGAGAGGCGGATCGATCGCGCATGGCTGGGCACGTGCAAACCGGCAACAGTTTCGAAACGCTGTTCGGACTGCCCGAATATGCGGAGACACCACGCGTCAGGGTCGCGCTCTGCAACAGGCCGCTGGATTTCTATGGCTTCGACCGCTGGATACTCTCCGACCGCGCGCGGCAGCTATTATTTGAAATGGACCCGTTGGCCTTCGACTTTGTGGCGTGCGATACGTCGGGACCGGCGAAGCACGAGGTCGGCACCTACTGGCTTGGCAAGGTGAAGCGGGTGGTGACCGATTTCGACCATGATGCCTCCGATTTCGAACGGGGCGGGTGGATGTACGATCCGTCGTTGGAAAAGGAGGTCTACGTCCATGCAATCACGAAACTTAATCGCCTCACGCTCCTGCGCGGGTCCGAGGACGCGTTGGCCTTCTACCTCCTCGATTTCATCCGCTATCCCATTTTCGATGGGCGTCTGGTGGATGCCATCTGGGCGGCGAAGCTGACTGGCCTGATGTTCTCGCCGCTGCACTGACCGGATAAACGCGACGTCAGAACGAAATACATCGAGAATTACTCTTACTGGAAAGAGCAGGGCGCGATTTGACCGGTTCCAGACATGGGCGGGATTCCCTGCATCTGTATGAGATCAGTTCGGCATCACTTATTGTTGCCGCTCTCCTACTGTTCGTAGCAGGTCGGCTCGCTCTCGATTATCTTCCGCGGTTCGGTTTGCCAGCATGCGAGAGGCCCGACGGGGTCTTCCATGCGTTCCGCGGCTGCGTCGCGGTGTTGGTCCTCTCCGGTTTCGGTTTGCAGCTCCGGTTGCGGAACAACCCAAGCCTGCTCCGCCTGGCGCTCGCGACGGTTGTTTCACTTGCGGCTCTCGGGGTCCAGGAGGCCGCGGACTGGCATGAAGCACGCGAGCAAGAGCGATGCAGAAGCCGAACCCTGCCGCAGGCGACAAAGGTATGTCAGGTCGATCCTGCTCATCTTCGCCTCGGGAAAAGCAAATATGGAACACCGGTCCTCTCGCTCGTCTCTCCCGGTAATACCGGCGCTGCCTGGAACTGTCTGCAGGACTGGGCAACTTACCAGAACGACGTTTCCCTCGTGATCGACGAAGGCGTTTATCGCCAGCGAGGTGATTGAATCGCGCAAGGCGTGGCCGGTGTGCACAGGCCGCAGGTCCGCTCCTCACCCATTCTGGACGTTCCGCTTTCCTACATCGACAGGGCTGGATAGGCTGCGGCTGTTCCTTCACATTGTCGAAGCAGTTCATTCAGAAAGCCCCGCCGCCTCTCTCGAAGGCTAGCGGGGCTTTCGCGCTTCCATGGCAACCTCTTTGGCGAGGCGCGCCGGCGTATGTACTTCGTCAACTTGCAGCACACGCAAGCGTAGGAAATTATCTTCCGCCGGCGGGATCCGCGAAGTGGGTCGGCAAATGCGCGTTCACGATGCCGCCGTCGACCGCAATCGTATCTCCGACCGTGTAGTCGCCCGCGCGGCTGGCGAGGTAGACGCAGCTTCCGCCCATGTCGAACCTGTCGCCCACGCGCTTGTTGGGAATGCCCGCCGCGCTCGCCTCGGCATGGTCGCGGGCGACCTTGTTCATGTTCGAGGGGAATGCGCCCGGCGCAATGCCGGTGACATAGACGTGGTCCTTCACCAGCCGGGCCGCCATGCGGCGCGTCAGGTGGATCAGCGCGGCCTTGGACGCCTGATAGCTGTAGGTCTCCCAGGGGTTTATCCTGAGGCCGTCGATGCTGGCGATGTTGATCACCTTGCCGGGCTTGTCCTGGCTCGCCTCGGCGGTCAGCAAGGCATGGAGCTTCTGGGTCAGGAAGAAGGGCGTCTTGACGTTGAGGTCCATGACCTTGTCCCAGCCTTCTTCGGGGAAGTCGAGATAGTCCGCCCCCCAGGCCGCGCCCGCGTTGTTGACGAGGATGTCGAGCCGGTCTTCCTTGCCCGAAAGCTCGGCCACCAGCTCGTCGATGCCGTCCATGGTCGAGATGTCGCCCTGGATCGGCACGACCCGCTCGCCCAGTTCCTCGGCGGTTTCGTGCAATTCGCCGCCCTTGCGCGCGGTGATGTAGACCCGCTCGCAGCCTGCGGCGAGGAAGCCTTCCACGATCATGCGGCCGATGCCGCGGCTGCCACCGGTGACGAGCGCGATGCGCCCTTCAAGGCTGAACATGTCTTCGAGTGTCATGCTGTCTCTCCCGCTCAGTAACCGCTCATCTCGGCGACGCGTCCGGCGTGGTAATACTGGTCGCCGAGGAATTCCTGCAGTGCGCGGTCGCGTTTCATGTAGAGGCCGATGTCGTATTCGTCGGTCATGCCGATGCCGCCGTGCATCTGCACGCCCTCCTTGACCGCGAGGCCCGCCGCCTTGGCGACCTTGGCCTTGGCGACCGAGGCCATCAAATCGGCCTTCTCGCTGCCACCATCGAGCAACTGTGCCGCCTTGATGGTGACCGCGCGGGCGATCTCGACTTCGGAATAGAGGTGCGCGGCGCGGTGCTGCAGCGCCTGGAATTCGCCGATCAGCTTGCCGAACTGCTTGCGCTGCTTGAGGTAGTCGACGGTCATGTCCATCGCCCCCTGCGCGACTCCCACGCCTTCGGCAGAAGCCCCGACGCGCCCCGCCATCAGCATGGCATTCAGGACCTCGCGCCCGCCATCGACTTCGCCGATGACGGCATCGCCATCCAGTTCCACACCGTCAAAAGCGACGTGGCTGGCCATCGAACTGTCGACCAGGCGCACGCTGTCGTGGCTCATGCCATCGGCGTCCTGCGGAACGGCGAAGAGGGTGATGCCGTCGCTATCGCTGTCGTCGCCCGAAGTGCGCGCGGCGACGACGATCATCTCCGACGATGCGCCGTAGACCACGAAGTCCTTCTTGCCCGAAAGCCTGAAGCCGTTACCCGACTTCTCGGCCTTGCAGGCGATGGTTTCGGGGCGATGCTTCGCGCCCTCGTCGATGGCGACGGAATAGACCTTCTCGCCCTCGATCAGACCCGGCAGCCAACGGCCGCGCACATCGTCGCTGCCGTGCTTGAGCGCAGTCACCGCGAGGACGGAGGAGGACAGGAAAGGCGACGGGGTCAGGTTGCGCCCGATATTCTCGAGCACGATCCCGGCCTCGACATGGCCCATGCCGAGCCCGCCGTCGTCTTCGTCCACCAGCATTCCGGTGAATCCCATTTCGGCGAACTGCTTCCACAAACCGTGGCCGAAGCCGTCCTTGCAATCGCGGTCGCGCCAGTGGCGCAGCTGTTTCGCAATCGCGCCTTCCTCGGCCATGAATTGCTGGGCTGTCTCGGCGAGCATCGCCTGGTCGTCGTCGTAATAAAGGGGCATCGATCAGGCTCCCGGCAGGTCGAGGATACGCTTCGAGATGACGTTGAGCATGACTTCGCTCGTACCGCCCTCGATCGAATTGGCCTTGGTGCGCAGCCAGTTGCGCGCCCCCTTGCCGCCGCCGGTTTCCTCGCTCTCCCATTCGAGAGCGCGGCTACCACCCGCGGCCATCATCAGTTCGTGACGGCGCTTGTTCAGCTCGGTCCCGGCGTATTTCATCATGTTCGGCTGGGCGGGATGCGCCTTGCCGACCTTGAGTTCGTCGAGAAATTTCTCGCCCATGGCCGAATAGGCCAGCGCGTCGACATCGAACTGAGCAAGCTCGGCGCGCAGCACCGGGTCGATCTCGCCCGCGTTGCGCTTCAGCGCCGCGCCGATGGCCGCCGTACGGTCGCCGCCGCCTGCGCCCGAGATCATCTCGCGCTCATGGCCGAGCAGGTACTTGGCGACATCCCAGCCGCGGTTGATTTCGCCCACATAGCCGGGGCAATCCTCGCCATAGGACTTGGGCACCTCGACATCGTCGAAGAAGGTTTCGCAGAACGGGCTGTTGCCGCTGATCAGCTTGATCGGCTTGGTCGAGACACCATCGCCCGCCATGTCAAACAGCATGAAGGTGATGCCCTGATACTTGTTCTGCTTGTCGGTGCGCACGAGGCAGAAGATCCAGTCGGCTTCGTCGGCGTAGGAGGTCCAGATCTTCTGGCCGTTGACGACCCAGTGATCGCCCTTGTCCTCGCCGAAGGTCTGCATCGAGACGAGGTCCGAGCCGCTGCCCGGCTCCGAATAGCCCTGGCACCAGCGGATTTCGCCAGCCGCGATCTCGTTGAGAAAGCGCTTCTTCTGGCCTTCGGTGCCGAAGTGCAGCAGCGCCGGGCCGAGCATCCAGATGCCGAAGCTGGACAGCGGCGGGCGCGCGCCGATGCGGGCCATTTCCTGCCGCAGCACCTTGCCCTCGGCAGGCGAAAGGCCGGCCCCGCCATATTCCTTGGGCCATTCGGGAACAGTGTAGCCCTTGTCGCGGCACACTTCGAACCACGCCTTTTGTGCGTCGTTCTTGAAGGTCGCGTTGCGGCCGCCCCAGTAGACATCGGCCTCGTCGCGGACGGGCTTGCGCATTTCGGGGGGGCAATTGGCTTCGAGCCATACGCGCGTTTCGGCGCGGAAGCTTTCCAGATCGGACATGACCGACTCCTCTCTCAGATCTCCTCGGTTGACGTTTACGTTAGGGTGATTCGCGAGGCTCCCGCAAGGGCGATCATGATGAAGCGCCATGCCGTAGCGTCAGGCGGTTTGCGTTGACGTAAGGGGCGGCGCGCCTAAGCTTGGAGCCAGCATTTCCGGGAGAGAGACCGATGCGTTTTGACGGCAAGACCGTGATCATTACCGGTGCGGCATCCGGCATCGGCGCGGAGGCTGTGCGGCTTTTCGCCAGCGAAGGCGCGGTGGTCTACGCCTCCGATATCGATGACGAAGGCGGCAAGGCGCTCGAAAGCGAAACGCAAGGCGATGTGCGATACCGCCATTGCGATGTGTACAGCACCGACGACATCCGCCAGCTGATGGACGGCGCGGCGGCCGAGACCGGCGGGATCGACACGGTCTTCAACAACGCCGGCGCCGGAGGCACACGCGCGCCCATCGACGAGGTCGAGCCCGAGGACTGGGACCGCACGATGGACCTGCTCCTGCGCTCGGTCGCTTTCGGCATCCGCTACGCCGTGCCGCACATGAAGGGACGCAAGGGCGCGAGTATCGTCAACGTCTCCAGCGTGGCGGCGGTGGGTCCGGGCTATTCGCCGACCACTTATGCCGTTGCCAAGGCAGGCGTGCTCCACCTCACCAAATGCGCGGCGACCGACCTCGCACGCCACGGCATCCGCGTGAACGCGGTGCAGCCCGGCTTCATCAACACCAACATCTTCACCTCCTCGATGGAGATGCCGGAAGATATGGTGCACATGGCCAAGGCGGCCATCGCGCAGATGTCGTCCAACGCCCAGCCCGTCGCCCGCGGCGGCCAGCCGCGCGACATTGCCGAGGCGGTGGCCTTCCTCGCCAGCGACGCGGCCAGCTTCATGACCGGCGCATCCATGCTGGTCGACGGCGGCATCACCCTTGGCCCGCGCCACAGCTGGGACCCCGACACGCCGACGATGTTCGAAGCGCTTGAAGCGATGGAGAAACAGGCCCAGAGCGGCGGCTGATGGCATTCGTTCAAGGTCCCCTTTCCCAGCGGCTGAAGATCGTCCACGGCTTCGGGTCGATGGCCTTTGGCGTGAAGGACCTTGGTTTCAGCTTCTTCCTGCTGATCTTCTACAACCAGGTGCTTGGCATGGACGCGCGGCTGGTCAGCCTCGCGCTTCTTATCGCCCTGCTGGTCGACGCGGTTGTCGATCCCATCATCGGCAATCTGTCCGACCGCACCTATACGCGCTGGGGGCGTCGCCTGCCCTGGCTCTACCTCGCCCCGGTGCCGCTCGCGGTCATGTGGGTGCTCTTGTGGCATCCGCCCGGCGGGGAGGCTCCGGGCTTCTTCGGCCTGATCGCTATCGCCGTAGGCGTGCGCATCCTGCTCTCCGCCTGCGAGGTTCCCTCGATCAGCCTCGTGCCCGAGATCACGCAGGATTACGACGACCGCACCACGCTGTTCCGCTACCGTTTCCTGTCCGGCTGGCTGGGGGGCATCGTAATGATGATCCTCGCCTATACCGTCTTCATGTCGGGCCCCGACGGGCTGCTCCAGCAAGAAGGCTATTTCGGCTTCGCCATCTTCGGCGCGGCGCTGATGGTGCTCTCGGTAGTGGGCTCGGCGCTGGGCCAGCACCGCCTCGTTGCTCACTGGCCCGAACAGCGTCCCGCCCCCTTTTCCCTGCGCGGAGCCTTTGACGAGATATTCGACGCCTTTTCGGAAAAGAGCTTCCTCATCTTCGCCGCCGGCGCGCTGGCAGCCTACGTCAATCAGGGGATGACCTTTTCCATCTCCAACTACCTCAACGTTTTTGTCTGGCAGCTCGACCAGCCGCTGCTCGATGGTGGCCCCGATTGGTTCACCGGCCTGCTCGGCTATGCCCTCACCCTATTCCTGTCGGTCGTGCTGATGTTCTTCGTGGTCGGCCAGATGCACCGCGCCTGGGGCAAGGCGAAGAGCGCGGCGATCGGTGCCTATGCCAGCATCATCCTCGGCCTCACGCCCTATTTCCTTCTGCTTGGAGGGTTGTGGCCCGAAGTCGGTACGGCGGCGTCCACCTTCGGTTTTCTCGGCATGCTCCTGTTTGCGAACATGTTTGGCGTGGTCATGATGATTTCGGCCACCTCGATGATTGCCGAGATCGTCGAGGCGTTCGAGGAGCGCACGCACCGCCGCGCCGAAGGAGCCTTCTATTCGGGCAACTGGCTGATCCAGAAATGCGCAACCGGTCTCGGCATCTTCGTCACCGGCCAAATCGTGGCTGCCGCGCAGCTGCCCGATGGCGCTCGCGCCGGCAGCGTTGCGCCGGGCGTGCTGTCCGACATGATTCTTTATTATGCCTGCGCGGCAATCGTGCTGGCGGTGCTGGCCGCCTTCTGGCTTGGCCGGTTTCCGATCAGCCGGGAGGAACACGAAGCGCGTTTGCAGACCCTCGCTCAGCGCCGCGCGAACGTAATTGACGCTGCGGCACGCGGGGATGTCGATGCAGGCACCGTCGTGCCCTGAGATTTTCTTGCGAGAAAGGGCTTGGCGCGAGGCGTCGCCCTATGCCAGTTTCAAGCCGAAACGGATTTTGAGAGAGAGGACATACCCATGGATTTCGAACCCACCGAACGGCAAGTCTACTGGCGCGACCGGGTGAAGAACTTCATCGAGGACCATGTCCGCCCCGCGGTCCCGACCTACAAGCAGCAGGACGCCGAAGGCGAACGCTGGAAGGTCATCCAGGTGGTCGAGGATTTGAAGGCCAAGGCCAAGGACCAGGGTATCTGGAACCTCTTCATGCCACCGCGCAACGACGGCCACCACCATGTCGACGAGACCTATGACTTCGAAGGCCCCGGCCTCACCAATCTCGAATACGCGCTCTGCGCCGAAGAGATGGGCCGCATCGGCTTTGCCTCGGAAGTCTTCAACTGCTCCGCGCCCGACACCGGCAATATGGAAGTGTTCCATCGCTACGGCACGCGCGAACAGAAGGAGGAATGGCTGACTCCGCTGATGAACGGCGAGATCCGTTCGGCCTTCCTCATGACCGAGCCTTTCACCGCCTCGTCCGACGCGACCAATATCGAAACGCGCATCGAGCGTGACGGCGACGAATATGTCATCAACGGCCGCAAATGGTGGTCCTCGGGCGTGGGCGATCCGCGTTGCAAGGTCGCCATCGTCATGGGCAAGACGGATTTCTCGGCAGGCCGCCATGCGCAGCAGTCGATGATCCTCATGCCCATGGACGCCAAGGGCGTGAAGGTCCTGCGCCATCTCCCTGTCTTCGGCTATGACGACGCGCCGCACGGCCACATGGAAGTCGAGCTGACCGATGTCCGCGTGCCGGTCACCAATATGCTGCTGGGCGAAGGCCGCGGCTTCGAGATCGCGCAGGGCCGCCTCGGCCCGGGCCGCATCCATCACTGCATGCGCACCATCGGTGTCGCCGAGGAAGCGCTCGCCAAGATGTGCCAGCGCCTGCAGGAGCGCGAAGCCTTCGGCAAGCCGATCTACAAGCACTCGGTCTGGGAAGAGCGCGTGGCGCGCGCCCGCATCGATATCGACATGACGCGCCTCCTCTGCCTCAAGGCCGCCGACATGATGGACAAGGTCGGCAACAAGAGCGCCAAGCAGGAAATCGCCATGATCAAGGTGCAGGCGCCGAACATGGCGCTGAAGATCATCGACGATGCGATCCAGGCCCATGGCGGCGGCGGCGTCTCCGACGATTACGGCCTCGCCAACGCCTACGCCCACCAGCGCACGCTTCGCCTGGCGGATGGCCCGGACGAGGTCCACGCCCGCTCGATCGCGCGGATGGAATTTGCCAAGCACATGCCCAAGGAAGGGCCGACCTCAAACGCGCTTCGCGGCGGTAACGCCCAATCGGCCAGCGCCGGCAGCGCGGCGGCTTCGGCCGGCATGAGCAGCGGAGACGTGGGGGCCACGCGCTGATGGCCAAGGCAGCGATACTGGAGCAGGTCGGCGGCCTCACCATCGGCGAGGTCGAGCTAGCCGATCCGGGTCCGCACGAGGTCCTGATCGACACCAAGGCCTGCGGGCTGTGCCATTCGGACCTCCACTTCATCGACGGCGCCTATCCGCATCCCCTCCCCGCCATTCCCGGCCACGAGGCCGCCGGCGTCGTCCGCGCGGTCGGGAGCGAAGTGAAAACGGTGAAGCCCGGCGACCACGTGGTCTCCTGCCTCTCCGCCTTCTGCGGCCACTGCGAATTCTGCGTCACCGGCCGCATGGCGCTGTGCATGGGGGCGGACACGCGCCGCCCGCAGACCGCCGCGCCGCGGATCATGCGCGCCGACGGCAGCGCGCCGGTCGCCCAGATGCTCAACCTGTCGGCCTTCTGCGAACAGATGCTGATTCACGAGCACGCCTGTGTCGCTATCGACAAGGACATGCCGCTCGACCGGGCGGCCGTGATCGGCTGCGCGGTGACGACGGGGGCGGGCGCGATTTTCAATGCCTGCTCGGTCGTGCCGGGCGAGGCGGTGGCCGTGGTCGGCTGCGGCGGGGTTGGCCTTGCCGCAATCAACGCGGCGAAGATCACCGGCGCGGGCAAGGTCATCGCCATCGATCCGATCCCCGAAAAGCGCGCGCTTGCCGAGACGCTGGGCGCAACCCACACGGTCGACGCCATGGCCGATGACGCCGTCGAGCAGGTGATGAAGATCACCGGCGGCGGTGTGCACCATGCTATCGAGGCGGTAGGTCGTCAGGCTTCGGCGGACCTCGCCGTGAAGATCCTGCGCCGCGGCGGCACCGCCACCATCCTCGGCATGATGCCACTTGACTGCAAGGTGGGCCTCGGCGCGATGGACCTCCTGTCGGGCAAGAAGCTCCAGGGCGCGATCATGGGGATGAACCACTTCCCCGTCGACCTGCCGCGTCTCGTCGACTTCTACCTGCGCGGCCTGCTCGATCTCGACACGATCATCGCCGAGCGCATCCCGCTCGAAGAGATCAACGAGGGCTTCGAGAAGATGAAACAGGGCACGTCCGCCCGCAGCGTGGTGGTGTTCGACTGATGGCAGAGACTGGCATGCCCGAGATCGATTTCGACAAGGAAATGGTCGGCACCATAGAAGTGCCCGAGCGCGACCAGATGGACCTGGACGCGCTGACCGCGTGGTTCGAGGCTAATGTCGAGGGTTTCGAAGGTCCGATCTCCTATTCGAAGTTCAAGGGCGGCCAGTCGAACCCGACCTACCGCATCGACACGCCGGGACGCTCCTATGTCCTGCGCCGCCAGCCCTTCGGCAAGTTGCTGCCCAGCGCCCATGCGGTGGACCGCGAATACGCCGCCATGTCCGCGCTGGGGCCGACCGGTTTCCCCGTGCCGAAGACCTATGGCCTTTGCGAGGACCCGGAGGTGATCGGCAGCAAGTTCTTCGTCATGGGCCTCGCCGATGGACGCAGCCTGTGGAACGGCGCCCTGCCCAACAACACGCCGGACGAGCGCCGCGAAATCTACAACGCCATGATCGACACCATGGCCGACCTCCATTTGCGCAAGCCGGAGGAAATCGGCCTCGGTGATTACGGCAAGCCGACCGATTATTGCGCGCGCCAGATCGCCCGCTGGTCGAAGCAGTACAAGCTCTCCGAGACCGAGCACATGGAGAAGATGGAGCGGCTGATCGAATGGCTGCCGCAGACCATTCCGCCGCAGCACGAGAGCAGCGTGGTCCATGGCGACTACCGGCTCGACAATCTCATCTTCGAGAAGGACGCCAACAAGGTCCTCGCCGTGCTCGACTGGGAGCTCTCGACGCTGGGCGATCCGATCGCCGACTTCAGCTATCTCATGCTCAACTGGCACAACCCGGCCGACGGGCGTGCGGGCGTGCTCGGCCTCGATCTCGAAGCGCTGGGCATTCCCTCGCAGGACGAAGCGGTGGAACGCTATGTCGCGCGCACCGGCTATCCCGTGCCGCCGATGGACTGGTATTTCGCCTACAACCTCTTCCGGCTGGCAGGCATCATGCAGGGCATCAAGAAGCGCGTGATCGACGGCACCGCCTCCAGCGCCCACGCCAAGGCGATGAGCGAACGCGTCGGCCCGCTGGTCGACCGCGCCTATGAGTTCGCGCGCGCCGCGGGGATGGACTAGCGCGCCCACGCTGCTAACGACCTCTCCGCATTCAATACGGAGACCAGCATGAGCGCCGACCTCGAAAACCGCATCGAAGCCGCGTGGGAAGACCGCGCCAACGTAACGCCGCAATCGAGCGACGTGCGCGAGGCGGTGAATGCTGCGCTGGCGATGCTCGACAGCGGAACGGGCCGGGTCGCCGAGCCCGACGGCAAGGGGGGCTGGACGGTCAACCAGTGGCTCAAGAAAGCCGTGCTCCTCTCCTTCCGCCTCAACGACAACCGCGTCATGGATGGCGGCAGCGCTGGCCACCCTGCCTTCGACAAGGTGCCCAGCAAGTTCGCCGGATGGGACGGTGCGCGCTTCCGCGAAGCCGGCTTCCGCGTCGTGCCCGGCGCCGTGGCCCGTGAAGGGGCCTATATCGCCCCCGGCTGCGTGCTAATGCCGAGCTTCGTCAACATCGGCGCTTATGTCGGCAAGGGTACCATGGTCGACACCTGGGCCAGCATCGGCTCCTGCGCCCAGATCGGCGAGAATTGCCATATCTCGGCAGGTGCAGGCATCGGCGGCGTGCTCGAACCGATGCAGGCCAACCCGACCATCATCGGGGATAATTGCTTCATCGGCGCGCGTTCGGAAATCGTGGAAGGCGTGATCGTCGGCGAAGGCTGCGTCGTCTCGATGGGCGTCTTCATCACCCAGTCGACCAAGATCGTCTATCGCGACACGGGTGAAGTCATCCGCGGCTACCTGCCGCCCTTCTCCGTGGTTGTACCCGGCACACTGCCCGGCAAGGACGGCGGTCCCGGCCTCGCCTGCGCGGTGATCGTGAAGACGGTGGACGCGCAAACGCGCGAGAAGACCGGTATCAACGACCTCCTGCGCGATTAACGGTGCCCCTTCGGCGCAAGGGGAACATTCGCCAAGCCTGACCGTAGAACTGCCTGAAACCCGCGGGATCGCGATAACAGGGAGTATTGATACGTGCACAAGGAAGGCGACGAAATCCACGTCACCGATACGGAGGCCAGCGGCGGCTCGAAAGAGGGCGTCGTGCGCTGGGTCCTGCTCGGCGGGCTCGTGCTCGCGGTCATCCTGATGTCGGTCGTCTGGATCATTCCGGCGATGATGCAGGGCGATGTCGAGGAAGAGGCCACGGTCAGCGGCGAAATCCAGTCGATGGAAGAGGACGGCGACGGCACCGACAGCATCGTCGGCGTGCCCAGCGAAACCGACCTTGGCGACGACGCCGTCGCCACGCCCGAAGACCAGACCACCACCGAAGACGGCATCGAGGTCATCGAAAACTAAACGCAGAACTTTTGGAGAGGTCGCATGAGCAATTCGAACAGCTACCAATCGGACCAGTACGTCAAATGGAACTGGGGCAATGGCGAAGGCCATGGCCAGATCAAGGAGCGGTTCGAACGCGAAGTGACCCGCACCCTCCAGGGCAGCGAAGTCACCAAGGACGGTGACGAGGACAACCCTGCCTACCTCATCAAGCAGGAAGACGGGGACGAGGTCCTCAAGCGCGGCAGCGAACTTTCGGCCTGGGACAAGGACTGATGCCCAAGGCATCAAGCAAGGCGCAGCAGCAGGCTGCAGGCGCCGCCCTGTCCGCCAAGCGGGGTGAGACCAAGGTTGGCGACCTGCAGGGCGCGTCCAAGGACATGTACGACAGCATGAGCGAGAGCGAGCTTGAGGACATGGCCTCGACCGACCGCTCCGACCTGCCGGAAACCGCGGATAACGACTGATGGACGACGACAAAAAGGACGAGGTCTATTCCGACTTCTACGACTGCGTGAATTTGCAGCCAAAGGAACTGGAAGAATGGCTCGACACCGAGGAATCGAAGTCCGTCGGCGATAGCGACAGCGGGGAGAGCACCGGCCACAAGTCGGGCCGCCGCATCGTCGAGATCAAGAACACGAAGAAAGCCGATCTTACCGACAGCCAGTACGAGCATATGCAGAAAGTCGTCGGCTATGTGCATCGTCACACGGCGCAGAAACCGTCTGGCGACATCGAGGACAGCGACTGGCGCTACAGCCTCATGAACTGGGGCCACGACCCCTGTAAGTAATGCCGGACAAAGCCTCTTTCGATCACTTCCTCGCTGCGCAGGACCGAGGCGGCACCTATGACAACGCGCTTTCGGAAATTGCCGAGGGCAACAAGCGAAGCCACTGGATGTGGTTCGTCTTCCCGCAGCTTGCCGGGCTCGGCTCCAGCGCGCAGGCCCGCAAGTTCGCTTTGGCGGACCTCGGCGAAGCGCGCGCCTATTGCCGGCACGAGGAGCTTGGTCCTCGCCTCTTCGAAGCAACCGAAGCCATGCTCGAATGGGCCGGAACGATGAGCGCGGCGGATATCCTCGGCGATGTCGACGCGATGAAGTTCCGCAGCTCGATGACCCTTTTCGAACGCGCCTGCGACGATGAGGACGCTGCTGTCTTCGCCGATGCGCTCGAAGCCTTCTACGAGGGCGAGAGGTGCCCCCTGACGCTGGAGCGGTTATGAGCAACGAGCTTCCCGACAACGCGCAGGTCATCAGCGCGACTTTCAACGAACAACTGCTGATCGGTCTCGGCATGATCGCCGTCTGCGTCATCATCCACGGGCTGGGCCTGTTCACTATCAAACGTGTGATCACTCGCGAGAGCATGAAGCAGCGCGTCAGCTCGCTGCGTCCGCTGTCTTTCACCGGCTCGCTTTTCACCCTGCTCGCCGTCTTCGCCATCATCGTCGTGCATTTCGTCGAGATCTGGCTGTTCGCCTTTCTCTACGACTATCTCGGCGCGCTTCATTCCTTCAGCGAGGCGCTGTATTTCTCGACCATCAGCTACTCGACGGCTGGCTATTCCGACGCGCTGATCCATGAACAGTGGCGCATGGTCGCGGCGCTGGAAGGAGTTATGGGCGTGATCCTGCTGGGCTGGTCGACCGCCTTCTTCGTGCGCGTGCTGGGCCGGCTGGAAGGCGACGACGCCGAGGCGCGCTAGAGCTCTTTATCGAAGCCAGAAAGGGACCGAACGATGGCAGTAGTGGCACGGTGGAACGGCGAGGAAATCGCCCGCAGCGACGATACGGTCGTGGTCGAAGGCAACCACTATTTCCCCGCTTCCGATGTCGCGCGATCGGCGCTGGTGCCGAGCGAGCGCACCAGCGTTTGCCCGTGGAAGGGCACGGCGCAATACCACTCAGTGAACGCGGGCGGCGCGATCAACGCGGACGCGGCCTGGTACTATCCCGAACCCAAGCCCGAGGCCGCCGAAATCAAGGACCGCATTGCGTTCTGGAACGGCGTCGAAGTCACCGAAGAGTGACCACCGCCAGCGACCTCATCGACAGGCTCGGGCTGGCGCCCCATCCCGAAGGCGGCTGGTATCGCGAAACCTGGCGAGCGCCCACAGACGAGGGCGAGCGCGCCAGCGCGACGGCGATCCATTTCCTCCTCGAACAGGGCCGATCCTCGCACTGGCATCGCGTCGACGCGGCGGAAATCTGGTTGTGGCACGCGGGCGATCCGCTGATCCTGTCGGTCGCGGCAGGCTATGATGCGGCGCCCGAGGATATCCGCATGGGGCGCGAGGTTCTCGCCGGAGAGGCGGTCCAGCACGTCATCCCCGCCGGACACTGGCAAGCCGCCGCGCCCGCAGAGGGCGAGCATGGCTATGCGCTGGTGTCCTGCATTGTCTCGCCCGGTTTCGAATTTTCCGGCTTCGAGCTCGCCCCGCCCGGCTGGTCGCCCGGATGACCCCGGAGGAAAGCGCGGTCCTGCATCGGCTGGCGCAGCGCGCGCCCGGCGCCACCCTCTGTCCCAGCGAAGCGGCTCGCGGCCTCGCGGGCGACAGCGGCGACTGGCGCGCTCGAATGGACGATGTACACCGGGCCGTCGACGGTCTGTTGGAAGAAGGCCGCATCACGCTCAGCTGGAAAGGTTTGCCAATGGAGCGGCGTAACGGGCCCTACCGTATAGCGAAGGCGAGAGAATGATCCGCGCTGCTCTCCGCATCCTCCTCGCGCTGTTCTACGCCTATGCCGGCTACGCCCATATTGCGCGGCCGGAGCCGTTCCTCAGCATCATGCCCGAGGCCTTGCCCGCTCCCGAAGCCATCGTCTTCTGGACCGGCATTGCCGAACTGCTGGGCGCAACGGCGCTGCTCCAACAATTCTCGAAGGAATTGCGAAAAGCGGGCGCGATCGGTCTCGCGCTCTACGCGGTCTGCGTCTTTCCCGCCAACATCAACCACTTCGTCATGGACATGGCGCGCGCGGACGGCGGGTTCGGACTTGCCTATCACGTGCCGCGCATGATCGCGCAGCCGGTGCTGGTGTGGCTGGCCCTGTGGGTCGGCGGCGTCACGGACTGGCCGCGGCGCCGCCGCACCTGATCACTTACGACATGTGCTTGGAAACGGCACCGGTCATCTTGAACATCGAGATCTGTTCCTTGCCGATGACAGCGCCGAGCTTGTCGTCGGGGTTGATCATGCGCTTGTCCTTCGAATCCTGAAGGTCGTTCGCCTTGATGTGGTCCCACACCTTCGAGGTGACCTGGGCGCGAGTCATGGGACCCTTGCCGACCACGTTCTCGAGTTCCGGCGACAGGTTCACCGGCTTCTGCAGTGCGTTGTTCTTGCCAGCCATTTCAGGTTCCTTTCAGTTGGCTATGCTTATCATTAGTCTTCGATATCGAAGTCTTCCGCGTCCAGCTCCTCGATCTCATGCCCTTCGAAACGGGCGGTGAGAACGGCGGCAGACAGGACGTGTCCCTTGATGTTCTTGCGCAATTCTTCGTAGCCCGCGCCGGGCATCAGCGTCAGCGGCAGGTCGACCGCGTAGAGCTGAAATACATAGGTGTGCTGCACGCCCAGCGGCGGGTCGGGCAGCAGCCATTCCGAATTGCCGACCGCGTTCTTGCCGGTGCGCGGCGGCGTCTCGCCTTCGAACAGCGCGCCCTTTTGCGCCTTCAGACCCCAGACGAGCCAGTGGACCTTGCCGTCATCGGCGTCTTCCACGACCAGCACCAGTTCCTGCGTGCCGGGAGGCGGCGCGGTCCATTCGAGCGGCGGGGCGACGGCGTCGTCTTCGATCGCGGTGAAGCTGGGATCGAGCTCGCCGCCGTTGCGGAAGGCCGCGCTGGTCAGCGTGAAGCCCGATTTGCCGAGCAGCTTTTCCTCGGCCACTTCGCCGATGGTCAGCGATGCCGTGGCCTCGCCTCCGATTGCCTGCCGGACCCATTCGGGCGTGCCACTACTCAAATCACCTACTCCGAAAACCTGTTTACGGACGCCATTGCGCCTGTCGTAAGGGCAAGCCTAGGCACAGCGGCGGGGGGATGGCCATAAGCCGCAGATGCATTTGCACCGATTTCGGGGCATTTCATCGTGGTTTTCCACCGTCTTTCGCCCTGATTACCGCTCACTAGCCCATCAATTGACGCAGCGCTTGCTCAGTGACGGTTAATTGGCCATCCATGATTGTCATAAAGCAGCGCGAATTGGGGCGCGCTTTTTGGGAGATTCGGGATGAAATGGGGTCGCACCACTCTATCGGGAATTCTTGCGCTGTCGCTGGCCGCGTGTGGCGGGGACGATAGCAGCCCGCGCGGAGGGCTTGGCGGCGGAGGTGGCGGTGGAGGCGACACCGGCCTCTGTTCGCTTTCGGCGCGGCAGGATTGGGCGTTGGCGGTGCTGCAGGAATGGTATCTCTATCCCGACCTTCTGAACACTGGCGTTAACAAGGCCGACTACAACACGTTGCAGGGTTACATCGACGCGGTAACCGCGCCGGGCCAGGCGCTGTTCAATCCCGACGGCCTGTCGTCCAAGACGTTCACCTACATCACTTCCATTGAGGAGGAGAACGACCTCATCAACAACGGGTCGAACGCCGGCTTCGGCATTCGCCTGACCTATGACCAGGTGAACAACCGCGTTTTCGTGGCCGAGGTTTTCGAGAACGCTCCCGCCTTCCCGGCGGGCTTCGACCGTGGCACCGAGATCCTCCAGATCGAAGGCCAGTCGGTGTCCTCGCTGATGTCTTCGGGCGGTCCGGGCGCGGTGATCCAGGCTCTGGGGCCGAACGATCTCGGCGTGACTCGCAGCTTTGTCATCCGGAGTGCGGCAGGCGTGCAGCAGACCGTCAGCGTGACCAAAGCGGAATATGCGCTCGATCCGATCTCGGATCGCTACGGCGTGCGTATCCTGTCCGACGGGGCTGGCGGCCGAGTCGGTTATATCAACCTGCGCACCTTCATCGTGCAGGACGCCGCGCGCCAGCTGCGCGAAGCCTTCCAGCAGTTCCGCAGCCAAGGGATCACCAATGTCATCCTCGACCTGCGCTACAACGGCGGCGGGCTCGTCTCGGTGGCCGACCTCCTTGGCGACCTGATGGGCGAAGGGCTGGAAGGCCAGCTCTTCTCCGAAACCAACTATCGCCCGTCCAAGTCCGCGCGCGACAGCTTCGAGCTGTTCCAGGAAGAAGCGGCGCAGATCGCGCCCATGAAACTGGCGGTGATCGGGCGGGGGGGCACGGCCTCGGCCAGCGAGCTGGTGGCCAATTCGATGATCCCCTACCTTGGCGACAACATCGCGCTGGTGGGCACCGACACTTATGGCAAACCCGTCGGCCAGGACCCCTTCGACCGTCCCGAATGCGACGACCGCCTGCGCGCGGTGACCTTCAAGACGGTCAACGCCAACGGACAGGGCGATTATTTCGGCGGCCTTGCCAGCGTCATGCCCAACACCTGTTCGGCCGGGGACGACATCTTCAACCAGCTGGGCGATCCCAGCGAGCAGTCGGTTTCGGTCGCGCTCGACTTCCTTGCCGGTCGCACTTGCACGCCGATCACCGGCGCGGCCAAGGATGGACGCGTGCAGGCCGAAGGGATGCGGCGCGAGCTGCTCCAGCCGGCCACGCCGAGCGCGGCGCAGCATCGCAACCCGGGCCTGTTCTGAGGCGATAAGGATAGGAAGGGGCCGGAATGGCGAAACAATACACGCGTTTCGAGGAGTTCTGGCCCTTCTACCTGCGCGAGCATTCCAAGCCGCGCACGCGCGCGCTGCATTATTTCGGGACGACGCTGGTTGTCCTGCTCGCCATTGCGGCGCTGATGACCGGACGCTTCCTGCTGTTCGCCCTGATGCCGCTCGCGGGCTATTTCTTCGCCTGGATCGCGCATTTCGGGGTCGAGAAGAACCGGCCCGCAACTTTCACCTATCCCCTGTGGAGCCTTGGCGCGGACTTCAAGATGTGGTGGCTGTGGCTGACCGGCCGCCTTGGCCCGGAACTCGATAAGGCGGGCGTCGAAGCTTAAGCGAAGGCAATCGCCAGCGTCATCAGGCCGAGCCCCAGCGAAAGCGGCGCGCGCAAGGCCAGCCACCAGCGCGGCGCAAGGCTCGCCAGTCTCAGGTCCACCAGCAGCGCCAGCAGCAGGCCGGCGCCCATCATCACCAGCAGCGCCTCGAGCGCGAGCATCTCGATCGCCCAGCCGCCAAGCGCCGCCAGCGCGAGGAGGCTCGGCACCACCGCCGCGACCCATACCCAGCCAAGCCCGCCGCGCCGCTCGGCCGCCGGGGCCGTCGCTGCGATGCCCCACCAGGTTCCGCCGAGGAAGGTGAAGATCAGCGCGCTATAGATCCCCGCCAGCAGGGGCGCCGCGCTTGCAAGCTCGCCGGAGCGGCTGAAGGCAAGGCCAAGCAGCGCGATTTGCGGCAGGAGCCCGGCGAGCCCCAGCAGTCGCGGCCAGCGCGGCACTTTACGCATTGCCGCGCTCCATCACGGACGCTGCGGCCCGTCGAAGGGCTGGCGGTCGGTCCAGGCGCAGCCTTCGCGCTGCTCCTCGCCGATGCGCAGCGTGGCGGTGTAGGGATAGGTGCGGTCGCTCATCCCGTCCGAACATTCACCCGGCGTCACGGTGAGATCGAAATTGCGGTCGTCGACGAGGCCGGTCAGCGCCAGCCCGTTGTTTCCGGCAAAGCGCGTGACCTCGAAACGCGAGCCGTCCTGGTTTTCGGGCGTAGTGTAGAGCGCCTGGTCGCCCTTCACCTCGCCGCCCCAGAAGGGTTCGGTACCGGTGAGGTAGATGATCTCGGACGGTTCGATGGCGGAGAAGGCCTCGGTCGGCCCGCTGGCGGGCGCGCCCTCGCCCGATTGGCATCCGGCGAGCGCAAGGCCAAGCACGGCGCAGGACAGGATCGATCTCATGCCGCACTTCCCCCACGCACATTGGAGAGGAAGGCGGCGGTTTCGTCGAGCGCCTGGCGCCCTTCGGGGATCGGGAACAGCATCCAGTCGTGAAACATCTTCTCGTATTCGCGGTAAAGGGGTTTGGCGCCGAGCGCGGTCAGTTTTTCGACCAGCCGACGCGCATCGGGCAGCAGGATGTCATGCGTGCCCGCAAAAATCGCGATGGGCGGAAGGCCGTCGAGCTGCCCGAAAAGCGGGCTGAGGCGCGGATCGGTGAGCGGCAGGTCCCCGGCATAACGCGACCCGCAGGCCTTCAACCCCGCGATGGCAAGCATCCGGTCCTTGGGTTCGATCGGCGCCTGCCCCTCGTCGCTCGCTGTCGCATCGAGCCAGGGAGAATAGAGCACGAGCGCTGCCGGTTTTCCGGCCCCCTCGCCCGCCAGCCGCTGCGCCAGCGCGAGCGCCATGCCCGCGCCCGCGCTGTCCCCAAGGATAGCGATGTTCCCGGGTCCGTGCCGCTCGGCAAGTCGTGCGAACAGCGCCTCCACCCCCGCAACCGTCTCGGCCGCCTTGGCTTCGGGCGCCAGCGGATAGAGCGCCACGCTGGCGCTCGCCCCGGTCGCCGCGCACAGATGGCCGACCGCTTCCCAGTGGATCGCGGCGATATCCATGACGTAGCCGCCGCCGTGGAGATAGAGGAGGTGCAGCCCGCCCGCCTGCGCGCCGCCCTTCGGCGTCATATGGACCACGGGAAAACCGTCCAGCTCCTCTTCCACGATGTCGAATTCGCGGTGCCACTTGCCGCGCGGACGGGGCGATGGCTTCTGCCGCATCTTCGCGATGCGCGCGTCCATCCTGTCGGGCTCGGAAAAGAACCGCTTCACGCCGAGCAGCGGCAAGGCCAGCTCGACCAGGCGGGCACGCAGGCTTGGCATCGATGGAACTCCCTTGCAGACCGTCGGCAGGAGCCTAGCCATCGGGGCCTTCGCGGCAAGGACTATGTGAAGATGGTCAGCCCCGTCCGAAAAGGCGCGCCATGAGGCTCTTCTTCACCGGTTCTTCGGGTTCCGCCGATTCCGCGACGCGGCGGCGCAGGTCGACACCCGTCGGCGGCTCCTTCACCTCTTCCACCTCGCGGCGCGTGATCATCGAGGCGGGCAGCATCTCGGCCATCTGCGGGCCTTCGTTCTCGTCGCGCACCGCCGGGCGCTCGCCCTCGACCATGCCGTGCACCGCGACCACTTCGGGCTTCATATCGACCATGCCGGCGAGCACGGGCACATTGTGCGGCAGCGGCCTCTGCGCGCAGATCTTCTCCACCGCGCGGTGGAACAGCAGCGCGCGCCACCAGCAGGCGAGCACATATTCGACATAGCGCGCCGGGGCGTGCTCGGGCGCATCGTCGCGGAAGAAATGGCGTTCCTTGTGGTGGACCAGCGCGGTGTTGATGGCCGAGAGACCTTCGCACTCGAGGAAAACCTCGATGTCCTCGTCATAGCCGGCCCAGGCGGGACCATCTTCCGACAGCGTCTGTTCGACCAGCGTTTTGCTGTCCGCCTTGCTGAACGCGAAGGGTTCATCGCTGTAGAGGCCCAGCAGCATATAGGGGTGATGGACCTGCCCCTTTTCAAAGGCGCGGTCCGCCTCGTTGGCGATCGCGAGCGCGACGCCGGTGATCGGCTCGCCCTCGTGCAGCTCGATCGCCTCGATCAGCTCGCTCCAGCCGGTGATGGAGACGCGGTCCGGATCGTCGATCAGGCAGCGCGTTGCCAGTTCCGTGCCCAAGGCCTCCAGCTGCGAGACGAGATAGGCCTGCGCATCGCCCAGCTCCCCGCTGTGGAAATGCTCGTGCATCACCGCATTCCAGGCGTCCTCGCCTGCCTGCGTGGCGAACTGGGTTTGTAATTCGTGCATCGTCAGCGGTCCGTAAGCCCTGTTTCAACCTGCTCATGGCGTAAAAATCTCACCATCCCATTAACTCTTGCACACAAGCTTTGCCGCGCCCTTACCGCGTGTCGTTAAGGCGAAGTGAAGCGCGTGGCGTCCGCTTGCGGGAACACGAAGGCGCAATCGCACGTTGATCAGGCAAGACGCTTTATGCGGAGATACAGCCATGAAATTCACCCCCCAGGTGCTGGGCGCGGTGGCCGTGGTGGCAATTGCCGGAGCCGTTAGCGGCGCCACCATCGGAGACAGCCCCGTCCTAACGCGAGGACATAGCGACACCCTGCCCGAGGCCCAGCTTGTGACCGCCTCGAACGACGCACTGCGCACCTCGCAGCGCTCGCCCGACCACTATCCGCTCGAAACGCCCGAGGGCACGATCGAAGTGGGCGAACTCGCCCTGCACGGTCGCCTGCGCGACCGCGGCGGCGACATGTGGTGGGAGCGCCGCGAGGACGACGCTGTCCGGATGTCGGCGGAATACGATTTCTACGCCACCGCCAGCCCCGAACGCATCGAACACGAACGCCGCCTGCTCGCCTTCCAGGAAGGCGCGCGCGAAGTGGCCGAACCCGCCTATCGCGAAGAGCGCGTTGCCGACGCCGCACCCACGCGCATGACCCGCGCCGACGCGCCGATGGCGCTGGCCGAACCGGTGGAAGTTGCCGCGCAGGTGCAACCTCCGCATCCGGCCGCCAGCGAAACCAGCGTAGGCAATTCCAAGACGGTCGACGTCAGCGCCGCCCTCGCCCGCAGGGACTGATATCTGGACAAAGAGTCGACACCCGCCCCGCAGCCTTGCGTGGCGGGTGTTTTCTCGCGCCTAGTCTGCATTCACGTTGGATTGCAGAGCGCCCGGAAAACGGGCACTCCTCTGCCATGAGCGAGCCGGACGAATTCAGCGCCACTCTGGGCATCTCGCCCGATGCGGAGATCGGTGTTCACCACCGGGTGAAGCAGAGCTTCCGCGGCATCTCGACGCGCAAGAAGCTTCGCATTCTCACCGCAAGCGCGGTGAACCAGGATTTCCTCGACGAGATTTGCGAGCTTCCCGAGCTCGAATGGCTCGAGCTGACCTGGCCAGTCACTGCCGAGACGCTCGAGGGCCTCAAACGCCTGCCGAAGATCCATCGCCTGAAAATCGACTCCCCGCGCAACATCACCGACTTCACGCCGATCCTCGCCCTGCCACGCCTGACCCGGCTGGAGATCGAGAACGCCAAGCATCTCTTCGACCTTGGGTGGATGCGCCCCTTGAGGAACCGGCTAGAAATCCTCGGTCTCGATGGGTCGATCAACACGGTCCAGAAAATCGCCAGCCTCGACCCGCTCGATGGCTTTGCGATCCGCAAGCTGACGATGACCAGCGCGTCTGTGGCAGACAAGGACCTCTCGCCGCTGATCACCTGCCGCCAGTTGACCGATCTCGTCTGCGCCAAGGCGGTTTCCACCTTCGAAGGCTTCATGGCGCTCGCCGATGCCCGCCCGGACATGGCGTGCGACTGGTTCTCGCCCGAGCATTGGCCGGGCCGCAAGTTCAGGGGCGCGCCCGCCACAAGCTCGCGCAGGCACCCTTAGCGATTTCGCCCGTTACTCCTTCATCCCCAACACCTTGAAGGAGTCGCGTTCATGTCCGACCGTTCGGTTTCCCAGATTGCCGAGACGCTCAAATCCATCGATATCGCCATGCTGGTCACCAAGACCGGCAGCGAAGGCGCGATTGCCGCGCGGCCGATGTCGAACAACAAGGATGTGAGCGAGGAGGACGGCACCTCCTACCACTTCGCCACCGACGATGGCCGGATCGACGACGATCTGAAGAACTCCGACCAATGCGGCGCCACCTATACCAGCGGCGAGTTCTATTGCGCGGTACAGGGCACCGGCAAGCTGCACCGTGACCGCGCCCTGCTCGAGAAGCATTGGGTGAAGGACCTCGAGGCCTGGTTCGAGAACGGTCTCGACACCGAGGGCCTCATCCTGATCGAAGTCAGCCCCAAGCGGATCGAATGGTGGGAAGGCCGCGAGGAAGGGCAGCTGACGTTCTGACCCTCTCCTCACGAATGGGAACACAAAAAAGGCGGCCCTGTCGAGGGGCCGCCTCTTCTTTGTCGGCTAGGCGCGCTTACTGCGGCATGAGTACGGTATCGATGACGTGGATGACACCGTTTGACGCGGCGACATCGGTGGCCGTCACGGTCGAGGCGCCGCCGGCGGCATCGGTAAGGACGACATTGCCGTCCACGAGATTGGCCGTCAGCGTGCCGCCGCCCACAGTGTTGATCGTGTAGCCTGCGTCACCGGCATCGGTGATCGCCTGCGTCAGCGTGGCGGCGTCCACATTGCCTTCGACGACATGGTACTGGAGGATGTTACCCAGCGTTTCGGTGTCGTTGGTGGTCAGTTCGGTCAGCGTTGCTTCGGGGATCTTGCCGAAAGCGTCGTTGGTCGGCGCGAAGACGGTGAAGGGACCTTCGCCCGACAGCGTTTCGCCAAGGCCGGCTGCGGTCACTGCGCTGACCAGCGTCGAAAACTGGCTGTCGCCCTGTGCGACTTCGACGATCGTGCCGGTTTCGGCCGTATCGTTGGCCATCTGGTCGGCCATGGCGGTGTCGTCGGCCATCGGTTCTTCGGCTTCCCCGCCACAGGCGGTAAGAGCGAGCGATGCGGCCGAGGCGAGCGCAAGTGTCATCTTGTTCATAATGGGTCCCTTTTCTTTCGTAAAATCAGCATAATCGCAGCCGGCCCACCCGGCTGGTGCTTCAAGATACGAACGAAGGGGCGCCGCGGATGTTTCGAATTTCGGCAATAATGTGTCGACCCGCGCCGCTGACGCGACGAGCCGTGCTCCAGTTTTCACATCACCTTGTCGGGGCGCGCGTCGTGCTTGTGCCGCTCGCCCTTCCCGAAGTGGCGTTCCAGCCGCTGGGCGAGCGTGCCGGCGGCCTTGCTCGCAGCGTCATCGACCTTGGCGGCATGGGCGCTCACGCTCACCGGCTGGCCGCCCGTGGGCCGTGCCTCGATGGTGCAGCTCTTGTCGTCGCCCCCGCCCTTGGCGCCGTTCTCGTCGCGCACATGGATTTCGAGCCGCGTCAGCCGGTCCTCGAACCGCGCCAGCTTCTCGCGCACCCGCGTCTCGATCCGGGTCGCGACGTTCTCGGTGCCCATCACGCTGCTATCGGAATTGAACTGGACCTGCATGGCGAATGCTCCTCTTGTTGTTGTCTGTCCAATCAACGAGCGGGGCACGCCGGGGTTTCCCGTAGCCGACACGCTTTCCAACAGGATGGAGCGCATGGAGCACGGTCCAGGGCGAAAAAGTCCGAAAGGCCGCAAGGCCCCGGATTCGCGCGGGTTTGAAAGGGTTCGGACAGGCTCATGCGAGGGGCTTAGCCCGCACGCCGTCCTGTAGGAAAGGCTCAGGCCTCGGCGGCTGCCAGGGCCTCGCGCGCCTCGCGCTTTTCGCGTTCGGTCTTGATCCGCGCCTCGGCCACGCCGCGGGCGTGTTCGGCAAGGTCTGCCCAGGATTTCGCCGCGCGCAATTCGCGGTCCCGCACATTATCGAGCGTGGCGGCATCGGCCGCCTTGCGGGCCGCCTCGGCGCGGGCGCAATAGAATTCGTAAGACTGGCTCATCGGCAGGCTCCTTGGGACAGGGTAGAGGAGGTGCCGCGCGCCCCGGCGGGATGTCCCCGGCCGGGGCGCGCGAGCCTCTAAGACAAATGTCAGTCGGCAGCCGAGAGGTTCACGGCGCTTTCCTTGCCGTTGCGGCCCTGCTCGACGTCGTAGTTCAGGCGCTGTTCCTTATCGAGCGTCTGCATGCCGGCGGCCTGCACGGCGGTGATGTGGACGAAGCTGTCGGCCGAACCATCGTCGGGCTGGATGAAGCCATAGCCCTTGTCGGTGTTGAAGAATTTTACGGTGCCGGTCTTGGCCATGATGTGTTCCTTTCGAGAACGCTTGGAAGTGCCGCCTGCGCCACATGCGCGGGCGGTCGTGCAAAAGGTCGTCCGAAGAAAGGAAATCGTCGCCTGTTTACGCCGGGGCCCGAAAGGCGAGCGGCGGTCTTCAAATTTCGACATCCGTCGCAAATTTCGACGTCAGCGCAGGCGCGGTAGCACGGGGCGCGCGAAACGCCTAACGATTGCTCGCATGAGCGATCCCGTCACCATACTCGTCGACGCCGATGCCTGCCCGGTGAAGGAGGAGGTCTACCGCGTGGCACAGCGCCACAAGGCACACGTCCGCGTGGTCAGCAACAGCCCCTTCCGCGTGCCGGTGAGCGAGCGGGTGAAGCGCGTGGTGGTCTCGGACGGCTTCGACGCGGCGGATGACTGGATCGCGGAGAACGCGGGGCCGCGGGCAGTGGTGATCACCGCCGACATCCTGCTGGCCGAACGCTGCCTCAAGGAGGGCGCGACCGTGCTGCGCCACGACGGCAAGAGCTTCGACGCCGCCAGCATCGGCAGCGCCATCGCCACCCGGGCAATCATGGAAGACCTGCGCGCCGGGATGGACGGAGTGGGAGGCGGCCCGCCGCCGTTCAGCAAGGCGGACCGGTCGAACTTCCTGCAGGCGCTCGACCGGGAGCTGGTGCGGATGGGGCGGGAAAGTTAGCGCCGCGAATTTAAGAGGACTTTACCGACTAGATGTCGTCCGAGTAGGTTTCGCGCTGAAAAACTTGTGCTGCCTCTGGATCATTGAGGACGTCCATCAGCTCCTTAAGGCAAATAGCGTGAAATTCGCTGTTACCCGACGCCATCAGATGGGTAAGGCCATGGTACGGCCTGTGGTGGACGTTGTCGAAATCTAGATAGGAGAGCGGAGTGTATTCTCGCTCATACTCCTTGCCCATTTCCCAAAAAACACAAAGATTCACATCAGTCTCGTGCTTTTCGCCGCTTTCGAACTCACGGATCAGTCCATCCAAGCCATACTTGTATTCGAGAATCTTGGGAGGAGATACAAAGGGCTTTGTAAGTTGTTCCTCCAACACACCGAGTGGATTGCTTTCTTCTTCAAACTCATAGACTTCCAATGGTTCTTCGGCGACGTAGCGATATACACCGTCATATTGCGAAACCTGCGATGTCCCAAGCAATCGAATGCCGCGGATCACGCCCCCAGCGATGAGCTGATTGAAAAGTACAATAACATCCTGTTCAGAGCGGGGGGTCGATCCCAGCGAAACCTTTTTCGTCGGAATGAAGAACTTGTCGCTCGTTAAGGTAAGAGGGGAGTTTTCCTCATGCTGTTCTTGATCGCGTAGCCACTCATGAACTTTGACTTCTTTGTCTATGTTGGCCTGGGCACCGCTATCAGCTTTCAAAATATCTCTGCGCTCGCTCAATTGACGGACAATTGCCACCGAGATTTTTTCCGCCAATTCTTTAAGTTCGGGTTGCAGTCCCTTGCGGCCATAATCTGGTTCGGCACCATCGAAATGCACGATGATGTGTGCTTGGTTCTGATGGCCAATCGAGCGAGTGAGCGGTATCGTAATCAACTCACCCTGCGGCATCCCGTTCACTGCTTGCTGCAACCCGCCTCTAAGTATCCGAAGGCCCTTGCGCAGCTTAGCCTTTTTATCATTCAATTGATCCCAAACTTCAGTTGAATAAGCAAAATAGCCGTAAGCAGAAACTGAAAATTCGTCGATTAAACTAGCATCATCGTCGTTGATCGAGCGGAATTCTTTGATGTCATCCGCTTCGTAAATTTCGTATACGCCATTCGAGTTGCGAAATTTGCTAATCGCCTTCTGAAGGTCTTTCCCTTTATCTAAAGCCTTCTGCTGTATCTCTTTGATTTCCGAGATTCTGCGGCTAGCCTTTATTTCAGTGTGCGGATACTTGTATCCGATATCCCGATCTGAAATTGTCCGTGCCTCGCCTTCTCGATCAAGCACCGTCAAATCGAACTTGATCGGAAGTCGGTCTGATCCATCGATGTCAATGAGACCTAGAGGCGTCTTTACGAGCAGCAGGTAAAGCCATTGTTCGGGCGTGCTGGCTTGATACCATGACAGATTGCTCGGGCGTATTCCTTCGCCAGTGAATTCAATTTTGAAACTGGTCCCTTGATCGATCTCTTCAAAGAGATCGCTATTGTCTTTTGCTCCCTCAATCTTTGGCCGGGCAACCGTCCCTTCGGAATCGTTTATCCATTCGCGGCCCCTTCGGATCACACCTTGATATTCGAAATCCTCGTTCTTCGTCCGAATTGTTAGCTTGTTGAACCCATACGCAATGTAGGTGACGCCAACGCCTTTGTTTCCCCTGGTCTTTCCTGCATTCTTGAACGAAATGCTCGGAGCAAGAAATGACTTGAATTCGCTCGCTCGGAAGCCGCAACCATTATCTACGACCTCAACGGAGTTTTGCATCAAGTCGATAAAGATTCTGACCTTGGGTTCGAAGTCTTCGTCGTTTTCAGCCCGGCGCTCAATCGCATCAAGCGCGTTTTGGATCAGTTCTGAGAACGGATCATAATTGGAGACGTAGGATTTCAGGATATTCTTGATTTCGCGCTTCTTTGCGGCAGAAACGATCTCTTTATCCGTATCCTCCGCAGCCTCTAGAGGATCCCAACTTTCAATTGCCATATGCGCATAATCCATTCAGCGAAGCTTCGAGTGCCTTAGAAAAGGCGTACATTGTCCAAGTGCCCTACCCCTCCGGCAAATACAACTTCTCACCCTTCTCGCGATAGACCTCGCTCATCTCCTCCATGCCCTTCTGGGCTTCCTCGGCCTCTTCGGCTGAGGTCTCGCGCTTGATGTTTTCGCTCGCGAGATAGCTGTCCGAGTTCTGCTTGGCCGCGAAGTCGCGCACTTCCTGCGTGATCTTCATCGAGCAGAATTTGGGGCCGCACATGGAGCAGAAGTGGGCGGTCTTGGCGCCTTCTGCGGGGAGGGTCTGGTCGTGGTATTGCTCGGCCGTGTCGGGGTCGAGGCTGAGGTTGAACTGGTCGCGCCAGCGGAATTCGAAGCGAGCCTTGCTTAGCGCGTCGTCGCGGACCTTGGCGGCCGGGTGGCCCTTGGCGAGGTCGGCGGCATGGGCGGCGAGCTTGTAGGTCACCACGCCCACCTTCACATCGTCGCGGTCGGGCAGGCCGAGGTGTTCCTTGGGCGTGACGTAGCAGAGCATGGCGGTGCCGTACCAGCCGATCTGCGCCGCGCCGATGCCGCTGGTGATGTGGTCGTAACCCGGCGCGATATCGGTGACGAGGGGGCCAAGCGTGTAGAAGGGCGCTTCGCCGCAGGCTTCCAGCTGCTTGTCCATGTTCTCCTTGATCTTGTGCATCGGCACGTGGCCGGGGCCTTCGATCATCACCTGCACGTCCTGTTCCCAGGCGCGCTTGGTGAGCTCGCCCAGCGTGTAGAGCTCGGCGAACTGGGCTTCGTCATTCGCGTCGGCGATGCTGCCGGGGCGCAGGCCGTCGCCCAGCGAATAGGCGATGTCATAGGCCTTCATGATCTCGGTGATCTCGTCGAAGCGCTCGTAGAGGAAGCTCTCCTTGTGATGCGCGAGGCACCATTTCGCCATGATCGAGCCGCCGCGCGACACGATGCCGGTGACGCGCTTGGCGGTCATGGGGACATAGGGCAGGCGGACCCCTGCGTGAATGGTGAAATAGTCGACGCCCTGTTCGGCCTGTTCGATCAGCGTGTCGCGGAAGATTTCCCACGTCAGGTCCTCGGCAATGCCGCCGACCTTCTCCAGCGCCTGGTAGATCGGCACGGTACCGATGGGGACGGGCGAGTTGCGGATGATCCATTCGCGCGTGTCGTGGATGTTGCGGCCCGTGGAGAGGTCCATGACAGTGTCGGCGCCCCAGCGGATCGACCAGACCATCTTGTCGACCTCGCTCGCCACGTCGGAGGCCACGGCGGAGTTGCCGATGTTAGCGTTGATCTTGACGAGGAAGTTGCGCCCGATCGCCATGGGCTCGGTTTCGGGGTGGTTGATGTTGGAGGGGATGATCGCGCGGCCCCTCGCCACTTCGTCACGGACGAATTCGGGGGTGACGTAATCTGGGAGATCCGCGCCCCAGGGCTGGCCATCGTTGCGCGCGGTGAGGCGGGCCGCTTCCTCGCGCAGCATTTCGCGCCCCAAGTTTTCGCGCTCGGCGACATATTCCATCTCGGGAGTGATGATGCCGCGGCGGGCGTAGTGCATCTGGCTGACGTTCGCGCCGGGCTTCGCGCGCAGCACCTTCTTCGCGACATTGGGGAAGCCGGGGACGCCGCCCGAACGGTCGGGGCCGAGCTGGCCGTTATCCTCGGGCTTCACTTCGCGGGCATCGTATTCCTCGACATCGCCGCGGGCCATGATCCACTCGCGGCGCTTCTGTTCGAGACCCTTGCGGATGTCGATCTGGGCATCGGGATCGGTGTAGGGTCCGGAGGTGTCGTAGACGCGGACGCTGGGTTCGCCGTCCTCGAGATCGATCTCGCGCATGGCGACCTGGATGCCGCTGCCGCTCTTGGCACCAACATGAACCTTGCGGCTGCCGCGGATCGGACCGGTGGTGACGCCGATGTCGAATTTGCTGTTGATGTCGGCCATGCGTGCTCTCTCCATAAGGCGGAGGAAGAGCGGGTTTGCGCGCGCCGCTCCACTCCCTCCGCCGATGCTAATCGGTTCAGGTTCGACGGGTCGGAGGGTGCGAGACCTCCCTCTCAGCCAGCGCTGGCTCCCCGGGGATGGCCAGCGGTGTAGGCGCATTGCGTACGGGCGTCCAGCAACGCAATGCCCGCCGCCCCAAATTCCTGGACACCCTCATTTTATCCGGAATCAAACTACTCCGCCATCATGACGTCTTACGCCATGTTGACTCAGCATGTTAACTGTCAACTTCTGGCCGGGCCGCGACGGCTGTGGTCCTTGCCCCGCTTTCGCGTGAAAACTCGGCACTTGAATCTCGCATCCAACTCTCGATCAGGTGCGCTCAAGGTTTTCCCGTTATCGTCGATAACGATCAAGCTTTTCAAGCTTCGAATAAGCAGCCACCCCTATTGCACCGACAGAGGCTTATTACAAATGATCAACCGATGACCATTTCGATGGCCCTTAGCACATCCACTGGCATCCGGCATAGAGTTCAGATTCCCTGAAAAAAAATGTTGTTGTCTTCCGCTAGTAATTAATACGATAGGTGGGTTCTTAAAGTACCCCATTTCTTGTTTCATCGGGTGCGATTATCGAGTAATGAACTCTTATATATGCCTTCAATTCGCCTTCGGCATTCACCATCAAGTCGCTTAACGTAAACTCCAATGATGCAAATTGCGAGAATACTGAAGCCTGATATCCAAGTGGATTAAACGTAATTGCTCTGCTTTCTACGATCTCTCCCATCACTATTTTCGACGACAGCACGAAGCTTGTGGCCAATCAACTTAGTCGTCGGCCGGTCGTCAGCGCGACTAAAGTCGCGATCGCGACGCACAGGATGGGGCTCCTGCCAAACTTGCGCTTCAAAAGCACGGTTGATTTCCGACCTAAGGTGGCGCTCCTGCCCTCCACATCCGCACCGGCCTCCAGCCGAACAAAAAGTGCGGCGAACGTCGCTTTTACGTTCATTGAGCAGATCTCAGCCGCTAACGGCATAGATGTCTTCGGCGCCGCCGATATCTTGGGCCAGATAAACGTAGGTCGAGACGCCGATATAATCGAATAAATTTGGGACTTATTATTTCTTAATCCAAAGCCCTATCACATATGACTTTCGCCCGATCGGAGAGTCGGGTCAAACCTCTCACGAAGTACCGGTTTAAGAACAAATAGGTGAGCGCGTTCGCAAGACATGCGCGCTCTTCTATATTAAGGGCCGCCCCACACGAATACTTCGATTTCACGAGATCCCGATTGAACAGTTTATGCAGCGTGCCAACCTTTTCCTAAGTTGAAGCAGTGCTCGGAATTTTTTTGGTTGGGAGAGTTCTGGCGGGAAGATTCGCATCTGCGGTTACCTTAACGAGAAGCAAGAGTACTCGCTCCCATGGACTGCCTAGAAGTCTGGCCGTAATGCTAACCGCCCTCGGGCCCCTTCCTTTCCGCCCAAACATTCTCAATTTGTTTGTTGGTTGCGTAGTTGCTTTAACCCTGCGGCTACAAATTGAGCCAAAGCCTCGCCATGCAGTTCGAGTTCGCCCGAAAGCCGCCCTTGGCGATGCGCTCGGCAAAGAAGGTCTACAGGCCCTAAGAAACTTGCCTGAAAGAATGCAGGAGGAAAGAGGGGCAATGCCCCACTGGCAAAGTGTCCGGCAGCCCAGCGGATAACCGGTTGCTCTTCTTCTGCGGCCACCGCCAGCCAAACATCGGCGTTGTGTCGTATCCATTCGCTGTCGACGAATTCGGCGATAAGCCTCTCATAACGTTGAGGGTTGGCCGCTTGATAGGCAAGTGCTGCGCGAGTCCCAGCTGCAAAAGCATCGCACGGATCACCTACATATGCGGTAATGGCTTGGGCTATTGTATGTAGATAGGCCCCTCGTTCGGTTCGAAATAGCTCGCGCACGATACCTTCTTTTGATCCGAAATGATGGAATACACTGCCGTTCGATACTCCCGAGCAATCGCAAATTTGCTTTAGAGAAACCTGTTCGTGTCCACGCTCAACAATGAGTCCGCGCGCAGCATCGAGAACCTTTACTCGCGTTTTAAGACTTCTCTCCTGGGCCATATTCGCTCATTATGCACACAAGACCCTTCGTGTCACTCTGGATTGAAGGTCGTAGGTTACAACGGCCCGGCATTTGGTAGATGCACACTAGAAGGAGACGAAACACCTGCAACACTGGCGCCCATCTCCACGTGCGGTCAGAAGAATGGCCGCATTTCTGTTCCCGAATTTATTCTAGCCAATTGGAATATCTGTCGTGCTTATATCGTCGGCCGGAAGCTTGAGCTGCTCCATGCCGACCGTACTAGTAGAGGGGGACGCGCCCCGCGCGTAGAAATCAGTATGTTCGAGGTGCGTACCTACAGCGACCTTCGCGAATAGGACCTTCTCCACAACGCCTGTGCCGTCTGCATCGTACCAAATATTACCCGTAGCTTCGTCGTAGATGATGCGATCTCCCGCATCTGCGGCTTCAGTGCCCAGAGCAAAAGCCGATTTCCAGAGCGTGCCGAAACGAACTTCGGTGAATGCAGGGCGCCAAAGCTCGATCAAGTCGACGCCCGAGATAAAGTCGGTGATCGTGTCGACCCCAACCTCTTTGTCCATAATGAAAGAATCCGCACCAGCGCCGCCAGTCAGTAAATCGTCACCAGCGCCGCCTTTGAGGCGATCATTACCCCGACCACCATCCAGAATATCATTGCCATCACCACCAAATAGGACGTCATTCCCACTACCACCGAACATCGTGTCGATACCCGCTTTACCATTCAGAAAGTCGTTCGCCCCACCGGCATCCATCCAATCGTCGCCTGCGCCGCCCTGCAGATTGTCATTCCCCATGCCAGAAATGAGAATGTCATCACCCGCTCCGCCGCGAAGTTTGTCCCATCCGTGGTCGTCTGCGCCGCCGATTAGCGTATCATTGCCATTCCCGCCGACGATGACATCACTACCGTTTCCCCCATCCATGTAGTTATTGCCGTCCCAGCTCATCAGGAGGTCTCGACCACTCCCACCGAAAAGCGCATCATTTCCGGCACCGCCAAACAGCTTGTCGAATCCTGATCCGCCAATCAAAACATCGTCTCCCGCTGCGCCGAACATTCGGTTTAATCCAGCAGCTGCGCTGAGGGTGTCGTTGCCGTTATTGCCAAAGAGCCAATCGTCGCCTTCGCCGCCGTCTACACGGTCATCCCCGCTTAAGCCACGAACAGTATCATTTCCGAGACCACCGTGCAGCGTGTTCGCAATGTTGTTGCCCCGCACATAATCGTCGCCCATTCCACCAATTGCGTTCTCGATAACAGTTCCCTGCGCGATCGACACATTCCCGATGAGCCCGCCGACATTCATCAAGCGGCCTTCGATCAGAGTGATCAGCTGGTTCTGAGTGTGCTGCGAATAATCGAGCGTGTCGACGCCTGCGCTGTCGACGATCGTATAGGCGGCGCCGGTGGTGAGCGAAGCGTCGTAAAGGTCGCCCGCGGTGCTGTTGAAACCATAGGTGTCGTCACCGGTGCGCGTGTTTGTCGGTGCGCCGTAGATCGCCTGGATCGCCGCGACATCGGCCATCATCGGCGTAATCGCGTCGAAGCTCGAATAGCCTCTGCTCGCCAGCGTCACATTGGTCGAATTGTCGAAGCCCGACATGACCGTGAGCATGTTGCTGTCGTTGAGATAGACGAGGTCATGCGCGCGGTACGAGACGAACTGGCCGTTCGTGTACTGGCCCGCATGGCCGAGGCCGAGCGCGAAGCCGACTTCCTGCATCACCACCTGGTAGGCACGGGTCGCCGACGCAAAGCCCGGCGTTGCCGGATCAATCGTGACGATGGCGCCGTCGATGAAGCCGCCGCTGCGCGTGACCGTGGTGTCGTTTTCGGTGCCGGTGACGAACTGCAGTGCGCCGCCAGCCTGCTCGATGAAGGTGATGCCGGCGGCATCGCCCCATGCGGCAAGCGAGACGCGTGCAGCCTCGTGCATCGAGGCGTCGAGACCGGAAAGGTCGACGGTGATCGTGCGCGAAGCATCGAGCGCCCAGCCGCCGGCCTGCTCGCCCATATCGGCGAACCAGCGCGAGGAGAGGTATTCGCTGATCTGGTCGACGCTGCCCTCCACCGCATTGTGGGTCAGCAAGGCGGTCAGCGCATAGCTGCCGGTCGCAACGCCGTCGAAGCCGCTGACTTCGACGTAATATGTGCCGGTCGCTTCGGCTGCGAAGTCCACGAAGGAATAGAGGTCGGTGCCGTTGTCGTCATTGGTGAGCAGCGCGTTGCCGGCCGCGTCGTAAATGGTGATGACCGTATCGTTCGCCGCAGCGCCTGTGCCGGCGGCGGTCGAGAAGGAGATCGCCTGGCCGAGCGCGATGTCGAAAGCGAACCAGTCGCTGTCGCCCGCATAGTCGAGCTGCGTCAGGATCGTTTCGCCTGCCGCGATGGTCCCGGCGGTGTCGACACCGGCAGCAAACGCATCGTTGAGGTCGATCTCGTTCATCGAGACCTCGTAGGAACCCCGATCCCCCTGATAACCAAGAACGGCAACGTAATAGGTGCCGCCGGCCTCTGCCGTGTGGAGGAGGGTCGAGAAGGCGCCGTTGTTGCTGTCGTCATTGCCGGCAACGAGATTGCCGTCGGCATCGTAGAGCGCGAGGACGGTGTCGCCGATCGAACCGGTGGCCCCGGCGGTAGTCGCGAACTGGTAGCTGGAACCAGCGACCAGTTCGACGGCAAACCAGTCTACATCGGTGCGGCTGTCGATCGCGGTGGCGATGGTCTGGCCGTCGGCAAGCACGCCGGTGGTGGTGGTGTCGGCCGCGTAGGCATCGACCGTGGCGTTGCCATTGCCGTTTCCGCCCGCGGAACCGCCGTTGCCAATGCCATTGCCGTTGGAAGTGCTGGAGTCGTTACCGGTCGTGCCCGAACCGGCGTTGCCGTTCGTCGCACCGTTACCGTTCTCGCCTGCACGGCCGTTATCGGTCCCGTTGCCGCCCGCGTTGTTCGAGCCGCCACCGTTACCGTTGCCGTTGCCACCGCCGTTGACCGGATTCAGGGCGCCTTCGTCGAAGGGCTTGTAATCCTTAGCCTGTGCCATCTCGCGTCTTCCCGTTCCTTTTGCGCAGGGGCGGCGCGAAACGCCGAATCTGCCCCCAACAATGGATTTCGTCACGTTGGCTTATGCCCGCCAAACGTTAACGAGGGACTACGTATTTCGCGAAAATCGGCAAAAATCACGTGTTTTTTCACGTATTTACGTCGATTTATGGTTAACAGGAGAT
Source organism: Qipengyuania aurantiaca (assembly GCF_019711375.1). Classification (NCBI taxonomy): domain Bacteria; kingdom Pseudomonadati; phylum Pseudomonadota; class Alphaproteobacteria; order Sphingomonadales; family Erythrobacteraceae; genus Qipengyuania; species Qipengyuania aurantiaca. The sequence continues at coordinate 712,758 of NZ_CP081295.1, forward strand.
TGCCCCCTTCAAATTTCTTAATTTTTGGGCGGCGCCCGATTCGATTCGCGAACGAAGCACCGTCCGGAGGCCATGGGATGGCGTCGCGCCATTGCAGATGGGTGAGGCCAATGGTCACGCAGCGGTCTGGGCCGGGCAGTGGCAACAGCCAAAGACCCTCAGCTCGCATCGTGTGAAATTTGGGAGTGCTGGATGCCCCGTGAGGATTCGAACCTCAATTGACGGAGTCAGAGTCCGTAGTCTTACCATTAGACGACGGGGCATCAGGCCTGCGAAAGGGGCGAGAATCGGCTCGCCGGTGCAGGAGAGGCCGCGCATCTAGTTTCGCCGCGGCGCAAGGTCAACCCCGCAGACGCCTTGCGAGCTTGCCCATGCGCCCTTCCCCCGCTAGCATCGTTAACAGGTCCCTGCGCGAGGTGGTTTTGCGCAGGAGGAATAACGAAAGACACACCCCATGGCGGATCAATCTCCGCCGGACATCAGACGGGGGCACGGCAAGACAAGGGGCGGCACGTCCGGCAAGGTAGCCGATTTCCGCTACAAGCGCCCCTCCCGGCCCGACAAGCGCTCGAAGAGTAAGAGCGCACAGCCGCGTGGGGCCAAGCCGCGCGGCGCGTCCGCTCCCTCGGCGAAACCCGCGCCCTCCCTTCCCGAAGCCCGTGGCCGCAAGCAGGCCTATGCCGCGCTGGACCTGGGCACCAACAACTGCCGCCTGCTGATCGCGCGCCCTTCGGGCGAGAATTTCACCGTGATCGACGCCTTCAGCCGCGTCGTGCGCCTTGGCGAAGGGCTGGCGGCAAGCGGCCGCCTCTCGGACGAGGCGATGGATCGTACCCTGGCCGCACTCCATGTCTGCGCCGAAAAGCTGCGCCGCCGCCATGTCCACCTCGCCCGCTCGGTCGCGACCGAGGCCTGCCGCCGCGCCGCCAATGGCGAGGAATTCATCGAGCGGGTGCGGCAGGAAACCGGCATCGTGCTCGACATTATTTCCGCGCAGGAAGAAGCGCGCCTTGCGGTGCTGGGCTGCCACATCCTGCTGGAAGACGGCGAAGGCCCCGCGGTCATCTTCGACATCGGCGGCGGCTCGACCGAGCTGGTGCTGGTCGAACCGAGCGGCGCGGTGCCGCGCATCATCGACTGGATGAGCGTGCCCTGGGGTGTGGTGTCGCTGACCGATACCGTCACCGGCTCGGACGACAGCGAGGAAGAGCGGCTCGACCGCTATCGCCGGATGCGCAAGACCGTGCGCGACAGTTTCAAGCCCTTTGCCGACCGCGTGCGCGAGTTTGTCAAGGGCCCGCACCCGATCCGCCTTTTGGGCACCAGCGGCACGGTGACCACGCTCGCCAGCCTGCATCTGGAACTGCCGCAATACGACCGGCAGGCGGTGGACGGGCTCATCCTGCGCTCGCAGGCGATGCGCGATATCTCGGTCAAACTCAGCCATATGAGCGGGGTGGACCGGCGCAAGCTCCCCTGCATCGGGGACGATCGCGCCAACCTCGTGGTGGCGGGCTGCGCCATACTCGAAAGCATCCTCGACATCTGGCCGTCGGAAACACTGGGCGTGGCCGACCGCGGCATTCGCGAAGGCATCCTGCGCAGCCTGATGGCCGCCGACGCCGACGGCGACCGCAGCCGCGCGGCCCTGCAACGTATGAGAGAACAAGACGTATGAGCCGCTCGGGCAAGGACAAGGACACGCGTGTCCGCACGGCGAAGAAGCGGTCGGAATCCTCCACCCGCTGGCTGCAGCGCCAGCTCAACGATCCTTACGTGAAGCAGGCCAAGGCGGACGGCTATCGCAGCCGCGCGGCCTACAAGCTGATCGAGATGGACGAGAAGTTCGGCCTGCTGAAAGGCGCCAGCCGCATCGTCGACCTCGGCATCACGCCGGGCGGGTGGAGCCAGGTGGCGCGAAAGGTGCGCCCCAAGGCCACCGTCGTCGGCATCGACCTGCTGGAGACCGAACCAATCGAGGGCGTCACCATTTTCCAGATGGACTTCATGGACGACGACGCGCCGCGCGTGCTGGAAGAAGCTCTGGGCGGCAAGGCCGACCTCGTGATGAGTGATATGGCGGCCAACACGGTGGGCCACAAGCAGACCGACCATCTGCGCACCATGGGCCTTGTCGAGGCGGCGGCCTGGTTCGCGGTCGAGAACCTCGATACCGGCGGGACCTTCCTCGCAAAGGTGCTGGCCGGCGGGACCGACAACGACCTCCTCAACCTGCTCAAGAAGCATTTCAAGACGGTCAAGCACGCCAAGCCTCCCGCTAGCCGCAAAGGCTCCAGCGAGTGGTATGTCATCGCGCAAGGCTTCAAGGGCTAGGACTAGCTTCCTTCGCCAGGCACAAAAAACCCCGCTCTGTGGCGGGATTTTTCATTCACGATAACGCGGACCGATCAGTCGATCTTGGCCGCGCCTTCGTTGTCACCGCCCGCGTTGGCGGCGGGAACGGGCTGATCGGCGCTCATGGCACCGGCCGCTTCGGCTGCACCGGCTTCGGCGCCTTCGACCGGACCGGGACCTGCACCGGGAGCTTCTTCGCCTTCACCCGCTTCCACTTCGGGAGCAGCCGGTGCGGGCTTCGCAGGAGCGCCGCCCATCGAGGCGAGATATTCCATCACGTTGGCGCGGTCTTCCGGCTTGGAGAGGCCGGCGAAGCTCATCTTGGTGCCGCTGGCAAAAGCGCGCGGGCTCTTGAGCCATGCGTCCATGTTTTCCCACGTCCACTGACCGCCGTGGTCGGACAGCGCCGAGGAGTAAGCGAACCCGGCAGCGTGGCCGCCGATGGCCTTGCCCATCACGCCGTAGAGGTTCGGGCCGATGCCGTTGGCGCCGCCCTGTTCGATCGTGTGGCAGGCGGTGCACTTGGCGAAGACCTTTTCGCCTGCAGCCGCGTCGGCGCTGGCGAGCAGCGTGCCGAGATCGGGGCCCGCATCCGCGCCGCCTTCTTCTTCCGCGCCTTCCACGAAATAGCCCCAGTCCTGGCCTTCGGGATATTCATGGCTGTCGGCGTGGAAATACATGCCCGAGCCGATCGAAGCGCCGAGCGCGACGATGCCGGCGAAGAGAACCCAGCCGGAAGCGGTGTTGAAACGATCGTCCATTGCGTGTTTGCCTGCAAGAATCCGTGTGGTCTGATGATTGGGCGCCGCTCTAGTGCGACAGGCCTTTTCGCGCAAGTGCACAACTGGCAATAGAGCTTGCGAGGCGGGAATTCGTCGCTAACACAGCCCGTCCCATGCGTACCTTTGCCAAGCCCGCCGTCGATATGGTCGACACCATGCGCCGCGCCGCCGCCGCCGATCCTGCGCGCGCCATCGCCTTCGGAGGCGCGCCCGGCTCCAATTCGCACCAGGCCGCGATGCAGTTCGACCCAGAATGCCTGCCGCTGCCCTATCTCGGCTTCGAGGATGCGCTCGACGCGGTGAAGAGTGGCAAGGCGGGCTGCGCGATGATCCCGATCGAGAACAGCCAGCATGGCCGTGTCTCGGACATCCACTTCTTGCTGCCAGAAAGCGGCCTTGCGATCGTGGCCGAACATTTCATGCGCATCACCCATGCTCTGATGGCAACCGGACAGGGCCCGTTCGAGGCGGCTTACAGCCATCCGCAGGCGCTCGGCCAGTCGCGCGAATTCCTCCAGCAGCGCGGCATCGTTGCCCTTGCCCATGCCGATACGGCCGGTGCGGCGGCCTATGTCGCGGAAATGCGCGATCCCAGGTTCTGCGCCATCGCCCCGCCGATGGCGGCTGAGCTTTATGGGCTCGATATCGTGGAAGAGGCGGTCGAAGACGCCGCCGACAACACCACGCGCTTCGTCGTGCTGGCCAAGGACCAGCGCGATCCGGCGCGGATCGAGGCGGCGACGAAGATGACGACCTTCATCTTCGAGGTGAAGAACGTGCCCGCCGCGCTCTACAAGGCGCTGGGCTGCTTTGCGACCAACGGCGTCAACATGACCAAGCTGGAAAGCTACCAGAAGGGCGCCAGCTTCGCCGCGACGCGCTTCTACGCCGACATCGAGGGCGCGCCGGGCGATCCGGGCGTCGATCGTGCGCTGGAGGAACTGGCATTCCAGACCAACGATGTGCGCCTGCTCGGCAGCTACGCACAGGCACGGAAACGCGGATGAGCCTCGCCCGGCGCTCTTTCCTTGCGAGCGCGGCAGGGCTTCTCGGCTCGGCCTGCGTCCCGCTCGACCGTAGCATCGCGGGGCGGACCTCGGCCCAGTTCCGCATCCTAGAGCGCGAGCTTGGCGGGCGCTTGGGCGTCGTCTTTTACGATCCGGCCAACAGGAGCCTGCTGGACTATCGCGGCCTGGAGCGGTTTCCGATGGCCTCCACCTTCAAGACCTCGCTCGCCGCTTTCGCGCTGGCGCTCGAACAGCAAGGTGCGCTCGACCTGTCGCGGCGTATGGAGTGGTCGGAGGAGGAACTCTTGTTCCATTCGCCCTTCACCCGCGAGAACCTGGGCCGGGGCGCCAGCCTGCGCGAGCTTGCCCGGGCGGCGCAGACCACCTCGGACAATCTTGCCGCGAACATCCTGCTGCGCGAAACGGGCGGCCCTGCGGCGCTTACGGCCTTCCTGCGCGACCTGGGCGATGACACCACGCGGATCGAGCGCAACGAACCGGAGGTCAATTTCGTCCCCTCGGGAGAGGAGCGCGGCACGACCACGCCCTTGGCCATGGCGCGCACGCTCGCGGCGCTCATTGGCGAGAACACGCATGGCCCGCTGGACGCAGAACGGCGGCAGGAATTGCGCGGCTGGATGATCCAGAGCGAGACCGGTCTCGACCGTGTCCGCGCTGGCCTGCCCAAGGACTGGGTGGCGGGCGACAAGACCGGCAATTCCGGCACATGGAACGCTCGGATGGGCTTTGCCCGCGGCGATGTCGGTTTCGTGGAAAGCCCTGCCGGATCGCCCGTTTTCTTCGCCGTCTACCACCAGAGCCCGCTTGGAGCTCCGGTGGACGGCGCGCGCGTAGATGCGGTGTTTGCGCGGATCGGTCGCTCACTCACCGATTGGGTGCGCGACCTCTACACCATCGTCCTGACCTGAGCCGCGATCCTATTCGTCGCCGTAAATCGCGACTTCGCTCGCCCCTTCGCTCGTCGCGCGGCCGCGGTACATGCCCTCGGTGTTGAAGCTGTAAAGCGCATGGCCTTCGGGCGTGACGAGGATGATACCGCCGTCGCCGCCTAGCGTTTTGACGTCGCGCATCACGGCATCGCCGATTTCCTGCGCCTCATTCGCTGCGATCCTGCCGGCGTTGTAAACGAGCTCGCCGTCATCGGCCTCCACGGTTCGTTCCATGGCGGCGACGAGGGTATCCTGATCGTGGGTTTGCGCCAATCGCAGCCGCGTGCAGATTTCATGCGCCACGCCGACGCGGATGAAATATTCGCCCCAACCCGTTGCCGATACGGCGCAGCTGCGGTTGTCGGCATAGGTGCCTGCGCCGATCACCGGGCTGTCGCCGATACGGTTCCAGCGCTTGCCGGTCATCCCACCTGTCGATGTGCCGGCGGCAAGGTTGCCATGCGTGTCGAGCGCCACCGCGCCGACCGTGCCGAACTTGGCATCGACATCGAGCGCGGAGAGCTTCTCCGCCTTCACCCGCTCCAGCGCCTCGCGGCGGAAGTCGGTGTCGAACCATTCGTTGGGCACGCGTTCGAGATCGTGTTCCGCGGCGAAGACCTCCGCGCCCTCGCCCGCCAGCATGACATGCGGGCTGTCGGTCATGACCTTGCGCGCGAGCAGGATCGGGTTGCGGATGCCCGAAACGCCCGCCACCGCGCCCGCGTCCCGGTTGCGGCCGTCCATGATCGAGGCGTCGAGTTCGTGTCCGCCTTCCCAGGTGAAGACCGCGCCGCGCCCGGCGTTGAACTTGGGATCGTCCTCCAGGATGAGGATCACCGCTTCGACCGCGTCGAGCGCCTCGCCCCCTTCGGCCAGCACCTTCGCGCCTGCATTCAGCGCCTCTTGCAGCGAGGCGCGATAGGCCGCGTCTTCTTCCGCCGTCATGTCGGCGCGCGCGATCGTCCCTGCTCCGCCATGGATGGCGAGCGACCAGCGCGGCGCCTCGTCCTCGGCCGCCGCGGGCGCGGCGAAAACGGACATGGCCAGCGCAAGGCCGGCGGCGAGCGGGGATGCAAAACCTCTCATCCCTCTGGGATAGCACCGAAAGTTATCCACTCAATCCCCGCCGGCTTTTTGGACAAAACCGTCAAGGGTGATAGCCCCTGCCGCTACGGAAACCATGAGGGAGAGGTTTCATGCGTATCGGTAATTATCGTTTCGACCAGCAGGTCGCGATGGACGTGATCGAAAAAGTCGGTCTCGCGCTTATCGTCCTGCTTATTACGTGGGCGGCGGCCAAGGCCGCGAAATGGGCCTTCGCCAAGCTCGTCGACAACATTTCTTTCTTCCAGCGCGGAACCGGCAACGGCTCGTCGCTGGGTGAATCGCTGGGCAAGATCGTGAGCCTGCTGATCTGGCTCTTCGGCCTGCTGGTGATCCTGCAGATCCTCGGCCTCGGCGCCGTGGCAGGGCCGGTGGACAGCCTGCTCGAGAACATCGTGGACTTCATCCCCAATCTGGTGGGTGCGGGCCTGATCTTCTTCATCGGCATGATGGTGGCGCGGATCGTGCGCGATCTCATCATCACCACGCTGCAGACGGTCGATTTCGACAAATGGGCCAATCGCGGCGGGGTGGACAATGTCACCGGCAACACGGCGATCAGCAAGACCATCGCCACAATCGTCTATGCGGTGATCGTGATCTTCGTCTCGATCATGGCTCTGGATGCGCTCAATATCGAGAGCATCTCCGGCCCGGCGAGTTCGATGCTGCAGCTGATCTTCAACGCCATCCCGAACATTATCGCGGCCGCGATCCTGCTCGGCATCGGTTACCTCATAAGCAAGTTCGTGGTGCAGGTGCTGAAGGAAGTGCTGCCCGGCCTCGGCGTCGACCGCGCGCTGGCGGAAAGCGGCATGATGGCGGAAGGCACGCGCGCTTCCAGCATCATCGCCCGCGTCGTGCAGGTAGCGATCATCCTGTTCTTCGCCATCGCCGCCACGCGCCTGCTGGGCTTCCCCGAACTTACCGCCATTCTCGACCAGGTGCTCGAACTTGGCGGGCGGGTGATCTTCGGCGCAGTCGTGATCGCTTTCGGCTTCTTCATCGCCAATCTGCTCGCCCGGCTCATCGCCGGCGACACGGGCGAGAATGGGACCGCGGCGACCATCGTGCGCTGGGCGACGATCATCCTGTTCGTCTTCATGGGCCTGCAGTTCACCGGCATTGGCGGGATGATCCCGGCCAACGTGCTGACGATCCTGATCGGCGGTGTCGCGGTGGCCGGCGCGCTTGCCTTCGGCCTCGGCGGCCGTGACTGGGCGGCGCGCAAGCTCGAACAGATGGACAGCGACCTTGGCGGCGGGACGACGGGCGGAAGTCCGGCCGCGCCCAAGCCCAAGCGCCGCAAGGCGGCTGCTCCGAAGAGCAACGACCCGCTGCCTCCGGGCGCGTAATGCGGAACTGACAGGACACCAGGGAGAGAGGGTGTCGGCGGGGCGCGGGGAGAAATCTCCGCGCCCCCTTTTCGTTGTGCGCCCCCTTCTTTGTGCTACGTCCTGATTTGCAACCGGAAGAGAGGGCCAGACATGAGCGAATTCGGATTCGAAAGCACGGCGGACGAGGTGCTGGCGGACAAGGACCTGAAGGGCCGCACCGCGCTCATCACCGGCGGCTATTCCGGCCTCGGGCAGGAAACGGCCCGTGCGATGGCCGCGAGGGGCGCGCACATCATCCTTTCCGGCCGCGACGCGACCAAGCTGTCCGCCGCCGCCGACGAACTTGCCACCGCGACCGGCGCCAAGGTCGATACGCTGGTCTGCAACCTCGCCTCGCTCGACAGCGTGCGCAAGGCAGGCAAGGAAGCCAGCGAACGTTTCGAGAAGATCGACCTGCTCATCAACAACGCGGGCGTCATGGCCTGCGACGAGGCGAAGACCGACGACGGTTTCGAGATGCAGTTCGGGACCAACCATCTCGGCCACTTCCTGCTCACCAATCTGCTCATGCCGCTGGTCGAAAAGGGCGAGCGCCCGCGCATCGTCAATTTGTCGAGCCGCGGCCACCACATCGCGCCGGTCGATTTCGACGATCCCAATTTCGAGAACCGCGCCTACGACAAATGGGTGAGCTACGGCCAGTCGAAGACCGCCAACGTCCTTTTCGCCGTTGGGCTGGAAGAGCGGCTCGCGGGCAAGGGCATCCACGCCTACGCTCTGCATCCCGGCGGCATCCACACAAATCTCGGCCGCCACATGAGCGAGGAAGACGTCGCCAATCTGATGGCGCGCATCCGGAAGGCCGCCGAAGAACGCGGCGAGGAGCCGCAGCCTTTCAAGACAATCCCGCAAGGCGCGGCGACCACCTGCTGGGTCGCCACAACCGACGAACTGGAAGGCGCTGGCGGCCTCTATTGCGAGGACTGCCACGTCGCCAACGAGGATAATGAGGACACCGGCGGCGGCGTGCGCAGCTATGCGATCGACAAGGACAAGGCGGACCGGCTCTGGACGATGAGCGAGGAGATGGTCGGCCAGTCTTTCGCCTATTGAGCAGGCACCTGTAACCTTTCCGGCCACCCGTCCGAACACCGGTCCAGCACGCTTTGGTGCAGGAGATGGTCGATGATTGCCGATGAAGCCAGCTTGGCGCAGATGATGACCGCCGCCCAGAAGGGCGATGCGGCCACGTACCGCGCCTTGCTGGCCGAAGTGCAGCTCTGGCTCGAACGCTATTACCGTCGGCGCGTCCCGCCCTCCCAATTGGACGACCTCGTGCAGGACGTGCTCCTGGCGGTGCATAAGAAGCGCGCCACCTGGGATAACCGCCGCGCCTTCTATCCCTGGCTTGCCGCCATCGCCCGCTATCGCTGGGTCGATCACCTGCGCAAGGTCTATCGCTCCGCCGAAGACGAGCTGGGCGATCACGATGTGCCCGAAGACAGCGAGGAAGAAGCGGTGATGGCGCGGATGAGCCTGGAGCGGCTGTTCGTCCACCTGCCCGACAAGCAGGCGCAGGCCATCGAACTTGTCAAGATCGAAGGGCTGAGCATCGCCGAAGCCTCCCAGCGAACCGGCCAGAGCGAAAGCCTGGTCAAAGTGAATATCCATCGCGGACTGAAGAAGCTGTCCGCGCTCGTAGAAAAGGCTGAATAGAATGAACCGGGTCTCCACCCCCCTGATCGACGCTCTGGCGCAGGATCTCGCGCCCGTCCGCCCGATCCGCCTGTCGCACGGCATCGCGCTGGTGGCGCTGGCTGCCATCGGCACCGTCGTCCTCGTCGAGCTGATCGAAGGGCTATGGCGCGGCATCATGGAGGGCGCACCCTCAGTCGAATTCTTCATGACCAACGGCATGCTCGGCCTGCTGGGTGCAGCCTCCGCCTACGCCGTCCTGCGCATGGCGACGCCCCATGTCGGCAACAGCCACGAGGGGGCGCGCTGGTCTGCCGGAATGCTGGCGCTGCTGCCGCTCACCGCGCTGGTCATGCTCGGCTTCGGCAGGTTCGCCGCCGCGCTGACGCAGGATATGTATGGGCTAGGTTGTTTCGTTGCGGGAAGCGCCTTCGGGCTCGTCACCGCCAGCGCGCTGACCCTCTGGTTGCGGCGCGGTGCGCCTGTGTCGCTTAAATCCGCAGGCACCTATGCCGGCATTGCAGCCGGCGCGATCGGCAGCTTCGCCTTCGGCCTCGCCTGCCCGGTGGACGATATCGGCCACCTCGGCATCTGGCACGTCGCGCCGGTGGTGCTCTCCGGCCTCGTCGGCCGCTTCGCCATCCCGCCCTTGGTCCGCTGGTAGGCTAGAGCCAGCGCAGCCGACGGAAGACCACGATCAGCGCGACGAACAGGAATCCGCAGAGCATCACCACGGCCCAGAAGGCGTCCGGATCGTCCATCCCGGGCATACCGCCGACATTGATGCCGAGCAGGCCGGTGAGGAACCCGAGCGGAAGGAAGATGCCGGCGACGATGGTGAGCATGTAAGTCGCGTGCTCGGAGGAAGCGAGGCTGCGAGCGCGCAATTCGTCCTGCAGCACCAGCGCGCTTTCCTTGCTGATGTCGATGTCGTCGAGATAGCGGCGCAGGCGCGCGATACTCTCGGCGATTTCGCGGCGGTCCTCCTCCTCGAACCAGGGCGGCGCGTCACGGCTGATCTGTTCCAGCGCCTCGTGCTGCGGGGCCATGTGGCGCTTGAGCGCGAGGCAGTTGCGGCGGATGGTGGAGATACGCTTCAGCATCGCCTCGGCGTGCTCTTCGGGATCGTCATGCTCAAGTTCGTCGAGCACCTGGTTCATGTCGATGATCGACTGGCTCATGCGCGCGATCATGTATTCGGCCAGCAAGGTGATCGTGGCCCCCGCATCGACCGGCCCGAACCCGCTGTCGAGCTGGGCGACGACTTCGCGCGGGGTCTGCAGCGGAAAGCGACGCAGCGTGATGAGCCGATTGCCGTCGCACCACAGCTGCATCGAGATCATGTCTTCGGGCTCTGCGCCCGGATTGAAGTTGATACCGCGCAATGTCCCGACCAGCGTCGCGCCTTCGCGAAAGGCGCGCGGGCGGGTCTGGTCGCTGGTGAGCAATTCTGCCGTCGGTTCGGGCACGCCGAGCTCGGTTTCTAGCCATTGCTGCACGCCTTCGCGGCTACGGCAGAGGTGGAGCCACAAGACCTCGCCCGCCGCAGCAGGCTCCCAGCCCTGCGCCTCGTCCCAATCGATCGGCCGCGCGCCGCCCTTAACGTCGAGCACGCGCCCGAACAGCAGCGGAGTTTCCGTTTGGTTGTCGTCGGTTGCTTCGCTCATCGCCGCAGTGATGCCGCAAGCCGTGGCCCAATGCCAGCATCACGCGCAGTCGGCGGTGGAAACCACTCGCGCGGTTTGCGCGTTCCTCGCCCATGACGCCCCAATTCAAAACAGCTTCGTCCGCCCTCGCCATCGGCCTCGGCATGGTCCTCGCAAGCCCCGCCTATGCGGGCGGCTTCTACATCCAGGAGCAATCGGCCAAGGAGGCCGGGCGAGCGTATTCGGGCAACGCGGCGGCCGCGGACAGTCCGGCGACGATCTTCTTCAACCCCGCCGGAATGACCGAACTCGAAGGCATACAGGTGGAAGCCAACGCGCAGGCCCTTTTCGTCACCGCGCGCCAGTCCGACACCGGCACGACGCGCAGCGTGCCCGGCCTTCCCGTCACCCTGCCCGTGACCGGCAGCGACGGCGGCAGCCCCTTCGCCCAGCCGCTCGTCGTGCCGTCGCTCTATGCCAGCGCGCAGGTGACCGACCGCTTGTGGGTCGGCCTCGGCGTCAACAGCCCCTTCGGCGTGGTCGTCGATTACGACGAGGACTTCTTCGGCCGCTACGATTCCGTTACGTCGGACCTCTTCACGCTGAACGCCCAGCCGAGCGTGGCCTACAAGATCTCCGACAATTTCTCGATCGGCGCCGGGGTCGACATCCAGTATATCGATGTAAAGCTCGCCAACGCGGTGCCCAATCTCAATCCGGCCGACCCCGACGGCGAGTTGCGCATCACGGGCGATGATATTTCGGTAGGCTGGAACGCGGGCTTCACCGCCACTTTCGACCCGGTGCGCATCGGCGCGCATTACCGTTCGGCCATCGATCACGATCTGGAAGGCGAATTCGACCTCTCCGGCCTCACCGGCCTGCTGGCCGGCAACAACGTCACCACGCCTGCCGCCGCGCCGCTATCGACGCCCGACATCGCCACGGTCAGCGTCCTCTTCGGCACCGACACGCCGTGGCGCGTCTATGGCACCTGGCGCTGGTACAACTGGAGCAATTTCGACGAAATCCGCGTCGAGCCCGAAGGCCTCGAGCCGCAGGTTAACGAGCAGTTCTATCGCGACACCTATTCCATGGCCCTGGGCGCGGAATACGACGTGAACGAACTGCTGACCCTGCGCGCGGGCACCATGTTCGACGCCTCGCCGATCACCGACGAGTTTCGTTCGACCCGCGTGCCCGATGGCGACCGCACTTGGCTTTCCGTCGGCGCGAGCTACGACATCAACGACCGCTTCTCCGCCAGCCTCGCTTATGCGCATGTCTTCGTGAAGAGCGAACCGATCGACCGCACCGATACCTTCTTCGAAGGCACGCCGGCCGCCGTCGATGCCCGCATCCGCTCCAGCAGCAGCGGCAACGCCGACGTGCTCGCCTTCTCGCTGGGCGCGCGCTTCTGAACCGCGCCGCGCGGCGCGTCATTGCCCCTTCACAATAGGCGCTCTATATCGCGCCCATGTCTTCCGTACGTCCCTGGCGCGATATCGAGCGCCGTAAGTCCCGCCAGATCATGGTCGGCAACGTCCCCGTCGGCGGCGATGCCCCGATTTCCGTGCAGACCATGACCAACACGCCTACCGAGGATGTGCGCGCGACGATCGACCAGATCCGCCGCTGCGAGGACGTGGGCGCGGATATCATCCGTGTGTCCTGCCCGACCGAGGAATCGACCGCCAATTTCGACCAGATCACGCGCGCGGCCAATGTGCCGATCGTTGCGGACATCCACTTCCACTACAAGCGCGCATTGGAAGCGGCCGACAAGGGCGCAGCCTGCCTGCGCATCAATCCGGGCAATATCGGCAGCAGCGAACGCGTTGCCGAAGTCGTCCGGGCTGCCAAAGCCAACGGTTGCGCGATCCGCATCGGGGTGAATGCAGGCAGCCTCGAAAAGGACCTGCTCGAGAAATACGGCGAGCCTTGTCCCGAGGCGCTGATCGAAAGCGCGCTCGATCACATCAAGCTGCTGCAGGATCACGATTTCCACGATTACAAGGTCGCGGTGAAGGCCAGCGACGTGTTCCTCGCCGTGGCCGCCTATCATGGCCTTGCCGAGGCGGTGGACTGCCCGCTGCATCTCGGCATCACCGAGGCAGGCGGATTGATCGGCGGCACGGTGAAGAGCTCAATCGGCATCGGCAGCCTGCTGTGGGCCGGCATCGGCGACACCATCCGCGTCTCGCTTTCTGCCGAACCGGAGCAGGAAGTGAAGGTCGGCTTCGAGATGCTGAAGGCGCTCGGCCTCAGGACCCGCGGCGTGCGCGTCGTCTCCTGCCCCAGCTGTTCGCGCCAGGGCTTCGACGTGATCCGCACGGTAGAGACGCTGGAAAAGCGCCTCGAACATATCAAGACGCCGATGAGCCTCTCGGTCCTCGGCTGCGTGGTCAACGGCCCCGGCGAAGCGCGCGAGACCGACATCGGCCTCACCGGCGGCGGCTCCGGCAAGCACATGGTCTATCTGTCGGGCGTCAAGGACCACCACATCGAAAGCGAGGACATGCTCGACCACATCGTCCGCCTCGTCGAGGAGAAAGCCGCAAAGATCGAGGCCGGCGAAGCGACCGCTTTCGATCCGCACGCGGAGGCGGCCGAATGAAGCGTCCCTTAGCGGCAGCTTTGGCTCCGTTCGTCCTGGTCGCCTGCACCACGACGGCCCCTCCGCAGCCTGTCGCTATTCATCACCCCGAAGCGCGGTCCTACGAGGCTTCGCGCGATGCAGGCGCCGATGTCGAGGCTGCGCTCGAACGCGCTCTGGCCAACGGCAAGAAGGTCATGCTGGTGATGGGCGCCAATTGGTGCCACGACAGCCGCGCGCTGGCGGGCCTGCTTGAGACCCCGCGCTTTGCCGAACTGGTCGAGCGCGAATACGAACTGGTCTTCGTCAATGTCGGCATGCCGCAAACGGGCGACGGCCACAATCTCGACATTGCCGCGCGCTTCGGTCTCGAAGACCTGCCCGGTACGCCCAATGTGCTCGTCCTCTCGCCCTACGGCACGCTGCTCAACGCCGAGACCGCCACCAGCTGGCGCAACGCCGCCAGCCGCAGCGAGGATGCGATCTACGAAGAACTCGCCGCGCTGGCCGGCTGACCGATGATGGCCGAAGCCTATCTGCGCTCGCTCTTGCCCTATTGGCGCGAAGCTTTGGTGCTGTGGTTCGGGGCGATCGTCCTCCTCGCGGTCATACACGCCGTGCTTGCCTGGATGGGGCGCGAAAAGCCGGGGCAGTTCGCACAGGCCCTCGGCACCTTGCCGACTTTGGTCATGATCGGTCTCCCGCCGCTTGCCGGGCTGGTGGCCGGCCTCCACCTGATGCGCGAATACCGGGAGGCCGAGGCCCTTGCGGTCTTCCTCATCGCGCCGCTGGTCGCTGTGCTCGCGGGCGAGAAATTGAAGCGCCTCCTCGTGTGGATCCTCACCGGCGGCGGGAGAGGCGCGGATCGCAATCCTCCTCCGCCCATTCGCGTGGTGCAAGGCAAGGGCCCGCTGATCAACGGGCGGCCGATCGACCCCAGCTGATGCTCCATGTCGTCCACCATGCGGATTACATGGCGCCGGCGCCCACGCGCGGGACCTTCCGCTTCGACAAGTACATGGCGGTGATGGAGGCGCTGCGGGCCAGCGGCTATCCGCTGACCGAGCACGCCCCGCCACCGATGCCGCGCCGATGGCTGGAGGCGGTGCACTGCCCCGATTACGTCGACGAGGTTTTCAGCGCCAGCGTCCCGCAGGCGAAGGAGCGGCGGATCGGCTTTCCCGTCACCCCGCATATCTCCCAGAGAGTGCAGCACACCAATGGCGGCACATGGCTCGCCGCCCAACTTGCGCGCCGCCATGGCTACGCCGCCAATTCGGCCGCCGGGAGCCATCACGCGCTGTTCGATACCGGCGCGGGCTATTGTGTGTTCAACGACCTCGCCGTGGCGGCCAACCGTCTGATCGCGGAAGGCGATGCGACCCGCATCCTCATCATCGATCTCGACGTGCATCAGGGCGACGGCACCGCCAGCCTGACCGCTGCGCGCGACGATGCCTTCACGCTCTCGCTCCACGCCGAAAAGAACTTTCCGGTGCGCAAGGCGCGGTCCAGCCTCGACGTGCCGCTGGCCGACGGGATCGACGACGACGGCTATCTCGATGCGCTCGACCGGCATCTGCCGCAGGTCCTGGCCGGGTTCGATCCCGACCTCGTGCTCTATCAGGCCGGGGTGGACGTCCATGCCGAGGACCGGCTCGGCCGCCTCGACCTCAGCGACGAGGGGCTGGACCGCCGCGACGCCTATGTGGTGCAGGCCATTCGTTCGCGCGCGGTGCCCCTGGCCAGTTCGCTGGGTGGCGGATATGGGGCCGATCCGCGGGAAATCGGCGCGCGGCACGCCCGTTCGATGGTGACATGCGCCAGAACGAACGCCGAATTCGCGCGTTCAGCTATCGGTAGCAATGGCAATGCTATAGGATAGGACGACATGAACCGCCGCGACCTTCTCAAGACCACCCTCGCCGCCAGCGTCGCCACGCTCGCGCCGGCACGGGTGTTCGCGCAGGCGAGCCCTACCGCCAGCCGCGACGCGCAGCTGATCGCCATCGCGCGCGAGCAGCTGGCCCGCGTGGGCGATGTCATCTGGAAGAAGGACATCGTCGGGATTGCCGATTTCGGCCTACACTCTTCGCGGCGTCGTTTTCACTTCGTCGACCTCGTGAACGAGAGGGTCGAAAGCTATCACGTCAGCCACGGCACCGGTTCGGACAGCGAACATGACGGCTGGCTCAAGCGCTATTCCAACATCGAAGGCAGCGAGGCGACCAGCCGCGGCGCCTATATGACGCGCAGCTGGTACACGGGCCGCTACGGCACCTCGATCCGCCTCGACGGGCTCGATCCGACCAACGATATGGCCCTGCCGCGTGCCATCGTCATGCACCAGGCCGAATACGCGCGCCCCGAACATATCGACCGCTGGGGCCGCCTCGGACGCTCCAACGGCTGTTTCGCGCTTGGGCCGGACCAGTTCGATGCGGTGTTGCTACGGTTGAGCGGCGGGCGACTGCTCTACGCCGAAAGCCTAGGCCTTGCCGAGGACGGTAGTAGAGTCGCACCGCCGGTCACGCAGACGGAATTGCTGCGCGGGCCGGCTGGTGGGACCTTCGAGCGGACCAATCCGGGCGTTTACTGAGTTTTCCCCCGCCAGGAGCTTAGATGAACCTGCAGAATCTCGGCGAAGCGCTCTGGGCCGCAATTCTTAGCGCCATGATCGTCGGAATTGCGGCTACGATGGGCTTTAGCGTCTGGGCCAGCGTCTCCAGCCATTCGTGGGATTTCGGGCCGCTTCCCGGCGGGCTCGTTGCGGCCTTCGTGATGAGCTTGGTAATTGCCGGACCGCTCGTCATCATGGCCACCACGCTATTCGGCATACCTGCGGCCTTGATCGTAACCTATCTGAAGCTCCCTCGCGCCTTGAGCCTTGTCGCCGTGCTGTTTTTCGCGGCGCTCCCGATGATGCTCATTGCATGGTGGCTGGGAGACGCGCCCGAGGACACGTCGAACGGCCCGACAGTCCTCGTCATTGCCTACTGGCTTTACGCAGCACCGGCTGCCTTCACCCTGTGGCGAAAGCTGATGGCGCTGCGCCAGCCAGCGGATACAGGCCCCACCCTCAGCTGATCTGCATATCGTCGACGATCTCGACGGCTTCCTCGCTGGTTTCGCGCGCACGGTCGGACACGCGCGGCGCGTCGAGCGCTTCGAGCACCGGCTTGTCGCGGTCGTAAATGTCTTTGAACGCCTTCATCTCGCCATCGACGTCGGTCGCCATGGTGAAATAGGTGATGTAGACCGGCCACTGCTTTTCCATCGGATAGCGCGTGTATTCGCCGCTCATGGTGATTTCACTCACCTCGTCGCGGATCGCCGGGATATCGGCCTTGGTCTTGGCGTTGCCCAGCATCGACATCGTCATGGCCAGTTCGCGTGCGCCCTGCACACGGATGCAGCCATGGCTGAGCGCGCGCATCTCGTTGGCGAAGAGGTGGCGGCTCGGCGTGTCGTGGAGGAAGATCGCGTGCTCATTGGGCATATCGAGCTTCATCAAACCGAGCGAATTGGACGGCCCGGGCTGCTGGATTACCGTGATCCAACCGCCAGCTCCCTTTTTTGCGGTGTAACCCGCGTTGCGCGCCCACGTGGGGTTGTTCAGCACCTTGTTGCCCAGCCCCTCGCCCACCACGATCGACTGCGGCACGGTCCAGGTCGGGTTGTAGATCACTGCCTCGACCATTTCGGCGAGCTGCGGCGTCGCCGTGCGGCCGGGCTTGCCGACCACCACGCGGTATGTGTCGATGATGCGCCCGCGCACCGTCAGGCGCAGCATGTATTCGGGCACATTGGTCATCAGGTACTGGCGGCCCAGATCCTGCGGCAGCCAGCGCCAGCGGTCCATGTTCGCGCGGATCAGCTGGATGCGCGCCGGATCGGTCGCGGTACCCAGTTCTTCGCGCAGGGCCGCGTAATCGGGGTGCTTGGGATGGAGCGCGGTCAGCGTAGCGGCAATGTCGCCGCTCGCCAGCGCATCCTCGAGCAGTTTCCACGTCGGCAGGCGGTCCGC
Organism: Qipengyuania aurantiaca; assembly: GCF_019711375.1. Taxonomy (NCBI): domain Bacteria; kingdom Pseudomonadati; phylum Pseudomonadota; class Alphaproteobacteria; order Sphingomonadales; family Erythrobacteraceae; genus Qipengyuania; species Qipengyuania aurantiaca. The sequence continues at coordinate 730,257 of NZ_CP081295.1, forward strand.
ATCGGGATCGACAACGAACCACTGGCGACGCGATTCCATCGGGGTGCGGCCATCGCGCAAGTCCTCGACTAGCCAGACGAAGATTTCGCTGGCGAGTTTGTTCAGCTCTTCGCCCTCGCCTGCGGCAATGGCAGCGGTCAGCGCGTCGGCACGGTAATCCGACGGGTTGAGCCCCTCGGCCTTCATGCCGGGGATGAACTCGAGCAGTTCCTGGGCCTGCGTCACGGTCCATACGCCCTCGAGCGATGGGACTTCTTGAACCACCTCGCCGCTGGCCATCTGGATGTCGCCGAACGCCTCTTCGACGGTCTGCGTGGCTGCGGGCGCAGCTGATTCTTCCGTCTTTGGCTGGGGCAGGATGCTTTCGGGCGCGCTGTCCTGCGCGCCGGCCGAAGTGGCAAGGAGGACGGCTGCAATCGCCGTGCCGGTCAGGGTCTGGAACTTGGTCATGGGGGGCCCACCGAAAATTGCCGAGTGCGGTATCGTGTCCGCACCTACGGCTAGATAATGTCTAATGCAGGGCGCACAATCGGGTATCGCGGCTTAGCCCCGGCTGAACCGAGTTGCGCCTGCGGCAGGGCGCACTATGGCAGCGATGATGAGCGACACGCACGATCCTCGCGGGCCGGTTCTGGCCGTTGCTGCCGGGATCGCCATGCTGTCGCTGATGGACGCCTTCATCAAGAGCGCGGCGCTCGCGCATGGCGCTTACATGGCGGCGATCCTGCGCGTGGGCATCGCCTTCGGCCTCTCGGCACCCTTCTGGCTCGCGCTGGGGCCGAAATGGCCCGAGCGTAAGGTCCTCAAGGTGCATTTGAAGCGCGGAATTGTGGGCGCCGCGATGGCGCTGACCTTCTTCGTTGCGCTCACCAAGCTGCCGCTCGCAGAAACGATTGCGATCTCCTTCGTGGCACCGATTATCTCGCTCTATCTCGCCGCGATCCTTCTGGGCGAGACGATAAGGCCCCGCGCGATCTGGGGCGCGACGCTGGGTCTTGTCGGCGTGCTGGTCATCGTCGGCGGAAAATTCGGGCGCGGCAATCTCGACAGCGAGACGCTGGTAGGCCTTGCCGCAATCGGCGTCTCCGCGCTGCTCTATGCCTGGAACCTCGTGATCCAGCGCGAACAGGCGCTGGTCGCCAAGCCGCTGGAAGTGACGACCTTCTACATGGGGATCGCAGGGCTGTGTTACCTGCTGGCCGCCCCGTGGCTGTTCGAAATGCCGCCCGTCGCAGAACTTGGCGACGTGAGCGTGGCAGCCGTGCTTACCGTGGCTGGAGCGCTGACCATGGCATGGGCCTACGCCCGCGCCGAAGCGCAGGTGCTCGTCCCGCTCGAATATTCGGGCTTTTTATGGGCGATGCTGTTCGGCTGGCTGCTCCTGCACGAAACCGTCACATGGACGGCCATTGCAGGCGCTGGCCTGATTGTCGCCGGCTGCTGGATTGCCACGACCCGCAAGCGGACCGAGCAGTCGGCGATCTGAGCTTTCAGGTGTTAGCGCTGCGCTGCCGCGACAGTCGGCGCGGTCTCTACCGCCTGCGCTTCGCTGCCGGCAAAGGTGGCGGCGGCGGTAAACATACCGGCCACGCCAAGGGCAGCGGCAACAACAGCAAGACGAAGGGTTCGGTGCGACGTGTTCGTCGCCTCGAGCAGGGCACTCATCGGTTCAACTCCTCATGTGGGCCGCGCGCTTTCGGCGGTTTGTGGCCGTGCGCAGCGATTGCCCAGATTTTGCCTTAATAACCGATGAAGAGCTTTTCTGGTTCCCGGCGAAGCGTTTCTGACGCGCGGCCACCCTTGATTTTTCGCCCGCTTCAGCGCACAGGCGCGGCACATTTTACCGCCCTGCCCATTGGTCAGGTGACGGACCCACACTCGAAAGGAAGAAGCCCCGCATGACCCAGGTCGGCCAGGACACGCTCGGAACACGTTCAACCCTCACCGTGAACGGCAAGGATTACGCCTATTATTCCTTCGCCAAGGCTGCCGAGAAGATCGGCGACGTGTCCAAGCTTCCGTTCAGCCTGAAGGTCCTCTTGGAAAACATGCTGCGCTTCGAGGACGGCGGCTTCACCGTCTCGACCGACGATGCGCAGGCGATTGCCGACTGGCAGAAGAACCCGGCGACCGGCAAGGAAATCCAGTACCGTCCGGCCCGCGTCCTGCTGCAGGATTTCACCGGCGTGCCCTGCGTGGTCGACCTCGCCGCCATGCGCGACGCGATTTCCAAGCTCGGCGGCGACACCGCCAAGATCAACCCGCAGGTTCCCGTGAACCTCGTGATCGACCACTCGGTCATGGTCGACGAATTCGGCCACCCCAAGGCCTTCGAAAAGAACGTCGAACTCGAATACGCCCGCAACGCCGAGCGTTACGACTTCCTCAAGTGGGGTTCGAAGAGCTTCAAGAACTTCACCGCCGTGCCCCCGGGCACCGGCATCTGCCACCAGGTGAACCTCGAATATCTCGGCAAGGGCGTGTGGAACTCGGAAGGCCCTGACGGCACCGCGGTCGCCTATCCCGACACCTGCGTCGGCACCGACAGCCACACCACCATGATCAACGGCCTCGGCGTGCTTGGCTGGGGCGTCGGCGGGATCGAGGCAGAGGCCGCCATGCTCGGCCAGCCGATCTCGATGCTGATCCCCGAAGTTGTCGGCTTCAAGCTGACCGGTGCGATGGCCGAAGGCGTCACCGCCACCGACCTCGTGCTGACCTGCGTGCAGATGCTGCGCGAAGTCGGCGTGGTCGGCCGCTTCGTCGAATTCTACGGCGAAGGCGTCGCCAACCTCACCCTCGCCGACCGCGCGACGATCGCCAACATGGCGCCCGAATACGGCGCGACCTGCGGCTTCTTCGGCATCGACGACAAGACCCTGGAATACATGCGCCTCACCGGCCGCGACGAAGAGACGATCGCGCTGGTCGAAGCCTATTCGAAAGAACAGGGCATGTGGTTCACGCCCGAGAACGAGCCGGTCTTCACCAAGACGCTCGAACTCGACATTTCCAAGGTCGTGCCCAGCCTCGCCGGTCCCAAGCGCCCGCAGGATCGCGTCGCGCTGCCGCAGGTGGACGAGCTATTCAACACCGACCTCAAGTCGCTCTACAAGAAGGACGCGCCGGTCCGCGTCGACGTCGAAGGCAAGGACCATGACGTCGGCGATGGCGATGTCGTTATCGCGGCCATCACCAGCTGCACCAACACCTCCAACCCCGACGTGCTGATCGCAGCTGGCCTCGTCGCCAAGAAGGCGCGCGAGAAGGGCCTCCAGCCCAAGCCGTGGGTAAAGACCAGCCTCGCACCGGGTTCGCAGGTCGTCACCGATTATCTCGAAAAGAGCGGTCTGCAGGACGATCTCGACGCCATGGGCTTCGACCTTGTCGGCTATGGCTGCACCACCTGCATCGGCAATTCGGGCCCGCTCGCGCCGCCGATTTCGAAGGCCATCAACGGCAACGACATCGTGGCCGCCTCGGTTCTTTCGGGCAACCGCAACTTCGAAGGCCGCGTCTCGCCCGACGTGCGTGCCAACTTCCTTGCCTCGCCGCCGCTGGTTGTCGCGTATTCGATCCTCGGCACGGTGACACAGGACATCACCGAAACCCCGCTGGGCCAGGACCAGGACGGCAACGATGTGATGCTGGCCGATGTCTGGCCGACCAACGAGGAAGTGCGCGAGCACCGCACCAAGAACATCGACCGCCAGATGTTCGAAACCCGCTATGCCGATGTCTACAAGGGCGACGAGCACTGGCAGGCGATCAATGTAGAGGCGTCGGACACCTACACCTGGAACCCGACCAGCACCTATGTCGCCAGCCCGCCCTATTTCGAAGGCATGGGCATGGAACCGGCTCCGCTGACCGACATCACCAACGCCAAGCCGCTCGCCATCCTCGGCGATTCGACCACGACCGACCACATTTCGCCCGCCGGTTCGATCAAGGAAGATTCGCCTGCCGGTGAATACCTGAAGAGCCACCAGGTCGCGAAGCAGGACTTCAACTCCTACGGTTCGCGCCGCGGCAACCACGAAGTCATGATGCGTGGCACCTTCGCCAACATCCGCATCAAGAACGAGATGGTCCCGGGAGTCGAAGGCGGCGAGACGGTCTACAACGGCGAACAGATGCCGATCTACGACGCTGCGATGCGCCACAAGGCCGACGGCACGCCGCTGGTCGTGGTGGCCGGCAAGGAATACGGCACGGGCTCGAGCCGCGACTGGGCGGCCAAGGGCACGATCCTGCTCGGCGTGCGCGCAGTCATCGTCGAAAGCTTCGAGCGTATCCACCGCTCGAACCTCGTCGGCATGGGCGTGCTTCCGGTCCAGTTCAAGGACGGCGACACGCGCCAGAGCCTCGGCCTGACCGCGAGCGACAGCTTCACGATTCTGGGCCTTGCCGACCTGACGCCGGGGCAGGACATCGAAGTCGAAGTCACCCGCGAAAACGGCGAGACCTTCAGCTTCACCGCGCTGTGCCGCATCGATACGGCGAACGAGATGGAATATTACCGCAACGGCGGCATCCTCCACTACGTGCTGCGCAAGCTCGCGGCATCGTAAGCTGAGAGGGCGGCGGCAATGCTGGACTGGCTGCGCCGCCGCCTCGCTTCTGGCACTTTCGACGAGAAAGCCGATCCCGCGCGCCTTTCCGCGATTGGTCGGAAGGTCGCAGAACGGCTGCGCGCTACCGACGATGTAAGCGAGCGGGGCGGCAAGAAGGCCGAGCTGTTCCTTATGCCCGGCTTCCTCGCGCCGACGGAATGCGCGCGGTTGATCGAGCTGATCGAAAGCAATCTCCTGCCCTCACCCCTGTTTTCCGACCCGACCGGAACCGGCGCGCGCACCAGCCAGACCCACTATTTCTCCGCCGAGGAGCCTGAGGTCGCGGCGCTGTGCGCCAAGCTCGACGACCTGCTCGGCCTCGAGCGGCGGCATGCCGAAACCGTGCAGGGCCAGCGTTACGACGTCGGGCAGGAATACCGGCACCACCGGGACTTCTTCCGGGTCGAGCGCGAACACTGGCAGCTCGAACGCCGCCGCGGTGGCCAGCGAACATGGTCGGCCATGGTCTATCTCAACGCGGTAGAGGCCGGGGGCGAGACCGATTTCCCCGTGCTCGACCTGAGCGTCGCGCCGGAGCCGGGGTTGCTCGTCGCCTGGAACAATGTGGACCGCCACGGTCACCCCAATCCGGCGACCCTCCACGCAGGCATGCCGGTCGAAGCCGGGCGCAAATATGTCGTGACGCAGTGGTACCGGATGGAAGACTGGTGCCGCAGTCCGCGACCGGCCGAGAGCGACTAGGCGTCGTCTTCGAACAAACCGCCCTGCGGGGGCTGCGAAGCCTGCGGGGGACGCATTCCGAGGTGGTTCCAGCCCCCATCGTTGAGCATCCGCCCACGCGCGGTGCGCGCGATCAGGCCCAGCTGGATGAGATAGGGCTCGATCACTTCCTCCACCGTGTCGCGCGGCTCGCTGAGACCCGCCGCGAGAGTTTCGACGCCGACCGGCCCGCCCTTGTAGGTCGTGGCAATCATGGTGAGGTAGCGCCGGTCCATCGCATCGAGGCCGAGGCTGTCCACCTCCAGCCGGGTCAGCGCCTCGTCGGCAACCTTGGAGGTCACGACCGGCTCGCCCAGCACCGATGCGAAGTCGCGCACACGGCGCATCAGGCGCCCTGCGACACGCGGGGTGCCGCGCGAACGGCGAGCAATCTCGCGCGCGCCGCCCTCGTCGATACCCATGCCGAGCAGCCCTGCCCCGCGGGTGACGACCTTCAAGAGTTCGTCCTCGGTGTAGAAATTGAGCCGCACCGGGATGCCGAAACGGTCGCGCAAGGGCGTGGTCAGCAGCCCCTGCCGCGTGGTCGCGCCGACCAGTGTGAAAGGCGGCAGGTCGATCCGCACACTGCGCGCCGAGGGCCCCTCGCCGATAATGATATCGAGCGCGCGATCCTCCATGGCCGGATAAAGCACTTCCTCGACCACCGGATTGAGCCGGTGGATCTCGTCGATGAAGAGCACGTCGTTGGGCTCGAGATTGGTGAGCAGCGCGGCGAGGTCGCCCGCCTTCGCGATCACCGGCCCGCTGGTCGCGCGAAAGCCGACGCCCAGCTCCTTGGAAACGATCTGCGCCAGCGTGGTCTTGCCGAGGCCCGGAGGACCGAAGAACAGCACATGGTCCATCGCCTCGCCGCGATTCTTGGCCGCCTCGATAAACACGCGCAAATTCTCGCGCGCCGCCTTCTGCCCGACGAATTCGGCGAGCGATTTCGGACGCAGCGCCGCATCCGGGTCTTCGGGTTGCCGCGAGGGCGAATGGAGGGGGACGGGTTCGGTCATCAGAGCGCGCCACTATCCCGCAGGATCGCCGCACAGTCGAGGGTCTGCCGGACGACGTCACCAACCACTTTCGCGTCGTGCCGGTTGCAGTCACCATAGGCCGCAAGATGCTGGTTCAACGTCACGCGCGGCCTCGCCCAGACGAGGATCGCCGAATTCATCCGTGCTAGATCCACATGCCAAGCTTCGGCTTCGAAGCTCTTGACCGAACGTGCGCCTGACATTTGGTAGACGCGCCAATCGGTGAGCTTAGCTCCGGTTTGGTCGGGCGCGTCCTCGCGGTACTTACCGATATGGTCCAGCACCGCCTCGCCCAAGCGCTCGTTCTCGCAAGTTTCTTCAAGAACGGAGGGCTCTCCGTATTCCGAGATGCCGGCAACGCTGGAGATGAAGTAGCGGCCCGAATGGCGATAGAGACGTGCCTTCGCCTGATACTGGACGTCGGCCTCTTCCGCATGACTCGAGCCGGTGAACAGGCGCGCAAACCTCCTCAAAACGGGTTCACCGTGTAGCTGCGCTGCTGGAGCTTGGCGTGGGCAGTCATAGCGGAGAGGTCCATCTCGACGCCCTCGATCAGCTGGTCGGCGCCAACGTCCTGCGCGGTGGCGCTCTGGCCACAGACGATGAAGCGCACGCCGTGGTCGAGCATGGCGCGGACCATTGCGGCGCTGCCGTTTTCGCCCTCCTTGTCGCGCGCCGCCCATCCCGAGGCGGAGAGTAAGTCCAGGACCGCGGGCCCATGCACCACCACGGCCACGCGGATATTCTCTTCCGCCACGCCATTGGCGACATGCATGTTGATGAACCGCGCCGCGCTTTCGAACCCGCGATTGCGCGCGCCATCCTCGGCCGCTTTCGCGACATCGAAGCTGTGCGCGAATTCGGTGTCGGCGGCGAAGGGCTCCAGTCCGTCGACCACGGCGTGGGGGCCGAATTCCTCGAACACCGGGCCGGTCGCGAAGGCACTCATGTCCTGCGCCATGGCCGGGCTGGCTAACAGGGCGAGAGCCAAAAACGTAGTCTTGCGCATAGGGTCTCTCCAGTCAGTCGGTTTGGGCGTGCGTGGTCAAGTCGTAACCGCAGTCGCTGCAATTGCGCGCGGGAAACAGGAAGCGAGAAGTTGGCGCACTGCGATACCAGGTAAGCTGCGCGGGCCCGAAGATCGACGCGCCGCAATCGGGACAGGCGCTGGACACGAAATTCTCGCCGAGTGCCTCATAGATACTTCCGGTGTAATCGTCGCGGCGCCCGGCCCGCAAGCGCTGGCGCGGGCTTACGATCATGCCGAACAAAAAGATCGTCGTGAAGGCGCCGAAGAACCAGCCGCCAATGAGAGTGGCAAAGGCGAGCCAGAGCAGGATCACCGCGGAAACGGTGTAGCCATAGGCGCGCCAGAAACCGAAGGGTGCGCGTAGTGAGGCGCGTTCCACCCGCTCCACAGGCTCAGCGGTGGCAGGAGCCTCTAAACCACTGAGATCAGGACGGCCTTCGCGCGTATCGGGTATGCCGCCCATCAGCCAGCGGCCCTCTTCAACGCGACGCGGATGAGGTCGCCCTCGCTCGCGCCTTCGCCCAGTTCGCCTTGCGCCGCCGCAACCGCGCGCGCGGCAACGGCGGGCTTGAAGCCGAGGTTCTCGAGCGCGCTCACGGCATCGGCGCTGGTGCCGCCCGCAGGCGTCGCGGGAACTACGCCGCCCGCTGCGCCGCCGCCCGGAAGCGCGCCCGCCTTGTCCTTCAACTCGTTGACGATGCGTCCGGCCAGCTTCGGCCCGACGCCCTGCGCGCGGGCCACGGTGGCGGCATCGCCGTTGGAGCAGGCCTGCTGCACCTCGCCGATCGAAAGCGCGGAGAGGATCGCCAGCGCGACCTTGCTGCCCACGCCCTGCACCTGCGTGAGCAGGCGGAACCAGTCGCGCTCGGCAGCTTCGGCGAAGCCTAGCAGGCGCATGTCGTTCTCGGAAACCTGCAGGTCGGTGTAGACGGTGCAGCCCTCGCCCTTCTCTCCCAGCGCGGCGAGTGTCTTGGTCGAGCAATGGACGAGATAGCCGACGCCGGACACATCGATCACCGCCCAGTCCACGCCGGTTTCGTCGAGCAGGCCCTTAAGCTTCGCAATCATGGTTTGTTCTTGCCCCTCAAGAAGGATTTGGTCCAGCGCGAATGGACACGCGCCCACAGTTGCGACAGGAAGGCGAGCATGAGCTGGAACACATTCGGACGCGTGCTGCGCTTCACCACCTGGGGGGAAAGCCATGGCCCTGCCATCGGCGCGGTGGTCGACGGGTGCCCTCCGGGGATCGCGCTGGCGGAAGACGATATCCAGCCCTTCCTCGATGCGCGCAAGCCGGGGCAGAACAAGTTCACCACGCAGCGCAAGGAGCCGGACGAGGTCCGCATCCTGTCGGGCGTGTTCGAGGGGAAAACGACCGGCACCTCGCTCTCGCTGCTGATCGAGAACACCGACCAGCGCTCGAAAGACTATTCCGAGATCGCCAACACCTATCGCCCGGGCCACGCCGACTACGCCTACGACGCGAAATACGGCTTTCGCGACTATCGCGGCGGCGGACGGTCGAGCGCGCGGGAGACGGCCATGCGCGTGGCCGCAGGCGCAGTGGCGCGAAAGGTCATCCCGGAGGTCGAAATCCTCGCCTATGTCTCGGAAATCGGCGGCGACCGGATCGCGCCCGAGAATTTCGACCGCGAGGAGATCGTCCGCAACCCCTTCTGGTGCCCCGACGCCGAGGCGGCGAAACGCTGGGAGGCGCTGGTGGACGAGGCGCGCAAGGCCGGCTCATCGCTCGGCGCAGTCGTGGAATGCGTGGCGACGGGCGTTCCGGCCGGATGGGGCGCGCCGGTCTATGCCAAGCTCGACAGCGATCTGGCGGCCGGCATGATGAGCATCAACGCGGTCAAAGGCGTGGAGATCGGCGACGGCTTCGACGCCGCGCGCCTGACCGGCGAACAGAACGCCGACGCCATGTCACCGGGCGAGAATGGCCCCGAGTTTGCCGCCAACCACGCAGGCGGCATCGCGGGCGGCATCTCGACCGGCCAGCCGGTTGTCTGCCGCGTGGCGTTCAAGCCGACCAGTTCGATCCTCACCCCTGTCGCCAGCGTGGACCGCGAAGGCAAGGCAACCGAAGTCCGCACCAAGGGCCGCCACGACCCCTGCGTCGGCATTCGCGGCACGCCCGTTGTCGAGGCCATGATGGCGCTGGTGCTGGCGGACCACAAACTGCTCCACCGGGCGCAATGCGGATGAGCATCAGTCGCAGGACCGTTCTTGCAGGACTTTTCGCAACCTGCGCGGCCCTGCCGTTCGCCCCCGTGAACGCCTGTGTGGACCACAGTCTCTCTGCACGCATCCTTTTCGACGACGTACCGCCAGATTTGCCGGACGGGATGGTCGCGAAGCACATCCACTTGGTCAATTCCGGCCCGGAGTTCGAACGCTATACCGAGCCTATGGAATTCGAAATCGAAGGATCGGGAGACGATTTGAAATTTTTCTCATTCGTTGGGATCGGCACCTTCGTAAATCCGTGGACCTACTGGTTTACAAAAAGACTTCCGGAGTGGGTGACCGGCAAGCCGAGATTTTTCCCGATTCTTGCGCCGGTATCGTCGTGCACCGGAGGGGTCATCGGGGAAGCCGATATGGTGGAACTGTTCGTTGGAAATCTCATGTCCCAGAAGAACGGCGAACCCGTGTTTGTCGCCGCCAGCAAACGCCTCTCGTCGGACCGCTGGATCACGCAATTGGGCGTAATTGACAAAGACTAAGTTGCACACAACTCAACGGAATACGAACATTGTTGCGCTTTTCGAAAGTTCCATTCCTGTGATTGAAAATTCCGATGCTCGCAATCGCAACATATCGCTTTTGTGCATTGCAGCAGGCCCTATCTGACGCCCATGAATTTCAAACCCGAATAACGGAGAAAACCATGGGTATCATCGGAAGCACTATCAAGCCGTTCAACGCCACCGCCTTTCAGGCCGGCAAGGACTTTTTCGACGTCACCGACGAAGACGTGAAGGGCAAGTGGGCCGTATTCTTCTTCTATCCGGCCGACTTCACCTTCGTCTGCCCGACCGAACTGGAAGACCTCGGCGAGCAGTACAACATGCTCCAGAAGATGGACGTCGAAGTCTACGCCGTGTCGACCGACACGCACTTCAGCCACAAGGCATGGCACGACACTTCGGAGAAGATCGGCAAGCTGAACTTCCCCTTCCTCGGCGACCAGAACCACGTCCTTGCGCGCAATTTCGACGTGCTGCGTGAAGGCGCCGGCCTTGCCGACCGTGCGACCTTCGTGGTCGACCCGGACGGCGTGATCCAGATCATGGAACAGACCTGCGAAGGCGTCGGCCGCAACGCCAACGAACTCGCCCGCAAGATCAAGGCCGCACAGTACGTCCGCGCCAATCCCGGCCAGGTCTGCCCGGCCGCGTGGGAAGAAGGCGGCGACACGCTGGCTCCCTCGCTCGACCTGGTCGGCAAGATCTAAGGCGACAGCCCTCATTAAGGCGGGCGCGCTTAAGCGCTCCCGCCCACAAGAGCCCGAGCCCATAACTCGGGTCGCTGGAAGGCCCGGGGCATCTCCCCCCCCCCCCCCCGCCCCGGGCCTTTTCCAACTCCCCCGATTTTCAAAACCCCGTCCGCAACCCACGCCCGGAGTCCGTCCATGCTCGATGCGAACCTTACCCAGCAGCTCAAGACCTATCTCGCCAACCTGCGCGAGCCGGTCGAACTCGTCGCCTCGTTGGGCGATGACGAAAAGTCGCGGCAGACGCGCGAACTGCTCGAGGAAATTGCTGCGTTGCATGACGACGTAAGCGCCAGCTTCGACGGCACGGACGAGCGCAAGCCCAGCTTCGTCATCCGCCGCGCGAGCGATGCGGAAAAGTGGGTACGGTTTGCCGGTCTGCCGATGGGGCATGAATTCACTTCTCTGGTCCTCGCCCTGCTGTGGGCAGGCGGCCACCCGCCGAAGGTCGACGCCGACCTCCTCGAACAGGTTCGCGGGCTGGAAGGCGATTTCCATTTCGAAATGTATTTCTCGCTCTCCTGCCACAACTGCCCCGACGTGGTGCGGGCGCTGACGCTTATGGCGCTGGAAAACCCGCGCATCACCGCGACGCTGATCGAAGGCGGCACCTATCAGGACGAGGTCGAGCGCCGCGACGTGATGGCCGTCCCCGCCACGTTCCTGAACGGCGAGCCCTTCTACAACGGCAAGATGGAACTGGCCGAAATCCTCGCGAAGATCGACACCGGCGCCGACGCCAAGGCTGCCGAGAAACTGTCGGCCAAGGAACCGTTCGAAGTGCTGATCGTGGGTGGCGGACCGGCCGGCGCGGCGTCCGGCATCTACACTGCGCGCAAGGGCTTTCGCACCGGCATCGCGGCCGAACGCTTCGGCGGCCAGCTGCACGACACGCTCGGCATCGAGAACCTGCCCGGCACCGCCTATACCGAAGGCCCGAAGCTGGCCGGCCAGCTGGAGAGCCAGATCGGCGAGAACGAAATCGACCTGATGAACCTCGCCAAGGCCGTGAAGCTCGTGCCCGCGAAGGAAGAAGGCGGCCTGCACACGGTCGAGCTGGGCAATGGCGCAAGCCTCAAGGCCCGCAGCCTCATTCTTGCGACCGGCGCACGCTGGCGCAATCTCGGCGTTCCGGGCGAAGCGGAATATCGCAACAAGGGCGTCGCCTATTGCCCGCACTGCGACGGACCACTTTTCAAGGGCAAGCGCATCGCGGTGATCGGCGGCGGCAATTCGGGCGTCGAAGCTGCAATCGACCTTGCCAAGATCGTCGGCCATGTGACGCTGATCGAATATGACGACAAGCTTCGCGCCGACGACGTGCTCCAGAAAAAGCTGCGGAGCATGAGCAATGTCGAGATCGTCACCAGCGGCCAGACCACCGAAATCACGGGCAAGGACGGCAAGGTCGACGGCCTCGTCCTGAAGGACCGCACATCGGGCGATGAGCGCCGCATCGAGCTGGAAGGCGTGTTCGTCCAGATCGGTCTCGTGCCCAACACCGAATGGCTCGAGGGCAGCGGTCTCGAACTGACGAAGTTCGGCGAGATCGTCACCGACGAGGAAGGCCGCACCAACCTGCCTGGTGTCTTCGGAGCGGGCGACGTGACCGACGTGCCCTACAAGCAGATCGTTGTGGCGATGGGCGAAGGCTCCAAGGCCGGCCTCTCCGCCTTCGATTACCTGATCCGCACCGAACCGGTCGAGGATATCGCCGAGGCGGCCTGATCGGTCATCAAGCGGACACGAAAGCGTCGCCATTCCAGCGGGATGGCGGCGCTTTTCGTATGGGCGGCTCGCTTCGCCGCAAAATCGCCTCAGCCAATCAATTTGACCCGTTTAATCGATTGGACGAATTAACGGGGGAGGTTCAGGGTCGCTTTCATTCTCGGACGGGAGACCGAGTCTTTATTTGAGAGGAGAGCGATTACATGGACGCCAAAACCGGAGATATTAGCGGCTGCCCCTTCACCGGCGACAGCGGCACACGCGCACTCTTCGGCCGCCGCAACCGCGACTGGTGGCCCGATCAGCTCGATCTGGAAATCCTGACCGAAGGCGGCCGCGCGGCCGACCCGATGGGCGAGGATTTCGATTATTGCGAGGCCTTCAACGCGCTCGATTACACCGCGCTCAAGCAAGACCTCACCGACCTGATGACCGACAGCCAGGAATGGTGGCCGGCCGACTATGGCCATTACGGCCCCTTCTTCATCCGCATGGCATGGCACGCGGCAGGTACCTATCGCACCGGCGACGGGCGTGGCGGCGGCGGCAGCGGCCAACAGCGCTTCGCCCCGCTCAACAGCTGGCCCGATAACGGCAACCTCGACAAGGCCCGCCGCCTGCTGTGGCCGATCAAGCAGAAATACGGCAAGCACATCAGCTGGGCCGATCTCTTCATCCTCACCGGTAACGTCGCGATCGAGAGCATGGGCGGTCCCGTGTTCGGCTTCGGCGGCGGGCGCAAGGACGTGTTCGATCCCGAAACCGTCTATTGGGGCACAGAAGAGAAGTGGGTCGATACGGGCGCCGAAACCCGCATTCATCCCGATGAGGGCCGCGCGCTCGAAAACCCGCTTGCCGCGATCCAGATGGGCCTGATCTACGTCAATCCCGAAGGCCCGGGCGGCAATCCGCATGACGCCGAGGGTATGGCCCGTGACATGCGCGAGACGTTCAGCCGCATGGCCATGAACGACGAGGAAACGGTAGCCCTGACCGCCGGCGGTCACGCTTTCGGCAAGGCGCATGGTGCCAAGCCCTCGGACACATTCAGCGGCGCGCCGGAGGGCGAAGGCCTCCATTCGATGGGCTTCGGCTGGCTCACCGACCCCGAGGAAATCGGCAAGGGCCACATCACGACTTCGGGCATCGAAGGCGCGTGGTCGAACAATCCGACCAAGTGGGGTGGCGACTACTTCCGCCTGCTGTTCAAATACGATTACGAGCTGGTCCAGTCGCCCGCAGGCGCATACCAGTGGCAGCCGATCGACCAGTCCGAAGAGGACATGGCTCCGGATGCGCGGGACCCGTCCAAGAAGGTCCCGACCATGATGACCACCGCCGACATGGCGCTGAAGCGCGACCCGGAATATCGCAAGATTTCCGAACGCTTCCGCGACGACCAGGCCGCGCTCGACGATGCCTTCGCCCGCGCGTGGTTCAAGCTGTGCCACCGCGACATGGGTCCCAAGGTCCGCTACCTCGGCCCCGAAGTGCCGAGCGAAGACCTGATCTGGCAGGACCCCGTCCCCGCCGGTTCGCAGGTTTCGGACAGCGACTTGTCCGCCTTCAAGTCGAAGGTCCTCGACAGCGGTCTTGGCATCGCGGCACTCGTCAAGGCAGCCTGGGCCTCGGCCTCGACCTATCGCAATTCCGACCATCGCGGCGGCGCCAATGGCGCGCATATCCGCTTCGACGAGATCAAGAACTGGAAGGTCAACGATCCCGAAGAATTGGGCAAGGTCCTCTCAAAGCTCGACGAAATCCGTGGCGGCATCTCCATGGCCGACGCCATCGTCATTGCCGGTTCGGCTGCGGTCGAGAAGGCGGCGAAGGATGCCGGTTTCGATATCTCCGTTCCGGTCACCACCGGCCGCGGCGATGCTCGCCCAGAAGACTTCGATGCGGAAAGCTGGGAGCCGCTCGAGCCCTTTGCCGACGGTTTCCGCAACTACCTCAAGACCAAGGCTTCGGTGAAGACCGAGGACATGATGGTCGACCGCGCGCACCTTCTCGGCCTCTCGATCCCCGAGATGACCGTGCTGGTCGGCGGAATGCGCGCCATGGGTGCGGTGACCAAGCACACCACCCACGGCGACCGGATCGGCGTGCTGACGGAGACCCCGGGCAAGCTCGACAACAGTTTCTTCAAGAACCTGCTCGGCATGGGCGTGATCTGGAAAGAGGTCGACGACAGCGGCGACGAGGAATTCGTCGGCACCTGCCGCAAGACCGGCAAGGAACTGTGGCGCGCCACGCGCACCGACCTCGTCTTCGGTTCCAACTCGCGCCTGCGCGCGGTGGCGGAAGTCTATGCCGAGAACGGCAACGAAGAGAAGTTCGTGCGCGATTTCGTCAAGGCCTGGACCAAGGTCATGGACGCCGATCGCTTCGACCTGACCTACGCGAAATACCACAAGTAAGGGGGCCAGACCCTTCGGGACCGCACCAAGCCCCCCGGCAGCAATGCCGGGGGGCTTTTTACGTGCTTACTCAACCGATCAGGCTGTGCGGTATTTTGAAGCTTGCAAACCGGAACGCCATGCGCGGCCCGTCCGTATGTCTTTCATCCTCCAGCAGAAAGGCACGTCGCCATGGCCGACCGCACAGTTCCCCCCACCACCACCGATGCCGGCATCCGCGCCCCGAGCGACGAGCATTCGCTGACGCTTGGCCGCGATGGCCCGATCGTGCTCAACGATCACTATCTCATCGAGCAGATGGCGAACTTCAACCGCGAGCGGATCCCCGAGCGCCAGCCGCACGCCAAGGGTTCGGGCGCTTTCGGCTATTTCGAAACGACGCACGATGTCTCGAAATACACCAAGGCCAAGCTGTTCCAGAAGGGCGTGAAGACCGACACGGCCATGCGTTTCTCCACCGTGGCAGGCGAACGCGGCAGCCCCGATACCTGGCGCGACCCGCGCGGCTTCTCGGTAAAGTTCTACACCGAAGACGGCAATTTCGACATGGTCGGCAACAACACGCCGATCTTCTTCATCCGCGATCCGCTGAAGTTCCAGCACTTCATCCGCAGCCAGAAGCGCCGCGCCGACAACGGCCTGCGCGATCACGACATGATGTGGGATTTCTGGACCCTGTCGCCCGAAAGCGCGCACCAGGTCACCTATCTCATGGGCGATCGCGGCGTGCCGAAGAACTGGCGCGAGATGAACGGGTACGGCAGCCACACATACATGCTGATTAACGAGGCGGGCGAGAAGTTCTGGGTCAAGTTCCACTTCATGACCGATGTCGGCGAGATGAGTGGCAACGCCCATTTGACGCAGGACGAGGCGGTCAAGAAGGCGGGCGAGGACAGCGATTACCACCGCCGCGACCTGTTCGACGCGATCCACAAGGGCGATTTTCCCAGCTGGACGCTCAAATGGCAGATCATGCCTTACGAGGACGCCAAGACCTATCGCATCAACCCCTTTGATCTCACCAAGACTTGGCCGCATGCCGATTATCCGCTGATCGAGGTCGGCAAGCTGGTGCTGAACGAGAATCCGGTCGACTGGGACACGCAGATCGAGCAGCTTGCCTTCGAGCCCAACAATATGGTGCCCGGCATCGGCCTGTCGCCCGACAAGATGCTGCTGGCACGCGGGTTCTCCTATGCCGACGCGCATCGCCACCGGCTCGGGGTCAATTACAAGCAGATCCCGGTGAACTCGGCGAAGAATGCCGAGGTCAATTCCTATTCGCGCGCCGGCGCCATGCGGGTGACGAATGCGGTGGACCCGGTCTATGCGCCCAATTCCTATGGCGGCCCGGCCGCTCAGCCCGAAGTGGGCGGCGAGGCGACTTGGCACGCCGATGGCGACATGGTGCGACAGGCCTATACCTTGCGCGAAGATGACGACGACTGGAGCCAGGCACGCGCGCTGGTGAACGATGTCATGGACGACGCGCAGCGCGAGCGGTTCGTGTCGAATGTTGCCGGGCATCTTGCCGACGGGGTGAGCGAGAAGATCCTCCAGCGCGCCTTCGAATACTGGAAGAATGTCGACGAGACGATCGGCGCGCGGATCGAGAAGGCGGTGCGCGACAAGCTGGGCGGCAAATCCACCGCGCCGGGTCTCGGTTCGGCCAAATCGACCACCGACGAGGCTACTCTGGGGCCCGATGTCGTGGAGGCGAAAGCGCGCGAGGCGGAACCCGCCGAATAGGGCGTCACGTAGCTCTGGCATTACGCAAGCAGTGCGTTAGGAGGCAGGGATGGACACCGCCTTCTCTCGCACCGCTCGGCTTTGCGCTGCGCTCGTTTCGCTCATCGCCATCGTCTCGCTGATGGTGCAGTCGGTCGGCAATCTGGAACGAGACGGCACGATGTTGGCCGCGTGGAGCGCGATGCTGCAATGGTTCACCATCTGGGGCAATGTCGCGGCTTCTTCGGCTGGATCGCGCTTCGCGGTCGGATCGAGCCGCGCATTCCTTTCGCGCTTGCCGCAGCGCTGATCATCATCGCGGCGGTCTACCACGTCCTGCTGGCCTCTTTTCACGACCCGCAAGGGATGGAATGGTGGACGAACATCGCGCACCACACCGTGGTTCCGGCAGGCGGCGTTGTGTGGTGGTTGGCCTTCTCGCGCGACGGCTTAGCCGGCTGGCGCTCGCTCCCCATCGTGATGCTGGTGCCGGTAGTCTACGGCGGCTTTGCACTGGTGAATGGCGCGCTTACCGGGTTCTACCCTTATTTCTTCCTCGACCAGCCGAGCCTTGGCCTTGGCACGGTGCTGCTCAACATGGTCGGTCTGGCAGTCCTTTTCCTGCTCGTCGCCGCGCTGCTGCTGGCGATCCGCAAGCTTATCCGCGCTCGCGCCTGAGCACGATGTAAAGCGCGCCATCGCCGCCGTGGCGGATATGGGCGCGGCGTACGGCGGCGATGGCCGCGTGGTGGCTGGAGGCCGCGAGCCAGTCGAGCACCTTGGCGCGGATTGCCCCGCGCTTGCTGCCACGGTCCGCCGGATCGACCGGACGCGGCTTGCCGGTCACCAGCAGGATCGTGCGTGCGCCCATAGCGCGAGCCTGCGCGACTCCGCTCATCAGCCGGTCATAGGCCGCATCGAGACCGTGGCCGTGGAGGTCGAGTGTGACATCGGGTTGGATGCTGCCGGACTTCAGCTTCTTGTCCCAACTGGAATCGAGCGAATTTTGAGGCGCGCGCGATGGCGGTGAGGGCCGCGGCGAAGCGGCAACAGGCCTGACCGGTACCTTCTTCGCCTTGGGCTGCCGCGCTGGCGGAAGCTTGACCACGGGCTTCGGCGTTTCCACACGCCGGATAGCCGGGTGCATAGGTGCGACCGTGGCGGCGACCTTTTCCCAGGCCTCCGCCTCTTCCTCCGTCAGACCACGAGGCGCGGTCATGGCTTGAGGCGCGCAAGCGTTCCCTTGGGCAGGAGCAGATAGGCGGTCCCGCGGCTGCTCATGCCACCCGCAATCTCGCGCGCATCCGCGCCGTTGCCCCAGAATGTGTCGAAGCGGTTCGCACCCTTGATTGCGCCGCCCGTGTCCTGCGCGATCCACAGCCCGTCGGCGACATCGGCCTCCATGTCGAGATAGACCGGCGCGCCGTAAGGCACGAACTTGGGATCGACGGCCACGCTGTCCTGCCGGAACACGGGCACTTCGAGCGAGCCCAGCGGCCCTTCGGTGTCGAGTTCGCGGAAGAAGATCCAGCTCTTGTTCTCGTTGAGGATCGCGTCGGCTTGCGAAGGATTGTCGCGCAGCCAGGCAATGATCCCCTGCATGGAGGTGGGGTATTCCGTCCCATCGCCGATCAGCCCGCGCTCGCGCATGGTGCGGCCGATCGCCACATATTCGCGGCCGTTCTGCCCGGCATAGCCGATGCGCATGACCTCGCCATCGGGCAGGCGAAGGAGGCCGCTGCCCTGGATCTGGAGGAAGAAGAACTCGACCGGATCGGCGGCCCAGGCGACAACCGGGACCTTGCCGTCCAGCGCCCCGGCGACGATTTCGGAGCGTTCGTAATATTGCACGAAATCGCCGTTCTCGTCGTAGCGGCCGAGCGGTGGGCGCCCGGTGCGTTCGGCCTCGGGCATATCGGCAGGCCAGGCGCGTACGAGGTCTTCCGGCATCGCGTAAACCGGCACATCGTATCCGGGGGCGCGCGTGCGGCTGCCGAGGATTTCGGGCTCGTAATAGCCGGTGGCGAAAGCGCTGCCGTCGCCGACCATCACCGTTTCGAACTGGCTCTTGAAGAACAGCACCGGATCGCTCGACCAGTTGGCGGCAGCGCCGCAGGGCGCCTGCCAGTCAACGCGGCGGGTCAGGCCGCTGGTGTCGTCACGATAGAGGATCTTGTCGCAGGATCGCTTGAACGCGGCGAGCGCGGGGGCGGCATCCCACCCGGCAAAAGGCATGGTGTCGATGGCCGGACCCGGCGAAAGCGTTGCGGCCAGCGCGGTATCGGCAGGGATCGGCTCGGGCACTTCCACGGCGCCCGTGTCCATCGGCGGGCGCGCATCGGGAATGGCAGCGCATCCCGCGAGACTGAAGGCTGCAGCCAGCCCGGCGAGAATACGCATGTGTCCTCCGGTGAATTTCGAAGTGGGATCAGCCCTGGTCGGTCTCGTCGAGCACCCAGTTCGGGTCACGCGCGTCGACATTGCGGCTGAAGGTCCAGATGTCCCGGCTCTCCACCGCATCGTCGAGCGAGCCGGCGATGACAGTGCCGTCTTTGTCGCGCGTGAGCGAAGCGATGTCCGAGACGAACAGGACGGCGATCCGCGCGGTGCGACCATCGAGTTCGGCCGAATGGATGGTCGCATCCTCAATCCGGATGAGGCGGTTGTCGAGCGTTTCGCCCGCCGCGTCGCGCGCGTCGATCGCGCCGGAGAAACCGGTATAGACATCGTCATCGGTGAGATCGCGCAGCGTTTCCTTGTCGCCCTTCCAGAAGGCTTCGAGGACCATGCCGTATGCGGCCTTGGCGCCTTCGAGGAAGGCCAGAAGGTCAAAGCGCTGGTCAGCGCTGGCGATGGCGCGGATGGCGTTTTCGTTGGCCGAGGAGGTGTTGTCCACGCTGCGCAGGCGCACAGGCTCGCGCACCGGTGCGGCCGGGCGGTCACCGGCAGGCGGGACCTGCGCGTCGGGCGCATCGAAGCGATGGCGCGCGGGCTCTTCCTCGTGCTCCGACCGCTCTCCGAGAACGGAATAAAGGCGCAGGCCGAGGAAGGCGGCGATGGCGGCGAGGATGACGATCTCGGTGATCACAAGTACTTGTCCGTTTGATGCTTCGTACTGCCTACGGGCCAACGGCCCTCGCAGTTCCAGTCCTGTCTGCCTTAGATAGGGTGTAATTACAAACGGACAATGACTCGCCGCCCTTCGCATGAGCCGGGGCGAAATGGCTGGGGATGCGCCGCATTGCCCCGCGCGTGCGGGGGTGCTAGGCGCGCGCCGAACCAGCCGGGTCGCGGCGATGCGCGCCCTGGCGACCAATGATTCGAATATTCGCGAAAGAAGTGATTTTCCCATGGCCGACGAAAACGACGTACTGACCGACCTCAACATGGACCCCGCCGCCGGCGCCAATGGCGCGGACAACCGCCCGACGGTCGGCGTGATCAACCAGTACATCAAGGATCTTTCGGTCGAGAACCCGAACTCGCCGGGCAGCTTCCAGTGGAACGAGCAGCCGCGCGTCGACGTGCAGGTCAATATCGGGGCCAACAAGGTCAACGACGAGATCACCGAAGTCGAACTCAAGATGACGGTCCGCGCCGATGGCGACAAGGGCAATCTCTACCTGATCGAACTGGCCTATTGCGGCCTCATCGGCATCCGCAACCTGCCCGACGAGCACGCCCACGCCTTCCTGTTCGCCGAAGCGCCGCGCCTGCTCTTCCCCTTCGCCCGCGCGATCGTGTCCGACGCCGTGCGCGACGCCGGCTTCCCGCCGCTGCTGCTCGACCCGATGGATTTCGGTTCGCTTTACCAGCAGCAACTCCAGGCTCGCGCGGCGCAGCAGGGCGAAAACGCGCCTGCCGTGCCGACCGGCGACGCCTGATCACACGCGCATAGCTAGGCCATGAGCCTGCTCAAACATGTCGGGACGATCGGCTCGCTCACCATGGTGAGCCGCGTCGCCGGCATGGCGCGCGAAATGATCTTCTCCCGCGTGCTCGGCGCCAATGCGGTGACCGATGCGTGGTTCCAGGCCTTCATCATTCCCAACGTCTTCCGTCGCCTGTTCGCGGAAGGCGCCTTTTCGGCAGCCTTCGTGCCGATGTTTTCCAAGCGCCTTCACGGCGAAGGCGGGCTGGACGACGCGCGCAGCTTTTCCGACGATGTGCTGAGCGTTTTCCTGCCGGTGTTGATCCTCGTCTGCGCCGTCATGATGCTGGCCATGCCGTGGGTGATCTGGCTGCTGGGCGACAAGGGGCGCGATCCGGCCAGCTTCCAGATGGAAGTCGATTTCGCACGGATCATGTTCCCCTACATCCTGCTGGTCAGCCTCGTCACGCTGTTCACCGGCATGCTCAATTCGGTCAGCCGGTTTGCGCCGGGTGCCAGCTTTCCCATCCTGCTCAACCTCACGCTGATTGCGGCGCTGCTGTTCGGCGAATACGCGATGAGCGCCTGGGGCTGGACGGTCGAGCAAGTAGGTTACAGCCAGGCCTGGGCCGTAACGCTGGGCGGCGTCATCCAGCTCGGATGGCTTTATTACTGGACCCGCGTGGAAGGCTTCCGGCCCAAGCTGTTGTGGCCGCGGATTACGCCGGAGGTGAAGCGCCTTTCGATCATCGCGCTGCCAGCCGCAATCGGCGGCGGGGCATACCAGATCAACACGCTGGTCCAGCTCTACTTCCTCAACCAGCTCGACAGCGGGTCGATCAGCTACATGAATTACGCCGACCGACTGAATCAGTTGCCGCTGGGGATCATCGGTATCGCGCTGTCTACCGCTATCCTGCCCACGCTGTCGAAATTCGTCGGCGCCAGGAACAAGGAAGGCACCGATCGCATCCAGTCGGACGCCATCGAGCTTTCGATGCTGCTGACCATCCCGGCGGCGGTCGCGCTGGCGGTCTGCGCCGTGCCTTTCGTGACCATGATCTTCCAGGGCGGCCGCTTCAGCCTCGAACAGGCTGATCTGACCGGACAAGTGCTTGGCGCGCTGGTGCTGGGTCTGCCGGCCTATGTGCTGGTGAAGGTCCTTGTGCCCAATTTCTACGCCCGTTCGGACACGCGCACGCCGGTTTACGCGGCCTTCATTTCGCTGGCCGTTTTCGTGGCCATGAACTTCGCTCTGCTCGACCGGTTCGGTGTGGTGGGCGTGGCCTTCGCCAGCGTCATCGGCGCGTGGATCAACGTTGCCTATCTCTACATCGTGCTGGTCAGGCGCGACTATTACGCCATCCCGCTGCAGCTGGTCGGCCGTATCCTGCGCCAGCTCGTGGCCGCCGCCGCCATGGGCGTCGCCTTGTGGTTCGCGCGCGATTTGCTAACCGGATGGTATTCCGCAGGCCTGTTCGAACGCCTCGGCGCGCTGCTCGTGCTCGTCGGCTGTTCGGCGGTGGTCTATTTCGGCGTGGCCTTCGCGGTCGGCGCCATCGACCGGCAGCGCATCGCTGCCCTCACCAAGAAAAGAGAGCCCTAGAACCTCATGCGCGTAGTCTCCGGCATCCAGCCCACCGGCAATCTCCACCTCGGCAATTACCTGGGGGCGATCCGCAATTGGGTGCGCATGCAGGACGAGATGGGCGACGGCGAACAGTGTCTCTTCTTCCTCGCGGATTTGCATGCGATCTCGATGCCGCACGATCCGGCGGAACTGAAAAAGGGCACGCTGGAAATGGCCGCGGCGCTGGTCGCCTGCGGGATCGACCCGGCCAAAAGCGTGCTTTTCAATCAGGCGCAGGTGCCGCAGCACGCCGAATTGCAGTGGCTGCTGGGCGGCACGGCGCGCATGGGCTGGCTGGGCCGCATGACGCAGTGGAAGGACAAGGCCGGCAAGAACCGCGAAGGCCAGTCGGTCGCGCTGTTTACCTACCCGGTGCTGCAGGCCGCCGACGTGCTGCTTTACCAGGCGACCCATGTGCCGGTGGGCGAGGACCAGAAGCAGCATCTCGAACTGGCGCGCGACATCGCGCAGAAGTTCAACAACGACTTCGCTTCCCAAGATGCGCCCGTTTTCACCCTGCCCGATCCGATCGTGCCGCCGCAAGCCGCGCGCATCATGAGCCTGCGCGACGGGTCGAAGAAGATGAGCAAGTCGGACGTCTCCGACATGAGCCGCATCAACCTTGCCGACGACGCGGACGAGGTGATGAAGAAGGTCAAGAAGGCCAAGACCGATCCCGAGCCCCTGCCGGGCGAGGAAAAGGGTCTGGAGGACCGCCCCGAGGCGCTGAACCTCGTGACGATCTACGCCGCGCTGACCGACAAGAGCGTCGGCGATGTGCTGGGAGAATTCGGCGGCGAAGGCTTCGGCAAGTTCAAGCCCGCGCTGGGCGAAGTGCTGGTCGAAACGCTGCGCCCGATTTCGGCGCAATTCAACGAGCTGCTCGAAGATCGCGAGGCGCTCGACGCCATCCTCGCACGCGGCGCAGCGCAGGCCCGCGAGATCGCGGTGCCCACGCTGGACGCGACGTACGAGGCGCTCGGCCTCGTGCGCGGCTAGGTCAGATCTTTACCGCGGTCCCGCTGGCGGAAACCATCAGCATCGAACCGGTGTCGCCGATCACTTCGTAATCGAGGTCGACGCCGACCACGGCGTTGCCGCCGCGCGTGGCCGCCTCGGCCTGCAGTTCCTCGATCGCCTGCTCCCGCGCGTCACGCAGAATGCGCTCGTAGCTGCCCGAGCGGCCGCCGACGATGTCGCGGATATTGGCGAAGAGATCGCGGAAAAGATTCGCGCCGACGATCACCTCGCCGGTGACGATGCCCAGATATTCCCGGATCGGCTGCCCCTCGATGGTGGGCGTGGTTGTAACGGTGACGCCGCGCGCGTCTTTCCAGGGTCCGGGCATGTGCAGTTCCTCCTATCTCGATTGGTGTATTATCGAGATAGGACGCAACCTCGCAAAATCAACCCATTCCGAGCGCGGCCTTGTAGGTGTCGAGGATGGTTTCCTGCTCGCTGCGTTCGTCGGGCTTCATCTTACGCAGCTTGATGATCTGGCGCATGATCTTGGTGTCGTAGCCAAATCGACCCCTACCAAAGTGTGATATAGTGCAAAGCGAACTACAGAATCTGGAGGCAGGGGTAGCGAGGAGCTTTTCGATCGAGCGCATCGCTGCCCCTGCCTTGGCACAGCCTCGAAATAGGAACGATGGACCCGTCGCACAGCGATGGGCCACCTAGCCCGCACTTGGTTTACGACCCGACAGCTATTGCTCATGCGTTACTTCTATGGGTCTATCGGCTTCAAAAAACTTGTCGGGGCTCGTTTCCAACGCCTGCGCGAGCATAAATAACATCTTCGCCGATAAGTTGATTTGGCCGCGCTCAATTCGACCGTAGTATGCTCGATCAATCCCAAACTCTTGAGCAAACGCTTCCTGTGTGAAACCTCGTCCTTCCCGGACGCGTCGGATATTCGAACCAAGTTTTTTGAGTTTTTCCTCGAACACCAAAGCCTGATGATTGGCTGACGCTGCCACGTCCACGGCCTCTCATGTCCCCGGCTTTACATATCCCACAAACTTGATAGATATGCGCGGTCTGCAAACAGGTTCGCTATGCTGAAGAACGACGACACTGCATCACCTCCCGAAGGAGCCGAAGACCTACGGGAATGGCTGGTATATTACCTCCAACGATATGATGGCAGTCAGGAGGCCTACGACAACATACTCGCTCGACCTCGCTACATGGCTGATCCAAACGAAATTACTCAGCATGAGCACCATCGAATTGGACTGTTCAAGCGCCTCGTAGTTAATCTGGAGGAGATGCTGGGTGGCGAAGAGTCCGCGCGAAATTGGCTATTCTACGACGAGGAGCTTGAACGCAAAACCGGCCATGTTCCGTTTGATTTTCTATACGGCGGGTTTCCCGACGCACTTGAACTTTTATCCGGCCTGTCGGCAATTGCGATGGAACGTCGGCGATCTGTTCCTGCCGATACCCTAGGGGAATTTTGGAATTGCCTTTTCGTGCACTCACAATGTCCCAAGTGTGGCTTTCTGTCTGAAGGCAATGAGTAGATCTATTGGGGGCTGCTGATTGCGCCTCGACGCCGGCAGGTTATGCAGATCTAACATTAAGAGATAGCGCTTGCCTTCATGCTTTCGGCAATATCGCAGCGCATTGGGGCATGACAGCTTCAGAGCAATGCCAGCTCCTCGAAGTCGACGACGAAAAGGTCCTTCAGGACTGGAAGGAGCGCGCTCGAGCCGGTGAACAAATTTCACTTCCGAATGACGTGTTGGAAGGCATCGGCTGTGTCCTCTCGGTTTACGCCTCGCTGGTGATCCTGCTCGACCATGATCGATCGAAAGGCTGGGTGCGCGCACCAAATCGAGCTCCGCTATTTGAAGGCAAGTGCGCGATGTCCCTGATGACGAGCGGAAATCGCAAGGATCTGGAAAATGTCGCTCGGTACTTGCTTAGCGAACGCTACAGATGAGTGGGCCATTTACAAGCTCGCCGCCTATCACCTTCAGCATGCTGCGTGAGCTTTCGCGATGAAGATTTCCCTCACCGTTGCGCCAGCAGCATCAGGACCAGGGTACGATGCCGTCTTGCAGGACTGGATCATTCTACCGCTGCCATCCTACCCTGGCACGCACCTCCTGGTGGGCATTGTGACCAACGACCGCAAGAACCGCTTTGCCGATGGAAGGTGCATCCACACCTCCGCAATTGTCACTCCGCTTGAGGAAATAGTGGAGGGCTCGGTCGCCGAAACTCTCAATACCCGATACCTGCTCGGAGAAGAACGCAAACGCAACTGAATGAGAGCCAGGCAGCGCGCAGTGAGCCGGCCCAAGGATCGCGGATATCGATAGAAGGGTTTTTATTCATGGCGGTAGAATTGCACGAAAGCTTTGCAATTCATCCCGGGCCATGGCTGCGCGAGCATGTAATCAAGCCTCGTGAGATGACGGTAACGGGTGCTGCTGCTCAACTACGGGTCGCTAGGTCAGCCCTTACCCGATTCCTGTACGGCAACACTCGCCTCTCCCCCCTCATGGCAATACGCTTCGAAAAGGCATTTGGGATTTCGGCAGCAACGTTGCTTCGGATGCAGTTGTCGCACGATCTAACGAAGGCGAAGCAGAAGACATCGACGATCAGCATCAGTCGAGTTCCGCCTCCAACGGAATAGCACAAAGTTGGGAGCCTGCTGTCGGCTGATCAGGGCCAATTATTGAGACCCGGCACCTTGGCGCCAGCGTATCTGATGACGTCTGCTTTGCGCCCTCGTTTCGGACGTTCGGGCTCTCCCTGCCAATGCCTGAAAGCGGACAGGCAGCTTTGCTCAGGCAGTTCGCAAGGGCGATGTCCGACTATGGGTGGAAAGCGGTCGCGGCGTTTAATCTGCTGAATTGCAGGCAAATATAAAGGCCCCGCCGTTCCCAGCAGGGCCTTGTAAATTTCCCTCACAGCCTTTCGGCCGAATACGTCCCGTAGTTACGAAGCTACCGTAACGGTGAAGGGGGCAACCGTGTGAGCCATCATTTCCTTGCCACGCGGGATGATTGCGCTCTTGCCGGTGATGACCATCAGCGGTGCAGCAAGCACCACAGCGCCGACAGCTGCGAGAGTGTCACCTTCGCCTTCTTGGCGGTATTCACCGGCAAGTTCGATGCGCTCACCGTTTAGGTCGACATAGCGCAGCGCCACTTCCATCTTGCCGGACTTGCCAAACACGGCCCGTCCAGTCTTCCAAGTCACTTCGCCAGTGGCAGGAGTGCCCATGGGTATGACCGTAACTCCGTTCACCTTTACATCGTGGACGACGGTGAGGCGAAACATCTGTCCTTCCTTAACGCGTCCACCCTTGGTGCTGAGTTCTTCCGACATGCGCAGGAGAACTTCCGAGTTCGCGGGAAGGACTACGGTTTTCACAGCAGGTGCGGCTTCGGGAGCTGCAACAGGTGCGGATGCGGCTTGAGCCGACTGCGGCTGCGCATTCATAACCTGAACGCGATTGTTCTGCGCTTCCTGAGCGTGTGCAGCGATAGGCGAAACAATAAGTGCAGCCGAAACGGCAAAATAAGTCTTATTCATTGGAATTACCCCCTTTAATGCGCTTCCTTTAAGAGAATGGACGTTTAAAAGATGCGATAATTCCTAATGAAATTTAGGTTAACATTGCAGTAGGACGGACGAAGAAACCACGATCGACATGTACATGGGCCAGGGCGGCGCACCCGAAGGTGTGCTGGCCGCAGCCGCGCTGCGCTGTGTCGGTGGCCAGTTCAACGGACGGCTGGTGTTCCGCAACGACGACGAAAAGGCGCGCGCTGCGAAATGGGGCATCACCGACCTCGACCGTATCTATACGCGAGACGATCTGGTGAAGGGCGACTGCATCTTTGCTGCGACCGGCGTCACCTCGGGCAGCCTGCTCGAAGGCGTGAAGTACCGGCGCGGCGGCAAGATGACGACCGAAAGCGTGGTCATGCGCGCCTCCAGCGGCACCGTTCGCTGGATCAAGGGCGAACATCGCGTCAGCTAGACGCCTCACTACCTGTAAACTCGACTAGGGAGACTCGGATTGGATCGCGACGCGATGGCGCTCAAGATTGCGCATGGTGACGGATTTATCGCCGCCTTGGACCAAAGTGGGGGCTCCAGCCCCAAGGCGCTCTCTGCGTATGGTATCGGTCCTGAGACCTATTCCTCTGGGGAGGAAATGTTCACGCTCATTCACGCGATGCGCTGCAGGGTCCTCAATTCGCCCAGTTTCAATTCTGATTCCATCCTCGGAGCTATCCTCTTCGAGCAGACGATGAACGGCGGAGATGGACGCGGTGGCCCATTCGTCGCCGCTTTGCGTGCCAAAGGCATCGTGCCATTTCTCAAGGTCGATCAGGGTCTCGAAGATATGCGCGAGGGAGTTCAGCTGATGAAGCCGATGACACGGCTCAGCAAACTGTGCGAACGCGCGAGATCCCTCGGTGTGTTCGGCACCAAGATGCGCGCGGTAATTCACCAAGCGAACGAAGCAGGTATCGAACGGATCGTGCGGCAGCAGATCGACTGTGGAATTCAGATTCTAGAGCACGGTCTCGTTCCGATCCTCGAGCCTGAAGTCAGTCTGGCTTGCCCAGAAAGGAGCAAAGCGGAAAGAATTCTTCTCGAGCTTGCAGAACGCGAGATAGCGCGGCTTCCCGCTGATCGGAAGATCATCTGGAAGCTCACGATTCCAGAGCAAGATGAATTCTATGACCAACTCGCGCAGTCCGAGAAGGTCATGCGTGTGCTCGCCTTGTCGGGGGGCTACACGCGAGATGAAGCTTGCAAGAAACTCTCGCATCAATCTCAAATGATTGCGAGTTTCAGCCGGGCCCTGCTCGAAGGTCTAGAGGTGAATATGAGCGCGGAAGCATTTGATCGAGCTATCGGCGAGAGCATCGAACAAATCAAACAGGCAAGTTTCTCACCTGCGTAAATGGAACCGAGGCAGTTCCGGCGAACACAGTCGGATCAGTAAAAACAGAATTCCGCTGCTGGCGATTTCAAAAATACACGTCTAAATTCATCATAAAGGCCCTGAAAGTCGAATTCGGGTGCGCAGAACCGCTCAAAACGCAAGGCCCTGCTGTTGGATCGTTGGCGGAGTCTGCTCTTAGAAGAAACTGACCGAAAGCAGACCGTCCGCTTACGGCCCCTTTTCTGACCAAGGCTCGACGCTCTCGAGATCGACAAAAATGAAAAAGGGGCGGCCCCGAAGGAGCCGCCCAATAGTAGAGAGCTTGTCGCACATCGGCTTCAAGCCCTTCGGGTCGCAAAACTGCGGGTAGCCTAGCATTATGGCGGAATGGTTTCAGTCTTTCGACAGTCCCGCATAAATTTGCTTGGCAATTGATTGAGTGTGGCGGCGGCTTATTGGTTCTCGCAAGCCGCTACCTATTGTAGAGAACCACTGCATGCAGCTCGACGATCTCTTGCGCCGCTATTTCGCCTCGACGGATTTGTCTCAGGTGACGCCCGATACGTTGGCGTCTGGTATCGAGCGATGCCTTGTCGATTTCGGCCTCGAGCAGGACCGGGGCAAACGCTTTGCGCTGTGGTCTTTCCTTCACATGTTCGGGTCCGCCCCTGCCCTCGACGTGGCGTTCGAGGAGGAAGACGATCGGGAAGCAGCGCGCAACTTTATCGATCTCCTGGCCGCATCAGAGGGCGAGCGCCAAGGCTGATCGCAGAACAGATTGGCTGTGTCCGGATGGTCTGAGTCGCACCCGAAAAGTAGTCCATCGGCCTGCGGCCCCAAAAGAGCCTGAGAGCAGAGAATAATCGGTTAGAGCAATCCTAAACTCCGGTGGATGGACTTGTCCTACCTACGGCCTCGATACGGTTCGCAAGCTATACCGTCCCCATCGCCATCCATATGCTCACCATAGCCAGGCTGTCCCCGATAAAGGGGTGTCACGCCCGCAGCCCGCGCTTCTCGGCAATTGCGATAATAGACGCTTGCTCGCGTCTGCTCAGAAAAGCTGCGAGCAGCTTCCCTGTCATTTGCCTCTTTCCTGGCCCTTTGTTCTGCGAGCATGGCACGTTCATTCTGGACAGTCGCAGGGTCTGTTGCCCGGAAGTCTTTGGGAGTTTGAAACGAACCAGCCCAAATCCCGACCTTGCGCGAGCGCGCGGCCTCTTCGTCTACGATGTAGTCGCGAGAAAACTCGGGTAGCGCGACGGCGAGACCCATCCGCACCATTGCCCGTCCTATGTCGCGCCCATCTCGTGTGCACACTGCTACAACGCGTCCATAGCGATCTACATCGCGGCTCTCGCATTGAAGGTTACCTCCTTCGACAATGGCCCCCAGGGCCGCTGCCGCATCCCGGCCACAGGCCCAAGTCTCTCCGTCGCGCTCGCAATTTTGCGAAGCCTCAACGGCATCAATCCCGAACAGCCTGATCCGCTCACCGCCAAGCTCGATGGTATCTCCATCTATTGCGAGCGCCGTACCGAAATAGACTTGGGCAAGCGCTGGAGTGCTCACGGCCAGGGTTCCCGCAATTCCACAGCAGGCGAGGACACGGCTAATAGCTTGCATCTATATGGCTTCCTTCGATCTCATCAATCATTGGAATACCGCGGCGCCCTCTATATTCGGTAAATAAACTAGTTCGTGGCGACGATAAGTCACAGATTTTATTCGGAGTATGCTGCACTGATTGCGCGGCTGGTTTCAGCGACTCTGTTGCCAATTGCGGACAGTCCGCTAACGGCCCCATTCCAGTCATTCAGTGCTACTTCCTCACGACGGCAGCTTTGGGGCCGTCTGCGGACCGTCCGGTCTTGGAGAATGCTGATATGAGATCGGACATTCCCCGAAACCAACATGCCCTCACGCCCTCAGCCCGATGCATACTGGAACTACGGCTCAGGGTATTCGAGACGAGCATTCCGGACAGGAAAACGTCCATCGAGGCGCAGGTAAACAGGATCACCAGACAGCAGCGGTCCTGATTCCGGCAATTCCTGCGCATGAATATGGAGATGCGGTTCGGTTGATTGCCCGGAGTTTCCGACCTCTCCAACCTGTTCTCCGGTTCGGACCCTCGCTCCTTGCGCCACACGCACACTGCCTTGGCGAAGATGAGCCACGAGTATGGCCTTGTTGCCGCATTTCAGGACGACGTGATTACCTTCAAGACGAGAAGTGTCGGTGACCGGCACTTCCATGTCGGGCATCCCGTCGTACATGCGCAGCACCTCTCCATCGCATGGCGCGAACACTGGTTTACCGAAAATCAGGTAGGCCGTGGGATCCGACGGGCGCCAACCTGTCGCCCTCAACCCCCAGCTGTCGACCTCGATAAGATCAACCGCGTAAGACTGCCCGCGATACGCTCGCTGCCGATCCGTTCTTGGATTGAGTGTAAGAAAGTGGCCGTTGATGCTCTCGCTCGCTCCGCCGCTCGCCACGAGATAATTGCCGGGGCCAAGCGGGAAGGCAAGATCGAGTACGTCTGAGCCGGGTGGGGCTTGACGACCCTTCAGCGCATCTGTCGTCATTGCTGCTCCCCAGATCCCCAGCAAAAAGAAAAGTGATGGCAAAACCCAACCCCGCCAGTTCTGGGGCCACCAGCGTGCAGGTATTCCCTTACGCCGGATAACCCTGGCGACCGTCACAATCAGCAATCCGAGATAGACGTACGGAACCCACCATGGCGGCACCATCCATACGGCGACCAGCAACAGCGCCAGCAGTGCCGATCCTGCCCCGAAAACACACACGGCCAGTTCAAGGCCACTTTTGCCCGCCAACAATACAACCGACGCAATGAGCACTAGCGGCAAGATGATTTGGAGAGCGACTGTAATCAGGTCGAGCATGGCCATTTCCACCTTCCCGCACGCTTCACTAATACCGATTGCTGCCTATTCCGATTCAATACGCAAGCCGGCGATCGCAATAATTGATCTTGATAAATCAATTGTTCGCGAAATGCTCTATGAGAATAGCTGACATCAACCTGAGTCGCTCCCTTCCAAATGGAGGCGTTATGGCGTGGTCTCGACGTGAATTCATTGCCGCGAGTGGGGTGGCTTCGACACTGGCTCTGGTCGGAGGATGCAGCGGCAGCGGCATGAGCGAGTATGATGCGGCGGCTGCCGACCTACGAGCCAAACTGCCGATGGAGCCGCAGCTCAATGACCTCGTGAGATACGCGACACTTGCTCCCAATTCGCACAACACTCAGCCATGGAAATTCCGGCTCGGATCCAATCAGGTCGATATCCTCCCCGACCTCGCCCGCAATTGCCCTGTCGTGGACCCGGACGATCACCATGTTTTCGTCACGCTCGGTTGTGCTGCGGAAAACCTGCTGATTGCCGGACGAGCACGGGGGCAACCGGGGCAGGCTACTATCAACCTTGATGGCAAGAACACTTCGATCAATGTGGGCCTCGGCCAGGGCGCAGTCAGCGATACAGAGCTGCTCGATGCTATCCCAATGCGTCAATCGACCCGCTCGGATTATGATGGGCAGGCGCTGTCGGCAAACGATCTCCGCCTGCTTGAACAAGCTGCAACAATGCCGGGCGTCGAGACACTTTTCATCACCGACCGCGCCCGGTTGGACGGCGTGCTCGACTATGTGATCGAGGGCAACAGCGTTCAGTGCGACGATCCGGCGTTCGTCCAGGAACTGAAGGACTGGATCAGATTCAATCCAGACGCGGCCTTAGAAACCAATGATGGACTGTTCACCGCCTGCTCGGGCAATCCGACGTCTCCCAACTGGCTTGGCAAGCTGATGTTTGACCAGTTCTTCTCGAAAGACTCCGAGAGCGAGAAATACAAGGGCCATATGAACAGCTCGGCTGGAGTGGTGATTTTTGTTGCCGACCGGGAAGACGAAGAGGGCTGGATCAATGTCGGGCGCAGCTTTCAGCGCTTCGCACTTCAGGCAACGGCACTTAGTGTCCGCCACGCGCACCTCAACATGCCAATCGAAGTGGCCGACGTCCGCCCAGAATTCGCAAGCTGGCTCGGCATTCCCGGCAAACGCCCCGACCTGGTGATCCGGTTCGGCAAGGCACCGGCCTTGCCGATGTCGCTCAGGCGGCAGGTGAGCGAGGTGCTGACGTAAGGAGGACGACTGTGCCCAAGACAGCAATTCTGTATTATTCTAGAACCGGCACTACAAAGAAGGTCGCCGAGACACTCGGAAGGGCCTTGAACGCTGAGGTTTTTCGCATTGGATGCCGTCGCTACGAAGGGGGCTGGTTCCGATACCTTTTGGCGGGCTATGACAGTGTCAAAGGTCGACTTCCACCGATCGAAATACCAGACGTCTCGTTGGAAGACCTCGATCTGGTCATTCTCGGCTCGCCCATCTGGACCAGCTATCCTGCGCTGCCGCTAAGGTCATTCCTGGAACGGAAGCCGCAATTGCCGGAACGGGTGGCGCTTCTCTTGACATGTGGCGAACACTCTCCTCCACGAAAAGCGATTGATCTGGTTGCCGAACTCCTGCCCGTGCCGCTGGAGCAGACGCTGACACTTTCCCAAGACGCGGTCGATGCCGATCAGTTTGATGATGCGCTGAACCACTTTGTGGACAAGTTCCAATGAAGAGGAGAACCATCATGTGGTTTGTGGGCGCTGGCGCGCTGGTCGCAATCGGTGGTGGTATCTATGCCTGGTCGACCAGTCTTTCGCGCGCTTTCAATGCACGCCGGGCCGACGCGGCGGCAGAGCCGATGGCGAAAATGCCCGTGCTGACCGAGGAGGACATTGCGCCGCTGCCCGAACCAGTCCGGCACTACATTGGACTCACTGGCTCGATTGGGCGACCTATTGTCACTGAAATCGTGATGCATTTCGATGCCGCCATGTTCGATGCGCCCGGCGAACCCGGCATGACCGGGCCGGTGGTGCAGTACGAGCGCTTCGACGTGCCTCACCGCCTGTTCTTCATGAACACGAAGATGAAGGGGCTTCCTGTCGCCGTGCTCCATGATTTCAACCGCGATCAGGCGACCATGCGCGTGCGGCTCGCGGGACTGGCTAACGTCGTCAACATTAGCGGACCAGAGCTGACCCGGACCGAGACCGTTACCATCCTCAACGATATTGCGTTCTATGCGCCCTCGCGCCTGACAGATCCGCGCCTTGAGTGGACCGCGATTGATGATGCTCGCGCCAAGGTCGACTTCACCCTCGGAAGCAACACGGTATCAGCCGAGCTGATCTTCAACGAAGCGGGCGAGCTGGTCGATTTCGTCTCCGACGATCGCGGCATGCTCGAAAAGGACGGCAGCCTGACGATTGCCCGCTGGACCACGCCTCTAGGCAATTATCGCGAGTTCGATGGCTGGCGGCTCGCGAGCGAAGGCGTTGCGATCTGGCACCTGCCCGAAGGTCCGTTCACCTACGGCCATCTGCGCCTGACCCATTACGAGGCGCGCTAGTCGTGAAACGACGCTGGCAGGCAGGGTTGGCACTTCTAGGCAGCCTTGCGATCCTGGGCGCAAGCGTCTCCGTTCTCGGCAATCGCGCAGCCGACAAGCGCAGGTCCGAACTGGCGGCGGAGCGCGCCCTCGCAGAAACGCGCCACGGGCAGATCGAGTACGTGAGCTGGGGTAAAGGCCCGCCAGTGCTTGTGGTCCATGGCGCGGGCGGCGGGTTTGATCAGGGGCGTCTGCTGGCAGAGGCCGTTGGCGGTGATGGTCACCTTTTTATTGCGGTATCGCGTTTCGGATATCTGGGTAGCGCCATGCCCTCCGATCCGTCCACCGCTGCGCAGGCTGAGGCCATGCTTGACTTGCTGGACCGGCTCGGGATTGGGCAGACGAGCATTCTTGCAATGTCCGGCGGGGTGCCTCCCGCGCTCAAATTCGCGGAGTTGTTTCCTGATCGCACGGAGCGGCTCGTGCTGTTGTCCTCCGCCCCGTTTTCCCCTTTCAGCCCGGAGGTTGAGGAACGCCCGATCCCGACCTGGGCTTACTCTACTCTGCTCGGCAATGACGCGGTCTATTGGGCGCTAACGAAGATTGCACCCGGCCAGTTGCGCAGCGCATTTGATGCGCGGTCAAAGTTGATGGATGGCTTGCCTGCCGATGAGGTGGTGTTCGTCGATCAACTGGTGGACGGCTTCCTTCCGGCATCCGACCGGCTCGCCGGTGTCGCAAACGAAGGCGCGGCGGTCGATTCTGATGCAACCTACAAGCTCGAAGCGATCAGCGCGCCATCACTTGTCGTGCACACCAAAGATGACAGCCTCAATCCCTTCGCGATCGCTGTGGAAATGGCGCAGCGTATCCCCAGGGCTCGCCTCGTCAACTTCGATCAGGGTGGGCACCTTCTGCTAGGCCACCATGGGGAGCTGCGTGTCGAAATTGACCAGTTCCTGGAAGCGGGAAGCCAATGACCGGCCTGATGATCTTTCTGGCTTTCGTTATTGGTTGCGGCGGCTCAGTTCCGTTTCTTACTGCTACGATGCGGTTTGCTGACGCGGTGAGATGGGTCAAGCAATGGCCGCTTTCGGGCTTTCTATTCATCACCGTGGATGAAAGGGATTGGAGCGCAAAGCGGACCTTTGTGCGAACGTCCGCAAACGGGTCGTTAGCGGCCCGTCAGCTTCTGGCACATAGCTAGCTCGGCGAAAGCGTCGTCAGATGGGTGGAAAGCGGAAGTCGGTTCGACGATTTCACTGTCTGGCTCAACGAGCGCTTTTATAAGAGACCGCCCCGAGACTAAGGTTCTCTTACCACCCACTGTCTTTCAGTCTCAAACGTCTCCAACACTTGGCTAAATAACTGGCATGATCCGTTGCAATCGGATGAGATTTCGACACTCAATGGAGTTCCCTGATCAGCAACTCTTTCCAACGCGATGACGGCCGTCCTGCCTTTCTCAGAAACCGTTGCCAAACCGCGATAGTCGCCGATGGGCGTCTCAGTTCCGCCTTCTGCCTCAAGCCACCCGTAGTAACCTAATTGCGGCGTGATGGTCACCTTTTCGTTTTCGCTCGCAATGACCCTCGGCAGGAACCCTTCGATTGGCACGGAACCATCGCTCTCCTTAAGAGCCCCGCTCGTGCGAAACGAGCAACATCCTGTGATCTCAACGAGAACCGATTCGCTCTCGCTTGCGGATGTCTCCTGATTTGATGGCGTCGCGCATCCGAAGACTGGAAGGGCAATTCCTGTAAAGAACGCTATTGCTTGGAAATATCGCATAATGAAGCGAACGCACCGGCCAATGTTCTGTGCCGATGTCCGCAATCGGGTCGTTCGCCGCCCGTCTGCTCCTGGCGCATCGCTAGCTCGGTGAAACTGTCGCCAGATGGGTGGATAGCGGATTGTCTGGTTTTATAGAATATATCGCCTCAAGCTGCCGCTGAATCGGATAGACCCTGAGTGATTGGTTACAAACTAAACAGTTGCGCAATCGATCGGGCACGACCCCGACTGCCATGAGGTTCGCGCGCTCTCTTTCGATTGCCGCGGTCGTTTTCGGACCTGCGCTATTTTTCGTGGGCTGGTATTTTCTGTCACCTCGTTACGCTATCTCACAGCTCAGTGATTGGAACACAGCGTCTCAGGAACTGACCGCATTTTACGATCGTGACAAAGTGCGATCGAGCTTCGAGAAGCAGATGTTGCCGCAATTCGAGACATATCCGCCTCCTTTGACAAAACACGTTGTTCTCGATGCGATGACCGATCCAAATGCGATCAGAGCCTTCGTCGTCGAGCCTTATGGAGACTGGCAATTCGCGGCCGCTTTAGGCCTACCCGACGAACTTAACTCTGAGGATCCGACAGGAGTGATGCCACGATTGATGGAGACAACGGAGAATTGGGAGTTTGAACGAATAGGGATCGATGAGTTTATCGCCTCTCCTTCTGATCGCGATGACCAGAAAGGTAACTCGTATCGGTTCGAGCGAGATGGATTGCGCTGGCGCCTGGTCAGCATCAAACTGACGACAAAAATCAGGTAATCAAAAGCCATCTGACAACGACCGTAAACGGGTCGTTAGCTGCCCGTCCGCTCATAGCACATTGCGAGCTAGGCGAAGCAGTCACGAATTGGGTGGTTTTGCGACCGTCTGCTTCTGGCGGCAGATGAAAAATAGCGGACAGCGGACTGACGACAAAGTAGGGCCGATAGCTGAAAGTCGGCCTTTAGCCTCGCAATTTTCGCATGATTTGAGACGCTTTCAAATAAGTAGCCACATTCCACCCAGAAGGGTTAGTGACGCAATTCCCATCAAAGTCGCCACAAAGCGCAGGTTCACCCGTCGTAGTGGTTCAATCGAATGCGGATCGAGACGTTGGAGAACTTTGCAGGCACTGCGTTCAGCCAGATAGAAAATGATTACGCCGGATATGATGAAGCCGGTGGCGATGAGCTTGGGTAGCCATTCGGGTTCCATTTTTCCGAATAGAGCGTTGAAGCCTAGCCCAATACCGACTGCCGCTAAGCCTGTGCGCATCCAACCTGCAAAGGTTCGCTCGTTTGCCAGAACCGTCCGATCCTCCGCCAAGTCGGTGCGCGTTGATGCGAGATCTATCGGTGCTTTATCTTCGTCAGCCATCACGACCGTCTAGACAACACGGTCCTCCTGACAATTGATGAATGTTTAGAAGGCGTAACGAACGATCCGAGGTTGGTGAAAAAAGTACCGACTAGGCGCCGTAATTACGCCCCCCGGCTCAAATTCGCGCTCGGCATATCTGACTAACCGATATCAGTTCTGGCTCGGCAATCGTGGTCGCCCGTTGAGGGTCAAAGCGATCCTGAACCTGTCCAAATTTCAGCGATCGCAGGCGTGAGGTAAGGCGACAACCGTCTTCACCTCACGCCACCACCGTTTGGCCATCACGAGGGTATATGTTCACGCAGCTTAATCCGCCTTTGCCAGTGACGGTACTCGACAAAGGGAACGGGTTTGCCATCGCCGTTATCGACTACGGACTAGAACACAATCTTATCTGGGTCACTGCGCTCGACAACTCAGGCGAGATCTGGTGCGCTCCCAATCCAAAGGTCAGGATGCAAGCCAACTGGACAGCGGGCCGGTTTATGGATGAAAATTTTCATACCTCCAGCGGAGAGGTTGCGCCAGCATGAGGCCGGGGATGCTTGCTGTTGAAGACCGGCTTGCTGGTCGCCTTGCGGAGGAGTTCGAAGCGCATATCGCTCAGACCCCTTTCCCTTGCGTCGGTGCGAAATCGGCACTTGCAAAGGATCTTTTGGAGATCGTGATTGCTTTCGACATGCGAAGCGGCTGGGATGATCTGCGCATACATGATCGACTTATAGGGTGGGCGGAAACCTACCGTGACGATCCGGAAGGCTTACGAAGCATCGCCGTCATCTTCTCACAACCGTCGAGGCTCGACGAGAAGGAATTCGAGCGGCTGCTGTGGGAGCGACTGCAATCGTTTGCCGAAAAGGACAATTGGCTCGGCCAGCCATACGATCCCGCGGTCAGTCCCGACCCACGCGATCGGCACTTCTCCCTGAGCTTCGGGGGACAGGCCTATTTTGTCGTCGGCCTCCATCCCGCTGCTTCACGACCGGCTCGACGGTTCTCGCATCCCGTGATGGTTTTTAACCTGCACGACCAGTTCGAAAAGCTACGCGCGGGCGGGCGATACGAGCGGATGCGTGAGGCTATCTTGGAGCGCGACAGACAGCTCGCCGGTGACATAAACCCGATGCTGGCGCGTCACGGCGAAAGCAGCGAGGCGCGTCAGTACAGCGGACGGATGGTCGGCGAGGATTGGCAGTGTCCTTTCCGCGATCCGAGAATGGAGAGAGAATGAAACGCATCGATCCACGAAGCGGCGTCGCCTTCACTATGCGCCGCGGGGCGACCCTCACGGTCAGCGATCCACAGGGTCAGCAAGTCTCCGACCTTGTTGCCTATAACCGTGATGACGTACGGGAGGTCATCTCCAATGGACGAACCTTCGATTATGAAGAAACCATCCATCTGGGCTGGGGCAATCGATTATGGTCGAACCGCTCGAACCCCATGCTCACGATCACCAACGATACTGCGCAATGCCATGACTTCCTGCTGACCCCTTGTTCGGAGCAAACCTTCAGGCATTTCTATCCGGACAAGCCCCTCCACCGCGGCTGTTTTGGCAATCTGGTAGAAGCGCTCGAGCCATATGGCATCGGTTCCGATGATATTCCCACCGCGTTCAACATTTTTATGAACGTGCCGGTGGATGGCGAGAGCGGATTACTCGCCGTGAAGCCGCCCATATCAAAGGCTGGCGACAAAATTCAGCTGCGCGCGGAGATGGATTTGATCATCGGTTTGACCGCGTGCTCCGCCTACGATTCCAATGGTGGGTCGTTCAAACCAATCGATTATTCGGTGAGCGAAATTGTCTGAAACCCTGAATATCTGGTCGAATTGGGAGCGGGTCGTGGAGATTTCCGCGAACGCGTTTCTGTTCTACATTCTCATCATCGTCATGGTCCGGGTCGTCGGAAAACGAACCACCAGCGAGTTCAACAATTTCGATTGGATCATCAACGTCGCCGTGGGCAGCCTGGCGGCAAGCGGGATCTTGCTGCGCAATGTCGCAAGTATCGATGCGATAGCGGCAATTGTGGTTCTCGCCGCCTGCCAGTTCGTCACGACGAAGCTTGTTCTGAGGAGTGAAGGTGTCGCCGATATCGTGAAGGCGGAACCGACCTTGCTCACTCACAAGGGTGAATATCTGCGCGATGCGATGGCCCGAACGCGTATCTCGGAAGAAGAGATAAAGACGGCCCTGCGCGCCGCCGGAATCACGGCGAATTCCGATGCCAACTGGGTGGTTCTGGAAACCAACG
This sequence comes from Qipengyuania aurantiaca, assembly GCF_019711375.1. NCBI lineage: Bacteria > Pseudomonadati > Pseudomonadota > Alphaproteobacteria > Sphingomonadales > Erythrobacteraceae > Qipengyuania > Qipengyuania aurantiaca. Next base: position 769,370 of record NZ_CP081295.1, read on the forward strand.
GCACCATGTCCGTGATACCGCGACAGGATGTCCATTGGGGCGACGCCGACGCCTTGTCGGACGTCAATTGTCCTGATGAACTGAAAGGTTAGTCCCAGTCTTCCTTCACCTTCAGCGGACCGTCGCCATAGAGATAGTCCGGATCGAACTGAGCGAAATCTTTCAGTGCGCTCCAGTCGTTGGTGTATAGGTCGCCCCTCCGAATTTCCGCGATCCCAAGCTCGCGTAGCTTACCCACGGCACGGTTGGCGTGGATCGCACTGACCCCGCACATGTCGGCCATGTCGAACTGGGTGAATGGAGTACGCAAAGCCCGCGTGACACTGCGACCGATCAGGTCGAGGCGAGTGTGCAACTCGGAATAAAGGTGCGCTATGCGGCGGGGTGCGTCCAGCTGTTCCAAGGTCTGGATCCATTTGCGATGTATTGCCGCATCGAGAAGCGTGGCGAACCACATTGCTCGGGCAACGCCCGGTCGATCCCTCATGACCCGGCGAAGCGTGTCATGACTGACGCAGCCCACTCTCACGCGTCCGGCAGCATCAATGTTGTGGTCCAAACGTTTTAAAGCGAAACCGTGCAGATCAACGAAATCGCCCGGAACGTGCACCCCCGTGATGAACCGCTTGTCCTCAATCTCGATAGTGCGGAAGATGTAGCCCTCGATCAGGATTGTGCTGCGATCGGTCCTGATGCCCCGTTCGAGCAGGCGCGAGCCGTCCTCGTGCTCCTCCACGTTCTCGACGAGTTCTTCGATGTAGTTCAAATCATCGAGACTAAGATTTCGTCGCAACCTGCCAGCGAGAAAATCGCCGGTGAGGGGGAAGCGACCGAGCTCGATGTCTCCAGTCTTTGCGTCCATAACGCGCGATTAAGCAAAGCTTTGGAAACGCGTCTATTGACGGATGTTAGCTTTCTGTTCTTTTTGTTCAGAAGGCTCGGATTTTATGAATTGATCCAATTTCATGGCGCGTGTGACCCCCTCGCGGATATCCCGCAAAGGGTGCCGACATATCGGCTCGAAAGGATCGCACTGACCGCCAGTTCGATAGCCCCAGTGCTGCATCCGTACTGCCAGCTCTTCGTCCAAGTCGTCTGATACGCGATAGCGGCGATTACCATCCATGATCTCGAGCCCGGTGGGCTGATCCTCGAGCGCTAGGAAGGCGAATGCCGCCCGGCGTACTGCGTCCGTGTCTGCCACCAGATCCTCATACCTGATTACAAGCGCTGAATGGAGGTAATATAGGTCCGTCGCCATCAGGTCATAGGCATCGAGCGCGTACCGAACGAGCTCCTGCGGATCCCTATCGACCCATTTCGCGAGTGCAGCTGCCATGACCTGTGGGTGACGCAGGATCACGATGAATTGCGATGTGGGGAACAACTGCTGATACAGTCTCATCCTCGTCAGGTTTACTGGCGACTTTTCGATCCACCACGGCTTGTCCGGCGCGAACCAGGGGCCCCAATCCGCGAGTAGGCGGTTCTTGGTTTCTAGCGTGTTGTAGGCGGAAGCCTCGGTATGGTGCTCCTCAGGGGCAGTGGCGTAGTGACCTGGTCGTCCATGGAGCGCCGTATGGGGGATCACGCCTTGGAGATAGCAGCCTTCGTTCTCCGGCACCGGAGAAGCCTGAATCGCGGAAACTTTCGGATGTGATCCGATAATCCGTGCGAGGAGCGTGGTCCCTGTGCGATGCAACCCTGCGACGAAAACGAACCTGTTTTTCCGAGGGTTCACCCCATCTTCCTTATCGCCAGTTCGCCTTCGCCGTAGAGATAATCGGGGGTAAAGCCAGCGTAGTCTTCAAGCATCCGGCGATCCGGAATCCTCACTTCCCCACGCTGAAAATTGACAAGCCCTTGCTTGCGTAAGTCGGCAAGCGCGCGATTTGTGTGGATAGGGGTGGCCCCGCACATATCGGCGATGTCGGCCTGTGTCAGCGGGGTCTCGAAACCGTCCGGATATCCAAGCCCCACCATCTCCAGCCGTCGCCAGATCTCGGCGAAAATATGCCCGATCCGCTTTGGCGCGGTCAGCTGTTCGAGCTTCATGATCCACTCGCGGTGCATCGCAGCATCCAATAGGGTAGAGAACCAGAAAAGGCGTGCCAGATGCGGCTTTTCCTGCATGATGCTGGCGATGGCCGTATGAGGAACCTGCGCAACTTTTGTGGGGCCGACGCAATCGATGTTGTGATCGAGCCGCTTCAACGCGAAACAGTGGAGGTCGACGAAGTCGCCCGGCACGTGAAAACTCACTCCATAGCGCCGGTCCTCGCTCTCCAAGGTTCGGAGCATGAACCCTTCGACGAGCATCGTGGAGCAGTCGCAAACGTCGCCGCGAGAAATCAGACGATGCCCATCTTCGAAGGCTTGCACATCGCCGGCCAGAGCCTCGAGTTCGGCCTTCTCGGCATCGCTCATGTCGTGCCGAAGCCGCCCAGCAAGGAATTGGCCAGTTTTCGGGTAAAGCTCCAGTTCGCTTGCGGCAGTCATCACACCTCCTATCCAATGAACCCAACGGCCCGCCGCCCGTTCCAGTCGCCTGTTCGACGAATGTTAGCTTTGCCGCGGCCAGGCAAATCGGCCCGTTCTGCGGGACATGTCAGATCGTCTTGAGATTATCCGGTGAAAATCGCCGTTCTCGCCCATATTCGCCATGCCATTGCCGAGCCATTCAGCGGGGGCATGGAAGCGCATTGCGACATGCTATGCCGCGGCCTGCGCGCAGCCGGCCACGAAGTCGATTTGTTCGCGGCCGACGGATCCAGCGACCCCGGCCTCGTTCCCATCTGCGATGCGCCTTACGACGAGGTGCTGCCATGGCGTGTCTATAGAGGCACACGGGAACTCGCCGCTTACCAGCGCGACGCATTCGAGCGGGTTCTAGCGCGGATTGGGACTGGCGAGTACGATGTGGTGCACAACAATTCGCTCTTCCCGGAGATCATCGTGTGGTGCGCTCACGCAGGTATCCCCTGCGTAACGTCGCAGCATGTCCCGCCCTTCGGCTCGATGTTCGATGCCGTCCTGACTGGCAGCCAACACCCCAACATCGGCGCCACCGTCACATCGCGCGATCAACTGTCCATATGGTCGCAAAAGGGGTTTACGGAACTGGAGGTCGTCCCGAACGGCATCGATACCCAAGCCTGGCTGCCGGAAGGACAGGTTGGCGATTACTTCACTTGGACAGGACGCATCGTACCGAACAAGGGTCTCGGACCAGCGGTAAGAGCCGCACGCCTTGCGGACGTTCGTTTAAAAATCTTCGGCCCGGTCGAAGATGCGAGCTATTTTGCGGACGAGGTCGAGCCCTTCCTTACGGACGGGATCGAGTTTCATGGCCACAAATCAGGGGACGTTCTCCGCAAGGCAGTGGCAGGCGCTCGCGGCGCTTTGGTCACACCGTTGTGGGATGAGCCGTTTGGCTTGGTGGCCGCCGAGGCGCTTTCCTGCGGCACTCCGGTCGCGGGTTTTGATCGGGGCGCGGTCGCCGAGGTAGTCGGGGATTGCGGCCACCTCGTGCAGGGCGGCGACGTCGAAGCGCTCGCGCATGCGATGGGCCGCATCGGACAAATCGAACGTGAGGCATGTCGTCGACGCGCAGTTCGACACCTCTCAATTCGAGCGATGATCCGCGGTTACGAAAAGTGCTATGCCAGGGTAATTGCCGGTGCCCGGCTCGCCTCCTTGCCGCGTCTGGCCTGGTCTTCTAGCGCCTCGAGTACGAGCGCACTGCTCGCATAAGGTCGATCTTCCTGCTGACGTGTCATCGCCAGATCGGCCCGATCGGGCTCCTTGAGCTTGGTCCAGCCGCCGTGCCCATCAGGCTCGATCAATCCCATCAGGCGAAAAGCCCGCAGCCAGTGCTGCATCGTGGGTTCGCCCCACTTCTCGGCGAAGATGCCAGCATTCTGTACCACGCTGTCGAGGTGATGGACCGGCGGCATGTGATGCTTGTGATATTGGTGATAGGCCTTGGCGCCTCGCGCCCACCAAAGCGGAATGTCCTTCGACACCAGCGTCCGACCGAAATCCGTGTCTTCTCCGCCGTAGCCGACATATCGAGGGTCGAACCCGCCGATCTCGTAGAAAGTTCGCGCCGGAAGGGCAAAATTCAGCGACCAGAAACAGCGGTAGTCTCCGCACTGTCCGACCATACCGCTAGGCGGACCTGCACGCTCGGAATGCTTGACCGCCAGGCTTTCGAACCTCTCGAAATCGATCCCTCTGTCGGTTGCGCCTTTAGGGAGGTATCCCACCTCGCCCATGAATACGCCATCGTTGAAGGCCGAAGCGGCGACATAATCCTCGACCAGCCGCGGCGCCGGGATGCAGTCGACATCCAGAAATACGAGCAGGTCGCCTTTAGCCTGCGCGGCCGCACGGTTACGCGCCTCCGCCAAGCATATCCCGGAATTCCCGAGCACCACCTGACGCACAGGGAAGCTCGTCGCCGGAAGATCGTATCGGCTCTCCTGCATGACAGAGATTACAAGTTCACCCGGCGGGCGGGTCGAGTGGTTCAGTCCCTTAACCAGATTGGCGAGATGCGTTTCGCGGCCATGTGCCAAGGTGCAGACGGTGATGGTCATGCCACGATCTCCAGCGCTGGCTTCTCTCCGGATCCCGCCCACAATCGCTGACACAAATCCTCTAGCCAGTCGGCTGCTTTCTGCGGTGCCTTCGGGTCGATCACCGCCCGCTGCCGCTCAACGTCGATCATCCGTGCTGCTGTCCAGAGCTTCTCCCAAGCCTGAGCATGCGACGGCCAGTGCCGCGACACCGCCGCAAGACCCTCACGATCGAGTACTTCGGCCTTGCAGAACTGCTCGTCGAAATAGCGCCATTCGGGAATGACGACCCATGGCTTGCCAGCGGCGAGGATCATATGAACCGTAGTGTTGCCGCAGGAAGAGACCACGCGATCTGCGGCGGCGATCCATTCATGGGGATTGTCCATCCAGCCCCTGTGTTCGAGATTGCCGGGGGGGGTCTCATGCCACTCGCTGCGTACCTTTCCGATGGTGACCCACTGCACGTCTGGTTCCGCGCGGGCACCGAGGGTTAATGGAGCTGATGGGCTGCCTTCCCCCCCGCCACCTGCGATCACGAGCACAAGCTCTTGCTCCGGATCGAGACCAAGCTTCTCACGGGCCGCGCTTTTGTCGATGTTCTGAGCACATTCCACGCCAACACCTGATGCGTAATGCGTTTTTCGACGCAAATTTACAGGACGGTCAGACTGTTCCAAACTTGGTGCAAACGGCGCAAGCAGCCCGACAGCGCTTTCGTAAGCCGCCATGTGTCCTGGGTCTGACCTCTCGCCATGCTGCAGCACGGCGACATGCGGTACGGAACAGAGGCGAGCCAGCTGGCCTAGTTCAGCCGAAACGTCAGTTACGAAGAGCGCAGGTTTCTCCTCTGCAAACCAACTTACGATACGCGAGACCGCTGAAGTTATCGCAGGCCAGCCGAGGGGAGCACAATGCACCGTATGGGGCATCGCGATTGAGGCCATGGCTGGTGCCTCGTCACCTTGAGGTTCAAAGAGGGAGGGGATAGCGATCACCTCGATACGCTTATCCAGATCAGGGAATATCTCCGGTTTTGCGCAGAAGAGAGTCACGCCTCGATGTCCCGCGATGCAGTTGGCAATAGAGGCGGCACGCTCGGCGTGACCGCGGCCCTGATGGTGCACGAAATAGGCAACGGGTCCGTTCTTGCTCATGCCGGAACCCCTGCCGCTTGGCGCATTCGCAATGTTCGCGCGCGATGGTGAACCAGAACGCCTTCCAACGCACCGGAAGCATTCTCCCGCCGCGAACGATAAACATTGCTACGCGCTGCCAGCGAAGCTACTTCCTCAGCATGATTGCCGACGAGGATCGCGTTTTCGCAAGCGGTTAGCATGTCGGCATCGTTGCCGCTGTCACCAGCAGCGAAAACATTGCTCTCCGGCACTTTGAAGCGTTCAGCCACATAATGCATCGCAGCAGCCTTGCCAGCCTTTGGCGGCAAAATGTCGAGTAGCCGACTGTGACTAAAGACAATACGGGCCGCTACACCCCCCGATCGCAGTGCCTTTTCGATTTCCGCGGCACGTCCTTCGTTTTCGACGAAATAACTACGCTTGTAGGGTCGCTGTTCGTAGGATGGTTGGGCAACAAGGTCCGGATACCCATCCAGCAAGCTGTCTACGGCTACAGCATCCCAATCCGCTTCGATCAACCGTGAATACTCTTGATCGAGCGTCAATTCGCCCCCTTCTTCATGGTACACCTCCGTTCCCACCGAGGTGATCCAGGCGAGGGGTCTCGGCAATCCCCAGTCGCGCACAAGTCGTCTGGCTTCGACAATCGATCGCCCGGTCGCCACGACAAAACCGATTTCTCGACGTCGTTCCATGAAACGTCGGAAGCGGCGGATGCCTTCGGGACAGCCAGTCAGTGTGTTGTCAAGATCGCTGACCAGGAGGTGCGTATGCTGTTTCTTCGGTTTTGGCTGCGCTAGCACCTCTCGGGCGATCTGTGTGAAACCGGCTGCGTATCTTTCCCAGTTCATCTCAAGACTGTTGGTCAGAGCATTGCGTGAGTACCGGTTCCACAGCTGCCGGTCGGTCACGAGGCGCTTTATAGCCGAGACGATCTCCGACATATCGCAGGGATCGACAAGCAGTCCGTGCTCCAGATCCGCAACAATGTCCTGCGGTCCTCCGACCTTGGTCGCTACAACGGGGAGGCCATGCGCCGCGGCTTCTACCAGCGTCAGACCGTAAGGCTCCATGAAAGCTGGATTGACAAAAACCCCGCGTGTTCGTGCAGCGAGCGCATAGAGTGCTTGAACGTCATCACGCGAATGGGACTTAGGGTAGGCTACGCAACCGTAGAGATCATGGCGGTCGATACGATTGACCAATTCGCGCTGGACCTCCTGCTGTTCTACGCTCCCGGTTTCTAGGTCGTCACGCAGTCCGGCAAGGATAACGAGATTGCACCGGTCCCGCAGCGTTGGGGAAGACGCGAAAGCATCAATTAGCGTGGCGAGGTTCTTCTTGCGGACAGGCCGTGCAATCGCGAGCACCATAGGCTTGGCGGGGTCACGGAGAAAGGGAGCGATAAGATTCGTAGCCGAGGCCAAGCTTGCAGCGCGCTGCTGCCGGTCGATACCCGGCACGAGCCGGTTTACCTTGCCAATTCGAGCCGACGGATAGGCGGTAAGCTGGCGTTCGCACTCGTCACGTGAGGACCCGATGACAGCGCAAGCTCGATCGATAGCCCGGTTTTCTTCTGCGATGCGGGCCTCAATTGCGTGAGAGTGCTCCGCCATAGCGGACCGCTTATCCAGCCCGAGCGAATGGGCGGTATAAACGAATGGGATGCCTAGTTCTTCTTCGACTTTGATCGCTACATCGGCTGCATCGGCGAAATGGGCGTGGATCACGTCCGGCAGTCGTTCGCGCTGGCGGAATTCGGCGATCAGAGCATCCGTAAATGCCTCGCGATCGGCTGTGAGCGCTTCCTTGGCCAGGTACTCAGAATTTCCGCTATCGATCCTTGTGATCACAAGCTTAGGGTTGATCCATTCTTCTGCTTGCTGGTGGACGATGCCAAGCCTTGGGGAATCGAAGCGGCGCGTTATGATCTCGGCAAAACTCACATCTTCCCGCCGGGACAACGCCTCCATTTCGCCCAAAATATAAGTAATGTGCCCGCCCGTATCCTCGGTCAGGCCATAACGGACGGGTTCGGCTTTGAGGCAGCCGCCGAGCGCGAGCGAAACAATATGCAACAGCAATCCCCTTGAAGGTTCAGTCCATCGAACAAGGGGAAGCGAGAGTCGGGTCATTAACCAACCAATGTTGGTGGAGAACCCATTTTCAGAAGGTTCAATCCGCGCTCGGCGACCCGTCGTGACTAGGCGATGCGCGAACCTGGCGCGATGTTTCGGTCAGGGCTGCTCTTTGCGGATTAGATAGCGCCAGACCCCCCAAGCATTGATGACAAGCAGAACTAAATTCATTGCCGCGATCGGCATAGCATCCTCGTTGAGACCGGAATAGATCCACATAAGGGAAACCGCAGTAAAGAGGACGAACCCCCATCCGGTCAGCCTCCGCCCCATATCGAGCGCAATCAGTCCGGCCGCGATTATCGTTCCTACTGATGCGATCCACTCGACCGGTCCTTCCATGCGACGCTCCTTTCACCCTCGATAAAAGATCAGATGGTTCAGAATTTACTGCGGGCACAACTCTTCCAAAGGTTAGGAAGCGGTGGTTCACCCACAGGGCCTCGGGTCGCTGGATCGTATTAGACGTGGCCCTTGGCAGAAGCTCTTGGCCAATTGCTTGGTGGGCGTGTGAGCGCTTGTGTGACGAGCTTACTACGATTTTGGCGTTGGTCTTTAAGGCAGTCGAATATAGCCTCGTAATGGCTGGAGGGGGGCGATAAGCTGGAAAGCCCCGTTTGTCGGAAATGTCTGCTCACCGCATCGGCCCTTCATCGCAATAACGTCAGAAATCGGGTCGTTAGCGGAAGTTCTGCTTTTGCGAAAATCTGGCAAGAAGCAGACCCACCCTTGGTGGCATCCCTATAGCCATACAGACCGCCGATCCACGATCCGCTGGAAGCCTGCAGCGAATGAGGTCGCTCTGGCTCGCAGCAAAGTTCGTCTGCCGTCCGCAGTCCGTGTGAACACGAGCTTTGATGAGCCAACATCCCTACGCCAGAGTTCAGCAAATCGTTCGGCATTTTCCTTGCGAGCACCGAGCACAGCGGGAACGGCGTGGTAATCAACCCGCTTCTTTATGCCGAGCCATGAATTGCGCACGTGCAGGTATCGTGGGTTCTGCACCGGTCCGAGAATTTCCGCGATCGCCTGCATGACCTGCCGTTCGGCGGCCCGGCTCACTCCGGTCAGGACGATATCCTTGCGCCCGTCCAAGCTTGTGCGGATTTCGACCTGCGCGGTATCCTGTTCGCGCTCGCTAATGACGTCGGCATCGAACAGCGACCTCAAGACGACAAGGGTTACCGCTTCCAGACTGCTTTCCAAAGAACCGTTGCGCCAAGCAAGCCTCCCAGCCTTTGCCAGACGGGGCAGGCTTGCGAGCGTGGCAACACCGGCAAGCCCCATCGCGATGACCCCAATTCCTTCGTAGGATGCAGGTCCCCGCAGTTCGTTGGCCGCTGCAAATGCTCCGCTAGCCGCCGCGCTCCAACCTAGAGCCTGCAAAGTGTCGAACCAGCTTAGCGCTCGCGGTGCGTAACGGGGAGCCGCAGTTTCGCGCACCTGCGCTCGCTCGGCCCCTTCACCGAGCGAAACCTTCCAGCGTTCTGCAATGGCTGGACGGTCCGCTGCGGCTGCAAATGTCGCGAGGTTCGCGAATGCCGCCGGTTTTGAAGGATCGAGGCCCAGGCGGGCAACACCGTCTTCGATAAGGGTAGACGCTCCATTGGAAATGCCTTCAAACGCCTTGAAGCGGCGCGCGACCACCTCGATGTCGGACAATCCGGGTGCCCCTCCATCGTTGAGGAAGCCCCAGTTGAATGTCGAGACAACCGCATCCCAACTTTCGCGATCTTCCGGATCGACTGTCGCCAGATGCCAGATATTGGCTACCTTGTCGGGCCTAGCCGGATCGATCCGGATTGCTCGTCCGCGCATCTGGTTGGACAGCATGAAAGAAGCCGTATTGCTCGCAAGTACCAAGCTGTTGAGCGCTGGCGCATCCCATCCCTCGCCGAGTAGCGACTGCGTGCCAACGAGTATGCGAATGAAGCCGCGTGTGAACAAAGCCGTGACGAGGCGGACCAGTTCAGCGGTGCCACCGGTCCTACATTCGATACGCACGTGTTCCGGGCAACCCGGCAGATCGCTTGCTCGAAACTTGCCAGGATCGATGTGCAAGTCTGCGGCGACCCGGTCGAGCTTCGGCAGGGCGCGCTTTGGAAGGATGACCAGGCTACCAGTCAGAACGCCGAGATAATCATCGGCGATGCCTGAGCGCCGCAGTTTTTCGAAGATTGGCACTACGCCGAGCTTGGCAGGCTTAAACTCTGCATCCGGACGGTTTGGGAGCTCACCAGCGCGAATATGATCGGATAATACGACCATGCGCAAATCGTCGTCCAGCGCAGACTGTTCTGCTTTCGCAATGTCCACAATCGAATCCAGTTTTGCGAGGCTGGAGGCCATCAGTTTGAACACTGAACGTGTGTGCTGCAGACGAACCCGGCCGCCTTCGATCAGGCCATGACGGCTCAGCCGATCGCACAGGCTCTTGAGCCGCGCCGGATCGAGCGGAAACGAGGCCGTTTGTTGCGATATCACTCCGTCCAGAAAGCGTTCGAGCCAGAACAGCGATGGCTGCGGCACATTGCGCGTCGACACGCCGAGGAGCTTGAGCGGGGGGCGGGGCAGTTCCCGTCCGGCTGATGCCAGCAGAACGAGCGCTGCCGATAGCATCTCGGGCGCTTCGAGGATCTTTTCGACATGTGCTTCCGATTCAGTGAGCCAGGGGTGTTCTGCCAGCCAGTCCAGCAACCCGTCGTCTTCGCGCAATTCCATGTGCAGCGAACCGATGGCCGCCCGCCTTCTATCGAGTTGCGCCAGAGCATCTTCGGTCGGTTCCGACAGGATGAGGTGATCCTGATGAGGACATAGATCGCCATTGCGCACCAGTTCGGGAATGCCGATTTCGAGGTCTATCGGCCCGCACAGTTCCTCGTAGCGAGACCATTCGGCGAAGCTGGCATCATAAGGCGGCGTTGCAGTTAGCGCGACCAGACGAACATGCTCTAGCCGGTTGGCCAGCTCGTTGAGGCATTTCCACCACTCCCGGCGCAGGTGATGTGCTTCGTCCAGAACCAGCGTCAGCGATCCTCGACCATTCAGCTTTTCAATCAAAGCATCGAGTTCCTCACCGCGACGCAGGCTATCGAGCGACTGGTAAGTCGCCAGTGTCAGTTCCTGGGGGTTTTCCAGATCGCGAGAGATTTCTGCAGCTTGAGGTGGGATGTCTAGAAACAGCGGGCAAAGACGGTGTGCCCACTGTTCGCGAATGGCGATCGTCGGAGCAAATACCAGAGCCGGCCTTCCGATCCGGCGCATGATCTCGAGCCCGAGAACGGTCTTTCCAGCGCCAGGAGCTGCAACAACGTGCAGTCTATCGTCAGCAAAATGCTCGTCCATCTCTTCAAGGACCCTCGCCTGATAGTCGCGCCAGGTCCCTTTGAAGTTCATATCCTTGAGCATGTCGTATGGGTTAGCGCCGTTCGCGGAATTCGCCTATCGCGATGTCAGCTATTTGCACTCGGCATATGCAAAGCTGACTGTCTCCTTACGGCCCCAAATCTGACTTGAGGGCTAGTCTCGCTGGATGACTGAAATTGGGCCGTTACCGGACCGTCCGCTGGTGGTTGCCAGTTACGGCAAAGCGGACATTCGTTGGCAACCCGATTGCGGCATCTCAGAATTGATGATGAGCGCCTGGCTTCGGGGACGTTGCGTAATCGGTGATCGCGATCATGGTCCTGTAGCTACTTACTAACAAGAGTCCGCTCACGACGCAGATCGCGACAGGTGTGCAGAGTTAAAAATGCGCGGAGAGCGAAGTGTCGGCCAAATGAGCGCAAACGTACATCGACGCACAACCGCGTTCGGCCCTAAAGCTGCATATCGATGAGGCCCGAGCACTTCAGCAATCGCGCTCCTATTACCCTCAGTTGCAAAGGCGGCCCACAAATACAGAAGCGGTGATCGCTTTCATAATGCGGTTTCACCGACCGCTTTCCAAGCTCCTCGCAAGGGTAGGATTGGCGAACTGAAGGCCCGCTTGATTTCGGATGACCTTTAGAAGGAGTACTTGGTCGAAACTTGGACCTTCTGCAGGTTTCCGGACTCTCCGCTCTCGAGCGTGCGCTCGGCGTACATGTATTCGAGGCCGATATCGATCGGGCTTGACGGCGAGTATATGACGTTTGCCAGCACGTTCCAGCTTTCGTCGGTCACCGCGCCGCTGGTGAGCACGACCGGGTTGTCCGCCTTGAAGTAGGCCCCAGCCACGCTCGAGCGAAGCTTGTCCGACCATAGGTGGCGATAGGCAGCGAAACCCGAATAGGTGAAGATCGGGTCGAGATCTCCGTTGGCGTCGAGCGCCGCGTCATTGACGATGTTGAGACCGATGTAACGGCCAAGGCCGTCGCCGACCGTGCCCATGAAGCGGAGGTCGTCCTTGGCGCCAAGCGCGATCTTGCCCGACAGGCTGAAGCCGTAGCCGACTGCACTGTCCTCGCCGGTACCGAAGTCGTCATCGGTAATGCGCAGGTTGCGCAGAATGCCTGAAGCGGTAATCGAGCCCCAGTCACCGCCGAGATTGTAACGGGCAACGAAGTCGGGGAGCGTGTCGTCACCGGCCAGCAGACGGCCACCCGCAGGCGTCGTCACAGTCGTTTCCGGCTGTTCGACTGCCAGCATCAGCCCGCCATTGGTATAGCGGACCATGGGTTGGCGCGCGAAGACCGTGCCAGGCGTCGTTCCAATGAAATCAAGGCTGTCAGGCAGCGCGCCGACGTTCTGGAAAGTCGACCACGTCTGGCCGAACAGCCAGTTGTCATAGGTAATGAAGGCCTGACGCAGGCGCGGCTGGTAGCTGTTGGAGATGCGCTCGTCGCCGTTCGGCGTGACCATGAAGTCCAGCTCGATCTGCGAGTTAAGCTTGTGCTCGGCACCAACGTCGGTCGACGTCTTGAAGATGAAGCGCGACTGGCGGGCGTTGAAATCGGTATCCCAGCCCGAGGCTTCCCCGCCGACCGGAATGACGCCGGGAATGAGGAAATCGCGCACGATGCTGCCCGAGGCGACCTGCCCGCCGCTGGTGCGCTGGGAAATCGCATCAAGCTTGACGTATCCGGCATAGGAAACCGTGGTGTTGCCGACGCGGAAGCCCTTGTCTTCCTGCTTCTTGGGCTCCTCGATCTGCGCGGCAAGCTCTTCCTGGCGTGCCTGCATTGCCCTGGTTTCGGCGAGGGCCGCCTCGGCCGCTGCAGCGCTTTCGGCCTGGTTGGCCTCCATCTGGCCTTCCTGCGCATCGAGTCGTTCGATCAGCCCCATGACCAGCGTCTCGAGCCGGTCGAGCCGCGCTTCGAACTCTGCGTCCTGCGCTGCGGCTGGCGTCGCCGCGAGGCAGGTCCCCGCCAGAAGAGCTACGCGAAATCCTTTCCTTACCTTGCAGCCAAGCATGTCCAATCTCCCTCGTTTGTTATGGGGAGGGACAATGCACCTCCATCATAGGAAGGATAAATCGGCAGATAGTCGTAAGACCTTGGTCTGACAGCGAAGCCCCTTGCCCTAGTGCTATTCCGAGTCGGGAAAGGGAGACCGACCATGCTCAATGCAGTTCACCGGATCAGCGACGCCACCGAAACCCACTGCACGCCGGAACAGTATGACGAGCTGTACCGCCGTTCGGTCGAGGACAGCGAGGGTTTTTGGCTCGAACAGGCAAAGCGACTGGACTGGACGTGCGCGCCGACCAGGGCCGGCCATTGGTCCTTTGACCCGGTCGAGATCAGCTGGTTCGCCGACGGCACTCTCAACCTATGCCACAATGCAGTTGATCGCCACCTGGCAGAGCGCGGCAATGAAACCGCGCTGATCTTCGAACCCGACGATCCGCAAAGCCCCGGTCGCACCCTCACCTATCGCCAGCTTCACGCTGAAGTTGTCGCGATGGCGAATGCGCTCAAGGCGCTGGGCGTCACCAAGGGCGAGCGCGTGACCATCTACATGCCCATGGTCGTGCAGGGCGTCACCGCGATGCTCGCCTGCGCAAGGCTGGGCGCGATCCACTCTGTCGTGTTCGGCGGGTTCTCACCCGAGGCGCTGGCCGGCCGGATCGAGGGTTGCGGCAGCCGCTTCGTGATTACTGCCGACGAGGGCCTGCGCGGAAGCAAGCGCGTGCCGCTCAAGGCCAATGTCGATGCTGCTCTCGACCAGCTAGGCGAGGACACGGGCGTCAAAGGCGTCCTCGTCGTTAGCCATACCGGCGGCGAGATTGCCATGACAGCCGGCCGCGACCAGTGGTACCACGAGCTTGCCAGTGATGCCGATTGCCCGTGCGAGGAAATGAACGCGGAGGACCCGCTGTTCATCCTCTACACCTCGGGCTCTACAGGAAAGCCCAAGGGCGTGGTTCACACGACCGGTGGCTACGGCGTCTGGACCGCCACGACCTTCAACTACGTATTCGATTACCAGCCCGGCGAAGTGTTCTGGTGCACTGCCGATATCGGATGGATCACCGGCCACAGTTATATCGCCTACGGCCCGCTCCTGAACGGAGCGACACAGGTCATCTTCGAGGGCGTGCCTAGCTATCCCGATCACAGCCGCTTCTGGGAGGTGGTCGAGAAGCACAAGGTCAACATCCTCTACACTGCGCCCACGGCGATCCGCGCGCTGATGCGCGAGGGCGACGACTTCGTGACCAGGCACGACCGGTCCTCGCTCCGCCTGCTCGGCACCGTGGGCGAGCCGATCAATCCGGAAGCCTGGCGCTGGTATTTCGAGACTGTCGGCGAGAAGCGCTGCCCGATCGTCGATACCTGGTGGCAGACCGAAACCGGCGGGGTGATGATCACCACGCTACCTTCGGCACATGACATGAAACCCGGTAGCGCGGGATTGCCCTTCTTCGGGATCCAGCCGCAGCTGGTCGATAATGAGGGCGCTGTTCTCGATGGCGCGACCGAGGGCAATCTGTGCATCACGCATAGTTGGCCCGGGCAGGCGCGGACGGTCTATGGCGATCACGAGCGCTTCGTGCAGACCTATTTCAGCACCTACGAAGGCAAGTATTTCACCGGAGACGGCTGCCGCCGCGACGAGGACGGTTATTACTGGATCACCGGCCGCGTCGACGACGTGATCAACGTCTCGGGCCACAGGATGGGCACGGCCGAGGTCGAGAGCGCGCTGGTGAGCCACGCGAAGGTCGCCGAGTCTGCGGTCGTCGGGTACCCGCACGATATCAAGGGACAGGGCATTTACTGCTACGTCACCTTGAACGCCGGCGAAGAGGGTTCGGACGAGCTCTATGCCGAACTGCGCGGCCACGTCCGCAAGGAAATCGGCCCGATCGCCTCGCCCGACCATATCCAGTTCACCGACGGCCTGCCCAAGACGCGGAGCGGCAAGATCATGCGCCGGATCCTGCGCAAGATCGCGGAGAACGAATATGGTTCGCTGGGCGATACTTCCACACTGGCGGACCCAAGCCTTGTTGATCGGTTGATCGAAGGACGGCAGAACCGCTGAGCATCATGGCCCAGCGCATCATCATCGCCGACGACCACCCGCTGTTCCGCACGGCGCTCAGCCATGCGGTGGCCAAGGTGTGGCCAGATGCGGAGATCGTCGAAGCGTCGAGCGCGGGAGAAGCGCGCCGCGAGGTCGAGCAGGGGGCGGAAGCCTTGTTGCTCGATCTTCACATGGAGGATTCGAACGGTCTTTCGACGCTGATGGACTTCCGCCAGGATCATCCCGCCCTGCCGGTCATCATTGTGTCGGCAAGCGAGGACCCGAGGGTGTATGCCGCGGCCAACCAGCTTGGCGCTGCAGCCTTCATCCCGAAATCCGCCAGCCTCGACGAAATGCGCGAGGCGCTCTCTTGCGTCCGCGAGGGCGACCGCTGGTTTCCCGACAGCGAAGACGAAACCGATGACGACCTCGCCCGCATCGCGTCACTCACCCCGGCGCAGCGTCGCATCCTCGGCCAGCTCAACGAGGGCCTGCTGAACAAGCAGATCGCCTATGAGCTCGATATCAGCGAAGCGACCGTGAAAGCCCACATTACGGCGATCTTCCGCAAGCTAGGCGTGGTCAATCGCACACAGGCCGTCCTGCTGGCCGGCAAGCTTATCGTCGATCAGGACACGGCGGATCCGGCCGAGGCCTGACCGCCTGCCTGCGCCCGGGCGATGCAATCGGAAATCAGGGCCCGTAGCGCAGCCGGCGAAGACGGTTTGAGCAACCGGTTCGCGCCCATCCGCTTCGCCGCAGCTTCGGTCTCCTCGCCTGCCTCCGCGGTGAGCAGGATCGCGGGAGGCCGCACCCCCCATTCCTTCGTCAGCGCATCGTAGACACCGTCACCACGTTCATCGTCGTCCAGGCGGAAATCCATGATTGCCATATCGGGTGCTGCCGGACATACGGCCCGCGCCTCGGCAAGACTGCCGGCACAGGTGACCTGAAGGCCCCACTTCGAAAGCACGGTCGATGTCGCGCTGAGAGCGGCGGGATCGTTATCGACCACCAGCACCCTTGCATCCGCAATCGCCGAGGCGCGCCGCTTCGGTTTGGCCTTGGGCCGCGTCTGCCAGCGCAGGACCGGCAGGCTGGCGGAAAAGCGGCTTCCCTTTCCGATCACCGAGCGCGTGACGATTTCGACGTCGAGCAGCGCGGCGATCCTGCGCACGATGGCAAGCCCGAGGCCGAGGCCTTCCCGGTTGCTCGAGGCGCCGCGCTGGAACTCGCCGAACAGCCGCTCGACATCCTTCTCCGCGATCCCCGGACCGGTATCGTAGACGCATAGAGAAATATCCTCTCCATCCCTGCGCACGCCGAGCAGGACCCCGCCCTCTTCGGTGTAGCGCACAGCGTTGCTCACGAGGTTGCGCGTAATGCTCGCCAGAAGGGCGCGGTCGGTATGCAACCACGCACTCGTCCGCACGCAGCGGAAACGCAGCCCCTTTTCCTCCGCCTGCACGGCAAACTCGCGCTCGATCTCGCGGAAGATCTCCTCGAGCGCGACAGGTTCGAGCTTCGGCTCGATCCCGCCGCCGTCGAGCTTGGAGATATCGAGCAGCGCGCGGATCAGGCGGTCGGCAGAGGAAATCGAACCGTCGAGATCCCTGACGAGGCGCTCGAGCTGGTCGCGTCCGCGCACCTCCTCGCCGAGAGCGGAGGCGAACAGCCTCGCCGCATTGAGCGGCTGGATCAGATCGTGACTGGCAGCAGCAAGGAAGCGCGTCTTGGACTGGGTCGCAGCTTCGAGCTTCTCGTTTGCCTCGATAAGCTGACGCGTACGCTCCGCGACCTTCTGCTCGAGCGCCTGCTCGGCCCGGCGCTCTGCCGTCACATCGCTGTAGCTGGTCACATAGCCGCCGCCCGGTGCCGGATTGCCGACGATCAGCATGATGCGCCCGTCGGGCTGCTCGCGTTCCATGCGGTGCGTCCTGCCTGCCCGCATGTGGTCGAGGCGGCGCGCGATCTGGCGCTCGATCTCGTCTTCGTCAGTGCCGCCGAGCCGCAGATTGAAGCGGATGAGCTCTGCGATTGGCGTTCCCACACTGGCCAGTTCGTCGGGCAGTCCGAACATTTCCTGATAGCGGCTATTCCATGCCACGAGGTTCATGTCGGCATCCACCAGCGCCACGCCCTGGTCGATGTTCTCGATCGCGAGCTGGAGCAGGGCGCCGCTGAAAGTCAGGCGCCGGTTGGTCTCGTCGAACATGGCGACGACCTTTTCCAGTGGCACCGGGTCGCCCTGTGACCAGCTCGCCATCAGCATCCGGGCCGACGGCGTTCCGACGACCCCAGCAATAGTGCGCTCGGCAAGCGCCATCACTTCCTGGTCGGCAGGCGCGTCGTCGCGATAGGCGTCCCCGAGGGTTTCGAGCGCCCGCTTCTGGCCGACGAATTGCGCGAGCAGGAGACGGATGTCGCCGACGCGTTTGCTGGTTGCGAAAGAAGGGCGCGTACCCGGGGGTGTCATGCCCACGAATGCCGCAGCCTGCGCGGCATCCACAAGCGTTTCCTGGCCGAAAGCGGAACCGGTCCAATAGGCAGCGACATTGGCGCCGAGGCTGAGGAGCACGCCTGAAACGAGCATATCGGGATGGATTGCAAGCGGCGGGGCCTGTCCTGTCGCCGAGGGAAGGATGAGCAACGTCAGCCAGCACACGAAGCCCGCGACCAGCCCGCAGACCATGCCGACCTTGTTGCCGTGGCGGCTGACCATGCCCAATACCAGCCCGGGCGCAAACTGCGCCATCGCTGCGAAGGCCAGCGTACCGAGGCCAGCAAGGTTCGCGGCGGCACCGAAGCCCAGATAGAACAGGTAGGCGAAGAACAGGAGCGCCGCGATGACGAGGCGCCGTACCATGAGGAGGCGGGTCGCAAGCCGGGAACGGTCCCCTCGCCCGCGCAGCTCTCGCCGGAATACAAGCGGCGACACGAGGTCGTTCGTAATCATGGCCGAGAGCGCCACGCTGGCGACCACGATCATGCCGGTCGAAGCCGCGAAACCGCCGATAAAGACGAACAGTGCGAGAGCCTCGTTCCCCCTGGCCAGCGGCAGGGCCATCACGATCATGTCCGAAGGCGTGGACGCTGGCAGGATGGCCAGGCCCGCCAACACGATCGGGACAATCACCAGAGAGGTCAGCAGGAGGTAGCCAGGGAAGAGCCACTGCATCGTGTGGCTTGCCCGGTCGGTCTGGGCCTCCACGAAGGTCATGTGGAACTGCCGCGGAAGGCATAGCGCGGCACAAGCTGCGATAAGCGTCAGTATGGCGAAGCGGGCATCGATCTGCGTGGCGGAAAAGGGCGAGGCCCCGGCCATCGTGGTGCTTTCCGTGGCGAAGATGAGCATTAGGGCAAAGGCTGCCACAGCCAGCAATGCGAGAAGCTTCACGACAGATTCGACGGCGATCGTGAGGACCAGCCCCGCATTGTCGCCGGCGCTGTCTCCCCTGCGCGAACCGAACAGGATCGCGAACAATGCCATGCTCCCCGCCACGAGCAGGACCAGTTCATCTGCCGAAACGCTGGATTGCAGGTCGGGATCGAGGGCAAGCAGCGTTGCGCCGACCGATTGGAGTTGCAGCGCCATGTATGGCAGCGAGCCAATGGTGGCGATAACCGTCACCAGCGCCGCAACCAGTGCACTCTTGCCGTAACGGGCCGAAAGGAAGTCGGCGATCGAGGTGGAATGCTGCGCCTTCGCCTGCGCGAGGATGCGCCGCACCAATCCGTAGCCGACTGTGAAAACGAGGATCGGTCCAAGGTAGATGGGCAGGTAGTGCCAGCCCGCACTCGCCGCCGATCCTACCCCGCCGAAAAAGGTCCAGCTGGTGCAGTAGACCGCGAGGCTGAGGCCGTAGATCCAGTCGCGCCTGCGCCGGGAAAGCGCGTGCCCCGACTGGCCGAGCCGGTCCTGCCGCGCAGCCAGCCAGAATAGCAGCGCGAGATAAAGCGTAGCCGCCAGGATTGCTGCACCAAACAGCATCTCATCCTCCCTCCGCTTGCCAGCCTAACCCAAGGCCGTGAACTTGCAAAGAAAAGGGCGACACCGCGCGGTGCCGCCCCTCTTCTGTGAGAGCCACGAAGGGCTTAGTGGGCGTGGGCTTCCCCTGCTCCGCGCGGGACGCGGATAGAGTCCACCAGCTTCTTGATCTCGACCGGCGGACTGGCCGTCATCTTCGAGACCGCGATGGCGATGGCGAAGTTCAGCACCATGCCGACCACGCCGATGCCTTCGGGAGAGATGCCGAAGAGCCAGTTCTCCGCCACGTTCGCTTCCGGGTTCATCAGCTTGAAGTAGAAGATGTAGCTGAAGGTGAAAGCGAGGCCTGAGACCATTCCCGCGATCGCCCCTTCTTTGTTCATCGACTTCGAGAAGATGCCCATGAAGATGGCCGGAAACAGGCTGGCAGCGGCAAGGCCGAAGGCAAAGGCGACCACCTGCGCCACCCATCCTGGCGGATAGATGCCGAGATAACCTGCCACCACGATCGCCGCTGTTGCCGCAATTCGCGCTGCCATCAGCTCGCCCTTCTCCGATATGTCCGGCTTGAAGGTCGATTTGAGCAGGTCGTGGCTGACCGAGCTGGAGATCACCAGCAACAGGCCCGCTGCCGTCGACAAGGCTGCGGCTAGGCCACCGGCTGCAACCAGCGCGATCACCCATCCCGGCAGATTGCCGATCTCGGGGTTGGCGAGGACCATGATGTCGCGGTCGACATAGATCTCGTTCTCGCTGTCGGCGACCGGCGCATTGGTCACCATGCGTTCGCCCGAGGCGCCAGTGCCTTCACCGAATTCCGGTGCGCCTGCGAAGGCATCACCGTTGCGATACTGCATGACGCCGTCGCCGTTCTTGTCCTGGAAGGCGATGAGGTCATTGCGCTCCCAGTTCTTGAACCACTCGGGAGCCTGCGAATACTCGGTCTCGTTCACCGTATCGATGAAGTTGATCCGGGCGAAGGCACCGACCGCGGGTGCGGTAGTGTAGAGCAGCGCGATGAATACCAGCGCCCAGCCAGCCGACTTGCGGGCATCCGACGCCTTGGGAACGGTGAAGAAGCGCACGATCACATGCGGGAGACCCGCCGTGCCCACCATCAGCGCAAGCGTGATGCAGAACACGTCGATCATGCTCTTCGACCCGTCGGTATACTCCCCGAAACCCAAGTCGCTCAGCACGAGATTGAGCTTCTGCAGGACGTACAGGCCGGACCCGTCGTTCACCGTCGAACCCAGGCCGATCTGCGGGATCGGGTTGCCCGTGATCATGAAGCTCAGGAAGAACGCCGGCACCATGTAGGCGAAGATCAGCACGCAGTATTGCGCGACCTGCGTATAAGTGATGCCCTTCATCCCGCCGAGCACGGCGTAGACGAAGACGATGCCCATGCCGATGATGACGCCCCAGAAGATCTGCACGTCGAGGAAGCGCGAGAACACGATCCCCACGCCGCGCATCTGGCCTGCGATATAGGTGAAGCTGATGAAGATCAGGCAGATCACCGCCACCACTCGCGCGGTCTTGGAATAGTACCGCGTGCCGATGAAATCAGGGACGGTGAACTGGCCGAACTTGCGCAGGTACGGCGCCAGCAGGAGGGCAAGCAGCACGTAGCCGCCGGTCCAGCCCATCAGGTAGACGCTGGCATCATAGCCGAGGAAGGCGATGAGGCCCGCCATCGAGATGAAGCTAGCCGCGCTCATCCAGTCGGCGGCGGTTGCCATGCCGTTCACGACCGGGTTCACCCCGCCGCCGGCAACGTAGAATTCCTTCGTCGAACCGGCCCGCGACCAGATCGCGATACCAATGTACAGCGCGAAGCTGAGGCCGACGAAAATGTAGATCAGGGTCTGTGTGTCCATAATCGCCTCCTCAGTCGTCGAGATCGTACTTGCGCTCGAGCGCCTTCATACGGACGACGTAGAAAACGATGAGCGCGATGAAGATGTAGATGGAGCCCTGCTGGGCGAACCAGAAGCCGAGAGGGTATCCGCCGAGCATGAATTGGTCGAGGAAGTCGCGGAACAGGATTCCGGCCCCGAAGGAGCAGGCGAACCAGATCGCCATGAGTGAGACCAGCAGGCGGATATTGTCGCGCCAGTAGGCGCCCTCCGCTTCGCTGGTGGTGTGGGTGTCTGTCTCGTCGGCCATCGCCTCCCCCTTTTCTCTCTCTGTTCGCCGCCCGTAGATTCGGGAGCTTCAAAGCAAGGCTAGGCAGGCCATGTCACCGCGACGAGCGCGACATTAGTCTAATGGCTTTCGATGGCTCCAAGCCGCGTGTCCGCCGACATTCGCGACAACTGGGCGAGCAGCAGCTCTGCAGCCGCAATGGCATCGGCCAGCGCGTCGTGTTGATCGTGCGCTGGCAGATTGTAACGTTCGCGGGTTGCGGCGAGGCGATAGGCCTCGCCGCCCGGCAGATTGGGCTTCAGCTTGCGTTCGAGCGCCAGCGTGCAGACGGTCCTGACCGGAATGGCGAGACCCAAGGCGGCTTTGGAAATGCGGGCAATGGCATCACGCTCGACGCTCGCCCCATGCGCAACGATGATCTTCCCGGCGAATTCGCGCAGAAAAAGATCGACGGTGTCCAGCAAGGCAGCGCCGCCGCGCGCACGCTGCTCTCCGATCCCGTGAACGGTCACTGCCTGATCGTCGAGCTGTCGCAAGCTGCGGACGTCGGTGCTTCGCGCCGAAGAAAGATCGATGCCTCCGTAGCTCACTGCGACCCAACCGGCCTGCAACACATGCGCGCCGCGTGCAAGGCCGTCCAATTCGAAGTCGAGCGCCATCAGCGGCGCTTCCAGAACGGGCGTATCTGATGAAGGCCAAGAGGCAGCCGAGTAGGCTTCCAGAGCGGGTATTCCGCTCTCTTGGCACGCGCGCAGCGCTCGCTCGAACCGCCAGCGGTGGACGCGCTCAAACAATGCCGCCGGCCATGTTGCGCTTCACCGATTCCAGCCCGTCGCGAATTACGGAAAAGCTGTCCTTGAGATAGTCGCGCTCAAGCGGCGAAAGCTCTCCGGGCGCGATGGCATTATCGGGATCCTTGCCACTGCGCAGTTGCTCTGCGTGGTGCGCGATCCTGAGTTCGTTCACGAACAGCATCGCATCTCTCAGGCTGTCGGCATCGCTTCGAGCCATGTGGCCGGTTTCGGCGAGCCATTCCAGCCGCTCGAGAGTTCCGACGGCAGGGCTTCCTTCCGCCAGCGAAAGCGCGCGGGCAATATCTATGATTGGAAGGATCGCCTGCTTCTTGGCATCGAAGACCTTCTGGCCGTCGCTCGATTTCTCGAGCACCAGATTGCGGAAAATGCCCAATGGGATGCGGGTGCGCTGGGCATCGCGGGCAAGATAGCTTAGGAAGAGCGAATTGGATTTGGCCTTCTGCCGCACGTCGTCGCGGAGCTGCCGGGCAAGTTCAATATTTCCCGACACCACGCGCATGTCGAAGAAAATCGTTGCGCGCAGGATGCGGTCTTCGTCCGGTTCGCTGATCCATTGGCCGAACCGGTCGCGCCACCCTGAAAGCGTGAGGCGCTGCGCGGCATTCTTCGCCATGATGCCGCCCTTGCAATAGACGAAGCCGCATTCGTGGAGGAGGTCGGAAAGCCATTTTCCGAAAGCTTCGAAATATCTCTCGCCAGCCGCGTCGACATCGTCGGACAGAATGAGGCCGTTGTCCTGGTCCGACCCTACCAATTGCTCGCCGCGGGCCAGCGAGCCGAAGACGAGCAGCGCGTAGGGACAGGGTGGCGGTCCTAGCTCGATTTCGGCGAGCTCGGCTGCGCGCCGGTGGACGGCTTCGCCGAGCGCGGAGGTGAAGCGCATCACGTGGCTCGCGTGAAAACCGCTCGATTCCATCCGCGCGAAGCCTTCGGGGATGCTTTGTGCCGCTGCGATCAGCGCCTCGCGGTTGCGGGCCTTCGCCACTTTCGTACCGGTATCGATCGTGCTGTCGCCGAGGAAGGCGAGGATGTCGGTGGCGCTCAGGATGGAGCGCAGATCGCCCTCGGCTGAAACGACGGGCACATGGCGAAAACCGCCAGCAGTCATGCGGGCCATTGCCTCGGACAGGCTAGCGGTCTCAGGCAGCAACACGGGGTCTGGCGTCATGACTTCGCTTACGGGCGTATCGAGATCGATCCTCGCCGCAACCACGCGGTTGCGCAGGTCCTTGTCCGTCAGGATGCCGCAGATCCGTTCGTTCTCGCACACTGCCAGCGTGCTGACATTGTGTTCGCTCATGGTCTTCGCGGCGTCGGCGATCCGGTCTTCCGGTTGGCACGAGACCGGCGGGCGATGCCTCTGAAGTCCGGCAATGCTCGTTTCTTCGAGGATATTGGAGCGCTTCTGCGAGAGGTCGCGCACGGCACTGCGCAGCCGCTCGCTCTCGTTCTCGGCGAAGAAGTCGCGCACCTCCCGCGATCCGTCGCGTAGGCGGTGGAATTCGGCCGCGGGGAGGAGGTAGGCGAGCGTATCTTCGAGGGCAACGGTCGTGTTTCGCACCTCACCGCCGCGCAAGAGCGAAGGGTAAGCGAACAAGCCGCCCAGCTCCATGCGCGCGGTCAGATCTTCGCCCGCCAGCCGCAATTCCACCGCGCCCGACCGAATGATGAACAGATGTTCGTTGTGCGAACCGGCTTCGAGAATGGTTTGCCCCGCACGAAAGTATCGCACGCTGATCTTGCGGGCGAGGGCGGCGATGCGCTCGCCATCGAGGCGATCGAGCGGAGGCACGGTCTTGAGGAAGGTCTCGATCGAAGCCAGTTCGCTATTCATGCCCCTATGCTAGCACCTGCTTGCCGCAAGTCGTCAGAGACTTTGGTAGCAAAGGCCCCGCGTAAAGCAGAGGGACCACTTTCAATCCAGGGTCCGACATTGGCGGTGCCGATTACCGGAGCAGTTCTGCAGGTCCGCTTTCAGCTATCCTTAGGAAGAGTTCGAAAGTCTGAAATGAGGGCGCATTGCTGCCCGGCAGCTTTCGGCATAAGCAGTCTGACGGCTTTTGGGCCGTCAGCGGAAGGTCCGCTTTTATCGCTGCGCTCAGGAAAGCGGTCATATTGAGCCACCTTGCTTCGAGTAATCAACGCGCCATTCCACCGCGATGTCGACCTATCGATCTAAATCGACGCCTTCCATACGTTAACTGATTGACGAAGCTCGCTGATCTACTAGCATTTCTCTCAAACAGGGGGAAATAATGGAAATTGAAGCCAGCATCGCAGAACTGCAGTCCACGCTCCGCAAGCACCGTGATAAGCTCGCCACTGAGGAGGCGGCCAAGACCACGCTTGTCCTGCCGTTTCTTCGAGCACTCGGCTACAACATCTTCGACCCTGATGAAGTTGTGCCTGAATTCACATGCGATGTTGGCACAAAGAAGGGCGAGAAGGTCGATTACGGAATCTGTGTTGGGGGCGAGATTAAGATTCTTGTCGAATGCAAGCCGGCCAATGGCGACCTGTCCATCAAGCATGCGAGCCAACTTTACCGTTATTTCGCTGCCACCGATGCGCGTCTTGCGCTCCTGACAAACGGAGTAATCTATCGGTTTTTCACAGATGCTGAGAAAACCAACATGATGGATGATCGACCGTTCTTCACTTTCGATCTCGACAACTACAAAGCCTCTGACCTCCGCACGCTTGCGACCTTTCAGCGTGCTGACTTCAATCTCGACCGGATTGTCTCACACGCGGGCGCCTTAAAGCTTCAGTCTGAAGTCCTCGCAGAGCTTCGAAAGGAGTTCGATGAGCCCTCGGACGATCTCGTGAAAATCATCGCTGGTCGGCTTCACGATGGCATCATCACGAAAGCCGTGAGGGATCGGTTCCGCTCAGCGATCACCCAAGCCTACGGCTCATTGATCAGGGACGGTGTACACCAGCGACTTGAGAAGGCGATTAGCGGCGGCGGTGATGAGCCGGACATTGAGATCGCTGAGGTAGACGATAATGGGGTAGAGACAACAGACGTCGAGATTGAGGGTTTCAACATCGTTCGAGCCATCTGTGCGGAGAAGGTCGATCCAACTCGCGTTGTGATGCGAGACGCTAAGTCCTACTGCGCGATCCTCTTGGACGATAACAACCGACGCACAATTGCAAGAATGCACTTCAATAGTCCGACCGCTCGCCATCTTGGGCTGTTCTCCGACAAAGTAGAGACGAGAGAGAGCATTGCGGGGCCCGTCGACATCTTCAAGCACAGGCGAGCGATCCTGAAGCGCATCGCTGAGCTTGAAGAGGAATGAGGGTGATTTTCCTATTTAGCGCCGTATTGGCCGCGTTTGGATGCTCGGAATCGCGGGTTCAACCTGAGGTCGAACCTCGCTCTGAAGCAATCTCTGAGGAGAGGTCTGTTACCTACACGCTCTATCGCAATTCAGATCTGTCGCGGGAACTCAGGGTGCATTGGGCATCCTTCGACGCTGATGATTTGCCCGGATACAACCTCAGTAACTGCCAAATGGCTGCGCGCCTTTTGAACGCCAACATCACGCAATCCGCGGAAGCAGATGGAAAGCGACCATATCAGTCGGTGGGATTTTGGTGTGAGGAAGGAAAGTATCGGGAGGAGGGAGACGTCCCTCTGCAATTCGACTCCGCTTTCCCAACCGATGTAAGCTGATCCAAGGCGCTCCATCAACTTTCCCTCTAGCTAATCCTCCCGCTTAATACGGCTCAGGGGCCGGTAGTGGAAGGTCCGCTCTCGAGATGTGGAGCGCATTACCGGACGTTTGGAAACTAACGCCTGAAAATTTCGTGTATTAGCTGCGTCCAGGAATGCGATAATTCGGCTTCTTCAGAGAGAGTTGATGTGCGACTGGGTCGTCTCTGCGGTATACCCCGCCTCCGAGGAACGACGATGTGCGCTGACCAAGCAGACGAGGAACCAATCACGGCTTTTGATGACATCCCTCGGGAGGGACAGGAACCTGCGAGCCACCTGATCGGGCAGTTCGACTATCTCAATTCCTCGGGCCGCCCCGAAGCCGCTGCAGTGCGGGGGCTAGTCGATGCGTGGCTCCTTGGCTATCCCGCCTTCCACCGCCCGGATTTGATCCGCCGGCTGCGTTCGCGCGACGACGTATCGCACCGGAGCGCGCTGTTCGAACTGATGCTGCATGCGCTGTTGCTGCGACAGGGCTTCACGATCGTTGAAATTGAACCGCGGCTGCCGAACGGTAAGGCACCCGACTTCCTTGTGGAGGCGCCCGACGGCCGTCGCTTCTATCTCGAAGCCACACTCGCTTCGGGAATAGACAATGTCGCAGCGGGCGCTGACCGACGGATGCGCGAAGCGCTCCAGGCGATCGACGATGTCCAGTCGCCTGATTTCTTCCTGCACTTGCACACACGCGGGACTCCAAACCAACCGATCGCTACCGCTCGCTTGCGCCGTGCGGTGCAGCGTTTCATCGACGAGTTAGATTACGACCAAGCGGTCGAGAGGGCCGAGGCTGGTCAGCCGCCCGCCCCGGTCTGGCGACACACCGAACACGGGGCACATTTCAGGATACATCCGGTGGCAAAAAACATTCGGCGGCGAGAGGGTCGCGCGATAGGTGGAAGGATGCTGCCAGGCGGAGTCATTCGCCCCGAGATTGCGATCAAGTCGGCAGTGGAGGGTAAGGCGGGGCGCTACGGCGATATCGGCCTTCCGTTGGTGATCGCGGTAAACGCTCTCGAAGAGTTCGCACGCCCAGACGACGCCATCGACGCGTTATTCGGCACGACAGGTGTGATCGTCTCGCCGGATGGTGGCGCGCGCAGAGTGAGGAACCGTGACGGCGCATGGCGCGGTCCTGGCGGGCCGGTTTACACCCGCTCGAGTGCCGTCCTGTTTGTTGCGCGCTTTTCCGCCTGGAACGTAGGGCAAATCTCGATGAGCCTTATTCTCAACCCTTGGGCGCGGAGCCCGATAGCGGGTCTTCCGCTGGGGGTTGAAGTTCGGGAGGTCCTTGAAGGCCGTTTGCAAACCCAACCCGGGCAATCGCTGCGCGAAACATTTGGCCTGCCCGAGGGCTGGCCTGAATAGAACCGAACCGGGGCGAAACGTGCGCGGTAGAACGTTTCACCCTAGATTGGCCTGCATACCGCTGCATCGCCGTTTGCAAGTGAAGATCCGGAGAGGAATTCGATGTCTGACGACTTCGACGAGTTTATCCAACTTGACCGCACGTTTCACGATCTCGCCCTTAGCGACGAGGAGGGCAAGGAGTCCGAGCTCTTCCGGCTGATGCGCCGCGACAAGCCGACACATTGGTCCGACCTGCTCGAGGAGCCCCGCGTCGTCCTTCTGTCGGAGGCAGGTTCGGGTAAGACGGAGGAGATCCGCCACGTCTGCCGCGACCTCCGTCGCCGCAGGAAATACGCCTTTTTTCTTCGCATCGAGCACTTGGGAGAAGATTTCGACGCCTCATTTGAAGAAGGAACGTTAAAGGAATTCGATGACTGGATCGCGTCCGGTGAGGACGGCTGGCTCCTGCTGGATTCCGTCGATGAGGCGAGGCTCAAGGACCCTAAGGACTTCGAGCGCGCGATTAGGAAGATTGGCCGCAAGCTCAGTGGCATCCTGCAGCGCGTCCACGTCGTCATCACCGGCAGAACCGACGCTTGGCGGCCCAAGACCGATCTCCTGATTTGTGAGAGGGCACTGCCGTGGACGCCGCCGGCGAGTGCGCCCACAGAGGATCAACAATCCGACGAGGCCGTGATTACCTCGGACACACCGAGAACCGAGCGGCAGAAGTCGCCCTTTCGCATCGTGGCGCTAGACGATATCACCGGTGTTCAGGTCGATCGCTTTGCTAGCGCCAAGGGCGTCACCGACATCAGGGCCTTCAAGAAGGCGCTCGACCGGGCCGAAGCATGGTCGTTTACCGCCCGCCCCCTCGACCTGGCCGAGACCGTGGAGTTTTGGATCGCCCACGAAAAGATCGGTTCGCGCCTCGACCTGATGCGGGCTAGCATCGACAAACGACTGGAGGAACGCGACCAAGACCGCGCCGACGCCAACCCGATCTCCAAGGAGCGCATCCGCGATGGCGCGCGCCTCGTCGCGGCGGCCGCGACGCTGGTCAAAGAGTCGGCGATCCGCGTGCCCGACGGCCAGCAAAACGACCGCGGCCTTCCGATCAAAGAGGTGCTGAGCGATTGGAACGACGCCGACTGCCGCACGCTCCTGACGAGGCCGATATTCGACGAAGGCATTTACGGGACGGTCCGCTTCCATCACCGTTCAGTGCGTGAATTCCTCACGGCAGAATGGCTCAGCACCATGCTCGTGGACGAGGGGTCGCGGGCGAAAATTGAGAACCTCTTCTTCCGACGTCAATATGGCATCGAAGTCGTGGTTCCAACGATGCGTCCGATCCTTCCTTGGCTCGCGCTTCTCGACCAGCGGATCCTCCAACGCGTCGTACGGTTAGCGCCCGAAGTGCTGTTCGAGGGCGGAGATCCCGCGCAGATCCCGGTGGATACACGCGCCCAGATTCTGCGCGAAACCTGCGAGCAGCTCGCTCAGCCGGCGCACGGCCGAAGCGCCACCGAATACTCTGCGGTGCAGCGCTTCACAAATTCCGATCTGGCGGAGGTGATTCGGGAGCTTCTCGGCAAGCATAGCGACGACGAGGACATCGTCTGGTTTCTGCTACGCATGGTCCAGCAGGGAGGCATCGCCGCACTGGCAAAGGAGGCCATGCACTTCGCCCTCACCTCGCGCGCCAAGTATACGCGGATAGCCGCCATCAGGGCAGTAACTGAGGTCGGGTCGCCCGATGCTGCCGCCGAGGTCCGCAAGTCGTTTATCATGGAAGCACCGCCGCTCCGTCGGAACTGGCTCAGCGAACTTATCGACGGGCTTGGCCAAACGAAGGATGACGTAAACTGGCTGATTGCTGCCCTTGAGCTCGCGGCGCCGAAGAAGCGGTTCCAAATCGATCCCCTCTCGGATGCACTCGCCAGTTATGTCGCCGCACTCCCGCCCGATCTCCTCTCCTCGCTACTCAACGGAATCGGCAAGCTACTGAACCGCAGGCCAGTCTCAGAGCAGCGCCACTGCGAAATCTCCAAGCGATACAGCTCACTCGGTCAGACCGCCGGCCAGATCCTGATGCGGATGATCGGACACCACGATCCAATGACGCTGCAGAAGACGGCGCTTTCAATCCTGCGAAAGCTACCGATCGCCGAAGACTACGGGCGCGGCGTGTTTGAAGAAATCCGCAACGAACTGCCTCAGCTAGTCCGCGGATGGCCCGAGCTGAACCGAGCGCTGTTCTGGCACAGCGTCGCCGAGGAGCGCGCGCGTAGGAAGCGCAAGAACGGCGAGCGGCTGACCGACTACTGGCACGTTTCGATCTTCGGCTCCTATTGGGCCTTCGACGGCTCAGACTTCGACTACATGCGCGACCAGATCGTCGCTCGCCGGCTCTTGGATAACAAGCTGGTGGCGCTAACGCTTGCCTTCGCGCTCTACCAGCAGAACGGCCGCCCCCGTGCTTGGCAAGGAGCCCTTAAGAAGGCGGCATCGATCGATCCCGCTGTTGAGGCGGAGCTCAACAGGCTGCTTAATCCACCCAAGGGTGCCAACGCCACGTTCAAGCGCCAGCAGGCCGCGTGGAAGCGGCGGTCCGAAAGGGAGGCGGCGAAGGAGACTGCGGCCAAGATAAAGGCTAAGCAAATCTTAGCGGGCCGCTTGGCAACGATCCGCGACTTCGGCAGGCCGGGCAAAATCTCCAACGACCAGCACTATCTCCACGAACAAATGCGTAGCTGCGAAAGTCAAAACAACTGGTGGACCGAGGGCAATTGGCAATCGCTCATCAAAGAGTTCGGTGAAGACATCGCGCTTGCGTTCAGGGACGGGGCCGTTGGATACTGGCGACAAAATACGCCTCAGCTCCGCTCGGAAGGCGCCGTCGCGAATACAACGCCGTTCTCGACGATCTTTGGTCTCACCGGGCTGTCGATAGAATCGCGGGAGATCGCTGAATGGCCATCCGCTCTAACCCCAGCAGAAGCGGAGATCGCAGCTCGATACGCGCTTCAAGAACTTAACGGCTTTCCCGAGTGGTTTCCTCGTCTGCACAAGGCATTTCCCTCACAGGTCCTCGACGTCCTGCTGCAGGAGATCAAATACGAACTTTCGACCGAAACGGCGGAGGGCGAGAGCCACTACGCGCTCTCCGACGTCAGCTGGCATGGCGACTGGGTTTGGGACCAGATCACACCGGCGCTGCTTCCCCAACTTCGGGCGAAGCGGGTCAACACCCGGAACCTGGGCTATTTGCTGGCGATCATCAACCGGTCATCGCTCGACGACAAGTTGATCGCCGCTATCGTTTCGCAGAAGGCGAGCGCCACCCGCAACCTCACTTTTTCTCCGATCTGGTTCGCCGCCTGGGTGGGCGTTGATCCCGCTGCTGCAATCCCTGCCCTCGCCGCCCGATTAGCTAATATGAATGACCCGGCCGACCAGACAAAGCTGGCGCTCACCTTCATCGTGGCCCTCATCGGCGGAAGGTCGCAGGAAGGCCGCGCCCGGGAGGCTTTCCGCACAGTCGAACATATGAAGTCGCTCTACCTGCTAATGGCTCGCTACATCCGGCGACAGGACGACATCGAGCGCGCGGGGCAAGGCGTGTATTCACCTGGCCTCCGCGACGACGCACAGGACGCGCGTAATGCGCTGATCGCCTTTATTCGCGAGACGCCCGGCAAACCGGCTTTCCTCGCGCTGCTCGAGATGGCGCGCGCGCACCCCGATGAGGAGACTAGACCGTGGATGGGATATCACGCGAAGTCGAAGGCGACCGCAGACGCCGACGTCGACTCGTGGACGCCGCTACAGGTGCGAGAATTTGGCAAGTCGCTAGTCAGCACACCGACTAATCATCGCGAACTCTGGTATCACGCCGTCGACAAACTGGGCGCGCTAAAGCACGACCTCGAGAACGGAGACTCCTCGATCGCGTCGATCCTCCAGGCTGTTGACCAAGAGACTGAATTCAGGAAATTCATCGGCGGGTGGTGCCGCGACCACGCCGCCGGTCGCTACGTTATTCCCCAAGAGGAGGAACTTGCCGACGCCAAGCGCCCAGATCTCCGCTTCTTCGGAGCAGGCTTCGACGCACCTGTTCCGGCCGAGTTGAAGCTAGCTGACAAGTGGACCGGTCCGCACCTATTCGAGCGTCTCGAGATACAGTTGTGCGGCGACTATCTGCGCGATCCGCGCTCTTGCCGCGGCATCTTCCTCCTCGTTTACCTCGGCACGAAGTCCTATTGGGACCTGCCCAACGGGAGGCGCGCCCACACATTTGAAATGTTGATCGATGAGCTCCAGCGACATTGGACGCTCATTTCTAACGACTATTCGGGTGTCGAGGACATCCGGGTTATCGGCATTGACCTAACCCGGCGGGGCCTAGACGCGAGGGCCGCTAAGGCCGCCTAAAGGGCAAAGAAGGCCACCAAGTCAGTGGCGAAACCGCCGAAGCCCGAATCGGGAAAGCGCAGGGCCGCTGCGGCTCCCCCTTCTTACCTCGAGATAAAGTCGAGCCCGTCTACCCAGAACGGCAGGAAGGGCGCAAAGAAGGGAATGAAAGGGAAGGGGCCCTAAGCGGCCGCTTCTAAAGTTTAGATTTGAGCGTCGAATGACCGAAATTAGGGCGCATTGCTGCCGTTAGAGTTTCGTCAACTCAGTCGCTGATTTTCATACAGCCGACAAGGGTTTCTACCGCCTGCGGTGTTTATGGGTCCAAAATATGCGTAATTGGTTCCAAATTCACTTTATATGGTTCCACTAAGATCTTTTAGTGCTGTAGCTCGGCCTCGATGTACTGGCGAACCGTTTTCAGATTCTTGATGACGCTATCAGCTATCGAACCAAGCTCAGTCCGATCGTCGGACGTTGCAGTTGCATTCGTCTGCTTCACCCATGCGGCTGCGATATCGCGGCCCGGCATCAGCGTGCCGCTCGCGTGGAAGTTGGCGAGGTTGTGCGAGACACGCAAGACAGTCTCCTTGCCGGAATCTGGCCTACTTCCATCCTTCTAAGCGCGCAGTAAGTTTCGTTCGGGCTGGCCAAGGATGGCCGCCTCGTCGTCGTTGTTCATGGCTGCTCTCCGACTTATCGGAGATCTATCAGCGGTGGGTCGTCCGAGCCCCAAAGCTGGTCTTGCAAAACGTCTTGCGCATCAGATTCTGCATTGAGCCACACAAGCGCAAGCCCGCTGCACGTGTAAACTGGGGCAGCCTTCGCGATTTCTATCTGCCTACGATATTCGGCCCAGACTCCTTTGGGCTTAACTCCAGCCCTTCTGAAAATGGCTTCTGCCGGATAGCCGGATGGTACAGTGTGCCGAAGGAGGGTGCGGTCATGCCGAGGTAGGCAGCCCGTGCCCGTAGGTCGGCATGGGGGTAGGGCAATTCCCTGAAGGTGTCGCGCCATGGCCCCTGCAGATCACCGCAGCCGATTACTCCGCTCAGGATAATTGGGGCAAAAGCCCGACAGCTTTAGGGAAAAATTCCCTTCCTCGTGGAAACATTACTGCTTCCGCCAAGTTCTGACGAAAGGATATATCTAGCCTGCAATTTTCCAGAAATTCACCTGCCCATTCAGGCCAATTTTCTCAGTTGTCCCGAATTAATCCCAGGTATTTCCTGAATTATACTAAATTATCCTAAATTATCCTGATTTGAACCACCAACAATCCACATATTATCGTAATCCTTATGTTTTCGGATCGTGATGCTCACATATTTTTATTATTGACTCGCCAGATTTTCATTCCTTATTATCAATGGCTGGTGGTAGTGGAGAGCGTGATGAACGGTCCGAAAGAAGGATTGATCTTGCCGATCACTTACCATGTGGTGGAAACGGTTCCGACATCGCCCCATGGAGAGTGCTTCCCGACCCTATTCATCGAAACCGCCGGAGAATATGGTGAGCACGCGAAGGCAAACCGGTGGGCTCACGACAACCGTCCCTTGAGGGCGCAGAAGACGATTGCTGCGGACCTAAGAGTGCTCGGCCGCCTGCATGATTATCACTTGGTCGGCTGGCTTGGCGAAGTCATTAGACCAATCGATCTCAGGCAATTTTTGCTGTCGTATCTTCACGTGAGGCTTCAAGGCACGGCCTTCATTGAACCGCTGAAACACCTTTGTTGGGCTCCCGCCCCTTTCACTACCGTCCGAAGTGAATTTAGAATTTTGGTCCGGTACTTGGCATCTCAGGAAAGCTCCGAACATAGTGACATTCTGAGTTTGTTTTCGTCGGATGAGCTAAAGGCAATTGGGAAGGTTTGCGAGACATCGAATAAGCAAAGTCTTCTCTCGCATTTGGCTGCGGGAAGTGCGCGGTGGGCCGAACTTTTCGGCGAGAAACTTCCGATGCCAAGTTTCCCTATCCGCGATACCAGCGCCCGATCCTCTACATATCTTGTCGATCGAACCATGGACCTCGAGGAAGTCCAAGAACTCGTCGATAGGGAGCCAAACCCGTTCTACAGGGCGATCTGGCTTCTGGCTGCGTTCGGAGGGCCCCGGTCCAGCGAAATTCTTCATATGTGGCAGTGTGATGTGCTGCCCCCAACAAGTGGTGAATTGATTACAGGCTATCGCTTATCGACCCATCTTGTATTGATAGCTAACCCCACGGAATCCAGATACACAGGTGATTTGAACCACTTGGGTAAAACCAGGTCTCAACATCTTAGAGCCAAGTACGGTCTGAAGCCACGCAACATGGTGTCAGGCTACCGGCATGTTGGATGGAAACATCCTATCGAGACGGATCGAAACCTGCGCGCTTCTCTGGTGTTCTGGTCTGATGAACGGCAAGCGAAGGCATTCGCAGAGGCAATCGCCGAGGTGCGCCACTTTCACTCGAACAATTGGACTAGTGAAAGACATCCATGGCTATGGGTCAATTCGAGAGTTGGTCCTGGCTTTGGATCGCCCATCGCGTCATCCCAGCTAAGAAAGGCATTTGATCGCGCTTGTAAGCGCGCCGGGCTGCGGCCGCACATTAATGGGAGGCGCCCCCACGGATTACGACATGCATATAAACTGCAGCTTGAACTGGCCGGCCTGACACGGAAGCAAATTCAAATCGCGATGAGGCATCAGTCGATCGAGAGCCAAGACGATTATGGCCGAGAGACCAGGGAACTGCGTCGAAGCCTCGAGATATGGCATAAAAGAGACGCATCGTGGAGGTAGTGCCGGCTGAAGATGGCGAACTAGAGACGTTCGAAAACGATCAATTCGCCCTCATCAACACCGGAAGCAGCGCGGCAGTCCTAAACCTCCCACCATTGGACCGGCTCGGAATTCTTTGGGAAGAATTTCTGGGCGAACTGCGGACCGAACTGCTGGCGCTGTTCACGATGACACAGGAGGAAGTCGCAGCTCAATTTGGACAACTAGGAACCAATAAGAAAAACAATTTATTACGGCAAGGAACTATCTTTGGGATTTCACCCCGAATATTCGCTCAAGACAAGGGCCTTGCTCGAGTAAAGCGCGATGCTGCGGTAAAAGCGATTATTGACGCCAAGTTGCTAAGCGCTGACGAATGCGGAGAGACTAAATTCAAGCCAAAGCAGGGTTTGGCAAAATTCCTAAGCCAACTGAGCTTACGCAATCAGAAGAAGTTCATATCGGCACTTTTGTCTTCCGACAGGCCGCTGGATGAAATTTTACAGTTCGCGCAGGGATGCGCATTTGATGCCGAAGAAGTTGATAGGCTTATGAAGTTTGCCGAAACCTCGGAAAGCTTTCTTCAGGGTCTTTCAGACGTGATGTGTGCGAACCTCGAGATACCAACACAAACGAGCAAGCGAAAACGAAACGTAAAGCGAAAGTATGCGGCGACTTGGTTTTCGGCCTACTTGGCAAAGCGTGAGGTGTGGCTACTCCCGCTGTCGCTAGTGACCAACATTCGCGAAGCCTTCCCAAATTGGACGACCCCCCTTTTGTGCGGCTTGCTGTTTCCTGCGAACAGGCGGGACTTTGCGGCCAAACTAATGAAAGATCATCTCGCTTCAGGCTCGAAGCAATCTGACCCGCTAGTAGTGTTCACAGCTCTGAAGCTATCGTGGTCGTCAAACATTTGGCAGCAAGGCTCTCTCTGTGCGGGGCCCCTCTTAGCATACAAGAAATTCGAACTGTCAGGACCTGAAACCTCGGGAAACCACTCATCCACTCACCGCTCTTGGGCGGCGAACAGACTATGGGATGCGCAGTTGGAGTATTTTGCGCTTTCACCCCTTGATCATCCAGACTCTCACGCATTCGTTATTGGGAAGCGCCTTGTCTCAAAAGGTCGCAGACTTTTTGAATGGATAAGACATCCAAACTCAAAAAATTTGAAAGATTATGAAAGAATTTACGGAACACCTCCGAGGCAGTTTCCGCGATGGTTAGTAGCATGGACGGACGCCCTTGAAGAACTTCTTCCACTATTCAATGTTGAGTCGATCAACCAAAAGATTGGTCCCCT
Organism: Qipengyuania aurantiaca; assembly: GCF_019711375.1. Classification (NCBI taxonomy): domain Bacteria; kingdom Pseudomonadati; phylum Pseudomonadota; class Alphaproteobacteria; order Sphingomonadales; family Erythrobacteraceae; genus Qipengyuania; species Qipengyuania aurantiaca. Next base: position 805,203 of record NZ_CP081295.1, read on the forward strand.
CAACCTGTGGCTCCTCTACTTGATTGGCTGCCCAAATCCGCCCAAATCTTTCTCGGAAATTTCCAGAGAACAGCATATCGTGCCTTCTAAAGGAAACGATGGAACCGATTTCATCTCGTTCTTGACAAAGCATTACCAGGATAACCAAACGCGAACGGCCGGGATGGCGATGTCAGCGCTGCGTCAAGCTTGGGCTTTGGCTGCCGAAAAGGAAGGCTTTGCGTCGACCAAATCGAATCCAGTCGATTCGAAGGACTCCCCCATAAAATTTAGACCTGCATCGTTCCGCACTAGCAGACGCGCGCTCGATGCAGCGGTCGCTGACATTATCATCCGGGAGAACTCGCGCGATGACATGGCGTTTGCGCGTGGCCTGGGTCCGCCAAGTCGGAGGACGTGCAACAGAAAAGTTCGGTGTCCATACACTGGCGAGATCATCGAAGCATTCTTTCCCGCGGCTCCGATCCTCGTTCACGTAATCCTCCACACAGGCATGCGAGGCCTTCAAGCAATATGGCTGGATAGTGGAGAGGGGGACGAAGAAAGCATAGACGCAGTTTCGATCACGTCAGCTCCAAACGATAATCCTATCGCGATCAAGGGGCGCCGCGAAGGCTTTCTTAGAATTTGCCACGTTTTTGGAGACAAACGATCTGAAGTAATCGGTATGTGGGTAAACTCGGGAAAATCTGGGCCGCACGAGGTTCCCTGGGTTCATGAAAACATCGTCGAACCCATTCGACAAATGATAGCATTTCAGAAAACCTATTATCCCATTTTTCAACCGGTCGAGATCGATAATGCTCCAAATTTCGACTCAAGGTTCAAAAAAAAGAAGGGCTCTGCATTCCCCCTTTTTAGAGATCCGGTAAACAAGATTGGTTATCCGATATCGAAAAATCGCTTATTCAACTATTATACGAGCCTCCTCAAACATTGTCAGCCTATAGTCGATAAGGAATTGGGGTACCATTATCCTCTTTTCTCCGCCGATGGCACTTGCCTTTATGACCTTCATAGCTTGCGGGTGACTGTAATCACAACATTGTTGGATCACGGTGTCCCAGCATATGTTGTTCAATGCCTGGTCGGTCATAAATCACTGATCATGACTTGGTACTATTACGACAGCACCGACTATAAGGTCCATTCTGCGCTCCAAGCGGAATTTGAGCGACGTAAGAGACAAATCTCGGGCCTGACGTCGACAAAAGAGATTGATCAATCCTTATATTCCGACGCAGTTAGCTTTCGAGATGAGCAAGACTATGCGGGCGTTGAGCTTCTCAAATCTCACTGCGAGACCAAAACTTCCTTTGACGTATTCTCGCACGGAGTTTGCCCTAGCGGCGATTGCAACCACGGGGGTAAGCGCGTGATGCCGGGGAAATATGCGCCAGTGTGGCGGCCAAGAGCCTGCTCCTTTTGCCGTTACCGAGTTACTGGGCCCGCCTTCCTAAATGGTCTTGTCCAGCGTTCAAACACCCTTCTTTGGGAAATCAAGACTTCGGTGAGGAAGGAAAAGGACCTATATTGCTTGATTGAAGATGAAGAAGATGCTGGCCGCGAGGTCGCTCATTTGCGGTCAAGCGTCCGACAAGAGCAGGAACTTCGCGATCACCTGTTTGAGGAGTGGGCGCTTGAAGTCCGAACTATTATGGATTGCAACCGTAAACTCAAATCTTCGGCGGGATTGCAGGCAGATCTAGGAACGGAGATCTCGGAGAAAAGTCTCACAACTCATGATTCAGAACCGCGGCTACGCGAGGTTCACGACTTTGAGTTAGCACAGCGGCTTTCGAAAGATGCCGAGATTGTTCACTCGGCCTTGGAACTTCCACCGGACGTTATTCTCTTTAGAGATAAGGTATTAAATCGCATCGCGAATACCAATGATGTTGGCGCCTACTTCTTCAATCTGAAACCTGAAACTGCCAAGAAAGCTCTAGATCTTTTTGGCGAGCTACTCGTAACACATTGCGGCATTGAGGAGCTTGATGCGCTGATCGAAGGCACGATGCTGATTGAGGAAATTCCCGAACTACGGGACGCTCTCGTCGCCAACAATATTCCGTCACCTGGACAATTGCCGCCCCCAGCAAACCTGAACTGATGTCAAATACCGGTGACTCAAGAGAGGACACCTTGGCATTCCTCCATGCGCAGGTCGAGGCAACACACCATTCACAAATCCGCGAAACAATCCTCGACGCGATCTCGGAAGCGGAAAGGTACGACGATCCGAGGCCCCTCGCCACCTTGCGACGTACTGTAATGGCCTGTGAAGCGATCCTGAATGGAGACGCTGCGAAAATGTCCCGGCAGTTTAATATGTTCGAAGGGAGGTTCAGGAAAGACCGGCCTGCCTTAAACTCGAAAGCGGTCGAAGCCTATATCAAGTTGCGATATCAAAGTGACGTTTCCAAAGGAGTTACGGACTCCGAATGGACTGGCCCAAGAGCAGAAACACTGCGTCGAGGCGGTCCTGCAAGTCGTTATCTTTCTGCAATGCGGGACTCGCAGAAAAGCGGGGGGATTCGGCGCAGGTCAAACCGTCAAAGACAGCTCGAAGAGATCATTTCCAAGCTAAAGCGGGAAGAAGATCGGTACGTCCTCAGAGAAGAACTTGCTAGAGGTTCTCTAGCTATCCGCCGATTTTCAATACTGAGAAATTCCTTTGCCAAAGCCAACCCCGCGGTCGACATTGACAACCTAGAATCATACGATGTGAAGCACCGCCAAAAAAGCATCGCGTCAAACAGCGCTCATTTAATTCCAGCAATGATCTCTCTTAAAAATAGACTGCAAGACAACGATCAACTTCGGCACTTCGGTCTTGAAACTGACGGGAAGCGGCTGAAGACCACTTCCGGTCAGCACGTCATTCCGAAGGAGGAGTACGAAATCCTGATCGAGCTATTAGACAAGGCAATAGAACGCTAAATCATACCTAGTGCTGCCATATAGGTTTCCAGGATAGCTTCCTCCTCCTGATAATCTTCCTTCTTTTTCTTCCTGATTTTCAGGATCGTACGAATTGCTTTTGTATCAAAGCCGCGGGCTTTTGCTTCCGCCATCACGTCTCGGATGTCGTCCGCGATACCCTTCTTTTCCTCTTCGAGCCGCTCGGCCCGCTCGATGAGTAGGCGCAGCTCGTCGCCCGTGTTTGTACCTTGTCCGCCTATCGCATCAGCCATTTATTAATTCTCCTAAATACCCCGCGTCACACCGATAGATCACATGCGACGCGGATAACTAAATAAAAACTTTACTAAATCACGCGAATTGGGGTCGCTTAGTAGCCCACGGCCTTCGCTTCGGCGTAAACGTCGCGGATATCGTCGGCGATCCCTTTCTTTTCTTCCTCGAGGCGTTCGATGCGCTCGATCAGAAGGCGCAGGCGGTCGTCGGTGGCTTCGGCCATTTTCGTGAAAACTCCAGTGAAGGTGAGAATCGGTTGGCGGTTCGATAGCCATCCGCCAGCGCCGGGTGAAGGCGGCGACTCGTCAGTCCACGCGATTTTTCGCGATGCTCGCGTCCATACGCGCCAATTGCTCTTCGGTCGCGGGTGTCTGGCGGGTCGCCTTCCACTCGTCTTGCGGCATGCCGTGGATCAGCTCGCGCGCGGCCAGCTTGTCGCCTTCGAAGCCCGCATCCATGATCCAGTCGGCGAGGCAATTGCGGCAAAAACCGGAAAGGCCCATGAGATCGATGTTCTGCGCATCATGGCGATGCTGCAAGTGGCGCACCAGCCGGCGAAAGGCCGCTGCCGCTACGTCATCGGGGAGGTTTGCGAGGGCGTCTGAATTGGTATCCATCGAAAGCTTGTCCTTGAGTTGCCACACGTCTCTGCCATAGGCGGTGTCCATGCAAAAGCTCGATCCCAAACGCGTCGATCCCCGGGGCCGCAAGGTCAAGATCCTCGCCACCGTCGGCCCTGCCAGCCGTTCGCCCGAAATGCTCGCCCGCCTGTTCAAGGCCGGGGTCGATGCCTTCCGCGTCAACATGAGCCATGGCGAACACGCCGACCACGAAAAGACGATCCAGGCGATCCGCCAGATGGAAAAGGACTTCCATCGCCCGATCGCGATTCTGGCCGACCTTCAAGGCCCCAAGCTGCGCGTGGGCAAGTTCAAGGACGGACAGGCGGTGATCCGCCATTCGGGCCACTTCACGCTCGACCGCAAACCGGAGCCGGGCGACGAGACGCGCGTCGAGCTGCCGCACCCCGAGCTTTTCGGCCTGCTCGAAAAGGGCCAGCGCCTGCTGATCAACGACGGCAAGATTCGCCTCAAGGTCATCCGCGCCGACGAGAATGAAATCCTCTGCTCGGCAGAGGTCGGCGGGGTTATCTCCGACCGCAAGGGCGTCAACGTGCCCGATGCCGAGGTGCCGATCCCGGCGCTGACCGACAAGGACCGCAGGGACCTCGCCTTCGCCATGTCGCAGGGCGTCGACTGGATCGGCCTCAGCTTCGTCCAGCGACCCGAGGACCTTGCCGAAGCGCGCCGTCTGATGGGCGGCAAGGGTTCGCTCTGCGCCAAGATCGAAAAGCCGATGGCGGTGCGCCGCCTCGACGAGATCATCGAGATGTCGGACGGCATCATGGTCGCGCGCGGCGACCTCGGCGTCGAACTCGAACCGCAGGAAGTCCCGCCGCTGCAGAAGCGCATCGTCAACGCGGCGCGCACCGCTGGCAAGCCGGTGATCGTGGCGACGCAGATGCTCGAAAGCATGATCGAGAGCCCCGCCCCGACCCGCGCCGAAGTCTCCGACGTGGCCAATGCGGTTTACGACGGGGCCGACGCGGTGATGCTTTCGGCCGAAACCGCTGCGGGCGACTGGCCCGAGGAAGCGGTGACGATCATGCACAAGATCGCGCGGCAGGTGGAAAAGGACGACGCCTATCTCGAACGCGTGCGTTTCCTCGACACGCCGCCCGACAAGACTACGGCCGACGCGCTGGCCCATGCCTGCATGACCGTGGCCGACACCGTCGCGATCGAAGCGATCACAGTCTTCACCGGCTCCGGCTCCACCGCCCGCCGTGTCGCGCGCGAGCGGCCGAGCGTGCCGATGCTGGTGCTGACCCCCAGCATGACCACGGCGCGCCGTCTCGGCCTCCTGTGGGGCGCGCATGCGGTGGCGACCAAGGACATCGGCAGCTTCGAAGAGATGATCGCCAAGGGCAAGCGCATGGCGCTGCGTCACGGGTTCGGCAGCGCCGGTTCGAAGCTCATCGCGCTCGCAGGGGTTCCCTTCGGCACGCCTGGCTCGACCAACCTCATGCATGTCGTCACCATCAGCGGCGACGAGTTGGACAAGCACGAGGGCTGATTACTCAGGTCGGGGCAATCTCGGTCTGGAGATAAACCCCGCAGCCCTCCTCGACCGCCTGGCCGACGGTGCGGTGGAAGCGGCAAACCTGGCTGTCGAGCGAGGTGAGGCTGGCCGCAATCGGCTCGTGCACCTCGGCGAAATGCAGCGCGATGCCTTGCGACTTCAGCCGCTGGACCGAGCGGCGCAGCATGGCGACACCGCTTGCGTCGATGTCGTTCACCGCGCTCATGTCGAGCACCAGGCTGGTCACCCCTTCGTGGCGCGACAGCCGGTTGAACAGCTCTTCTTCGATATAGGCCGCGTTGGCGAAATAGATCGAACGGTCGATCCGCACCACGAGGGCAGGCAGCGTCGTCAGTTCGACATCGTCGCGCTCGATCGATCGGAAACTGGTGCCGCCATCGTCGGTCCCGACGCGCGTGACGCGTGGCACGCTGGAAAACCACAGGAAATAGGCGAGACCCAGGAGCGCGCCGACCGCAAGGCCCAGCCGCACCCCGAAGGCCAGCGTAGCGAGGAAAGCAGCAAGGATGATAACGCCTTCCATCCGGTCGTGCCGCCATACCGCGCGCATTTCCCGCAGGTCGATGAGGCCGAAGACCGCGCTGATGACGAGCGCCGCCAGCGCGGTGCGCGGAAGATAGGACAGCAGCGGGGCGAGGAAGAACAGCACGGCCACGATCGCCAGCGAGGCTATGGCCGAGGCAAGCGGCGTGCGTCCGCCGCTGTCGCGCACCAGGGCCGAGCGGCTGAGGCTCGCCCCGACCGCATAGCCGCCGGTCAGCGCCGCCGAGACGTTCGCCGCACCCAGCGCCACGGCCTCGCGGCTGGTGTCGAGCTTGCTGCGATCCTCTCCGGCCAGCGCCTTGGCGACGGCCGTGGCGGTCACGAAGATGATGACCGCAACCGCCAGCGCGCTCGGCAGGAGGCCGATCCAGTCGGACAGTGTCACGAAAGAGGTGAAGGGACTGGGCAGGCCGCCTTCGATGGACTGGACCGTAGGCACATTCGCACCGCGCAGGCTGAGCGCAATCCAGCCGGCAATCACGATCACCAGCAGAGGTAAGGATTTCGCCAACGCCAGTCGGAAGGGCGGCTTGACCCCCATCTTCCAGAGGATCGCGGCGGCGTAGCGATTGGCGAACAACAGGGCGATAAGCGCCGCTCCGCCGATCAAGGCCGTGGTTGGGCGCAGCTCGGAAAGGCCCGCCCATAGGCCGGAAAGGGCGGTCGGCAGGTCCCCGGCGCGCGCTGCGTCGATGCCCAGCAGGGTCGGCAACTGGCTCGCAGCAATCAGGAAGGCGGCCGCGGCGGTAAAGCCCAACAGCACGGGTTCGCTGATGAAATTGACCAGCCGCCCGAGGCCGAACCCTCCGAGCAGAAGCAGCAGAACGCCCGCCTCGATGGCAATGATCGCGGCGCCCACTTCGGGAGCAAGACCCGTGTTGCCGACCGCCTCACCGATGACCAGCGAGACGAGGGCCACAGGCCCTACCGACACAAACGGGCTGGTGCCGAAAAAGAGGTAGAGCAGCGGCGGTGTAAGCGCCGCAAACAGGCCCATCTGGGGCGGCAGGCCGGCAAGCTGGGCGTAAGCCATCGCCTGGGGCACGAGCAGGATCGACAGCACGAGCCCCGCAACCGCATCGCGCATCGCACTGCCCGCGCTCGTCGCTGCGAGCCAGCGTTTGGTAGGCACCAGTGCCTCGCCTGCCATCGTATCGTGTGCCCCCGCTTCTTTCCTGCGTATGGGGGCTTGAACGCGGTTAGGCGGCCGCGCGTTCCAGTCGGGCGCGCGCCTCCTCCTCGCCAATCAGGGGGAGGAGTTCCTTCATGTCGGGCCCATGGTCCATTCCGGTGAGCGCGCGGCGCAGCGGAAGGAACAGCTCTTTGCCCTTGCGGCCCGTCGTTTGCTTGAGCGCGCCTGTAAGGTTCTGCCAGGGCGTGCCGCTCCATTCCAGCTTGCCGGCGGCTTCGCGCAGATACGCCCGATCCTCGTCTGAGAAATCAAGCGCGGGGACGGGACCGGTCACCACCTGCCACCATTCGATAACCTCGCTCGCCTTTTCGAGGTTCGGGCGGATCGCGTGCCAGGCCTCGGGCGTGAAGTCTTCGGGCACGAAACCTTTCACCGCCTCGAAAGGCAGCTGGTGGACGATGTGCGCGTTGAGACGTGCCAATTCGACCTCATCGAACTTTGCCGGTGCCCGGCCGAAGGTGGACAAGTCGAAGGTGTCGATCAGGGGCGCGGGATCGGCAAAGGCCTCGACCGGCTGGCTGGTCCCCAGTCGACCCAGCAGCGAAACGATTGCCATCGGTTCGTACCCCTGCTCGCGAAAGGCATCGCAGCCGAGCGAGCCGAGCCGTTTCGACAACTTGCCTTCCTTGCCGACCAGCAGCGCCTCATGCGCAAAACGCGGCTTCTGCGCTGCGGCATATTGTGCAGCGATAAGCGCGGTAAACATCTGAATTTGTACGGCTGTGTTCGACACATGATCCTCACCGCGCAGCACGTCGGTCACGCCCATGTCGAGATCGTCAACCGCGCTCGGCAGCATATAGAGCCAGCTGCCGTCGGCGCGGCGAATGACGGGATCGGACAGCTGCGCCGCGTCGAATTTCTGCGGTCCCCGGACGCCGTCGTCCCAACGGATCGGCTCGTAATGGTCGAGCTTGAAACGCCAATGGGGTGCGATCCCTTCCGCTTCTTTCGCGCCGCGCTCTTCCTCGCTCAGCTTGAGCGAGGCGCGGTCGTAGATCGGGGGCAGGCCGCGGCCGAGCTGGATCTTGCGCTTGAGTTCCAGTTCCTGCGCAGTCTCATAGGCGGGATAGACCCGTCCCGCAGCTTTCAGCGCCTCGAACGCGGCTTTGTATTTCGCGAGCCGCTCGGACTGGCGGTACTCGGCATCTGGCGCAAAGCCGAGCCAGGCGAGATCGGCGCGGATCGCCTCGACATATTCCTCGCGGCTGCGCGCGGCGTCGGTATCGTCGATGCGCAACAGGAAGCGCCCGCCGGCCTTGCGCGCCAGAAGCCAGTTGTGCAGCGCGGTGCGGATATTGCCGACATGGAGGCGCCCGGTCGGAGACGGGGCGAAGCGAGTGATCGTGCTCATGGAGCGCGCCGATAGCAGCAGCCGCGCGCTATTGCGAGAAGAGGAGTAGGCTGCGCTCGTTTCCGTGGATCAGCACCCCGTTTTCGGGTGTGCGCTCGATGGTGTCGGCGGCTTCGAGCGCCGACCAGACCTGTTCGAGTTCGGGCGGATAGCCGATGTCGCACACCTCGAGATTGGCGTTCGACCGCGTCGGCGCCGTGAAGCGCGAGCCGGAGATGCTGTATTCGCGATATTGCAACGCACATTCGGGTTGCCACCAGATGTTGGTCTCGTCGGCGACCAGAGCAATGGCATAGGAAGCATCGAGCGGTGCGCCGTCGATCCCCGCCACACGCCACGCGCCCACAAGGCTGACCGCAGGCGCTTCGCTAGCCGCGGTCACAGTCGGCTCCGGTTGAGGAGTGCCGTCTTTGTCCGGAGCCGGTGAGCAGGCGCCAAGGAGGAGCGCCGCAAGGCCGACGAGGCGAGTCACGCCTTGCGCTTGGAAAGTTCGTTGCGCCGGGCAGCGCGGTATTCGAGATACTCTTCGCTCAGTTCCATGCCCTGTTCGTCACCCTCCCCTGTCCCGTCGGAAGCAATGAGGGTCACCTCTTCGGGTGGGACGGGGCGCGAGATGAGGAAGCCTTGGGCTTCATGCACGCCCAGTTTGCGCAGGATATCGAGCTGGCGGCGGTCCTCGATCCCTTCGGCCGTAGTGTCCATGCCCAGCGCGTCGGCAAGGCGCGTAATCGTCGAGATGATCGCCTGGCTACCGATATCGCTGGCGACATCGGTGACGAAGGTGCGGTCGATCTTGATCCGGTCGAAAGGGAAGCGCCGGAGGTAGGCGAGCGAGGAGTACCCCGTCCCGAAATCGTCCAGCGCGATGCGCACGCCCAGTTCGCGCAGCCGCAGCAGCGTGACGTGCCCGGCCTCGCCCTGGTCCATGAGGACGTGTTCGGTGATTTCCAGTTCGACCCGCTCGGGCACGATGCCAGTCGCGTGGATCGCCTGCGCGACGGTGGCGACGAGATTGGGATTCTTGACCTGCGTGGGCGAGAGATTGATCGCGATGCGGAATTCGCCAGGGATCGAGGCGGCGTCGCTCAGCGTCTGGCGGATGACCCATTCGCCCAGCGCCGTGATCATGCCGGTCTCTTCGGCAATTTGCAGGAATTCCCCGGGTGCAATGATCCCGCGGGAAGGATGGTACCAGCGAAGCAGCGCCTCGAAACCGGTCGTCTCGCCGCTGTCGAGGTCGACGATCGACTGGTAATGCATCCGCATCTGGCCGCGAGTCAGCGCTTCGCGCAAGTCGTTCTCGGTCTCGCGTCGCTCTCGCGCCTTGCGGTCCAGCGCGGGCTCGAACAAGGCGAGATTGTCGCGCCCCTTTTCCTTGGCGGCATAGAGCGCCAGATCGGCGCGGCGCATCAATTCCTCCGCATCGCAATCGCCTTCGTGGCAGCGCGCCACGCCCACGCTGGTGGACACGCGGTAGCTGTGACCGTCGATTTCGTAGGGCGCGCGGATCACGGAAAGGAACCGGTGCGCACGCTCGATCAGCAATCCGTCGCCCGCACGCGTTTCGATCAGCACCGCAAACTCGTCGCCGCCGAGGCGCGCCACGAGGTCCTCGTTGCGCACTTCCTGTTCGAGCCGCGTCCCGACTTCGCGCAGCAGACGGTCGCCGACCAGGTGCCCGCGCGTGTCGTTGATGGCCTTGAAGTCGTCGAGGTCGAGATAGAACAGCGCGATGTTGGAGCCGGTCGAACGGTTCTCCCCTGCAAGCGAGCGCAACCGCTCGTTGAAGAGGTAGCGGTTCGCGAGCCCGGTGAGATTGTCGTAATGCGCCATGAAGGCGACGCGTTCTTCGATCAGCCGGTCCGCCGTGACGTCGCGCGCGACACCGCTCAGGCGGCCATCCTCGCGCGGACGGGCGGAAAGGCGCCAATAATGGAGCTCGCCGTTGATACGCAGTTTGACGAGCAGGTCGCGAAACGGGCTGCGTTCCACGATCCGGGTCGCCAGCGCGTCGCGTTCTTCGCCCGGCAGGAAAAGGTCGAGGAACGGCGTTCCCTCCACATCGCGCGGCGACCGATGCAGCGCGCGTCCCAGCCGCTCGGACACATCGCGCATGTTTCCGCGTGGCCCCACGGTCCACAGCGAGTCGGAACTCTGCTCCTCGTAATCGTTGAGCAGCATGCGCACCGTCGCGCCGCTTTCGCGCCGCTCCATCTCGGCCTTGGCCGCCCCGACGAAATAGGATTCTTGCGTGCGCGTCGCGCTGATGAGCGCAATGGCGAAGGTGGCGATGAGGACCACAGTCGGCCAAGCGCTCCACGAACCGATGAGGATTGCGGCAAGGATGAGTGACGGGGACATGGTCAGCGTGTGGAAGATCGCTGCCGTTGGAGCGGTACGGTGAACCAGCAAGGTCCCGCTGAGGATTGCTGTACCCACGATCCCCAGCAGGGCAATATCAAGTCCCCGCGAGTAAGGCGCGAGAGCGGGGAAGACCACGACCCAAATCAGGCTGCCGATCGCCTGAAGGATGAGAAAACGGCGCCATTGTCGGCGCATTGCCTCATAGTCGGCAGTCTCAAGGTCGATTTGCCGGTCGAAGACGACAAAAACGGCCAGTTGCAGGATTTGGGAAGCAGCCCACAGGCCAAGGAGCAATTGCGGCGCGTCGTTCCAGAATGTCCAGACAAGAACGAGAATAGAAGCGAGCGCCGGCAGGAGTGATGCCGTGGCCCCGGCGCTGAAATTCTTGAGGCGCCGATAAAGGAGCAGGTAGTCGAGCGGGTCTTCGGCAGAAGCCCGCTGTTCGATCACCTGATCACCAGACCCGTTGTCGGGTTGCGACACAACAATCCCCCGTACGCAGTGGTCAAGCAGCCATTTGCCAAACTGCGGACTGCATTGGTGCAGGCTCATCCAATCCTGTCAAGTAAAGAGCGAAAGCGGCACTTTAACTTCGTCTAATGTGCCCCAAGGAAACCCTGTCTTCCGGGCAAAGAAAAAGCCCCGCCGGAGTGATCCGGCGGGGCCAATTCTTGGGGCTAGGGGAGCGACTTATTCGCCGTCCTTGGCCTCTTCGTTGAGGTAGTCGCCCGCATCGGCATCGGTGCCGTGGGTTTCCCCTTCCATCGCCGCCAGCGGATCGTCGCCGATCGCCGCTTCGGGGCCCTGGGCGAGTTCCGCCTCATGCTCTTCTTCGGCAGTGTTGGCCGCGATGATCGCTTCCTGTGCCTTCTTCCACGAAGCACGCAGCGCAGCGTCGCGGCTGGAGGCGGTCACGCGCATGCGGTTCATGCCCGCGCCGGTACCGGCGGGGATGAGACGGCCCACGATGACGTTTTCCTTGAGGCCGACCAGCGTGTCCTTCTTGCCCTCGACCGAAGCCTGGGTGAGCACGCGGGTGGTCTCCTGGAAAGACGCAGCCGAGATGAACGAACGCGTCTGGAGCGAGGCCTTGGTGATGCCGAGAAGGATCGGGGTGCCCTTGGCAGGCTCCTTGTTCTTCGCCAGCTTCGCGTTGGTCTCGTTCATCTCCTCGAGGTCGACCTGTTCGCCCGGCAGCAGCACGGTATCGCCGCTGTCGGTGATCTCGACCTTCTGCAGCATCTGGCGAACGATCACCTCGATGTGCTTGTCGTTGATCTTCACGCCCTGCAGTCGATAGACTTCCTGGATCTCCGTGCAGAGATACTCGGCCAGCGCCTCGACACCCAGAACTTCGAGGATATCGTGCGGGTTCGGCGAGCCCGAGATCAGCGTGTCGCCCTTCTTGACGAAGTCGCCTTCCTGGACGTCGATGATCTTGGTCTTGGGGATCAGGTATTCTACCGGATCACCCTCCTCCGGAACGATCGCGATCTTGCGCTTCGCCTTGTATTCGCGAACGAATTCGATCTTGCCCGAAATCTTGGCGATGATCGAATTGTCCTTCGGCACGCGGGCCTCGAACAGTTCGGCGACACGCGGCAGACCACCGGTGATGTCGCGGGTCTTGGCGGCTTCACGCGAAGCACGGGCAAGGATGTCACCGGCCTGCACTTCCTGACCGTCCTCGACCGACAGCACCGTGCCCGGAGCGAGCATGTAGCGCGCCGCTTCGCTGTCGTCGCCGGCATCGTTGAAGAGCGTGAGACGCGGACGCAGGTCGTCCTTCTTGCGGCCGGTGGCGCGCATTTCGGTGACCACGCGCTGGGCGATACCGGTGGCATCGTCGACGCGTTCTTCCATCGTCTGCGTGTCGACGAGGTCCTGGAAGCGGACCACACCCGACTGCTCGGTGATGATCGGGAGCGAGAACGGATCCCACTCGGCGAGACGATCGCCTTCCTTCACCTTGCCGCCATCCTTGTGCATCAGCACGGTACCGTAAGGCACCTTGTGGATTTCGCGTTCGCGGCCTTCGGCGTCAATGACGGCCAGTTCACCGTTACGGGCGAGCGACAGGATACGGCCCTTCTTGTCGGTGATCGTCGGCATGTCGCGATATTCGACCTTGCCGTCCGACACGGCTTCGAGATGCGAGGTCTCGTTGAGCTGTGCGGCACCGCCGATGTGGAAGGTACGCATGGTCAGCTGCGTGCCGGGTTCACCGATCGACTGCGCGGCGATGACGCCGACAGCTTCACCGATGTTGACCGGCGTACCGCGCGCAAGGTCACGGCCGTAGCAGGTGGCGCAAACGCCCTGCTTGGCTTCGCAGACCAGCGGCGAGCGGATCTTGGCAACCTGCGTTTCGGCTTCCTCGATCTGCTTGACCATCGGCTCGTCGACGAGCGTGCCGGCCTTGACGATCACTTCGCCGGTGGCGGCGTTGACGATGTCTTCGGCAACCGTACGGCCGAGGATACGCTCACCGAGCGAGGCGATAACGCTACCGCCCTGCACGATGGCGCGCATTTCAAGCGCGTTGTCGGTCTTGCAGTCCTCTTCGACGATGACGCAGTCCTGCGACACGTCGACGAGACGGCGGGTCAGGTAACCCGAGTTCGCCGTCTTCAACGCGGTATCCGCGAGGCCCTTACGGGCGCCGTGGGTCGAGTTGAAGTATTCGAGGACGTTCAGGCCTTCCTTGAAGTTCGAGATGATCGGGTTCTCGATGATCTCGCCCGAAGGCTTGGCCATGAGGCCGCGCATACCGGCCAGCTGCTTCATCTGGGCCGGGCTACCACGCGCACCGGAGTGCGACATCATGTAGATCGAGTTGATCTGCGCTTCCTTGCCGTCCTTATCGACCGGCTGCGAGCGGATTTCTTCCATCATGGCGTCGGCCACGCGGTCGCCGCACTGGCTCCACGCGTCGATGACCTTGTTGTACTTTTCCTGCTGCGTGATCAGGCCGTCCTGATACTGCTGCTCGTAATCGGCAACCAGCGCCTTGGTCTCTTCGACCATGCCCGCCTTGCTGTCGGGGATGATCATGTCGTCCTTGCCGAAGGAGATGCCGGCCTTGAACGCGTGGCGGAAGCCCAGCACCATGATGGCGTCGGCGAACAGCACAGTGTCCTTCTGGCCGGTGTGACGATAGACCTCGTCGATCACGTCGGCGATGTCCTTCTTCGTCAGCAGGCGGTTGACGATGTCGAAGGGAACCTTGTGGTTCTTCGGCAGGCATTCGCCGATGAGCATGCGGCCAGGCGTCGTGACGAAACGCTTCATCTCGACCTTGCCGTTCTCGTCGGCCTGGGGGACGCGCGCCATGATCTTGGAGTGAAGCGTGACCGACTTCACTTCCAGGGCCTGGTGCACTTCGGCCATGTCGGCGAACATCGGCAGCTGCTCGTGCTTCTCGCCATCGTCGCCTTCGATGAACTCGGGCGTCTTCTCCTGGCGCTCCATCGACAGGTAGTAGAGGCCGAGGACCATGTCCTGCGACGGCACGATGATCGGCTTGCCGTTGGCGGGCGAGAGGATGTTGTTGGTCGACATCATCAGGACGCGTGCTTCCAGCTGTGCCTCGAGGCTCAGCGGAACGTGGACGGCCATCTGGTCACCGTCGAAGTCGGCGTTGAAGGCGGCGCAGACCAGCGGGTGAAGCTGGATTGCCTTGCCTTCGATCAGCACAGGCTCGAACGCCTGGATGCCGAGGCGGTGAAGCGTCGGCGCGCGGTTCAGAAGGACCGGATGCTCGCGAATGACTTCGTCGAGGATGTCCCAGACTTCCTTGCGCTCCTTCTCGACCCACTTCTTCGCCTGCTTCAGGGTCATGGAGAGACCCTTGGCGTCGAGGCGGGCGTAGATGAACGGCTTGAACAGCTCGAGCGCCATCTTCTTCGGCAGGCCGCACTGGTGCAGCTTGAGTTCCGGACCGGTCACGATGACCGAACGGCCCGAATAGTCGACGCGCTTACCCAAAAGGTTCTGACGGAAGCGGCCCTGCTTGCCCTTGAGCATGTCGCTGAGCGACTTCAGCGGACGCTTGTTCGCGCCGGTGATGACGCGGCCGCGGCGGCCGTTGTCGAACAGCGCGTCGACGGCTTCCTGCAGCATACGCTTTTCGTTGCGGACGATGATGTCCGGCGCGCGCAGCTCCATGAGGCGCTTGAGGCGGTTGTTACGGTTGATCACACGACGATAAAGATCGTTGAGGTCCGAGGTCGCGAAGCGGCCACCGTCCAGCGGGACAAGCGGGCGTAGTTCGGGCGGAATGACCGGCACGACTTCGAGGATCATCCATTCCGGACGGTTGCCGGATTCGATGAAGCTTTCGACAACCTTGAGGCGCTTGATGATCTTGGCCGGCTTGAGCTTCGACTTGGTGGTCGCGAGCTCTTCCAGCAGATCGTCACGCTCCTGCTCGAGGTCGAGATCCATGAGCATAGTCTTGACCGCCGAGGCGCCGATGTCGGCCGAGAAGGCGTCTTCGCCATACTCGTCCTGCGCTTCGAGCATTTCGTCTTCGGTGAGAAGCTGGTTCTTCTCGAGCGGGGTCAGGCCCGGCTCGGTGACGATGTAGCTTTCGAAGTAGAGGACGCGTTCCAGCTGCTTGAGCTGCATGTCGAGCAGCAGGCCGATGCGCGACGGCAGCGACTTCAGGAACCAGATATGCGCAACCGGAGCCGCGAGCTCGATGTGGCCCATGCGCTCGCGGCGGACCTTGGTCACGGTGACTTCGACGCCGCACTTTTCGCAGACGACGCCCTTGTACTTCATGCGCTTGTACTTGCCGCACAGGCATTCGTAGTCCTTCACCGGACCGAAGATTCGCGCACAGAACAGGCCGTCACGCTCGGGTTTGAACGTACGGTAGTTGATTGTTTCCGGCTTCTTGATTTCGCCGAAGGACCACGAGCGGATGCGCTCGGGGCTGGCGATGCCGATCTGGATCTCGTCGAAGGTTTCGGGCTTCGCGAGCTGGTTGGTGAATTTGGTCAGTTCGTTCATGACGTAATTCCCTAAGGGGTATTTCTAATGGGCGGAAAGCGGGGGGGAGCGGTGCGCTCCCCTATTCCGCCGCGATCGCGAGGCCGTCGTCGTCTTCGTCGTCGCTGAGCGACTTGAGTTCGACGTTGAGACCCAGGCTGCGCATTTCCTTGACGAGAACGTTGAAGCTCTCCGGAATGCCGGCCTCGAAGGTGTCGTCGCCCTTGACGATGGCTTCGTAGACCTTGGTACGGCCGATCACGTCGTCCGACTTCACGGTGAGGATTTCCTGCAGCGTGTAAGCTGCGCCGTAGGCCTGGAGTGCCCAGACCTCCATCTCACCGAAGCGCTGGCCGCCGAACTGCGCCTTACCGCCCAGCGGCTGCTGGGTGACGAGGCTGTAGGGGCCGATCGAACGGGCGTGGATCTTGTCGTCGACGAGGTGGTGCAGCTTGAGCATGTAGATGATGCCCACGGTGACCTTGCGGTCGAAAGCTTCACCCGTGCGACCGTCGAAGAGGACCGACTGGCCGTCCGCGTCGAGACCGGCACGCTCCAGCTCCACGGTCACATCGCCTTCGCGTGCGCCGTCGAACACCGGGGTACCCATCGGGACGCCGCGGCTGAGGTTCGTGGCGAGCTCCACGATTTCCTCGGTCGAGCGCGCCTTCAGGTCCTCGGTATAGCGATCGCCATAGACGTCGTTCAGGCGCTCGATCACGGCTTCGGGCGGCTTCGCCTTGGCGTAATCTTCCGAAGCGTTCGGATTGGCCTTCTTCCAGTCTTCGAGCTGCTCGCCGATCTGCATGCCCAGGTTGCGGGCCGCCATGCCGAGATGCGTTTCGAAGATCTGTCCGACGTTCATGCGCGACGGCACGCCCAACGGGTTGAGCACGATGTCGACCGGCGTACCGTCGGCGAGGAACGGCATGTCCTCGACCGGCAGGATGCGGCTGATGACACCCTTGTTCCCGTGACGGCCGGCCATCTTGTCGCCCGGCTGCAGCTTGCGCTTCACCGCGACGAAGACCTTGACCATCTTGAGCACGCCCGGAGCGAGTTCATCACCACGCTCGAGCTTTTCCTTCCGGTCTTCGAACTTGTCGTCGATGACCTTCACGCTCTCGTCGTACTGCGACTTGACCGCTTCGAGCTGCTGCTGGCGGTTGTCGTCCGCAACGGCGAACTTGAACCACTCGTGCTTGTCGACGCCCTCGAGCACCTCTTCGGTGATCTCGGTGCCCTTCTTCACGCCCTTCGGTGCGGCCGAGGCCGTCTGGCCGACAAGCATGTCGCGCAGGCGGTTGTAGGTCGCACGGTTGAGAATGGCGCGTTCGTCGGCGGCGTCCTTGCGGAGGCGTTCGATTTCCTCGTTCTGGATCGCACGCGTACGGTCGTCGATCTCGATACCGTGACGGTTGAAGACGCGGACTTCGACGACGGTGCCGGCAACGCCCGGCGGCAGGCGAAGCGAGGTGTCGCGCACGTCGCTGGCCTTTTCACCGAAGATGGCGCGCAGGAGCTTTTCTTCCGGCGTCATCGGGCTTTCGCCCTTCGGCGTGATCTTGCCACACAGGATATCGCCCGGATGCACTTCGGCACCGATGTAGACGATGCCCGCTTCGTCGAGGTTGCGCAGGGCTTCCTCGCCGACGTTCGGGATGTCGCGGGTGATGTCTTCGGGGCCAAGCTTCGTGTCGCGAGCCATGACTTCGAATTCCTCGATGTGGATCGAGGTGAAGACGTCGTCCTTCACGATGCGCTCGGAGATGAGGATACTATCCTCGTAGTTGTAGCCGTTCCAGGGCATGAAGGCGACGAGCGTGTTACGGCCCAGCGCCAGTTCGCCCAAATCGGTCGAGGGACCGTCGGCGATCACGTCGCCCGGCTCGACCGTTTCACCCACCTTCACCAGCGGGCGCTGGTTGATGCAGGTGTCCTGGTTCGAACGCTGGAACTTCTGCAGCGTGTAGATGTCGACGCCCGACTGGCCGGGTTCGACATCGCCGATCGCACGGATCACGATACGCGTTGCGTCGACCTGGTCGACCACGCCGCCGCGCTTGGCGGTGATGGCCGCGCCGGAATCGCGCGCAACGGTTTCTTCCATGCCGGTGCCGACCCAAGGCGCTTCCGCCTTCACGAGCGGAACGGCCTGGCGCTGCATGTTGGCGCCCATCAGCGCGCGGTTCGCGTCATCGTTTTCCAGGAAAGGAATGAGCGATGCACCGACCGAGACGAGCTGCTTGGGGCTCACGTCCATCAGCGTGATGGTTTCGCGCGGAGCCATGAGGTTATCGCCCGCCTGACGCGCCGAAACCAGCTCTTCCACGAAGCCGCCGTTGTCGTCGAGTTCGGCCGAAGCCTGCGCGACGGTGTGCTTCTGCTCTTCCATCGCCGAGAGGTAGATGACCTCGTCGGTGACCTTGTTGTCCTTCACCTTGCGATACGGCGTCTCGATGAAGCCGTATTTGTTGACGCGCGCGAAGGTCGAGAGCGAGTTGATCAGACCGATGTTCGGGCCTTCCGGCGTTTCGATCGGGCAGATACGGCCATAGTGCGTCGGGTGAACGTCGCGCACTTCGAAGCCGGCGCGCTCGCGGGTGAGGCCGCCCGGGCCAAGCGCCGAAACGCGGCGCTTGTGGGTGACTTCCGACAGCGGGTTGGTCTGGTCCATGAACTGCGAGAGCTGGCTCGAGCCGAAGAACTCGCGCACGGCCGCGACGGCGGGCTTTGCGTTGATGAGGTCGTTCGGCATCACGGTCGACACGTCGACCGAGCTCATGCGCTCCTTCACCGCGCGTTCCATGCGGAGCAGGCCGACGCGGTACTGGTTTTCGAGCAGTTCGCCGACCGAGCGGACACGGCGGTTGCCGAGGTTGTCGATGTCGTCGACTTCGCCCTTGCCGTCCTTCAGGTCGACCAGCTCCTTGACCACGGCGAGGATGTCTTCCTTGCGCAGCGTGGTGACAGTGTCTTCCGCATCGAGCTCGAGACGCATGTTGAGCTTGACGCGGCCCACAGCGGAGAGATCGTAACGCTCGGCATCGAAGAACAGGCCTTCGAACAGCGCTTCGGCGGTTTCCTTGGTCGGCGGTTCGCCGGGACGCATGACCTTGTAGATCGCTTCCAGGCCCTCATCACGGTTCTCGGCCTTGTCGACCTTCATCGTGTTGCGGATCCAGGGGCCGGTGTTGACGTGGTCGATGTCGAGCAGATCGAGGCTGTCGACGCCGGCAGCGTCGAGAACTTCGAGGTTCTCGGCCGAGACCTCGTCACCCGCTTCGATGTAGATGCGGCCGGTGCTTTCGTCGATCAGGTCTTCGCTGGCGTAACGGCCGAAGACTTCCTCGGTCGGCAGCAGCAGGGTTTCGAGACCATCCTTGGCCGCCTTGTTGGCTGCGCGCGGGCTGATCTTCTGGCCGGCGGGGAAGACTTCCTCGCCCGTCTTGGCATCGACCAGCGGGAAGGCCGGCTTCTGACCGCGCCAGTTTTCGGCGACGAAGGGCAATTCCCAGCCATCCTTGGCGCGCTTCCAGGTGACCTTGTCGTAGAAGTGCGAGAGGATGCCCTCGCTGTCGAGGCCGAGCGCGTAGAGCAGCGCGGTGACCGGCAGCTTGCGCTTGCGGTCGATACGCACGTTGACGACATCCTTGGCGTCGAATTCGAAGTCGAGCCACGAACCGCGGTACGGAATGATGCGGGCAGCAAAGAGGAGCTTGCCCGAGCTGTGGGTCTTGCCGCGGTCATGGTCGAACAGCACACCCGGCGAACGATGCATCTGCGACACGATAACGCGCTCGGTACCGTTGATGATGAAGGTACCGTTGTCCGTCATCAGCGGCATGTCGCCCATGTAGACGTCCTGCTCCTTGATATCGAGGACGGAGCGGGTCTCGGTTTCCTGGTCGACTTCGAAGACGATCAGGCGCAGCGTGACCTTCATCGGGGCCGCATAGGTGATCCCGCGCTGGCGGCATTCGACGATGTCGTATTTGGGCGCTTCGAGTTCGTAATGGACGAAGTCGAGTTCGGCGGTGCCGGCAAAGTCGCGCAGCGGGAAGACCGAGCGCAGCGTCTTTTCAAGGCCCGAGACATGGCCGGTCGCCTTGTCGGAGCGCAGGAACTGTTCGTAGCTCTCGCGCTGCACCTCGATGAGGTTGGGCATGTCGACGACTTCGTGGATGTCGCCGAAGATCTTGCGGATACGCCGCTTTGCAGTGCCCGACGCGGTGTTGCGGGGTGCCTTCGCCTTGGTAGCCATAAGGGGTAGTTACCTCTTCTCGTGTTCGCCGACCCAAGTGTTCCGCTTGCGGGCGCGGAAACGGGCCGGAAATCTGTAAGTCTCATGCGCGTGAGAACCGTATCGCGAGACGCAAAAAGGCCGCAGCGAATGCACACCAATAGCGGCGGCAGCTGCAGCTCATCAAAAGCGTCGCGATATGGAAACGCCGCTTCCATCCTGTGTCCGATCCCCGCGCATGAATCAGACTCGCTCGAAGCGTGCGGTCGAGGGGGCATGTAGGAAGGGCGCAGGCGAAAGTCAAACCTCCTTCGACCATGTGAAGAACGCCCTGCGGCTGGGCGCGAATTCGTGCTATGCTGCTGCTCGATACGAAGGGATGAGAGATGCGGCACCTGCTGCTCCTGCTGGCGGCCCTGATGGGTTTGGCCGCGACCTCCGCAACCGCGGAGGCCGAGACACGCGTCCCTGACCGCATTGTCGCGATCGGCGACCTTCACGGCGACTACGAAGCGTGGGAAGAAATCGCGCGCGAGGCGGAACTCGTGGATGACAAAGGCCACTGGTCGGGGGGCACGACAACCCTCGTCCAGCTCGGCGACATTCCCGATCGCGGCCCCGAGTCCCTGAAGATCATCCGCCAGCTGCAGTCCCTGCATGAGGAGGCCGCCGCTGCCGGTGGCGAGGTGGTTGTCCTGCTCGGAAATCACGAGGCGATGAATGTCGTCGGCGACCTGCGCTACGTGCATCCGGGCGAGTACGAGGCGTTCGAGGACCGTCGCTCGGCAGGTCGGCGCGAGGCGACATGGAAGGCGAACCGCGAGAAACTGCTCGCCTTTTATCGGCAGGAGAACCCGGACCTGTCCGAGAAAGAGGTGAAAGCCTTATGGATCGCCGATACGCCGCTCGGCATGTTGGCCCATCGCAGGGCTTGGAGCCCGGGAGGCGAGCTCGGCACGTGGGCGGCGAGCCTTCCCGCAGTCGTCCAGATCGGGACGACGCTTTTTGCCCATGGCGGGCTCAGCGAGGAACGAACGCGTGAACCACTCGATGCGATAAACGGACGCTACCGCTACGCCCTGGGCGCAGATCCGCTGACCGACCGGAGCGTTCTCGAGGATCCGCTCGGTCCGCTATGGTATCGCGGAAATGTGATGCGCCCGGCTGCGCCTGAGGAGGGCGGAGTGAGTGATGCGAGCGATGCGCCCCCGCCGCGCCTTGGCCGTATGGAGGAGCTTGAACTCGTGCTCTCACGCTACGAGGCGCAAAGGCTGGTCATTGCCCACACGCCCTCGATGAAAGGCATCGTGACCGAGCTCGGCGGCAGGCTTATCCGGGTCGATACGGGCATATCGGCGCATTACGGCGGGCCCCGAAGCTTCCTCGTCATCGAAGGAGACGAGGTGCACGCCTTTCGGCAGGAGCCGGACGGTACGTGGCGACAGCAGCCGCTGGATGATGGCGAATGATGAAGGGGCTGTCCTGCGCTCTGGCCCTCGTGGCGATGCTCGCTTCGCCCACCCGGGCACAGGACAGCCACCAAGCTGTCACGCCTCTCTTCGCTTCCGACGACACGCTCGAAGTGACGATTACCGGGCCGATACGCAAGATCGCGCGCAATGCCGAGAAGTCGACCGAGGCGTATGCCGCGCGGCTGGAGGCCTCGGGCGAAACCTTTGCCATCACCTTGGCCGCGCGCGGAAAGACTCGGCGCCTCAAGGAAAGCTGCCAGTTCCCTCCCCTGCGCATCGCTTTCTCGGACAAACCGGGCGAACAATCCCTCTTCCATCGAAACGGCCGCATCAAGCTAGTCACCCATTGCCGCGACAACGACCGGTCGGAACAGACGGTGCTGCGCGAATACGCCGCCTATCGGCTTTATAACCGCCTGACACCGGAAAGCCTGCGCGTACGCCTCGCACAAATTACCTATATCGACGACGGCAAGGCCGTGGCCGAACGGCTCGGGTTCTTTATCGAGGATGTGGACGACGCCGCGCGCAGGCTGGGACGCAAGGAGGTGGACGTGGTCGAGGTCCCGCTGTCCGCGCTCGACCAGCAGGACGCCGCGCGATACGCGCTGTTCCAGTACATGATCGGCAACACCGACTGGGCCATGGCCGTCGGCCCTCCGGGCGAGCGCTGCTGCCACAATTCCCGGCTTGTCGGGGACGATGGAAACGCGCGTGAGGCCCTCACCCCGATCCCCTATGATTTCGACAACGCGGGTCTCGTGAACGCCAGCTACGCCGTCCCTAACGCGCAGCTGAGGACACGGTCGGTCCGCCAACGCGTCTATCGCGGGCTGTGCCGCTTCAACGCGCTCGTCCCTGCCGAGGCGGAACGGCTGCGAAACCTTCGCCGGGACCTCGAACAGGAAATCGCCGCGATTCCGTACGCCTCGGAGAGAACGCGCGAGAGCATGATGGATTATCTCGAAACCTTCTACCGCGACCTTGCCGAGTTGGATCGTAAGGTTTTGGCCGACTGCCGCTAGCGCGGATGCCTATTCGCTACCTTCGCCGGACTGGTCGTGATCGTCGTCGCCGGTGCTTGCAGGTTCACGGTCGGGTGAGCGCAAGTAACGGTGGGTGCCATCTTTGCCGCCATAATCCGCCATCCACAGCAGGGCGAAGGCGTAGTTGAAGGTGATGGTCATGACGAGCGCAATCTCCAGCGCCCCGATCCCCGCTGCCAGCCCGATCCCGATGGCAAGCAGGATGTAGATCGCATCGCCCGAGCTCTTCAGCGTGTTGCGAAAGCGTACCCCGCCGACGATCCCGGCAAGCGAGAACGCCAGCGCGAGCGAATTGTGCACCATGACAACGATGGCGGTCACTGCAATCGGCAGCACGATCATGGTTTCGACCAGCGCCTGGTCGTATTCGGCCCGGCTCCGGCTCGCCATATAGGTCCAGGTGACCGGCAAGGTTGTGAGCACAGCCCCGGCCACGGCGACGAACAGCCACAGCACCGAGCTTCCGAGGTTCGCCACTTGCTCCGCGCCGATCCTCACCCCGCTCAGCGGATCGGCGGAGGACTGGCTGAGGAGGGTTTGCGCCCCGCCAAGCGGCAGGAAGTCGGCGAGCGCCGGATTGAGAGTGACGGCCGCCACGGCAGCTCCTGTCACCACGAGGTAGAAGAGCGTGAGCCGGACGAACAGCTTGCCGAATATCATGGACCAAATCTCTCCCCGCGCCGGCTATATAACAAAGGACACGGGACGCCAAACCGCGCGCCCGAAATGGGGCATATCGAATTTCGATATTATTGATTGACAATAAGTGCGACTCGACTTATTGAATATCGATATTGAGCATCAAGGAGTTCGATAAATGCCTCGCTTCTCTCCCAATATCGCCGCCGCTTTCGCCGCTGCACTGATCACGGTTGCCAGCTTCCATGCGGTCACCCTCGTCCCCGCCGCCCACGCCGCCGTGCTGGCTGCGCCGGCCCTAGCCTGATCGAAGGAAAGTTCGAGATGACCAAGCTCACCTCCGACCCGCTGCTCGCGCTCGGCAAGATCGTCGTTATCCTCGCCCAGGCCCTCATGGGCCTCGCGGCCGCGGCTGTCGCGATCGGAACGCCCATCGTCCTCCTCATGAAGGATAAGGCCCAGGCCGACCTTCGCGCCGAACTGGGCAACCCGGACTTCATTTTTCCCGCCTTCTCCATCGCCGGCCTGCTCATTCTGGCTCTCGCGATCCTGCTGATGGCCTTTTTCTTCTTCGACCGGTTGCGCCGCATCATAGACTCCGTGGGTGCGGGGGATCCGTTCGAGCCGGCAAATGCCACGCGCCTCACCGCAATGGCCTGGCTGATGCTGGGCATCCAGCTGCTCGCCATTCCAGCAGCAGGGCTCGGCCTCTACCTCGTGAAGATCATGGAAGAAACCGAGGCCACCGTGGACGCGAGTCTCGACCTCAGCGGCATCGTCATGGTGGTGACGCTGTTCATCCTCGCCCGCGTTTTCCGTCACGGCTCCGCCATGCGCGCCGATCTTGAAGGGACCGTGTAATGCCAGCCGAAGAAGGAACCCATATCGTGGTCAAACTGGACGACCTCCTCCACGCAAAGCGCATGACGCTGACCGAGCTTGCAGACCGGGTGGGCCTGACCCTCGCCAACCTCTCGATCCTCAAGACCGGCAAGGCCAAGGCCATCCGCTTCTCCACGCTTGAGGCGATCTGCCGCGAGCTGGAATGCCAGCCGGGCGACCTGCTCGCCTACATGAGGGATTGAAGGAACAGGCTGCGGCGCCGAAGCGTTGCAATTAGGAAGAAAACGGAGTTGACCATGAAATTGCCCGTAATTGCCGCAGCCCTGTCCCTTTCGATCGGCCTCGTCGCCTGTGGAGAGCCCATCGACGGCAGCGACACTGCCGATATGGCGCCGGACGCAGTCTCCGGGGAAACCATCGATACCAGCGCAGCCGAATACAAGCCCGGCGAGGATGGCCCGCTGCAGTCCGATGGTATGGTCGATGATACTCAATACACGACCGAGGAATCCCTTGAGGAGGATCCGGCGGTAAACGAAGATGCGGCTATGTAAGCGCCAAGCTTTGGCTTGACAGAATCGCTCAAATCCTTAGAGGCCCGCCACCGAAGGCGGGTCTCTTTGTATCCGCCCTCATCCGTCCGAGACAGTTGGTGACCGGGATCTGCCGGTCTTAATTTCCAGCCTAGACGGGGAAAAGAGATTTTCATGGTGGGCCGCAAGACCCGCCGTTTCGCGCCAGATGGCGCACTCCTTCCCCCCTCAACGGACTCGCCCGTGTCGTGGTTTCGGCCCAAGCCGTCTCACGACAAGGACAAACGTAGCCGGTCGTCACGGAAGTCTCCGGGGCGGCCATAGTGAAGGAGTATGGCATGGATCGTTCGCAAAAAGCCGATTCGGTCGCCCAGCTCAACGAAGTCTTCAACCAGGCTGGCGTGGTCGTCGTGACCCGCAACCTGGGCCTGACGGTCGCTCAGTCGACTGAACTGCGTACGAAGATGCGTGAAGCCGGTGCGTCCTACCAGGTTGCGAAGAACCGTCTCGCCAAGCTCGCTCTCGACGGTACCGATTACACCGGTATCGCCGATCACCTCAGCGGCCCGACCGGCCTCGCGTACAGCGAAGACCCGGTTGCGGCTGCGAAGGTGGCGGTGGAATTCGCCAAGACGAACGACAAGCTCGAAATCGTCGGCGGCTCCATGGGAGCGACCGCACTCGACGAAGCCGGGGTCAAGGCGCTTGCCTCGATGCCGAGCCTCGACGAACTGCGTGGCACGATCGTGGGCCTGGTCAACGCGCCGGCAACCAAGGTTGTCCGCACGATCAAGGAACCCACCTCGATGCTCGCTCGCGTCTTCGGTGCCTATGGCGCCAAGGAAGCCGCGTAAGAGCTGGTTCTCGCGTAAGAACACATATTCATCGGGGCAGAGCCTTTCACGGCACCCCGGCCTATTATTTTGGAGTGAAACATCATGGCTGATATCGCCAAGCTTGTTGAAGAACTGTCGAAGCTGACCGTCATGGAAGCCGCTGAGCTTGCCAAGGCACTTGAAGAAGAGTGGGGCGTGAGCGCCGCTGCTGCTGTTGCTGTTGCTGGCCCGGCCGGCGGCGGTGACGCAGGTGCCGCTGCTGAAGAAAAGGACGAATTCGACGTCGTCCTCACCGGCGACGGTGGCAAGAAGATCCAGGTCATCAAGGAAGTCCGCGCCATCACCGGTCTCGGCCTCACCGAAGCCAAGGCTCTCGTCGAAGGCGCACCGAAGGCCCTCAAGGAAGGCGTCAACAAGGCTGAAGCCGAAGAAATCAAGGGCAAGATCGAAGCGGCCGGCGGTACCGTCGAACTCAAGTAAGCTTCGCTTACGCTTCGATCTCCTCGCGAGATCTAACGGAAAGGGCGGTGCCGCAAGGCGCCGCCCTTTTCGTATCTGGGCACTACGTCGGCAGCAGAGATAGGCGACGAGCGAAGAACGCAATCGCCCGAAAGTGCATCAGCCCTAAAAACGGCGATTCACGCGCAAGCCCATCATGTCGATGCCAGGGTTCTGTTCGCGGTTGAAGAGGCGGGCGTTCGATATGTGCACCCAACTCGCCTCAACGGACCATCTCTCGTCGAGGTCGACGCCGAGCGCGATTTCGGGCTCAAACAGCACGCGGCTGCCCAGATCGGTGCGATAGCCGGTCTCCGGGTCGACCCTGAGTTCGGGCGCATCATGCACGACCAGCCCGCCCCCCGGGCGCAGATAGACCGGACCCAGTTCCGCCTTCCAGCTCACGCCGACGCCCACGAAGCTGGTATCGCCCGAAAGGTTGGCCGAGCCGAAGACATAGGGCTGGACATCGGCCAGGCCTTCGATCGGATCGAAGCGGACGCCCGCCTGCACATCCGTGCCGCCTTCGCCCGTGTCGAAGGTGAACGGGGTGTCGACGGCATGGGCGTAGACCCCGCCATAGACTTCCTGCGCCGACAGCGAGGCGGGAACGGCAGCCGCAAGCACGGCGAGCGAGGTCAGGGTACGGGCTAGGCGCAAGATCGAATTCCCAAGTTTTCGTGAAGAGCCGTTAGGGATTATTACAGGGCAGCTTTCCGGGGGCTGAAGCAAACTGTTACCCCGCCGTTAACCTAGAGGCGAAACCGTTCCTTGAGCTTGCCCTCCTAGCAAGGGGGCATGATCAGAGCCGCCTCCTCGTCCGCCACGCTTCGCACCGCCTTGTTCGGTGCCGCCATGCTGGCGTGCATGCCGCAGGCGGCGCAGGCCGCAACGCCGGTTGTGGCGGTGCAGGCAGCAGAGATGGTTGCCAGCGATTGCAGCGCTTCGCTGCTCCGACCTTCCGCCACGACCGCCCCAATCTCCATCGCGGCACCGGCGCCCAGCAAGGCGGCACAGATCCTCGGCGGCGAAAGCGCGCTCGACGCGATCCGCGCCCGGCAGGCTGGCGCTCCGGCATCGCACCCGCTTCTTTCCGGCAGCCCGACCAAGGCGTTCGAGCCCGCTGCCGCTCCCATAGCCGCCCGCCCGGCAGGCTGCGCCATCGCGGCCAGCCCCTTTGCAGCCAATGCGCCGATCGATCTCGGCACTCCCGCACTCGCGCTTCCGCGCCGGGACGAGCCGGTACTCGGCGCCGCGCCCCAGGCCGACCGCGTGCTCGGCAGCCGCATGGTCCGCATCTCGCGCACCAGCTTCGATGCGCAGTGGCAGCGCGTTGGCGCCAGCCGCGCTGACCTTTCGGCCACGCTCGCCCGCGTCGGCTCCGCTTCGCAGGACCGCGCGGCCTTGGCGGCCAGCGTGAACGCCTGGGTCAATCGCGAGATTGCCCATGCCGAGGATATCGAGCTTTTCGGTCGCAGCGACTATTGGGCCGATGCCGCCACCACGCTGCGCCTGGGCCGCGGCGATTGCGAAGACTTCGCCCTGCTCAAGATGGAACTGCTCGCCGCCGCCGGCGTCGCGCGCGAAGACATGATGCTGACCCTCGCCCGCGATCTGATCCGCCGGCAGGACCACGCCGTGCTGATGGTCCGCACCGAGGACGGCCTGCTCATGCTCGACAATGTCGGCAGCGCGCCGCTCGATGGCACGCAGAGCCACGGCTACCGCCCGGTGATGAGCCTTGGCGCCAATCAGAGCTGGCTCCACGGCTATTAATCGCAAAAGGGGCGCGAGCGCCGTAGCGCCCACGCCCCTCGCTCTCCCCCAAGAAAGCCCTTAGCGCTCGGTCATCGCGCGGTCGAAGGCGCGGTTCACCGGCTTGAAGAGATAGGACAGCACGCTGCGGCGCGCGGTCAGGATCTCGACGTCGCAGATCATACCCGGGACGATGGGCAGGCGCGCCCCGCCCTTCTCGATGAAGGAGCGGTCGGTCTCGATGACCACCGAATAATAGGCTTCGCGCTCGACCTCGTCGAAGATGCTGTCGGCGCTGACCTGCACCACGCGGCCGCGCATCCCGCCATAGATCGAGAAATCATAGGCCGTGACCTTCACATTGGCACGGTCGCCGACCTTCACGAAGGCCCGGTCGCTCGGCGAGATTTTTGCCTCGATCAGCAGCTTGTCGCC
The DNA here is from genome assembly GCF_019711375.1 of Qipengyuania aurantiaca. Taxonomy (NCBI): domain Bacteria; kingdom Pseudomonadati; phylum Pseudomonadota; class Alphaproteobacteria; order Sphingomonadales; family Erythrobacteraceae; genus Qipengyuania; species Qipengyuania aurantiaca. The sequence continues at coordinate 833,315 of NZ_CP081295.1, forward strand.
CACAGGCACGATCTGCATGATCTTTTCGCCCGCGTTGACGAAGCCGCCTTCAGTAGTGACCTGCACATCGTTGACGATACCGTCGGAGGGTGCGCGCAATTCGTTGCGGTCGCGACGGGCCGAGGCCCCGCGAATGCTCTGCTCGTTGACCGCGATGCGCGTGGCAATCTCGCTGCGTTCGGCAAGCGCCTGCTGGCGGAAGTCGGCACGCGCCTGGCTTAGATCCGCCTGCGCCTGGCTGATCGCGGCCGACGCCCGGCCCGCCGCCTGGCGCGCGGCCGAAAGACGGCCCTGCAGGTCAACGACCTCGCGCTGGGCCTGCAGCAAGTCGGTCTGCGGTACGATGTTCTTGGCTGCGAGCGGACGCAGCATGTCGACTTGCTCTCGCGCCAGCCTCAAGCTGCTTTCGAGGCTGGAAGCGGTCGCCTGCGCTTCGGAAAGATCGCGGCGGCGCTGCTCGACAGCCGAGGCCAGCGAGGCTTCGCGTGCCCGGGCGGTGTCGCGGCGTGCCTGCGCAAGCCGCGCTTCTTCCGCGCAGGGCGTGCCGGGTTCGCACCCCAGCGCGCCGCCGGAGGCCTCGGTGTCGAGGCGCTGCGCACGGGCCGAGAGCCGCTCGTTTTCTGTCTGCAACTCGCCCAGCGCCGAGGCGCTCTGCGAATCGTCGAGGCGGACGAGGAGGTCGCCCTTCTTCACGCTCTGCCCGCTGCGAACGAGGATCTCGGACACCACCGAAGGCTCGGCCGGCTGCACCAGCTGCGCCTTGCTCGACGGGATGACCGTGCCAACGCCGCGCGTGATCTGGTCGACCTGCGCCACGGCGGCCCAGGCGAAGAGCAGCGCCATGCCCACCGCCGCAGTGACGATCAGGCGGCGCGAGGCGGTCATCATGTTCCAGCGCTGGAAAACACTCATTGCTCTTGCTCCGAAACCTCTGCGGGGGCAACTTCATCGGCGATGAGCGCGCCTTGCGAGGAAAGCGTGTTGCGATAGCCGGCGCTGGCCTCGACCGGATCGGGAATGGTCAGGCGCCAGGTCTTGGTCGTGTCGATCCGTCCGCCGACATCGGCCTTGGCGTGGCGGTCGGTGACGTCGGGTACGACGGTAAGACCGGGTATGTAGGTGGGCTCTGCCACGCGCGCCACACGCTCTTCGGTGTCATCGGCAAGGAAGCGTGCGAAGTCGACCTGTGGCTTGAACTCGCGGCCGGCCCAATTGCCGTAGAAACTTGCCGCGCGGCCGGGCGAACCGGGGAAGCGGTAGAAGATGTGCCGACCGATGGTGGCGAGCTTGCCCATCTTGAACGCCCAGTAGGGGACGACATAGTCGGCGTGGTAATGGGTGGCGGTGCCCACCTCGGCCACTTCACGTCCGGCAAGGGCCTCGCGCGCGATCTGCTTCGACTGGCGCCAGAGATTGGCTTGCGGCGCACGCATCAGGGCGCCGTCGCAGGTGAAACTGAACTGGCAGACGGGCTGGTTCCAGCCCTGGTAGACCACGCCGCAGACGGTGTTGGGATAGGCCGGGTGCCGCACGCGGTTGAGAACCACCTGCGCCACCGCGCGCTGGCCCTGTTCGGGCTCCAGAGCGGCTTCGTAATAGACCGCCTGCGCAAGGCACTCGCTCGCCGTACCATAGTGGCGCGAGGACATCGGGATGCCCGAGAAACCGCCCGCGCGCTCGATCCGCCCGGCCAATGTCGGGATGGCGAGGTTGCGTGCGAGCGCACCGCCCTCGTCGATCTCGACCAGCGTGCTTTCCGCCTCGGTGGAAGTCGTCATGTCGGCAAGGTCGGCCTGCATTTCGGGCGCGAGCTTGGCCATGGCGATAGCCTTATCCTGCGGCATCAGCAGCGAGGACGTGCCGATCAGGAAGCTGGTCGCCACGAGGAAGGCATAGCCCCAAGCGCGGCGGATGCGGGTGACGGCGGCCTTGCTCACGACACGCCTCCGCGCGAGGCGCCGGCCTTCGCGAGCACTTCCTTGATCGGGCCATCGGCGGCCACCCGGCCCTTGTCGAGCACGATCAGGCGATTGCAGATCGCGAAGAGCGCGGGGCGGTGGGTCGAGATGACCAGCGTCTGCTCGGGGCGCATCGCGCCCGACAGCCGTTCGACGAACATCTTCTCCGTCTCGCTGTCCATCGCGCCGGTCGGTTCGTCTAGGAACAGCAGCTCGCGCGGCTCTACCAGCGCGCGGGCGAGCGAGAGGAAGCTGCGCTGGCCGCCGGAAAGCTGGCGTCCGTCTTCGCCGACCGAACGGTCGAACCCGCCTGCATCGCGGCTGAGGAACTGGTCGGCTCCGGTCGAGCGCATGGCTTCGAGCAGCGCCTCCTCCGAAAGGCCCATGCGGCCGAGCGTAAGGTTGTCACGCACCGACCCCGAAAACAGCGCCGCGTCCTGCCCCACGAAGCCCAGGGCCTCGCGAAGCTGGTGCGGTCGGTACTGGCGGCTGTCGATGCCGTTGACTATCATCGCGCCCTTGCTCGGCGCGTAGAGGCCGCATAGCAGGCGGCCGAAGGTCGACTTGCCCGAGGCCACGCGGCCCACGATGGCGATCCGCTCGCCCGGCTCAATGGTGAGGTTGAGGCCGGTCAGCGCGGCAGGCGCTTCCTCGGCATAGCGGAATTCGGCATCTTCGAAGACGATGCGCGGACGCGTGATCGCAGCCGGCGCCACGCTCGCGCCAAGCTTGCGCTCGTCCGAGCCTTCGAACATCCGTTCGATGCTGGCGAGCGTTTCCTTCGCCTGCCGTCCGCGGGTCAGCAGGAAGGCGATCTGGCCAGCCGGGGCAAGCGAGCGCGAGGCGAGCATGACGATGGCGATGATCGCGCCCATGGTGATCTCGCCCGCCGCGAAGAGATAATAACCGCCGATGATCAGCGCGACGGTCGAGATCTGCTGGAACACCTGCGCGAGGCTGACTGCGACCGAGTTGATGTTGCGCAGGCGCAGCTGCGAATGGCCGCCGATATCGGCGAGGCGATGCCAGCGCGAGAGCATGCCGCCTTCCCCGCCCATGGCTTTCAGCGTTTCCGCACCGGTCAGCGATTCCACCAGCAGGGTCTGCTGCAATCCGTAATCGGCTTGCGCGTCCTGCGAGGCCTCGACCACCTTTTTCTGCAGGATGAAACCGGCGATCGCCATGGCGGCGATGATGGTCAGCGGCACCAGCGCGAGCCAGCCCGCGATGATGGCGATGACCGCCACGAAGACCACGAGAAAGACCACGTCGACCACCAGCACGACCGAGGTTGAGGCGAAGAAATCGCGCACGGTCTGGTATTCGGTGACGCGCGCCGCCATCGAGCCGGTGTGTCCCTTGCGCTCGGCGAGCGGCATGGCGAGCAGGCGGGAGAAGATTTTCTGGCTCAGCTTGAGATCAAGCCGCTGGGCGATCTCGTCGACGATGCCGGTGCGCGCGCGGCGCAGGGCGAATTCCAGCGCGAAGGCCAGCAGCACGCCGGTGCCGAGTACCCAGAGCGTTTCCTGCGCTTGGTTCGGAATCACCCGGTCATAGACGTTCATAGTGAAGATCGGCAGCGAGATCGCCAGCAGGTTCACCAGCAGCGAGGCGAGGATGACCGGCATGAAGGCGCTGCGTTCACGGCGCAGTTCGCCCCAGAACCAGTGGGTGCGGGCCTTGGCGTGCCAGGGTGCCTCGTCGGCGCGCATGCGGTCGGGATCGCCATAGACGGGCCACAGCGTGCCCTCGAAAGTCTCGCCGATATCGAGGCGCTTTTCCCAGCTCTCGGTGCCGGTTTCCGGGCGCCAGACGAGCAGTTCATCCTCTTGCGCCTCGAGGAGCAGGATGAACCCGCCCTCTTCCAGCGCGGCGATGGCCGGCAGAGTTTTTGCACTCGTAGGCAGGCGGCGCTGGCGCACGAGGTCGTGATGCAGCCCGGCGAGGTCAAGCGCGGCGGGTGCCTGGTGTGCGGGCAGCAGGCCTTCAGGGTTGCGGGGAAGCTGGGCGAGCGTGCTGCGCGCGAACGGCAGGCCGTATCGCTTCGCTGCTTCACCAATGCAATCGACGAGCGGGTCCAGGACCCGCCCGTCGATCTGTTTAGCCCTTGCTTGTTCCATAGCCCTCGAAGGCCCTTTGCGCTTGCGTCTAGTCTCCGTCGACGCGGCGCTGCAGTTCGGCTTCGACCGGCGGGCCGTAATCGAACCGTGCGCGTTCCTGTTCACCGGCTCCGGCACCCGGAGCGATGTTCAGTGCGTCGAGGAAGCGGTTGGTAGCAGCAAGCGTCTGGTACTGCGCGAACAATTGCGAGAACCGTGCCGTTTCGAGACGCACCTGCGTGTTGAAGCGCGTGTTCTGCGCATCGAGCACGTCGAGCAGCGAGCGGCGACCGATGTTGAACTGGCTGCGATAGCTCAGCAGGAGGTCGTCGCTGACCTGGCTCTGGCGGTCGAGCTGCTGCGTCACGCGGCGCTGCGTGTCGAGCTGCTGCCATGCGAGGCGGACGTCTTCTTCCGCTTCGCGCTGGCGATCGTGCAGGGCGTAGCGCGCAAGGCTGGCCTGGCGAATCGTTTCCTGCAGCTTGGCGCGGTTGATGCCGCCATCGAACACGTCCCAGCGCAGCACGACGCGGGCCTGAAGGTCGTTGGTCTCACCCTGAAAACCGTCGATATCCTCGCCCGTACGACCGCGGGCCTCGAGGCTGATGGTGGGCCAGAGGTCGCCCTCGGCCGAACCGACCAGTGCATTCGCAGCATCGACATCGGCCTGCGCTTCGCGAACCAGCGGGTTGTTCAGGCGGGCAAGGCCGACAGCGGTCGGCAGGTCGGCCGGCATGGCGCTCGAGAGATCGGGCGGCAGCGTGCCGACGTTGATGTCGAGACCGGTCAGGCGGCGCAGCGAGATATAGGCGTTCTGGAGTTCCAGATCGGCTTCCTCGTTGCGGACCAGCGCCGACTGCAACCGCTCTTCGGCCTGCTGCTGGTCGGCGATGGAGATCGAGCCCTCGTCGACACCGCGCGACAGGTCACCCACCAGCGTTTGGTGGAAAGCGGCGTTGTCACGCGCGGCGGCGGCCACGCGTTCCTGCAGCAGCACGTCCAGATACTGGCGCGCGATCTGGAGGGCGATGAATTCCGAACGCTCGACCACGCGCAGCGAGGCGCCGTCGACACGAGCCGCCTGGCGCAGCAATTCGCCGCGGCGACGACCGAAGTCGAACACGGTCCATTCGGCGTTGATGCCGGCTTCGAGCGGATAGAGCTCGTTATCGGAAATGCCGAGCGTACGGCGCGTCTGGTTTTCCAGGCGACGGACGCCCGCGCTCGCTTCGATGCCCACGCGCGGCAGGTAGAGGCCCTGCGCCTGGCGGCGTTCGAATTCGATCGCTTCCTTGTTGTACTGGGCCTGAAGGATGTCCGGGTTCGACTGCATGGCGATCGAGATCGCATCCTGCATCGAGACCGTATCGGCCGTGGCAGTCTGGGCGAAGGCTGCCGGAGCCGATCCTGCGAGCAGGAGCGCCGCGGCGGTGGCCAGGGTTGTCTTGCGCATTGTTCGTCCCCTCTCTTACTGGTTGACCAGGATTTCGACGCGGCGGTTCTGCAGCTCGCGTACGCCATCGGCGGTCGGCACGCGGGGCGTTTCTTCGCCCTTCGCCTGCGTGGTTATGGCCGCGCCCGAGATACCGCGGCTGGTCATGAGGCCTTCGATCGCATCGGCGCGGCGTTCGGACAGGCCCTGGTTATAGGCGTTGCTGCCCGCACGGTCGGTGTGGCCGACGACGGTGAAGCTGGTCCAGTTGCACGGTCCGGCGTTCTCGACGACATATTCCACCGTCTCGACAGCGTCCTGCTGCGGCGTGGCGGAATCGAATTCGAAGAAGATCAGGCCCGGCGCCTGCGCGGTGCAGACTTCGGGGCGCGGTGCCGGGGCTTCCGGCATCGGTGCGGCCACGCGGGCCTGCGGCGTGCGGTTCATCATGTCGTAGGCGAGCGCGCACTTCGACAGGCTGACTTCGTCCTTGGTGTTCGACTTGAGGTAACCGAGCGCGATCCCGCACTGGGCCTTGGCCTCGCTCGCCCAGATGTAGCGCGGGTCGTTGGCGGCGACGATGGCGCTGTTGTTGGTCATCGCCAGCGCGGCGTCGTAGCGCATCTGGACCGCATCGCGCAGCGTGTCCCCGTCCAGTGCCATCAGGTCATCTTGCGCGAAGGCCGCGGTGGGGGTGAGTCCCACTGCGGCTCCGGCCAACGCGAAAATCGCGGTTACTTTTTTCATTGCCAAGCCCCTTGTTGCTTAGATTTCATGGCGATTAAGCGGAAGCTGCTGCCAGCGCGGCGGCTTCGTCGTTCTGCTCCTGCGTCATCAGCGGTCCCCCGTGTGGGGTTAGGCCCGAATTGATGACATTGTCGAGAAGGCCCTCGGTCACGCTCATGGCGATAGCCGGAGCGTCGGTGGGTGCGAAGTGGTCGACGATGGCATCGACCTGCGCCTCGGCGTGGAGGTCGGCCAGGGCTTCACCCAGCGCGATTCCCTCGACGCGAGCCAGCGCGCCCTCGGCGATCTGTGCCGGAGCCTCGAGCATGAGCAGGGCTTCCATCGCGCCGCTTGCGTTGCCGTTGGCGAAGCCTTCGAAGACGCTCGGGCCACCTGCGAACTCATGCGCCGAAGCCATGTCGGCGATGAAGTCGGCAGCCTGAGCTTCGAACGCGGGAGCCGCGGCGAAGGAGGTGGCCGCAAGGCCGTCCATATCGCCCAGCAGATTGGCCATGCCGGCATCGAAGTCGAAGCCGCCGTCCATGTCGACCGTACCTTCGAAATTCGCCGCATAGGCCTCCGGCAGGTCCATCGGACGGATGTCGGGCGCCGGTGCAAACTCGAAATTAACCATCTCGTGTCCGGCGAAATCGGCGGCGGAGAAGGTCTGCGAAAGGTCCTGCTGGACCTGCGGCAGGGCAAGGCCGGTCGCCATGGCGGCGACGGTTGCCGTTTCGAGCGGACGCATGTCGATGCGCGAGCTTTCGAGGTTCTGCTTGGTCATGCCAGCGACCATGTCGTTGTCGTTGGCAAGCTCGGTGCTCAGCAGCGACTTCAACGCGGCCATTTGCGCCGGAGCGTTGGGATCGACGTCGATGGAGATCGTCGACACGGCGGTCGAGTCCCCGTCGGAGTCGGTCGCACTGACATCGAAATCAACGGTGAAGCCATCGGGCAGGATGTTCTGCGTGTAGCTCAGGTTGTCGAAGCGTGCGCCCTGACCCGAACCGCTGATCGCTTCGACCGTGAAGCGGTTGAAGGTATCGAGAACGCTCGGGTCGATGATGGCGACCGAGTTGTTGGCCGGCAGCGTACCGACGAACACCACTTCCGACGTCCCATCGGCATCGTTGTAGACGGTGATTTCATACACGGTCGAAGTGCTGCCGCGGTTCACCTGGAGCTCTGCGCTCGAGACATAGAGCGGATCGGTGAGCGGATCCTGGTCGCCCACAGCGCCCGCCGAGTGGAATTCCACCTCGAAGGCTTCGCCGTTGGCCACGAACTGGTTGTCGACACCAAAGCCCTGGCCGCCCGAGTTGACCCCGCGATTGGGATCCACCGCGTTGGGGTCGGAGAACTCGATGAAGCCATCGGGCGTCTCGAGGAACGGCGTCGGGCCGCCTGCGGACAGGCCGATCAGCGAAACCGTCGTGGTGGTGCCGGCATCCGGCTCGAGGAGCTGGAATTCGTAATTGCCTTCCACATCGACAGCGAACTGGAAGACCGGCGTGTTGCCGTCGGTCGTCGCGCCGACCAGCACTGCACCCTGTTCCATCACACCATCACCGTCGAGGTCGAGCATCGTCTGCGTGACCGTCTGATAGGTGATGCCGTCGAGTGCCGTTCCGGTGATCGCGAAGGACCCGTGTCCGTCGCCACCCGGCGAGTAGGAGAAGGTTCCTTCCGCGGTCGCGTTGTCCTCGTTCGGGATCGTCTGCGTGCCCGGCGTGAACGAGCCGATGATCGGGCTGTCGTCCTCGAACACCACGGTGATTGCCGTCGTGTTTGTGGTCGAAGTCGTGCCATCGTCTGCGGTGACCGGGATGACCAGCGAGGAGGTCAGAGCGTCTTCGACGTTGGCGGTCGGGTGGTCGATCTGCTGGAGCTGGTTGACCGTGAAGCTGCCGTCATCGGCGATCGTCACGGTGACAACCGGGTCATTCACATCGTTGGTATAGCCGACGAGTGTGGTGTCGTTGTCCTGCAGCGTCCACTGCACCGCAACGCCGCCCGAGCTGAGCGAGCCGACGGTCGGCAGGCCGAGCGTGACTTCCAGAGTGTCGCCATCGGTGTCGGACACATTTACCTGGCCGTTCGCCGTGTTCGAGTTGGTGGTGTCCTGCGGCGTGCCGACACTGTCGGGATTGCCACCGAGCAAGCCTTCGTCCGAAGTCGCCACCGCATCGGCGCCCACGACAGGTGCATCGTTGGTGCCGTTGATCGTGATTTCCAGCGTCGCGGTCGACGTGTCGCCGTCCGCATCGGTGATGGTGTAGGTGAAGGTGTCGGTCAGCGTGTCGCCCACACCCAGCCCCTGCACCGCCGAAAGGCCGTTGCTCAGCGTGTAGGTGTAATTTCCTTGCGCATCGATGGTCAGCGTACCGTAGCTGCCCGGTGTGTTGCCGCCGATGACGCCAGCTGCCGTGCCAACGATGGCCATGACCGCTCCGGCGCCGTCGGCACCGTAGCTGTCGGCACCCGCGGCGTTGCCGTCTTCACCGACGCCGGTGACGACATTGCCGCTGGCGCTGGTGTTGGTGTCTTCGGTGACCGCATCGGTGTCGTTGGCGGCCGAGGGGCCGTCGTCGCGGAATTCGATGGCGTTGCCGATGGCTGCGCTCTGCCAGACAAAGTCGCCATCGCCATCGGTCAGCGTGACCGTTGCGTCGACAAGGCCCGCCAGGTCGAGCGTATCGTCATGCTCGCCAGCCGAATTGTCGCCGTCTTCAAGGTGCTCGAGAGCGACATTCTGCTCCAGCGTGACCGTGCCGTTGGCGTTGATCGTCAGCGTGAAGGCCGTGAGATCGTTAGCGCCGTCGTTATAGACGCCGGTGATGACGTTCGGCGTGTTCGCATCCTGCACGAGGGTGATCGGGTAATCGCCCTGCGCCGTCTGCAGGCCGGTCGCGGCCTGGGTGATGTCGAGCGTGTAGACGACCGAATTGGCCGCTGCCGCGCCGTCCGTGCCGAAATCGCCAGTGTAGCTGATGATTGCCGCAGCGCTGGTGTCGGAGATCGGGAAGCCGGCCGGGCTACCCGCATCGGTTTCGTCGACCTCGACGCTGCTGTTTACGGCAACGTTGGTGATCGCCGGGCCATCGTCCTCGAAGGCGATGATGCCGCCGATGTCGATGGCTGCCGACTGGGCCGTGTCGCCGTCGCCGTCCTGCGCCGTGACCACCGCGTTAAGCGCGCCGGCCGCCAGGGTTTCGGGCGTCAGCGCTTCATCCGCATCGAGCGGATCGTCATGCTGGACCGAAAGGTACTGTTCGACCGAGACGACGCCCGTCGCCGGGTCGATCTCGACCGCGAAGGCTGCAGTGTTCGTGCCGTCGACCACGCCGACTACGACCGTGTCGCTGACGGCCACCAGGGTAATCGCCGTACCGTCGGTGGTGGAGACGCCTGAAGCGCCGCCATTGCCCACGGTCAGGCTGTAGGTCAGCCCGCCGCCGTTGACGTTGGAGTCCGCACCGAAATCGGCGATGACGGAGAGCACGTTGGTGCCCGAAGTCGAACCGATCAGGGTCGGCGAACCGCTGACGTCGCTGTCGCTGCCCTGCGTGTAGGTCGCGCCGAGATCGATGCTGCCGGCTGCGGCAACAAGGTCCGTCTCGTCGACCACGACCGAGGCACCGCCTGCCAGCGTCGCGCTGACGGTCGGACCGTCATCGAGGATCTGGAACGCGCCGCCGATATCAGCAGTGGCCGAGGCCGTGTCGCCATCGCTGTCGACGATGGTCGCCGTCAGCGTGATGAGATCGGCCGCCCAGCCCGGAACCGGCTCGGCGTCGTTGTGATCAGTGGTGATGTCGTGCTGGACGGCACGCAGCTGGTCGAACTCGACGCTGCCGGTGCTGTCGACCGTGATGGTGAAAACCAGGTCTCCGCCGAGCGCGGTGCGGCCTTCGACGACGCCGTTGTTCATGCCGAGGACGACCGCTTCGCCCGACAGCGTGTCGGTCAGGCCGGTGGCCGTGCCGTTCAGAGCCAGCGCGTAGCTGACCGGCGTGCCCGGATTGTCGGCGTTGAAGTCCGAGGTGAACAGGGTCGAGAAGTCGGCCGTCGCATCGGTATCGAAATCGGTTTCGTCGACGCTGAGGCTGTCGGCGGCCGGATCGGTTGCGCTGATGCTGGGCAGGTCGTCCGAGACCGAGACGCTGACCGTCGCGCTGGCGGTGTCGCCGTCGATATCGGTCGCGATGACGTCGACATCGCCGAGATCTGCGAGATCATCGACACTGATGGTCGGGTGATCGTCGTAATTGTCGTTGAGCGTCGCCGTGACGGTCGCAACATTGTTGGTGACCGAGAGATCGAGCGTGACGACCAGGCGTCCGCCGTCCGAACCGGTGATCTGCGTGTCGCTGACGCGGGTCCAGGTCAGGCCGCCATCGAGGGCACCGATGCCGCCGAAGACGATCGAGGCGATATCGTCCGAGCCTTCGGTGAACGTGATCGTGTCGCTATCGGTGGTCGCACCCGGGGTGGAGCCGTCGGCCAGGTTCTGGTCGTCGACGGTCAGCGAGATGTCGGGACCCGCCATCGGATCGGCACCATCGGTGATGCGGATCGGCTGGGTGGCGGTGTCGAAATCGCCGTCGCCATCGGTCAGCGTGTAGCTGAAGTCGGCGACGATCAGACCGTTCGTCTGGTTGAGGTTCGGGTTGGGATCGAAGGTCCAGTCACCGTTCGACTGGATGGTGTAGGTGCCGTTGGTCGTGATGACCGTGGCTTCGCCGTTCACCAGCTCGGTGGTGATGCCGCCGACGGTGATAGCCGTGACCATCGCGCCGTCCGCACCCTCGGTGTCGGGCGTGCCGTCGGTCATGACGTTGCCGCCGATGGCAGCCGCGTCTTCGGCGACATTGACCTGCGCCTGGTCGGTCGCAGTCGGGATGTCGTCGATGATGTTGACGACGATCGTGTCCGAACCGATCAGATTGCCCGAAGTGTCGCGCACTTCGTAGTTGAAGCTTTCCGCGCCGAGCACGGTGTTGGTGCTATTCTCATCGACCATGTCGGTGAAGGCGGTGTCGAGCGTGTAGGTGTAGGCGCCGGTCTCGGTGTTCAGCACGATCGTGCCGTAGGTGCCGTCGATCTGCACTTCGTTCGCGCCCGGACCTGCCACCGCGCCGTTGAGCGAGAAGGTGAAGGGACCGGTTGCGTCGGTGACCGTAATCTGGCCGTCGGCATCGATTTCGCTGTCGGACGCCGCGTCGCTGCCGGTAGCAAGTCCGGCTTCGTTCACCAGCACATCGTTGTCGGCGACATTGCCGGCAACGTTGGTGATGGCGATGTCGAGCGTTGCCTCGGCGATGTCGCCGTCGGCATCGATGATGCGATAGGTGAAGCTGTCGGTGACATCCGCATTGGTGGCGTTGGCGAAGCTTTCGTAGCTGTAGCCGCCATCCGCAAAGACGGTCAGTTCGCCATAGAGGCCGGTCACCACGAAGGGCGCACCGTTGTCGCTGCCGCCTGCGCCGCTCACGTCGAGGATGGTGAGCGAGCCGTCGGCGCCGTTCACGTCGACACCGAAGCCATCGTCATCGGTCAGCAGGTTGCCCGCAGTCGTCATGCCTTCGACAACCGCGTTAGTGTTGTCGGTGGCCGTCGGGGCGTCGTCGTCGAAGGTGATGTCGAGCGTTGCGGTGGCGGTCTCGCCCTCGCTGTCGGCGACGGTGAAACCGATGCTGGCGAGCGCGTCGTTTTCATCCATGCCATCGGCGTGGAGGACGTTCTGCAGCAGCGTGACGGTGTAGGTGCCGGTGGCCGTATCGGTGATCTCGACGGTGAAGATTTCGCCGCGAGCGCTCGATGCGGTCAGCGTGGTGCCGACGACCGAGTAAGTGACCATTTCGGCGCCCAGCATCGCGGTCGAACCGTCGAGGGCGGCGTCGAAGCCGATCGTTGCCGGAGTGTCGTTACCGACATCGAAGCTCAGCGTCCCGTTGAAGACGCTCTCGTCGGCCATGCCGGTGTCGAGGTCGCCCGTGACGGAGTCCGGGTTGCCAGCAGGCAGGCCGTCGTCATCGACAGCCGCAGTGACGGTGGCGCCGCTCGGCTCGCTGTCGGGCTGGAGCGTGACCGTGACCGAGGCGGTCGAGCTGTCGCCGTCTTGGTCCACGATCGTGTAGGTGAAGCTGTCGGTCAGTCCGCCGTTCGAACCGGCGCCTGCGACCGGCGTGTAGGTGAAGAGGCCGGTGGTGGCGTCATAAGTGACAGTGCCCTGCGTGGGCTGGGTTGCCACGAACACATCGGCAACGTCGGTGGTGTCGACGCCATCGGCGCCGAACACGTCGTTGGCGAGCGCGTCGATGGTGATCGAGGCGTTCTCTGCCGCCTGGGTGGCCGTATCGTTCACAGCGGTCGGCACGTCGTCGATGACTTCGATGTCGAGCGAGGCGCTGTCCTGCGAACCGTCGGTATCGGTTGCGACGACTTCGAGGCTGTCGATCAGCGAGTCTTGGCCCGCGACGTCATGCACCAGCGTGTTGTCGGAAAGCGTGTATTCGTAGGTGACGGTCGCATCGACCACGTCGCCATTGGCGTCGAACACCGGGGTGACGCCGGTGATGCGCACCGTGCCATAGGCGCCGGGGATCTCGATCGGGTAGGTTTCACCGCCACCCCAGACCTGCACGCCGCCCACGGTGAGCACGCTCAGGCCGTCCGGGCTGTCGACCGTGAACTGGCCGCTCTGCGTGAGAGCACCGGCATCGGGCGAGGAGCCGTCGGCCAGATCGTCTTCGTCCACCGTCAGTTCGGGCGTCTCGAGGTCGAGGCCGTTGATGGTGACGATATCGTCCGCGCCGTTGATGGTGACGGTCAGCGTGGTGACGCTGGTGTCGCCGTCGCCATCTGTCAGCGTGTAGGTGAAGACTTCGGTCAGGCTCTCGGTCGCGTCGAGGCCCTGGACGAACGCGTTCGTGTTATCGAGCGTGTAGGTATAGCTGCCGTCCGCGTTGAGAACGAGCGAGCCATAGGCACCGGCGGTCGCGCCATCGACCGTTCCGGCCATGCCGCCGAATTCGACGGCGGTCACGGTTGCGCCGTCGGCACCGGTGGTGTCGGCGCCCATGTCGCCATTGGCTTCGGCGTTGGTTATGACGTTGCCATCGGCAGTCAGCGGGCCGTCCTCGGTCACGCTGTCGGTATCGGCAACTGCGGTCGGCACGTCGTCGACGATGGCAATGTCGAGATTGCCGCTGGCGATGTCGCCATCCTGGTCGGTCACGACCACGGCGAAGCTGTCGAAGGTGTTGTCGCCGCTGGTGTTGGTGGTGAGCTCGTAGCTGTAGCCGATCGCGCCTTCGGCAATCGAGGTGATCGTCAGCGTGCCGAAGCTGCCGGTGATCGTCTGGCCGACCGTGGTCACGGCCTGGCCGTCGATGGTCACCGTGGCCGGGCCGTCGGGCGCGTCATAAGTGAAGGTGCCGCTGGTAAGCTCGCTGTCGCTGGCTGCGTCCGAACCGGCGGGCAGGCCGGCTTCGTCGACCAGCGTGCCGTCGCCGCCGACGACCGGCAGATCGAGAACGACCGGGCTGTCGGCAATCGCGATCACGAGGTTGGCGGTAGCCGTGTCGCCGTCGCCATCGGTGATGGTGTAGCTGAAGGTGTCGGAGACGCCGCCGTCCGTGCCCGGATTGCGGGTGTAGGTGTAGCTGCCATCGGCTTCGATGGTGAGCGTGCCGTATTCGCCCTGGATCGTGTCGCCTGCCGCGCCCGTGCCGTTCGCGCCGGTGAAGGAGGTGACATCGGCATCATCGGCACCGACGGTGTCGTTGGCGATGACATTGCCGGTGACCGGGCCGTATTCGCCGGCAGCGATGCTGTTGGCGTCGTCGGCTGCGGCAGGGTTGTCGTCGACGATGGTGAGCACCAACGTCGTTTGTGCGCTGTCGCCGTCGCTGTCGGTGACCACCAGAGTGAAATCGTCGGTGCTCGGATCGGTCAGCGTGTTGTCGGTGAGTTCGTAGCTGTAGCCATACTGGCCGTCGGTCAGCGTAACGGTCAGCACACCGCTTGCCGTGGTGACCGTGCCGCCGCCGGTGACATCGACGCCGTTGATGACGAGCGAAGCGACGGTGTCGCCGCCGGTCGCGATGGTGATGGCGCCGGTGGCGAATTCGCCGTCGCTGGCCTCGTTCGAACCGGCCGGCTCGCCGTCGCGGGCCGCCAGCGCTTCTTCGAAGACGGTGTCTTCGCCGCTCACGCCGATTTCGGGCGTCGAGTCGGGCTGCAGCGTGATGGTGACCGTCGCGGTCGCGGTGTCGCCGTCACCGTCGGTGATGGTGTAGTCGAAGGTGACCGGCGCTTCCTCGCCCGGAGCGGGCGCGTAGGTGAAGGTGCCGTCGCCATTGTAGGTGAGCGTGCCGCCGCCCGAGAGCGAGCCGTCGACAACGGCCACACCGGTGGCAAGATCGACGCCGTCGGCGCCGGGCGTGTCGTTGTCGATCACATCGACGGTGATCGAGGCGTTTTCGCTGCCCTGGGCGGCGAAATCGTCCAGCGCCTCGGGCGTGTCGTCGACGATGGTGATGACGAGATCGTCTTCGGCGGTGTCGCCGTCGAGATCGGTGATGACGATCGGGAAATCGACCGTGGTGCCGTCGGTATCGCCCGTGTTGTCGGTTAGCTCGTAGACATAGGTGATCGTGCCTTCACCGGTCACCGGATCATACGTGTAGCCGGTTACGGTGAGCGTGCCGGTTTCGTCGCTGACGACGACCTGCGGAAGGTTGTCGGGATCGACCACCGTGCCGCCGATGGTCACCGAGCCGACGCCATCGGGCGAGCGGAATGTAATCACGCCGGTAGCGGTTTCGGTGTCGCCGTCGAAGTCCGAACCCTGCGGTTCGTCGTCGCGCGTACCGGTGGTCGGCGGCAGCTGGCCTTCGTCGACCACGGTGGCGTCGTCGCCGGTCGGGACGTCGGTCACCGCATCGGGCGCGTCGCCGATGTTGATGGTCAGCGTTGCGGTGCTGGTGCTGCCGTCGCTGTCGACAATGGTGTAATCGAAAGTCTCGCTCACACCGCCCGGCGTGTTGACGAAGCGGGTGTAGCTGTAAGTGCCGTCGGCGTTGAGGGTCAGCTCGCCATATTCGCCAACGAGCGTGTCGCCAGGCTGGGCCGAGCCGCCGGCGTTGGAGAACCCGGACACGGCGCCTTCGGCGGCATAGCTGTCGGCACCCGATTCGTCGTTCACCAGCACATCGCCGGTGATCGGGCCATGCGTTCCGGCGGCCACTTCACCCGTATCATCGCGGGCGATCGGTGCGTCGTCGATGACATTGATCTGCAGCGTTGCGTCCGCACGGTCGCCATCGGTGTCGATGACGGTCATGACGAAGGAGCCGTCAAGGCCACCGCCGACCATGTTGTCGCCCAGCGTGTAGCTGAAGCCGATCTCGCCATTCGCCAGGTCGATGCTGGTGATGGTGAGCGTACCCATCGCGCCTTCGAAGGTCTGACCGATTTCGGTGATGGCCACGCCGTTGATGAGAACGGAAGCGACGCCGTCCGGCGCGTTGAAAACGATGGTGCCGGTCGCGGTTTCGCTGTTCGTTGCCTCGCGCGTACCTTCCGCTTCGGCGACGCCGTCGACCGTGCGTGCGGGCAGGCCGTCTTCATCGACGGTGGCGATGGCGTTGATGACACCGATCGGATTGTCCGGCGTTTCGATCACGATGACGGGGTCTTCCTCGACATCGTAGGGGATGATCTCGCGCTCTTCGGGCTGCGGGAACTGCAGCTCGGTGTAGGGCAGCAGGTTGCCGATCGCATAAGCTGCCTGGATGTTGCCCGGATCGACTTCGAAATTGCCGCCCGAGCTCTGCGGGTCGCCAGCGGCCGGCTGCGGTTCGTTGCCGGTGAGCAGGGCGGCGAGGTTGGCGGCAGGGACGGTAACGCCATCGACGACGATCTGCGGCACGATGATCGCGCCTTCGGGAATGATGATGCGCGAGCCGTCTTCCATCACGATGACGAGATCGCGGCCCTGAACACTCAGGTCGTCGAGCGAGATGCCGGCGGGGAGTTCGACCACTCCGTTCGCATCGGGCTGAAGGATGACATCGCCGCTGCGCGCTGCGCGGGTCGACGCGTTATCGGCCTGCGTGTCGGCAGCCTGGTTTTCGCTGTTATCCGTGCCAGCGAAGTCGTTGCGCGTTTCGAAGCTGTCCATGTCATCCGTCCTTGCTCCGCCGGGTGGAAGGAAGATCCTTCCGGTGCGGACAGTGGGCGGATGAGGAGCCGATCAGATCGGCCGTGGGCCTCTTATGCGGCTTGGCAATAGGCCGTTGCCTGAAGAGGTCATCCGTACTGTCTCGCGGTCCCGACTTGTTGTCCTGCCCCCCAAGGCGACTCAGCCAAGGGAATGTATGTCGTTGCAATTGAAGTAACCTTCGGAGCACACTCTATGCAATCGAATTAACGTTCTCTTCATGGTGCACACGAGGTCAATCGGGCCGCATATGACTGCTTTTCTACCCTAAAATGCTGATTTTGCTTGATAGTATGACCGCCTCCCGTTTTGGGACAGCGAGTCATGAGCGGAGGAGGCAGTGGCCGGTGGAGATACCCGCTTTACCATTTAAGCACAGGCGAATCGCAGCATCGGACGCCGTGGGACATGCAAATCCGGAAGGCGATTCCCCCTTGGAATTCATTCCAATGAAACGATTCGCTGCGAATCGGCCACGCAGTGCGCGCCAAATGTCACAATCGGCCAGGAAATTAACCTTGCCCCTTAACATCCCCAACACGTAAATCGCTGTTTTTAGAAGATACTTTTTATTGGTTGCAAGAAAGTTGACCCCAAGCTGCAATTCAGCGAACTTCTAAGGGCTTCGAAGGGAGCCAGCGTGCAACGATCGGCGCAAGGGCCGATAATAATAATCGGGCCGCGCCGGTTCCACACTACCCCCTTCGAGCGGCGGTTATCCGGAAATAGATGCCGGGACCTTCGACAAATTGGACGGGCAAATCCCAGCAGGGGGCCTTTCCGGATTAAACTTGGGGTAAATTACTATGTTCAAGAACTTTCTTCGTGACGAATCGGGTGCCTCGGCAGCTGAATACGCTCTGATCCTCGCCGTCGTCGGCGCCGGCATCGCTTTCGCTGCTTACGCACTTGGCCAAGCTGTTGACGGCTCGATCAAGGCAGCGACCTCGCAGGTCACCAAGTGCTCGCCGGGTGCAGCCGCTGGTGCATGCACCGCATAAGCACTAAAATTGAGGCCCCCGCGACACAAAGGTCGCGGGGGCCTTTCTTCTTTCATGCATTGGCGCATGACTTGAAGCCTTAAATACGTTAATCTTATTCTCGGGCGGCATATTCGCCTTGCCAAAGGGGGGCCTAGGCATGCGAGGAAGAAACCTCATTATCCTGGCGGTCGCGATATTCATCGGCCTGATCGCCGTTTTTCTTGCCAACTCCTATTTCAGCGGCGTCCAGGAACGCGAAGACCGCCGAGCCGAAGAGCTGCAAATGGCACGCATCGTCGTTGCCACGCAGGAAATCCAGTTCGGCCAACCGTTGACCGAGACCAATACCCGCCTTGTGAACTGGCCGGCCGGCTCGGTTCCGCAGGGCTCCTACACCAGTCTTCAGGAAGCGCTCGCCAACGGGCGTGTTGCGCTTCGTCCGATCACGATCGGCGAACCCATTCTTACCAGCAAGGTCAGCGGCGCAGACGGGCGCGCGACCCTGTCCGCCAATCTTCCGCCCGACATGCGCGCCGTGGCCATTCCCGTGAACCGGGTTGCAGGCGTCGGCGGCTTCGTGCGCCCTGGCGATGTCGTCGACATCATGCTGACGCGCCAGATTCCCGGCGAAGGTTCGGGCAACGCCGACAAGATGACCACCGTGGTCCTCGAGAATGTCCTCGTCCTCGCCACCGACCAGGTCGCCAACGACAAGGCAACCGAACCGCAGGTGAGCCGCACGGCTACCGTACAGACCGACCTGTTCGGCGCGCAGAAGCTGGCTCTCGCCCGCGAAGTCGGCACTTTCACCCTGGCGCTGCGCAATGTCGAGAACCAGGAAGTCGGCGCGACCGAGACCGTCGTGACCAACGATCTGGGCGGCAGCGGTTACCGTATCTACGGCCGTCGCGGTTCGTCCGGCGGCGCCAACGCTGGCGGCGGTGGCACCACGCCCGTCATCAACATCACGCCTGCCATGCTCGGGGGAGCAACGCAGGCCTCGCGTGCCGCCTCGGCCGCACCGAGCCGTCCGCGCGGGCCGACGATGAGCG
Source organism: Qipengyuania aurantiaca (assembly GCF_019711375.1). Taxonomy (NCBI): domain Bacteria; kingdom Pseudomonadati; phylum Pseudomonadota; class Alphaproteobacteria; order Sphingomonadales; family Erythrobacteraceae; genus Qipengyuania; species Qipengyuania aurantiaca. The sequence goes on from NZ_CP081295.1 coordinate 851,793, forward strand.
TCGTTCGCGGCACCGACAGCAAGACTTACGAAGTGGAGCGCTAAGATGACCAGGTTCACGACGCCGCTCGCCGCACTTGCGCTGGCCTTGGCCGGCACCGCCCTCGCCCCGACCGCCGCCAGCGCGCAGGTCCAGGCGCAGAACGGGATGACCATGCACGCCGGCACGGTCGATATCGCCGTCAACAAGAGCCAGGTGCTCACCGCGGACACCGCGATCGACCGGGCGATGATCGGCAATGAGGAAGTCGCCGACATCCTCCCGATCTCCAGCAATTCGATCTATGTCCTCGGCAAGTCCGTCGGCACGACATCGCTGACGCTTTACGATCGCAACAACCGCGTGATCGCGGTGATGGACATCTCGGTTGGGCCCGACGTGGTCGGCCTGCGCGAGCAGATGGGCCAGCTCATGCCCGGCCAGCCGGTCGAGACACGCGTGTCGAACGGTGCCATCGTGTTGTCGGGTACGGTCAGCGATGCCGGCGTTGCGGACCGCGCGATGCAACTTGCTCGCGCCTATGCACCTGACGACAAAATCGTGAACCTGATGACGCTCGGCGGAAGCCAGCAGGTCATGCTGGAAGTTCGCTTCGCCGAAGTGTCCCGCACGATCGGCAAGGATCTCGGCGCCGGCGCCTTCTTCAGCAATGGCACCGATTTCGAAGGCGTGACCGGTGACGGCGCGCGGCTCGTAAACGGCGCGACCAACGCCGACGGTATCGTCGGGTCATTCGGCATCATCCGCGGCATCTTCAACGATGTCTTTGGCCTCACGGTCGATGCCACGCTCGATGCGCTGGAAGAAAAAGGCCTCGCCAAGACGCTGGCCGAACCGACCCTGATCGCGCTTTCGGGCGAGAGCGCCAGCTTCCTCGCTGGCGGCGAATTCCCGATCCCGGTCGTCCAGAGCGGCGGCGGTGGCGGGCAGGACGGCAACAACGCCGTCACCGTCCAGTTCAAGCCCTTCGGCGTCAGCCTCGGATTCACGCCGACGGTGCTGTCCGACAAGGTGATCAACCTGGTTGTCGAGCCGGAAGTGTCCTCGATCGACCCGACCGCCTCGATCAACATCAACGGCCTGCAAATCCCGGGTCTCCAGACCCGCCGGGCGAGCACCGTGCTCGAACTGCGCGATGGCGAGAGCTTTGCCATCGCCGGCCTGCTGCAGCGCGACTTCAAGACCACGGTCAACCAGGTCCCGCTGCTCGGCTCGATCCCAATCATCGGCACACTGTTTCGTTCCTCCTCTTTCCAGAAGGGCGAGACGGAGCTGCTGATCGTCGTCACGCCGCGCCTCGTTGCGCCGATCAAGCCCGGCCAGGTGCGCCTGCCGACAGACCGGATCTACGACCCGAGCGAGGCCGACGTGCTGCTCAACGGCGAAGCCTATCGCCCCAAACCGCTCGATCCCATCGCGGGCCCCGTGCCTGCCGATGCCACCGCTACGGAGGCCGACGACTATGCCTTTTGATCGCAAGAATCTCGTCCTTGCAAGCCTCGCCGCGCTGGCCGCAGGTGGCTGCACCAACACCGAAGGCCGGTTCGACCTGACGCAGGGCGACCCGACCTGGGGCGATGCCAACCGCGCCACCATGGCCGCGCAGGTGATCGATCCTTCGCCCGAATACGCCGATCCGATCCCGCCGACCTCGGCTGCCAACGCCGTTCGTGCTGCCGACGCCTATCGCGAAGGCCAGGTCGAACAGCCCGAGCGGATCAGCACCACCGACAACATCGACAACTGAGCGATACAATTGCGAGCATGAACCATGAAGGTGAACACGGTTAAGCGGTTCCTTGGCGACGAGAGCGGGGCGGTTGCGGCCACCTATGCACTCGCGCTGATACCGCTTGTCGCGTTCGCCGGCGTGGCAATGGACTATGCCCGCGTCATGGGCATGGACAGCGAGCTGCAGAACGGCGCGGACCAGGCAGCGCTTGCCGCGGCAAGCCAGCTCGACGGGCGTGCAGGAGCGTGCGAGCGCGCTGCCAACGCGGCCTCGGGCATGTTGCAGAACCTCGTCGTCCTGTCTTCCGACAGCCAGTTCGTCACCGTAACGGCCGAAACCGCCTGCGACGCGACGGGCCAGATCCGGTTCTACCAGGACAAGGAAAAGACCACCGCCGCCGATGCCGACGACAACGCCAATTATGTCGAGGTCTGGGTCGATGCGCGCTCGGTCGATTATTACCTCCTGCCGATCACCGGCCTGCTGACTTCGCCCGACATCCAGGGCATTGCCTTTGCCGGTCTGGGGTCGGCGATCTGCAAGGTCCCGCCGGTGATGATGTGCAATCCGGAGGAAGCGACCGGCTCGCTCGATTTCGACACCACGGCGCATGCCGGCAAGGGCCTGCGCCTGATCGCGAATGATCAGGGCGGCTATGTCCCAGGCGTCTTCGGTTATTTGGAAACCGACGCGGGATCGGGCGCCTCTGCGACCCGCGCTGTGCTCGGCCTGCCCACGCCGCCGGGCAATTGTATTGCGACGGACGGCGCGGACATCAAACCGGGTGTGCAGGTAAGCGTGCTGGACGCGCTGAACACCCGCATGGGCGTCTACGCCAACGGTCTAAACATCTGCGGTACCGACGGGGTCAACTGCCCCGCCTCCGGCAATTCGCGAATCGATCTCGTGAAGCCCAACCTGAATACCAATGGCAACGCTTGCGCAATCGGTCCGCAGGGCTTCAGCGTCGGCGGGGCCCCTTACCGACCGAACCAGTCGGGAGCGCTACCGGGTGGCACGGACTACACATTGCTCGACCCGATGGGCTACCCGCGCGACAAGTGTCATGCCTGGAGCAAGCTGGGCGACTGCGCATTCGGACGTATGGGCGACGGCAATTGGGACCGCGACGCCTACTACGGAAGCTATCAGGGCTATTTCGGCACGCGCCCGACGAGCTGGGACAGCTATGGCTATGACGAGCTAGAGGGCCGCACTCAGCCGACGCGATACCAGCAGTACCGCTGGGAATATGACGAAGGCCTGACCGGCACGCGCGGTGCGCTTACATCCGGTTATGTCCAAGGCGCTCCAATCTGCGGTCCGGCAGGGATTCCTCCGGCCAGCACCCCCGATCGCCGCGTGCTCTCCATCGCGATCATCAATTGCATCGACGAGGCGGTCAGCGCCAGCAGCACCGACGCGCCGATCCTGAAGTTCATCGACGTCTTCCTTGTCGAGCCTTCAGCGGCTCGTGGAAGCGGTGGCAACCAGCTGACCGAAGCGAGCGACGTCTATGTCGAAATCATTGGCGAAACCGTGCTGGGCGGCGGCGCTACGGAAGGGCAGAAGGTCCGCAAGGACGTTCCGTACTTGATCGAATGAGCAGTCTCTCCGCCTTCCTTCGCGACACGCGCGGTGCCGCAGCGACCGAAATGGCGCTGATGGTGCCGCTGCTGCTGGTGCTGATGTTCGCCGGGTTCGAAGCGGGCCACTACTTCTATACCGAACAGAAGATCATCAAGGCCGTGCGCGAGGGCGCTCGCTACGCCGGTCGTCTCGGTTTCAGCAACTATCCCTGCGGCGGCACGATCGATTCGACTGCCGTGGCACAGGTGCAGCAGGTGACGCGAACGGGCACGATCTCCGGCCAGACCGCACGCGTCCCCAACCTCGCCCTTGCCGACATAAGTGTCTCGCACCGGTGCGACGATTCTTACGAGGATCTCGGGATCTTCCGCGGCACCAATGGCGGCGCACCCATCGTGCTGGTGCAGGCGAGCACGAATTACAACTCGCTCTTTGAGGCGCTTGGTTTGATCGATTCCTCGGTCAAGGTGCAGGCGAGCGCCGAAGCCGTGGTGAACGGCATATGAGACGTTTCGCCGCCTTCTTGCGCAACAGCGCCGGCGCCATGGCGGCCGAGTTTGCGCTGGTCCTGCCGATCCTGATCCTGTTCCTGCTCGGCATCATCGATGTCGGCTTTTACGCCTGGACCCTTAACCGCGGCGAAAAGGCGAGCCAGATGGGCGCGCGCTGGGCCGTGGCGACCGATCTCGTACCCTCGGGCCTTGCGACCTATAGCTTCGCGACCGACGGCGGCATCCCGCAGGGAACCGTCGTCCCGCAATCGTCCTTCCCCGGGGTTACCTGCACCAGCACCGGCTGCACCTGCAAAGGCCAGTGCGATTTCAGCACCACGGCAAACAGCGACGCTTTCGACGCGATCGTCGAGCGGATGCAGGACTTCAAAAGCAACATCACCCCCGCAAACGTCCAGATCGATTACGACTGGTCGGGGCTCGGATATTCAGGAGACCCCAACGGTCCCGACGTCGCACCCATCGTCACCGTAAGCTTGATCAACATGGAGCACCGACCGCTCTATGGCATCCTGATCGGCTCGGTCGACTTACCTGACTTCACCTATTCGCTGACCTCCGAGGACGGCGAAGGGGATTACGCGAATTGATATGAGCATGAGCAATTTCGAAAACATCAACACGGCGGGGACAAGCGCAATGGCCGGACTCCCGGAACAGGTCTTCGTCTTCGCCCGCCCCGACGCTCTCGACGGGCTCGACTCGCTGGCCGAAACGGTCACGCTGGTCGAAATAAACCCGTCGCAGGCGCTGCCGGCGGAACTGGTGGAGCAGGCGCGGATCGCAGTGGTCGAAGTCGACCCGTCCGACCGCCGCTCGATCTCCCGGCTCGACACGCTGCGCGCCGCACGACCGGATCTCGCAATCATTGCCGGCCTGCCGCAGGTCGATCTTTCGATCACCCGCCTGATGCTGCGCAAGGGCATTGGCGACGTGGTGGCGATGCCCTTCACCGTCGACGAATTGCTCACCGCCGTGCTCGAGGTCGAGCGCGAGCTGGGCGATGCGCCGCAGGAGCAGGACGTGCAGCTGGCGCCCGTCATTGCGGTCCAGAAATGCGTCGGCGGCGTAGGGGCGACGACGCTGGCGACCCATCTTGCCGACGCGATGAGCCGCGAGCTTGGCCGCGATGCGCGGGCCTGCGTGATCGATCTCGACCTTCAGGCCGGCGATGTCGCGTCCTATCTTGAAACCGGTTCGAAAAAGTCGCTGATCGATCTCGTCGAAGCCGGTACTCGCCTTGATGACGAGCTGTTCAAATCGGTTGCCGTAGCCGGGCGCAAGACCTTCGACGTCATTGCCGCGCCCACCGACATCGTGCCTATCGAGGAGATCGAGCTCAGCGCGCTCAACGCGGTCGTCGCCCTCGCCCGGCGCAAATACGATGTCGTCCTGTTCGACATGCCCGCCAGTCTCACAAACTGGGCGATGTCGACGCTGCTGGCCGCCGATGCGGTCCTGCTTGTTGGTAACAGCACGATTGCCTCCCTGCGCCAGGTCAAGCGCAAGCTGCAGCTGCTGCAGGGCTTCGACTATCGCCCCGACCGCGTCGCCATCGCGCTCAACAACGAAGCCTCCGGCATGTTCAAGAAGCTCGACCGTCGCGGCATCGAGGACGCCCTCGGCCACATGATCGCGGGCGTGGTCCATTCCGAGACACAGCTGATCGAGCAGGCACAGGCCCAGGGCGTTCTGGTACGTGATGTCCAGCGCAAGAGCCGGTTCGCCTCCGATGTCGAGGCGCTGGCCGACCACTTGCTTGCGCTTGTCGAGGAGGGCTGAGCCATGTGGAAAGTCAGGCGTGCGGACGAACCGCAACAGGGATCTGAAATCGAAACCGCCTTCGTCCCGGACGAAGAGGAGCAGGAACGCATCCTGTTCGGCGAGAAGGACCAGCAGCGCGAAGCGATGCTGGACCTCAAGGTCTCGATCCACAAGGCCCTGCTCGACCGGCTTAACCTGGGGATGCTGGACAAGACCCCGGTCGACCAGATCAAGAGCCAGATCGCGGCGATCATGCCCGAGCTGGTGGCCGATTTCGACAAGCCGCTGAACCGCCAGGAACGCGAGGACCTCATCCAGGAGGTGGTCGACGAACTGCTCGGGCTCGGTCCGCTGGAGCCGCTGCTGCAGGACGACACGATTACCGATATTCTGGTCAACGGCCACGACACCGTCTTCGTCGAAAAGCGCGGCCAGCTCGAACGCGTATCGACCCGCTTCCAGGACGAAAAGCACCTGATGCGCGTGATCCAGAAGATCGTCAGCGCGGTCGGTCGCCGGGTGGACGAAAGCTCGCCCTTCGTCGATGCCCGCCTTGCCGACGGCAGCCGCGTCAACGCCATCGTCGCGCCGCTCGCGATCGATGGCTCACTGCTTTCCATTCGTAAGTTCGCCAAGTCGCCTATCAGCATCCAGAAGATGATCGGTCTGGGCTCGATCCCTGAAGATATGGCGCAGGTGCTCGAAGCGATTGTCGCCTCGCGCCGCAATGTGCTGATCTCGGGCGGTACGGGTTCGGGCAAGACGACGCTCCTCAACGCCATGTCGAGCTTCATCGACGAGCAGGAGCGTATCGTCACGATCGAGGATTCGGCCGAGCTCCAGCTCCAGCAGGCGCACGTCGCCCGCCTCGAAACCCGCCCGCCCAATATCGAGGGCAAGGGCGAAGTCACCCAGCGCGATCTCGTCAAGAACGCCCTGCGTATGCGCCCCGACCGCATCATCGTGGGCGAAGTTCGCGCCGGTGAGGCCTTCGACATGCTCCAGGCCATGAACACGGGCCACGACGGTTCGATGACCACGGTCCACGCCAACACCCCGCGCGATGCGCTTTCCCGCGTCGAGCAGATGATCGGCATGAGCGGAATCGACATCACCGCGAAATCCTCGCGCGCGCAGATCGCATCGGCACTCAACGTCGTGGTGCAGGTCGGACGCTTGTCCGACGGTCGCCGCAAGGTGAAGAGCCTGTCGGAACTGACCGGCATGGAGGGCGAGACCATCACCATGCAGGAAATCTTCCGCTTCAAGATGACCGGACGCGACGATGACGGCACCGTGCAGGGCCACTTCGAGGCGACCGGGATCCGACCCAAGTTCCTGCAGGACGCCGAGGCGCATGGCATCAAGCTGCCGCCCGAACTGTTCCGCCCGGAAATGAGGATCGGCTGACATGACCGAAATCATCGTCCGCGTGCTCTTCCTCCTCGCCGTGTTCATCGCGGTGTTTCTCGCGGCGCAAAGCTTTGCGCGCGCGGCGGCGGAGAAGAAGTCTTATTCCAACGCGGTCAACCGCCGTCTCCAGCTGATCCAGTCGGGCGTGGACCGGGACGAATTGATCGCGCAGCTGCTCAAGAACAGCCCGCGCCAGTATGTCGGCCTGCCGCCGATCATCCGTGGCCTGGTCGAGAATTTCAATCGCGCGGTCTTCGCCTCGGCCATTCCCTTCGGCACCGCGCAGGTCGCCTCGGTCATGGGTATCGCCGCGCTGTGCGTCTTCGCGCTGGTGATCGTCGTATCGCTGAGCTTCGGTGTGGGCATCGGGTTCGGTGTGATCCAGCTTGCGCTGCTCTTCTCGATCGCGCTTGCCGTGGTCCTGCCCTACCTCGTCCTCCAGCGGATCGCAGCTGCCCGCCGGCGAAAGGTGGAAAAGCAGTTCCCCGTCGCGCTCGATATCTTCGTGCGCGCCCTGCGTTCGGGCCATCCGGTCGCTTCGGCGATCGAACTGCTCACGCGCGAAATGGAAGATCCCATCGGCACCGAATTCGGTCTTGTCGCCGACGAGGTGACCTATGGCGCCGACCTCGTCACCGCGCTCAACGCCATGGCCGAACGCTGGGACCTGGAAGACATGCGCATGTTCGTCGTCTCGCTGGCCGTCCAGAGCGAGACCGGCGGCAACCTCGCCGAAATCCTCGAAAACCTTGCTACGGTCATCCGCGCCCGCGCCTCGATGTTCATGAAGGTCCGCGCGCTCAGTTCGGAAGGCCGCATGACCGGCTGGATGCTGACGGTGCTCCCCGTGTTCGCTTTCGTCAGCGTCTTCGTGGGCACGCCGCAATTCTATCTCGACGTGATCGAGGACCCGATCTTCATCTACGGCTCGATCACCCTCGTCGTCCTCTACATCTTCGGCGTGATCGTGATCCGCAAGATGATCGACATCAAGGTCTGACATGCTTGAACTTGCGATCTCCAACTGGTTCGTCCGCATCCTGATCCTGGGGCTGATCTTCGCTCTGGCCGTCGTGATCGTGCTGATCGGCGTCAATTGGGCCGCCAACCGTCGCACGGCCGGACGCCAGCTGGCCAAGCTCGGCACCGAGGAATCGCAAAGCTTCCAGACAAGCGTGCTCCAGCGCGAGCGTGAAGGTCGCTGGGCCAGGATCACGGAGTCGATCGAAAGCTCCGGCATCAAACTGACCGACACCGAAAACGACAAGATGGTGAAGCTGCTGAAAGCCGCCGGCTTCCGCAGCTCCGCAGCCCCGCGTATCTACACGCTCATCCGCGTCATCATGGTGCTGGCGGTTCCCTCGCTCGTGCTGCTCACGGTCTTCACCTCGCCCGAACCGCCCAGCGCCCTGAAAATCTATTTCTTCTGCGCGGCTGGTGCCCTTTTCGGTTTTTACGTTCCCTATCTCTTCGTGCAGGCGAAGGCCGATCGCCGCCAGCAGGCGATCATCAACGGTTTTCCCGATGCCCTGGATTTGCTGCTGGTCTGCGTCGAGGCAGGCCTCGGCCTCGAGGCGGCACTCGACCGCGTCGGCCGCGAGATTGCGTCTACCCACCCGCTCGTCGCCGCGCTCTTCACGGAGACGACGCTGATGATGCGCGCCGGTGCCAGCCGCGAGGAAGCCATGCGCCGCCTCGGCAGCACTTCGGGCGTCGACGAAATCAAGAGCTTTGCGACCCTGATGATCCAGTCGGACAAGCTCGGCACCAGCATCTCCAGCACGCTGCGCGTCTATGCCTCCGAAATGCGCGAGGCGCGCCGTATGCGTGCCGAGGAGAAGGCGCACCGGCTGCCGGTCCTCATCTCGATCCCGCTCGTCACCTGCATGCTGCCGGTGATGATCGGCGTTCTCATCCTGCCCGCGGCCGTTGGCGTCGTGCGCGAAATCTTGCCATCAATGGGGGGCTAAATCATGAAACCCGCAACCACTCTGGCGCTCGTAGCGCTCGCCACCAGCCTCGGCGGCTGCAAGAGCTTCGTCCAGGCGTTCGATTTCTCGCGCCATTCCTCCGCGCCGCAATACGCCATCGGCGAGGCGGATCTGGAAGAGGGCAAGGATGCCCTGCGCGCTGGCGCTGCCGGCAACGCGCTTTCTCCGCTGCATCGCGCCGCGCTCAACCCGCAGACCTGCGGCGAAGCGCTGAACGCGCTCGGCGTCGCTTATGCGCGCCTTGGACGCGGCGATCTTGCGGAGCGCTATTTCATCGCCGCCACGCGCGTCGATGCCGATAACGAGCGCTTTGCCGCCAATCTCGACCGTTTCTATCGCAGCGACCTTTCGCGCAGCGCCCGGGCGCTCCACGCCCAGCGCCAGACCGTCGCCGAAGCTTTTGCCGAATACGCGCAGAGCGAGGCGGCCGTGCCGGCCGAACCAGTGGCCGACACGCGTGTCGTCGAGAGCGGCGGCGAAAAGCGCACGATCACGCTTTCGGGTCCCGCCACTTCGACCCGCGTGTCGACTTCGAGCCCCGCGCCGGTTCGCACCGCGGCGACCCCCATCCGGGTTCGCATCTCCGGCGAGGCACCGAGCGCACCGCAGACCGCACGTCCGGCGGAGATGCGTATCGGTTCGGCCGCGCCCGCTATGCAGCCGCGCGTGCGCGTCGGCGTTGCGCAGGGTAATGCAAACTATCCGGTTCGCGTGACCCTGCCGGCGCGCCGCGCCGGTTCCGACAAGAACTGACTGGGCTGATGGGCGCGGCGACAATCTGGCTTGGCACACTTGGGGTCTTGGCCGCCTCCGGCGCAGCCCTGGATGTAGTCACCCGTAAACTGCCGAACATCCTGTGCGCGATCATGCTGGTGGCGGGCCTCGCCCTTGCCTTCGCCAGCAGCGCGTGGACTGGCCTCGGCCTGCATTTCGCCCACGCCGCCGCGGCGTTTGTACTCGGCTACGTCATATATCTGACCGGCCTGTTCGGCGCGGGCGACGCCAAGTTCTACACGGCCTGCGCAGCCTTTTTCCCGATCGCCGACATGCTGGGCCTGTTCGTCACGATCATCGGCGCAGGTTTTGTCCTGCTGCTGGCCTGGATGGTGGCCAAGCGTACGATCCGCACGCCCAAGGGCGCGGACGATTTTGCCAAGCTTCCTTATGGGGTGGCGATTGCCGCCGGTTCGATCGGCTTCGCCCTCCTCAAATTGCCATGATCCGGATGCGCGCTAGCCAAGGGCAGATGGTGCCCCTGATCCCGGCACAAGTCGGCCGCTGGATGGTGCTGCTTGTCACCCTGGCGACGATCTGCCTTTTCTCGTGGAGCATGCGTCCTGCCCATTCGAGCGGGGCGGTGGTTCGCGTGTCTCTGGCCAAGGTGCCTGAAGAACGTATCGTCACCTTCGGACACGAAAATCACGACTACGCGGCCTTGCAGCTATCGCCTCGCGATCCGCTTGGAATCGAATTCCCGGAGAGTCAGGAGGACAGTCCGGTGATGCCTCGCCCGGCAACCCGCTTGGCGAGTCGGCCGGAGACGCAACGCAAGATCACGCCTGCAGCGCGCGTAAAAGCCGATGCCAACGGGATATTGCCGATCGACTATTCCCTCCCCGAAGGTGTGTCCTCCACCAAGGGCGGGGTGAGCGTTGCCAAGACACTCGCAGCGGAAGGCGGTGAGGCTACCGGGCTCACGATCTTCCTGATCGGAGACGCCCTGATCGAAATCGATCGTAACGAACTTCTTGGCGCCTTGGCCCGGCTCGGCGCTGGAGAGCGCGTCAGCCAGGTACCCCCGGCTAGCGATAGCGGGCGGCTTTCGCTCGACCGAGTGCGAACGGCGGGTATCGACCTGCGCTACGATGCGGTCCGGGACCGGTTGGTCCTTCGCCCCTGAGAGGCCTCAGCCGTTATCCCAGTTGATATTGATGTCGACGCTGGCCTCATCGACGCCAGCGGCCTGCGCGATCCGCCTGCGGCTCACCCGCACCAGTTCGGCAAGCGACAAGGTCGCGTCCGCTTCGCCTTCGGCAATGGCCGCCGCCTTGCCCAGCCCCGGCGCGCCGTAAACCAGCTCGAGTTCGCTGACTTCGAGTTCATTCGCCAGGCGCTGCATCGTTTCGTGGCGGGGACGCACCTGGTCGCCCTCCCACTTCCAAAGCGTCGGCTTGCTGACCCCGACGCGCTCGGCAAGGCCGCGCATGGTGTGCCCACGTGTGACGCGCAGGCGCTTGATCCGGCTTCCCAGCGTCTCGTGGTCGACACCGAAGCGATGGTCCGGATCGTCGTCGAGCGAGGCGACATCGTTCGCAGCCTCAAGCTCTTCCTGCGAAATCGGGGTGGCGAAACTGCAGCCGTAAAGCTCGTCCGCGCCCCAGACGACTTTTGCTTTTACGGCGCCGCTTTGCGGCAAAACGACTTCGAGCGGGTCGTCCAACGACAGCTCGGCCTGGGTTTTCACCAGCATCCCTTCGCGCGAGAGATTCAGGATTTCGGCATCAAAAGCTCGGCCCGATTGGCCCACGCCGGTGCTCAGCCGCAGCACCAGCCGCGGTTGCCGCCGGTCCCTTTCGTCTGCTTCAGTCACATCAACCCCGTTTGTTATCCCCGTTTGAAGGACTGCCTAGCACGTTCCACATGCCAGTGCTTGTCCAATTTTGGCAGCCTTTTCCAGCCCGAACGACCGCTAATCGGGTTTTTTCGGTTCCTTGCGGTAAACAGTTCGACAAGGGCTCCATCTGCATTTCCGGTAGAGTAAGTCTTCGGAAACGGCACATAATTCCGAGGGCAGCAACTTAGGTCGTCGCCCCTGCAGAGCGGGCTGTCGCTCTTCGAAACCATGAAAAATCCAGCTTTCGGTAGCTTTCGGTTTACACTTAGCTGGCATTACCAGTTTCGTAACAAGACCAAACGTCATTGGGATCGTGACATGCAAACCGCCGCCTTGATCGCGGTGCCGGCCTATCTGGCCAGCACCTTCCTCCTGAGTGCCCTGATCGTGCGCTTCGCACCCAAAGCGCACAGCTCGCGCCAACTGCGCAAACATCTCGTCCTGTGCATGGTGCTGCCGATCCTGCTGGTGGTCGACGCGATCATGGCTGTCGACGCGCTGCGCAAGCTCGCGACGCGCATCATGCGCGGCGCGTTTGAGATCATCTCGGGCCGCCAACTGCTGTCGGGCGACGAATACGCCTATGCCTATTTCGGCTATAGCCGCCGTCGCCAGAACCGCCGCAAGAGCGATCGCCGGGCGAGCGCAGCGGCCGCAGGCAAGAAGGTTGCCGTCGGCGGCTGATCGCCCTCGCCACAGATTCAGTGTTTGAGCTATGGAGCCGATCCGCCTAAGCGGGTCGGCTCTTTTGCGTCCGGCGCCTAAGAGCGCGATGCGATGACACAAGACATCACCCCTTTGCCCCTGCCCCCCGAAACGGGATCCGGCAGCGAGGGCTGGCGCGGCGAATTTGCCGCGACCCTGAAGCTGAGCTGGCCGCTTGCTGCGGCGAACCTGCTGCAGATGCTGACTTACGCCATCGATGTGATCTTCATCGCTCGCCTGGGAGAGGCCCAGCTTGCCGCATCGGCGCTCGCCATCGCGCTGTTCGGTTTGGTCATGTGGGCGCTCTCGGGCCTGACCGGGGCCGTAGCTCCTGTTGCCGCTGCCGAGCTGGGCGAACGTGCGCCTGCGCTTAGGCCCGTGCGCCGTTCGGTCCGCATGGCCCTGTGGCTGGCGGTCTTCAGCGGTATTGCCGGTATGGGCATCTGCCTGCTGCTCGGGCCGCTGATGCGGGCGACGGGGCAGGAAAGCGAGATCATCGCGCTGGCGCTCGAATACAACACCATCCTGGTGTTTTCGATGGTGCCTTTTCTCATCAACAACGTCCTGCGCAGCTTCGTCTCGACACTGGACCGACCCATTTTCGCCACCGCGATTACCGCCGCCGGAATCTTCGTGAACGCGCTGGCGAACTACGCCTTCATCTTCGGCAATCTGGGCGCACCGGAGCTTGGGCTGCGAGGCGCGGCGGTCGCCACGATCATCACCACCCTGGTGACGCTGGCGGCCTATGTCGCCGCGATCCGGCTCGACCCGCGGCTTTACCGCTACCGCATCTTCGGACGCTGGTGGTTCCCAGACTGGCCGCGCTTCTGGCATATCACCCGCATCGGCACGCCGATCGCGCTCACCATCTCCGCCGAGGCCGGTATCTTCGGCGCCGCGGCCTTCCTGATGGGCAATATCGGCGCGACCCAGCTCGCGGCCCACACGGTCGCACTGCAGATCGCCGCGCTCGCCTTCCAGATACCCTTCGGCGTCGGGCAGGCAGCGACAATTCGGGTGGGCTACTTCTACGGCGCGCGGAATCGGGAAGGCATGCGCCGTGCCGGCTGGGCGGGCATTGTGATCGGCACCGGTTTCATGGCGGTGACCGCGCTGGCGATGATCGTCATCCCCAAGCCGCTGCTCGCAATCTATATCGACCCGTGGGACCCGAAAAACGCGGTTCTGGTGGGTTTTGCGTTCCAGTACATCGCTATCGCCGCCGCCTTCCAGCTGTTCGATGGCATGCAGGCCGTCGCGGCGGGCGCGCTGCGGGGACTACAGGATACGCGCGTGCCGATGTGGATCGCCGCCTTCTCATACTGGGTGCCGGGGATCGGGACGTCGGTCTATCTCGGTTTCTTCACCCCGCTCGAAGGCATGGGCGTGTGGATCGGCCTTGCGACCGGCCTGACCGTGGCCGCCATCCTGCTGACGTACCGGTGGGCGCGCCGAGACCGGCTAGGGCTGACGGTCAGGCCAGAGGCAATCAAGCCGCCCGCTGCGTGACCTCGCGCTGCGGGAACGGGATCGAGATACCGACATCGTCGAAGCGGGCCTTGGCCCGTTCGGTCAGGTCCCAGCTCACCGCGACGAAATCGCCCGTCGTACACCAGACGCGCAGGCCGATGCCCACCGAACTGTCGTCGAGCGAGGCGACGAAGGCTACTGGCTTGGGATCGTCCAGCACGCGCTCGTCGGCAGCGGCCAGCGCCAGCAATTCCTTGCGGGCCTGCTCCATGCTGTCCGAGTAAGCGATGCCGACGATCAGCTCGAAGCGGCGGATCGGGTGGCGATGGAAATTGACGATCGCCTGGTTCCACAGCTCGGAATTGGGCACCATCACAAAGAGGCCGTCGAACTGCTTGAGCTCGGTCGTGAAGAGCCCGATCTGCTGGACGGTGCCGGTGACCGACGCCGCCGAGATCGCCTCGCCGATCTTGAAAGGTCGCTGGACGAGGATCATCACGCCCGAGGCGACATTGCTCAGCGTGCCCTGCAGCGCGAGGCCGACCGCCAGCGCCATGCCGCCTAGCGCGGCCAGGATAGAGGTCGTCTCCACTCCGAATTGCGTGAGCACGGTGACGATCACCAGCGCCCAGAGCGCGTATTTGACGAGGTTGGAGAGGAAGTTCGCGACCGTCGCATCGAACCGGTCCGAACGCGCCAGCGCCCGTTCGACCCAGCTAGAAATGAGCTTGGCGGCGAGCAGTCCGAAGATCAGCACGGCGAAGGCGCCGGCGATGTCCATCATGTTGAGCCGCAGCCACAGAAGGGCGTGCTCGGGGATGGTCAGGGCCGAAACGGCCTTGTCGGTCTGCATGAATTGGGCTCCAGTGATCGAATAAAGGGCGAATTTTCGCGGCTCGATAGGAGTTGTGATGCGGTCTGGCCACCCCAGGCCACGGCCCAGCCCATTACGCGGAAATTTTTTGCATGTGCACCCGTTGACTCCGCGCAGGCGCGTCAACATATCCGCGCCACTGGCACTCTCGCACCGGGAGTGCCAACCAACATTTCAAACCAACTGAAAGGTCATCACTATGGCATTTCGTCCGTTGCACGACCGCGTTCTCGTGCGCCGCATCGAAGCAGAAGAAAAGACCGCCGGCGGGATCATCATTCCCGACAGCGCCAAGGAAAAGCCGAGCGAAGGCGAAGTCGTCGCTGTCGGCGCAGGTGCGAAAGCCGAAGACGGCACCGTCACCCCGCTCGACGTGAAGGCTGGCGACCGCGTTCTGTTCGGCAAGTGGTCCGGCACCGAGATCAAGCTCGACGGCGAAGACCTGCTGATCATGAAGGAAAGCGACATCATGGGGATCATGGGCTGAGCCCGATCCGCCACGCTTTCCAACACTAGAAACCAATTCCAGGAGAAACACCAATGGCAGCCAAGGACGTTAAGTTCGGCCGCGACGCGCGCGAAGGCATCCTGCGCGGCGTCGACACCCTCGCCAACGCCGTCAAGGTCACGCTCGGCCCCAAGGGCCGCAATGTCGTGATCGACAAGAGCTTCGGCGCACCCCGCATCACCAAGGACGGCGTTTCCGTCGCCAAGGAAATCGAACTCAAGGACAAGTTCGAGAACATGGGCGCGCAGATGCTCAAGGAAGTCGCTTCGAAGTCGAACGACGCCGCCGGTGACGGCACCACCACTGCAACCGTTCTTGCCCAGTCGATCGTGACCGAAGGCATGAAGTCGGTCGCAGCGGGCATGAACCCGATGGACCTCAAGCGCGGCATCGACCTCGCTGTCGAGAAGGTCGTCGCAGACCTCGCCAACCGCTCGAAGGAAGTGTCGGGCAGCGAAGAAATCGCGCAGGTCGGCATCATCTCGGCCAATGGCGACCGTGAAGTCGGCGAGAAGATCGCCGAAGCCATGGAAAAGGTCGGCAAGGAAGGCGTGATCACCGTCGACGAGAGCAAGGGTCTCGAATTCGAGCTCGAAACCGTCGAAGGCATGCAGTTCGACCGCGGCTACCTGTCGCCCTACTTCATCACCAACCCGGAAAAGATGACGGTCGAACTCGAAAACCCGTACATCCTGATCCACGAGAAGAAGCTCTCGAACCTTCAGGCGATGCTCCCGGTTCTCGAAGCGGCTGTCCAGTCGGGCCGTCCGCTGCTGATCATCGCGGAAGACATCGAAGGCGAAGCGCTGGCGACCCTCGTGGTCAACAAGCTGCGCGGCGGCCTCAAGGTTGCAGCCGTCAAGGCACCGGGCTTCGGCGATCGTCGCAAGGCCATGCTGCAGGACATCTCGATCCTCACCAAGGGCGAGATGATTTCCGAAGACCTCGGCATCAAGCTGGAAAACGTCACGCTGGGCATGCTCGGTGAAGCGAAGCGCGTCACCATCGACAAGGACAACACGACCATCGTCGACGGTGCCGGCTCGGAAGACGACATCAAGGCCCGCGTTTCGGAAATCCGTACGCAGATCGACAACACCTCGAGCGACTACGACCGCGAGAAGCTGCAGGAACGCCTTGCCAAGCTCGCTGGCGGCGTGGCCGTCATCAAGGTCGGCGGTGCTACCGAAGTCGAAGTGAAGGAACGCAAGGACCGCGTTGACGACGCTCTCCACGCCACCCGCGCAGCCGTTGAAGAAGGCATCGTCCCGGGCGGCGGTACCGCGCTGCTCTACGCTTCGAAGGCTCTCGAAGGCCTCGCTGGCGTCAACGACGACCAGACCCGCGGCATCGACATCGTCCGCCGTGCGCTGACCGCTCCGGTCCGCCAGATTGCCACCAACGCCGGCCATGACGGTGCGGTCGTTTCGGGCAAGCTGTTCGACAGCAATGACGAAACCCTCGGCTTCAACGCAGCCAACGACACCTACGAAAACCTCGTGGCTGCCGGCGTCATCGACCCGACCAAGGTCGTCCGCACCGCGCTGCAGAACGCTGCTTCGGTCGCCGGCCTGCTGATCACGACGGAAGCTGCCGTCGTCGACAAGCCGGAAGACAAGGCCGCGCCCGCAATGCCCGACATGGGCGGCATGGGCGGTATGGGCGGCATGGGCTTCTAAGCCTTACCGACCAGCCGAGAGGCACCGACAAAGAGGCCCGGCGGGAGCGATCCTGCCGGGCCTTTTTTGCGTGATGGTCCGATTGATGCCGGGCGGATCGGTGAAGTTAACTGCCCGGATAGCTCGACCAGACCGCGCGGCCTTCGGGACCGAACGCGATTACCTGATAGGCATCCTTGCGGTCGCCCATTTCCATGCCGGGCGAGCCGATGGGCATACCCGGTACGGCCAGCCCGGTCACGCCCTCGGGACGCGCGGCAAGCAGCCGCTGGACATCGGCGGCCGGGACATGGCCCTCGATCACATAGCCCTCGATAATCGCCGTGTGGCAGGAGACGAGGTCAGCCGGTACGCCGAACTCTTCCTTCACCGATGCGATGTTCTGGCTCTCGATGGTCTTCGTCGACACCTCGTCGTCCGCTTCGCCGAACCAGCTCTTCGCGTGGTCGAGCCAGGCTAGGCAGCAACCGCAATTGGGATCGCGATACATGGCGATCTCGGTTGCCTGCGCGGCCCCGGCGCAAGCCGTCAGCGCAAGGCCGAGCGAGAGGACAAGCGGGCTACGGGTCAGGGCGGATAGCGTCATCGGGTAGGTCTCCTCCTAAGGTTCTTACCAGAAGTCCAGCCCGATGCGCCAGTCGCCAGCGCACGCCCGAAAGGCCCGCGCTCCACGCCCTTAGCCTAGCCGCCCTTGCGGCTGTCCTCTGCGGCGCGCACCACTTCGTCGGGCCAGGTCACTTGCGTCTGAGTCTGCGGATTGAAGAGATCGCCTTCATAGGTCGCAGCCTCGGCGGCGGCGATTTCCTCTGCGGTCAAGAATTCGCTCGGTTCGAGGGCAAACACATCCAGTCCGCGCGCGATCTCGGTGGCGTAGATGCGGCCGTTGTACCAATAGGCGGACCAATAGCCGCCGGTAATCAACTGGTCCTCATCCACCGGACCGCGGTCGAAATAGGCGATTTCGAAGGGGTTGGTGGCGTCGGTGAAGTCGATCACCGAAATGCCGCCTTGGTACCACGCCTGCACGAAGATATCGCGCCCCGGTACGGGAATGATCGAGCCGTTGTGCGCGACGCAGTTCTCCTTGTCGCCCTGCGGTGCCGGCAGCTTGTACATGCCGCGGTATTCGAGCTTGCCGTCCTCGATGGCGTAGAACGCATCCGCCCCCCAGTTCGTGGGATCGCCCGCCTGGCAGCGCGGACGTCCGCCCCCGCCCCATTCGTCGGTGAAGAGCACCTTGGTGCCGTCGTTGTTGAAGGTGGCCGAGTGCCAATAGGCGAATCCCTTGTCGGTCACATCATCGATGCGGGTGGGCTTCAGCGGATCGGAAATGTCGAGGATGATCCCGTTGCCCGAACAGGCGCCTGCGGCAAGGTTCTTCGCCGGGAAAACAGTGATGTCGTGGCACATATTGGTGATGTAGGTGTCCTGCGTACCATCGCCGTGATTGCCGCCCTTCCACAGGCCTGCGATCTGGCCGTCGGCGGCAAAGATGCGCGGGCTGTCGATGATGCGCGCAGCGGCCGGATTGGCGACCGGCACTTCGATCACGTCGATGCTGAACAGCGCGGTCTCGTCGCCGGCGCTGTCGAAGCAGCCTTCCAGCTCCTCATTGTCGCGCACATAGCTCGTACCCGAATTGTAGAGGATGATGCGGTCGGCATCGGCGCTGACGATCGAATGCGTGTGGCTGCCACGGCAGGTCTGGACCTGACCGACCTGGCGCGGGCGGGTGATGTCCGAAATGTCGAAGATGCGCACTCCGCGGAAGCGCTCGGCGTTGACCTTGCCGGCCACGCCTTGAAGTCCGCAGTCGACGCGCGCGCGGCTGTCCTGCACGCTCATCACCAGCAGGTCGCCGACAATCGAGACGTCACCCTGCCCGCCGGGGCAGACGGTTGAGCTGACCAGCGTGGGCACGCCATCCTCGCCGAGGCGATAGGCGTTGAAGCCGTGGTAGCTGCCGGCAACCATCAGGTCGCCAGAGAAGGCGATATCCGTGTTGGCGAAGTCGAGCAGCGAACCGCGCTTGCCGAACTGGGGCTCGTCCTCTTCCTCGTCATCGCGCGTGGCGGCTTTGGCCTTCTCGGCGTCGCTCTCCTCCTCGTCCTTTTCGATCAGCGGCTGGAGCTGGGCAGGATTTTCCGGGTCGAAGAAGCCAGCAGGCTTGGGCTGCGCGACAACGAGGCGCAGGTTCGAAATCGCCTCGCCCGCATCGCGGAAACCGGCGGCCAACGTGGCGCGGGGATCGGTCGACAGCGAGGCGAGGACCGCGTTCATTCGGTCGATTTCGGCCTGCTGGTCGCTCACGACCTCGTTGGTGAATTCGAACATCACCGGATCGTAAGCGCTACCCGGGGACTCGTGCAGGTCCTTGACCATTTCGAGCGCGCCCTGGTGGTGGGCCACCATCCGCATCAGAAAGAGGCGATCGAACTCTGTGCCGTTGGCGGCGGCCAGCGCGGCCATCTGGTCCGGCGTGGCCATGCCCTTCATCGCGCCATGGCCATGCGCGCCGTGCTGCATGGAGTGCGGCATGGCGACCGGCTCGCTGCGCGCCTCGAGCCATTCGCGCATGAATTTCATCTCGTCCTTCTGCCCGGCCTCGATCCGGTCGGCCGTCTTCAGGATCGCGTCGTTATTGGTGCGCGCCTTGACCAACTGCGCCATGTCGACCGCCTGCTGGTGGTGGACGATCATGCCTTGCATGAAGTGCACGTCGGCTGGCGAATAGCGCGTGTCCGACAGCTTGATCGCTTCGGCTTCCCCGATGACGCGCGGCGCTTCGCCGGGCGCGCCGGGAAGGACGATCGACACTTCCTGGGCAAGCGCCAGGGTGGAAGTGCTCAGCAGGAGGCCGCCGGCTGCGACGCGAAGAAGTGAATGCATGATGTAAGTCCCCAAGATTGAAACGCGAATGAGGCAAATGCGCCGGGCTTGGTCAAGCCGAACTTCTGCCAACGACATGGGAGCGGGGTCTAAAGAGAGCCGTAGCGCCCTTTTCGCGGCCCCAGATAGCCGAACAGATACGCGCCGACCTTGCGCATCTGGATCTCCTCCGCACCCTCGGTAATCCGGTAGCGGCGGTGGTGGCGATAGATGTGCTCGAACGGCTTGTGCCGCGAATAGCCGATGCCGCCATGCACCTGCATCGCGCGGTCGGCGGCCTCGCACACCAGCCGGTTCGCCCAGTAATTGCACATGGAAACCTTGTCGGAGAGCGTCTTTTCGATCTCCTCATGCGGCATGCTGTCCATCTCCCACGCCGTCTTGTAGATCAGCAGGCGCAGCATCTCGCACTGGGTGGCGAGCTCGACCAGCGGGAACTGTATCGCCTGGTTCTGCGCGAGTTCCTCGCCAAAAGGCTTGCGGGTCCGGGCGTATCGGACGCTTTCCTCAACGCAATAGGTCGCCGCGCCGAGACTGCTCGCCGCCTGCCTAATGCGGTTCTGGTGGACGAAGCTCTGCGCCAGCGCGAGGCCGAGGCCTTCCTTCCCGAGCATCGCGCTTTCCGGCACCCAGACATCCTTCACCGACAGGCGAGGATGATCGGTGGGCATGTTGAAGGTCCACATCCACTCCTCGATCTCCAACCCCTCGGTCGGGTTGGGCACGAGCAGGCAGGTGATGCCACGCGCGTCGCCCGCTTCGCCGCTGGTGCGGCAGAACATGGCGCAATGGGTGGCGACGTGCATGCCGGTGATCCACATCTTCTCGCCATTGATCCGCCAGCCATCCACGCCATCGCAGGTTTCGCGCACGGCGGTTGTTTCCATGTGGGTTGCGTCCGAGCCATGGTCGGGCTCGGTCAGACCGAAGGCGACGCGACGGCTGCCCTCGAAGCCGCCGAGAATGAATTCCTGCTTCTGATCCTCGGTCCCCCACGCCTCGAACATGGCGACGAAGGGAAAATTGCCGACAATCGAATGCTCGTTCTGGAGGTCGTTGTGGAGACCCAGCCCGCGCTGCGCGAACCGATCGCGGATCACCGCCATCCAGAGGTTCGAGCCATCCTTCCCGCCGTATTTTTTCGGCACGGAAAAGCGCCAGTGTCCTGCCTCGTCCGCGACCTCGCGCGCCTGTCGCAGAAGGTTTTCCCACTCATGGTTCGGAAGTCCGCCCCGCTCCCAATCGGTCCGCGCGTTTTCGCGGCGGTGGTCGAAGAAACGGATGTTGTCATCCTTCGCGACCAACGGCTCGATCTCGGCCTCGATGAAGGAGACGAGTCCGGCGTAATAGTCCTCGAGGTCTTGCGGGATGGTGAAGTCCATCAGTTTTGCACCTTCGGGATTGTCCATCTATCGAGCGCGACCTGAAGCGAGGGATATTTGGGCGAGTCGACGGTAACCTTCTCAAGCGCTGCCTGACGGAGCCTGCCGATCACACCGTGCTGGTCGAGCCGCTTTGCTCCCGATATTATGTCTTGCGCCATTCGTTTGTTCGCATGGAGATGGGGCAGATAGCGGTCATCCCTGATGGCAATGCCCAAGGCGTTTATGGCTACGGCAAGCTGGAACCGGTCATGCCCTTCGACACGGTCTTTCATGGATGCAAGCCACTCCGAAACAGCGATAAGGATTTCCTCCATCGACGCGTCGCCAGTGTCTTCGTCCGGTCGCGGTTGCGGTTCCCATAGCTGTCGCACAGTGCAGTCTGTAGGAGCATCCTCTTCGAGAAGCAGCAGCAGGTCCACTTCCTGCTCACTCGTCCGCCGTGAAATCACGACCCGCTCGAGCATCCGGTCCTGACCTTCGCGCCAGACCCTCGCGTTCTTCAGGCAACCCAGCGCCCACCACACGGTGCGGTAGATCGTCCAGAAGCTAAAGCGCGCCGGATCGACCGTCCTACCGCCCGCCGCCTCATAGGCCGTGAAATAGTTCTCCAGCGAACCAAGCCCGAGCGCGGGGCGATCATATGCCCCGAAGCGCCAGACCGGCATGCAGCCGAAAGCCAGATCCTCGTGCCAGTCGCCGAAATGCGCCAGCTCCCAATCGAGCACGCCGGTGAGGTGCGAATCTTCGGCGAGCAGGTTGCCGAGGCGAAAATCGCCATGGTTGAGCACAGGCTCCACCGGCTCCGGCAGATTGTCCAGCAGCCAGCGCAGGCCCAGCGCGATGATGGGGCGATCGCCGCCCGCCTCCTCGAACTGCTCGCGCAGCTTCTCGACGCCCTCGCGGTAGTCGAGCATCGGAACATCGGCGGCCAAAGCGGCAGGCGCTAGCGAATGGATCCGGGCAAGGTCGCGTGCGGCCTCCGCAAGTATGACCTCCGGTTGCTCCATTGCCAGAATGGCGCGCGGATCGGGCGTCCCCGGTAGCGCGCGCATCACGAAGCCGCTGCCGATCCCGTCGCTCTCATCCAGTTCCACCACCACTTCCGGCGCGGTCACTCCGGCGTCGCGCGCGGCGCGGATCAGGGCCGCCTCGCTATCGTGACCGAAGGGGCGTTCCTCCATGAAGGCGAGGCTCGGCGCACGGCGCAGGACATAGGCCATGCCCTCTGCCTCGAAGCGCCAGCTTTCCATGGTTGCGCCGCCCGTCAGTCGTTGCAGTTCGGCGGGCGCACCGATCCCGGCGCGGCGAAGCGCGCGCGTCAGTCCTTCGTGCAGCAGGCTCTCGCCCTCGCTCTCTCCCATAGGCACTTTGTGGCGCAGAGCGGGAATGGCCACAAGCCCGGACCTCAAAGCGCGCTCGCCCGTTGGCCTAGTGAACCCCAACGAATTCAGGAGACAATCCCCATGAAGCTGCCGCACAAGGCCCACGTAGCCATCGTCGATGGCGAACATTTCACTGTCATGCAGAACAGCGGCCAGCCCTTCGAGCCCAAGCTCGGGGGCGCGCAGAAGCCCGACCTTAGCGCGACCAATTTCAGCGCCGGGGTGAAGCACCAGGACGATGTGGGCCAACGAACCGGCGCGACCGATCTCAACGAGCTGGCGCATGGCGCAGCCGCCGCCGAATGGCTCAACGCCAAGGCTATCTCGGGCGAGATCACCGATGTGCTGGTGATTGCCGATCCCAAGACGCTTGGCGAGATGCGTCGTCACTATCACTCGGAGCTGGAAAAGCGCCTCGTGGGCGAGATCGACAAGACGGTGACGGGCGAAACCACTGCGCGCATCGAAAAGGTCATATCCGCGGCCTGAGAGCTTTATGGAAATTTCCTTGCGCGGAAATAGTCCGCCGCATGCGCGACACAATTCGTGGTTATCACACTTGCGCAGGATTCAGAACCTGCGTTAAGGTTTTGATAACCACGAATTCGCTATTGAGAGGGCCATGCGGATCACAACACTCGGGAGATTGCTGGCAGCGGGCGCCTTGGCGCTGGGCCTGCCGGCACAGGCGCAGACAACCGGTCAGACCGCAAGGACGGCCTATTCCGCCCAGTTCGACCAGATACTGGGCACGGAAGTCCGCGCGCCGCAGGATTTCCGAGCCACTTACGATACCGGTCTCGAACGCACCGTTGCCCAGCTGGCGGACGGTTCGCGTGGCCGCATCGGCGTTTACGCGCTCGACCTGACGACCGGTCAGGAAGTCGGCGTCCTGGCCGACCAGCGCTTCCCCATGGCTAGCACCAGCAAGGTGGCGATTGCCGCCGTGTATCTTGCCGGTGTCGACGCCGGGAAATGGACTCTGACCAGCGAATGGCGCCTGCCGCGCCCGGGCGGGGCCTATCTCTCCGCGCAACAGCATATCGATCTGATGATCAGCAAGAGCTGCAACGCCTGCACCGACGCTATGCTGAACGCTGTCGGCGGACCGGCTGCGGTCAACGCCTGGATGCGCCAGGCCGGGATTACCGAATTCCAGCTCAATCGCGACATCGCCACGCTTATTCGCGAGGACGGACGGATTGACCCCGCCTCGAGCGTGGACCTGCGCGACAGTGCAACGCCGCGGGCCATGGGCCAGCTGCTCGCCGGCATTTATCAGGGCAAGTGGCTCAGCCCCTCGTCCCGCGCCGTGATCATGAACGCCATGCGCGCGACGACCACGGGCAAGAAGCGCATGCGCTCGGCCCTGCCGGTCAGCGCGGGGCTCGCTCACAAGACCGGAACGCTCAGCCGCACGGCAAGCGATATCGGTATCTTCCACACGCCCGATGGTCGCGCCGTCGCCGTGGCAATCTATGTCACCGGCCAGAGCTCCTCCATGGCCGCCGAAAACGGCAGCCGCGGGCTCAAGCTGCAGGCGCGCCAGATGCGCGATGCGCGGATTTCGACCATTGCCGGGGCCCTTTATCGCGGCTTCGCCTCACAGGGTGACGATGGCCGCGTTTGGGCCGACGCCGACTACGGCGGTTAAGTCCCCACACCGATCTGCATCACGCAAAGAGAAAGGGCGGAGCCTCGCGGCTCCGCCCTTCCTTGTTCGAAACGGTAAACCGTTCGCGAAACGAAGTCCGAATTAGTCGGCTTCTGCTTCTGCGGTGGTTTCGCCCTGAACTTCAGCTTCAACTTCAGCAGCTTCAGCGTCGACTTCAGCAGCAGCGTCTTCAGCGCCGGCTTCGATGGCTTCAGCGTTTGCTTCGGTGTCAGCAGCAGCCGATTCCATGGTGTCTTCAGCTGCGTCTTCGGTTGCTTCCGAGCAAGCTGCGAGCGAGAGAGCGGCGGCCGAAGCGGCGGCGACGAGTGCGATCTTGCGCATAATATGTAATCCTTAATCAGCGAGTTCTGGTGCGAAGGAAAAGGGAACCCATCCCCTCGCGCAAGGTCCGGCAATTCGGGCCTTACAATGTCTAAATAGTGGCCGGATTGTGGCGTAGCAAGCGCTTTCGCCACATTTCGCCATCATCTTGCCTCAATTCGACGCAATTCCGCGCTTTTCCAGCCCACATTTTTCCTGCCCTTATTCCTCCCCAAGCGCTCGACTCGCTGCTAACGCCTTGCCGATGGCCGACAAGCAGCACCTCTATCTCGTCGATGGTTCCGCCTATATCTTCAGGGCTTACCACCGCCTGCCGCCGCTGACAGATCCCGAAGGCACGCCGGTCGGCGCGGTCTACGGCTATACGACCATGCTGTGGAAGCTGGCCGACGATCTCGACAAGGCCGACGGCCCGACGCACCTCGCCGTGGTGCTCGACAAGTCGAGCCACTCCTTCCGCAACGAGATTTACGACCAGTACAAGGCGAACCGCCCCGATCCGCCGGAAGACCTGGTGCCGCAATTCCCGCTGATTCGCGACGCCACCCGCGCCTTCAGCCTGCCGCTGGTCGAAGAGCCCGATGTCGAGGCGGACGACATGATCGCCTCTTACGCCCGCGCCGCGCAGGCCGAAGGCTGGGATGTCACCATCGTCTCCTCGGACAAGGACCTCATGCAGCTCGTCGGCGAGAAAGATGGCGCGCGGATCGACATGCTCGACACGATGAAAAGCGCGCGCATCTATATCGAGGAAGTGGAGGAGAAATTCGGTGTGCCGCCCGAGAAGGTCGGCGATGTGCTCGCGCTGATGGGCGATTCGGTCGACAATATTCCCGGCATCTTCGGCGTCGGCCCCAAGACGGCGAGCAAGCTGATCGCCGAACATGGCGACCTCACCGCCGCGCTCGACGCGGCCGAGGAGATGAAGAAGAGCAAGCTCAAGGAGCGCCTGATCGAGCATCGCGAGGATGCGGAACTCAGCCGCGTGCTCGTGACGCTGAAGGAGGACTGCCCCCTCCCCATCGCCATCGACGACATGAAACTCAACGGCGTGCCGAGCGAGCCGCTTGCCGCCTTCCTCGAAAAGCACGGCTTCACCAGCCTTCTCCGGCGGCTCGAAACCGGCAGTGGCAGCCCCAACCGGGCGACCGATCTCAACCCGCCCAAGCAGGAAACCAAGGGCGCGGAGGCCGAGGCCGGCGGCAACAGCCAGCCGCTGCCCGAATTGCCCGCAATCGACCGCTCCGCCTACGAATGCGTGCAGTCGATGGAGCGTCTCACCCACTGGATCGAGCGGGCCGGAGCCGCGCGGCTGGTTGCGGTCGACACCGAGACCGACAGTCTCGATTCGATCCGGGCCGAGCTGGTGGGCGTGAGCCTCGCTCCCGGCCCGAACGAAGCCTGTTACATTCCGCTCGGCCATGGCGGCAGCGACATGTTCGCTGAGAAGCCCGAACAGATCGGCAAGGCCGAAGCCCTCGCCGCGCTGAAACCGCTGCTGGAAGACGACGCAGTGCTCAAGGTCTTCCAGAACGGAAAATACGACCTCAACGTGCTCGCGCGCGAGGGCATCGCGGTTGCGCCCATCGACGACACGATGATCATCAGCTTCGCGCTCGACGCCGGGCGCAGCGAGAGCGGTATCGGCGGCGGCCACGGCATGGACGAGCTTGCCGAACGCCATCTCGGCCACACCTGCATCAGCTTCAAGGAACTGTGCGGTACGGGCAAGAAAGCGATCCCCTTCGCCGAGGTCCCGCTCGACAAGGCAACCGAATACGCCGCAGAGGATGCCGATGTCACCTGGCGCCTCCATGCGATGCTGAAGCGTCGCCTGCCGGTGGAAGGCGGTACGAAAATCTACGAACGCGTGGACCGCCCCCTGGTCCCGGTCGTCGCCGGGATGGAGCGCCACGGCATCAAGGTCGACCGCGCGCGCCTCGCCAAGCTTTCGGAGGAATTTGCCACCGAAACCAAGCGGCTCGAAGGCGAGATCCACGAGATCGCCGGGCAGGAGTTCACCGTCGGCAGCCCCAAGCAGCTCGGCGAAATCCTGTTCGACAAGCTCGGCTTCAAGGGCGGCAAGAAGGGCAAGAGCGGCCAGTATTCGACCGACCAGTCGGTGCTGGAGAAACTGTCGGGCGATGGCGCGGAAATTGCCGACAAGGTGCTCGAATGGCGCCAGCTGGCCAAGTTGAAGTCCACCTATACCGACGCGCTGCAGGAAGCGATCAATCCCGAGACGGGTCGCGTCCACACAAGCTACAGCCTCGTCGGCGCGCAGACCGGGCGCCTGTCCTCGACCGATCCGAACCTGCAGAACATCCCGATCCGCACCGAGATCGGGCGCCAGATCCGCGACGCTTTCGTAGCCGAGGACGGCCATGTCCTGCTCGCGGCTGACTATTCGCAGATCGAGTTGCGGCTGGCCGCGCACATGGCGGACGTCGCCCCGCTCAAGGAAGCTTTCGCGGAAGGCGAGGACATCCACGCCCGCACCGCGACCGAGATGTTCGGCGAAGTTACCCGCGACACCCGCGCGCGCGCCAAGACGATCAATTTCGCCATCCTCTACGGCATTTCCCGCTGGGGCCTCGCAGGCCGGCTTGGTGTCGAAGCCGACGAGGCGCAGGCGATGATCGACACCTATTTCCAGCGCTTCCCCGGGATCCAGAAATACATCCTCCACACGCTCGAAAGCGTGCGGGAGAAGGGCTATTCGGAGACGCTCTTCGGCCGGAAAACGTGGTTCCCGCGCATCAATTCCAAGAACCAGGCCGAACGGCAGGGCAGCGAGCGCGCAGCGATCAACGCGCCGATCCAGGGCACCAGCGCCGACATCATCAAGCGCGCCATGGTGCGGATGAACCCCGCGCTGGAAGAGGCAGGGCTCGGCCATGTCCGCATGCTGCTACAGGTGCATGACGAACTGGTGTTCGAACTTCCTGAAGCCGATGTCACAGCGGCGTCCGAGGCCATCGAACGCGTCATGGCGCAGGCCGCCGCGCCCGCGGTCGAGCTGGCCGTTCCGCTCGGCGTGGAAATCGGCACGGGCAAGAGCTGGGGAGCGGCGCATTGAGCCGGTTCACCGCGACCCTGCCGCGCTGGCCGAACGCCGTGCTGCTGCTCTTCATCAGCGGCGCGATGCTGGGGCTGATCTATCTCGTCTACCAGACGGTCGAGGCCGAGCGGCAAGAGCGTGAACAGGCCGCCTTCACCAGCGACGTGCTCGAACAGCTGGTCCGGGTTCACACCGCTGCGCTTAGCGGCGAGACGGGACAGCGTGGCTACCTCATCACGCTCGACCGACGCTACTTGCGCTCCTACCAGGAGGGTAGCGAGCAAATCGAGCCGGCGCTGGAACGCCTGCGGTCATTGCTGAGCGACAACGCCACGTCGCGGCAGGAGGAATTGCTCGACGAGATCGACGCGCTTTCGCGGGCGAAATTCGACGAGATGCAGTCCTCCGTGCTCCTCTTGGAAGATGGGCGCCTCCTCGATGCGCGGCGCCAAGTCCTAACCGACGAGGGGCAGGAAACCATGGAGCGCCTCAACCGCGCGATCGACGAGATGGAGGAGATCGAACGCCGTATCCTTGCCGACCAGCGCAGCGAAACCGCGCGGATCGAGGGGCGTGTTCTGCCCTTGCTGCTGGCTCTGATCACGCTCCTGCTGCTAGCCATCCTGATCGGATCGCGGCTAGTTTCTCGTGCGGCCAAGGCCGAAGCGGAAGCCGCGCAGGCTGCTGCCATCGGCGAAGCGCGCGACCGGGCCGACCTGCTCGCGAAGGAGCTTAACCACCGGGTGAAGAACCTGTTCGCGGTCGTGCTCGCCATCGTCCAGATGAGCGCGCGCGACAAGCCGGACGCGAAGCCCGTGACCGACGCCATCAGCGCCCGCATCCGCGCCCTGCTGACCGCGCATGAGGTAAGCCAGGGCGAACTCGACCGTGAGCTGGCCTCGCTGGAAGCGCTGATCGAGACCACGCTGGCCCCCTATCGTTCAGCCAAGCAGACTGCGCATGTCGAAGGGCCGGAAGTCCTGCTTCCCGCAAAGCGCATCACCCCGCTCGGCCTTGTCCTGCACGAGCTCACCACGAATGCGGTGAAATACGGCGCCTGGGCCAAGGGCGGTACGATCGATGTAACCTGGAGCGAACAGGATGGCATGGTAACGCTCGTCTGGCGCGAGAAAGGCATCACGCTCGATGGGGCGCCGGATCGCAAGGGTTTCGGCAGCCTGCTTATGGACAGCGCCGCCAGGCAATTCGGCGGCAGCGTGACACGCGATTTCACGGCCGAAGGCTTGGTGGTGACGATCGAGCTGCGGCAGAACAGCGCGCAAGGTGCCATTGCCAGCGCGATGCCAGCCGCCTAGTCCCCCGCACATGCTGGACCGCTACCGCCTCGAAAACTGGCCGATTTCGCAGGAAGGCTTCGTTCACACGATCATCGTGCTGGGCGGTTCCGTTCTGGCCGCCCTTGCCATCCACTGGGTGCTCTTTGCCATCCTGCGCAAGGTCACCGAGGCCTCCTCCAGCCTGATGGACGATGTGGTGGTGGAGAAGGTCCGCCGTCCCGTGCGCTGGGCGATGATCGCCTTCGCCATTTCCATCGCCGCCGAGAACGACGCGCTGGTCGGCAACGGCTGGGACGTTTTTGCCGACTTCCTGACCCCCGCCGTCATCGGCTGGGTGGCCTTCGCCACCGTGAAGGGCCTCGCCATCGGCTACGAGCGCCAGCTCGAGCTCGAAGGCGACGAGGTAGCCAAGCGCGGATACCGCACCCGTATCGCGATCCTTTCGCGCACGGCGCGTGTGGGAATCGCGATCGTCACTATCTCGCTTATCATGCTCAACATTCCCGGTGTGCGCGATGTCGGCACGACGATGCTGGCCTCCGCCGGTCTCGCCGCTCTGGCTGTCGGTGCAGCCGCGCAGCCGGCGCTCAAGTCGCTGATCGCAGGCCTCCAGATGGCGCTGACCCAGCCCTTGCGGATCGGTGATCTCGTCAAGGTCGACGGGCAGGCCGGGCGCGTGGAAGAAATCCGGATGAGCTTTGTCACCGTGCGTACATGGGACGAGCGGGTACTCGTGGTGCCCACCAGCCGCTTCCTCGACCAGAGTTTCGAGAACTGGTCGCGCGTGAGCGAGAAGCTGACCGGTCCGGTGATGCTCCATCTCGATCCCGTCGCCAAGATCGAGCCGATCCGCGAGGAATTCGAGCGGTTCGTGAAGGGTCACGCCTTGTGGGACGGGCGCAATCTCGCTCTATTGATGACCGAGGCCTATCCCGAAAGCATCGAGCTGCGCCTGTCGATGAGCGCCGACACCATCGGCGACCTCTTCACCCTGCGCTGCGACGTGCGCGAGCATATGCTGGCGTGGCTGCGCGAGAAACAGCCCGACGCCCTGATCCGCCACCGGCTCGAAGTCGAGGCGGCGAATCAGCGGGCGAAAGGCGGCTAATCAGCTCTCGGTGCTGCCGTGCTTGCGGTCGCGGGTCGGCTCCAGCATGCCTTCGTGAATGAAGCCGATGGGCTGCACCTCGGCGGCCCGCTTCTTCAGTTCGCCGCGCATTTTCTTGTACTCGGCTTCCATCTTGCTGGTGACCGTGGCGCGGCTGTCCTTGAGCGCTTCATCGAAGTCCGCCGCGGTGACGTTCTGCACATCGCCGCCTGCGCGCTTCAGTGCATTCAAACCGGCACGGCGCACCACGTCTTCCAGATCCGCGCCGGTGAAGCGTTCGGTCTTGCCGGCAATATCGGCAAGGCTCACATCTTCACCAAGCGGCATATTCGCCGTGTGGATGCCGAGAATCTGCTCGCGGCCCGGCTTGTCGGGCGTCCCGACATAGACCAGCTCGTCGAAGCGGCCCGGGCGTAGCAACGCGGGATCGACCAGCGTCGGCCGGTTGGTCGCCCCGATGACGACCACCGACTGCAGTTCTTCCAGCCCGTCCATCTCGGCGAGGATGGTATTGACCACCCGTCCCGTGACCTGCGGTTCGCCCTGCCCGCTGCCGCGCGCCGGAACGAGGCTGTCGATCTCGTCGATGAAGATCACGCAAGGCGCAACGGCTCGTGCGCGCTTGAACATCTTGGCGATCTGTTGCTCGCTTTCGCCATACCATTTGGAGAGCAGGTCCGAGCTCTTCATCGAAATGAAGTTAGCCTCCGCTTCCTTGGCCACGGCCTTGGCGAGCAGCGTCTTGCCTGTCCCCGGAGGACCATACAGCAGGAAACCCTTGGCCGGGCGGATGCCGAGGCGATGGAAGGCGTCGGCGTTCTTCATCGGAAGTTCGATGCCTTCCTTAAGCTTGTCGATCGCATCGCCGACACCGCCAATATTGTCCCAGCCGACATTGGGGACCTGGACCATGACTTCGCGCATGGCGCTGGGCTGGATGCGCTTGAGGGCCGAGAGGAAATCTTCGCGTCCGACATAAAGCTCGTCGAGGACCTCGGGTGGGATCGTCCGCTCGTCGAGATCGATCTTTGGCATGATGCGGCGGACCGCATCGATGGCCGCCTCACGCGCCAGCGCGGCGATATCCGCGCCGACGAAGCCATATGTGGCCTTGGCCAATTCGGTCAGGTCGACCTTGTCGCCCAGCGGCATTCCGCGCGTGTGAATACCGAGAATCTCGCGGCGTCCCTTTTCGTCCGGCACGCCGACCACAATCTCGCGGTCGAAGCGGCCCGGACGGCGCAGCGCCTCATCGATAGCGTCGGGGCGGTTGGTCGCCGCGATGACGACGAGATTGGACCGCGCTTCGAGGCCATCCATGAGTGTGAGCAACTGCGCGACGAGACGTTTCTCCGCCTCCCCCGGCACGCGGTCGCGCTTCGGGGCGATGGAATCGATCTCGTCGATGAAGATGATGGCAGGTGCGGCCTTTGTCGCCTGCTCGAACACTTCGCGCAGGGCCTTCTCGCTCTCGCCATAGCCCGAGCCCATGATTTCCGGGCCGTTGATGGTGAAGAACTCGGCATCGCTCTCGTTGGCGACGGCCTGCGCAAGGCGGGTCTTGCCGGTCCCCGGCGGTCCGTGCAGCAGCACGCCCTTGGGCGGATCGACACCGAGGCGGGTGAAAAGCTCGGGATAGCGCAGCGGCAGTTCGACCATTTCGCGGAGCGCCTGGATCGTGTCGTCGATGCCGCCGACATCGTCGTAATTGACGACGGCGCGCGCGTCGCGCGGGGGCTCGAATTCGGCGCGCAGTTCGACCTCGGTGTTCTCGTCGATATGGACGATGCCCTTGGGCGTGGTCGAGACGACCGAGAGGCGGATCTGCGTCAGCGCATAGGCCGGCGCGTTGAACATGCGGCGCACTTCGGGCGGCATGTTCTGGACGGGCTGCTGGCCGGTCGTCGCCACGAGGTCACCGGCCAGGAGCGGCTTGCCCGCGAAATTGCGCTTCAGCGCCTGCGACGGGCCTTGCAGCCGCATGTCGCGATTGGCGGGAGCGAAGACGACGCGGGTGGCGGGTCGCGATTCGGCGGCTTTCACGACCACATGCTCGCCCGAACCGACTTCGGCGTTGCCACGCTGGAGACCGTCGAGGCGGATGACCTCGATCGTCTGGTCCTCGTCATAGGCCGACATCGCGATCGCGACCGTGGCGCGCTTGCCGACGATCTCGACCGGATCGCCTTCGGTCACGCCGAGCGCCTGAAAGGCCGAGCGCGGCATGCGAACGATGCCCTGCCCGCTTTCTTCCTGCCGGGCGGCGGCCACCTGCAGCCTCACAGTCTTCTCGTCCACCGGGGCGGCAGTATTGGCATCGGCCATATGGGGTCAGCTCCCTCGCAACTCTTATCCGTTCGGTCCCGCAGATGGGGACAAGTGATAGAGATGCAATGAGCGAGGCCCGCGAGAGGTCCGCGCGAGAAAGCCTTTCGGGCAAGAAAAAAGCCCGGCTGGCGAACCAACCGGGCTAGAAAAGTCTTGGGAGAGGATGCCTGAAAGGCAGAGAGACATATGCTTGCCGAGACGTTTTTGTGCAAGTGCGAAAAGGACAAGGTTTGTTGCACAAAGCGCAACTCAGGCCGATAAACGCTTGATTAACTGTGCCGTAGCGCACGCGCTATTTCGCAGGTGCAGCACAGGAGCGGATGCGGCGCGGCTCTGCCTCGGTGCCGAGGAACGCGCGGTATTCGGTCTTTTCGAGCGAGAATTCGTTGGTGCAGGTGCCCTTTTCGATCGTGAGCACGAAGGGGCTGTCCCCCGGCACGGCCCCCTCCCTTGCGCGGAACACGACGGTTTCGCCGCCGCCACTTCGGGTCACGTCGATCACCCGGTAGCCGGGGTCGGCATAGCTCTGGCTGATCGCCATGCGGCTGCCGCGGTTTTCGAACTGGATGAAGGGTTCGCCGAAATTGGCCTTGAAGTCACCCGGCCGTGCCGCGCCCGTCAAATGGTCGCGGCGCTGCGTCTCCTGTTTTACCACCACAGGGTCGGCCTCCTTCGGCTCGGGCTGCGGCACCGGTTCCGGCTCGCACGCCGTGAGAAAGGGAAGGAAAACCAGCAGCAGGCTTGCGCGCATCATGCATCTCCTTGTTCCGGGGGTGACTTATCACAAACTGGGCGCTAGCAGCCAAGCCGTAACGGAGGTCCGATGAACAAGCTCTTTCCCGACGCCGCTGCCGCCCTCGACGGGTTGCTCCATGACGACATGCTGATTGCCAGCGGAGGCTTCGGCCTGTGCGGCATCCCCGAACGCCTGTTGGAGGCGATCCGGGAGAGCGGGGTTAAGGGCCTCACATTCGCCAGCAACAACGCCGGGATCGACAACGAAGGCATCGGCATGCTGCTGCGCACCCAGCAGGTGAAGAAGATGATCTCGTCCTATGTCGGCGAGAACAAGGAATTTGAACGCCAATTCCTCTCCGGTGAGCTGGAGGTGGAATTCTGCCCCCAGGGCACGCTGGCCGAACGCATGCGCGCCGGCGGCGCGGGCATTCCCGGTTTCTACACCAAGACCGGCGTCGGCACGCAGGTCGCCGAGGGCAAGGAAGTGAAAAATTTCGACGGGGAAGACTACATCCTCGAACGCGGCATCTTCGCCGATCTCGCCATCGTGAAGGCGTGGAAGGCCGACGAGACCGGCAACCTCGTCTTCCGCAAGACCGCGCGCAATTTCAACCTGCCCGCCGCCACCTGCGGCAAGGTCTGCGTCGTCGAGGTCGAGGAAATTGTCCCGACCGGCAGCCTCGATCCCGACTGCATACACCTCCCCGGTGTCTATGTGCAGCGCATGATCGTCGGCGCGCCTTACGACAAGAAGATCGAATTCGTGACCACGCGCGAGCGGGAGAGCGCATGATGTTTGGCAGGAAGAGGCCGATGGCCGGCGAAATCGACGTTTCGAACTACGACTTCCTGTCGAAGTCCCTCGAATTTGCGCGTCTGTGGGCCGGCCCAGACGCAGGCATGACCGCGATTATTGAACCGCGGCATCTGGGCGCAGACCCTTTCCTGTTTGGGATGGCGCTGGTCGATGCTGCGCGCCATGGAGCGAAGGCCTATGCCCATGCCGTGAATATCTCCGAAGAGGATGCGATGGCACGGATCTGGGAAGGCCTCGATGCCGAGCGTAGCAATCCGACCGACGACCCTCTCGCGATCGATCTTGGTGGGAGCGCGCCGTCATGAAGCGCCTTGCCCCTTTCGCCGCGCTTGCGCTTGCCGCATGCCATACCGTGCCCGCCCCTGAAGCGTCGATTGCACCGGGTCTCGATGCCGAAGCGCCCGACAGCATGCAGTGGCTTTATGGTTCGGGCGAAGCCGCCGGGGCCTCGATCCAGGCTTGGCGCAGCCTTGCCGATTACGCCGTCGCCCGCAGCCGCGAACGCCGCGTGCCGCAATCGGTCGCCATGGGAATGGGCGGAGCGGTGGCCGAGCCGCAGCTGTGCTCTGACGGTCAGACCATCAAGCCGCTGGCGGTCGTATTCGACGTCGACGAGACCGTCCTGCTCAACACAGGCTACGAATATTGGGTCGCCGCGACCGGCAAGAGCTATTCGCGCGAGACGTGGAAGCTGTGGGAAGAGACCGGCGCGAGCTACATTCGCCCCGTCCCCGGCGCAGTGACCGGCCTACGCCGCCTGCGCGAGGCGGGCATCACCCCGGTCTTCAACACCAACCGCCAGTATAGCCCCGAAGGCGCGGCCAAAGCGATCGCGGCCGCCGGTCTCGGCGAAGCGGTCCACCGCGAAACGCTGTTCCTGCGCGGGGACGACGGCGTGGACAGCAGCGACAAGGACGGACGCCGCGCCCTGATCGCCGAGCGCTATTGCGTGATCGCGCTGGCAGGCGACAATCTCGGCGATTTCGCCGATATCTTCAACGACGACGATTTGCCCGCATCCCAGCGCCGCGAACTGGCGGCGCGCGGCGATCTGGCGCAGCTCTGGGGCAACGGCTGGTTCGTCCTGCCCAACCCCGTCTACGGCGATTCGCTCAAGGGAACGGTGGGCGAAGTTTACCCCGAAGGCACCCGCTGGTCGCCCGAGACCGCTCCTTCCGCTGCGCCTGCAATCATGAACGAAGGCAACTGACATGACCGATACGAACGTCCGCACCGGCTGGGACCGCAACCAGATGGCCGCCCGCGCCGCGCAGGAGCTGGAAGACGGCTATTACGTCAATCTCGGCATCGGCATCCCGACGGTGGTCGCCAACCACATTCCCGAAGGCATGCACGTCACGCTCCAGAGCGAGAACGGCATGCTCGGCATCGGCCCCTTCCCCTATGAGGGCGAGGAAGACGCCGACCTGATCAACGCCGGCAAACAAACCATCAGCGAACTGGCCCACAGCGCCTATTTCGACAGCGCGGCGAGCTTTGCGATGATCCGCGGCGGGCATATCGACCTCACCGTGCTGGGCGCGATGGAAGTGGCCGAGAACGGCGACATCGCCAACTGGATGATCCCGGGCAAGATGATCAAGGGCATGGGCGGCGCGATGGACCTCGTCGCGGGCGTGAAGAAGATCATCGTGGTGATGGACCACACCGCCAAGGACGGCAGCGCCAAGTTCATCTCGGCCTGTACCCTGCCGCTGACCGGGCAAAACGTGGTCGACATGATCATCACCAACCTCGGCGTCTTCCGCCGCAAGGACCACGAGAGCCCATTCCAGCTCATCGAACTGGCGCCAGGTGTGAGCGAGCAGGACATCGCCGACAGCACGACCGCCAATTACGAGGTCGCGCTCGGCTGATCCGACCATGGCCGACTGGCTCGCAAACCCGCGCAACGAGAACAGCCCGCTGGCCGGACTGAAAGTGCTCGAACTCGCGCGCGTCCTGGCCGGACCATGGGCCGGGCAAATCCTCGCCGATCTGGGCGCGGACGTGATCAAGGTCGAAAGCCCCGAAGGCGACAACACGCGCATCTGGGGGCCGCCCTGGGTCGAGCATGGCGGCGAGACGACCAGCGCCTATTATCACGCCTGTAATCGCGGGAAGCGCGGCATCGTGGCCGATTTCCGTGAGGAGGCGGACCTTGCGCGCGTCGCAAAACTGGCCGCCGGGGCCGACGTGGTGCTCGAGAACTTCAAGCCTGGCGGATTGGCGAAATTCCGCCTCGACTACGAGACGCTCTCGAAGAGCAACCCAGCCCTCGTCTACTGCTCCATCACCGGCTTCGGACAGGACGGACCCCGCCGCGACGAACCCGGCTACGATTTCGTGGTTCAGGCGATGAGCGGCTTCATGGCTTTAACAGGCGAACCCGAAGGCGAGCCGATGAAAATGGGCGTCTCGATCAGCGACTTGTCCTGCGGGCTTTGGGCGGCCAACGCCGTGCAGGCCGCGCTGCTGATGCGCCATCGCACCGGCAAGGGGCAATGGATCGACATGAGCCTGCTCGACAGTTCGGTCGCCCTGCTCGCCAACCAGGCGATGAGTTACCTCGCGACCGGCGAGAACCCGCCACGTATGGGCAACGCCCATGCGCAGGTGAGCGCCTATGGCGTCTTCCCTACCAGCGATGGGCAGGTCGTGCTGGCCCCTGCCAACGACGCGCTGTTCCGCAAGCTCCTGACCGTTCTCGGCCGCGAGGACTTTCTTGCAGACGAACGCTACGCCACCAACGCCGCCCGCGTCGAGCGGCGGGACGAGGTCGACACGCTGATTGCCGAGGCCACCGCGCAATGGTCGCGCGAAGACCTGCTCGCCGCCTGCGCCACGGCGGGCATTCCTGCCGGTCCGATAAACGAGATCGATCAGGTTTTTGCCGACCCGCAAGTGCAGGCGCGCGGACTCAGGCTCGATCTCGACGGTATGCCGTCGGTGCGCAGCCCCTTCCGGTTCTCGGATGCGGATCTGGCGCTCGAGGCGCCCTCACCTGCAAAAGGGCAGCACGACTAAAAGCGGCGCAAAAGAAAAAGGGCGGCTCCGAGAGGCCGCCCTTTTCGTATCCGGAGAACTCCGGGTCAGCCAATCGCCGCCTTGAGATCGTCGACCAGGTCGGTGCGCTCCCAGGGGAAGGCATCGCCTTCGGCTTGGCGGCCGAAGTGACCGTAGGCCGCGCTCTTGCGGTAGATCGCCTTGTTGAGGCCGAGGTGTGTGCGGATGCCGCGCGGGGTCAGGCCGCCGAGCTTTTCGATACCCGCAATCGCGTTTTCCAGGCCCTCGTCCGTCACGCCGTCGGCGCAGGTGCCGTGCGTGTCGACATAGAGCGAAAGCGGCTTTGATACGCCGATCGCGTAGGACAGCTGGATCGTGCAACGCTTTGCGAGTCCGGCCGCGACGATGTTCTTAGCGAGATAACGCGTTATGTAAGCGGCCGAGCGGTCAACCTTGGTCGGGTCCTTGCCGCTGAACGCGCCGCCGCCATGAGGGGCAGCACCGCCATAGGTGTCGACGATGATCTTGCGACCGGTGAGGCCTGCGTCGCCATCGGGGCCGCCGATCTCGAAGGCGCCGGTCGGGTTGATGTGCCATTCGGTCTCGTCCGAAACCCAGCCTTCGGGCAGGATCTCGTTCACGACCTTCTTCACATAGGCCTTGAGTTCGGCTTCCTTCTCGCCCTCGTGATAGCCCTTGCCGTGCTGGGTCGAGACGACAATCGCGGTGCAGGCGACCGGCTTGCCGTTTTCATAGCGCAGTGACAGCTGGCTCTTGGCGTCGGGCTCGAGGAAGGGTGCGGTGCCATTCTTGCGATCGGCGGCGAGGCGTTCGAGGATCTTGTGCGAATAATCGAGCGTGGCCGGCATGAGGTCGGGCGTCTCGTCGCAGGCGAAGCCGAACATGATGCCCTGGTCGCCGGCGCCCTCGTCCTTGTTGCCGCTGGCATCGACGCCCTGCGCAATCTCAGCCGACTGGCCATGGAGGTGGTTTTCGAAGGTCAGCGTTTCCCAGTGGAAGCCGTCCTGCTCATAACCGATCTCGCGCACGGTGCGGCGCACGGCCTGCTCGATCTCTTCCTTGGCACCGGGAGCCCAGCCGCCATTTTCGCGCCAGTCTTCGTTGTTCTTGTCATACATCGGGGCGCAGCGGATTTCGCCCGAGAGGATGACGCGCTGCGTGGTCGTCATGGTTTCGCAAGCGACGCGCGATTCGGGATCCTTGGCCAGCATCAGGTCGACGATGGCGTCGCTGATCTGGTCGGAAACCTTATCGGGATGGCCTTCCGAGACGCTCTCGGAGGTGAACAAGTAATTGGTGCGCATGAAGACCCCAGTAAAAGATATAAAGATAGCTTTAAGTGTGGCGCATCTCGTAGCGGCGCGCGCGCCGACTTGCAACCAGCGATGCGCCTAGAAGCACTATCCCCCAGACAAGCGAAAGCCAGTGGCCGAGGCGCGCGAACAGCGTCGGCGCAGCCGCTGGCGGGACAAGCGTATCGATGCGGTCCGCCTGCGCGCGTCCAATGTGGTCGCGCACCACGCCGCGCGCATCGATGATCGCGCTGATGCCCGTGGTGGTGGAGCGCAGGACCGGCAGGCCCTCCTCGATCGCACGGAGACGCGCCTGCGCTAGATGCTGCGGCGGGCCCCAGGCGCCGAACCAGCCATCGTTGGAGGGGTTGAAGATATAGTCGGGGCGGTCGGACCGGTCGGCCACTTCGCCCGAGAAGACGATTTCGTAGCAGATCTGCATACCGGCCTTGCCGTGCGGGCCGAAGTCGATCGTCTGCGGGCCGGGGCCCGGTATGAAGTCGATGGAACCGGCCACAAGACGAGACAGGCCGAGCGGTTCGAGCAGCGCGCGCATCGGCAGATATTCGCCATAGGGAACCAGATGCGCCTTGGCGTAGCGTTGGCCCAGGTTGCCCTGCGGATCGATGGGCGTGACCGCGTTATAGGCGCCGACTGCCCTGCGGCGTCCGTCGACTTCGCCGATTTCCAGGTCGACCGCGCCAGTTAGCAGCAGGCCGCCCTCGCCGATCGTCTCCCCGATGCGCTGGCGGGCGAATACGGGATCGGCCCCGGCGGTCATTTGAATGTAGTAGCGCAGCGGATAGCCGTCGCGCAGATAGTCGGGCACACCGCTTTCGGGCCAGAGGACAAGGCGGCGGCTAACCTGCCGCTGCGGCACGCTGAGTTTTGCTATGCGCTGGAACTGCTCTTCGAACTTGCTTGGATCGTCGAGCTCTTCCTGCCGCAGGTTCGGCTGAACGAGCGTGACCGGAAGGAAGCCCTCCTCAGCCGGGCGCGACGGCACCAGCATAGCTGCGAGCACGGCGACGAGGCTCACTCCGAGCGGCAACCATCGCCGGGTCGCCACCATCCACGCCAGCAGCCCGCACAGCGCCACCGCCAGACCCGAGAGGGCGTAGGTGCCGAGCCACGGCAGTGCCAAGGCCAGCCCGGGCCGCTCCCAGTCGCCCAGCAGCATCAGCGAGAACGGACCCCAGGCGTAGCCGGTGAAGACCCAGCTGCGCAGCCATTCCGCCGCGATCCAGAACCCGCCTAGCGCCAGCGAAAACGCCGGGAGGCCGCGCCCTCGTGCGATCAGGAACGCGCCCAGCACCGCCAGCGCGGGCCAGACGGCGAGATAGAGCGAAAGCAGCGGAACCGCCGCCCAGCCGAGCGCGGCGGGCATCTCAGCCTGATAGGTAAAGGCGGTCGCGATCCAGTTGTTGGTTAGCGTGAAATGCGCGACGCCGAACAGCCAGCCGAGGAGGAAGACGCGTTTTGCGCTCTCCTGCCGGAAAGCGAGCCAGACGAAGGTCGCAATGGCGGCGAGACCCAGCGGCCAAAGGTGCAGGGGCTGGAAGCCGGTCGCCGAAGCGAGGCCGAGAAGCAGCGCGCTCCACTTCGGGTGGCGCTGCAGGAAGTCGGGGATACGATCCATCACCCCGCGCCTGTTAATTCAGCATGCGGGGATGGCAAGGAAAACAGGCAGGTGGAGCGCGATCAGCCGACCGCGCTCACATCCTCGCCTTCTTCGCTCTTGCGCTTGCGGCGCCGGGGAGCGGGCTTTTCCTCGTCGCCGCCGATGGCGGGCGGAAGGACGGCCACGTCGATTTCGCCTTCGTTGCCGGGAACGCCTTCTTCACCCTTCTTGGCCTTGCGCGGAGCGCGGCGCTTCTTGGGCGCCTCGTCCTCGCCGTCCTTGCGGGTGAAGGGGTTGTCGGCGCGCTCGAAATCGTCCGCGTCGTCCGCATCATCGGCCTTGCGGCGCGGCTTGCGGCCACGGCTTTCGTTCTGGCCCTGTTCGTCGTCGCGGCGACCGCGGGGGCGACGGTTCTTGCGATTGTCGTCGCCGTCCTCGTCACCGTCGTCATCGTCGGACTGGTTGCCGCGTTCGTCCTGGCGCTTGGCCTTGGCCTCGTCCTGACGCGCCTTGTTGTCGGCGATCACGCGGAAATAATGGTCGGCGAACTGCAGGTAATACTCGGCCTGCACGCGGTCGCCATTGTGCTGGGCGTCCTGCGCAAGCTTCTTGTACTTGTCGAGCAGCTGGGGGGCATTGCCGCGCGCACGGCTGTCGATCCGGTTGGCCGAATTGCCGCCGCCCTGGTTACGGTTGTTGTTGTTACGACCGCGGCGACGGTTGTTGCGATTGTTGTTCAAGGAATACTCGTCCTTTTCATGGCGCGGTACAGACCCTCGGCCTGCTTCTATTCCCGCGTTGTCCATCGAGCATGCCGCACCCTCTCGCAGCATGCGCGCTCCTGTCTGAGCATGGTATGCGTGAGCCGAAGCCGTGCACCAAAACTGCCATGTCGGAGCTTAGAACCGGCGGGTCGGAACAGTCCGCGCACCGCTGGCCTGTGGCCAGAGGTAAAGCCTCGAATCGGCTTTGCCAAGCCCTTTATGTCAGAATGAGGGCGCGGGGCCGTCCGGCAAGGTCATGGCGCAGCTCGACGGCAAAGCCCTCACCCCGCGCAATTTCGCTTACAGCGGGCGATTGTTCGTGTCCTATTTCGAGAATCGCGACCGCCCTTTCGCTCATCAAACTGCGCAATTGCGGAAGGATAATGCGGTAATCGTCGAGCCCCTCCGGGCCTGCAAACAGCGCGCCATGCGGCTCGTGGGCGCGCACATCGGGGTCTAATACGGCCTCTTCCTCGACATAGGGCGGGTTGCACAGGACGAGATCGAATTGCCCCAGATCATCGGCCCAGCCGTCCCTGGTCCAATCAAGAAGGTGGAATCGCGCGCGATCCTCCACGCCCAGCAAGTCGGCGTTATCATGCGCCACGGCGAGCGCGGCGGGCGAACTATCTGTCCCGACGCCCCGTGCCTGCGTTTCCGCCAGCACGGAGAGCAACAGCGCACCCGTGCCAGTGCCGAGATCGAGCACCCGCGCGGCATCGCGCTTCCGTTCGAGAGCAGCCTCGACCAGCACCTCGCTGTCGCCGCGCGGGATCAGCGTGCCGGGGGTGACCTTGAAGCTGCGCCCGAAGAACTCCTGGTGGCCGAGGATATGCGCGACCGGCTCGTGCGCAGCACGGCGCTCGACGAGGGCCTCGAAGCCCTGTGGCGCAGGATCACGCATCGCGCGCAGCAACATGGCGGAACGCTCGGTCCCCAGCGCGTGGGCCATCAGCAATTCGGCATCGAGCCGCGCGGTCTCGCTGGTCGCGGCAAGACGCCCGGCGGCGGCGCGGATGGCCTCGGCGACGCTCGCCGTATCAGTCATTCATCGCCGCAAGGCGCTTCGCCTCGTCCTCGGCGATCAGCGCGTCGACCAGTTCGGCGAGCCCCGGTCCGGCGATGATTTGCGGGAGCTTCTGCAAGGTCAGCCCGATGCGGTGATCGGTGACGCGTCCCTGCGGGTAGTTGTAAGTGCGGATGCGTTCGGAGCGGTCGCCGCTGCCGACCATGGCCTTGCGCGCCTCCGCCTCGGCGCCCTGCGTCGCCTCGCGTTGGGCATCGTAAAGGCGCGTGCGCAGGACCTGCATCGCCTTTTCCTTGTTCTTGTGCTGGCTGCGCCCGTCCTGACAGGTCACCACCGTGCCTGTAGGAAGGTGGGTGATGCGGATGGCGCTGTCGGTCGTGTTGACGTGCTGGCCGCCCGCACCGCTGGCGCGATAGGTGTCGATCTTGAGTTCGGTCGGGTCGAGCTGCACGTCGACCTCGTCCGGCTCCGGCAGCACGGCCACGGTCGCCGCCGAGGTATGGATGCGCCCGCCGCTTTCGGTTTCGGGCACGCGCTGCACCCGGTGGACTCCGCTTTCGAACTTCAGCTTGGCGAAGACATTGGGGCCGGTCACGCTGGCGACGATTTCCTTGAAGCCGCCGACCTCGCTGGCGTTCATGCTGACGGGTTCGACCTTCCAGCCCTGCTCGGCAGCATAGCGTTCGTACATGCGGAAAAGATCGCCGGCGAACAGCGCCGCTTCGTCGCCGCCCGTACCGGCGCGGATTTCGAGCATGGCGGGCTTGTTGTCGGCGGAATCGCGCGGAAGCATAGCGATGGCGAGTGCCCGTTCGGCTGCGGGCAGGCGTTCGCGCAGGGCCGCCAGTTCTTCTTCCGCCATCGCCTTCATCTCGGGATCGGCGAGCATCTCTTCGAGGTTCACGATTTCCTCGCGCGCGGCCTTCACTTCGGCGGCCACCTTCGCGACGGGTTCGAGC
This sequence comes from Qipengyuania aurantiaca, assembly GCF_019711375.1. Taxonomy (NCBI): domain Bacteria; kingdom Pseudomonadati; phylum Pseudomonadota; class Alphaproteobacteria; order Sphingomonadales; family Erythrobacteraceae; genus Qipengyuania; species Qipengyuania aurantiaca. The sequence goes on from NZ_CP081295.1 coordinate 894,340, forward strand.
TCGGCATAGTCGCGGCTCGCCTGGACGAATTCGTCGCCTTCAAGTGTACCCGAAGCCATCCGCGCCTCGAGCTCGGCGAAGCGATGGGCGATCTGGTCGAGGCGTTCGGCGGGGACTTGCAAGGTTTTGGCTCAGTTTCCTGAATGATGGAACGCTTGGAACAGGGTTCAAGGGTTAAGGACTCGAAGGTGGTACGTGGCGAAGGTCAGAGGCACTTTTGCGGTCGATCGGTATGGATCAGTAGCGCCGGATCGATGGGGTAGGAAAGAGTTCGCTCTCTCGTCATCCCGGCCCCCGAGCCGGGATCCCGCTTACTTGCGTCGCGCGACAAGAAAAGCGGGACCCCGGATCAAGTCCGGGGTGACGGCTCGCTATAAGCAGTGATGACGCTGAGAACGGGTTCCTCAAAATTATCGTGGCTGACGCTGTGCCCCATATCTCTTTGCAACGAGAGGATGACTTTCGGAGTACGCTTTACGGCCTTGTCATAACGCTTGCGAGGTGATCCGCCTGAAATCATCTCAGCAGTAAAGCCCTCTGCGCGCACCTGCTTCAACACTCCAAAGGCCTCTGCCAGACGGCCGTCGTCCTCGACCACAACGATGAGATCGCATTCTGCCTCACCCTTGTCACCCACCAGCATCGCCAGCCGCTCGATACCCGCAGCCCACCCGACCGCCGGTGTCGGCGCGCCGCCGAGGCTTTCCATCAGGCCGTCGTAACGCCCGCCGCCGAGGATGGTGCTCTGGCTGCCGAGCTTGCCGGCGGCCTCGCTGCCCTCGTCGGGGATGAATTCGAAGGCGGTGTGGCGGTAATAGTCCAAGCCGCGCACGAGGCTTTCCGCGCGCTGCCACTTCACGCCTGCCGCGTCGAGGCCGCTGGTGACGGCGTCGAAAAACGCCCGCGCGTCCTCGGACAGGAACTGGTCGATCTTCGGCGCGTCGGCGACGAACTTCTGGTCGCGGCGGTCCTTGCTGTCGAGGATGCGCAGCGGGTTCTTTTCGAGCCGCTCCTGCGAATCTTCCGAAAGCTCGTCCTTCACGGCGCGGAAATGCTCGACCAGCGCGGCGCGCCAGGCCTCGCGGCTGTCGCCATCGCCCAGCGTGTTGAGGTGCAGCGTCACGTCTTCGATACCGAGTTCGCGGATAACCTGGTCGGCCATTGCGAGCAGCTCGACATCAGCCTGTGGTTCGGCCGCGCCGATGATCTCGGCATCGATCTGGTGGAACTGGCGATAGCGGCCCTTCTGCGGACGCTCGTAGCGGAACAGCGGTCCGTGCGTCGCCAACTTGAGGGGCGCGTGCTGCTGCCAGCCGTTCGACAAATAGGCGCGCGCAATGCCGGCGGTGAATTCGGGCCGCAGCGTCAGCGATTCCCCGCCGCGATCCTCGAAGGAATACATTTCCTTCGAGACGATATCGGTGGTCTCGCCGATCGAACGGGCGAACACTTCCGTTTTCTCGAAGACCGGCATTTCGGCGCGGCGGAAGCGGTAGAGCTTGCGGACGCGCTCGAAGGTTTCAACCACGAAGGCGAAGGCTTCGGCGTCGGCGCCGAATATGTCCTGCGTTCCACGAATTGCTTGCGGGGTTTTTGCCATGGCCGCGCGCTTAGTCGAGAGAACAGGTTGCCGCAATATCGCTGGGACGCTATCGGCCCGCCAAGTCTTTCTGGGGAGAGGGGCCGTCTTTCTCCGCCTTTCGGCGGAACGGTGCCGGCCCGCTCCCCCTCCCAGCCACCCGATACGCTATCAGGGCATGATCGGGTGGCTGGGAGGGGGAGCGGGCTGGAACCGCCAACCACTAGAGTGAGCACAGATGCGCATCGACATGATCCCCGTGGGCGACAGTCCGCCCGAAAGCCTCAACGTCATCATCGAAGTCCCCACCGGCGGCGAACCGGTGAAGTACGAATTCGACAAGGAAAGCGGCGCGCTGTTCGTCGACCGTATCCTGCACACGCCGATGCGTTACCCGGCCAACTACGGTTTCGTGCCGCACACGCTTTCGGACGACGGCGATCCGCTCGATGCGCTGGTCATCGCGCGCTCGCCCTTCATCCCGGGCTGCGTCGTGCGTGCCCGCCCGATCGGCGTTCTCAATCTCGAAGACGAGCATGGCGGCGACGAAAAGCTGGTCTGCGTGCCGGTCGACACGACCTTCCCCTATTATTCCGACATTGCGGAAACGAAGGACCTGCCGTCGATCATCTTCCAGCAGATCGAGCACTTCTTTACCCACTACAAGGACCTCGAAGCCGAAAAGTGGGTGCGCATCGGCAATTGGGGCGATGCGGATGACGCCAAGCGCGTGGTACTCGAGTGCATCGAGCGCTACGAAGCGAACAAGAAATAAGACACGGAGAGGGGCGCTGCGAAGCGCCCCTTTTGCTATTGCGCGCCGGTCATTCGACGGGCCGCGAGGAATCGAGCAGGTCCTTGTCCTGCTCCCCGCCGCTTTCCCGGCGCTCCTTCTCCACCATCTCGGCAATCTCGTTGACCGGCCGCACATCTTCGTCAGCTTCGGTAACGGTGACCTGCTGCACGGCCTTCCTGGGCGCGACCTTTTCGTTCGCGCGTCCGGCTTCGGCGATATTCTCGAAGGGCAGCGTGGCCGAGCGCGGGTCGAAGCGCAGGCGATAGATGGGTTCGGGCAGGCCGAAGCCCGCCTCTTCCAACGCCTCTTTGACCGCCGGTATCGCGCGGCTCTGCGCTTTCCACCAGTCGGTCTTCTCCTGGTCGATCCAACCGAGGAAGCGGATCACCACGTTGGAATCGCCCACTTCCATGATGCGCGCCTCGGGAGCCGGTTCGTCGAGCACGAAGTCGAGCGCGGCCAGCGTGTCGCGGCCCAGCTGGCGGGCGGCACGCGCGTCGTCATCGGCATCCACGCCAAGGTCGAACTGGAACCGGCGCTGTGGGTTGCGCGTGAAATTGGTGATCACCGCGCGGAACACCTGCCCGTTGGGAATGCGCAAATGGTTGCCGTCGAGCGTCATCAGCACCGTCGCCCGGCTGGTAAGGCGGATCACGCGCCCTTCGAGGTCGTCGATCAGCACCCAGTCGTTGGCGCGGAAGGGCTGGCGCAGGCTCAGCATCAGCGAGGCGAGGTAATTCTCGATCGTCTCGCGCAAGGCGAAACCGAGCGCGAGGCCGATCACGCCCGCCCCGCCCAGCACTGCGCCGAGCAGCGCGCCCGCCCCGATCAGGTCGAGCGCCACGACGAGGCCGCCGATCACGAAAACAAAGCGGATCGCACTCGCGATAAGCTCGGCCAGGAAACTGTTGGGCGCGAGCCGGTGCCACAACGTACCGAGGCTGGCGATGAGATAGCCAAGCAGCGAAATCCCCGCCCAGACCAGCAGCGCCAGCCCGATCAGCGGGAGCATGGCCACCAGCCCGTTCCAGCGGTCGGCGAGTGAGGACAGCCCCGTGCCCTGGGCCGAGATGGAGACATTGCGTTCGAGACCGTTCTCGACCGTCACGACGCCCGAAACACGTGCCGCAATCGCCTCGGCGCGGGTGATGTCCTCCTGCTTCGGCACTTCGCCCGAAAGTGTGACGACGCCTTCGCTGACGGCGACTGAAACGCCCTGAAACGCGGGCAGTTCGGCGAAGATGCCAGAGATACGCTGGGCGATACGCTCGTCGGCGCCTTCGTCCTGCGTGTCGTCGATGGTCTGGACCGGCGCTTCGGGCTCGGCGGGGGCTTCGGTTTCGGGCGCGGCCGGAAGGAGAGCGGGGGCGGGTGCCGCGGTGAGAAGGGCAAAGCTGGCGAGGAGCGCCCTCACTCGCCCGCCACCGTCATGCCGTCGATCCGCAGCGTCGGCACGTTGATCGAGCGGATCATCTCGAGATCGTCGGCAGGGGTCAGCGCGCGGAACATTTCGAGGAGATTACCCGCAATCGTAATCTCGGCAACCGGTTCGGTAATCTCGCCCTTGCGAATACGGAAGCCTGTCGCGCCGCGGCTGTAATCGCCGGTGACCCCGTTGACGCCCTGCCCGAAGAGCGAGGTTACGTAGAGCCCGTCCTCGATATCGGCCATCAGTTCCTGCGGGGAAACGGTGCCCTTCTCCATGTGGACGTTGCTGGCGCTGACGCCGGGCGAACCACCCGAGCCGCGCGAGGCGTGGCCGGTGAGGCTGAGGCCGAGCTGGTCCGCGCTCGACACATTAGTGAGCCAGCCGGTGAGCTTTCCACCCTCGACCAGCGCGCGAGGGCAGCAGGCCACCCCCTCGCCGTCGAAGGGCCGTGAGCGCATCCCACGCTTGCGCAGCGGCTCTTCGAGAATGCGCACCGCGCTGTCGAACAAGGGCTCTTCCTCGCGGTCAAGCAGGAAGCTCGCCTTTCGTGCAATGGCCGGGGCGGACATGGCGCCGAGCAGGTGCCCGACGAGACCGCCGGCAATGCGCGGCTCGAAGACGATGGGCAGCTTGCGGCTCGGCATCGACACGGGATTGAGCCGCGCAACCGCACGTTGGCCTGCCTCGCGTCCGACTTCTTCGGGAGAGACAAGATCGGCGAGGAAGCGCGCGCTGCGTGAAGCGTGGTCGGTCTGCATCGCCCCACCCTCGCCAGCAATCACGCTGGCGGACAGCGAGAAGCCGCTGCCCGCATAGCCGCGCGCGAAGCCGGTCGAGGTCGCGAGCGCGGCGACCGAACGGCTCGCGCTCGCACTGCCGCCGTTGCTGTTGGTCACGCCAGCGACGCTGCGGGCAGCCTCTTCGACCGCGAGCGCCGCTTCGCGCAAGGCTTCGGGATCGCTGCGATGTGTGTCGGCAAGTTCGAGATCGGGCAGGTCGCCGGAAAGCTGCGTCTCGGCAGGGGCGAGGCCGGCATGGCGGTCCTCCGGCGCGTGGCGCGCCATCTGCACCGCGCGCTCGGCCAGCGCCTTCAGGCCCTCGGGCGCAAAATCGCTGGTGTGGATCGAGGCGGAGCGCTTGCCGACGAAGACGCGCAGGCCGATCTCCTCGCTTTCGGAGCGCTCGACCTCCTCCAGCGCGCCCAGCCGCATGCTCACCGATTCGGAGGCGTTCGCGCGGGCGACCGCGTCGGCGGCATCCGCCCCCATGCGCTGCGCCAGCGCGACGAGGTCCTGGCAGCGCAACAGCGCGGTGTCGGTGTCGATCATGTCAGCTCACAACCCTTTGCATTGCCATCTTCCGCATTCGGCTAGGCATCCCGCGCGGCGGGCGCAAGGGTCAGGCAATCGTAAGGAACAGTGCCTTGAGGATCGCGGTGATCAGCAGCGGCAGCCCGATGGCCAGCCCCCAGATGATCGCCTGGTCGCGGCGATAGGCCCCGCGCAGATCCTCGTCATGCGCTTTTTCCTCGGGCAATTCGCGCCAGCGCTTCTCGAACGCATGGCAGGCCGGGATGATCAGCGCGACGAGGATGATGAGGGCGAAATAGGGAAGCGTCGACGAAACACCCTGCTTCAGGGCGTTGACGGTCACGAAGATGGTGAGACAGGTGTAAACCACGAGCGCCAGCGCGACATTGTCGCTCATCCCCTTGCGCCAGTCGGGCGCATGGCTGCCCCCATGCGTTTCCAGCTCGCGGCCCTTATCGATCGTGTCGACCATCATCTGTCTCCCCAGACATTTTCTGTACGGCAATGTTTCAAACTTGCGCGCATCTGGCAAGGCATGAACCTCTGATTGCCGCCGGACAAGCATTCCCTGCACGAATCCTGCCAAATCGTCACAATTCGTGGGGACGTGGGGTTTTCCTCCCTGCATCGCGTGCTATGGCGCGAGCCATGGCCGAAGATATCCTCAGCGCGGACAACGAAGCCGTCCACGATGCCGCCCCGCCCATCCCGCAGGGCGGGCTGGAAGTCATCTCGATCGCCAAGAGCTACGACAAGCGGCAGGTCCTCACCGACATCTCGCTGACCGTCGGCAAGGGCGAAGTGCTCGGCCTGCTCGGCCCCAACGGCGCGGGCAAGACGACCTGTTTCTATTCGATCATGGGCCTCGTGCGCCCCGATGCCGGCCGCATCCTGATGGATGGCGAGGATGTGACCAAGCTGCCGATGTATCGCCGCGCGATCCTCGGCCTCGGATATCTGCCGCAGGAAACCAGCATCTTTCGCGGCATGACCGTGGAACAGAACATCAATTGCGTGCTCGAGATGGTCGAGCCGAACAAGGATACGCGCGCCGCCGAGCTCGACCGGCTGCTCGACGAATTCGGGCTCACCCGCCTGCGCGAAAGCCCCGCGATGGCGCTGTCGGGGGGTGAACGCCGCCGGGCGGAAATCGCCCGCGCGCTGGCCGCCAAGCCCTCGATCATGCTGCTCGACGAGCCCTTCGCCGGGATCGACCCGCTTTCGATCAGCGATATCCGTGACCTGGTGAAAGACCTCAAGACCCGCGGCATCGGCGTGCTGATCACCGACCACAATGTGCGCGAGACGCTCGAGATCGTCGACCGCGCCTGCATCATCTATGGCGGGCAGGTGCTGTTCGCCGGAACGCCCGAAGCGCTGGTGGCGGACGAAAACGTGAAACGCCTCTACCTCGGCGAGAACTTTACGCTGTGATCACGGCGCGCGCCCGGAGTTGAAGGCATGGCGCTTGGTCCGAGGCTAGACCTACGGCAGACCCAATCGCTGGTGATGACGCCGCAGCTGCAGCAGGCGATCAAGCTGCTGGCGCTGTCCAATCTCGAAATCGAAAGCTTCGTATCCGAGGCGCTGGAGAGCAACCCGCTGCTCGAAGTAGGCGAGGTCAGTCGCGAAAAGGGCGAGGACGCTCCCGAAGCATCGGCAGGCGAGCATGAAGCCACCCCCGACTTCGACGGCGACGCGGCGCTCGACATTGCCGACTACGCGCGAGATCCCGAAGCCGCACCCGGCGACAGCGGCGACTGGGCGCAGGCCGGCGGCATGGGCCTTGGCGGCGAGGACCTCCCCGATCTCGAGAACCGCTCGACCGAGGGTCCGAGCCTTGCCGAACACCTCTCCGGCCAGATCGGAGCGCTGGCGCATGACACGCGCGAGGCGCTGATCGCCGGGCGCATCGTCCACGAGCTCGATGAAGCGGGCTATCTCCACATGGAATTGCGCGAACTGGCGGAGGAACTTGGCGCACCGCTCGCCGAGATCGAACGCGGCCTGGCGCTCGTCCAGTCCCTGGAGCCGACTGGCGTGGGCGCGCGCAGTCTTTCCGAATGCCTCGCGCTGCAGGCGAAGGAAGCGGATCGCTACGATCCCTGCATGGCACGGCTGATCGACAATCTCGACCTGCTTGCAAACGGCGATATCGCGAAGCTCAGGCGGCTGTGCGAGGTCGACGAGGAAGACATCGCCGACATGCTCGCCGAACTGCGCAGCTATGATCCCAAGCCCGGCTGCCGCTATGGCGGTGGGGGCGAAGCGGCGATTGTGCCCGATGTCCTCGTCACGCCCGGCGAGGGCGGCGGCTGGCAGATCCGGATCAACGAGGCGAGCCTGCCCCGCCTCGTGGTCAACCGCGAGTATTACGTCGAGCTGGAAGCGGGCGCGCGCGACAAGGCCAGCCGCGCCTGGCTCAACGAACAGCTAGGCGAGGCCGACTGGCTGATCCGCGCGCTCGACCAGCGCCAGAAGACGATCCTCAAGACCGCCAGCGAGATCGTGACACTGCAGGAAGGCTTCTTCCGCGAAGGCGTCTCGGCCATGCGCCCCCTCACCCTGCGCGAAGTGGCCGAGCGAATCGAAATGCACGAATCGACCGTCAGCCGCGTCACCAGCAACAAATTCCTATCCTGTCCGCGCGGCACCTTCGAAATGAAGTATTTCTTTTCGAGCGGGGTGGCGGCAGCCGATGGCGAAGGCGCCAGCAGCGAAGCAATCAAGGCCCGCATCCGCGCGCTGTGCGATGCCGAAGACCCGAAGAAAGTCCTGTCCGACCAGAAGCTTGCCGACATGCTCAACGAGGAAGGCTTCGACCTCGCGCGGCGCACCGTGGCCAAGTATCGCGAGGCGATAGGCATCGGTTCGAGCGCGCAAAGGCGCCGCGAGAAGAAACTGCGCGGGCTCTGAATCCTTTTTGCAACAGGCAAAAAAGTTAACGCCTTTTACTTCACGTTAACCTTTTCCATTCACACCCCAAATGGTTAACAAGGGACAACGCCTTTTCTCAGGGGGAGAGGCATCGGAAACCAGGGCTAGGGGGACGAACCCATGCGTGTACTGCTGATCGAAGACGAGCCGACAACGGCCAAAGCCATCGAGCTCATGCTCACCACCGAAGGCTTCAATGTCTATTCCACCGACCTCGGCGAGGAAGGTTTGGATCTGGGCAAGCTGTATGATTACGATATCATCCTGCTCGACCTGAACCTGCCGGACATGCATGGCTACGACGTGCTCAAGAAGCTGCGTGTCGCCAAGGTGCAGACGCCGGTCCTTATCCTCTCGGGCGTTGCCGAGATGGACAGCAAGATCCGCAGCTTCGGCTTCGGCGCCGACGATTACGTCACCAAGCCGTTCCACCGCGAAGAACTGATCGCCCGCATCCACGCCGTGGTGCGCCGTTCGAAGGGCCACAGCCAGTCGATCATCCGTACCGGCAAGCTCGCCGTGAACCTCGATGCGAAGACCGTCGAAGTCGACGGCGCCCGCGTCCACCTCACCGGCAAGGAATACGCGATGCTGGAGCTGCTTTCGCTCCGCAAGGGCACCACGCTGACGAAGGAAATGTTCCTCAACCACCTTTATGGCGGCATGGACGAACCCGAACTCAAGATCATCGACGTCTTCATCTGCAAGCTGCGCAAGAAATTGAGCCACGCTTGCGGCGGCGAGAATTACATCGAAACCGTTTGGGGACGCGGCTACGTGCTGCGCGACCCGAACGAAGAGGCCGAAGCCGCTTAATTCGTTTGCCTCAGGCGCCGGCGGGGCCATCCGGCCCCTCAGGCTTCCGCGCCAAAAGGCGCGACGGCCGGTCGGCCTTGCGGATCGCAAGCGATCCGAGATTCAGATATCCTCCTTGGATGGGACAGCGAAACGTCCGGGAACTTCGGTTTCCGGGCGTTTTGTTTTGCGTCGCATATCGACACCGCACCGAGGGTTCCCACACTAGGTATTCATCCGGAGACGCGCTCGTTTCGCCCCCCTGCTATTTGCGCCTTTGACAGGAGAAACGGGGGGACCATGAGAAATTGCAAGAGCGGTGCAGTCGCAATCGTCGAGGATGACGAGATGCTGCGTTTCCTGTTGCGCGAAACCGTCCGCGCAAGCGGCTGCTCGGTGGTGGGCCTCGCCGAAACGATGCGCCACGCGCGGAGCCTCTTGGCGGAAGGAACGCCGGACATTCTCATTACCGATTTCGCCCTCACCGGCGCCGAAGACGGCTTGCAGCTGATCGAAACAGCCAAACGCCACAATCCCGGCATCACCACCATCCTCGTGACCGGCTGGGATGTGGAGGTGCTGCGCGACCGGATCGAAAGGGTCGGACCTACCCACGTCCTGCGCAAGCCCGTCCTGCCGCATCAGCTTGCCAGCCTTCTCGAAGCCCACGCCGGAACCCGCGAAGCGATGGCCGAGGCCGCCTGACCGTTTAGTTCGAAGTCTCGCTTGCCGAGATCGTGCCGGAGTGGCTGTGCGGCCGACCGGCGAGTATCCGCAGATAGGGCGAGAGGCGGTAAGCGACCTGGCGCAGGCGCCCTCCCCCGTAACGCGCGACGAAACGGCGCCAGTCGCGCGCGTGGACCTTCTTGTCCTCACCACACCGCGCCCTGAGGCGAGCGAGCTTTGACCGAGCGGGATCGAGCGAACCGCCCGTCACCGGATTGGCCTCGCAGGTCCCGGCCGCATCGCGCCCCAGTACCACCGGGATCATGGCCTCCCTTGCGCGCAGGCCATAGTCGAGATCGCCATAGATATGCTCGAACAGCGGGTCGAGCGTGCCCAGTTCCTCGAACGCCGCGTGCGACACGAGAACTACATTGCCGCTGATCGTGTCGATGCCCTGCACTTCGCCCGAAGGCGCGACGAGGCGCATCCGCAGCGGCTTGCGCGCCGGTTCGGGACGGCCATGCCCGCCATAGGTGACGATGTCCGCGTCCTCCGGATCGAGCGTCGCGCCGGCGCAGATTGCGCGGCCTTCCTCACCCGCTGCGGCCTCGGCATCGGCGAGCAGCGCACCGAGCGCGCCCTCGGCCAGCACGACATCGTCGTTGAGCCAGAGATAATAGTCGTAGCCTTGCGGGCTCGCGGCGGCATGCTCCCACGCGCGGTTCATCCCGCCGTTCCAGAACAGCGAACCGTCGCCCTCTATGACGTTGGCCTGCGGATAAACCTCGCGCACCGCATCGCCGGTCCCGTCACTCGATCCGTCGTCGACGAGGTAGAGATCGCCCGCCGCAAATTCCGGCTGGCGCGCCAGCGAGGCGAGGCAGCGCAGCGTCAGCGCGCGGCGATTGTGGCAGGTCATCAGCACGGCAATCCGCGCCGCGCCGCCGCTCTTTCCCTGCCTGTCGTGTCGCTCAGCCATCCGGAAACGCGGATAGACGCATCACCCGCGCGCCGCCAGTCCTGCAAGATCGAGACCGCTCGGCTGCTGGAAAATACGCAGGCCGAATTCGGGCAGGATGGCGAGCATATGGTCGAAGATGTCCGCCTGGATCGCCTCGTACTCGCCCCAATCGACCGTGTCGGTGAAGCAGTAGATCTCGATCGGCAGACCTTCCGGTCCGGGCGGAAGCTGGCGCACCAGCAGGGTAAAGCCCTCGCCTGCAATGCGCGGGTGGCTCTTGAGATAAGCGATCACATAGGCGCGCAGCGTGCCGATATTGGTGATGCGGCGCGCGTTGATATTGTCGCAATCGCTGGAGAGTTCGTGCCGGTTCCATTCGGCGATTTCCTCCGCCTTGCGCGCAAGGTATTCATCCAGCAGCTTGAACCGCCGCAGCCCGGCAATCTCCTCTTCGCCGAGGAAACGGACCGAGTTCTGGTCGATCACGAGACTGCGTTTGATCCGCCGTCCGCCGCTCTCGCTCATCCCGCGCCAGTTGCGATAGCTGTCGGCGATGAGGCGATGGGTCGGGATCGTGGTGATGGTCTTGTCGAAATTCTGGACCTTCACCGTGTGCAGCGCGATGTCGATCACGTCGCCGTCGGCGTTCATGCTCGGCATTTCGATCCAGTCGCCCACGCGCAGCATGTCGTTGCTGGTCAGCTGGACGCTGGCGACAAGGCTGAGGATGGTGTCCTTGAACACCAACAGCAGCACCGCAGCCATCGCGCCCAGTCCGGAGAGCAGGAGCAGCGGCGATTCTTCGATCAGCACCGCGATCATCAGGATCGCCGCGCCGCAGAAGACCGCGATCTTGAGCACCTGGATATAGCCTTTGATCGGACGGCTGCGCGCCTCCGGGCGGCGCGCGTAAAGCTCGTTCACGTAATTGAGCGCCCAGCTGATCCCCATCGCGACGGAAAACACGATCAGCGCCTGCATCACATTGACCGTGACGGTGACGACCGCCTCCGGCAGATGCGGCACCAGCAGCACGCCGCGCGACATCACCAGCAGCGGTATAACCGTCGCCAGCCATGCGGCCGCGCGGTCGGCGGTGTCGCTGCGCGTATCGAGATAGGGCGCGGCGAGTTTCAGAAGCACGCGCTTGATCAGCCAGTTGATCGCCAGCGCGACAATCAGGAGCGCGAAGAGGGCGAGTGCCGCCTGCACCCACGGCGCGAGGGCGAGGTAGTCGAGAAGGATGTCGTCCATAGCTGGCGCGCCCTACCCGCCTGCCCCGACAGCCTCAAGAGCACGCGCTGCCGCACCTAAGAGTCGCCCTGTCGCAAAGAAGGCTGTGAAAAATTGGGGAACCTCAGGCTTTGGTGTAAGTATTTGTGCCTAAAGGGCTTCGCAATACCACAAGAAAAATCGAAATCGTTCGTCTGGGGGGGCGGCGCAACGAACCGACTTTCACAGGGCGAAAGAGATGGTTCATGTCGCAGGAAAGATACCCCACTGTCGTGATCGTCGAGGACGATCCCACACTCTCCTTCATGATGGGCGAAATGTGTCGTTCGGCGGGTTTTCCCGTCGTCGGCAGCGCTCCCAGCGCGGACGAGGCCATCCGCCTTGTCGACAGGGAAAGACCCGATTTCCTTATCCTCGATTTCAATCTCGAGGGTGATCGAAACGGGCTGGAGCTTATCTCCGAAGCCAAAGAGCATTATCCGTCGCTCAGCACCATTCTGGTGACTGCGTGGGACATCAACGACATCGCCTCGCGCATGGAGGGCGACCAGCCCGACCGTATCTTGCGCAAGCCGGTCCTCCCCCATGTCCTTGTCGAGGTGATCGAGCATATTCACGAGTTGCGCGGCGCAGGCGTTCCCCCCGTGGGTGCCCCGCCCCGGCACGACTCGCGTCCCGGTCGTTCGCACTAGGCGCTACCCGCCACCTCCTTGCGCTGGACAAGCGCAGGCCGATTTGCTTAGCGCGGCGGCCATGTCTGCATTCAAGGAAGGCGATCCGACGACGCTCAACCGGCTCTATGGCCGCAGCCAGGGCAAGCCCCTGCGCAGCGGGCAGCAGGAGCTGGTGGACAGACTTTTGCCGCAGATTGCCGTGCCCACCGAAGGCCCTGTGACGGCCGAGGAGCTGTTCGGCTTCGACCGCCCGCTGCATTTCGAGATCGGCTTCGGCGGCGGCGAGCACATGGCCTACCGCGCCGACATGCTGCCCGATCACGGCTTTATCGGCGCCGAGCCCTTCCTCAACGGCGTGGCGCAGGCGCTCACCCATGTGCGGGAGGGCGGCCTTGCCAACGTCCGCATCCATCACGGCGACGCGCTCGATGCGCTGGCCCGTGTGCCCGACGGCGGGCTGACCATGCTCTACCTGCTCCATCCCGACCCCTGGCCCAAGAACAAGCACGCCAAGCGTCGGATGATGAACGATGGGCCGGTGAAGATGTTCGCCGATAAGCTGAAGCCCGGCGGCGAGTTTCGCTTCGGCACCGACCACCCCGTCTATTTGCGCCACGCGCTGATGGTGATGCGGCGCTTCACCGATGTGTTCGAGTGGGTGGTCGAGGACCGTCACAGCTGGGAAGACCGCCCCTCGGGCTGGTGCGAGACGCGCTACGAGCACAAGGCGCGCACCACCTATGGCCACGAGGTCTGGTACTTCCGCTTCCGCCGGAAATAGGACGCGTGGGGCCGCAGGGCATATTGGGAGCGGCCTTCGCCCTTGGCGGCGGAGCGATGTCTGCCGCCCTCCTCTTCCAGTTTGCCGATATCAGCCGGATTGCCTTGCTGGGCGTCGAGACCGAAGGAACTGTCGTCAGCCAGGCTCTGCGCAGCTCCGCTACGACGCACACCTCCAACGCCCCGATAGTGTCCTTCACCGACCAGGAGGGTCGCGAGCATACAATCGAAGGTCGCATGGGAGTGGGGCGTCGATTGAGCAGCGCTCGCACGACGCACGCCACGGGCCGCACAGTGACCGTGAGCTATCTGCCAGACCAGCCGCAAAACGCCGTTATCCGCGGCTTTCGCCAGCACTGGATATTTCTCGTCTGGGCGCTGGTCGCAGCGAGTTTCGTGCCCATCGGCTTGTGGTTCGTAAGGCGGGAACGGCGCGAAATGCGCGAGGCTGGCTGGTAGGCAACGCTCGAAAGGAACGGCTGCGGCTGGTGGCGATTGAAGAAGGGACCATCTCATCCGGAGCCTTTCCTTGATCACCACCACCAATCCCGCGACCGGCGAGACTATCGCCACTTATGAAACGCTCGACGAAAACGGCATCGACCGGAAGCTCGAGACCGCGACACGCGCCTATCGCGACTGGCGGACATCCTCGCTGGACGAGCGCACGAAAGTCCTGACGTCGCTCGGCGATCTTTACGAGAGCAACGAGGAAGAGCTCGCCCGCCTCGCGGTGACCGAGATGGGCAAGCCGATCACGCAGGCGCGCGCCGAAGTGCAGAAATGCGCAAACCTGCTGCACTACTACGCCGAACACGGCCCGCCGATGCTGGAATCGAAGTTCTGGGACCTCTCCGATGGCGGCCGCGCCGAGGGGCGCTGGCTGCCGCAAGGTCCCGTGCTGGCGGTGATGCCGTGGAATTTCCCCTATTGGCAGGTCGTCCGCTTCCTCGCCCCTACGATCCTCGCGGGCAATGTCGGACTGCTGAAGCACGCCAGCCTCGTGCAGGGAGTCGCCGCGCGGATGGAGGAACTGGTGCTTGAGGCCGGCGGGCCCGAGGGCCTGCTCCAGAATCTGTGCGTTTCCTCCGATCCCATAGGCACGGTGATCGACGACCCGCGCGTGGTGGCGGCCACGCTCACCGGCAGCGAGGGCGCAGGCAGCGCCGTGGCGGAGCGCGCGGGCAAGAACTTGAAGAAGGTTGTGCTCGAACTGGGCGGCACAGATCCCTTCATCGTGATGCCCTCGGCCGATATGGAGCAGGCGGTGAAGGACGCGGTCACCGCGCGCGTCCAGAACAACGGCCAGTCCTGCATCTGCGGCAAGCGCACGATCGTGCATGCCGAGATCTACGACGATTTCGCGGAGCGCTTCATTGCCGCGCTCAAGGACGTGAAGCTCGGCGATCCGATGGAGGACGACACCGAGCTCGGTCCGCTGTCGAGCGAGGGCCAGCGCGACACGGTGCTGGAGCAGGTCGACAAGGCGAAGGAAGAGGGCTGCACCCTGCTGTTCGGGGCGGAGAAGATCGACAAGCCCGGAGCCTGGATGACCGCCGGGCTGCTGACCGACGTCCCGCTCGCCGGTGAGACCGGGACCGACGAGATCTTCGGCCCCGTCGGCCAGCTCTACAAGGCGAAGGACATCGAGGAAGCGACCACCATCGCCAACACCATTCCCTATGGCCTCGGCTCGGCGGTCTGGACCAATGACGAGGACGAGAAGGAGCACTTCGCCAACGCCATCGAAGCGGGCATGACCACCTTCAACGCGGTCAACGGCTCCAAGATCGAAGCGCCCTTCGGAGGCACCAAGCGCTCGGGCCACGGGCGCGAACTGGCCGAATTCGGCCTCCACGAATTCATGAACCTCAAGACACTGGTCCACCCGGCCTAGGAGACACACGAATGAGCAAGCATATCCTTATCGTCGGCGCATCGCGCGGCATCGGCCTCGGCCTCGCGCAGGAATTCAAGGCGCGCGGCTGGGAGGTGACCGGCACCGAACGCTCGAAGAGCGAAGAATTGCACGCGCTGGACGGTGTGAGCGTCGCCACGCTCGACGTGACCGATTCGGCCACCTTCGACGTCGAGGGCGAGTTCGACGCGGTGATCGTCAACGCCGGCATCACGGGCGCCGAACATCAATCGAGTGAGAAAGCGACAGCCGATGAAGTCGCCAAGGTCATGATGACCAATGCCTTCGGTCCGGCGCATCTCGGCAAAACCCTGCTTCCGCAAATCAAGGATGGCGGTTCGCTGTCCTTCATGAGCTCGCTGATGGGCTCGATCGAGGACAGCTCGGGCGGCTACGAACTCTACCGGACCAGCAAGACCGCGCAGAATATGCTGGCCAAGGGCATTGCCGAACAGGACGCGGCCGAGCGCGACATCGCCGTGCTCTCGCTCCATCCCGGCTGGGTGCAGACCGACATGGGCGGGCCGAATGCCAAGATCACGGTCGAAGAAAGCGCGAAAGGCCTCGCCGATGTCGTCGAGAATGCGAAAGCAGGCTACGCATATGTCGACTACACCGGCAAGGCCCTGCCGTTCTAGCTGAGCGCTAGCGCTTAGAAGCGAACTGCGAGACCCGCGACCACCTGGTCGGTCGTCGCTTCGCCCTGATCGACGTCGGCCAGGTCGTTGTACTTCGAGCGGCGATATTCGAGGCGCGCTTCGAGCGGGCCGGGCAGTGCGACCTGGAGGCCGGCGCCATACCGCAGGCCATCGGCGTTTTCTTCCAGCTCGCCCAGCGAACCGCTCGAGGTGAAAGCGGTGGTGTCGAGCGCGGTGTAACCGACCTTGCCGTAGGCGGCGATGCCGGGGGTCAGCGCGAAACCGGCGCGGGCGCCGATGTAATATTGGCCGCCCGTTTCAAGCCCCTCGCGCGCGCCGCCGAAGCTGTCGGGGAAGCTCGTGTCGCCATTGCTGGTCGAAAGCTCGCCTTCGATGCCGACGAAAGCGCCGCCGAGGCTGAGGTCGTAACCGGCGTTGATGCCGTAGACCGCGCTATCGGCGCTGGCCGTGGCCGTACCGTCGGCGCTTTCGACATCGACGCCTTCATAGCCGCCGATTGCGCCGACGTAGAGGCCGCCGGGAGCGGTGCTCTGCGCCATGGCGGGGGTGGCGACGAGGCCTGCGCCGAGAACGGCGGTGGCGATAATCTTCTTCATGAAATGTCCTTTGCTATGTGCGATCCCTTGCACGTGGAAAGGCGCATAGCCGCCCGGTCGCTTGCCAAAAGGTGAACCGCGCCAAGGGCGGTGGACGAGCCGTTGCGAGGCTCCGGTCAGCCGAGGCAGTCGCGCAGCGTTTCGATCAGCACTTCGGTGTCGGCCGGCGTGTTGTAGAGGTGCGGAGTGACCCGCAGCGAGGTGCCGCGCAGCGATACGTGCACCTGCCGCTCGGCAAGGGTCTCGGTGAGGCCGTCGGGAACGCCTTCGGGGAATCCCAGCGAGAGGAAATGCGGGGCGCGCGTGCCGATTGGGGCCGATGTCAGGCCAAGCGCATCGGCCTCGCGGGCAAGCTCTTCTGTGCATTGGCCCAGTTCCTCCGCGATCGCCTCGACCCCGAATTCCATCAGGAAATCGAGCGCTGCGCCTGCGCCCATCAGCAGCGGTGCGTTGGATTTCTCGCCCATGTCGAAACGCCGCGCGCCGGGCTGGAAATCGTCGCGGTAATCGACCAGCCGCGCAAAATCTTCCGATCCCGCACGGTTGATCCAATTGTGCTCGATCGGTTCGCCCCCGTGATGCTTCGGCGCGACATAGAGCATGCCTACGCCATAGGGCCCCATCAGCCATTTGTAGCAGGCGGCTACGGCGAAATCGGGCTGCACCGTCGCGAAATCGAGCGGCATGGCGCCCAGCGATTGCGTGAGGTCGAGCACCAGCGCAGCCCCGTGCTCGCGAGCTTTACGTCCGACCCGCACGAGATCGACCATCCGGCCATCGGCCCAGTGATTGTGCGGCACGGCGACCACCGCCGTGTCCGGCCCGATGGCGTCAAGGAGCGCCTCGGTCCAGCAATCCTGCGAGGAACGCTCGACCGCGATGACCTTACCGCCGCAGCGCTTCGCCTTTTCCTGCCAGATATAGACATTGGAGGGGAACTGGTCGCCCAGCGTGACGATCGCCTGACCGCGCTCCACCGGCAGGTTTGCGGCTGCCACGGCGAGGCCATAGCTCACCGAGGGAACCACGGCGATGCAGTCCCTATCGACTCCGACCAGCCGCGCAGCGCGGCTGCGGAAATCCTCGGTAATGCGGAAGAAATCCGCCGGACGGAAATTCCACGGCTGTTCCTTCGCCCGCGCGCCCGCGACCATCGCCTCGCTCACCTCATGGCTGAGCGGCCCCATATAGGCGCAATTCAGGTAGTGGACGTCGTCCGGAATCGCGAAGCGATGCCGCTGCGAAGCGATGCGCGCCAAATGTCTCTCCTCAGCCCACCACGCCCGCGCTCGCGAGCACGGCCAGGGTGAGCAAATCGGGCGCAATCGCGGTCATCGGCGCGATCTGTACCGGCTTTTCGCTGCCGATCATCATCGGGCCGATCGTGGTCTCGCCGCCCAGTTCGCGCAACAGCTTGGCCGAGAGATTTGCCGACTGGAGGCCGGGCATGATGAGGACATTCGCCGGGCCCGACAGGCGGCTGAAGGGGTAGAGCGCCATGACCTTGGGGTTGAGCGCGGCATCGGGCGCCATCTCGCCTTCGTATTCGAAATCGAGGCCCTTTTCCGCATCGAGCAGCGCCACCGCATCGCGAATGTTGCCGAGCCACTGGCCGGACGGATTGCCGAAGGTCGAATAGGACAGGAAGGCCACGCGCGGCTCATGCCCCATGCGCCGCGCCACGGCGGCGGTTTCCTTGGCGATATGGGCCAGTTCCGCCGCGGTCGGGCGTTCGTTGATCGTGGTATCGGCAAGGAAGGTGGTCTGGTTCTTGCCGACCATCATGTGGATGCCAAACGGCGTTGCGCCGGGCTTGGGATCGATCACGCGGGCCACTTCGCGCGCGGTCTGGGCAAAGGTCCTGGTGAGGCCCGAAACCATGCCGTGCCCGTGCCCCAACGCCACCAGCAGGGCGGCGAAGACATTGCGTTCCTGGTTGACCATGCGGCCCACGTCGCGCTCGGTATAACCGCGGCGCTGGAGGCGCTTGTATAGATAATCGACCATCGCCGGCACCTTGTCCGACACGTTCGAGTTTTCGATAATCCAGTCGTCCGGATCGTCGACACCCAGCTCCTTGAGCTTGGCGAGGACCTTTTCCGTGCGGCCCACCAGGATGGGCTCGCCATAACCATAGTCGCGGTACTGGATCGCCGCGCGCAGGGCCACGTCCTCTTCGGCTTCGGCGAACACCATCCGCTTGGGATTGGCCTTGGCCTGTTCGTAGATATTGGTGAGCGCGCCGGTGGTCGGGTTGAGACGCGCCTTCAGCTGGTGGCGATAGGCGTCCATGTCCTCGATCGGTTTCTGCGCCACGCCGCTGTCCATCGCGGCCTGCGCCACGGCGGAGGATACGATCTCCATCAGGCGCGGATCGAAGGGAGCGGGGATGATATATTCCTCGCCGAACTGGTGCGTCACGCCATAGGCGGCGGCCACTTCCTCGGGCACGCGTTCGCGGGCGAGTTCGGCGATAGCGCGGGCGGCGGCGATCTTCATTTCCTCGTTGATCGCGGTCGCCTGCACGTCGAGCGCACCGCGGAAGATGAAGGGGAAGCCGAGCACGTTGTTGACCTGGTTTGGATAGTCCGAGCGGCCCGTGGCGATAATCGCATCGGGGCGCACCGCCTTGGCGTCTTCGGGCATGATTTCGGGCACGGGATTGGCCATGGCGAAGATGATCGGCTTGGCGGCCATCTTCTCGACCCACTCGGGCTTGAGAGCACCAGCCGCCGACAGGCCGAGGAAGACGTCCGCCCCCTCAAGCGCTTCTTCGAGGCTGCGATGCGGCGTTTCCACCGCGTGCGCGCTCTTCCATTGGTCGACATTGTCGCGGCCCGGATAGATCGGCCCGGCGCGGTCGCAGACGATCACGTTCTCGTGCCGCACGCCCATCGCCTTGATCAGCGCGGTGCAGGCTAGCGCCGAGGCGCCTGCGCCGTTCACCACCATCTTGACCGTGTCGAGATCGCGCCCCGTCAAATGGCAGGCGTTAATAAGACCGGCGGCGGAGATGATCGCGGTGCCGTGCTGGTCGTCATGCATGACCGGGATGTTCATCTTCTCGCGCAGCGCCTGCTCGATGATGAAGCATTCGGGCGCGGCGATGTCTTCGAGGTTGATGCCGCCGAAGCTCGGCTCCATCAGCGCGACCGCGTTGATGAAGGCTTCCGGGTCTTCGGTATCGAGTTCGAGGTCAATCGAATCGACGTCGGCGAAGCGCTTGAACAGCACCGCCTTGCCTTCCATGACCGGCTTCGACGCCAGTGCGCCGAGATTGCCGAGGCCGAGGATGGCGGTGCCGTTGGAAATCACCGCGACGAGGTTGGAACGGGCGGTGTAACGTGCCGCGTCTTGCGGATTGGCGGCAATCGCCTCGACCGGGGCAGCAACGCCCGGCGAATAGGCGAGCGCGAGATCGCGCTGTGTTGCCATGGGCTTGCTGGCGATGATCTCGATCTTACCGGGACGGATCGTCTCGTGGTAAAAGAGCGCTTCGCGCGTGTTGAAACCGGTCTGCTTTTCTTCGGCCATATGGGTCCTCTGACGTTACGGCCCTGCCCCTAAGGCCATTTTTCGCCAAGTCATAGGGGAAACACCGAAGGCATCGCTTCCCGAATCGCGCGATGGCCCGCTACGGCGGAACGCAATGGCCGACAAACCCACCCCGATGATGCAGCAATATCTCGCCCTCAAGGAAGAGGCGGGCGAGGCGCTGCTGTTCTACCGGATGGGCGATTTCTTCGAGCTGTTCTTCGACGATGCCAAGCGTGCCAGCCAGGTCCTGGACATCGCGCTCACGACGCGCGGCGAGCATGGTGGCGAGCCCGTGCCGATGTGCGGTGTTCCGGTGCATTCGGCAGAAGGCTATCTTGCGCGGCTGATCAAGGGCGGCTGCCGCGTCGCAATCGCCGAGCAGACCGAAACGCCCGACGAAGCGAAAGAGCGCACCAAGCGCGAAGGCAAGCCGGTGTCCAAGGCGCTGGTGTCGCGCGATATCGTGCGCTTCGTCACCGCCGGCACACTGACCGAGGAAGCGCTGCTGGAGCCGCGGCGCGCGAACCTGCTGGTGGCCGTGGCCCCGGTGCGCGACGGGGTGGGTATCGCGGCCTGCGATATCTCGACCGGGCGGATGGAACTGGAAGAGTGCGATCCCGAACGGCTCGATGCGGCGCTGGCACGGCTCGGGGCGAGCGAAGTCGTGGGGCCGGACGATTGGGAGGACGCGCCCTTCGATACGATTTCCCGCCCCCGCCACGATTTCCGCAGCGAGGATGGCGAAGTGCGGCTCAAAGCGCTGCATGGCCTCGGCACGCTCGACGGGTTGGGCGATTTCTCGCGGCCCATGCTGGCCGCCGCGGCGGGTCTGATCGCCTATCTCGACCACGCGGGACGCGGCAAGCTGCCCTTCCTGCTGCCGCCGGTCGCGCGCGGAATCGGGGCGAATCTCGCAATGGATGCCGCCACGCGCTCGAGCCTCGAGATCCTCGCCGCGCAAAACGGCGGGCGCGAGGGCAGCCTCATTGCCTGTATCGACCGCTGCGCGACAGGCGCGGGCGCTCGGCAGCTGGCAGAAGACCTCTCAGCCCCGCTCGCCGACCTCGCCGCGATCGAAATGCGTCTTGCGAGCGTGCAGCATTTCCATGCCGACCCGCTGCTGCGCGCCGATTTGCGCGCCGTGTTGCGGCAGGCACCCGACATCGGACGCGCGCTCGGACGGCTGGTGGCAGGCCGTGGGAGTCCGCGCGATCTCGGCCAGACCCGCGATGGCCTGTCCGAAGCGCGTCGCGTGCGCGACATGCTCTCCGCCAGCGCAGATCTGCCCCCGCTCCTCGCCCGCACTATCGATGATCTGGGCGGACACGCCGCGCTGGTCGACCACCTCGCCCGCGCTCTGGTGCCCTCCCCACCGACCGAACGCAGCCAGGGCGGTTTTATCGCCAGCGGCTACGACCATGCGCTCGACGCGTTGCGCGAAACCAGCGGCAACGCGCGCAAGGCGATTGCGGCGCTCGAAGCGAAATACCGCGAGGAGACCGCGACCCCCTCACTCAAGATCAAGCACAACAAGGTGCTCGGCTATTTCATCGAAGTGCCCGCCAAGCACGGCGACAAGCTGATGGCGCAGGACAGCGGCTTCACCCACCGCCAGACCATGGCCGGCGCGGTCCGCTTCAATTCGGTCGGCCTGCACGAGGAAGCCAGCCGCATCGCCGAAGCGGGCGCCCATGCGCTGGCCGCCGAGGAATCGCATTTCGAAGAGCTGGTCGGCGAAGTCACCGCCGCGCGCGAGGCGATTGCCGCGACTGCCGCTGCGCTCGCGCGGATCGATGTCTCGGCGGCGCTGGCCGAACGCGCGGTCGAAGGCGACTGGGCGCGGCCCGCCATTCTCGACGAACCGTGCCTCGAAGTCAGCGGCGGCCGTCACCCCGTGGTGGAGCAGGCATTGGCGAAGACGGGCGAGCGGTTCGTCGCCAACGACTGTTCGCTGGGTTCGGACGACCGGCTTTGGCTGATCGGCGGCCCAAATATGGGCGGTAAGTCGACGTTCCTGCGCCAGAACGCGCTCATCATGCTGCTCGCGCAGGCCGGCAGCTTCGTGCCCGCTACCGCGGCGCGCATCGGCATTGCCGACCGCCTCTTCAGCCGCGTGGGTGCGTCGGACAATCTGGCGCGCGGGCGCTCGACCTTCATGGTCGAGATGGTCGAGACCGCCGCCATCCTCAGCCAGGCCACCGACCGCAGCTTCGTCATCCTCGACGAAGTCGGGCGCGGCACTTCGACCTATGACGGTATGGCTCTGGCTTGGGCGGTGGTCGAGGCGGTGCACGAACAGCTCAGGTGCCGGTGCCTCTTCGCCACGCACTACCACGAGCTCTCGCGCCTTGCCGAGACCTGCGACTCGCTAAGCCTCCACCACGTGCGCGCCCGCGAGTGGAAGGGCGACCTCGTGCTCCTGCACGAACTTGCTAAGGGCGCAGCGGATCGCAGCTATGGCCTCTCGGTGGCCAAGCTGGCCGGCGTCCCGCCGCCGGTAATCAAGCGCGCCAAGGCGGTGCTCGACAGACTGGAGAAGGGCCGCGCCGAAACGGGCGGCCTCGCCGCCGGGCTCGGCGATTTGCCGCTATTCGCTGCAACCGCGCAGGCCGAGGAAGAACAATGCGACGCGCTGCGTGAGGCGCTCGAGGCTCTGGATGTCGATGCGCTCTCGCCGCGCGAGGCTCTAGACGAGCTCTATCGCCTCAAGGCCGAGGCGGCGAAAAGCCGATCTTAACCATTGGCGGGGCACAAGGGCCCCATGAACCTGCGCTCGACTCTCATCGGGATGTTTCTGATCGTCGCCCTGTGCGGCGGCAGCCTCTATGCGCTGCAAAGCTATTTCAGCCGCGAGAGCCAGATGCGAAACGCCGAGCGGGCTTTCCTGACCAGCCATGAGGCCAAGGCCGCTCCGCCACGTGCGGCCCCGAAGACTTCGACGCCGCAGCCTGCCCAAGTCTCGTGGGACCTGCCGGAAGACACGGTCGCGGGGGTCGAAACAGCGGCGGACGACCAGCCCCTGACCCTCGATGCGTGGTATGCCTCTGCCGGCAGCAATGAGGGCCCGGTCGATCCGACACCCGTCGACAAAAGCTACCTCATCAACACCGCCGAACCCTATTCGGACGGCGAACCCATCGGTTAGTTTTGGAACCGCTGCTTCGCTAACCCGCTTAGAGGGGCATGGCCGAGGACGATCCCGAAGACGAACGCGACCGGAGCACCCAGTGGGCGGAGTTCCGCACCGATCTGGCCGAGGACCGCAACATCATGGCGATGGAGCGCACCTTCGCCGGATGGATGCGCACCGCCTTTGCGGCCATCGGCATCGGCCTGGGTTTTCGCGCGGTGTTCGGCGAGTTCGAGCCGCCGTGGCTTGCCAAGGCGGTGGCCACGCTCTTCATCATCGGCGGCGGCTGGCTCGCCATTACAGCCGAAAGGCGCGCCTGCAGAACCATGACGCGCCTCGATTCCCATCAATATGAGGGGATTTCCCGACCGAATTTCCGGATCATGGCCTTCGCCGTGGCGACCGGCTCGGCGGTGCTCACGGCGGGGCTATGGATCCTGAATGACGGCGATATTGCCGGCTGATCAGTCGTTTTCGTTGGGCAGGTCGGGGTCGACTTCGTTCTTCTTGCCGTACTTGCCTTCGTTATCATCGTGGTTGGGCTCGCCGCGATAGGCGTTCATGTCGATCCGGCCCGAGCTTTCCATGTCGCGCATGTGATCGACGGTGTCCTGCGTGGAATCGCCCATTAGGCCCGACGAATTGTCGCCCTTCACGCTTTCGGTCGGCGAACCGGCGCTGCCGCGTTCCTGCGCCTGCTCGGCCACTTCCTGTGCCTGGCTGCGGTGATCGTCCTGTTCGTCGTTATGCGTTTCGGGCGCGAGGCCCGACTGGCGCGCTTCTTGGCTTTTGCCGACAGGGGTGTTGGTATTGATGTCGCTCATGGCGGAAAATTCTCCTTTCCACCTGAACGGCCAGCACGCCGGGGGCGTTCCCGTCAGCGCGTCGGCTGGGGCTCCTCGCCCGAATAGTCGTAGAAGCCGCGCCCCGTCTTGCGCCCGAGCCAGCCGGCCTCGACATATTTCACCAGCAGCGGCGCAGGCCGGTACTTGGTGTCGCGGGTGGTCTTGTAGAGCACCATCAGGATGTCGAGACAGGTGTCGAGGCCGACGAAATCGGCCAGTTGCAGCGGCCCCATCGGGTGGTTGAGGCCGAGGCGGCAGCCCTTGTCGATGTCCTCGATACCCGCGGTCGACTGGCCGAGCACGAAGACCGCCTCGTTGATCATCGGCAAGAGGATGCGGTTGACGACGAAGCCGGGCTCGTCCTGGCTCAGCACCACTTCCTTGCCCAGCGCCTCGGCAAACGCCTTGGTGCGATCGGTCGTGGTCGCGGAGGTCGCGAGGCCAGGGATGACCTCGATCAGGCCCATCACCGGCACGGGGTTGAAGAAATGGAGGCCGATGAAGCGCGCCGGATCGGGCGAATAATTGGCCATGCGCGTGATCGGGATCGAGCTCGTGTTCGACGCCATGATCGCATCGGCGCCGAGCTTTTCGCCCACTTTCTCGAAGATCGCCTGCTTGATCTCTTCCTTCTCGGTCGCCGCTTCGATGATGAACTCGGCCTCGGTCATGCGCTCGTAGTCGCCGACCGGGGTGATGCGCTTCATCGCAGCTTCGGCGTCGGCGATCTCGATCTTGCCGCGACCGACCAGCTTGCCGAGCGCCTTGTCGATCCCGGCGACCGATTTTTCGGCCACCTCGAGGCTGACGTCGGCCAGCAGCACGTCCATGCCGTGCTGGGCGATCGTCTGCGCGATGCCCGAACCCATCTGGCCCGCGCCGATAATGGCGATCGTCTTGCTCATCGAGAAATTCCTTCGCATGTGCAGCAAAGCGCGCCGTCTAGCGAAGGCAGGAGGGGCTGGCTAGCGGTTAGCGCCCGGAATCCACTTCACATCGCCCTTGCCGCCATCGTTGGCAACGCGGGCGAGGACGAAGAGGTAATCGGAAAGGCGGTTGATGTAAGCCAGCGCCTGCGGGTTGGTCGCATCCACACTCGCCATTTCGGTCATCGCGCGCTCGGCACGGCGAACGGCGGCGCGGGCGACGTGGAGCCGTGCCGCCGCTTCGCTGCCGCCGGGAAGGATAAAGCTGGTAAGAGGTTCGAGGCCCTCGTTGAGCGCGTCGATCGCGCTCTCGAGCCAGTCGACCTGCGCCGAGACGATCCGGAGCACCATTTCGGACGGCGCGAAATCCTCGTCCTCGCCCGCCGGCGTCGCTAGGTCGGCACCGAGGTCGAAAAGGTCGTTCTGGATGCGGAAGAGCGGCTCTGCGTGGTCGCTACCCGCGCACGCGACGGCGGCCAGGCCGAGCGCGGAATTCGCCTCGTCCACTACGCCGATCGCCTCCATCCGCGCGGCGTGCTTGGGTAGGCGCGAGCCGTCGACGAGGCCCGTGGTCCCATCGTCACCCGTGCGGGTGTAAATCTTGTTCAGCTTGACCACGCGTATGCCTCGCGTCAGTTCGCCACGGCGAGCATGACGGCGATGACCATGATCGCGACCGCCTGCCATTTGACGCGGGCCATCATCGCCTTGTTCTGCTTCAATTGCATATCGGTGGCGTCGACCTGCTGGCCGCTTTCCAGATCGACCTTGGTGCTTTTCAGGAACGCGACCACGCCGCGAACGAGGGAGACGACCACCATGACCATGGCGGCGAGCAGGATGATGATGAAGACTGTGTTCATGACGCCAATCTAGGCACTCGCCAGCGTAATTCCAGCGGGGAATTCGCAGCCACGCAGTTGCTCTGCCAGCGCGAGGCCGTCCTCGCCCGCCTTGCGCCTGTCCGCGAGGCTGGGCGAATTGCGGCGCTTGGCCAGCTTTTCGCCATCCGCCCCGATGAGGATCGGATGGTGGTGCCATATCGGCACCGGCAAGCCGAGCAATTCCTGCAGCACGCGGTGGATATGCGTCATGGCGAAGAGGTCCTGCCCGCGCGTGACCAGCGTGACACCGTCGGCGGCATCGTCGAGCGTGGCGGCAAGGTGGTAGCTCGCCGGCGCGTCCTTGCGCACCAGCACGACGTCGCCAAAGGCGCGCGGATCGGCGATCTGGGTGCCGTTGGTCTCGTCTTCCCAGAAGAGCTCGCCCAGTTCCGCCATGGCGCGGTCGACATCCAGCCGCAGGGCGACGGGTTTCTCGGGATCGAGCACCCGCCCCTTGCAGGTGCCGGGATAAATCGCGCCTTCCGGACCCAGCCGCGGCTCCAGCGCCATGATGTCCTTGCGCGTGCAGGTGCAGGGATAAAGCAGGCCGCGATGAATGAGGTCGCTTGCCACCTTCTCGTAGGACGCGAGCCGGGTCGATTGCGCGGGGACTTCTTCCCAATCGAGGCCGAGCCAGGCGAGGTCTTCGCGAAACTCGTCGGGCTTGTCCGCCAGCGAGCGTTCGCCGTCGATATCCTCGATCCGCAACAGGAATTTCCCGCCCCGTTCCTTCGCCAAATCGTGCGCGGTCACGGCCGAAAAGGCGTGCCCCAGATGCAGCGAACCGTTCGGACTGGGAGCAAAGCGCGTGACCACCATGGGCGCCTCCTACGCGCCTCTTTGTGGATATGCACGGGATAAGACTGTGGATAGCCGGTTGGTAACAGTCTTGACGCTTTGCCATGCAAATGGATGTGTAAGGGACAAGAGTATCGGGAGGGACGCGTAGTGTTCAGGGCCGAACTGCTTGAGAGAGCCGCACGGTTTCGCAGCGCCGAGGACGATCCGACGCGCAATCTGCAGAGCTGCCCCAGCCTGGTGCTGAACGCGGACTACACCCCACTGTCCTATTACCCGCTGAGCCTGTGGCCCTGGCAGACCGCGATCAAGGCGATCTTCCTCGACCGGGTGGACGTGATCGCGACCTACGATCGCGAGGTCCATTCGCCCAATCTCGACATGAAGATCCCCAGCGTGATCGCGCTAAAGCAATATGTGCGCCCGAGCGAATTTCCGGCCTTCACGCGCTTCAACCTGTTCCTGCGCGACCGCTTCGCCTGCCAGTTCTGCGGCGACCAGAGCAATCTGACCTTCGACCATGTCGTGCCCCGCCGACTGGGCGGCAAGACAACCTGGGAGAACATCGCCACCGCCTGCGCGCCCTGCAACATGAAGAAGGGCGGCCGCACACCGAAGCAGGCGGGTATGCAGCTTTACGCCGAGCCGATCCGCCCCACGCACTGGCAGTTGCAGCAGCACGGCAAGCAGTTCCCGCCCAATTACTTGCACGAAACCTGGCGCGACTGGCTCTATTGGGACATCGAGCTGGAGGAATAGCCCCTCTGTTGCCCGAATACCGCGCGAAATCGTGGCGGTTACCTCCTGTTAGGTGACATTCTCGCAACTATGGCAACAATTTGGCGTCACCAGCACAAACGCAATCGACATGGTCGATTTCGCAAGTAAAAAAGCTGCCAGCCTCAATCCAGAGGCAGGGATCGTTCTACAGGGGACTCTATGAACAAGTTTATTGCCGCTTTCGCGGCTGTTTCCGCTATCGGCCTTTCGGGTTGCGCCACCGTCGTCAACGGCCCGAACCTCGACTATGTCGTCGACACTACGCCCGATGGTGCCGCAGTAACTTTCCTCGACGGCCGCACCTGCGTCACGCCGTGCGAACTGGTCATGCCGCGCAAGGATTCGAGCCGCGTCGACATCGTTCGCGAAGGCTATGAGCCGACCTACGTCCTGCTCTGGAGCAAGTCGGGTGCTTCGACCTTCGGCAACATCCTGCTGGGCGGCGGCATCGGCGCCGCCGTCGATGCCGGCAATGGCTCGAACCGCTTCCTCTCGCCGCGTCCGCTGATCGTGCGCCTCGCGCCGCTCGGTTCGGGCGAAGAAGCCGTCCTGCTCGACAAGAAGGGCGAAGTCATCATGACCGTGGCCGAGCACAACGCCGAAGCTTACGAAAAGGTCGCCAAGCAGATCGGCGATGCGGCTGGCGAAGCTCCGGGCACCGTGACCGCCGAAGCGGAAGCCGAAGAAGTGGCTGTCGAAGAAGCCGCAGAAGAAGCTGCCACCAACTAAGCAGCGGGCGGGGCTTCTCCCCGCGCGAAACAACAAGGCCCGGAGGCGCTACGGCACCTCCGGGCTTTTTCATTACTCCGCTCAGGTAACGGCGGCGCGTTCCTGGAAGGCGGCGTCCCGATATTCGCCGCTCTCGATGACCTCGGCGAGATGCCGCGCGGCTTCCGCCATGTCGGCGAAACGCAAATAGGCGGGCGCAAAGCCGAAGCGAAGGATGTCGGGATCGCGGAAGTCGCCGATCACGCCGCGCGCGATGAGAGCCTGGCAGATCGCGTAGGCCTCCTCGTGGCGGAAGGACAGCTGGCTGCCCCGCTGCGCCGGGTCGGTCGGGCTGACGAGTTCGAGATCCAGGCCCCGTTCGGCAAGGCACTGGCGGAAAAATTCGGACAGCTTCTGCGACTTGGCGTAAAGGTTTTCGACGCCGATCTCGGCGATGAGGTCAACGCCGACCTCCAGCGCGGACAGGCCGAGGATTCCGGGCGTGCCGCAGAGCAGGCGTTCGATGCCGGGCGCGGGCGTGTAATCGTCGCTGAAGGCGAAGGGCGCTGCGTGGCCCATCCAGCCGCTGAGGGGTTGCTGTGCGGCCTCTAGGTGCCGTTCTGCGACAAAGGCGTAAGCGGGCGCTCCGGGACCTCCGTTCAGGTACTTGTAGCCGCAGCCGACCGCGAAATCGGCCTCGCAACCGTTGAGGTCCACCGGCAGCGCGCCGCCTGAATGCGAGAGGTCCCACAGCACCAGAGCGCCGGCTGCATGGGCGGCCCGGGTGAGCTCAACCATATCGAAAAGTTCGCCGGTCTTGTAGTGCGCATGGGTGAGCAGCAGCAGCGCCACGTCCTCATCGAGCGCCGCAAGAAGTTGCTCGCGCGCGGCCAGCCGCCGGGTCGCAAGCCCTTGGCTTTCGAGCCCCTGGATCATGTAGATATCGGTCGGAAAATTGCCCGGCTCGCTCAGCACGACCTTGCGGCCGGGACGCCCGCTTTTAGATTGAAGGGCGAGCGCGGCGGAAATGAGCTTGAACAGGTTCACCGAAACGCTGTCGGCGACGATCACCTCATGCGGCTGTGCGCCGATAAGCGGAGCGATCTTGCCCCCCACCTTGGCGGGAAGGTCGATCCAGCCCGCCGTGTTCCAGCTACGGATGAGATCGCGGCCCCATTCCTCGCGCAACACTTCCTCCAGCCGTCCGGCCGTCGCCTTGGGCAGGCAGCCGAGCGAATTGCCGTCGAGATAGATCATGCCCTCGGGCAGGTCGAAGCGCTCGCGATAAACCGCCAGCGGATCGCCCGCATCGAGCACCTGCGCGCGGTCAAGCATCGAGCAGCTCCCGCAGGATCGCGCGGCACAGCCCCGCGTCGCCGCCGCCAACCTTCAATGGCAGGGCGATGAGTTCGTAGCGCCCTTCCGCCACGTCATCGAGGACCAGCCCTTCGAGAATGCGCATATCGTGTTTGAGCACCGCGTGATGCGCGTCCATCGTCTTGCTCTCCTGCGGGTCGACGCTCGGCGCGTCGGTGCCGATCAGCTTCACGCCCTGCAGCGCCAGCCACTCCACCGTCTCGGCGGCAATCGGCAGCCAGTCGCTGCGCCATTGCTCGTGCGGGAAGGCATCCCAGGTGCGGAAAAGGACGCGGTCGACGCTCTCGATATGTGGGAGGTCGGCGACATCGACCTCGCCCGACACGCCGCGCGCATCGACCACGAGACAGGTCCCGATATAGGGATCGAGCTCCATTCCGGCGGCGTCCAGCCCGTCTTCGGCATAATGCAGCGGTGCATCGGCATGGGTGCCGGAATGCGTGCTCATGGTCATGCGGCCGACGTTGACCGGCGAGCCTTCGTCCATCCGCCATGTCCGCTCGAACGCGAATTCGGTATCGCCCGGCCATACGGGCAAGCCCGGACGCAGGACCTGGCTGATGTCCCAGATCCGGCGGCTGCTTTTCCAGCTGCTCACAGCGCCGTCCTCACGCTCAGCAATTCGGGGAAGAAAGCGGCTTTGAGCACGCCCGCGAGATAGGGCACGCCCGGCGTGCCGCCGGTGCCCTTCTTGAAGCCGATGATCCGTTCGACCGTCTTCAGATGCCCGAAGCGCCAGCGCTGGAAATGGTATTCGAGGTCGACCAGCTTTTCGGCGAGTTCGTAAAGGTCCCAATACTCCTTCGGGTCGCGGTAGACCTCGGCCCATGCGGCCTCGACCTCGGGCGAATGCTCCCATGTCGCTCCATGGTCGCGTTCCAGCACTTCCTCTGGGATCGCAAAACCGCGCCGTTCGAGCAGCGCGATCGCCTCGGCGTAGATGCTCTTGCGGGTGAGTTCGTCGCGCAGGGCTTCGGCGACCTCGGGAGTCGCCTCATGCATGGTGATCATGTCGGGATTGCGTCCGCCGAGGAGGAATTCCATCATCCGGTATTGCGCACTCTGGAACCCGCTCGACCCGCCGAGAAACGGGCGGATCGTGGAGTAATCATGCGGCGTCATCGTGCTGAGCACGTCCCAGCTCTGAATTAGCTGACCCTGCGCACGCGCCACCCGGGCGAGCATCTTGAAAGAAGGGCGCAGCCTGTCCGCCTGTATGCATTCCCGCGCTTCGAACAATTCGTGCAGGCACAGCTTGAGCCAAAGCTCGCTCGCCTGATGGACGATGATGAAGAGCATCTCGTCATGCGCATCGCTGGCCGGATGCTGCGCCGAGAGGATACGGTCGAGGTCGAGATAGCTCGAATAGGTAACGTCGGATGCCATGGGCCAGAGCCCTAGCGCGCCTTGGTCACCATTGAAACTACTGGTCGATGACCTTCGTTTCGGGGTGATGCTTGTCGAGGTGCTTCTTGACCGTCTTCAGGTTCCGGCTGTTTGAGCGGTAGACGATGTCGAAGGCATCGCCGACCACCGGCACCGAGCCGACCGCCGTATCGAGCCCGATGCGCCCCATCATGTGCCACAGCTTCCACTTCGGCAGGCCGAGATTGCGCGCTTCCCAGACGAGATAGCTGCCCATGGCTGCCGTGATGATATCGCCGATGACCGGCACGAGGCCGACTATGGTGTCCAGACCGATGCGATAATTCGTGCCGGGAAGGACCATGCTGCGCTCGAGGATCATTTCCATCGCTTCGATCCGGCGGCGGACCGATTGCGGGTCATTCCCGGTAGGAAAATCGAAGCGCAGCGGGCCGGTCTGGCGCTGCGGTCCGAAACCCTCCTGTCGCGGATTTTCCGGCTCTATCGGCGTGAGGCGATTGTCTTCCATAAAGCCTAGATGGGGGCGCGCGAGAGCGGGAACAAGGGATGAAAGGCCCAGCTGTTTTCGGCAAATCCCTCGACCCCGGCGCGCACCTGCGACCAGCGAATGGGGTTGCCGAGCGGGATGTAGAGATTGGTTGCCGTCAGCGTCTGCTCCGCTTCGGACAGGTAGGAAGCCTCTTCAGCAGGGTCCGCCGCGTCGAGCGAAAGCTGGACGAGAAAGTCGGTATCGAGCGAGCAGACCGGCGCGGACAGCTCGCAATTGAACTGGTTCAGATACCAGCGCGCCCCGGCGTAACGGGCAACCGTGTCGCGCAGTCGCAGGTCGGCCGTCTCGTTCTGCGAAACGCGGCTCAGGGTGACGCCGATGGCCGCGAAATCGCGGGCAAGCGCCTCGAACAGGAAGCGCGCGCCCGGTCCTTGCGGGAGTGCGATTGAAAGCGATGGGGCAACGCCGGAACCGGCGTGCCATTGCTGCACGGTGGCGCGGGCCCGCGCGCGGCGCTGTTCGAGCGAGAGGGCTTGCCACCTTTCGCCCACAACCCCGTCATCGCCCGGAAGCCCGCCTGTCACGATCCGCGTCGATCCGGCCCATCCGCCAACATTGAATTGCGTCAGGAGGGTGGATCGGTCGATGGCCATCGCAAGCGCCTCTCGGTTGGAGGGCGATGCGAGGAAGCCCTCGGGCTTCGCGACATCGATCCCGAACAGACCGACCGCCGAATCCAGTCGCACGGTCCCCCGCGACAGGGCTCCGGTAATCGCCAGCGGCAGGCTTTGGAGCTGGCCTCCGAGGATGATGTCGACCCGCCCTTGCGAAAAGGCGCGCGCCGCCTCCTGCGCTTCGAAGGCCGAGACATGGACCTCGCTGACCAATTCCTCCCAGTCCTCCTGCGCCGACAGCCCACGCTCCTCGGGAGGCATGGCGGAGAGCAGCGCCACCCCCTCCTCGATCCGCGCAACCATCGGCCCCGCATCGGCCTCGCGCAGGGCGACGCCCAGTTCGGGCTGGGCGAGCAGGCTGAGGAAGCCCGGCATGGGGCTGCGCAGGCGAATCTCGATCACGCGGCCCGTCATCGCCCGGATGTCGGACACCTTGGCAAGATCAAGGCCGAGGCTGGTCCCGGCCAGCCGGGCGCGGGTGCGGTTGAGTTCCTGCGCCACCGCGCCCGCAGTCAGCCGCGACCCGTCGGGCAGGTCGAATTCGTTGATGCGGAAAATATAGCTTCTGCCATCGTCGGTGACGATCCAGCGTTCAGCCAAGGCCGGGATTACTTCACCGCTGGCGTTGAAGCGCACGAGGCCCTGCCGCTGAGCGGAGCGCATCAGGCGCGCGCCAGGCGTCAGCTCGGTGCCTGAGGAATAGAGACTGGCCGCGTCCCCGATATAGGCGACATCGACCACCCCGTCGTCAGCCCCGCCACCGCAGGCGGCAAGCAAGGCGCAAAAGGCAAGAGCGTTCAGGGGGCGAAGCATTGATGCGCCGGATTAGCACCCCGCCTGTATCGCGCAAGGCGTTCGCGAACGGAGTATCAGAGCTTGCGAACGCTCCAGTCACCGCTGCGAGGAGCGACCGCCGGACGGGCATAGCGCGGCGCCTCGGGCATTTCGCCGATCAGCTTCGTGCGCACCTTGCTCGCATCGACAGGCTCGTCAAAGGCGATGCCGATCCGGGCGCTCTGCGTCCACGCGATCCGACCGCCGACGCTGCCGATTTGCTTGAGTGTCACCACGACCCGCTGACCGGTGGCAGCCACCAGGGGCCCTTCGATCATCATGCCGGTATCCGAAAGATTGCGGACCTTTACCCGGGTCGGCTGTGCGCTGCCGTCGAGAGAGACGTCGGCCATCAGGAACAGGCTGTCCCGCTTCATATTCCGTGTATCGATGGAAGTCATTGTTATCGCTTCCCGTTGCGTTACCCTGTCCGGACCCTAGGCGAGGACGGTAGGCCGAAAAGTCATAAGCAAGGGTTCGCAAACAGGGTTAATTCGCTAACCCTTTTCGAGCAACTCCCTCAATCGTCGCGGGAAATCTTTTCGCGGCGCTCGTGCGCTTCCTGCGCTTCGACAGTCATGGTGGCGACCGGGCGCGCGATCAGGCGGCGCAGGCCGATGGGATCACCCGTCACTTCGCACCAGCCGTATTCGCCCTGGTCGATGCGGCGGAGCGCGGAATCGATCTTGGAGATAAGCTTGCGCTGGCGGTCGCGCGTACGCAGTTCGATACCCCAGTCGGTTTCGGACGAGGCGCGGTCGTTGAGATCCGGCTCGCGCATCGGGCCGTCCTGTAGCGATTGCAGCGTCTGGCCAGCCGCGTCGTGGATCGACTTCTTCCAGTCGAGCAAAAGGACGCGAAAGTAATCGAGCTGCTTTTCGCCCATGTATTCTTCGTCGTCCGAAGGCGTGTAATCGGGATCGACGACGGCCTTCGCCTTGGCGAGCTTTTCGGAAACATTCGAAGCCGTGGTGGCCATTGAGCTTGGTACCCTTCTTCCCAAATCTCTCTTTCGAAGCGCCGTGCTTCCCGCCGGCCCGGATTTTTCCGGTACCCGCGACGCTCCGATGGCGCGGCCTATACGGAGGCCGCCGGACCCCCGCAAGCGGGTTTCCGGAAAACTCCATAGCCTGTGACACATTAAGCGCAGCCTACCGGGACGAAGCTATCCGCAATTAGTTGCGATCCGCGTTAACCAATTATTGACCATAAGCGCCGAATTTGGGTCCTGCCGGCGGGGGGTCGGCAAGAAAATGGGGGAGTTTGTGACATGCAACTCAAGGCTATCGAAGGCGGCGCAGGCCGTATCGAACAGGGCGACGAAGCTCTCGTCACCATTGCGGAATATCTGAACGAATACGCCAAGGGCTCGATCGACGCGCTCTACGATCTGGGCGTGGCCTTCTCGACCGGCAGCCACGGCTGCACCACCGATATGATCGAAGCGCACAAGTGGTTCAACATCGCGGCCAGCAAGGGTCACGAGGAAGCTGCCTGGTGCCGCGCCGATGTCTCGGACGAGATGACTGCCCGCGAAATTGCCGAGGCCCAGCGCCGGGCGCGCGAATGGCTCAGCGAGGGTGCCCGGAAGGTTGCATGATCTAGCCGCCTTTGCGGAAAGGCGTTCGTCGCTCGAGATAGTTGCGGTCGGCGGTCACGCCTTCGCGCTCGCGCTCGAGGAACTCCGCCACCGCCGCGCGGAAGCCGGGATCGGCGAACCAGTGCGCGGAGACGGTCTCGACCGGTTCGTATCCGCGGGCGAGCTTGTGCCCGCCCTGGGCGCCCGCCTCCACTTTCGCCAGGCCTAGTTCGATGGCGACGTCGATCGCCTGGTAATAACACAGCTCGAAATGCAGGAAGCGGACCTGTTTCGTGCAGCCCCAGTAGCGGCCGTAGAGCGTGTCGCCCCCGACGAAATTGAGCGCGCCGGCAATCGGTTCGCCCTCTTCCAGTGCCAGCACCAGCACGATCTTCTCGCCCATCCGTTCACCGAACAGGTCGAAAGCTTCGCGGGTGAGGTAGGGCTGGCCCCATTTCCTCGCTCCGGTGTCTTGGTAGAAATGCCAGAAGGCGTCCCAATGCTCGGGGCGGATTGCCTCTCCCGATAGCCGGACGATCTCCAGCCCCTGCTGCGCCGCTGCGCGTTCCTTGCGCAGATCCTTGCGCTTGCGCGAAGTCAGCGTGGCGAGGAAATCCTCAAAAGTCGCGAAATTGTGGTTGAGCCAGTGAAACTGGATATCCCTCCGCAGCAGCCAGCCCGCCTCCTCGAACAATCCAAGCTGGTCCGGCTCGATGAAGGTCGCGTGGGCGGAGGAAAAGCCGTTCTGCAGGCACACCTGCTCGGCTGCCGATAACAAGGGCGCGGCCAGCGCAGGATCGGAAAGCAACAGGCGCGGCCCCGTCGCCGGGGTGAACGGCGCGGCGATCTGTAGCTTGGGGTAGTAATTGCCCCCTGCCCGCTCATAGGCATCGGCAAAGGCGTGGTCGAAGACATACTCGCCCTGGCTGTGCCCCTTGGCATAGGCGGGCATGGCGGCCAGCGGAGGCCCGCCGTCGGTCGAGATAGCCAGCGGCACGGGCTGCCAGCCGGTCCCCGGCCCGACGCTCCCCGAATCCTCCAGCGCGGTAAGGAATTCGTGGCGCATGAAGGGATTGTCGCCCGCAAGCGCGTTCCACTCCGCCCGGTCGAAGGCTCCGACCGATCCTGCCATGCGCGCGGCCAGACCCTCCTCGCTCACGCCAGCCCGTCCCCCTCGACGATCAGCGCGTCGGCGTGCTCGCTTCCATGCGCGCGGGTTTCCGGCGAGTTCACGGTCCAGGTCAGCACCGGCATCCCCCGATCCCGCAGCGCCGTGACCATCGGGTTGGGCAAGGCCGCCACGTGATAGGCGATGAATTCGGGGCGCGCCGCCCAGAGCGCGACATGGCGCTGCCACGGCTTCTGCGTCATCCCGATCTCGTCCTCGCGCATGACGAGGCCGCGCACCGTCTGCGGCGCGTGTTCCGCAAACCAGATGCACACCCGCGGATCGAAACTCATCACCGCATACGGGCCCGCATAGCCTTCGAGAGCCTTGGCCACCGCGCGGCAGCTGCGCTGGACATCGTAGCCGCGCTTCGACTTGATCTCGATCAGGATCGGGACCTGCCCCGCGACGATCGGCAGCAGATCGTCGAGCCGGGCCAGCTTGTGCTCGCTGTCGAGGAAGGCGATCTGCGCCAGCTCCTCCGCGCTGTGATCGGCCAGCGGGCCGTGGACGCCCGTCAGGCGCTCCAGCTCCCAGTCATGGACCAGCATGGCGCAGCCATCGCGGCTGCGCTGGATATCGCATTCGATGCCCATCCCCCGCTCCACCGCCAGCGCAAAACCGGCGAGAGAGTTTTCGGGTACGCCCTCCCCGTGCAAACCGCGGTGGGCGTAAGTCCAGTCGCGCAGCCAGCCGACCCGCTCGGGGTCGGGCGCGGCAACGATCAGCCGGTCAAGCGGGGCGAAGGGCGACAATCGCGTCGACCTCGACCGCGGCGTCGAGCGGCAGGACCGGCACGCCCACCGCGCTGCGCGCATGGCGGCCCGCTTCGCCGAAGACCTCGGCCATCAGGTCGCTGGTGCCGTTCACCACCTTGGGCTGGTCGGTGAAGGAAGGCACGCTGGCGACGAAGCCGCCGAGCTTCACGACCTTCTCCACCCGCTCCAGCAGGCCCGCAGCCTTCAGCTGGGCGAGGATCATCAACCCGCAGGCGCGCGCCGCTTCTTGGCCCCGCTCGAGCGTCACGTCATGTCCCAACTTACCGGTGACGAGAGTGCCGTCGACGAAGGGCAGCTGCCCCGAGATATACGCCACGTCGTTCGAGACGACGAGCGGCTGGTAGCTGGCGACCGGTGCCGCCGCTCCGGGCAGGGTGATGCCCAGTTCTTCGAGTTTCGCCTCGATGCTCATGCGTTTTCCTTCTGCAATTGTTGGCGCAGCCACGGCAACGCCTCGTCCCAGCTGTCGATCCGCGCATCGGCATGACCCGAGGTGTGGGCGCAATCGATATGCGGGGCGAGCATGGGTTCGCCGCACAGGTGCAATGTGGTTATATCGGAAATTGTCTCGCGCGCCGAACGGTGGTGCTGCGCAAGATCGTCGATGAAGATCGCGTTGGAGGGGCGGTATTCCGCAAGGATGTTCTGCAGCGCCGGACCCTTGGGGCCCTGGTTGGTGAAGACCCGGGCGTTAAGGCCGTGCCCGGCCAGCTGCTCGGTCCGCATTTGCTGCCGCTTGTCGACGAGATTGGTGAGGATGACGACGTCCGCCTCCTCGGCCAGCGTGTTGATGCCTTCGATGGCGCCGGGGATCGGGTCCTGGCGATACATCTCGGTGTCGAAGAACAGGCCGAGTTTCTTCCAGATCTCATCCGGCTCAAGCACCTCGCCGCTCTCTTGCCAGCGCAGCGCCTGCGCAAAATCGTTGCCGTTCATGCGGAAATCGACGCCTTGCGTCTCGGCCAGCCAGTCCTTGAAGGGGCTGACCATGTAGAGCAGCACCTCGTCGCAATCGGAGATAATCAGCGGGCGGCTCATGCGTTCAATTCCCTCGCGGCGGCGACCAGAGTTTCGGGTTTCGTGTTCAAAGCGTCTGCGGCGGCAATAAGGTCCGGCTCGTGATTGGCGAGGAATTCGAGCACCGCGGCCTGCACGCCGCGGTCGTCGATGCCGTGGCGCAGCCGTTCGGGCGTCAGGCCGGTGAGCGACAGCAACCGTTCGGCGCGCTTCTCGTCGGTTAGTGCCCAGCCCAACGCCTCCAGCGCGAGAACCTCCGCCGTCCGGTTTTCTCCATCCGCCGATTTATCGCCTGTGTGAATTGTCAGTGCTCCTGCTAACGCCTACGCCTACCATCCCAGTGACAGGAGTGACCCGCCCCGTGGCAAAGAGAATCCTCGTTGTCGAGGACAACGACCTCAACCGTAAGCTGTTTTGTGACGTGCTGAAGGCGAACGGTTACGAGGTGGTGCCGGTTTCCGACGGAAACAACTTTCTCGCCACCGCGAAGAGGTCGGACCCCGCGCTGGTCATCATGGACATCCAGCTACCCAATGTCAGCGGAGTCGATCTGATTACCGACCTTAAGGCCGATCCGGGAATGCAGGGCGTGCCGGTTCTCGCCGTCACCGCCTATGCCGGCAAGGGCGATGAGGAACGCATTCGCGACGCCGGGGCGCAGGATTACCTAGCCAAGCCAGTGTCCATTGGCCCCTTCATGGCTGCCGTGCGCAAGCTCTTGGCGGACTGAGCGGGACAGAGCCGAAAGCTTGACAAAACGCTGCGGAAACCGCTTTGCCGCCCCATTCGTTAAGACCTGCACTATCGCGGGTCGCATCGCATTTTGAAGAACTGGACCCTTACATGGACCGTGCCGAGGTAGACGCCAAGATCTGCAACCTCATCGAACCCTTCAACAAGAAGGGTGTCGAGATCAAGGAAGAGACCACTTTCCAGGGCGATCTCGAATTCGACAGCCTGACCGTGATGGATTTCGTCGCCGAGATCGAGGACGAGTTCGACATCATCATCTCGATGAACCAGCAGGCGGAGATCGAGAATTACGGCCAGCTCGTCGATGCGGTCCACAAGCTGCAGGCCGACGCATGAGCGAAGGTATCAGCCAGCCCGACCAGCCCCAGCCGCTCGAAGCGCATGCGAGCGACAAGGACCTGTTCTCGAAGTTCGACGACATCATCGCGCTGCGCAAAGGGCTTCTCTCGCAGGGGCGCGAAGACCCGTTCAACCTCGTCATGGAGAAGGTCCTCTCGCCCACCCGCGCGATCTGCAACGGGCGCGAAACGATCCTGCTCGGCACCTATAATTACATGGGCATGACCTTCGATCCTGACGTGGTCGAGGCCGGCAAGCAGGCGCTGGCCGACTTCGGATCGGGCACGACCGGCTCTCGCGTCCTCAACGGCACGTACCAGGGCCACAAGGAATGCGAGGAGGCGCTGCGCGAATTTTACGACATGGACCACGCGATGGTCTTCTCGACCGGCTACCAGGCCAATCTCGGGATCATCTCCACCATCGCGGGCAAGGGCGATTACATCGTCCTCGACATCGACAGCCACGCCAGCATCTGGGACGGCTGCGCGATGGGCCAGGCCGAAGTCGTGCCGTTCAAGCACAACGACATAGAGGCGATGGAGAAGCGCCTTAAGCGCATTCCTGAAGGCGCGGGCAAACTCGTTGTCCTCGAAGGCGTCTACTCGATGCTCGGCGACATTGCTCCGCTCAAGGAAATGGTCGCCGTCGCGAAGAAATACGGCGCCATGGTGCTGGTCGACGAAGCGCATTCGATGGGCTTCATCGGCGAACATGGTCGCGGCGTGGTCGAGGATGCGGGCGTCATCGACGATGTCGATTTCATCATCGGCACCTTCTCCAAGAGCGTCGGCACGGTCGGCGGTTTCTGCGTGTCGAACCATCCCAAGTTCGAAATCATGCGCCTCGTCTGCCGTCCCTATGTCTTCACCGCCTCGCTGCCGCCCAGCGTAGTGGCGACAGCGGCGACCAGCATTCGCAAGCTGATGCACGGTTCCAACAAGCGCGCGCATCTGTGGGAGAATTCGAAGAACCTCCACAAGGGGCTGCGCGATCTGGGCTTCAAGCTCGGCACCGACGAACCGCAAAGCGCGATCATCGCGGTCATCATGCCCGACCTCGAAAAGGGCGCGCATATGTGGGAGGCGCTGATCCGCAACGGCCTCTACGTGAACCTCGCAAGGCCGCCGGCGACGCCCGCCAACATGACCCTGTTGCGCTGCTCGCTGTGTGCAGAGCATAGCGAGGAAGAAGTCGGCCAGATCCTCGAGATCTTCGAGAAGTCGGGCAAGGAAACCGGCATCATCTGATGCCTGAGTGAGCGGGCGGCGGGAACACTGCCGCCCCTTCGCCCGTCTCGTGGGGGAAGGAGAATACCCCCATGAAAACCACGAATTCCGGCAGCGCGACCTACGAAGGCCTTGGCAAGGACGGCAAGGGCCACGTCTCGACAGGCTCGGGCGCGCTGTCCGCCCAGCCCTACGGCTTCAACACCCGCTTCGAAGATGCGCCCGGGACTAATCCGGAAGAACTCATCGGCGCCGCGCACGCCAGCTGCTTCACTATGGCGCTGAGCTTCAAGCTCGCCGAAGCCGGCTTTACCGACGGCAGCCTGACCACCAACGCCGAGGTCACGCTGGAAAAGGAAGACGGCGGCTTCACCGTGACCAAATCCGCCCTCTCGACCAAGGGCAAGGTGGACGGCCTCGACCGCGCCAAGTTCGAGGAACTGGCCGAGGACGCCAAGGCCAATTGCCCGATCTCGAAACTGCTGAATTGCGAAATCACCCTCGAAACCGCGTTCGAGGGCTGATCCGAGGCGGCTTCAGGCGGCCGGGTTGACCTCGGTCGCCGCCGCGCAGCTTTCGGGATCCTCGGCATCGCCCTCGCCGCCGAGCTGGGTCAGGACCAGCACGCCGCCGACCACCAGCACGACGAACAGCGTCGTCACCGTGCCGAGGTATTTGTCGATCACGCGTTTGATCGGCGCGCCGAAAGCCCGGAACAGTATGCCCACGGTCATGAAGATTAGCGCGCGGGCGAACAGGCTGGAGAGCACGAAGGTGACGAGATTCATGCCGACGAAACCGGCGGTGATCGTCAGCAGCTTGAACGGGACCGGAGTCGCGCCCGCGATCAGGATCGCCTCGAAATCGTATTTGCGCAGATGGCAGGCGGCGACCGGGAAGCTCTCGGTGAGCCCCAACGTGCCGATCAGCCAGACACCAACCGTATCGTAAAGCCCCCAGCCGATCGCATAGCCCAGCAGCGCGCCGGCGACCGAGGACAGGGTCGCGACAGCTGCGAACTTCACCGCCTTCTTCGGTTCGGCAAGGCACATCAGGCCCAGCAGTGGGTGCGGCGGGATCGGGAAAAAGCTCGATTCGACGAAGCAGAAGAAAGCCAGCCACCACACGGCGTGCGGATGGGCCGCCTTGTCCATCGTCCAGTCGTAAAGCCCGCGCAGCGGTTTCATCAGCATCTGAGGGTGATTCCCGAGGTCCCGTGGAGAGCGGCGGAGTTACGCCAGCGCGAGGCTGTTGGCAACGCTCTCGCACGAACCTATTTGGTTCTTTTTTCTTGACATCGTGACGCTATTTGGCTAGCAATACAGAACATCGCGATAGTGTGACACCGGCCAGCAGGTCGGAGAGAACGGGCGGCTCCTGCCAGGGAGGCCGCCCTTTTGCCGTCGCCTGTCGCCGCTCGACGGGAGGGAGTCATGGCCAAGGCGAAGAAGGCACGCGGTGCGCGCACCAAGATCGCCCCGATCTATCGCAAGGGCGAGAAAGACAAGCTCGACCGCCATTGGCGCGGCTTCTTCCTCGACAAGCTGGCGGAGACGTCGAACATTTCGGCGGCCGCCAGCTTCGCCGGCATCAACCCCTCGCGGGCCTACAAGGTCCGGCGCGAGGAGCCGGAATTCGCGCGCCAGTGGTACGCGGCCCTCGTCGAGGGCTACGAGCATCTCGAACTCGAAACGCTGCGCCGTCTTCGCGAAGGCGTGCCTGCCGATGGCCCCAAGTTCGACATCGCCAACGCGCTGCGCCTCCTCGTGATGCACCGCGAAACGGTGGCGCGCGAGCGGGCGCGGATCGAGAATGCGGACGAGGCGAGCGTGCTGGCCTCGCTCAACGCCAAGCTGGAAGCCATGCGCCGCAACGAACAGGCGCTGGCAACCGCGCTGGAGAAGGACGGCGTCTACCGGGTCGAACAGTCCGATGCTGGGTGAGGAATTCCTCGTCTGGCTCCGGCGCAAGAGCGATGACGAGCGGCTCGGCCTGATCCGCCAGCTCGAAGAGCGCGAGCGCCAGCTTATCCAGCATGACTGGCCGCTCTGGCGTCGGGAGGGACAGTGTCCGCCCGAA
Source organism: Qipengyuania aurantiaca (assembly GCF_019711375.1). Taxonomy (NCBI): domain Bacteria; kingdom Pseudomonadati; phylum Pseudomonadota; class Alphaproteobacteria; order Sphingomonadales; family Erythrobacteraceae; genus Qipengyuania; species Qipengyuania aurantiaca. The sequence goes on from NZ_CP081295.1 coordinate 935,985, forward strand.
GGGGATTGGGATTGCTGGATGATCTGTGCGGGACGCGGTTTCGGCAAGACGCGCACCGGGGCGGAATGGGTGCGCGAGGTGGCGATACACGATCCCGCTGCCCGGATCGCGCTTGTCGGCAGTTCGCTGGGCGAAGCGCGTGCGGTCATGGTCGAAGGAGAAAGCGGCATAATGTCGATCAGTCCCGAGACCTATCGCCCGTTTTACGAGCCCTCGCTCAAGCGGCTGACCTGGCCGAACGGGGCGATCGCACAGCTCTATTCCGCCGCCGAGCCCGAAAGCTTGCGCGGTCCGCAGCACAGCCACGCTCGCCGGACAGGCGCAAAAAGAGTTTACCGTCAACGAAGCGCTCTCCCGCATCGACATGCTGCTTCATCCCACAGTGACCGGCACTGCGAATAGCCCGCCCGCCACCCCCGCAGTCGGCGACTGTTACCTCGTCTCGGTAAGCGCAAGCGGAGCCTTTGCCGAGCATGAGGGATGCCTCGCTGGTTGGGACGGCCAGCAATGGACCTTCGCCGAACCGTTCGACGGGATGCGGCTTTACGATCACACAGCCGGCATGACATTGCTCTTCGATGGCGGGTGGAAAAGCGCGTCCGCCCCCGCAACGCCGACGGGGGGCTCGATCGTCGATGCCGAAGCGCGCGCGGCGATCGACCAGCTTGCCGAAGCCTTGCGAACCCTGCGCCTGCTTGCGTAGATTTGCAGGAACAAGACCGCCCGACTGACGTTGGGCCAGCGTCTAAGGAGGGATCTTCAACCCGGATATCTCTGAAAACAGTCGGGAATAGCGACATTCTTGCAACAGTTCCCGGCCATTGTCAGCTTGCCACTTTGCTTGTGCGACTATAGATAAGTTTCACTCGGTGGCTCCAATTCGCAAAAAGGGGAAATAAATAATGCGGAAACTAGTCATAGGAATGGCTATGGCATCGACGGCGCTTGCGTCGCCGGCGCTCGCCAGAGACAATTCGTGGTACATCGGTGGCGAATTCGGCCCGATGATCGCGGAAGACATGGATATTGGTGTCGTCGACGATGACGGCGATGTCACGGATGCCGGCATCATCGGCTTCGAAAAGGGCTTCGATGGCGGCGGTTTCGTCGGTTACGATTTCGGTGCGTTCCGTCTGGAAGCCGAAGTCAGCTACCGTGAAGCCGACCATGACGACGTCCAGGTCGGTACCCTCGGTACCTTCCCTGCCGACGATTCGACCAGCTCGCTTGCGTTCATGCTCAACGGCATGTTCGACTTCGGCCCCGACGATGGTCTCCAGGCCTATGCCGGTGGTGGTATCGGCGTTGCACGCACCAGCGTGAACGGCGAAGTCTTCATCCCGGGCATCGACAACAACCTGGTTATCGACGATTCGTCGAGCGACCTTGCTTGGCAGCTGCTCGCCGGTGTTCGCGCACCGCTGACCGACAACATCGATGTCGGCCTGCGTTATCGCATGTTCACGGCTGAAGATGTCAGCTTCGTCGACAACTTCGGTGACGAGTACGAGGGCAAGTTCCGCACCCACTCGCTGATGGGTACGCTGAGCTTCAACTTCGGTGCGCCGGTTCCGCCGCCGCCCCCGCCGCCCCCGCCGCCGCCCCCGCCGCCGCCTCCGCCGCCCCCGCCGCCTCCGCCGCCGCCTCCGCCGGCTCCGGTGTGCCAGCAGGGTCCGTACATCGTCTTCTTCAACTGGGACGAATCGGATATCACGCCGGAAGCAGCGACGATCCTCGACAACGCGGTTTCGGCATACGCCAACTGCGGCACGGCTTCGGTCATGCTCGCTGGCCACACCGACACCTCGGGCTCGGCTCAGTATAACATTGGCCTCGCCCAGCGTCGTAACTCGTCGGTTCGCGACTATCTCTCGGCTCGCGGTATTCCCGATGGCCGGATCAGCAGCGAAGCCTTCGGTGAAACGCAGCTTCGCGTTCCGACCGCCGACGGTGTCCGCGAACTGCAGAACCGCCGTGTGGAAGTTACCTACGGCCCGGGTTCGGGCATGTAATAACTCTTCGGAGTTGAACACCGAGAAGGGGCCGGAGCAATCCGGCCCCTTTTTCGTTGGTGTGTCGAACTCGGTTGGAAAGGAAACATTTCATGCGTCGGATCTTCGCTGCAACTCTCGCCTGTGCTGCTCTAGGGGCATGCTCCACACTCGACACACTGCCGACCGTGCGCGTGGCCGAAGCACGGCTAAGCTTTGCCAATGGCGTTCCGGCTGGGACCGCTCAGCTCCTTTCTGACGGCAAGACCATGACGCTGGCCATCGCGGCCACGGGCCTTTCCGTGGGCGAGCATGGCTTTCACCTGCACACCACCGGACGCTGCGAAGCGCCCGACTTCAAAAGCGCCGGCGGACACCTTAATCCTGCAGACCGAGAACACGGCTCGCTCAATCCGCAAGGCAAGCACCTTGGTGATCTTCCCAACCTGGTAGTCGGAGCCTCCCGCGGCGCAAGCGCGCAAGTGGACCTCGGTGCGGACACGGCTGCCCTGCGCGAAGATCTCTTCGATGCCGACGGGACGGCGGTCGTCATTCACGCCGGCGCCGACGATTATCGCAGCGATCCGGCCGGCGATGCCGGCGCGCGAGTCGCCTGCGGGGTTCTTACCGCCGCGGGCTAGGCGGCTTTAGACCTTCTCGCCCGCGGCACGCGCCCGCTCGACTACGCTGGCCCCGGCCGCAGGGACAAGCTTGATAGCCAGAAGCAGAAGGACGAGGCCGAAGGGCACGGCGACGAGCGTGGAGAGCACGCCAAGCGACAAATTGTCACCGTTCGTCGCCGACACATAGCCCGCCATGAACGGGCCCAGCCCGAGGCCGATCAGTGTGGTCGACAGGAAAAAGGTTGCCGTCGCCAGTCCACGCATGCGCGGCAGCACGAGCGCCTGGCTGCTCGCCGCTGCTGCGCCGAGCGCCGCCGCTGAGAACATGTTGGCGAAGAAGCTGGCGATGTAGAAAATCGTCAGCTCGGGAGTCGTATAAGCGACGAGAATAGCCGGGATCGGCGCGAGAAGGCCGAAGAGTACAACATAGAGGCGGCCCTCGGGTCGGCGCTCGAGCAGGAAGTCGGCCATACGCCCGCCGAGGATCACGCCAAGGAAGCCGGCAACGGCGGCCGGCGCGCCGAGGAACCAGCCGAGGTCCGACTTGTCGGCTCCCAGAGCGCGCTCGGCATAAGGCGCTCCCCAATAGGAACCGGCATAGGCCATGAAGGCGACCATCCCGTAACCGAGAATGACGGTGAGAAATGCGGGCGAACCCCAAGTCAGGCGGAAGGTCGGCAGATCACGCGCCTTGAGGCCCATGGCCCAGCTGTAGACCGCGTAATAGCCGATTCCGAGGAAGAGCCACTGGTCGGAAACGACGCCGGGCAGCAGCGATGCGCTCGCCGGGGCGATCTGCGTCATGATCCAGGCAAGCGCTGCAAAGCCGAACAGGCCCGCGAGATTAATCAGCAGCGCGCCAGTCCCGCGCGAAGCCGCGCCGAAGATTGTGAACGGCGGAATGACCTGGAAAAGCTCGCGTACGAATCCGCGAAACGGCTCGGGGTCTTCCGGCGTCGGAATGCCGTCGATCGCGCCGCGAACGGGCTCGCGCAGGCTGAGCACCCACATAGCGAGAAGCAGTCCGGGAATGCCGACGGCAAGAAATGCCGCCTGCCAGCCGACGAGGCCCAGCGGACCTCCGTCCGGATAGGCACCGTTCCACGCCTCCACGACCATCGCACCGATCAGCAGCGAAATGCCGCCGCCGATGTAAAGCCCGCTCGAATAGATCGCGAGGGCGGTGGCGCGCAGCCGCGCGGGGAACCAGTCCGAGATAAGCGAATAGGCCGAGGGGCTGGCCGTCGCCTCCCCCACACCCACGCCGATCCGGGCGACGGTCAGGGTGAGCGAGTTTTTCGCAAAGCCCGAAAGCGCCGTCATGGTCGACCACAGGGTAAGGCCGATCGCCATGAGCCGGACGCGTTTCCAGCTGTCGGCGAGCTTGCCCAGCGGAATGCCGAAAAGGGCGTAAAAGACCGCGAAGGCCGTCCCGTAGAGGAAACCGAGATAGTCGTCCTCGACCCCAAGGTCCGCCTTGATGTCGTTGGCGAGGATCGACAGGATCTGCCGGTCGATAAAATTGAGCATGTAGACCACGACCAGCACGCCCAACGCGTACCAGCTGTAGGCCGGGACCTTGGTCTCTGCTGCGCCTTCGGGGATTTCGGTCTCTTCAGGGGCAGCGGGCTGGCTCAATGTCTCACTCCGTCAGTGTCGGTGCATCCGTGGAATAGACTGTGGTATCGACAAGCCCCGCATCTTCAAACCCTTTTCGGCGAAGGCGGCAGGAATCGCAGGCGCCGCATGCGGTTCCTTCGGGCGTCGGATCGTAGCAGGACCAGCTCCACGCAGGATCGAGGCCGAGCCGGTGGCACTCGCGCGCGATGTCGGCCTTGCTCATGTGCTGCAGCGGCGCGTGAATCGAGAAGGGCTCCCCCTCCACCCCCTGCTTGGTGCCGAGGCGTGCGGTTTCGGCGAAGCTGGCAATGAATTCGGGCCGACAGTCGGGATAGCCCGAATAATCCAGCGCGTTGACGCCGATGAAGATGTCGCGCGAGCCGGAGGTCTCGGCAAAGGCCGTGGTCAGTGCGAGGAACACGAGATTGCGGGCGGGCACGTAGGTCACGGGGATATCATTCCCCACGCCGGTCTTGGGCACATCAATATCGGCTGTTAGCGCAGAGCCACCGAAGCGGCGCAGGTCCAGCGGTAATTCGACATGGCGCTCGACGCCCAGCTTTTCGGCAATCGCCTTGGCCGACTGGAGCTCGCGCACATGGCGCTGGCCGTAATCGATCGTCAGCGCGTGAAGCGCGTGGCCCTGTTCACGCGCGAGCGCGGCGGTGACCATGGAATCGAGGCCGCCCGACAGAAGGATGACGGCTGGACCGGGATTTTCGCTAGTCGAAGATGTCATGCGCGCCAGCTAGGGCTTGGCGCGCTTCGGGGCAAGTCAGCGGCACGCCCCGGTGCGACGGGCTTCGGCCGAGAACTGGAACGGGCGGCCATCAGCAATGCCCTGGCTGTCGATCTGGACTAGGCCAGCACCTTCCTTGCGGATGTTCGTACGGCCATAGCCATTGCCGCGGCAGGTGTACTGCACGGTGATCTGGTTCTTGCCATCCTCGACCACGAAGCGGTTGCAGCCGCTTTCGCTGTGCCTAAGCTGGATGAACTCCTGCCCGCTGCGCACGCAGATATTGCGCGGGGCCGAGCCGTCGCGATAGCGCACCTCCCAGCCCCCGCGATCAAGCGTGCCAAGCATCGCGAGCGAAGCCTGCGCAAGCGCGGGGCCTGCGAGGACGGTCGCCGTCACTGCGGCCAGTGCCGCCATTTTCCGATTCGAGATCGCTTTCATTTCACTACCTATAGCACATCAGATGCACCGATCTCCTTACCGAACGAAGTATATCTCAGCGATGAACCGTTTTGGAACAGCGACGAACTGTGTCAGAAGGAGTGAACCGCGCGAGGCTCGTTAAGCTTCGATCGGGAACTTGCGAGAACAGAATGCGCAATCGACAACAATGATCCCGTCGTCGTCGCGCATTTCGGCACGGTCGGCTTCGGGGAATTTCGCGAGCACTTCGCGGTAGTGTTCGACCGAGCAGCGGCAGCCCTTGTCGATCATCGCGCCAGGTTCGATCCGCACTTCGTCTTCTTCGTGGAACAGCCGCCAGACAATGGCTTCGAGCGAGAGGTCCAGATCGACCAGCTCCTCGTGTTTGACCGTTCCGCCAAGGATGGCGACATGCTCCCACTCAGGATGGTCTAGCCGTGCGTGGAGGCGCTCACGCCCCTCCTCGCCATCGGGGAGGTGCTGGATCAGCATTCCGGCCGCAAGGCACTTGCCGCCGTCCGACCGCACGGCCGTCCGGATCAGCGTCGGCACCTGCTCGGACTGGAAGAAATAGGTCTCGCAAGCCTGCGCCAGCGTCTCGCCTTCCAGGGGCACGATGCCCTGATAGCGGCCCTTGCCCTCGGCGATGTCGAAGGTAATCGCGAGATACCCCTTGCCGAACAGCGCGAAGAGCGAGGGGTTCGAACCCAGTTCGGCGAGCTTCGCATGATCGAAATCGACATAGCCGCGCAATTCTCCGCCTTTGTAGTCGCAAACCAGCAGCTTCACCGCGCCCGCCTCGGTCTGGGCTTGCATGGTGACCTGCGAGCCGTCATCCTTGAGCAGCGATCCCATCAGCGTGACCAGCACGAGCGCTTCAGCGAGCAGATGCGTGATCGGCGCCGGATAGTCGTGCGCGGCGAGGATCGCATCGAGCGTGGTGTCGAGCCGGACGATACGCCCGCGCGTGTCGCGCGAGGGGATGGTGAAAGCGAGGGTGCGGCCCGAATAAGTCTCTTCGGTAGCGGAGGATATATCGGTCATGGCCCCGCATATGGGAGCGACATGGTGAATTGAACAGGGGTGGCCCGCCGGAGAGCTAGGCGCCAATCTTTCCGAAGCACCAGAGCAGGATCGATTTCTGCGCGTGAATGCGGTTTTCCGCCTCGTCGAACACGACCGACTGCGCGCTTTCGAAGACCTCTCCCGTCACCTCGTCGCCGACATGGGCTGGGAGGCAGTGGAGGAATTTCGCATCCGGCTTGGCGAGCGCCATCAGCGCGCTGTCGACGCGGAAGGGCTCCATGGCGGCGAGCTTGGCCTCTGCGTGCTCCTGCCCCATCGATATCCACGTATCCGTCACGATAATATCCGCGCCGCGTGCCGCTTCGGCGGCGTCGCGGGTGAGCGTGACATTCGCCCCGCCCTTGCGCGCCATATCGACGAATTCGCTCTCCGGCTCGTAACCATGCGGAACGCCTACGCGCACGTTGAACTTGAAAATGCTCGCCGCCTCGAGGATCGAGTGCAGCACGTTGTTGCCATCGCCCAACCAAGCAACTTCAAGTCCTGGCAGCGCCTTTCCGTGTTCGACCATGGTCAGGAGATCGGCGACGATCTGGCAGGGGTGCGAGCGGTCGGTCAGGCCGTTGATGACGGGCACATGCGCGTGATGCGCCAGTTCTTCAGCCTTCGCATGATCGTCGGTGCGGATCATGATCGCATCGACCATGCGGCTGAGAACCCGCGCCGTATCGGCAATGCTTTCGCCGCGGCCGAGCTGGCTGGTCCCAGAATCGAGGATCAACGCACTGCCGCCGAGCTGGCGCATACCCATGTCGAAGCTCACCCGCGTCCGCGTGGAATTCTTCTCGAAAATCATGCCGAGCACGTGACCCGCTAGCGGCGAGTCGCTGTCCGGCTGACCCTTGGGCCACCCGCGCCGCGCCGCCTTGCGGTCCTGCGCGTCGGCAAGCATGGCGGCGATCGCGTCCCCGCCTGCGTCCGAGAGGTCGAGGAAATTCCTCACCGCCGGGGCCAGGTCGAGCGCGTCGCCGCCGGCCATCAGCTTGCGGCCGGATCGAAGCTAGCAGCGCCTGCCGAAAGCTTGTCCATGAATTCGTCGAACTCGGCATCGTCCGCCACCAGTGGCGGCAGCACGCGGAGCGTTTGGTCGCCTGCTGCCACGGTGAGCAGCTGGTGGTTGTCGCGCAGGTGGACGAAAAAGGGCCGGCTTTCGACCTTCATGCGAATGCCGAGCATCAGGCCCTTGCCGCGCACGAAATCGAACAGGTCGGGGTAGTTGCCGATGAACTGTTCGAGGCGGCTGCGCAGGCGCTCGCCCTTCGCAGTCACTTCGGCGAGGAATTCGTCATTGGCGACGGCTTCCATCACCGCCACGCCAGCGGCCATGGCGAGCGGGTTGCCGCCATAGGTCGAGCCATGGGTGCCGAAGCCCATGCCGCGCGCGGCCTTTTCGGTCGCTAGGCAGGCACCGACGGGGAAACCGCCGCCAAGACCCTTGGCGCTGGCCATGATGTCGGGCTCGATACCGTAATGCTCATAGGCGTAGAGCTTGCCGGTACGGGCAACGCCGCACTGGACTTCGTCGAAGACCAGCATGAGATCGTGCTCATCGCACAACGCTTTCAGCCCATGGATGAACTCGTCCGAGGCCGGGCGGATACCGCCCTCGCCCTGGATCGGTTCGACGAGGAAGCCTGCGGTCTTGTCGCTGACCAGAGCCTTGGCACTCTCGAGATTGTCGAACTCGGCATACTGGAACCCGGCGAGCATCGGGTAGAAGCCCTTGTGCATCTTCTCCTGGTTCGAGGCGCTGATCGTCGCCATCGTGCGGCCGTGGAAGGCGTTGGTGAAGGTGATCAGCTCGGTGCGGTTCGAATCGCCATGCTCGTGCTGGTGATAGGCGCGCGCAGCCTTGATCGCGCACTCCACCGCCTCGGCGCCCGAATTGGTGAAGAACACCGTATCGGCGAAAGTCTTGTCGACAAGGCGCTGGGCAAGGTCTTCGCCCTGCGGGCTGCCGTAAAGGTTCGAGACATGCATCAGCGTCTCGGCCTGACGCTGGATCGCGCCGATCAGGCCGGGGTGGCTATGGCCGAGCAGGTTTACCGCGATGCCGCTGGCGAAGTCGAGGTAACGCGTGCCGTCCTCGTCGATCAGGTGGCAATGTTCGCCCTTCACGGGGCGCACGCCGCAGCGGGGATAAACGGGCATCAGCGGACTGATCGACATTTCGGGTAGCTCTCCTCAGGAAGGTCAAAGACAAATGGCGGCCCCGGATCGGGAGCCGCCATCTGCGTGTTTGCCAGCGATCTATGCCTTCGCGCGGGTTTGGTCAAACGCCATGCGGAGGCCGGTCACTTGCCTTATTCGGCAGGGACCAGGTTGACCGCGGAATATTTGCCGCGTCGGTCGACTTCGAGGTCGAATTCGTAGCGCTCGCCTTCGTTGATCTGGCTGAGGCCCGAACGCTCGACCGCGCTGATATGCACAAACGCATCCGGCTGGCCATCGTCGCGGGTGAGGAAGCCGAAGCCCTTCATCGAGTTGAAGAACTTGACCGTACCCGTGGCTTTCTCGCCCGTGAGTTCGCGGCGCGGAGCTTCGCTGCGCTGCTCGACTGCGATCACGTCACCGACGACCTGAAGGTCCTGTGCGGAAACCTTGCCGCCGCGATCGACGAGGTTGAACTCGAGCTCCTGACCTTCGGCCAGGCCTTCGAGACCGGCACGCTCGACGGCGCTGATGTGGACGAAGATGTCTTCGCCGCCGGTTTCCTGCTGGATGAAGCCGAAGCCCTTCTGGCTGTTGAAGAACTTTACCGTTCCCTTGCCGGTACCGACGACCTGAGCGGGCATGCGGTTGCCACCGCCGCCACCGCCACCGCGCGGGCCGCCGCCGAAGCCGCCGCCACCGCCACGGTTGCCGCCGCCGAAGCCGCCACCACCGCCGCCGCCGCGATTACCGCCGCCGTAGCCGCCGCGATCACCACCGCCGAAACCACCGCGATCACCGCCGCCGCCGTAGCCGCCACGGTCACCGCCGCCAAAGCCACCGCCTTGGCCGAAGTCGCTCGGGGGACCACCGAAGGGATCGTAGCTATCCTCGCCGATGTTGTCCCGCTTGTCCCGTCCGCGGCGCCGCCCTCTGTCGTAACCCATAAGTCGTAAAATACCTTGTCGTGCAGCCCGGTAATCGAAGCGAGGGCACGAGGACTGCAAGACGTGCCGGTCGCTGGTGCGTGACGATCCCAGTCAAGAAATCCTCCCGCATCGCCCAACGCATAGCGCGAAAGATCGCGTGATGCGAATGATTTAGCGTTTGACGTCCTTGTGTGCCTGAAATGTGACAGTTTCGAAGGCTATTTTCGCCCCACGACGCCCTTGCCAGAAAGGCCGCGCTTGGGCATCGCACGCGACATGGACATACTGGCGCTTCTCTCCGATCCGGCCACGTGGCTTGCTCTCCTCACGCTCATCGCGCTCGAGGTGGTGCTGGGGATCGACAACCTCATCTTCATCGCGATCCTGTCGAACAAGCTGCCCGAACACCAGCAGCAGCGCGCGCGGCGAATCGGGCTCTCGCTGGCGCTGATCATGCGCATCGGGCTCCTTATGCTGATCGGCTGGCTGGTCACGCTGCAGACCCCGCTTTTCGATCTCGGTATCGAGGGGCAGCCCGGCCCGTATGGAGAGCCGACCTTCGAAACCGCTTTCTCGGGCCGCGATATCATCCTCCTCATCGGTGGCCTGTTCCTGCTGTGGAAGGCGACCAAGGAAATTCACCATTCGATGGAGCCGGAAGACAATTCGGGCGACCTGCTCGACAAGACCCCCGGTCCGGTCGACGCGGTCAAGGCGACCTTCGGCGTCGTCATCGCCCAGATCGTGGCGATCGACCTCGTCTTCTCGGTCGATTCGATCCTCACCGCGGTGGGCATGACCGACGATATCCCGATCATGGTCACCGCTGTGGTCATCACGGTCGGCATCATGATGGTGGCCGCCGATCCGCTCTCGCGCTTCATCGAGAAGAACCCGACGCTGGTGATGCTGGCGCTGGCCTTCCTCGTGATGATCGGGCTCGTCCTGATCGCCGACGGCTTCGGCTTCCACGTGCCCAAGGGATATATCTACGCCGCCATGGGTTTCTCGGTCGGCGTGGAAATCCTGAACATCGTTCAGCGCAAGCGCCGCACGCCCGCAACACCCGCCAAGGAGAGTTGAGCGATGGCCGACTTCAAGCGTCTTACCGACACGATGCTCGCATCGGGCCAGATCGCGCCCGAGGACGTGGCCGAAGCCGCGAAACAAGGCGTCTCGCTGATCATCAACAATCGCCCCGATGGCGAGGCTCCCGGGCAGCCGACCGGTGCGGAAATCCAGGCCGCTGCGCGCCAGCATGGCATCGCCTACAAATCGATCCCGGTGAGCTCGGCAGGGTTCAGCCTCCCGCAGGTCGACGAAATGCGCTCGGCGCTCGCATCGACCCGAGGCACCGCCCTCGCCTTCTGCCGCAGCGGCACGCGCTCGACCTTCCTGTGGTCCATGGCGCAGGCGAAGGACGGCCGCGATATCGAGACCGTGGCCGGCGAGGCGCGGCGCGCAGGCTACGACATTTCGTCGATCCGTCCGACGATGGATCTGCTGAGCAAGTCGTAAGGCCGCACCCGTGCCCGACCAGCTCGTGCAGTTCCTTGGCTCGCTGGCCGCAATTCTCGTGCTGGCGGCGATCGCCCGCGGGTTCCGGCTCGGCCCCGCACCGGTATTGAAAGATGAAAGCGAAGCCCGCCGCGCCGCCGATGAGGCGGTGGACGGGTTTGCGCCCCTCGAGATTGCGCTCGATGCGTGGGGGCGCGGCGCTGTGTTGAGCGATGCGCAGGGCCGCATCCTCCTCCTCCGCCCGCATGGCACCCATTTCGCCGGGCGTTTGCTGACGGCGCGCGCCGAAGCGCGGGTCGAGGGCGAAACTCTCGTCGTCGACACCGCAGAGCGCCGCTTCGGAGCCGCGCATCTGGAGGTCGCCGATCCTCAAGCTTGGGTTCAGCGGATCGAGGCTATAGACTAGGCCTCAGCCCATGCCAGATTTCTCGCCCACCCAATACGCCGTGCCCGGTTTCGTCGCCCTGGTCCTGATCGAGATGATCTGGGCCTGGCGCCGCAACCCTGCGGCCTATGAGCCGAAGGACACGCTCACCAGCCTCGCCTTCGGATTGGGCAGCACGGTGGCGGGCCTGCTGTTCGGCGGGCTGTTCTTCGCGCTCTACCTCTTCCTGTGGGACTATCGCCTGTTCGACTTCGGCCCCGAATGGTGGACCGTCTGGTGGGCCTGGCCGCTGTGCTTCGTGCTCGACGATCTCAAATACTATTGGGTTCACCGCACCGGCCACCGCGTGCGCTGGTTCTGGGCGAGCCATGTTAACCACCATTCCTCCCAGCACTACAACCTGTCGACCGCGCTGCGCCAGACCTGGACCGGTTTCCTGACGCTGGGCTTCGCCTTCGCGCTGCCGCTGGTCCTCCTCGGTTTCCACCCGGCGATGATTGCGATCTGCGGCGGCTTCAACCTGATTTACCAGTTCTGGATCCACACCGAGGCGATCGACCGCATGCCGCGCTGGTTCGAGGCGGTGATGAACACGCCCAGCCACCACCGCGTCCACCACGCGACCAACCCGCGCTACCTCGACCGCAATTACGCGGGCGTCTTCATCGTCTGGGACAAGATGTTCGGCACCTTCGAGCCCGAGGTGAAGGGCGAGAAGATCCGCTACGGCATCGTGCGCCAGCTCGGCAGCTTTAATTTGCTGTGGGCCGTCTTCCATGAATGGATCGGCATCGCGCAGGACATGTGGCGCGCACCCTGGAAGCACAAGCTGTCCTATCTCCTGCGCGAACCGGGCTGGACCCACGACGGCAGCCGCCAGACCAGCGACCAGATCCGCGAGGCGTGGCTGGCGCGGCAGGGCGGAAGCGAGACGCCCGAACAGGTTGCATCCCAAAACCCGATTGCAGGCAAGCCCGAGGCTGCCTAACCTCTCGAATCGAGAGGAGTTCTTCATGGATGAGTTTGATGTGGTCGTCGTCGGCGGCGGCAGCGGCGGCAGCGCGGTTGCCGGTCGGCTGGCCGAGGCGGGCAAGAGGGTGTGCCTGCTCGAAGCTGGCGGGCGCAACAACGGCATGCGCATCACCACGCCCGGCATGCTCGCCATTCCGAACAAGGCGGCGAACTACATGTACGACACCGTCCCGCAGAAAGGTTTGAATGGGCGGGTCGGTTACCAGCCGCGCGGCAAGGGGCTGGGCGGCTCCAGCGCGATCAACGCCATGGTCTACATCCGCGGCAACAAATGGGATTACGACAATTGGGCTGCGCTCGGCTGCACCGGCTGGGCCTATGCCGACGTACTTCCCTATTTCAAACGCGCCGAACACAATGTTCGCGGCGAAAGCCAGTACCATGGTGACGACGGGCCGCTGTGGGTCAGCGACCAGAAATACATGAACGAAGGCAGCCTCGCCTTCGTCGAGGCTGCGCAGCAGTTGCAGCTGCCGATCAACGCCGATTTCAACGGCGAGAAGCAGGAAGGGTTCGGCCTCTACCAGGTGACGCAGAAGGACGGCGAACGCTGGTCCGCCGCGCGCGCCTATGTCGAACCGCGGCGCGGCTCGGCAAATCTCGACACGCGCATCGGCGTGACCGTGCAGAAGCTCGAGATCGAGGACGGGCGCGTCACCGGGGTCACCTATTCCATCGGCAAGCGCCGCCGCACGGTGAAGGCGCGCGGGGGTGTGGTGCTGAGCGCAGGCGCGTTCAATTCGCCGCAGATCCTCATGCTGTCGGGCATCGGTCCAGCCCAGCACCTGAAAGAGCACGGCATCGAGGTGGTCGCAGACCGGCAGGCGGTCGGCGCCGACCTGCAGGACCATATCGACTACGTCTCGAGCTGGGAGAGCGACAACAAGGGCCTCATCGGGTCGACGCTGGCGGGCAACATCCGCATGGCCAAGGCGATCATCGAGCATCGCCGCAAGCGTACCGGCATCATGACCACGCCCTATGCCGAGGCGGGCGGCTTCTGGACCGTCATGCCCGACGCTCCGGCGCCCGATATCCAGTGGCACTTCGTCCCCGCCATGCTGGAGGATCACGGTCGCACCACGGTGAAGGGCTACGGCTTCTCGCTCCACGCCTGCGTGCTGCGCCCCGAAAGCCGCGGCACCGTGCGGCTCGCCAGCCGCGATGCGAAGGACGCGCCCCGCATCGATCCCAATTTCCTCGACGACGACCGCGATATCGCCACCTTGCGCGAAGGGGTCCGCCTGTCGCACCGCATTGTCGAAAGCCCGGCGCTGCAGGCTTACAATCCCAAGGACCGCTATCCCATCGACCTTGCCGACGACGCGCAGCTCGACGAGCTCATCCGCAGCCGCGCCGACACGGTTTACCACCCCGTCGGCACCTGCCGGATGGGTCCGGGCGAGGACGATGTCGTCGATCCCACGCTGAAAGTCCGCGGGGTGGAGGGCCTTTGGGTTGCCGATGCCAGCGTGATGCCGCGCCTCGTCTCGGGCAACACCAACGCGCCGAGCATCATGATCGGCGAACGCTGCGCCGACTTCGTGAAAGACGCGCTCGCTGGGTAGGCTGGCCGACTGGGCCGGGACCCTGAAGCGCGACGTTCTCGCGCTCTGGCTCGCCGCCCGCGACAAGCGCACACCGCTGGCGGCGAAGCTCCTCGCCGGGGGCGTCGCCGCCTATGCGCTGAGCCCGATCGACCTCATTCCCGACTTCATCCCGGTGCTCGGCCTGCTCGACGATGTGCTGATCGTGCCCGCCGGGATCTGGCTGGTCCTGCGCATCATCCCCGAACCGCTCATGGCGGAATTTCGGACCCGTGCCGGCGAACTCGCAGACAAGCCTCGTTCGACGGCGGGGCTGGTATTTGTCCTCGCAATCTGGCTGGCAGCAGCGGCCGCCCTCGGAATGCTCCTGGTGCCATAGAAAAGGGGCCGGAAGCGCAATGGCTTCCGGCCCCGTCTCTTTGCGTCAGGCTTTTTACCAGCTCTGGCGCACCGTCAGGCCGAAGGTACGCGGCGTGTTGGTGCGGTAGGCGAGGCGGGCGCGGCCGCCACGTTCGCGGTCGAAGCTGAGTAGCGCGTTCTCGTCGGTTACGTTGTTCACATAGGCGATCAGCGAGAGGCCCGAGTCGAAGTCGATCCCGGCACTCAGATTGACGACGTTGTAGCTCGGCAGAAGCAGGTCGACCGTGGTCGAAGCGGTATCGGGAGCGCCGCGATAAGCCAGCCCATGCACGAAGGTGCGCGGGTTGTTTTCCTGGTCGGCCGGCTGGGTGTAGCGGTTGCCGACATGGCTCCACGAAGCCGCGATGTAGGCGTCCGAGCCTGCGCCCAGCTGCCACTCGTAGCTGCCCGATGCGGTGAACTGCAGTTCAGGCACGGACGGCAGGCGGTTGCCTTCGCGGATGCCGGTTGCGGTGACGAGCGCCGCATCGTCGCTGATCGTACTGTCGAACTCGGCCTCGATCCAGCTACCCGACAGCATCAGGTCGAAGCCCGGAACGGGCTCGAACCCGACCTCGGCCTCGATCCCCATCGTATGCGCTTCGGGCACGTTGAAGACCACGCGCGACGAGCAGCTTCCGGCATCCAGCGTCACTTGCAGATCGCTGATGTCGTTATAGAAACCGGCGACATTGGCGAAGAAGCCGTTGCCGGTCGCCTTGGCGCCGACTTCGTAGTTCCACAGGGTTTCATCCTCGTAGGACTGGAAGTTGCCGAACAGCGCTTCGTCGGCCGGCGAGCAGAGCGTCACGTTGAGCGGATCGTTCACGCCGCCGAGGCGGAAGCCCTTCGACGCCTGCGCGTTGAGCGTGACCATGTCGGAAAGGTCATAGCTCAGCAGGATGCGCGGGCTCACCCCGTCGCTTTCGGTGCGGTCGAAAGCGTTGTCGCCATTGGCGAACAGGCCGCCCGAGTTGAACTCGCGTTCTTCCTCGTAATCGTACCAGCGCGCGCCGATGGTGACATCGAACGCCTCGGTCAACGCGTAGGTACCCTCGCCGAAGATGGCGATCTGCGCGAGATCGTAAGGCAGGTCCGCGTTGTAAGGCGAATCGAGATTGTCGAACCCGTTGGCCACCGCCGCCGAGGTGCCGGCCCCGAGCGTCGCATCGGTTACCGCCGCATAGCCCGGTGTGGGAAGGCGCTGGCGATAGAAACGGTCGGTCTGCGAGTAGAACCCGCCGACAACCCACTGGAACGGACCACCGGTATCGGACGAGAACCGCAGCTCCTGCGTGATGGCAGAAACGTCCGTCGTGTCGCGCAGGTTCGATGGCAGGTCGATACCGCCCTCGTCGGGATAGCCGAGGTCGACCGAGACCGAACCGGTCAGCGCGCTGGCGTCGCGGCTAACGAGGATGGCGCGATCGGTGTAGGAACTCACCGAAGTGAAGATGACCGGACCAAGGTCGGCCTCCGCCACGAGATCGAGAATCAGGGTCTCGTCCTCGAACGCCTCGCGCAGTTTCAGATACTGCTCGCGCTCGTCATAGACCGTGGCGGGCGTGGTGAAGGGGTTGGCGTAGAGGTTGAAGATCTCCTGCCGGTTGAAACCGTTGGCGCTGACCTTCTGGTAGATCAGGCGCGGCGTGATGCTGAAGCCCTCGCCCGTATCGACGCGGAAGGCAAGGCGGCCACCGTAGCGTTCACCGTCGTTGACATCCTCGCCGCCGGCCGGGCCGATCGCGTTGATGAAGCCGCCATACTGGGTGTAGTAACCGACCGCGCGCATCGCGACCTTGTCGCCCACCGGCACGTTGACCGCACCCTTGAGATGCCAGCCCAGATCGTCGCCATCGACGAGGTTGACGTTGCCTTCGACCTGTCCTTCCGTGACGCCGATAACCGGCTGGTTGGTGATGTAGCGGATGGTGCCGCCAACGCTGCCCGAACCGAACAGCGTGCCCTGCGGGCCGCGCAAAGTTTCGACGCGGTTGAGATCGAAGAGATCGAGATCGGGGGTGAAGAGCGAGAGCGAGATCACCGACTCGTCGAGATAGACGCCGACCTGTTCCTTAACGCCCGGCTGGTCGCGCACGACTTGGCCTGCGGAGACGCCGCGCACCGAGACCTGGCTCTGGCCCGGCCCCAAGTTCTGGACCGAGAGACCCGCGACGTTGCGGCTCAAATCCTCGAGCGTGTTGGCGCCCGACTTCTGGATGTCTTCCTGCGTCTGCGCGTTAATCGAGAAGGGAACGTCCTGGATCGCCTGGTCGCGCTTGGTGGCGGTCACGATGATGACCTGGCTGTCGCCATCGGTCTCTTCGACTTCCTGCGCCGCGACCGGGGCGGCCACCATGGCGAGCGCGCTTCCTGCCAGAAGGGCGGAACGCGATACGAAACGATTGAATTGATAGGTGTTTTTCAAGGTTTCCTCCTCTTTTCGGGCCTTTACGGGCCTTCTTCGTGAGGAACTTGGTGAATCGTCATGAAACAAAAGACAATCTTGGCCGCGTTTTTCTTGGCTACTATTTCGTCAGTTGTAGCAAATGAGTCACACGCGCCTTGGCCAAAAAAAGGGGCCGGAACTCGTCGGAGTCCCGGCCCTTCAAAAGTCGGTGTTCGCAGGAGGAACATGGATGGGCGGGGCCGCCCGGGAGAGAGAGGAGAGAGTAGGCGGCCCCGCCGAGCTGGGTGTTCTGTCTGGTCGCATCGCGAAAAGCGAAAACCGCTTCCCACTTTTCGCGCAATACTCCCTAGTTGTAGGCGCGCTCTCCGTGTTCGGAGATGTCGAGCCCGTCGACTTCGGCCTCTTCGCTGACCCTGAGGCCAACCAGTGCCTTGACGATGAAACCGGCGATCAGCGTGCCGATAGCGGCCCAGAGAATCGTGACGACGACCGAGAAGACCTGGATGCCGAGCTGCGTGCCGAGCGCGGTCGAACCGTCGCCTGGACCACCGATCCACGGCTGGTAGACCACCGCCGTGCCGATGGCACCGACGATGCCGCCCACGCCGTGGATGCCGAAGGCGTCAAGGCTGTCGTCATAGCCGAATTTGGCTTTTACCTTGGCGACGAAGAAGTAGCACACCGCTGCCGAGAGGATGCCGAGCAGGATGGCGCCGAAGGGGCCCGAGTTGCCTGCCGCCGGAGTGACGGCAACGAGGCCGGCAATCACGCCCGAACAGAAGCCGAGCGCCGAGCCCTTGTGGCCGGCCAGCTTCTCGATCACCATCCAAGCCAGAGCACCGGCTGCCGTGGCGACGAAGGTGTTGATCATGGCGAGACCTGCCGAACCGTCCGCCTCGAGTGCCGAGCCGGCGTTGAAGCCGAACCAGCCCACCCAAAGGAGGCCGGTGCCAACCATGGTCAGCGTCATCGAGTGCGGCATCATCGGCTCCTGCGGCCAGCCGCGACGCTTGCCGAGGAGGTAGGCGAGGACAAGGCCCGAAACACCGGCGTTGATGTGCACCACCGTGCCGCCCGCAAAGTCGAGCGCGCCGTCTTCGAACAGCAGGCCGCCGCCCGCCCATACCATGTGCGCGATCGGGAAATAGACGATGGTCAGCCAGATCGGCACGAAGGCCATGACCGCGCTGAACTTCATGCGCTCGGCGGTCGCGCCGAGGATGAGGGCGGCCGTGATCGCGGCGAAGGTCATCTGGAAGCTGATGAAGACATATTTGCTGATGACTTCATCGGTGAAGGTGGCTGCCGTGCTGCTCGCATCGGTGCCGGCAAGAAACAGGCTGCCCCCGCTGATGAAGAGGCCGAGCGTGCCTTCGTAGGTCGTGTCGCCGAAAGCCAGGCTGTAGCCCCAGATAACCCAAATAATCATGGCCAGCGCTGCAGTCGCGCCGATCTGAGTCATGGTGGAGAGCATGTTCTTGGAACGGGTCAGGCCGCCGTAGAACAGCGCCAGGCCCGGCAGGATCATCAGCATGACGAGGACCGTAGCGGTCATCATCCAGGCGTTGTTGCCGGGGTTGGGCACGGCGGCCGCGGCTTCCACGGCCTCCGGTGCGGCTTCCTGCGCATAGGCGGCAGTAGCGGTAAAGAGCGCGGTGCCCGCAGCGGCGGCGGCGCGCATGAGATTACGCATGGTCATTGTGTCCCTCCAGGGCGTGACTTCGGGCGTCACAGCGCGGTGTCGCCGGTTTCGCCGGTGCGGATGCGGGTGGCGCTGGCGAGGTCGAAAACGAAAATCTTCCCGTCGCCGATCGCCTCGGTGCTGGCGGTTTGCTGGATCGTTTCGACCACCTGGCCGGCCAGATCGTCGCCGACGGCGATTTCGAGCTTCACCTTGGGCAGCATATTGGTCGAATATTCGGCCCCGCGGTAAATCTCGGTCTGGCCCTTCTGGCGGCCGAAGCCCTTGACTTCGGAAACGGTCATTCCGGCCACTCCAATCCCGCCCAGGGCCTCGCGGACCTCGTCGAGCTTGAATGGCTTGATGACGGCGATGATGAACTTCACAGCCACACCCCTTCGTGTTGCGCACCGGTTCAAGCACCGGCTTTCGCACTTGCAGCAAAAGGCGTGCCAAGCCGCTTCAGGCGCAAAATTGCGCGCCCGACGCCGCGAAAGCATCATTTATTGCCCATTTATTGGGCTTGTGATTATTTTTTAATCAAATCGAGCGTGGCGACAACCGGCAGGTGGTCGGACGCCACGGCGGACAGGCCGGTGTGGTGGACCTCGGCCTCGACACAGCCCCAGTGCTTGCTCGCCACGATCCGGTCGAGCGTGGCAACCGGCTGGCGCGCAGGGTAGCTCTTTCCCGGAGTCACCACCATCCAGCGGTCGGAAAACTCGCGCATCGCGCCCGTCGCCCGGCCCCACTGGTTGAAATCGCCCATGATGACCGTGGGCAGGTTGCGCGAACATTTCTCGACGAAGCCGACCAGCGAACGGATCTGATCCCGCCGCCTGAGGCCCGAAAGGTCGAGATGGGTGCCGATGATGCGCAGGCGGTGGCCTTCCACCGTAATCTCCCCGCAGGCTGCGCCGCGTGGCTCCAGCGTGGGAAGGTCGAGAGCCTCGCCCTCGTGAACCTCGAAGTGTCGCCGGACCAGCAGCGCGTTGCCGTGCCAACCGATGCTGCGCGGCCGCTTGGCCACTTCGACCAGCCGCCAGTGGCTATCGTCTATCTCCGACCGCGGAAGACAGCTCTCGCGCGCGCCGATCCGGCGGTCGGCCTCTTGAAGCGCGATCACATCGGCATCGATCTCGTGCAGCACCGACAGTATCCGTTCGGGATCGCGCTTGCGGTCGAGCCCGACGGCCTTGTGGATGTTGTAGCTGGCGAAGGTCAGGCGCACAGTATCACCAATGCCTCGCCCCGGCCCTTGTGCCGCAGGCCCTTAGAGAAAATCCCTGATGGTCGCCATGAAGCGTTCGAACTGGTCGTGATGGAGCCAGTGGCCGGCGTTCTCGAATTCGATAACCTTGGCGTTGGAGAAATGGTCGAGCCTGCCATCGCCTTGCGGGTTTGATGCCCAGCTGTCGGCGCCGTAGAGCAGCAGCGTGGGTGCAGTGATCGCGGCCCAGGTCTGGTGCAGGAACTCGTCGGCAATATCCTCGATGTGCCAGACGTTGAGGTGCGGGTCGAACTTCCAGCTGTAGGTGCCGTCCTCGTTGCGGTTGACCCCGTGGATGGTGAGGTGGCGCGCCTGTTCCTCGGTGAGGTAGCTGTTTTCCTCGATCATGCGCGCAAAGGCGGCCTCGATGCTCTCGTATTTGCGTGGGGACCGGCCTGAGGCCTTGCGCTTCTGGCCGATCCATTCGGCCATGCGCTCCGGATAGCTTTTCTCGCGCATCTCGGCCTGGCGCTTGGGACTCGGGCCCAAGCCTTCGATGGCGACGATCTTGGTGACCATCTCGGGGAAGGTCCCGGCGTAACGCAGCGAGACATTGCCGCCCATCGAGTGGCTGACGATGGTGACGGGGCCGACGCCGAGCTGGTGGACCAGCTGCGCAAGGTCATAGACCATGTCGTTGACCTGGTAATTGCCGTCGCTGACCCAGTCGCTGTCGCCATGGCCGCGATGGTCCATCGCCACCACGTGCCAGTCGTCGCGCAATTCCTCGGCCACCCAGTCCCAGCTGCGCGCATGGTCGCGGCCGCCGTGGACCAGCACGAGCGGCGGTTTGCCGCGATTGCCCCAGTCGAGATAATTGAGCCGGAGGCGCTGCGAAATGAAGGTCTGGGAGGTGGGGCCGGTAAGCGTCATGGCCGCGCTTTGCGACAGTCCCGCGCGAGTTTCAACCTTAGCGCTCTTTCGTCGCCGAGAAGGTCAGCTCGGGGTTCTTCTCTTCCTGGTAGTTCACATCCCAGGGGCTCTTGGCCATGAAGACGAGGTCCCCATCGCGGTCCTTGGCGAGGTTGGAGAGGTTGAACTTCTCGAACTCGGCCATCGCCTTGTCATCGCCCTTGATCCAGCGCGCGGTGGCAAACGGCGAGGCTTCGAGTTTCGCTTCGACCTTGTATTCGGCCGAAAGGCGGCTGATCAGCACGTCGAGCTGGAGCTGGCCGACCACGCCGATGATCCACTGGCCACCGATCTCGGGATAGAAGACCTGGATAACGCCCTCTTCGGAAAGGTCGTCGAGCGCCTTGCGCAATTGCTTCGTCTTGGTCGGATCGACCAGTGTCACGCGGCGCAGGATTTCGGGTGCGAAGTTGGGCAGGCCGGTGAAGCGGACCTGGTTCTTCTCGCTCAGCGTATCGCCGACGCGCAGCGTGCCGTGGTTGGGAATGCCGATGATATCGCCCGGCTCGGCCGTGTCGGCCACTTCGCGGTCCTGCGCGAAGAAAAGGATCGGCGAATGGATCGCGACCGGCTTGCCGAGGCCGCTCGGCGTCAGCTTCATGCCGCGCTTGAAGGTGCCCGAGACCTGCCGCATGAAAGCGATGCGGTCGCGGTGATTGGGGTCCATGTTCGCCTGCACCTTGAAGACGAAGCCGGTGACCTCGTCGCGGTCCGGGCTGATTTGCTCCTCGCCCGCGGGCTGCGGACGCGGCGGCGGGGCGTATTTCGCAATCGCCTCGATCAGCTCGACCACGCCGAAATTCTTGAGCGCCGAGCCGAAATAGACCGGCGTCAGGTCGCCATTGCGATAGGCTTCGAGGTCGAACTCGGGATAGCCGATCTGGGCCAGTTCGACATTTTCCGCCACCGCTTCGGGCAGGTCGAAATCGGCGACGCGCGTGCCCTTGAATTCCTTCGACGGACCTTCGGGCACGACCACTTCGCCGCTCGCGAAATCGAGGATGCCCTGGAATTCGCCGCCCATGCCGACTGGATACATCTGCGGCGAGACGTCGAGCGCCAGCATGTCGGCAATCTCGTCGAGCAGTTCGAAAACCGGACGGCCCTCGCGGTCGACCTTGTTGACGAAGGTGATGATCGGCACGCTGCGCAGGCGGCAGACCTCGAACAGCTTGCGCGTCTGCGGCTCGATACCCTTGGCAGCGTCGATCACCATGATGGCGCTGTCGACCGCGGTGAGCGTCCGGTAGGTGTCTTCGGAGAAGTCCTCGTGCCCCGGCGTGTCGAGCAGGTTGAAGGTGATGCCGTCCCGCTCGAAGGTCATTACCGAGCTGGTCACCGAGATCCCGCGCTGCTGCTCGATCTTCATCCAGTCGGAGCGCGCACGTCGGGCCTGCCCGCGCGCCTTGACTTCGCCAGCCAAATGGATCGCGCCGCCGGTCAGCAGCAGCTTTTCGGTCAGCGTGGTTTTACCCGCGTCGGGGTGCGAAATGATCGCGAATGTACGGCGGTCTGAAGTCATGGTTCTCTTAGGAGCGCGCGACGCGGAAGCCGGCGAAGTCCTGGCTCACCGGCATCAGTTCGAGGCGGTTGATGTTGAGATACGGGGGCAGTTCGGCGATCCAGCGGATCGTGTCGGCGATGTCCTGCCCGGTCATCGGGTCGGCGCCGCGATAAAGGTCGTCCGAAGCCTGCTGGCTGCCCGTGCGCACCACGGTAAACTCGGTCTCGACCATGCCCGGCTCGATGCTGGTCACGCGCACGCCGGTGCCGTGGAGGTCGGCGCGCAGGGCTAGGGTGAAGTGGTTCGCGAAGGCCTTCGACCCGGCATAGACGTTGCCGCCCGGATAGATGTAGCTACCAGCCACCGAGCCAATCGCGATGATCGCGCCCTTGCGCTCGATCAGCACGGGCAGGAGCTTGCGGGTGAGCACTACCATGGCCGTCACATTGGTGTCGATCATGGTCTGCCAGTCGTCGAGATCGGCTTCCTGCGCGGGCGACAGGCCCTGCGCGAGACCGGCGTTGTTCACCAGCAGGTCGATGCCCGCGAAGTCTTCGGGCAGCGAGGCAATCGCCGCATCCATCGCGTCGCTATTGCGCACGTCGAAGCACGCGGCATGCACCTTGTCTGCGCCCAGCTCGGCAACCAGCGCGTCGAGCCGCTCCTTGCGCCGCCCTGTCGCCACGCAGCGCCAGCCGCTCGCGACAAGCGTGCGCACGGTTGCCTCGCCAATGCCAGCGGTGGCTCCGGTGACTATAGCGGTCCTCATTGGGAAGTCCCTGCTGTTGGATATCGTGTGCTGTAGATTTCCTCGATCGCGAGAAATGGGGTGGGCCGTCCAGGCTCGGGATAGTCGGCAGGCGCAGCCATCTCGTCTACTGAGACTCGTACTGTCGTTAGTACATCGACACCTGAGTACGGGGCCAAATGCGAGAGGGTGCGAAACAAATTCTTAGTCTGCTCAGGCAGGTTATGCCGGAAACCGACAAGCAGCACCTTGCCCTCGCAATCGGGGTGTTTCGCGACCACGCCGTGCGGTTGGATGTCGTAAAGAACTAACTCTGTCCGATAGGACCGCGATTTGAGTTCGAGGCCGCCAGTGGCGATCTCACAAAAATCTGTCAGCGTCTGCTTCGGTGTCGAGACGCACCCAGCAAGAGCAGCTGATAGGAGGATGACAACTAACCTCACCCGCGCAGCTCCGCGCCTTGCTTGGCGGCGTTCTTCACGATGTTTTCCGAGATCGCCTTGATCTCCTCGTCGGTGAAGCTCTTTTCCCCCGGCTGGAGGACGACTTCGACCGCTACCGACTTCTTGCCTTCGGGCACTCCCTGTCCGGCGAAGACATCGAACACGCGCGCATCGACGATGGCCTTCTTGTCCGCGCCGCGCACCGCCTTCACGAGGTCGCCAGCTGCAAGGTCTGCGGGGACGAGGAAGGCAAAGTCGCGGGTGATTGCCTGCAAGGCGGGGGGCGAGTAGGTCGCGCGCGCAAATCCGCCGCCGCCCTTCTTGCCCGGAATCGCATCGAGGAAGATTTCGACCGCCATCACCGGCCCGTCGATGTCAAAGGCCTTGAGCGTGTTCGGGTGGATTGCGCCGAAGCGGGCAAGCACATTCTTGGGGCCGAGGCGCAAGGTGGCCGATTGGCCGGGGTGGAACTGGTCGCCAGCCTCGCCCATGACCATGAGGTTGCCGACCGGCGCGCCAGCGGCCTCGAGCAGCGCCACGGCTTCGGCCTTGGCGTCATAGGCGTCGAACTTCGCCGCCTTGCCGCTGGCCCAGCCGCGCGGGGTCTTCTCGCCCGAGAGCACCACGCCCAGCGTCGGCTTCTCATCGCTCGCACCGTCTTTCCCGCGGAAATAGCGGCGGCCGATTTCGAACAGGCGCGCACCATCCGCACCGCGATCGGCATTGCGCTTTGCCGCCGAAAGCAGGCCGGGGATGAGCGAGGGGCGCATGGCCTTCATGTCCTCACTGATCGGGTTTTCGAGCACCCACAACTTGTCCCGACCATCCTGAGCCTGTCGAAGGACGAAATGCTCGGCCTCGGAAGGCGGCAGGAAGGACCAGGTGATCGCTTCGTTGAGGCCGCGCGCGGCGGCTGCACGGCGAAGTTTTCGCTCCATTTGCTGCAGCGGGGTCGCGGTCGGCAGCGCCACGCCCGGGCGGCGCGGCAGCGGCGTGCTCTTCACCTCGTCGATGCCGTGGATTCGCACGACCTCTTCCACCAGATCCGCCGGACCTTCGATGTCGTGGCGACGCGGCGGGCAGGTGACAGTCCAGTCGTCCGCCACGCTAAAATCGAGCGCTTCGAGGATCGCGCGCTGCTCTTCCTGCGCCACGCCCAGCGCGCCGAGGCGCTCGGTCAGGCGGGGGTCGAACTTGATCGTCTTGGCGTCGGTCGGCGGCGTTCCTGCACGGACCACTTCGGTCGGCTCGCCGCCGCAGGTCTTCAGGATCAGCTCGGTGAGTATGGCGAGGCCATCGTCGAGGAATTCGGGATCGACACCGCGTTCGAAGCGCGTGCGCGCGTCCGAGGCAAGGCCCAGATTGCGGCCCGTCACACCGATGCGCTCGGGATCGAAATAGGCGATCTCGAGCAGGACGTCGGTGGTGGCCTCGGTCGCTCCCGAATGCTCGCCGCCCATGATGCCGGCAATGTCGTGGACGCCCTTGTCGTCGGCGATCACGGTCATGGTGTCGTCGAGCGTGTAGGTCTTCTCGTTGAGCGCCTCGACTGTCTCGCCGTTCTGTGCACGGCGAGCGACGACGGCTCCCGAGAGCTTGGCAAGGTCATAGACGTGCGCCGGACGACCGAAGGCGAGCATGAGGTAGTTGGTCGCATCGACCAGCGCCGAGATCGGGCGCTGGCCCGCCGCGATCAGGCGGCGCTGCATCCAGTCGGGCGATGCCTTGGTGTTGTCGACACCGCGAATGACGCGGCCGTAAAACGCCGGGCAGCCTTCCGGATCGTCGGTGCGGATTTCGACCGGGCACGCACCCGAAACCGCAATGGCCGAGGCTTCGACCGGCTTGAACGTACCGAGGCCTGCCGCCGCGAGATCGCGTGCGATGCCCTGAACGCCCATGCAATCGGGGCGGTTCGGCGTGATCGCCACGTCGAACACCGGCGAAGCATCATGGTATTCGGCGAAGGTCTGACCGACCGGTGCATCCTCGGGCAATTCAATGATGCCATCGTGCTCTTCGCCCAGCTCGAGCTCGCGCACCGAGCACATCATGCCGTTCGATTCGACGCCGCGGATCGCGCTCTTGCGCAGTTCCATGCCGTTCGAGGGGACCACTGCGCCGGGCAGGCCCAGCACGCCCTTCATTCCGGCACGCGCATTGGGCGCGCCGCAGACGACCTGCAGCGGATCGCCCTCACCCGTGTCGACGGTGAGCACCTGCAGCTTGTCGGCATCGGGATGCTTGGCCGCGGTCAGCACCTTCGCGATGCGGAAGCCTTCGAGCTTGTCGGCCGGGTCTTCGATGCCTTCGACCTCATGGCCGATTCGATTGAGCGCAGCCGCGATGTCCGAAACGCTCGCGTCGGTTTCGAGGAAGTACTTCAGCCATTCGAGCGAGAACTTCATGCGCCTGCTCCCACGCCTGCAGAAAGCGTCGGCTGGTCGAAGGGCGAGAAGCCGTAGTGGTCCAGCCAGCGCTGGTCGCCGTCGAAGAAGGCGCGCAAATCATCCATCCCGTATTTGAGCATTGCGAGGCGGTCGACGCCTACGCCGAAAGCAAATCCCTGCCACTCGTCGGGATCGAGCCCGGCGAATTCGATCACGCGACGGTTGACCATGCCGCTGCCGAGCAGCTCCATCCAGCCGTGACCCGGCGCATCGCCGTCGCCGCCGAGGACCTTGCGGCCGTTGACGTTTTCCCAGCCCACATCGACTTCGACCGAAGGTTCGGTGAAGGGGAAGTAGGAGGGCCGCAGGCGCAGCACGATGTCGTCGCGCTCGAAGAAGGCCTTGAGGAAGGTCTCGAGCGTCCACTTGAGGTGGCCGAGATTGATGTCGCGGTCGATCACGAGGCCTTCGACCTGGTGGAACATCGGCGTGTGCGTCGCGTCGCTATCGGAGCGATAGACGCGGCCCGGCGCGATGATGCGGATCGGTGCGCCCTGCTTCATCATGCTGCGGATTTGCACGGGGCTCGTGTGGGTCCGAAGCAACATGCGGTTCCCGTCGGCGTCGCGGTCGGGGAAATAGAATGTGTCGTGCATGGCGCGCGCGGGGTGCGTTTCGGCCATGTTGAGCGCGGTGAAATTGTGCCAGTCGTCCTCGATCTCGGGACCGGTGGCGACCGAGAAGCCGAGGTCGGCGAAGATTTCCGCCAGCTCGTCCATCACCTGGCTGACCGGGTGGACGCTGCCCTTGGGCGCTTGCGGTGCAGGCAGGGTCAGATCGAGCCGTTCGGAGGCCAGCCTGCGCTCGAGCTCTTCCGCTTCGAAGGCATCCTTACGCGCGGCAATCGCGTCGGCCACCGCCGTGCGCGCGCCCTGAATTTTCGGCGCCTGTTCCTGACGTTCCTCGGGGCTCATCTTGCCTAGCGTCTTCATCAGCGCCGAGATCGAACCCTGCTTGCCAAGGTACTCGATACGCAGCGCTTCGAGCGCTTCGGCATCGTCGGCAGCGGCAATACGGCTGAGCGCGGAATCCTGCAGGGTGGCCAGATCGGTCATGAATCTCTCGGCTGGAGTGGGTGTGCGCCGCTGCCTCTAGCGGTGAATGCGCAAATGCTAAACCCCAGTTTCGTCCTCGATGACCTGCCCCGGCCCTTTGAGCGCCTGGTGCGGCACGCCCACGCTGGCCGCGGTTACCGCAACGGCGGCTTCGACGATGGGATGCGGGGTCTGCGCATACTCGCTCGGCGTCATGCCCATCGTCGCCTTGAAGTCGCGAATGAAATGCGCCTGGTCCCAGTAATGCGTGTCGAGCGCGTTGGTCCATTTCATCGACGGATCGAGCATGTATTTGCCCAGACTGCGCAGGAACCGCTGCTTCTTGAGCAGGGCGCGCGCGGAAAAGCCGAAATGCCGCTTGCAGAACCGCTCGAAGGTGCGCGGGTTCTTGCCCGCCATCGCTGCGAGCGGCGCGACGGAGGTGGTGTCCTCCGAGAGCAGGCTGAGATGCACCGCGTGGATCGTGCTTTCTTCCTGCGGGCGCCGGCCGAGCTGGTCGCGGAAGCAGCTGTTGATACGCTCGGCGGAGGCTTCCATGTCGTCGCCATCCTCGCGCAGGGTATCGAGCAGGTCGGCAATCGGCTCCAGCCCATCGACGCTGCGGATGTCGCGGAAGCTGTTGGCCATATCGGAGGCCTGGTGACCGATCAGCCGCGCCCAGCCGGCCGGCGTCAGGCCGATCCCCCAAAACTGGCCATGGCGAATGCGCAACCGCGTCACCCGGTTGGTCGCGCCCGACAACACGGCCAGGGGAACATCGACAAGCGGGTCGTCGCCGATCGCGGCCTCGTAGATTTCGGCCGTTCCCGTGCGAAGGTTCGCCTGTTCCGGCGGAAGCCAGTCCTCGACCAGCGTGCCTTCCGCCACTTCGGTCCGGTAGCAACCGAGCGTATAGGGTGCGAGATCGGGGGCGAGGCCGATGACCCTCAGGCGCAGGCCTGAACGGCTGAATTCGTTGATGGCGGGTCCGGAGTCGCCCATGCGCGCCCTATCGAACCGGATTGCCCCTGTTGGCAAGGGCTAGCGGGCTAGGCCTCTTTCCGATGCGAGGGCGCGGCGGGTCGCTGGAGGACCTGCATAGCCTCGCCTGCCGCCGCCATTCGCGCCTTCGCCGCCGCCGACAGGACCGGATGGTCGAGCGCGGCGTATTCGCTCGGCGTCATCGTCATGAAAAAGCGGAAATCACGCACGAAATGCGCCTGGTCGGTGTAATGCTGGTCGAGCGTTTCGAGCCATTTCATCGAAGGGTCGAGCATGAATTGCGCTAAGCTTCTGAGGAATCGCTGGCGCCTCAGCAGGAGTTGCGGCGAAAAGCCGAAAGCGTCCCGGCAGAACCGTTCGAGCGTGCGGGTCGACATCGAGGCGCAATGGGCGAGGTCCGCCACGCTGTGCGTCTGCGGATCGACCAGCGCCGCCTGCACGCGCACGATCGCATCTTCGCGGCGCGCAGGGGCCGCCAGCAGTTCGCGCATGGCAGCGGCGAGACTCTCGACCTGCTGCGCGGGCTCTGCGTCTTCACGCGCCATAATCGGTTCGAGCCGGCGCAGCCCGGCCAGTTCGTCCAATTCGAACGGATCGGAGATGCGGTCGGCCAACTGGCGCGCCGAAAGCGGAGTGAGGCGGGCGAGACCAAGCGGCAGGATACCGATCCCCCAGCTATGCGACGGCAAGGCCTCGAAACGCGTGTTGCGGCTGGTCGGTCCGGTGAGGCTCAAGGGCGGTATCGGCATCGGCTCGTCTTCGCCCACCGAGGCCTTGCACGCGCCTTCTGGGAAATAGCGCAGATTGGTCCATTCGGGATGGAGGCGATCGCGCACCGGCTCGTTCCGGCTACCCGTCACCTTCATCGAATAGAAAGTGCTGAGGAACGGCCGTAGGTCCTCCGGCGGGAGGAAGAACTGAAGCGAGACCCGCGGATGCCCGCCCGCAACCTGTCCGCTCATCCCGCGTCCTCGTCGAGGTCTCCGTGGCGCGGCACGTCGAGGGTCTGCACCGGCGAGCCCCACACGCGCTGGCGTTCGGTCATGAAGGCTTCAAGCACCGGGTGGGGGCGCTGCGCATACTGGCTCGGGCTCATGCCCATGAAATTGTGGAACTCGTGCACGAAATGGGCCTGGTCGTGGTAATGCCGATCGATGGTCTCGGACCAGTTCTGGCTGTCGGACAGCATGAAGGCGGCAAGGCTGCGCATCATCCGCTGGCGCCGCAGCAGAAGGCGCGGCGGAAAGCCGAAATGGCGTGCGCAGAGCCGCTCCAGCGTGCGCTTGGTCAGGCCGACCGTATCGGCCAGCGCGCCGACTTCGAGCAGGAAGGGATCGATCATCGCCTCGTGTACCTGCAGGATCCGCTCGGCATCCTTGGGCATGGGCGCCAGTTCGCGGAAGAACCAGGTGATCGCGGTGAATTCCTCTTCCGGCGACATGCCGGGCGCATCGACGATGTCGAGCAGCGGCAGGAACTTGGCGAAGGCCTCGCTGTGCTCGCCATCGCAGATCGTGTCGGCGAAGCCATCGGCGGGCATCTGCACGAATCGCGCCCAGCCGAGCGGGAGGAGGCCGATTCCCCACATGGTGGTCGACCCGATCTCGAAGCTCATGGGGTGCGAACTGGGGCCGGTCGCCTGGAAGCGCGAGGACACCGGATCGCCGCCGAGAAGCGGCTTGGCGACAGGCGGATTGTCCTTGAAGAACCGCAGGTTGGCCCATTCGGGCTGGAGCAGATCGGACAATATCTCGCCCGGCGGCAAGCGAACTTCCATACGGTAAAAGGTGGTGAAGCAGGGCGCGAGATCGTCCGGCGGCGCGAAGAACCGCACGCTGATGGCCTTGGCGCCGCCCTGTTCCCCGGCACTCCTCATGCACGCAGCGTACCGTATTTTGG
Organism: Qipengyuania aurantiaca; assembly: GCF_019711375.1. Classification (NCBI taxonomy): domain Bacteria; kingdom Pseudomonadati; phylum Pseudomonadota; class Alphaproteobacteria; order Sphingomonadales; family Erythrobacteraceae; genus Qipengyuania; species Qipengyuania aurantiaca. Next base: position 965,781 of record NZ_CP081295.1, read on the forward strand.
AGGCCGCCTCCATATCCCGCAAAGAAAAACGGGCGCCCTCCACTTGGGAGGGCGCCCGCTTTTTGTTCTTGATCGCGTAAACGATTAAGCCGGAAGGGCTTTCTTCGCCTGTTCGATGATCGCCTTAAAGGCTGCGCCTTCGTTCATGGCGAGATCGGCCATGACCTTGCGGTCCAGCTCGATGCCGGCCAGCTTGGTGCCGTGCATGAACTGCGAATAAGTCAGGCCTTCGGCGCGAACGGCCGCGTTGATGCGCTGGATCCACAGGGCGCGGAAGTTGCGCTTCTTAACCTTGCGGTCGCGATAGGCGTACTGGCCGGCCTTTTCGACCGCCTGGCGCGCGACGCGGATGGTGTTCTTGCGGCGACCGCGATAGCCCTTGGCCTGGTCTAGGAGCCGCTTGTGCTTCTGGCGCGTGGTAACGCCGCGTTTAATGCGAGGCATATCAGATTCTCCTTAATTCGCGATCAGTCGAGGCCGTACGGCGCCCACTTCTTGACGGCTTTCCAGTCTGCTTCGGACAGGACAGTCGTGCCGCGGTTCTGGCGGATATACTTCGCGTTGTGGCTGGACAGGCGGTGGCGCTTACCGGCGACACCATGCTTGACCTTGCCGGTAGCGGTGAGCTTGAAGCGCTTCTTCACACCGCTCTTGGTCTTCAGCTTGGGCATTTTCATCTCCTAATCGGAATCGAATCAGAGACACGTACAACCAGCCCTGGCAGCCCTTACGGCCAGACCGGCAGAGGAATCACGTGTCGGTGAAGGCCGCGCAAATAACGATTCCTGCGCGCAATGCAAGCGTTGCGGTGAGGTGGAAGCGCCCTAAAGTGTATCAGGGTCGCACCGCAGATCGCGGAAAGGCACGCGCATGGCTTACACCTATCTCGATGAACTGACCACGAAGGGCGTGCGCGAGGCGCAACGCGAGAACGATGCGCGCGAGCAGTGGGAAGGGTTTTCCGGCTCGCGCGAGTTCACCCGGTTCGACGAAAATGCCGCCGCCTTCATCGCGGCCCGCGACAGCTTCTATATCGCCAGCAATTCGCAAAGCGGCTGGCCCTATCTCCAGCACCGCGGCGGACCGCCCGGCTTCATCAAGCTACTCGACGATCGCCGCCTCGGGATCGCCGATTTCCGGGGCAACCGGCAGTATATCACGCTGGGCAACAGCAAGGAGGACGACCGCGTCTCGCTGTTCCTGATGGATTATCCGCGGCGCAAGCGGATGAAGGTGCTGGCGCATATGAGCGTGCACGGCGCCGCCGATGCCGCCCTCGCGCGGACGCTCGTCGACGAGGATTATGGCGCCACGGTCGAGCGTTTCCTGGTGTTTACGCTGGTGGCCTATGACTGGAACTGCCCTCAGCACATCACGCCGCGCTTCACCAAAGTGGAACTGGCGGAGACGATGTCCGTGATCGAAATCGAGCTTAAACGCCTGCGCGCAGAGAACGCAGAGCTACGAGCGCGGCTCGGCGAGTAGTCCAGTCAGAAGTGGGTGACGTAGCCGCCGTCGACGATCAGCGTGTGGCCGGTGATGTAGGAGGCTTCGGGCGAGGCGAGGAAGGCCACGGGTCCGGCGATTTCCTCGGGTGTGGCCCAGCGGCCGAGCGAGGTACGACGCGCGAGGTGGTCGGCGATTTCGGGACCATCGGTGAACCATTCCTCGTTGCGTTCGGTCAGCACGAAGCCGGGAGCAACCGCGTTCACCGTAATCCCTTCCGGCCCAAGCTCTGCTGCCAGCGCGCGCGTCAGCCCGTCGAGCGCGGCCTTGCTCGCCGTATAGGAGGCGTCGCCGCGCGCGATGTGCGAGGCGATCGAGGTGATGTTGACGATCCGCCCATAACCGCTCGCGCGCATCAGCGGCACGGCCCTTCGCGCCAGATCGAAGGGGGCGACGAGATTGCTGTCCATCAGCCGCGCCATATCGCCCCGCTCGATATTCTCGAAGCTGCGACGGTCGCGTTCGCCGACATTGTTGACCAGGATGTCGAGCCCGTCTTCGGCAAGGCGTTCGAAGGCGGCAGCGGTGGCGGCCTCGTCGGTGACGTCGAAGGCGAGCGGGCGCGCATCGCCTTCCAACCCGGCGCAAGCCTTCTCGAGCGCGGCAAGGTCGCGCCCGCCCAGCCATACGCTCGCCCCGTCGGCGGCGAGGCGCGAAGCGATGGCGAGGCCCAGTCCCCGGGCCGCGCCTGTCACCAGCGCGCGGCGCCCTTCGAGTTTTCCCCCTGTCGTCATGTCAGTCTTCGTAGATCATCTTCACCGTCATGCCACCATCGATGTTGAGATGCTGGCCGGTGACGAAGCTGGCGTGGTGGAGATAGTCGACAGCCTCGGCGATGTCCTCCGGCTTGCCGATCCGCCCGGCAGGGTGCTGGTCGCGGTCTTTCGCGCGGTGATCGGGATGCGAGCGCGCGCCGCTCTTCTGCCACGGCCCCGTCTCGATCCAGCCGGGGCGGATCGCGTTGACGCGGATCGCCGGGCCGAGAGTGACCGCCATCGAATGCGTCAGGGCGTCGAGCCCGCCCTTCGCCGCCGCATAGGCAAAGGTTTCCGGCTCGCTCATGATTGCGCGAGTGGAGGAGATGTTGGCCACGCTGGCGCTCTTGGCACGCCGCAGGTGCGGGAGAGCGGCGCGAGTAACGAGGAAGGCGGCCGTCAGGCTCGCATCGATCCACTCCTGCCAGCTGGCGAGGTCGAGATCCTCCAGCGGACCGCAATAGGGATCGGCGATGCCCGCGTTGTTGACGAGGCAATCGAGCGGCGCGTCGCCCAGCCACTCCGCAATGCGCTCGAAGGCACGGGCGACCTCGCCCTCGCGCCCGACGTTGCAGGTCAGCAAGAGGGCGCGCTCGCGCGGCAGGGCATCGCGCAATTCGGCCAGCGCTTCGCTATCGGTGTCGAGACCGATGGTGCGCCAGCCCTTTCCGGCAAAATGCATCAGGATCGCACGCCCGATGCCATTGCCGGCACCGGTCACCAGCAGGGTCATATCCATATCCATGCTGGTTCAATGCATGAGCCGATGAAAAAGGGGCGAGGCGCCTTGCAGCGCCCCGCCCCCAATCGCTTTGCAGCAGATCCTGCCTTAGAAGCGCAGGCCGAGCGCACCGCCGAAGTGGCGACGCTGCACGTTCACGCCGTCGAACTCGCCGACGTCGGCGTAGCCGCCTTCGATGCGGCCGTAGAAATTGCTGCCGAAGCCCTGCTCATAGCCGAGAGCAAAGGCGATGCCGCCGTTGCTGTCGCTGATCGTGTCGATGCCGTCGGTGGCTTCGAGTTCAAGCTCGCCGTAGCCGAACTTGCCGTAGAGGGCGCCGTCGGGATTGATTGCGTAGCCGAGCGAAAGACCGGCTTCGAAATAGCTTTCGCTGCTCAGGCAGATGCCGTCGACGCAGGTTTCCACCGTGCCGAGTTCATACTGCGCATAGGGGCCGACCGTAAGGTCGCCGCCGATGGCTGCGTCGTAACCGACTTCGCCGCCCCAAGCCATGGCGCTGCCCAGCTTGTAGACGTCGCCGCTCTCGATGATCGAGCTGACGGTCGGGGTTTCGTAAGTAGCACGCGCTTCGATGCGGAAACCGTCGCGAGCGTAGTTTTCGTAATCACGATCCTGCGCCTGTGCAGCGGCAGGCACGACAACGCTCGCCATTGCGAGCGCGAGAACAGTCTTCTTCATGTAACTTATGCCCTTTGAAAAATCGCTATTCGAGTAGCGATTCCACATTTTATCTCGCCACCGGTTAGAGACGAGTAAATTTGCGAAGCGGGGTTCGAAAAGCCACAGCTGTTGCGCTAATGCCGCAAATCCATGGCCTCGAGCACATCCTCCAGGCGCGCAGGATCGCCGATCGCCAGCGCAGTGCCGTCGCTTTCGGCGTGTAGCGGCTCGCCGCGCCAGTCGCACATCATCCCGCCCGCGCCTTCAACGACCGGGGCGAGCGCCGCAAAATCGTGCAACTTCAGGCCCGCTTCGCAAACCAGATCGACATGGCCGCTGGCGACGAGCCCGTAATTGTAGCAATCGCCGCCGTAGATGATCTTGCGCTCCGCCACGGCCTTGGCGAGGCCCATGAAGTGGTCGGCCTCGTGGTCGGAAAACTGGTGCGGCGTGGTGGTGGCAAGAACGGCGTTCGCCAGTTCGCGGCAACGGGCCGTCGTCACCGGCTTGCCGTTGAAGGTCGTTCCTTCGCCCGTCCGCCCGGCCCAGCGTTCGCGGCCGATAGGCTGGTCGATGATGCCGAGTACGGGGAAACCGTCCTGCACCAACGCGATCAGGGTTCCGAAAATCGGTCGTCCGGCGATAAAGCTGGTGGTTCCGTCGATGGGGTCGAGCACCCACTGGCGACCTGCCTGTTCATTGCGAATGCCGTATTCCTCGCCGATGATGCCGTCGTCGGGACGCTCGGCCTCGATCAGCTGGCGCATGACCGCTTCGGCAGCGCGGTCGGCTTCGGTCACGAAGCTCTTGTCGGACTTCTGCTCCTCGTCCCAGTCTCCGCGGAACAAGGGTCGGATCGCTTCACCGGCAAGGTCGGCGAGGCGATGGGCGAGATCGAGGTCGGAACGTGTAGCCATGTCTGCGCATTTGACGTTCGAGGGGCGCGGGTCAAGACGCCCGTGCCATGACACAGCCTCACCCTTGAGGGTCGCACCCTAAGGGGAGTTCGCAATCGGACACGGTTCTGCCAGTGCCCATGGCAAGCGAAGCCCATCCGCGTCTTCGTCGGCGCTCGTTTCAACGACGGGCCTGACCCGGGACGGCCATCCGCTCGCCTACAGTCGCCCGCCAGCCGCCGACATCGCGCCATGGGTGCAATCGCTCGCGGCCGTCGACATCGTCACCGACAAGGTGCGCAGGCAGTGCGGTTTCTTTGCCGCCAATCCGGTTATCCGCGTGTTCCTGCGAGGCAAGTGGCGCCTCGAAACGGCGGGCGGCCCGCGCGAATTCGACACGGCCGAAGGCAATCGCACAGTCTATTTCGGCCCCCAGACGAGAGAAATGCCGGTGGAGGTGCAGGGGCCGATCCGCTTCCTCCTCCTCCAATTCCACCCCGGAGCCCCGCCACTCGACCAGAGCAAGACCCATGAGGCGACGCTCGACCGTGTAGAATGTTTCGACAGCGGACTTCCGCCGTCTATCCGGCGCACGGCCTACGATCCCTCCGAGCCCCGCGAAAAATGGCTCGACACCTTTGAAGCGCTGACCCGCGAGGTCCTGTTCACGCGGGTCGACAACGAACCGCCGCCGCTGGCTCACGATATCTATCGCCGTATGCTGATTGCGCCGGACATCGATCTGCAAGAGATAGCCGAGCGCTTCGGGGTCAGTCGCCGCACGGTCGAGCGGCAGGTGCGCACCAGCTTCGGCATCAGCCCCAAGCAGGCGACCCGCCGTGCGCGCGCTCTGGATATGGCAGCTGCCCTGCTCGGCGTTGCGATGCCCGAAGAAGAGGCCAGCTTCCGGCTACGCTATTTCGACCAGTCGCACATGACGCGCGAGATCCAGCACTATTTCGGGACTTCGCCCGGCGCACTGGCACGGCAGGAGGCGATCCTCTTGCGGATTGATCTGGAGATACGACAGATGCGCAGGCTGGAAGCCATGGGCGAACTCGGGATTACCGAACCGCCTTGGCGCGATCCCGCAGCCGAGCCTGTCCCGCCCGAAGGCTGGGACCCTTCGATCTAGTCGAACAGCGAACTGACCGAGCTTTCGTCGGCAATGCGGCGCACGGCCTCGCCGATCAGCGGCGCGATGGTGAGGATGCGGACCTTATCCGAATCCTTGGCCGCATCGGTCGGCTTGATAGAATCGGTGATCACCAGCTCGTTCAGCGCCGAACCGTCGACGCGCGCAACCGCCCCGCCCGACAGAACGCCGTGCGTAATATAGGCCGTGACCGAAGCCGCGCCCTGGTCGAGCAGCGCCTGCGCCGCGTTGCACAGCGTGCCGCCCGAATCGATGATGTCGTCGATCATGATGCAGTGGCGGTTGGAGACGTCGCCGATGATGTTCATCACCTCGCTCTCGCCCGGCCGGTCACGGCGCTTGTCGACGATGGCCAGCGGCGCGTTGTCGAGGCGCTTGGCGAGCGCGCGGGCGCGGACCACGCCGCCGACATCGGGCGAGACGACCATCAGATCCTTGTCGCCGTAGCGCGCCTGGATATCGGCAGCCATGACCGGCGCGCCGAAGAGGTTGTCGGTCGGGATATCGAAGAAGCCCTGGATCTGGCCGGCGTGAAGATCGACGGCGAGGACACGATCGGCGCCGGCTTCGGTGATGAGATTGGCGACCAGCTTGGCCGAGATCGGGGTGCGCGGGCCGGGTTTGCGGTCCTGCCGGGCATAGCCGAAATAGGGCACCACCGCCGTAATGCGGCGAGCCGATGCGCGCTTCAGCGCATCGATGCAGATCAAAAGCTCCATGAGGTTGTCGTTCGCGGGATAGCTCGTGGACTGGACCACGAACACATCCTCGCCGCGCACGTTCTCGTGAATCTCGACGAAGATTTCCTCGTCGGCGAAGCGGCGCACGCCGGCATCCACCAGAGGCATTTCGAGATAGCCCGCAATCGCCCGGGCGAGCGGCAGGTTCGAATTGGCGGCCATGATTTTCATGTAAGCGAATCCCCGTCGGAAGCTTTCGGTGCCCCCCGCCTAGCCGAGCGTCATGGGATTGCAACATCGCCCTACCCGTCGCCAGTGGAAAGCGCGGGGCAGGCCCGGTCGGCTACTTCCCGCGCCTGACGAGCCGCCACACTAGCCCAAGAATGGTAAGTCCCGCACCTCCTGCCATCAATCCGTCCGACAGGGCGCTGTCGCGTCCGAAAGCGGCCTGCTGCGCGGGGCTCGGATCGGGATAGGGAATGCCGGCGAAGAGTACGCCGTAAAGGAACCCAGCCAGCATCAGCAGTCCGCCCAGAAGGATCGCCGCATTCGCAAGGGTCTTCGACATCGGACGCATCAGCCGACGCGATGTTCGCCCCTGATCCAGCGGACCGTACCGGAGCTCGCGCGCATCACCACGCTCTCGGTCGTCATGGTGCCGCCCCGGCGGTACTTCACGCCTTCGAGCAGCGATCCGCTCGTCACGCCGGTCGCGGCGAAGATGCAGTCGCCCTTCACCAGGTCGTCGCGCGTGTAGATGCGGTCGAGGTCCTCGATCCCCCACTTCGCCGCGCGGGCCTTTTCATCCTCGTTGCGGAAGACAAGGCGGCCGTTGAACTGGCCCCCGACACAGCGCAGCGCGGCGGCGGCCAAGACGCCTTCGGGCGCGCCGCCCTGGCCCATGTACATGTCGATCGTGGTGTCCTCGTCGGTCACCGCGATCACACCGGCCACATCGCCATCGCCGATCAGCACGACGCCGCAGCCGAGGCCGCGCAGTTCGGCGATCAGGTCGGAATGGCGCGGGCGGTCGAGGACGCAGACGATAATGTCGGAGGGGTCCACGCCCTTGGCCTCGGCCACCGCTTTCACATTCTCGGTCGGCGATTTGGCGAGGTCGATGATGCCCTCGGGATAACCCGGCCCCACCGCCAGCTTGTCCATATAGACGTCGGGCGCGTTGAGCAGGCAACCTTCCGCGCTGGCGGCCAGCACAGCGAGCGAGTTGGGGCCCGCTTTGGCAGTGATAGTCGTGCCTTCGAGCGGGTCGAGCGCGATGTCGATCTTCGGTCCCCTGCCCGGCGCGCCGCCAACCTTCTCGCCGATGAAGAGCATGGGCGCTTCGTCACGCTCGCCTTCACCGATCACCACCGTGCCATCGATCTCCAGCGTGTCGAAGGCCTTGCGCATGGCCTCCACCGCAGCCGCATCGGCGGCCTTTTCGTCGCCGCGACCGATCAGCTTCGAAGCGGCCACGGCAGCGGCTTCGGTGACGCGCACCATCTCGAGGACTAGGACGCGGTCGAGAGGGTTGGAAGTGGGCGAGTTCATGGGGGGTTCAGTCCTTGAAGCCAGAGGTGTGCGGGCCGGCAAGGGCGCGCGTGAATTCGTATGCGCGCGCCGATAGACAGGGAGGACCGGATTGTCGAGACGTAGCCCGACGGCGCTGGGGATGGCCCTCGCCCTCCTCGCTTCCGGAGCGGGCGCACAGGAGGCCGATCGGGACACGGCGCTCGAAGCGCAAACGGGCGAGCCGCCTGAGACCATCGATCTGACAATCCGCTCCGAGGACCTCGAAGTTAACTATGAAGATTGCACCGAGGACCAGGAAGCCGCGATCATTTCGGGCGAGATCATCGTCTGCCGCCGCAAAAGCGAGCAGGAAGATCGCCTCTATTCCAACGAAGAAGCGCAGGATCGGCACGCGCAGCGGACCATGCATCAAGGCGATCCGCAAGCTCCGGACATGTTTGGCATCCCGAACCACGGCGTTGTGGTCGCTCGCGGGTGCTTCATCCCGCCTTGCCCTAAACCGCCGGTTCACATGATCGATTTCGACGAATTGCCAGAGACGCCAAAGGGCTCCGATGCGGAGCGGGTCGGCATGGGGCTCGCCCCGCGCGGGCCGCGCAGGACCGAGGACGGGGCGATGCTGATAGCCGGTGAGCCCGCCCTGCAGGCCAACGCCGACGAGCTCGGACTTCCGCCGCCGCTCGCCGGGGAGGAGAGCGATGTCAGTCCTTCAGGATCGGCATCACCAGAGGCGGAGCCGTCAGGCTAGCCGAGCCTTCGAGCAGATCGAGCGCCTTCCCGACGCAATGCTCGGGCCCTTCGTGCGTGACCATGGCAACCGCCACATTGCCCCCTTCGGTGTCGCGTCCACGCTGGATCAGGCTCTCGATCGAGACGCCGGCGTCGCGCATGGCCGCAGTAATCTCGGCCAGCACACCCGGGCGGTCGGCCACCGTGAAGCGGATATAGTCGCGCCCGATGCGCTCGCCCGGATCGGCAGGAGCGCATTCGACGAGGCTGGTACTGGGCACCGAGAAGGGTGCCCCGGCCTGCCCGCGTGCGATGTCGATGAGATCGGCCACAACGGCGCTGGCCGTCGGCTTGTCGCCCGCGCCCGCGCCCTGAAACAGGAGGCGGCCCGAGAAATCGCCCTCGGCCACAACCGCGTTGGTCGGGCCGGTGACGGCAGCGAGTGGGTGACGGAAGGGAACGAGGCAGGGCCGCACGCGCTGGAGAAGCCTACGCGCCTCGCCCTCGCCCGAGAGCGTGGCGATGCCGACGAGCCGGATCACGTAGCCGAGGCTGTCCGCCTGCGCGATATCGTGCGCGCGGACCTGCGTGATCCCTTCGGTGCGCACCGCCTCGAAATCGATCCGCGTACCGAAGCCGATGGCGGCCAGAATGGCGAGCTTGTGCGCGGCATCGACGCCCTCGATGTCGAAGGTCGGATCGGCCTCGGCATACCCCTTCTCCTGCGCGCTCGCGAGCATTTCGCCGAAGTCCGCACCGGTCTGCTCCATCTCGGAGAGGATGTAATTGCAGGTGCCGTTGAGAATGCCGTAAATCCGGTCGAGCGCGTTGGCGGCTGTGCCTTCGCGCAGCCCCTTCACCACCGGGATCCCGCCCGCAACCGCCGCCTCGAAAGCGAAAGCGGCCTGCTTCATCGCCGCCAGTTCCGCCAGTTCGAGCCCGTGGTGGGCGACCATGGCCTTGTTCGCGGTGACGAAACCCTTGCCCGCATCGAGCGCGGCGCGCGCCAGCGTGAGCGCCGGTCCGTCCGACCCGCCGACGAGTTCCAACACCACATCGACATCGGCGCGCGTGGCCATGGCCTGCATGTCGTCGACCCAGGCATAGGGCGAGAGATCGACACCACGATCCTTGCCGCGTTCGCGCGCGGTGACGGCGACGATCTCGATCGGCCTTCCGGCACGCGCAGCGATCATGTCGCGATTGGTCTCGATCAGCCGGATGACTCCGACGCCGACCGTGCCGAGGCCGGCGAGCGCGATACGCAGAGGTTCAGCCATCCACCGTCTCCCGTGCCGGGAATCCGAAGGCGCGGCGCACCGTGTCCGGCACCGGCGTCGGGCGGCCTTCGGGCAGGTCGACATGGACGGTGAGCAAGCGGATTTCGGCGCGCAAACTCCCGTCTTCCGCACCATGGAGCGTGATGAACGTCTTCATGCTCGACGCGCCGATCGATTCAATTGTCAGCCGGCCCTCGATGAGCTCGTCGAGCCGGATTGGAGCGAGGTAATCGACCTCGGCCTTGCGCACGTGGAATTCGACATCCTCGGGCATGCCGCGGGTGCGGGCCTCGCGAAAATGCTCGCTGACGAGAATGTCGGCGTATTCGAGATAGCGCGAATTGAAGACGACGCTCTGCGGGTCGACCTCGGCATAGCGCACGCGGAATGTGTGGCGGAATGGCTCCATGGGCCACCGCCTAGCGCAAGGCGTGAGGCAGCGGGAACCAGTTTGTCTTTGGACAGCCTAAGCTGGGCGTTCAGCCCGGCGCGCGGATCACAGCGAGCGCTGGCAGCTTCCCAGCTGTTCGAGCACGAAGGCGTAATCGCGCGCGGCAAGTTCCCGTGCGCGCGGGTCGCGCGACAGGTTGGCCTCGCTCGGCAGTTGCGCCGGCAGCGTGCAGGCGAGGCGATACCAGGCCAGCGTCTGGGCCTGCGGCGGGCGGGCCGACTGGTCGACGATCTCGGTCCAGGAAACGCCCCAGCGCGGCTGCTGGTTCGGACGGCGCACGACGGTGATCGAAACCGGCCCGTCGTTTTCGGTGTCGAGGAAAAGCTGGGTTTCCGATTCGCCTACCAGCGTGCCCTCGACCGCGAGCGCATCGGCCACGCGGGTAACGCGGGGCGGCGCGTCGGGAGCGACAAGCGAGGTGAGGACCGGACGCAGGCGCGATTCGAGATCGGCGCTGTAGATCTGCTGCGCGCCTTCGCCCACAAGCTGGAGCTCGCCCGGGCGCCCGGGGACGGTGCGCGCAAAAAGGAGCACTTCGGTTTTCTTGAGCTTGGGCGCCTTACCCTTGCTGGTGAGCGGGACATCGACGAGATAGCGCAGTTCCTCGCCCAGAGGTACGTCGCCCGCGATCAGCGCCTTTGTCCGCGCCTCGATGTAGAGACGCACATGACCCTGCGCGAGGCCCGGCGACCGCTCTGGCTCAAGTGCGGCCTGGTCACGGATTTCTGCCCGCACGACGAGCGGGGCAGCCTCCGCGAGACCGACGAGATCAGCATAGGTCAGAGCTGCGACATCGGATGCGGGCGCATCCTGTGCAACCGCGGGAACCGTCAGGGCCAGCGTCAGGGCTGCAGCGATAGAAGGAAGTGCTTTCATGACCTGCGGTCAATCCTCTCGTGAAATCCGTTGTTTGGGCTACTCGGAAACTTCGCGCGCCCGTCAAGCGTTCCCTGACCGACACGCCGTGAATTCGTCCTTAACCGATAAAGCGTTTGCCCAGTATGCCTCGCAAGGCTAAGGCGTGCACCAGAACCGGGTTCATGATACAATATTGCCTGAGAGTTGCCTTTGGCGAATTTATCAGGAACAAGCCCGGATAAGCGCCGACGTTCCTTTACGGGTTCGCCTAGGTGTGATTACGGAATGCGGCGCCGGGGACACAGTCTTGTGTTCACCCCCACGGCGTCGAACTTGGCCCGGTGCGAATCGGGCAGACACGATGGAGTGATGCAACCGAATGGCTTATGCTGACCAACAGATGAGTGGGAATCGCGTCGTCGCGATCATCATCGTTGCCCTCATACACATTGCCCTCGGTTACCTGCTTATCACCGGACTGGCCGTCGATGCGGTCAAGAATGTGGTCGAGCGTGTAACTACGATCGATGTGGATGAGCCCCCGCCGCCGGAGCCGGAAGACGAACCGCCGCCGCCGCCGCCGGAAGATATCCCGCAGACCGTGCCGCCGCCCGTCGCGCCGCCGCCGCCGATCAATATCGCGCGTACGCCGCCGCCGGTGCAGGTCACGCCGAATATTCCGCCGCCGTCACCGCCGGCAATCCGCATTCCGCCGCCGGCACCGCCGGCTCCGGCTCCGGCACCGCCGGCTCCGCCTTCGCAGGCGCGTGGCGCATCACCAGACGGCATCGGCCGCTGGGCTGCCCGCATCCAGGGCGACTATCCTTCCAGCGCGCTTCGTCGCGAGGAACAGGGGACCGTCACCATGCGGATCACGATCGGGGCCAACGGCCGCGTCGAGGCCTGCGCAGTCACTGGCTCGTCCGGGTCGAGCGCGCTCGACCAGGCCGCTTGCCGCGGGATGCAGCGTTACGCACGCTACAACCCGGCGCTTAACGCCGCTGGCGATCCGATTTCCGATACCACCACGCAATCGATCCGTTACGTCCTGCCCGACTAGGGACTTCGGCAGGTAACAGACGCAATTTTCTAGAGGACTTTCGCTTATGTACATCCAACTTCTTACCGCGGCGGCCGAGGCCCCCAAGAGCTCCTTCGGCTTCTGGGAAGCCATGGAAGAAGGCGGCCCCGTCGCCTGGTCGATCCTTGCCGTCATGGTCATCATGTCGGTCGGTTCGTTCTACATCCTCTTCACCAAGCTGTTCGAGCAGAACAAGGTGATGAAGCAGTACAAGAGCGTGCGAACCAACTTCTGGCGCACCAACAGCCTCAAGGAAGGCGCGACCAAGCTCGACAAGAACAGCGCATGGCGCCAGCTCGTCGACGATGCCCTCATCGCCGAAGAGAAGCACGCCAAGCTGAGCGACCAGATGGAAGCGCACGACTGGATGCACGGTTCGCTGGCCCGTTCGGAGCACGCCATCCAGGCGAAGCTCAACGGCGGCCTCCCGTTCCTCGCGACCGTGGGCGCGACCGCTCCCTTCGTCGGCCTGCTGGGTACGGTTATCGGTATCTACCGCGCCCTGATCAACATCGGTGTTGCCGGTTCGGCCTCGATCGACAAGGTCGCCGGTCCCGTCGGTGAAGCGCTGATCATGACCGCCATCGGTCTGCTCGTCGCCGTTCCTGCCGTGTTCGCCTACAACTGGCTGCAGAGCCGCAACCGCAAGATCTTCGACATGATGAGCGGTTTCTCGACCGATCTTCTCGCCAACATCAACTCGGGCGGCACCATCAAGCCGGCCACGATGACGGCAACCTCGACGCAGACCGCAGGCAAGGCCGCTGCTGGCCGTACCGTTCCGGGCGCCAAGCCCGCAGCCGGCACGACCACCACGACGACCACCACCAAGCGCTAAGACGAGCGGCGCGGGTCCGAAACACGGATCCGCGCCCTCCTCTTCGCAAGCGTGTGAAATTCAGTACGGATAGGATGTAAGCTATGGCGATTTCGATGGGAGGCGGCACTGAGACGCCCATGTCGGACATCAACACCACGCCGCTTGTCGACGTGATGCTGGTGCTTCTGATCATCTTCCTCATCGCGGTCCCGGTCGCGATCCAGACGATCGATCAGTTGGAAATCCCGGTTCTCGAATCGGTTGAATCGAAGGACAAGGTCGAGAACCTTCTGCTCACGGTCAGCACCAGCGACGAAAACGGTCTGAGCGCGGGCGACACCGGATATACGGGCGCCTCGCGCAATGGCGAGTGCCGCATCTACTTCAACAACATCACCCCCGTGACCTCGCAGGAACTCTATGACGAAGCGTTCAAGCGCCTCGACACGATCGTCCAGCGCGCAGGCGGACCCGAAGCGATCATGAACGATCCCGAGGCGATCCCGCAGGTTCACATCCGCGGCGACGTCAACGCCCCGTGGTCGTGTGTCGCGGGTGCGATCTACAACGTCCAGGCTGCCGGTTATCCGACTGTCGGCTTCATCTCGAACCCGATCGATCCGAACGGCTGATCGCCCGCAGGCGTATCGGTCCCGGTTCAAGAATTCAGGAGTAACCCACCATGGCAATGGCAGGCGGCAAGGATGATGGCGCCCCGATGATGGAAATGAACATGACGCCGTTGATCGACGTCCTGCTCGTTCTCCTCATTATGTTCATCATCACCATCCCGGTCGCGACCCACTCGGTCGATATCGACCTCCCGCAACCCAACCCGACCCCGGAAGACATCACTGTCGAGCCGGACAAGAACAAGCTCATCCTCACCCAGGATGATCGCATGTTGTGGAACGGCGAGGAGATCAATCAGGGCCAGCTCGTCACGCTGCTGCAGCAGTCGCTGACGATCAATCCCGAGCCCGAGCTTCAGTTCGAGCCCGAAGCGCTCGCCAGCTACGATCTGTCGGCGCGCACGCTGCAGATCATCAAGGCCAGCGGCGTGACCAAGTTCGGCTTCGTGGGCAACGAGCGCTACCGCACCTTCGGCAAGGCCGGAATGCAGTAAGCCAAGGCTTGCAAATCGATTACGGGAAAGGGGCGGAGCAATCCGCCCCTTTTTCTTTGCCTGCGCCCCTGAAGACAGCCTGCACGCGAAAGAACCCGCTCGCTACGGCTGCGGCCACCCTCGAAATTCTCGCCCCCTTGACCTCTACCTCATATTTGTGATGTTATTACATCAAATAACGAGGAGATGGCCGATGCCCTATGGAATGCACCGCAGCCCCGCTCACCAGCCGATGTTCAGCGATATGAACGTCACGCCCTTCATCGACGTGCTGCTGGTGCTCTTGATCATGTTCATCATGGTCATCCCCATCGCCACCCACGCCCTGCTCATCCCGCTCCCCGACGCTCGCGGCAAATTCGAGGTGCGCGACACCAACGTGGTCCATATCGACCGCAACGACGCGCTCTATTGGAACGGCAACGCTCTCGACCGCCAGGAATTGCTCAACCAGCTCGTCACCGCCGCCGAGGTCGATCCCCAGCCCACCCTCCGCTTCGAACCCGATGCGCGCGCCAGCTATGCAACCTCCGCCCGCACCATCGCCCTCATCAAGGATTCGGGCACCGAGAACTTCGCCTTCGTCGGCAACGAGCGGTACAAGGACTTCGGCAGGTGAGAAGCAGCACGGTCCGTCGCCGACGCCAACGGCGCTATCGGCCACCGCCCCTGCCGGTAGATGGGCCGATCCACCGGATCCCTCACCTCCCGATACTGATATTCTGCTCCATCGTGACCTGTGTGCTGCTGGTGCCAAATGGGATGCTCAGATCGCATGCCGTGATGATCGACCTTCCTTTCCCCTCGTCCTCGCCTGATCTCGCGCTTGGCTTTCCGACCGACCGGATCATCCTCACAGATGATTCCCAGGCCCTCTGGAATACCGTTCCCGTATCGACAGACGAATTGACCGACCTTCTGGTCGAGCGAGCGGAGCGCGGCGATAGGTCGGGACTGGTCTTCGATCCCAGCGGATCGGTCGATTACGACAGCGCCCTGCGCGTTCTGGCGCTCATCAAGGCCACCGGGAATGCCGAGGCGGGCTTTTGTTTTGGCGACCTCTCCCCCTATCGCCACTTCGACAAATACCCCGGCCCACCAATACCCCACGGGGAAAGCGATATGCGGCCCTGCAATCCTGCCGCCGACAGCCGCTTCGACCAACCGCCGCGCATGCCGGGCATAGTTACAGCCCCGGCAGATCCTCCACCCGCATAGCCGCGCCTGCAAGGCTTTCGGCTTCGAGCAACAGTTCGTCGTCCACCGACCCCTGCGGCGTCGCCTCGCGACCGATCATTACCATGACGGGCACGGCAAGCGGGCTGACGCGATCCAGTTCGACATGGACCAACTGTTCCGCCGAACGGTCGAGCAGATCGCCCAGCCGCCCCACATCGGTCATCCGCGTCCGCGCGTCCGCCCATGCGGCCTCAAGCAACACATGGTCGGGCTCGTATTTGCGCAGGACGTCGTAGATGAGGTCGGTCGAGAAGGTGACCTGCTTGCCCGTCTTGCGCTTGCCGGGATGCTGCCGCTCGACGAGCCCGCCGATGACCGCGACCTCGCGGAATGCGCGCCGCAGCAGGTGCGAGTTCTGCACCCACTCGATGAATTCGTCCTGCAGGATGTCGGGCGAGAGCAGCGGCGCAGGGTCCTCGACCGGCTTCAGCCCCCACACGGCGAGGCTGTAATCATTCGCCACGAAACCTCCGGGCAGCAGCCCCCTGTCCTCCATCCGCCGTGTAATCAGCATGCCGAGGCTCTGGTTCGCGTTCCAGCCCTCGAAAGTATAGTAGACCGAGTAATGACGCTTGGCGTGGGGGAAGCTCTCGACCAGCAATTGTCCCGGCCCCGGCATCTGGCTGCGCCAGTCCTGCACCTCCAACCACTCGCGCACGTCGTCGGGGAAGCGTGCCCAGCCCGCGCGATCGACCAGCATGGTCCTCACCCGCTCGGCAAGGTGCGTTGTCAGCGGCATGCGCGCGCCGCCATAGCTCGGTATCATCGCATTGGAGGTGGCGGCTTTTACCAGCACCTCCATGTCCTGCAGCTTGACCACTTCGAGGCTCATGCCGGCAAAGGCGAAGGTATCGCCTGGCGATAGCTGCGCGGCGAAGCGCTCCTCAATCTTGCCGAGGCTGCGCCCGCCCCGCCCGCGGCCTGAATTGATGCGCACCTCCAGCATCTCGCTGTCGATGATGATGCCCGCATTGAGGCGATGCCGCGCGGCCTGTTCGGGATGGGTTAGCCGCCACACCCCCTGTTTGTCGCGCACGATACGCTTGAACTTGTCATAGGCCTGCAGCGAGTAGCCGCCGGTGGCGACGAAGGTGAGCACGCGCTCCCACACCTCCTCGTCGACCCAGGCATAGGCGAGGCTGGAGCGCACCTCGCGCAGCAACTCGTCCTCCTGGAACGGCGCGGCGCAGGCGCAGGCCATGACATGCTGGGCGAGCACGTCGAGACCGCCGGGGCGGAAGTCCTCGCCATCGCGCTTGCCCTCGTCGACCGCCTCCTTGGCCGCGGTCGCCTCGAGGAATTCGAACCGGTTGCCCGGGACCAGCAGCGCGCGGCTAGGCTGGTCGAGCCGGTGATTGGCGCGCCCGATGCGCTGCAGCAAGCGGCTGGAGCCCTTGGGCGCGCCCATCTGCACCACGAGGTCGATATCGCCCCAATCGACGCCGAGGTCGAGGCTGGCAGTCGCCACCAGCGCGCGCAATTCGCCCCGCGCCATCGCGCCTTCCACCTTGCGCCGCGCCTCTTTCGACAGCGAGCCGTGGTGGATGCCAATGGGCAGGTTCTCCTCGTTCACATCCCACAGGTGCTGGAAAATATATTCGGCGAGGAAACGCGTGTTGGTGAAGACCAGCGTCGTGTTGTTGCGCCGGATTTCCTCGTAAAGCTGCGGGATGGCCCAAGTGGCCGCATGACCGCCCCAGGGCACGCGCTGTTCCTCGGGCAGCAGGATCTCGACCTCGGCAGGTGCGCCCTGTTCGCCCTCGACGAGCTCAACACTGTCAATATCACCCCACGGCGCGAGCCATTCGCGAAAACCCTCCGGCCCCGCCACCGTCGCCGAGAGTGCAGCACGCTGCATGTCGGGTGCAATCGCCTGTAATCGCGAGAGGGCAAGTGCGAGCAGGTCCCCGCGCTTACCGGTGGCGAAGGCATGGACTTCGTCGATGACGATGCGCTTGAGGCCGGAAAACATTTCGAAGCTGTCGGGATAGGACAGCAGCAGAGACATGCTTTCGGGCGTGGTCAGCAGGACATTGGGGGGCTTGGTACGCTGACGCTTCTTACGGTCCGAGGGCGTGTCCCCGCTGCGCGTCTCGACGGTGAGCGGCAGACCCATTTCCTCGACCGGCGTGAGAAGGTTGCGCTGCACATCATGCGCCAGCGCCTTCAGCGGTGAGACGTAGAGCGTGTGGAGACCTTCAGGCGGCTCACCCCCGGTGCGCGAAGACGCAAAGGCGGCCAGCGTCGGCAAGAATCCCGCCAGCGTCTTGCCCGCACCCGTATCGGCCACCAGCAGTGCATGGTGCCCCGCATCGCTTGCGCTGAGCATCTCGGCCTGGTGCCGCCGCACGCGCCAGCCGCGGCCGGCGAACCAGTCGGCAATCTCGGGCGGGATCTCGGCGGCGCTCACGCTACAAAAGCGCGAAGACGCTTCACGGGTTCCTAATGCCCGACGCTTTCCCCGCGTTCGAGGCCGGAGAGCGACAATTGCTCGTCGATTTGCCCGACGAGACGCTCCAGCCCTGCCTCGCTGTCGCTTTCGGCGCGGGCGACGAGCACGTCCTGCGTATTCGAGGCGCGCAGCAGCCACCAGCCGTCCGAAGTGTTCACACGCACGCCATCGGTGCCGTTCACGTCCGCATCAATACCCGAAAGGCGCTCCTTCACCTCCTCGATGGCGGCAAACTTGCGGCTCTCGTCGACCTGGAAGCGCATTTCGGGGGTATTGATCATCTGCGGCATATCGCTACGCAGCTGGGTGACCGATTTGCCCAGTCTTGCCGATGCCGCCATCAGGCGCACGCCTGCGTAAAGCGCGTCGTCAAACCCGTAATATTCGTCGGCGAAGAAGACGTGGCCGCTCATTTCGCCTGCCAGCGGCGAACCCGTTTCCTTCATTTTGGACTTGATGAGGCTGTGGCCGGTCTTCCACATCAGGGGCTCGCCCCCGCAGGCCGCGACATGGTCGTAAAGCGCGCGGCTGGCCTTGACGTCGGCGATGATGGTCGCACCCTTACGGGTTTTGAGCAGGTCCTCGGCGTAAATCATCAGCAGCTGGTCGCCCCAGATGACCCGCCCCTCACCGTCGATGGCGCCGATACGGTCGCCGTCACCATCGAAGGCCACTCCGAAATCAAGGGACTTTGCGGAGACCAGGCTTTTCAAATCTGCAAGGTTTTCCTCGACAGTAGGATCGGGATGATGATTGGGAAAACCGCCGTCGACCTCTGTGAAGAGGACGTGATGCTCGCCCGGCAGCTTCGCCACGAGCTTTTCGAGCGCGGGACCGGCCGCGCCGTTGCCCGCGTCCCAGCCGATCCGCATGCCGTCGAGCGCGCCTGTGTCGATGCCGTCGAGCGCGGTCAGCATGCGCGCGACGTATTCGTCCATGATCTCGCGATCCTCGACCGCGCCGGCCCCGTCGCTCCATTCTCCTGCGCCCGAACGGCGCCCAAGCTCCTGAATGTCGCTGCCGAAAAACGGGCGACCCTGAAACACCATCTTGAAGCCGTTGTAATTGGGGGGATTGTGGCTGCCGGTTATCTGGATGCCGCCGTGCACGTCCTCGTCGCTTGCTTCGGCGTAATATAGCATCGGGGTCGCCCCCAGCCCGACGCGCACGGCATCGCAGCCGCTTGCGGTCAGCCCTTCGACCAGCGCGTGTTCGAGCATGGGCGAGGACCGGCGGCCGTCATAGCCCACCGCCACGCGGCTGCCGCCCGCTTCGCGCAGCATCGAACCGAAGGTGCGGCCGATCGCGCGCGCGTCGTCCGCCCCCAGCGTTTCCCCGATGATCCCCCGAATATCGTATTCACGCAAAACGGTGGGATCGAAGGTATGGGTCACTGGGGAGGCTCCGGCGTCTCGTAAGGGAGTTCATCTAGAAGAAGGTCGCGCGCAGCGTTGAGTTCCTGCATCTGCGCCTTGCTGCCGCCCTTATCGGGATGCGCCATGGCCGACAAGCGCCGGTGCGCCTCGCGGATTTCCTTGTGATCGGCGCGCGCCGAAACATTCAGCAGGCTCCGCGCCTTGAACAGCGCCTGCTGGCGCGTCGGAGTGGGCTTCAGGTAATCCCAAGGCCACTTGCCAAGCGCCCAGCGGCACAGGACCGAGAGGACGGCCAGCAGCATAAGGAACTTGATCATGCGTGGACTTCTTCCAGCGGCAGCTCGACCTTCTGCGGCTCTGGCAGGCGCAGCGCTTGCATCAGCTGGCGAAGTTCCTGCCGGGCGACGAGGTGGCTGGTGCCGAGATCGCCCAGATGCCCCTTGTCGAGCAGCGTGAGGCCCGAGGGGAAGAGCTCGCGATAGATGACGCGTTCGGAAAGGCCGTGCGAGACACGGAAGCCGACACGCTTGGACATTTCCTTCAGCGCATCCTCGATCCGCGTGCGGTTGCGCGCCTCGGTATGGCCGGTGCGGTTGCGCACGACCACCCAGTCCATTTCGGGGCGGTTTTCCTCGATAGCCTTGCGGCTGCGCTTGATCCGCGCCTCCCAGATCAGTTCGGCGTAGAAGGACAGCTTGCGAACCTTGAAACTTTCGCCCTCGACCTGTCCGATGAGGTCGAAATCGACGAAGCTGTCGTTCATCGGCGTGACCAGCGTATCGGCATGGGTCGCGGCAAAGCGCGCCAGCGGATCATCGCGGCCCGGCGTGTCGATGAGAATGAAATCCGCATCGGCCGCGTGCTTTTGAACCAGATCGCCAAATTCCTCTTCGGGAATGGGCGGCACGGTATAGCAATCGATGGTCGGAAGATTGATCAGACGACGATGCGAGGTTTCGGCGCGATTTTCGATATAGCGGTTCAAGGTGCGCTGGCGATGGTCGAGATCGAAACCCACGATCTTCGCGCCCTTGTAGGCGAGCGCGATCGCCACATGCACCGCCGTGGTCGATTTGCCCGTGCCGCCCTTTTCGTTGGCGAAGGTAATCCAGTGAGGCGCGGCGTGGGGCAAAAGCGGGTGCTCGTCTTGTGGTTTTGCAGAATGCCCCGCAGTCGCTAGGGCAAGATTTTCGAAACCATATCCGAGGGGATTCCGCGTTGCAAACCGCTCGCACACTGGAAGTGTTGAGGAATTCGCTGTCTGTCCTGCGGCGGGACGGTGGCCGTGTGGCGCTCGTGCCAACCATGGGCGCGCTGCACGAAGGGCATCTGACGCTGGTGCGGCGGGCGAAGGAAGCGGCCGACCAAGTGGTCGCCTCGATCTTCGTCAATCCGCGCCAGTTCGGTGCGGGCGAGGATCTCGACGCTTATCCGCGGCAGTTGCAGCGCGATTCCGAACTGCTGGAGGCCGAGGGCGTGGCGCTGCTCTGGGCCCCGACGCCCGAGGAGGTCTACCCGCAAGGCTATGCCACCAACATCTCGGTTGCGGGCGTTTCTGAGGGTTTGTGCGGGGGTGACAGGCCCGGTCATTTCGACGGCGTCGCCACCGTGGTGTGCAAGCTCTTTAACCAGGTCATGCCCGACATGGCCTTCTTCGGCGAGAAGGACTGGCAGCAACTGGCGGTCATCCGCCGCATGGCGCGCGACCTCGACCTTACGCGGCCGCATGTCGATGCCATCCACGGCGTGGCCATCGTGCGCGAGGAGGACGGGCTCGCGATGAGCAGCCGCAACGCCTATTTGTCGGAAGGTCAGCGCGCATCCGCCGCGAGCCTGCCGCGCGCAATGAAGGACGCAATTGCGGTGCTTGCCGAAGGCGGCCAAGCCGAGCGACCGCTCGGCAATCTGCGCGAGGTGTTGCAGGTGTCGGGCTTCGACAGCGTCGACTACGCCGAGATACGCGATGCGGACAGCCTGGAACGGCTCGAGGCGGACAATGGCAACGCCCGCCTCTTCGTCGCCGCACGGATCGGCGGGACGCGGCTGATCGACAATATGCCGGTCAGCCGCACCGCCTGAGGGTCAGCTCCAGCTCCGCTTCCGCACTTCGTCGAAGCTGTGGCGGACGAGCAGTTCGCCGTTGCGCCAGACGGGCTTGAGCTGGTCCGCCGCCGGATCGATTCCGTCAAGCCGCTTGGCGACCAGCCTGCCGCCCTCTTCGACCACTGCCTGGCGTCCGGCCTTGCTGGCCTTGCTCGGATCGGTGGCGGGCTTTTTCGAGACATCGTGCCAGCTGCCGTCCTCGACCTGCATCGCGTTCGCCTTCATGGCGAAGCGCAGCGTATCGCGGTTGACCAGCTGCAGCAGCCCGCCGCCCATGCCGAAGGCGATGTTGTCGACTGCGAAACCCGCATCGCCGACAGCCTGGACGAGGCGCGCGATACTTTCCACATTCATGCCATCGCCCTGGATCACGCGGACATGCGGGTCGAGCACCTTGTAGCCCTTGCTGTTCGTCTCTCCGCCGAACAGGTCCCACAGCTTTCGAAGCGTGCGCAGCGGCGTTTCGACCGGGTCGCCGCTGTCGGGGCGGACCACCAGCGTGCCCTTGCGGCTGAGCACCTTGTCGCGAAGGCTGTCGCCCCAGATCT
Source organism: Qipengyuania aurantiaca (assembly GCF_019711375.1). Classification (NCBI taxonomy): domain Bacteria; kingdom Pseudomonadati; phylum Pseudomonadota; class Alphaproteobacteria; order Sphingomonadales; family Erythrobacteraceae; genus Qipengyuania; species Qipengyuania aurantiaca. Next base: position 987,772 of record NZ_CP081295.1, read on the forward strand.
TCTCGACCGCGTGGTCGAGATCGTAGCTGTCCGAGACCACCGCCACGAGCGCGTTCTCGCCTTCGAAACGGTCGAGCATGTTCTCATAGGCCGCTTCCTCGCGCTCCCTTCCCCAGCTCGTCATCGTGCTGTGTTCGGCGGCAGGGATCGAGAAGCCGGGCATATCGGCCCCGTAGAACCGCCGCGCGGCAAGGATGCCTTCCAACGTATCGGTGCCGCTGAAGTTGACGAGATGCGCCATCCCGCCCAGCGCCGCGCTCTCCGCGCTCGACACTCCGCGCGCGCCGAAATCGTGCAGCTTGAAGGGGAGTTGGCCCGCCGGATCGTCGCTCGTGCGATCGAGGCCGGCGGCGATCACGCTCTTGCACTTGCGGCTGAGCGTGCCGACCGTCGTCGGATACCAGACCGCGCGCAGCAGGGCCGTTTCGATGAAGGTCGCCAGCCACGGCATGCGCGGGTCCGTGTTCACCACCTGGAACAGCGGAACCGAAGTCGGCACCATGCGCCCTTCCTCGAGCGCGCTGATCTCGATCGGGAGGTATCCGCCGTGATCGGCCAGGATGGCCTCCCAGCCCTCGCGGTTGAAGGGTACGCCATGGGCTTCGCACAGTTCCGCGGCTTCCTCGATATCTTCGCGGCTTAAGGGCTTGGCGAGATAGTCGAGCAGGAAGGCCTGCAGCCCGAGAAACAGGACCTCGTCCGCGAAATCGTTGGTGCGGCTCTCGCCATAGGCGCTGATCGCGCGCGCTTCGGGCGGGTACTGGAGGAAGTGGCTGTGCTTGTAGCTATCCGTCGACAGGATGATGTTGTTGGCCATGATGTGAACTCCTCACGTTTGGCTTTGCATTTGGTCCGGAACTCCTCCGAACCGGTTAAAATTCTAGAGATCTGCCATTTGTTCGATGATCGACCAGTGGTCCTCGAACATCTGTTCGGGGCGGAGTTCGCCGAGGCGATACCATTGGGCATGGGCCGCATCGTCCCCGCCCTTGACCTGTGCCAGTTCGCGGCGCTCGGGCAGGCGGAAGAGGAAGGCGTGGGTGATGATCCGGCCGCGCAAGGACCGGCTCGGCGCATCGAAGACGCGCGTTTCGCTGTCCTCGATGAAACTGGCCAGCATGGCGGGCGGGATTTGGCCCTTGCCGTCGGAAATTCCCGTTTCCTCGCGCAATTCGCGGATTGCGGCGTCGCGGATGCGCTCGTGCTTGTTCACGAAGCCGCCGGGTAGGGCGAGGAGGCCCTTGCCGGGCAGCTGGCCGCGTTCGACGAGGAGGATATGCCCCGCCTGGACCACTACCGCATCGGCGGTGACGAAGGGCCCCTCGCCCCATTCCTTGGGATAGGCGTCGAGATATTCGCGTTCGGCAAGCAGCCGCCGGAAATCGGCGCTGAGAGCGAAAGCTTCGAGTTGCTCCGCCACACCCTTCGACAGCGCGCGCTGCGGCACTTCGGGGATGCGCTGGAAGAAGCGCTCGCGCACCTCGGTCGCGCCGAAAGTGGAATCGCTCGATTCCAGCTGGATTGAGCCCCATTCGGGAAAGAGCTTGAGGTAATAGCTCGTGTTGTCCTTGCCGAAACCGGCGAGCACGACGCTGAAATCCTGCGTACCGTGGAGGCCCAGCCCTTCGGGGTTCGCCTCGCGCAGGATCACCTCGTTCACGCGGCGCTGCGCCTCGGCGACCCAAGCGGTGTCGGAATAGAGATGGTCGTCGAGCGGCTGGACGACGATGCGCCCCTGCGCCATTTCATAGGCGAAGGAGCCGCGCAGCATGTGCTCGCGCTCTTCGAAGGTGAAGGGGTTGCGCGGATCGCGCGCGACATTGGCCGATCCGACCAAAACGATCAGCTTCGCAACGCGTTCGAGCGCATCGCGGATGACGTGTTCGTGACCAAGGTGGAGCGGCTGGAAGCGTCCGATGAAGACGCCGTAATCGGCTTCGTATGCCATGATCGAGACTCCCTCGATTGAGATGTGCGCCGATGGACTCCCCATCGACGTATACGTATGTGATACAGGGGTACGGGGAAGTCAATTGTTCGTTTCGCAACAGGGACTTGCAGCAAAGTACGGTTAATTTTGCGCACCTCCTGTCCCCCCACCGGGGGACTGGTATTTCAGGATTCGCTAATTTAGGGGCTCAAGTCCGTTTAGGGCCGAAGATGCCCTTCGGGTTGCCATGGCCGGATGCGCGCACCTCCCCGCTCGCGTCCGGCCATTTTATTTGGGCCATGCGCGAATTTCTGCGGCTCTGGAGAGAGTGGAGCGGGTAAGGGGAATCGAACCCCTCTAGCCAGCTTGGAAGGCTGGAGCATTACCACTATGCTATACCCGCACAGCCAGCGCCCCTGTCAGGACGTTCGAGCGGAGGCGCAAATGCCACCGGCGATGGGGTTTCGTCAACCGCTCATTGCGATGGATTGCGCGCCTCTTTACGAGCCGGAGAGGAGGCTGCGGCCGCATCGCTTTCCTCCTCGCCTTCGGTGAGCGTCTCGATAAGCGTCTGCTCGCGCTTCGCGCGTCCGGTTTCGACCGTGACCTCGACCCGGCGGTTGGTGGCGCGCCCCTCTTCGTTTGGCGAGCCGTCCGGCAGGGCGTTGGGAGAGATGGGGTTCTGCTCGCCGAAAGCGATGACGGTGATTCGCTCCTCGGCGATGCCATTCTCGACGAGGAAATCGCGTACCGCTTCGGCCCGCTCGCGCGAGGCTTCGAGGTTTTCCTCGTCGCTGCCGACCGAATCCGAATGGCCGCGCAACACGATTCGCCCGCCCGCGTCGACCTGCTGCGAATCGAGGATTGTGGCGAGTTCGGCGCGGACTGCTTCGGTGAGATCGCTGGTGTCGTCGGCGAAGGAGAGCGTCGTTTCCAGCGGCGGAAGCTGCGGCACGGGAAGAACGCCTTTGCCGCCTTCGGCCGGATCCTCCTGGAAGATGGAGCGCGGGGTATCGCCGCCAGCGCCCTCGGCATCGCCGGCAGGCTCTTCCTTGCGATCACAGGAAGCCAGCGCCAGCGCAGCCCCGAGCGCCACCATCGGCATCAGCGAAAATCGTACAGCTTTCATGTGGCCGGTGCCCCCTTGCTCTTGGCCGCTTTCTTGGCCGCCACGTCTTCCGCCGTCTTCGGCTGGGGTGGCGAGAAACTGAGGATGACGTCGCCAGCGCGCGGCTCGGGCTTGGCGGCGTGGGTGAAGAAGCGGATCGTGCCGTTGTCGCGCACCAGCAGCAGCATGTTAGCGGCGTTGGGCAGCTTCTCCTGCATCTTCTCGAAGTCGAATTCTTCCGACAGGCGCGTCTTGCGGAAGACCCAGCCCTGGCGCTGCCGCTCGCTCACGTCCTCGACGCCGAAGCCGCTTTCGAACAACGCGCGGCCGCGCAATGAGGCGGGCAGCGCGTGGCGATCCTCGCCATCGGCGCTCTCGCCCAGCTGGAACACGCTGTCGCGCCCAATCTCATGCGCGAACTCGTTGCAGACCAGCGCGTTATAGGCCTCGTTCTCGGTCGCCGCGACGAGGTTCTGGTAAGGCGCGAGTTCGAGATTGTGCTCGGTCGCCTCGTTGAGGATTTCGCCGTGGTAGAAGGGAATGCCCTTTTGCCGGGCGAGCGCGAGGCGCTGCCAGCTGGCGTCGACCACGATCACCGGCGCTTTCATGTCGCGCATCTGCTCGGCCAGCGCGATGGTCCAGGGCGTGCTGCCGACGATCAGCATGCCGGGCCGCGTCACACCCTTTACCTTGAGCAGCTTGGCGACGAAATCGACCGAGAAGCCATGCGCGACGATGGTCACCACGACCACCGCGAAACTCAGGCCGATAAGGAGGTTGCCATCGGTGAAGCCAAGGTCGGAGAGGCGGAGCGCAAACAGGCCCGAAATGGCCACCAGCACGATCCCTCGCGGCGCGATCCAAGCAAGGAAGAGGCGCTCGTTCCAGGGGATGTTGCTGCCAAGCAGGCTCAAGAGGATCGTCGCGGGCCGTACGAGGAAGAGCAGCGCGAGGAGGAACCAGGCGATGGGCCAGTTGATGTAGCGCACATCCTCGATGCTGAGCGAGGCGGACAGCAGGATAAAGATACCCGAAACCAGCAGGACCGCGATGTTTTCCTTGAAGGGATGGATCGAGCGCAGCGATGTCACGTTCATGTTCGCCAGCGCCACGCCCATCACGGTGACCGCGACGAGACCTGCCTCGTGTTCGATCAGGTTGGAGATCACGAAGACGCCGATGACTGCGGTCAGAAGGACCGGAACCTTGAGATATTCGGGCACGGCACCGCGCGGGAAGGACCAGGCAATCGCAAGCGCGGCGACATAGCCGATGAGGCCGGCAAGGATCGCGGCGATGATCAGCGGCGGGACGACTTCGAACAGCGAGGCGCCCGGGCTTTCGGCGACCTTGCGGAAGTATTCGTAGGCGATGACGGCGCACAGCGCGCCGGTCGGATCGTTGACGATCGCTTCCCATTTGAGGATCGAGGCGGGGCGCGACTTGACCGAGCTCTGACGCAACAGCGGTATCACCACCGTTGGTCCGGTGACGACGAGGATGCCGCCGAACAGGATCGCGACCTCAGGCGCAAGGCCCGCGATGTAAATTCCAGCCAGCGCGCCGAAGAGCCAGCCGAGCACTACGCCGATGGTCGCCAGCCGTGCGACCGCGCCGCCGGTATGCCGGAGCTCGCGAAAATCGAGGCTGAGGCCGCCCTCGAACAGGATCAGCGCGACGCCGACAGCCACGATCGGTTCGAGCAATTCGCCAAAAGCGTGCTCCGGATCGAAGACGCCGAAGACCGGCCCTGCGAGGAAACCTGCTGCCAGCATAAGGACAATGGCCGGCCAGCCCGTGCGCCAGGCAATCCATTGCGCCCCGATGCCGAGAATTCCGACCAGCGCTATGACGAGTGTCTGTTCCATGCCCCTCGCGTGGTTACGGCCCCCTGCGAGCCGGCTCGTCCCTTCAATGCCTTAGCCGCGCGATTTATCCAAATTGCGCGGGAAAATTTTCAATCGCCCTCGAACTCCATCAGCGCGGCAACCGCCACGCCGCAGTCTTCGAGTTTCTTGGCGCCACCCAGATCGGGCAGGTCGATAACGAAGAAGGCGTGCTCGACCCGCGCCCCGGCCTGCCGCAGCAGTTTGGCGGTGGCGCACGCCGTGCCGCCGGTTGCGAGCAGGTCATCGACCATCGCCACGCGCTGGCCCTCATGCACCGAGGCCGGGTCCATCTCCAGCGTGTCGGAACCGTATTCGAGCGCGTAGTCCACCGAGATCGTGTCGCAGGGCAGCTTGCCCGACTTGCGCACGGGCAGGAAGGGAAGCGAAAGCCGGGCCGCCACCGCGGCTCCGAAGATGAAGCCGCGCGCTTCCATTCCCGCGATCGCCTCGGCCCCACTGGCGGTGACCTTTTCGGCCAGCCAGTCGACGGTGGCGGCGAAGCCTTCGCCATGGCCGATGAGCGTGGTGATGTCGCGGAACTGGATACCCTCGATGGGAAAATCCGGAATGGTGCGGACCAGCGATTTCAGCTCATGCGGCGCGATTGTCTTTCTCCCGGAAACGAAACCGCCCCTCGCATCGCGTGGATGGAGGGGCGTTTCAAGTCGCTTGTGCGAAGAGCCTTACTTCTTCGGCTTCACCGCCGACCAGATCTGCTTCTTCGACATGTAGGCGAGCACGGTCGCGAACAGGAGGAAGATCAGCACGGGCCAGCCGGTCTGCTTGCGCTTCACCAGCGTCGGCTCGGCGGTCCAGGTAAGGAAGGCGGCGACGTCCTTGCTCATCTGCTCGACCGAGGCTTCGGTGCCGTCGTCATAGGTCACCTGTCCGGCGCTGGTGAGCGGCGGAGCCATCGCGAGGTTGAGGTTCGGGAAGTAGGGGTTGTGATGCAGACCCGGTCCCGGTGCCGCTTCGGGATGCTCTTCGAGAAGCTCGGCCGACGGCGCCTGATAGCCCATGAGCAGCGAAGCGACGTAGTTGGTGCCGTCGCCGCGCGCTTTGGTCATCAGCGAAAGATCGGGCGGGATCGCGTTGTTGTTCGCCGCAGCCGCTGCCACATTGTTGGGATAGGGCGACGGGAAGTAGTCGGTCGGCAGACCTGCGCGCGTGGTCGCTTCGCCGGTGTTCGGGTCGATGCCAGGAACCTGCTTGGTCGCGGCGTAGGCCTTCACCTGAGCTTCGGAATAGCCGAGCTGCTCGAGATCGCGGAAAGCGACATACTTGAGGCTGTGGCAGGCCGAGCAGACTTCGTCATAGACCTTGAGGCCGCGCTGGAGCTGCTGCTGGTCCCACTTGCCGAAGGGCCCGTCGAAGGACCAGGCGAGGTCACGCGGGTGTTCGTAGGGCACATGGCCTGCGGCCTCTTCGGTCGCGGCGTTGATAGCGCCGACGACGAAGGCCCACAGGACGGCGACGGCAAAGCCGAGGCCGACGAGGATAGCGACAAGGCGGACGCTGAGAAGCTTGGTCATGGGTCTCTCGTTAACTCGCTTAGACGGCCGGCGACGTGTTTTCGCCTTTGACGACCTTCTTGTCCGAGCCGAGGACGGCTTCGGTGATCGAATAGGGCAGCGGTTCGGGTTTCTCGACGCTCGAGATGATCGGCAGGATCACCAGGAAGTGAAGGAAGTAGTAAGCCGTCGCGATCTGGCTGAGCATCACATAGGGTTCTTCAGCCGGCGCGCCGCCGCAGATGAACAGGACGATCATCGCGGGGATCAGGCCGAACCAGAAGAACTTGCGGAACAGCGGACGGTAGTGGCCGCTGCGCACCGGCGACTTGTCGAGCCAGGGCAGGAAGAACCACAGCAGGATCGATGCGAACATCGCGATGACGCCCATCAGCTTCGCCGGCACGAAAAAGAAGTCGACCGTGAAGGCACGCAGGATCGCGTAGAACGGCCAGAAGTACCATTCGGGCACGATGTGCGCCGGCGTCGAGAGCGGGTTCGCCTCGATGTAGTTGTCCGGATGGCCCAGCGCGTTGGGCAGGAAGAAGACCATCGCGAAGTAAAGCAGCAGTGCGATGCCGAGGCCGAAGCCGTCCTTCGCCGTGTAATACGGGTGGAAGGGCACGGTGTCGCTTTCGCTCTTCACTTCCACGCCCGTCGGGTTCGACGAACCCGGGATATGCAGCGCCCAGATGTGCAGGATCACGACGCCCGCGATCACGAAGGGCAGCAGGAAGTGCAGGCTGAAGAAGCGGTTCAGCGCGGCGTTATCGGGGGCGAAACCGCCGAGCAGCCAGACCTGGATAGGCTCGCCCACCAGCGGGATAGCGCCGAACAGGCCGGTAATGACCTTGGCACCCCAGAAGCTCATCTGGCCCCAGGGAAGCACGTAACCCATGAAGGCGGTGGCCATCATGAGGAGGAAGATGACGACGCCGAGCAGCCAGATCATCTCGCGCGGGGCTTTGTAGCTCGAATAGAACAGGCCGCGGAAGATGTGCAGGTAGACGACGATGAAGAAGAAGCTCGCACCGTTGGCGTGGGCATAGCGCATCAGCCAGCCCCAGTTGACGTCGCGCATGATGTGCTCGGTCGTGGCGAAGGCGACCTGCGCGTTCGCCGCATAATGCATGGCGAGCACCACGCCGGTGACGATCTGTACCACGAGGAAGAAGCCGGCGAGGACGCCGAAATTCCAGAAGTACGAAAGATTGCGCGGGACCGGATAGCCGGCACCGACGGCGTTGTAGACGAGGCGCGGAAGCGGCAGCTTCTCGTCAAGGAACTTGGTCAGACCGTTCTTCGGTTCGTACTGGCGTGCCCAGGGAAAGCTCATGTGTCTGTCTCTCGTCTTCTAACTCAGCCGACCTGGATGACCGTATCCGAGGTGAACTCGTATTCCGGCACTTCGAGGTTGGACGGCGCCGGGCCTTTACGGATTCGGCCTGCGGTATCGTAATGCGAACCGTGGCAGGGGCAGAAATAGCCGCCGAACTCACCCTTCACTTCGCCTTCGGCAGCGCCCAGCGGCACGCAGCCGAGGTGGGTGCAGACGCCCATGGTGACGAGGATGTCCTCGTGCCCTTCCTTGGTGCGGTCGGCTAGGCTCTGCGGGTCGCGCAGTGAACCGGTGGCGGTGGCGTTGGCGGCCTGGATTTCCGCAGGCGTCAGGCGCTTCACGAAGAGCGGCTGCTTGCGGAACACGGCCTTGATCGCCTGGCCCGGCTCGATGCCCGACACGTCGACTTCGGTCGAGCTGGCGGCGAGCACGTCCTTCGACGGCGCCATCTGGCTGACCAGCGGATAGACCACGGCGAGACCGCCGATGCCTGCCGCGCTGACCGCTGCGATATCGAGGAAATCCCGGCGACGGATACCGTCTTCGGTGGTGGTCACCGTCTCGGGGGTAGCGGGTGCAGTCGTGTCTGCCATCAGCGCCTTGCCTTGCCTGCCTTACATGCCGCGCCGAAGGAGCGCGGCGGAAAAAATTGTTGCGAACCTGACCGGAGCGGGAACCGGTTGCACCCGCATAGGCGGATTCAGCCTGCGCGAAAGCCCCCGGTGTTCCGGTTTGGACGCGCCTCTAGCCTCTCTGTCGCGCATTGCCAACCGCCATTTTGGCAACAACACTGCCGTCCGGAGCAAGCCTGCCCCCCCCACTGGCGACTGGACGTTACGGCAGGGCGATGGCGCTGATCTGGCGTCCGGCGGTCGGCTCGCCGCGATGCGTCGCCCGTCGATAGGAGAAGAAGCGCGCCTCGTCGGCATAGGTGTCGAGCCCGAGATCGGCGATTCGCCCCGTACCTGCGGTCTCCAGCCGGTGCGCGACATAGACGGGCAGGTCGAATTGCCAGTGTCCCTCGCGACCCGGTGCGAAGAAGCGCTCATCTGCCTCTTCGAATTGCGCGCGGAAGGCTTCGTCCACCTCGTAGCTCGCCTGCGCGATGGTCGGGCCGATAACCGCAGTGATACGCACCCGGTCCGCGCCGAGGTTTTCCATCGCTTCCAGAGTGGCCTCCAGCACACCGGCGCGCGCGCCTTTCCAGCCCGCATGGGCGGCCCCGACGACCCCGGCCTCGGCGTCGACGAAGAGCACCGGCGCGCAATCGGCGGTGACGATGCCGAGCAGGAGGCCGGGCCTGTCGGTGACCATAGCATCGCCTTCGCGCACCTCGCCGCCTGCCTCGCGCATCACGCATACATCCGCAGAGTGCACCTGCCTGAGCTTCACCAGCGGCGCGCCGGGCAGCACGTCGACGCTTTCCAGCCCCGCGCGGGTCGAGAAGCCGTGCGGCACCGTGCCGAGCGCCGCGCTGGTCAGTACCTCAGCCAAGCGAGCGGGTGACCTGCTCGAAGGTGTCGCGCGACAGCTTGGGCGCGGCGGCGATCCGTTCCAGCTGCTCGCGCATCAGGGCGCTGCGTCCCGGCTCCATCTTCCGCCAGCGGCCCAGCGCCGGGACGAAGCGCGCCGCGGTCTGGGCGTTGATCGGATCGAGTTCGAGGATCAGATCCGCGATCATCCGGTAACCCTCGCCGCTCGCATCGTGGAAGCCGTGAGGATTGGCGGCAAACGCCATGTAGAGCGAGCGCACGCGATTCGGGTTCTTGAGGGTGAAGTCCGGATGATCGGCCAGCGCCTTCACATGCTCGATCACCTTGGGGTGGAGAGACATGGCCTGGAGCGAGAACCACTTGTCAGTGACCAGTGCATTGCCTTGGTAACGGTTGTAGAAGTTCATCAGCCTTGCCGTGCGTTCGGCGCTGTCGATGCCGGTCAGCACCATCAGCGCGCCCTGCCGGTCGGTCATATTGTCGGCCCGGTCGTACTGGTGCGCGGCAAGCTCGGCGGCCTTTTCGGGGTCGCTGGCGGCGGCATAGACGAGGATCAGCGTCTTCAGCTTGCGCGCACCCTTCGCTTCGGCGCTCATCGAATAGGAGACCTTCTCGGCACGCTCATAGAGGCGGTGGAGCTCATCCTTGAGCGCGCTGCCGATAGCGCCCTTCAGCGCCTCGCGTTCGGCGAAGATGCGGCCCGGATCGGCGGCCTCGATCTGCTCGGAGATATAGGTCTGGCTCGGCATCGAGAGAAGTTCGCCGCGCATGAGGTCGTCGAGCGCTTCATCCTCGACGATGGCCTTGAGCGCCGCGACGATATCGCCGCGACCCGCCTCGCGGTCGGCATCGGACAAAGCGCCCGTGCTGGCGGCCACGAGATGGCCGACCATCAAATCCTGCATCGCCTCGTAGCGGGCGAAGGGATCGTCATCCTTCGCGGCAAGGAAGACGAGATCCTCGCCCGAAATGTCGCGCTGAATGGTCACGGGCGCGGAGAAATTGCGGTTGATCGAAAGCACCGGCTTTTCGGCAAAGCCGCCGAAGCGGAAGGTGTCGCTCGCCTTGTCGAGCACGATGAGCTGCTCGCCCGAATGCGTGCCGCTGGCGCGATCGAACAGCGCAATCTTCAGCGGGATCGGCATGGGCTGCTTGTCCGACTGGCCCGGCGTGTCGGGCACGGTCTGGGTGAGGGTCAGGACAGCTTCCTCGCCCTCATGCGCAAGGTCAACGGCGACCTTGGGCGTGCCCGCCTGGCTGTACCAGAGGCGAAACTGGGTGAGGTCCATTCCGGTGCCGTCCTCGATGGATTTGACGAAATCCTCGCAGGTCGCCGCCTCGCCATCGTGGCGGTCGAAATAGAGATCGGTGCCTTTGCGGAAAGCCTCTTCGCCCGCCATCGTGCGCATCATGCGGATGACTTCGGCGCCCTTGTTGTAGACGGTCGAGGTGTAGAAGTTGCTGATCTCTCGGTAGCTGTCGGGACGGATGGGATGCGCCAGCGGGCCCGAATCTTCGGGGAATTGCACGCCGCGCAGGACGCGCACGTCCTCGATGCGTTTGACCGGCTCGGACCCCATGTCCTGGCTGAACAACTGGTCACGCAGCACGGTGAAGCCTTCCTTCAGCGACAGCTGGAACCAGTCGCGGCAGGTGATGCGATTGCCGGACCAGTTGTGGAAGTATTCGTGGCCGATCACGCCTTCCACACCGTCGTAATCGCCGTCGGTGGCGGTTTCGGGGTCGGCCAGCACGTATTTCGTGTTGAAGACGTTGAGACCCTTGTTCTCCATCGCGCCCATGTTGAAATCGGAGACGGCGACGATGTTGAAGAGGTCGAGGTCGTATTCGCGTCCGAACACCTCCTCGTCCCATTTCATGCTGCGCTTGAGGCTTTCCATCGCGTGTTCGGTACGGTCGAGATCGCCGTCGCGGACATAGACATTCAGCTCGACCTCGCGCCCGTTCATGGTGGTGAAGCTGTCGCTTCGCGCGACGAGATCGCCCGCCACCAGCGCGAAGAGATAGGACGGCTTGGGCCAGGGATCGTGCCATTCGGCCCAGTGGCTGTCGCCCTCCTCGCCGGTTTCGACGCGGTTGCCGTTGCACAGCAGCACGGGGAACTGGGCCTTGGGTCCGCGTATCCGCACAGTGTAGGTCGAGAGGACATCGGGGCGATCGGGGAAGAAGGTGATGCGGCGAAAGCCTTCGGCCTCGCACTGGGTGCAGAGCATCCCCGAAGAGGCATAGAGGCCCATCAGTTGCGAATTGGCGCTGGGGTCGATCTCGGTGACAATTTCGAGCGTGTGCTTATCGCCCTCGAGCGTCACTACGAGATCGTCGCCTTCCATTGCGTGGCCGGCGCACTCGCCGCCATCGCATTTCAGAGAGACGAGCGCGATGCCGTCGCCGTTGAGGCGGATGCTGGGGGAATGGTCGGCGCTCGCGTTGCGCTCGACCTCGATCCGTGTGGTGACGCGGGTCTTCTCCAGCCCGAGCTCGAATTCCATGTGGGTCGTCGGCACGAGCCAAGGGAACGGCGTGTAATCCTCGCGGCGGATGACGGCCGGCTCTTTCGGTTCGACGGCGGCGTCGGCCATCTCGATATTGCCATCGGGGGTTGCGGGGGTGCGTGCAATATCCATGGTTTTCCTGTCATTTCCGGGTTCGTGAGCTAATACGCCCCGATGGCCCGATTGTTCATCTTCGGCCTCGGCTACACGGCGGGGCGTTTTGCGCAAGAGATGCGTGGGCGCGGATGGCAGGTCGACGCCACTGGCAGCGCGGGGAATATCGACTTTGCGGACGCCAATGCGGTGTCGGAAGCGCTGGTGGCGGCGAGCCATGTGCTGAATTCGGTCCCGCCCTCGGACGGCAGCGATCCCGTGCTCGACCGCTATGGCGCAGAGCTGGGCGGAAAGTGGCTCGGCTATCTCTCGTCCACCGGCGTATACGGCGATACGGCCGGGGCGTGGGTCGACGAGGCCAGCCCGACCGGCGGCGGCCGCCGCAGCGCCCGCGCCGAATGCGATACGCGCTGGCTGCACAAGGGCGCGCGGGTGTTTCGCCTGCCGGGCATCTACGGCCCTACCCGCAGCGCCTTCGAGCGGGTGGAGAGCGGCAAGGCGCACCGTATCGATCTGCCCGGGCAGGTCTTCAGCCGGGTGCATGTCGATGACATCGTCGCTGGCGTGGTTGCCGCGATCGAGAGGGATGCTCCGGAAGGCGCCTACAATCTTTCGGACGATCTCCCCACCAGCCAGAACGCGGTGATCGAGGAAGCCTGTCGTCTGATGGGCGTCGCTCCGCCGCCGCTTCAGGCTATCGAGGAGGCCAATCTCTCGCCCATGGCGCGCGGCTTCTATGCCGAGAACCGCCGCGTGGCGAACGGCAAGGCGAAGCGTGTGCTCGGCTGGGAGCCGCGCTATCCGACCTATCGCGAAGGTCTGGCGGCGATCAGAGCTCTGGCGTAGCGCGGCGCGGCGGAGGGGCCGCGCGTCCGCGCATGGCGACGACCATGCCGACCAGCGTAATCGCTGCGCCTGCTGCGGGAAGCGGACCCCAGACGAAACCCTCGAACAGCGTCGACAGTGCCATGGCGACAATGGGCACGATGACCGAACTATAGGCCGCAGTCCCCGCCCCGACCTTGCGCACCAGCCCGTAATACAGCGGGAAGGTGATCACCGACCCGGCAAGGCCGAGATACAGGGTGCCAAGTACGTAGGCCGGCCTTGTGTCGAATTGCGGAGGGCCTTGAGTCGCGAGACCATAAAGCGCGTTCATCACGACACTCAGCGCCATCGACCAGGCGAGCAGCGTCAGCAGCGGCTGGCGCTTCGCCCCCTCCATCGCCTGCACGATATTGGCGGCGCTGGCCGACAGGATGCCGCCCACCGTCAGCCCCGCGCCGAGCAGCACCTGCCCGAGCGTGGCAGGCGTAGCGCGGTACTCCTGCGCGAACAGCATCGCCACGCCGATGGCCGCGATCAGCGAACCGATGACGAATTCGCGCCGGATCGGCTGGCCGAGGACGAATTTGCCGAGGACCGCGTTGGGCACCACCAGCAGCGCGAACATCACCGCGACGAGGCCGGAGGTGATGTAATGCTCGGCATGGTAGACGAAGGTGAAGTTGAGCGTGAACTGGAACAACCCCAGCGCCGCTGCCCAGCGCCAGCCCCCCACCCCCAGCATCAGCGGCTCGCCGCGCAGTTTCGCGAGCGCAAACATGCCGAGCGCGGCCACGATGAAGCGCCAGGTGATCGACCAGCTCGGCGGCACGCTGGAAATCTGGTCGCGAATCACCAGCCAGGTGCCGCCCCAGATCAGGCTCACCAGCAGGAAGGCCGCAAGGTTCTTCGGGGCGAGCAGGCTCTCGCCGCCACTGGGCGCGCTCATAGGCTTGCGATGGCCTTTGCCAGCGCGAGGGCGTCGTCTTCGCGCGTGTTCCAGGCCGTGACGAAGCGCGCCGCGTCTTCGCCCCAGTCGTAAAAGCCGAAGCCCTGTTCGCGCAGCGCCTCGCGCTCCTCCGGGGTGCAGCGCACGAAGAGCTCGTTGGCCTCGACCGGATGCATCAGCCGGTCGGCGCAGGCGCCCGCGATTTCCGCAGCCGCGGCGTTGGCGCTGCGCGCGTTGCCCAGCCAGAGATCGCCGTCGAGCATGGCGTGGATTTGCGCGGCGAGGAAGCGGCCCTTGCTCTGGAGGTGCCCCGCCCGCTTGCGACGATAGCGCGCGATATCGGCCTGCCCTTCGTCGAAGAACACGATGGCTTCCGCGCTCATCGCGCCGTTCTTCACGAAGCCGAAGCTGAGCGCATCGACCGCGCCCGCAACATCGCCTGCCGGAGAGTCAAGGAAAGCGGCGGCGTTGCCGAAACGCGCGCCGTCCATATGGAGGCCGAGCCCCCGCTCGCTCGCCAATGCGCGGATCGCCGCGATCTCTTCGGGCCGATAGACGCGCCCGTATTCGCTCGCCTGCGTGATCGAGATTGCGTGCGGCTGGACCTGGTGCACATCGTCACGGATGGGGTCGATGACGGCGCGGATCGTGTCGGGCGTTAGCTTGGCGCCCTCGCCCTGGCACAGGAGCAGCTTCGCCCCGTGGAGAAAGAAGCCCGGAGCCCCACCCTCGTCCATCTCGATATGCGCTTCCTCGTGGCACACCACCGCGCCGTGCGGCGGCACCATGGTGGCGAGCGCAAGGCAGTTGGCGGCCGTTCCCGTCGCCACCCACAGCGCCGCGCAGTCGCGCCCGAAGAGCGCCGCCATCTTTTCGTCCAATGTGACGCTCAGACTGTCGCCATCGTAGGGAGAGGCGGCCGCGTCGGCCTTGCGCATTGCCTCCCATACGGCAGGATGAACACTGGCGGCATTGTCGGAGAGGAACTGCATCGGAACGCGTTTAGCGACCTGCGCATTGGTTGTGTAGCAAGGAAAGAAAAGAACATGGGTATCGCTCAAATCGAAATAGAACGCCGCGATCGCGTCACGCACGGCGATTATGTCGCAAAATTGGATAAAACCGACAGCATGGCGAAGCTCAGCTGGACCGACCGGGGTGGTGTACGCCATGCCGAACACACCTTCGTGCCGCCCGAAGCGCGCGGCAAGGGCGTGGCCGAGGAGCTTGTGAAAGCGCTGGTTGCCGATGCACGCCAGCAGGGTTTCAAGATTGCGCCCGACTGTTCCTACGTCGAACGCTATTTCGACCGGCACAAGGATCTGGCCGATTTGCGCGCTTAATTGAGGCGGGAGAAGTCGCGCCTTTGCATCGACCCCATCAGCTCTGCGCGAATCGCATGGGCGCGCGCCAGCGGGAGGCCTTCGATGGTCGGATAGGCTCCGGCCACTCCCAAATGAAGATAGGCGAAGCCGAAGTGCCGGGCGATAACCCCCTGCCCGATAGAGACCGTGTGCAGCTTCTCGCGCGGGACCAGTTCGAGGATGGAGGATAGCCAGCCGCTCCGGATATAGACCTGTTCCTCATCCATCGCGTAGCGCAGGCGCAGCAGCGCCATCAGCGTGCGCAGTGATTTCCACGCACCGATGACCACCGGGACCAGCGCCAGCCGAGGCGAGGCCAGCAGCCCGTCAGGCTCGGCGACATACTGGAACACCAGCACCGCCATCGCCAGTGCGGCCCACCAACGCAGGCGCCAGAGCGCCGTTGCTACCGCGTGGGCTGGGGACACGCGCTCCCACGTCAGGCCTTCATGCGGCATGCACAGCTTCGCTTCCGTAATGATCGGGGCAATCTCCTCGGGCCGGGCGAGCGGCGCGACGTCGTGATGGCTCGCGCCCGCATCGGCGGCGAGGCTGACGAGCGCGGCCCCGCGCCAGCCGAACAGCGCCTCGACCGGTCGCGCATCGACGATTGCCGCCTGCACCCGCCGGATGGGCAGGGTCACATCGGTGCGCGTGAACATCCCGCGCCGGCGGCGGAAGTCTTTCTCGGTCCGGTCGAGCCGAAAATTCCATTGCGCCAAGGCTGTGCGCACGATCCCGGTCAAAACGCCGAGGATGCCGAGCGTGGCGACCAGCACCGCAATCCCGATGGCCTGCGCCAGCGCGCCGAGACCCGCCAGCCAGGCTCCCGGGCCGGCAAGGCGCTCCCGCCAGCCGTCGATGTCCCACACATCGAAGGGCAGGAAGTCGTCGAACTGCGCAAGGAACGCGCCCGTAACGCCGAAAACAATGAGCGAGAAGTTGAACACGCCGAAGGTGAGGATGCGCCGCGGCGACATGGCGAAAAGTGGCGGTCGCTCGGCCTCTTCCTCGCTGTACGCTGCGTCGGCCACGGCGTCCGCTTCCCCTGCGCGATCGCGAATGACCTGCCGCAGACGTTCGCCTTCTTCCTCGCCGAGATAGGAGAGTGCGATATCCTCGCCCGCGCCCGCGCCGGTTTCAAAGGTGATTTCGACAAGGCCCAGCAGGCGGGCAAGGAAGCCCTGCGTGGTCGAGACATCCTGGATGCGCTCGATCGGGACCGAGCGGACCTTGCGCGACAGGAGGCCGCTTTCGACGCGAATTTCGGTCTCGCCGAGCGAATATGTGAGCCGCGTCCACTGGAGATAGGCGATCACGCCGCCGACCAAAGTGGCAAGCGCGCTCATGACGGCGCCGATGATCAGGATCGTCGATCCCTCGTCGGCCTTGGCAAAAAGGAAGATGCCGATCGGCAGGATCGTCGGGCGCAGGTTCTCGACCGTCTTGATTAGGAAACCGCGCGGATTGGTGCGCTGCCCACGGACAGCCGGATCGGGGCTCACCGGCTGCGCGCCTGCACGACGTCGCGCACATGGTCGCGCATGGCGATAGCGTCCTCATGCGCCAGCCCCTCGACCGAAACCGAGGCCGCTGCCGTTCCCGCCGTATGCAGGACCAGCGTAGCAATACCGTTCGCCCGCTCCAGCGGCCCTTGGTGCACGTCGATATGCTGGACGCGGCCGAATGGGACGACGATGTCCCAGTGGTTCCACACGCCTTGCACCGTGCGCAGCTCGTCCTCGCCCATGCGATAGCCGCGCGAACGATAGCGCCGCCCCGGCAGCACACCCGCCTGCACGATCCAGAAGATGAGCGCGGGGATCCACAGCACATCCGGCCAGTCGTCCAGGACGAGATCGGCCACGATGGCCCCCGCCATTACGACGAGCCCCCACAGGAGACCCTGCACCATGAGCACACGCTTGAAGCGAGGGTCGAGCCTCGTCAGTTCCTCGTCACCGTCCATGCGTTTGCTGACTAGTGCCGCCGTGCGCGCGGTCAACGCCTTTGATCGAAGCGCCGTCCGACGATGGCCGCCGCAATGTTGGTTTTCTGCACATCGGTCGTCCCGCCGGCAATGCCCCATGCGAACCCGTCGCGCACGCGCTGCTCCATACCGTAATCCTTGTGATAGCCGTAACCGCCCATCACCTGCATGCCGTTGGCGGTGACGCTGCGGACGATCTCATTGGCATAGCACTTGGCGGTAGAGCTTTCGTAGACGCTCGGCAGGCCGTCCGCATTGTGCGCAGCGTTGGCGGCGGCGCGGTAGATAAGGAGGCGCGCGGCCTCGACCTGCATCGCCATTTCGGCCAGCCGCATCTGCACCGCCTGGAAGTCGACGATGGGTTTGCCGAAGGCCTCGCGCTCCTGAACGTATTCGGTCGCCTGTTCGAGCGCGGCGGCGGCAAGGCCGAGCGATTGCGTTGCGTTCCCGCAGCGTTCGAGACCGAAGGCGCTCATCAGTTTCCCGAAACCGCCTGCGGGCACGATGAGGTTTTCGCGCGGCACTTGCACGCCGTCGAAGGTGATGTCGCGCGTCTCGATCCCGCGGAAGCCCATCAGCTGTTCGCGCCCCCCGAAGGACACGCCCTCCATCGCCTTGTCGACCAGCAGCGCGCCGATCCCCTTGGCGCCCGGCGCATCGGAAAGCCGCGTATAGACGACGTAATACCGCGCGTGGCCCGCGCCCGAGGTCCAGCGCTTGTTGCCGTCGAGGATGAAGTGGTCACCCTCCTCGCGGGCGCGTGTGGAAAGATCGGTCAGCGCGGTCCCGGCATCGGGTTCGGACATGGACACGGCCACGGTCGCCTCTCCGCTGACGACCTGCGGGATGATCTTCGCCTTGAGCGCGTCCGAACCGAATCGCTCGATCGTGCGGGCGGGACCCACCAACGCCTCGAAAATCGGAAAGGCGACCGCGTTGGAAATCATCGCAAACTGCTCGAGCACCAGGAGCGCCTCAAGATGGCCGAGCCCCAGCCCCCCATACTGCTCGGGCAGATTGACCCCGAGAAAGCCCATCTCGCCATACCGCCGCACCATCTCGGCCGGCACGGAGAAGTCCTTCTCCTCCATCTCGCGCGCGAGATCGGGCAATTCCTTGCGCGCAAACACCCGCGCCGCATCCTGAAGCTCGCGCTGCTGCTCGGTAAGGCGGAAATCCATTAGCGTCTCCTCTGGCGGCGAGGGGTGCCGTCCTGAGAAAGCGGGCGCAAGGGGAGAGCGATGAGTTTTTGTTTTTCGAACCGACCTCCGTCGGTTCGTCCTCGGGGCTGTTCCTCCGCTTCGCTACGGGCCCCTGCGGGCGGCCGGTCGGCCTTGCCGGGCCTCCGCCGGCCCGGTTTTGGTGCCAAACGCGAGCCGAAGGCGAGTGCAAGCGCGACTGCGCGCCCGCAGCGACGCGACCTTCA
This sequence comes from Qipengyuania aurantiaca, assembly GCF_019711375.1. Classification (NCBI taxonomy): domain Bacteria; kingdom Pseudomonadati; phylum Pseudomonadota; class Alphaproteobacteria; order Sphingomonadales; family Erythrobacteraceae; genus Qipengyuania; species Qipengyuania aurantiaca. Next base: position 1,006,223 of record NZ_CP081295.1, read on the forward strand.
GGTCGTGTGAGCGAGGATAGCCAAGTGAGCGGATGCGAACGCCGGCGCTTGAGGCGTAACAAAAAACCATTTCCACCTGCGGTGGAAATGGTGCTGCTGGGGAGGATTGAACTCCCGGCCTCACCCTTACCAAGGGTGCGCTCTACCACTGAGCTACAGCAGCACATGCTGCCCGTCGGTCATACCGATGGGGTGGAGGCGCGCGCTATTGGCAGACGCGGCGGATAAGTCAACCTTCGCTTGCCCGGATTGGCGAAATTCGCAAAAGGAATGCGCCATGAGCGCCGCAAACGACAAGATGACACGCGAGGAACGCCTCGCCGCGAAACTTCGTGAGAACCTTCGCCGCCGAAAAACCCAGACCCGCGAAATGCGCGAATCGGGCGAGGACGGGGTTTCCAAGCCAGATACGGAGCGCTAACGCACGGCACTCCTAGCGAAAACCGGAGTAATCATGTCGAAGCTGATCCTCGTTCGCCACGGCCAGAGCGAGTGGAACCTCGCCAACCGTTTCACCGGCTGGTGGGATGTCGACCTCACCGAGAAGGGCGAAGCCGAGGCGCGCGAAGCGGGCCGGCTGATGAAAGCCAAGGGCGTGCTGCCGACGGTGTCTTTCACCTCGCTCCAGAAACGCGCGATCAAGACACTCAACCTGGCACTGGAGGAATGCGACCGGCTGTGGATCCCGGTGACCCGCGACTGGCATCTGAACGAGCGTCACTATGGCGGCCTCACCGGCCTCGACAAGCAGCAGACCCGCGACAAGCATGGCGACGAGCAGGTGCATATCTGGCGCCGCAGCTTCGACGTGCCGCCGCCGGAGATGGAGCGCGGCAGCGAATTCGACCTGTCGGACGACCCGCGTTACGCCGGGATCGACGTGCCGCTGACCGAAAGCTTGAAGCTCACCATCGAGCGGGTGCTGCCCTATTGGGAAGAGGCGATCCTGCCGCAGCTCGCCAAGGGCGAGACGGTCATTATCTCGGCCCACGGCAATTCCTTGCGCGCGCTGGTGAAGCATCTCTCGAACATCTCGGACGAGGAAATCACCGGCCTCGAAATCCCGACCGGCCAGCCGATCGTCTACGAATTCGACGGCGCGACGGTCTCGGGTGAACGCTATTACCTGAAGGACGCATAAGATGGCGCAAGGGGGAGGAGCAAAGGTCGCGATCGTCATGGGGAGCCAGTCGGACTGGTCGACCATGAAATGCGCGGCCGAGGTGCTGGAGGAACTGGGCGTCGCCACCGATGTGCGCATCGTCTCGGCCCACCGGACACCCGAACGGATGTACGATTTCGCCAAGGCAGCCGAAGGCGAAGGCTTTCACGTCATCATCGCTGGCGCAGGCGGGGCGGCGCATCTGCCGGGCATGATCGCCGCACTGACACATGTCCCCGTGCTGGGCGTCCCGGTCCAGTCGCGCGCGCTGTCGGGGCAGGACAGCCTGCTCTCCATCGTCCAGATGCCCGCCGGCGTCCCTGTCGGCACGCTGGCCATCGGCGAGGCCGGGGCGACCAACGCCGGTCTGCTGGCCGCGGCCATCCTCGCGAATAACGATGCGGAGCTCGGCCAGCGCCTGAAGGACTGGCGCAGCGCCCGCAGCGCCGCCGTCACCGAAAGGCCTGCCGACTGATGCTCAAACGCGGCTCCACCATCGGCATCCTCGGCGGCGGCCAGCTGGGCCGGATGATGGCGATGAGCGCCGCACAGCTCGGCTATCGCTGCATCGGCTACGCGCCCGAAGGCGACAATGTGATGAGCGCGGTCTGCGACGGCTTCGTCACCGCCGAATGGGACGATGAAGCCGCGCTCGCCGGTTTCGCCGCGCAATGCGATGTCGTGACCTGGGAATTCGAGAACGTCCCCGTCACCACCGCGCGCGCCATCCCGGCCGAGAAGATCTTCCCCGACCCCATTGCGCTGGAAACCGCTCAGGACCGCCTGACCGAAAAGCGCTTCATCGAAGGGCTTGGCGGCAAGCCCGCGGCCTATGACAAGGTCGATTCCACAAACGACCTCATCACCGCGGTCGACCGTTATGGCGCGCCCGGCATCCTCAAGACCCGGCGCGACGGCTATGACGGCAAGGGCCAGTGGCGCATCATGTCGGTCCGCGAGGCGCAGGCCCTGCGCGTGCCCGATGTGCCGTGCGTCTACGAAGGCTTCGTCGAATTCGACGCGGAATTCTCGGTCATCCTCGTGCGCACGCAGGACGGCGAAATCCGCTTTTGGGATTCGACCCGCAACATCCACGAAAGCGGCATCCTTGCCGCCTCGCGCTATCCGGCGGGGGCCGAGATCGAGCATCATGTCGCTCACGCCCGCGAACTGGCGCGCAAGGTGGCCGATGCGCTCAAATACGTCGGCGTGCTGACGCTGGAATTCTTCGCCACCCACGAAGGCCCCGTGTTCAACGAGATGGCGCCGCGCGTGCACAATTCCGGCCACTGGACGATCGAGGGTGCGGCCACCAGCCAGTTCGAGAACCACATCCGCGCCGTCGCCGGCCTGCCGCTGGGCGATACGCGCACCACCGCCGCCGCGGTCGAGATGCGCAATATCCTCGGCAGCGAGATCGACGGCGCCGCAGCGAAGCTGAGCGATTCGCGCGTCCACCTCCACGACTACGGCAAGGCCGAGGCGAGCGAGGGCCGCAAGATGGGCCACATCACCCAGATCTCCCGCGACACGCGCGCATGAGCCTCTTCCTGATCTACGCGCGCGCCGCCAATGGCGCGATCGGCAAACAGGGCCGCCTGCCTTGGCACCTGCCGGCCGATTTGAAGCGCTTCAAGGCGCTGACCATGGGCAAACCCATGATCATGGGCCGCAAGACGTTTGAGAGCCTGCCCGGCCTCCTCCCCGGACGCCGTCACATCGTGCTCACCCGCAAGGAGCGCTGGGATTCGACCGGTGCGGAAGTGGTCCGCTCGGTCGAGGAAGCCGTGGCGAAGGCGGGCGATGGCGACATCGCGGTCATCGGCGGGGCGGCAATCTTCGATGTCTTCATGCCGCTCGCACAAAAGGTTGAACTGACCGAAATTCACCGCGAATTCGACGGCGATGTCTTCATGCCGCCGCTCGGCCCCGAATGGGATCTGGCGGCGACCGAGGATTTCGAAGCGGATGGCGAAACCCCCGCCTACAGCTTCCACACCTATCGGCGTGTCGGGGAGGCGGCGAGCCTGTGAGGTTCCTCGACCACCGCGATCCGCTCCCCGAAAGCCTGCGCGGTGCGATCATTGCGCTGGGCAATTTCGACGGCTTCCATCTCGGCCACCAAGCGGTGGCGAAAGAGGCTATCGACTGGGCGCGCACCGAGGGGCGACCTTCCATCATCGCGACCTTCGATCCGCATCCGGTGCGCTTCTTCAAGCCCGACGCCGCGCCCTTCCGCCTGACCACGCTCGAGCAGCGTCAGGAACTCTATCTCGCCGCTGGCGCCACCGCCATGCTGGTGTTCCATTTCGACGGCGAACTGGCCGGGACCACGGCGGAGGATTTCGTCCGCGTGCTGCTCGCCGAAAAGCTCGGCGTGAAAGGCGTCGTAACCGGCGGGGATTTCACTTTCGGCAAGGCCCGCGGCGGCAATTTCGAGAAGCTGGTCGAACTCGGCAAGGAAGTCGGCATCGAGGCGCGCGCGGTCGATCCGGTGCTGGATGGTGGCGCTCCGGTGTCCTCCAGCCGCGTGCGCGAGGCCTTACGCGAGGGCGATCCGCAGGAAGCCGCGCGTCTCCTCACCCGCCCCTTCGCCATCCGCGGCGTGGTCCAGCACGGCGACAAGCGCGGCCGCGAGATCGGCTATCCCACCGCCAACCTCTCGATCGAGCAATACCTGCGCCCGAAATACGGCATCTACGCCGTCATAGGGCGCATCCTTTCGACCGGACAGGAGTTGCAGGGCGCGGCCAATATCGGCGTGCGCCCGCAGTTCGAACCGCCCAAGGAATTGCTCGAACCCTATTTCTTCGATTTCTCCGGCGATCTGTATGGCCAAGAAATCGAGGTGGCCTTCCACCACTTCCTGCGCGGCGAGGCGAAATTCGACAGTCTGGAAGCACTCACGGAGCAGATGGAAAAGGACTGCAACGAGGCACGGCGGCTGCTCTCCTCGTCACCCCGGACTTGATCCGGGGTCCCGCTTTTCTTCGATCCAAAGCGCCTCGCCAAAAGTTTAGCGGGACCCCGGCTCAGGGGCCGGGGTGACGGAAGTCGGTTGCAGGCGCGACTCTCCACTTTATTGCTTCGCGCAAATCCCCTAACGGCCACACCCTATGTCCGAACAGCGCGATTACAGAGACACGGTCTTCCTTCCCAAGACCGATTTACCAATGAAGGCCGGCCTCCCCCAGAAGGAGCCGAAGATCCTTGCGCGCTGGCAGGAAGAAAACCTCTACGAAGAGCTGCGCGAGAGCCGCAAGGACCGCGAGAAGTTCATCCTCCACGACGGCCCTCCCTACGCCAATGGCGACATGCATATCGGCCATGCGCTGAACCGCATCCTGAAGGACATGGTGGTGCGCAGCCAGACGCTGCTCGGCAAGGACGCGCCTTTCGTGCCGGGCTGGGACTGCCACGGCCTGCCGATCGAGTGGAAGGTCGAGGAACAGTTTCGCAAGAAAAAGCGCGACAAAAATGCGATTCCGGCCAGCGAATTCCGCGCCGAATGCCGCGCCTATGCGCAGAAATGGGTCGACGTTCAGCGCGAACAATTGAAACGCCTCGGCCTGATGGCGGATTTCGACAATCCGTATCTCACCATGCAGTTCGAGAGCGAGGCGACCATCGTTGCCGAGCTGATGAAGTTCGCCGAAGCCGGAAACCTCTATCGCGGATCGAAGCCGGTGATGTGGTCGCCGGTCGAGGAAACCGCGCTGGCCGAAGCCGAGGTCGAATACGAGGACATCACCTCGACCCAGATCGACGTGGCGTTCGAGATCGTGGAATCGCCGATCGAGGAGCTGGTGGGCGCGCATGCGGTGATCTGGACGACCACGCCGTGGACGATCCCGGTGAACCAGGCGATCGCTTTCTCACCGGACGCTGAGTATACGCTGTTCGAAGTTCGAGTTGCTCAAAAATTCCTCAAGCCCGAGGAATGGAATGACGCAGAATGGAAGGTCCACGGGCGCTATTTGACCGCCAAGGATCTCAACGGGACCATGTTCGGACGCATGCCGTCTGAATTGAGCGGCACGAGTGAACCGAAAATAATTTGGAAGGGCAAAGGCTCCGACCTAGCCGGAACCGTTGCCCGTCACCCGATGCACCATCTCGGCGGGTTCTACGCCAAGCCCCGCCCGCTGCTCGCAGGCGATTTCGTCACCACCGACAGCGGTACGGGCCTCGTCCATATGTCGCCCGACCATGGCGAGGACGACTTCCTGCTTTGCCGCGAGCACGGTATCGAGCCGGTCTTCGCAGTCATGGGCGACGGGCGCTATCGCGACGACTGGGAGTGGCTCGGCGGCAGCGACGACCGCCGCCGCGCGGTGATCAACAAGGCCTTCAACGCGCCCGACGGACCGATCTGTTCGGACCTGCGCGAAGCAGGCGCGCTGCTTTCGGCCAGCGACGATTACCAGCACTCCTACCCGCACTCATGGCGCTCCAAGGCCAAGGTCATCTACCGCTGCACGCCGCAGTGGTTCGTGCCGATGGACAAGGATCTGGGAGACACCTCCCAGTCCGTTCGCCCTGAGCCTGTCGAAGGGCCGCACTTCACTTCTGATGTGGCGCAAGAAGAAAAGGACGGGGCTTCGACAAGCTCAGCCCGAACGGTCGAGGGGAAGACGCTCAGACAGATCGCTATGCGCGAGATCGAGCGGGTGAAATTCTATCCCGAAAAGGGCCGCCGCCGCATCGGTTCGATGGTCGAGGGCCGCCCCGACTGGGTGCTCTCCCGCCAGCGCGCATGGGGCGTGCCGATCACGCTCTTCGTCCGCAGCGACGGCACCTATCTCCAAGACCCTGCGGTCAACGCCCGCGTGGTCGAAGCGGTGCGCGAACAGGGCGTCGACGCCTGGGACGAAAGCCGCAAGGCCGAATATCTCGGCACCGATCACGATCCGAACGAGTTCGAGATGGTCACCGACATCCTCGATGTCTGGTTCGATTCGGGCTGCACCCACGCCTTCACATTGGAAGGCGACCGCTGGCCCGAACAGCGCTGGCCCGCCGACCTCTATCTCGAGGGCAGCGACCAGCATCGCGGCTGGTTCCAGTCGAGCCTGCTCGAAAGCTCCGCCACCCGCGGCCGCGCGCCCTATGACGCAGTGCTCACCCACGGCTTCACCATGGCGAGCGACGGCAAGAAGATGTCGAAGAGCCTCGGCAACACCATCGATCCCTTGAAGGTCATGGAACAGTACGGCGCGGACATCATCCGCCTCTGGGCGCTCTCGGTCGATTTCACCGAAGACCACCGCATCGGCGATGAAATCCTCAAGGGCGTGGGCGACCAGTACCGCCGCCTGCGCAACACCTTCCGCTACCTCCTCGGCGCGCTCGACGGGTTCGTGGGCGATATGGGCGATGCGGGCGAGATTCCCGAGCTGGAGGTCTACATCCTCGCGCTGCTGGCGGACCTCGACGGCAAGCTGAAGAAGGCGCTCGAGGAGTACGACTTCAACACCTACACGCGCCTGCTTGTCGATTTCTGCAACGAGGATTTGTCGGCCTTCTATTTCGATATCCGCAAGGACACGCTCTATTGCGACGGTCCGGATTCGACCCGCCGCAACGCCTATCGCACCGTGCTCGACCTCCTGTTCCACGCGCTGGTCCGCTACGCCGCGCCGGTGCTGGTGTTCACCGCCGAGGAAGTCTGGACCACGCGCTATCCGGAAGGCGGCAGCGTCCACCTGCTCGACTGGCCGCCGGTCCCCGGTGTCACCGCCGACGGCGCGCGCTGGGACGCCCTGCGCGCACTTCGCGAGCGCGTCACCGAGGCGATCGAGCCGCTGCGCCGCGACAAGACCATCCGCTCCAGCCTCGAAGCCGATGTGGTGGTCCCGGCCAGCGCGGTGCCCGAAGGCTTCAGCGACGAAGATCTCGCCGAACTGTTCATCACCGCGTCAGTGACGCGTGGGCAGAGCGACACGGTGACTGTCTCGCGCACCGACGAAAACAAGTGCGGCCGCTGCTGGCGCCTGCTGCCTTCCGTTGAGGAAGACGGCGCGCTGTGCGACCGCTGCGAACCGGTCGTCGCCCAATTGGACGCAGCAGAATGAACCCGCTCCTGAAACTGCGCCTGATCGGCGTCGTCATCGCCTTTGCGATCTACGCGGTCGACCAGTGGGTCAAATGGCTGATGGTCGCCCCGCTGCAATTGCGGCAGGTCCGCGTGATCGAACTGCTGCCCTTTTTCGACCTGCGCTGGACGCAGAATTTCGGCGTGTCGATGGGCATGTTCGAGGCGGACAGCTTCGAATCGCGCTGGATCCTCGTCGGCGTGACCGCGCTGATCGCGCTGGTCGTCACCATCTGGATGTTCCGCGAGAAGGCCTTTGGCGACATCCTCGGCCTGTCGATGATCCTCGGCGGCGCGCTGGGCAATATCAAGGATCGCTACGAGCTCGGCTATGTCATCGACTACGCCGACCTCCATTTCGGGGATTTCCGCCCCTTCCTCATTTTCAACGTCGCCGATGCCGCTATCACCATCGGCGTCCTCATTATCCTTGCTCGCGCCTTCTTCATGCGCGACAAGGACGAAGACGAGGTCGACGACCTCATGCAAGGCAAGCCGGCAGACGCCGCGGAGAATACGAAATGAACACCATCGCCCGTATCGCCCTTCTCGGCGCCACTTCCAGCCTGCTCGCAGCCTGTGGCGGCGGCGGTTTCCTCAACCGTGACCGTCCGGACGAATTCGCCGTGCAGCGCCAAGCACCGCTGGTGGTCCCGCCCGATTTCAACCTCGTGCCGCCCGCACCCGGCGCCCCGCGCCCGGCCGAAGGTTCAGCTGCCGAACAGACGCTCGAAGCACTCTTCGGCGGCCCGGCCCAACGCAGCGCGGTGGAAACCAGCGCGCTTGACCGCGCGGGCGTGGCCGAACCCGGCATCCGCAGCCAGGTCGGCTCGGAAGGCACCAACACGGTCGCCAAGGGCCGCGTGACCCGCGACATCATCGCCGCCCCCGAAGGCGACGGTGCTACGGCGCAGGTCGTAATTCCGGGCTGACGCCCGCAATTACTTTTTCTTGTTTTGGGAGCCCGCCTCCGCGGGCTCATCCTCGGTGTTGTTTCGACGCGTGACCGCGTCGAGCACCTGCGGGCGCGCGGTCGCGCTTTGGCTGCCGCGACCAAGATAAAACCTAATTAGTTGGCGATGGTTCGGGCTGCGCCTAGCAGCCCGCAAGGCCGACCGGCCGCCCGCAGCGGGTGCGGCTTGCCGCACATCTAGCGAGGACGACTCCGCGGAGGCGGGTTCGAAAAACAAGAAATCTCAGTCTCCCGAGACGTCCTCGTCCTTTGCGGGTCCGACCGCGCTCACCAGCACCTTGTCGATACGGCGTTCGTCGAGGTCGATCACTTCGAAGCGCCAGCCCTGTTCCTCGAACCATTCGCCTTCGACGGGTAGCTTCTTCATCACGGCGAGGCAGAAGCCCGCCACCGTGGCGAATTCGCGGTCGTCGCCGTAGTCGAGGCCCAGTCGGTCGGCGAGCGCATCGGCGCTGAGCGAACCGGCGACCAGCAGCGAGCCGTCCTCGCGCTCGACGATGCCGGGCGTATCGTCCGGGTCCTGGTCGCTCGCGAAATCGCCCACCAGCGCGGTGAGCAGGTCGACCGGGGTCACGATACCGTCGAGATGGCCGTATTCGTCATGCACCATCGCCATGGCGATATCGGCCTGCTGCAGCACGCGTAGCGCGTCGACTGCATCGAGCTGGTCGGGCACGACCTCGGCCTTGGTCATCAGCTGTTCGAGCCGGACGCCCTCGCCCGCCAGCAAGGCACCCAGAACTTCGCGCACGCGCACGAGGCCCATGACCTTGTCGGGCGTGCCGTCCGCCACCGGCCAGACCGAGTGTGGGCTTTCTTCCAGCAGCGCGCGAATCGCTTCTTCGTTGGCGTTGACATCGATCCAGTCGAGATCGGTGCGCGGCGTCATAACTTCGCGCACGGGACGCTCGGCAAGCCGCACGACACCGGCGAGCATCTGGTGCTGCTCGGTCTCGATGATGCCCGTCCGGGTGGCCTCGGCGAAGAGCATGTGGAGCTCTTCCGCCGTCACGGCGCTCTGGCCCGCCGGCTTGACGCCGAGCAGGCGGATCAGCGCGCCCGAGGACGCGTCGAGCAGCCAGACCAGCGGCGCAGCGACCTTGGCGAGCAGCGCCATGGGGCGCGACATGGCGATGGCGATCGGCACGGCGGCGCGCAGGGCGACCTGCTTGGGTACGAGCTCGCCGACCACGAGGCTGAAATAGGTGGTGAGCGCGATGACCAGCGCGAAGCCTGCCTGATCCGCCCAGTCGGACGGCACACCGATGGCTTCGAGCCGCTCGCCGACCGGACCACCAAGGCTCGCACCCGAATAGGCGCCCGCCACGATGCCCACCAGCGTGATGCCGATCTGCACGGTCGAGAGGAACTTGCCCGGGTCCGCGGCAAGGTCGATCGCGGTCTTCGCGCCCGAGCTCCCCTGGTTGGCAGCCGAACGCAGCCGGCCGGTGCGCGCGGAAACGATGGCGAGCTCGCTCATGGCAAAGATGCCGTTGAGCAGGATCAGCCCGGCGATGATGAGAAGGTCGGTCCAGGGAAAGGGTGTCACGCACCCCCGCTAGCACAAAAGACCGGCTCTGCCAGCGTCTCTCGGAACACTGCGTGCTTTGAGTGGTTTGACCCTTCTAGAGACGCCGGTGGGTGCGTCCCACCGCAACCGGGCATGGGAGGGGCTGGAGCGCTCCGCCAAAACCCGGCTCGATAAAAGGGAACAGAACATATGAAAAAATCACGCTTTTTGCTCGCAGGCCTCTCCTCGATCGCCCTTCTGGGCACTTCAGCCTGTGTGACCGACCCCAACACGGGTGAGCGCAAGGTTTCGCGCACCGTCCTCGGCGGTGTCGGCGGCGCAGTGGCAGGCGGCCTTCTGGGCGGCGTCATCGGCGGCAAGACCGGACGCATCATCGGCGCAGCTGCCGGCGGCGCGGCAGGCGGCTATGTCGGCTATCGCATGGACCAGCAGATCAAGGAGCTGAAGGAGCAGACCGCCGGTTCCGGCGTGGACGTCACGGAAACGGACGGCGGCGAGGCCATCCTCGTGAACCTGCCCGACGGCGTGACCTTCGCCACCGGCAGCGCGACGATCAACTCGGCCTTCCGCGCCACGCTCGACAATGTCGCGGCGAGCATGGTCCAGTATCCGAACAGCCTGATCGACGTCTATGGCTACACCGACACCACCGGCTCGACCGAACTGAACCAGCGCCTGTCCGAACAGCGCGCGCAGGCGGTTGCCAACTACCTTATCAGCCGCGGCGTGAGTTCCTCGCGCATCCGCTGGCAGGGCTATGGCGAGCAGTACGAACACCTGAAGGTCAAGACCGGCGACGGCGTGAATGAGCCGCTGAACCGCCGCGTCGAAATCAAGATCATCCCGTTCGACCAGCAGGATGTGGAAGCGGCGCAGGCAAACCAATAGGTTGCTTCGCCAAAGAGTTCTTCGGGACTGTCGCAGAAGAAGGGTCGGGCGCAAGCCCGGCCCTTTTTATTGGGCGGAGACCTTTGCGGCACGCTCTGCCAGGTGATCGATCGTCGCCTGGTGGATGGCAGGGGAGCTGGCGACCACGCCGAAGGCACGCGGGTCGCGCTTGTTGTAATCGAGCTTGCGGCCGAAACTGTCCGACACCGCCGCCCCCGCTTCGCGCGCGATGAGCCCGGCGGCGGCGATATCCCATTCGAAGCCCCAGCGCAGCGTCGCCACGAGGTCGGCTTCGTCGGCGGCGACCATGGCGATGCGCAGCGCAATCGAGTTGGGCTGGTCGACCTTGGTCAGCATCCGGTCCTGCTTCATCAGGTCGGCAGCAGGCACGCGGGCACCGGCAAATTCAGCGCGCGTGGAGGCGGCGAGCTTTTCGCCGTTGCGAGTCGCCCCCTGCCCCGCCACCGCGTGCCAGACCTCGCCGCGCGCCGGGGCGCAGAGCGAGCCGATCAGAGGCCGCCCGTTGCTGATCAGCGCGACCGAAACCGCCCAACCCTTGCGCCCGCGGATGAAATCGCGCGTGCCGTCGACGGGATCGACCATCCAGATCAGGTTGTGCTCGAGCCGGATCGGATCGTCGGCGGTCTCTTCCGACAGCCAGCCGGCGGAGGGCAGCAGGGCGCCCAGTTCGCGCTTGAGGAAAGCGTCCACCGCGAGGTCCGCCTCGCACACCGGGCTGCCGGGAGATTTTTCCCAGGATTGCAGCTCGGCGCCCGCCCCGGGCCACAGGCCAAGGGCGATCTCGCCGGCGTGAGCGACGATGGATTCGAGGCGTTTACTGTCGATCATGGAAGTCGCCAGCGCCCTGCACCCGAATCCGGCTCTTTTCAAGAAGGCCTACGTATGCTTATGCGCGCATCGACTCCCTACCCCCCAAACGCGCGGCCTCGCGCGAAGGAATAGCGACCGACATGAACATCCACGAATATCAGGCCAAGGAACTCCTCGCGAAATACGGCATCGCCGTTCCCGCAGGACACGCAGCAATGACCGTCGAAGAGGCTGTCGAAGGCGCGAAACAGCTTCCCGGGCCGCTCTATGTCGTGAAGGCGCAGATCCACGCCGGTGGCCGAGGCAAGGGCAAGTTCAAGGAACTGGGCCCCGATGCCAAGGGTGGCGTCCGCCTCTCGCAAAGCATCGAGGACGTCGAAGCCAACGCCAAGGAAATGCTCGGCAACACGCTGGTGACCATCCAGACCGGCGACGAAGGCAAGCAGGTCAATCGCCTCTATGTCACCGATGGTGTCGACATCGAAAAGGAATACTACCTCTCCATGCTGGTCGACCGCGCCACCGGCCAGGTCGCGATGATCGCTTCGACCGAAGGCGGCATGGACATCGAGGACGTCGCGCATGAGACGCCCGAGAAGATCACCACCATCACCATCGACCCGGCGCAGGGCTTCATGCCCCACCACGGACGCGCGGTGGCTTTCGCGCTCAAGCTGACGGGCGACACCAACAAGCAGGCACAGAAGCTCGCCAAGCAGCTCTACACCGCCTTCATGGACCTCGACATGGAAATGCTCGAGATCAACCCGCTGGTGGAAGACAAGGAAGGCAACCTCCTCGTCCTCGACACCAAAATGAGCTTCGACGGCAATTCGCTCTACCGCCACAAGGACGTGGAAGCGATGCGCGACGAGACCGAGGAAGACCCGGCTGAAGTCGAAGCATCCGAATACGACCTCGCCTACATCAAGCTCGACGGCAACATCGGCTGCATGGTCAACGGCGCAGGCCTCGCCATGGCGACGATGGACATCATCAAGCTGAACGGCGCCTTTCCGGCCAACTTCCTCGACGTGGGCGGCGGTGCGACGACCGAGAAGGTCACCGCAGCGTTCAAAATCATCCTCAAGGACCCGGCAGTCGAGGGTATCCTCGTCAACATCTTCGGCGGCATCATGCGTTGCGACACGATCGCGGAAGGCATCGTGGTTGCGGCGAAGGAAGTCGACCTGGACGTGCCGCTGGTGGTTCGCCTCGAAGGCACCAATGTCGAGAAGGGCAAGGAAATCCTCGCCAACTCGGGCCTGCCGATCGTTCCGGCAGACGATCTGGGCGACGCCGCCCGCAAGATCGTGGCCGAGGTCAAGAAGGCGGCGTAAGCCTCCTTGCCGATCAAATACGAAGGCCGTGCCAGCTTCATGCTGGCGCGGCCTTTGCTTGTCAGGGGGTCGGCTGTGGCTCAGGCAGGGCAGGCGACTTCCCATCCGGGTAGGTCAGCCAGTTCTGCCAAATCGCACGCGTTCGCTGTTGGGTCAGGTCCCGCATGCAGGCAAGCATCTCGATGGTCCTGATCGAACCCATTTCCCGAGCGACTATCAGGCCACATTCTGCATTGCGATAGACTTCGAACGCTCTTTCGCTCGCCCTCATGCCATCCTCGAGCCCCGCTGCAGGCACGTAACCGGATTGGCTCCGTTCAGATGCCCTGGCCAATGCAGCTTTGAAGTAGCGGAGGCGTTCATCATCCGCGTGATTCAAGAGACCGGCAAAACACCGGTTCAACTCGCGAGTAGACCCTTCACATTGGTTTGGGTTCGATACGATCTGTCCGTCGGACGCCGACTCTCCCATCCGTTTGAAGCGGAAAATCAGTTCGTTGATCTCGTCGCCTTCACTCTTCATCCGCACGGCGGCGAGCAGTCCGTTTTCTCCATCGCACCTGAGCGTCAGCGAGCGGAAATAGGCGGCACACTCCTCCACCGCGATCAGGCGGAAGGTCAGCGTGCCGTCCTTCTCCTCCCACCCGGTGAGGTCGGCGTTGAAGTGCTTGAGCCGCAGCACCAGCGTGCCCTCTTCCTCCATCAGATAGAGATGCTCGGTGAAGCGGATGCCGCCCTCGGCGGTTTCCTGCACGAAAGTTCCGACCATCGTGTTGCCGCTCGGGGGTAGCCAGCTTTCCATCGCAGGCGCGCCGCCGATCCCGGTGCCGGTCCATTGCCCGACCAGCCAGTCCATCTGTTCGAGGGTGGCGGGCGGAGGCACGTAGTCTTCGGGCGCCACCCGCGTCTCCTGCGCAGCCAGCGGGCTCGAAACAAGGCCAATACCGCTGAAAGCATCATCCAACCGCGCATCGCAAACCTCCTGCCGTTCACCTGAAACTATTCGCCGCCCCGTCCATAGTAAAGATGAACGGCCCGACGCCGCTTGACCTCAGCTTTCCTGCGGGCAAGGGGCGGTGCGAAGGGTCACGATATAGCGCCCAGCGCAACTTGACGTTTACGTAAACGCAAGCTAGGCGGGCGCCACAGTTTCTTATCGAGAGGAAGGTACACCCATGAAAATCCTCGTCCCCGTCAAGCGGGTGATCGATTACAACGTCAAACCGCGCGTGAAGGCCGATGGCTCGGGCGTGGACCTCGCCAACGTCAAGATGAGCATGAACCCCTTCGACGAAATCGCCGTCGAAGAGGCCATTCGCATCAAGGAGGCCGGCAAGGCGGAAGAAATCGTTGCGGTCTCCATCGGCCCGGCAAAGGCGCAGGAAACGCTGCGCACCGCGCTCGCCATGGGCGCCGACCGCGCAATCCTCGTCGAAACCGATGACGAAGTCGAACCGCTCGCCGTCGCCAAGATCCTCAAGGCCATTGCCGAGGAAGAGAACCCGGGCATCGTGATGCTCGGCAAGCAGGCGATCGACGACGATTCGAACCAGACCGGCCAGATGCTCGCCGCCCTGATGGGCCGCCCCCAGGGCACCTTCGCCAACACGGTCGAAGTCGACGGCGACAGCGTCACCGTGAAGCGCGAGGTCGACGGCGGCCTCCAGACGGTCAAGCTGACCATGCCCGCCATCGTCACCACCGACCTGCGCCTGAACGAGCCGCGCTACGCGTCGCTCCCGAACATCATGAAGGCGAAGAAGAAGCCGCTCGATACCAAGAGCCCGGCCGATTACGGCGTCGACACCGCGCCACGCCTCAAGACCACCAACGTCTCCGAACCGCCGGTCCGCCAGGCGGGTGAGAAGGTCGAAGACGTCGATGCGCTGGTCGCCAAGATCAAAGCGCTCGGCATCGCCTGAAGCCCCACGGACGAGAAGGAACGAAAGCTATGAAAACCCTCGTTTGGGTCGAACATGACAACAAGACCGTCGCCGATGCCACGCTGGCCGCGGTGACCGCTGCTTCGAAGCTGGGCGAAGTCCACCTGATCGTGGCGGGCTCGGGCTGCCGCGCGGTGGCCGACGAAGCCGCCAAGATCGCGGGCGTGGGCAAGGTCCACCTCGCCGACGACGCCGCGTACGAGCACGCGCTCGCCGAGAACGTCGCGCCGCTGATCGCCGACCAGATGGGCCATCACGACGCCTTCGTCGCGCCGGCCACCACCACGGGCAAGAACATCGCCCCGCGCGTCGCCGCCCAGCTCGACGTGATGCAGATTTCGGACATTCTCTCGGTCGAAGACGACAAGACCTTCACCCGTCCGATCTACGCCGGCAACGCGATCGCCACGGTCGAAAGTTCGGACGAAAAGCTTGTCATCACCGTGCGCGGCACGGCCTTCGAAAAGGCCGCAACCGAAGGCGGTTCGGGCACGATCGAAGAAATCTCCGGCCCTGCCGACGCGGGCATCTCCAGCTTCGTCAGCGAGGAAATCGCCGAGAGCGACCGCCCCGAACTGACCAGCGCCAAGGTCATCGTTTCGGGTGGCCGCGCGCTGAAGGACGCGGAGACCTTCGAGCAGGTCATCACCCCGCTCGCCGACAAGCTTGGCGCCGGCATCGGTGCCAGCCGCGCCGCGGTCGATGCGGGCTATGTGCCGAACGATTACCAGGTCGGTCAGACCGGCAAGATCGTCGCTCCGGAAGTCTATTTCGCCATCGGCATCTCCGGCGCGATCCAGCACTTGGCCGGTATGAAGGATTCCAAGACGATCATCGCGATCAACAAGGATGAAGACGCCCCGATCTTCCAGGTCGCGGACATCGGCATCGTCGGCGATCTCTATAAGATCGTGCCGGAGCTGACCGAAAAGCTTTGACCCGATACTGCTTTTAATTCAGACCCCTTCGAACTGTTACTGGTTCGGAGGGGTTTTTCTATGTGGTCGCTTGCCAAATCACTGCCGTCTTTGCTCGCGGCAATTTCCATCGTCGCGCCCCAGTCGGCTGCAGCGAATGATGATCCGACGCTGATAGTGCTCCAACCCTCCAGCCCTTGGAACCTCGACAT
Source organism: Qipengyuania aurantiaca (assembly GCF_019711375.1). Lineage (NCBI taxonomy): Bacteria > Pseudomonadati > Pseudomonadota > Alphaproteobacteria > Sphingomonadales > Erythrobacteraceae > Qipengyuania > Qipengyuania aurantiaca. The sequence goes on from NZ_CP081295.1 coordinate 1,022,114, forward strand.
GGGCGAGCACAAGTGCCGTATTGCTCGGCTGTTTGGCGAGGGCGAGAACCAGACGATCTTCCTGATCGACCAATGGGACCCTTCCACGACGGCGCAATGGACTTTGGCCGGACCGGCCCTGGAAAAATACCGTAACGGCCGCGCTACGGAATATGAATTCGGCAATGGCGGCGACGCAGGAGAATTCGAGCTTCTGGGCTCCTCCTTCGGCGAATTCGGTAACGCCGTGCAGAGTTCGAGCGGTTTCGTTACGGGAGACCCTCTCGGCGATGAAGAGGATCAAGAGCGCGACTATCTCGTCAATCCACTTGGCCTGCCCGCTCTCGATGCAAAGGGTGCGGTCGGTATCGAATGGCTGACGGTGAGCCAGCGCGGGCGCACGCCGGTGCGGCTCCGGCTCGGTTCGCTCGAAGGTCCTCTTGCCGCGCTGAACGTGTGCATGGAGAACCTGGTCGAATTCTGGGGCTTCGATCTCGAAGAGCAGCGTCGCATCGCCAGCCCGCCCGAGGTCTCGAACATGCCGCAGGTCACGCGCGAGGTAGCCGAGCACTATCCCAATTCCGCCCTTCGCCGCGGAGCGCAGGCGGACTTCCACATTCGCATGACCATCGATACGCAAGGGCAGATTGAGAATTGCGTGCTTCTCAGCCAGACGGTGGCGGATAAGTTCGAGCTGGGCGGCCATCCCTGCACTTCCTTCGAGCGCTACGCCCGGATCGAGCCTGCACGCGACAAGACGGGCCAGCCCATCCGGGCCTATCTGACCAACCGGATCGTATACCGCATACCCTAGGCGAAGAGTTCCATCAGACCGTGAAGGGTTAAGCCAACCAGTCCGCCAACCAACGTGCCGTTGATGCGGATGAATTGCAGGTCGCGGCCCACCGCGCTTTCGACGCGGTCCGTCAGCGTGGTCGCGTCCCAGCGGCGCACGGTTTCGCTTACCAGCTGGACAATCTGGTCGCCGTAGCGTGTGGCGATGCCCACGGCCGTGCGACGGGCGAAGCGGTTGACTTGTTGCTGGAGGCGGATGTCGTCGCTCAGCGCGCCGCCCAGCTCGGCCAGCGTCTCGCCCAGATAGCCTCCGCCCGTGCCGCCGCTTTCACGGATCGACCGGATGAGGCGGGCGCGGATACGCTCCCACACCGATTGCCACCAGCTGGCGATGGCGGGGTTGTTGAGAAGCTCGACCTTCATCCGCTCGACCTTGGCCTGCATTTCCGGGTCTTCGCGCAGGCCCTTGGCGAGCTCTTCGAGCCCTTCCTCGATCTTGTCGCGCAAGGGATGCTCAGGATCCACCAGCACTTCGGCGAGCAGCTTGTAGAGACCGTCGATCACCGAATTGGCCAGCCGCTCGTCGAGGCCGGTGAAGCGCAAGACCGCGTTGGCGCGGCGGTGCACCATTTCGCGGACCATTTCCTCGTTGTCTTCGAGCACGAGGCCAGCCCAGCGAATGATCTTGTCGATCAGGATCGTATGCCGCCCATCCTCGATCATCGCCTCCAGCATGCTGCCGAGGAGCGGAGAGATTTCCAGCTTCTCGATCTGCGAGGCGAGCCCGGCGCGCACTTGGGTGCCGAGCCGTTCGGGATCGAGCGATTCCAGGACCTCCACCGCCAGCTCGCCCGCCCCGACGCGCACCCGTGAATCGCGCGAGGCCTTGGGATCGGCGAGGTAGCTGCCCACCGCGCCGGCGAGGTTCATCGCCCCCATCCTGCGCGCGACGACCTGCGGCGTGAGGAAATTCTCGCGCAGGAAGCCCGCCATGGTGTCGGCTATGCGGTCCTTGTTTTCCGGGATGATCGCGGTGTGCGGGATGGGCAGCCCGAGCGGACGGCGGAACAGAGCGGTCACGGCGAACCAATCAGCCAGGCCGCCCACCATCGCCGCTTCGGCAAAGGCGTGGACGTAGCCCCAGGCGGGATGCGCCTCGAGCCAGCGACCCGAGGCGATGAAGATTGCCGCCATCAGCACCAGCATGCCCGTTGCTGTGTGGCGCATAATGCGCGCACGGTCGGGCGAGAGCGGAGCGCCGCCCAAGGATACCGGTGTTTGCGAAGTGCCCGCCATATCCTAGGCGACGCTTACTCCGCCGGTTCGATCCCGGGCTGTGATCCGGAAGCCGTAACCTTGCGGTCCTCGTCGCCGGGGCGATAGGTGAGGAACTTGTTCCGCATCCACGGTCCGATGCGCTTTTCGAAGCCGTCGGCGAGGCTGAAGCCAGCCGGCACGATCAGCAGCGTGAGAAGCGTCGAGAGGATCAGCCCCCCGATCACCACCGTGCCCATCGGCGCGCGCCAGGCGCCATCGCCCGAAAGGCTGAGCGCGGTCGGGACCATCCCTGCAGTCATCGCGACCGTGGTCATGACGATTGGCTGCGCACGCTTGTGCCCCGCGTCGATGATCGCGTCGATCTTGCGGGTGCCGCGCTCCATCTCCTCGATGGCGAAGTCGATCAGCAGGATCGAGTTCTTCGAGACGATACCGAGCAACAGCAGGACCCCGATGAGGACCGGGAAGGACAAGGGTTGCCCCACGATCCAGACGAGGAAGATCCCGCCCAGCGGCGCGAGGGCCAGCGAGGTCATATTGACCAGGGGACTCATCACGCGCTTGTAAAGGAGCACCAGCACCGCGAAGACCAGCAGAATGCCCGCCATCAGCGCGATACCGAAGTTGTCGAGCAATTCCTGCTGCAATTCGTCCTCGCCCACCTGGTCGCGGATCACGCCCTGCGGCAGGTTGGTGAGAGTAGGCAGGGCGTTGATCTGCTCCATCGCGTTGCCGCGCAGCACGCCGCTGGCCAGGTCGGCGCCGATGAAGACGCGGCGGTTCTGGTTGTAACGCTGGATCGTCGTCGGACCCGAGCCGAAGCTGATGTCGGCGATACGGCCCAGCGGGACCGAGCTGCCATTGGCGGTCGGTACCGGCAGGTTGCGAATGGTTGTAATGTCCTCGCGCGCGGCCTCGGGCAGGCGAACGGTGATCGGGATCTGCCGATCGGACAGCGAGAATTTCGCCGCGTTTTGCTCAATTTCGCCCATGGTCGCGATCCGGATTGCCTGGCTGACCGAAGCGGTCGAGACACCAAGGTCCGCCATCAGCTCGGGACGCGGACGGATGATGATTTCCGGGCGCGGCACATCGGCGGTGATGCGCGGCGCAACCACCGAATCCAGATCCTTCATCTCCTCGACCAGCGCCGAGGCGGTGGCGTTGAGCAGGACCGGATCGGACCCAGCTAGCATGATCGTGAGATCGCGGCCGCTGCCTCCGCCGCCCGGGCCGTTCATCGAATTCCAGCGCACGCGGGCGTCGGGGATCTTGGCCAGTTCGGGCGCGAGATCGCGTTCGAAGACGTAGGACGGACGTTCACGATCCTTTGCAAGAGTGATGTAGAGCGTTGCGTCGCCTTCATTCACGCGTTCGAGCACAAGATCGACTTCCTGCTGCTCGTAAAGCAGGCCTGCCACACGATCGGCGACCCGTTCGGTCGATTCGAGCGTGGTGCCTGGCACCATTTCGATCCGCACCTGCGAATTGTCGCTGTCGACCTCCGGATTGAACTGGAACGGGGTCTGGCCGAACAGCAGGATCGTCAGCAGGAAGGAGAACCAACCGAGGCCAAGCATCCACACGCGATGATCGTAGAAACGCGCCTCGAGATAGCGCCAGGTCTGAGCAAGACGCTGGCCGAAAATACGAGTGATCAGGCCGAGCAGCTTGAGGAAGAGGAAGACAAGCGCGAAACCGGCGGCCGTTGCGACTGCTAGCTGGATGAGCTGCAACGGACGCATCACGATTGCATGGAAGAAACTTTCCTCGCTGGCCACGGCATCCGCAAGTGTTTTGGGCACATTGAGGCCGTCGATCGCCCCGAAGGTCATGAATACACCTGCACCCGAAATGCCCAGGAGAGCGAGGACAATCAGGAAAAGCGAAATGACATAAAGCCAGCGATATTTCGGTCCGGGCAAACCGTCACGGCGCGCGTGCATCTTCCCGCGCTCGAGCGACCAGTGAAGGACGCTCATGTAGCGGTCCATCCATTTTCCTTCACCATGCTCGGCGTGACCCTTGGCTTCGAGGAAATAGGCTGCGAGCATCGGGGTAATCATACGAGCGACAGCAAGGCTCATCAGCACCGCGACGACGACGGTAAGGCCGAAATTCTTGAAGAACTGCCCCGTCACGCCGGGCATCAGGCCGACCGGGAGAAAGACCGCGACGATGCAGAAACTCGTTGCCACCACCGGCAGGCCGATTTCGTCGGCCGCGTCGATGGATGCCTGATAGGCGGTCTTGCCCATGCGCATGTGTCTGACGATATTCTCGATCTCCACAATCGCATCATCGACCAGCACACCCGCGACCAGACCAAGGGCAAGCAGGGACATCTGGTTGAGGTTGAAGCCCAGCAAATCCATGAACCAAAAGGCCGGGATCGCGGAGAGGGGAATGGCGACCGCGGAAATGAAGGTCGCCCGCCAGTCGCGCAGGAAGAAGAAGACGACCACAACAGCGAGGATCGCCCCCTCGATCATGGCCGCGATCGAGCTGGAATACTGGTCCTTCGTGTATTTGACCGTATTGAACAGCTGGATGAAGCGGACGTCGGGATTCTCCGCCTCGATCGTCGCGATCAGCTCCTGCGCGTCGGCGAAAACGGTCACGTCCGAGGCGCCCTTGGCCCGGCTCATGTAGAAATTGACGACCTCCTTGTCGCGGACCTTCGAAATGGTGCGCTTCTCGGAATTGCCGTCGCGAACAGTCGCAACGTCGCCCAGCTTGAGCGTCGTGCCATTAGCAAGGCGGATCTGGCGTTGCGACAGCTCATAAGCGGTTTCGGTATTGCCGAGCACGCGAACCGACTGGCGGGTACCGCCCACTTCGGCCATCCCGCCCGCAGCGTCGAGATTGTCGCGGCGCAGGACCTGGTTGATCTCGCTCGCGGTGACGCCGAAAGCCTGCATCTTGGCAAGGTCGAGGGTGACCTCAATCTCGCGGTCGACGCCGCCGAACCGGCCCGCTTCGGCCATGCCTTCGATCGAGAGCAGGCGCTTGGCAACCGCATCGTCGATGAACCAGCTGAGCTGTTCGAGCGTCATGTCGCTGGCTTCGACGGCGTAGATGCCGAGGAAGCCCCCGGCGATGTTCACCTTTTCGATGCGCGGCTCGAGGATGCCGTCAGGCAGGCTCGAACGCACGCCGTCGATAGCGTTCTTGACCTCGGCGACCGCGTTGTTGGTGTCGGTGCCGATTTCGAATTCGATGAAGGTGTTCGAACTTCCTTCGCGCGCGGTCGAGGTGATCTTGTTCACCCCGTTGACAGCGCGCACCGCCGATTCCACGCGCTGCGTAATCTGGTTCTCGATCTCGGTCGGCGCGGCGCCGGGCTGCGAGATCGTGACGTTGACGGCCGGGAAATCGATATCCGGATTGTTGACCACGTCCATCCGCGCAAAGCTGAGGATGCCGGCCAGTAACAGCGCGGTGAAGGCAACCAGCGGAATGACCGGGTTGCGGATCGACCAGGCGGAAATGTTCTGGAAGTTCATCGCGGGACCCCCGTCACTTGCCCAGCGGGCGCGGGTTGACCGTTTCGCCTTCGGTGAGGAAGCCGCCGGCCTGCAGCACGATCTTCTCCGTGCCGTTGATACCGCTCTGGATGACGATGCCTTCGCTGGTCACGATGCCCGTTTCTACTGCTACGCGCTGCGCCTTGTTTTCCGAGTCGATCACGTAAACGAAGCTGCCCTTCTCGTCCGAGAGGACGGCGCTTTCCGGAAGGAGCGGCGCGGTCGTCGTGCCGCTCAGGATGCGCGCGGTGGCAAAACCACCCGGGCGCAGTGCGGGATCGTAGGACAGGGCAATGCGCGCCGTGCCCTGACGGGTGCGGTTGTCAATCGTGGGGGCGACCTGCCAAACTTGGCCACTAAAACTTTCGCTGGAACCCACCGGCGTGACTTCGGCGGAAACGCCGGCACGCAGGCGCGCCAATTCTTCCTCGCCCACCTGCGCTAGCATTTCGAGTTCGCCGCCGCGCGCAATGCGGAACAGCGGGCCGGAGCCTGCCGACACGGTTGCACCAATTTCGACATTGCGCTCGAGCACGAGGCCAGCCGAAGGCGCGACGATGTTGAGGCGAGCGTTGCGGGCCTGCAGCTCACCGACCTGCGCGCGAGCGACCTGCACACGGGCCACGGCGGCATCGCGCGTCGCAGTGAGACGGTCGACATCGGCTTTCGAGACGAAGCCACGCTCCACCAGCTGGAGGGCGCGGTCGAGATTCGACTGGGCAAGATTGGCGTCGGCTTGGGCAACCTGCACCTGCGCGGAAGCGGCGCGAGCCTGCTGCGTCTGGACCGAACGATCGATCACGGCGAGAACCTGGCCCTGGCGGACCCAGTCACCGGCATCGACCGGCACGGAAACGACACGCCCGCCTTCGCCGACCACACCGACAGGCGCTTCACGGCGCGCGGCGAGTACGCCGGTGGCGATAACCTGGCCTTCAACCGTCGTGCGGCCCGGCGAGATCACAGTGATCGCCGGAGCCTGCGAGCCGCGATCAGCCTCTTCCTCTTCTGCACCGGCGGTGAGCAGGACGTAGGCGGCGGCAATGGCCGCGAGCAGGAGGATTGCGCCGATGATGATGGCGCGGCGGCGCCGGGTAAGTGCCGACCCCCGCTCGGGCGGATCGTAGTCCAGATGCACGCTGCTGGCTTCGCCCCCGGAAGCCTTGATTTCGGACTCATACGTCATTGTTCTTGCCCCATCCGGCGCCAAAATTCTATTCAAGCGGTGTATTAGTCGACTAAATCACAAACCGCAAGTCCACGTTTTCCGAGGTATAACAGGATGGAAAATTCGGCAATCTTGCACTCGACCGGAGTAGTAAGCGGAAGGACGAATAGCGTCGATCCGAGGTTTTCAGGTCATGAGCGAAAAGAAAAGGGCGGCCCGGATAGACCGGACCGCCCTCAATTCTCTGCGAAAGTTCGCGCCGGATTTACCGGACGCGGCCACGCTGGACGAGATTGGCGATGCCGAGCAGCACGATGGCGCCGACGATCGCGATAATGAAGCCGGTGAGGTTGAAGGACTGAATCGTGCCTTCGATACCCAGAAGCGTGCCGGCAAGGAAATTGCCGATCAGCGCGCCGATGATGCCGACGATGATGTTCCAGAAGATGCCCATCGAGGCATCGCGATTCATGACCAGGCTTGCGAGCCAGCCGGCGACACCGCCGACGATAATTGCGATAATCCAACCCATTGCAAATCCTCCTGTTTCTCTCCCGTCCGACCCTGTATCAGCCCAACGTCGGGCAGGATCGGCGGTTCCCCTTGTCTGCATGGGGACAGAAAAGGAGCGGATTCAGGAGGTTTTGGTTCCCGCGAGGATGCGGAAAGGCGCGCGCCTAGTACTTGAACTGGCGTTCGTAGAGATCGCGATAGTGCTGGATTCGCGTCACGCGCAGCCCCTGCATGCCCGACCGGTCGACGGCGCGCTGCCAGGAAGCGAATTCCTCCAGCGTCAGGCCGTAACGTTCCAGCACCTCGTCGATCGTCAGCAGCCCGCCGTTCACGGCAGCCACGACTTCGGCCTTCCGGCGCACCACCCAACGTTTCGTCGAGGGAGACGGCAAATCCTCAAGGGTCAGCGGCTCGCCAAGCGGGCCGATTACCTGTGCAGGGCGGATGTCCTGATTTTCGATCATCTATTTCTCTCGGTCGCCTTGCACCGCACCAGTTGCGGCTCGGCCCTGACCTAGCGCCTCGCCTTTGCCATGCGCTAAAGCAGTGTGGTTAACAGCCCGTTTACTTTCCTCGCCGTTTTCGCGGCGGACATCGCCAAAGGCTTCGAATCCCCCGGGTTCCCCCCGTGCAAGCTCCTCGCGCAATTCGCGAGTCGCCGAGAGCTTCGCCACCAGTTCCGTCCAGCGAAACTGGTGCAGACCCGTGCTTTCGCGCGCGTCTTCGAGCGTTTTCTTGTTGATGTGCCCCTCAAACATGCTGCCGTGATAGGACGACATGGTAAAAGACCTGTGAATCATCGTCTGCCGCGCAAATCCGGTAATACTGGCGAGCGCGGCCAAGCTTGTGTACAGGGCCGCCATGCCCGAATCCCGTCTTCTCGAACCGGCGCTTGCCGCCGGATTGTTCGACCTTGAAAAGCCCGCGTCCGAAAGCCGGATCGTGGTCGCCATGTCGGGCGGCGTCGATTCCTCTGTCGTCGCGGCGCTGGCGGCCAAGAGCGGTGCCGAGGTAATCGGCATCACGCTGCAGCTTTACGATTATGGCGCGGCGACGGGCCGCAAGGGCGCCTGCTGCGCGGGCGACGATATCGCCGATGCGCGCGCCGTGGCCGACCGGCTGGGAATCGCGCATTACGTTTCCGACCATGAGAGCGCCTTTCGCGAGGACGTGGTCGAGACCTTCGCCGACGAATATCTCGCCGGGCGCACGCCGGTGCCCTGCATCCGCTGCAACATGGGGCCCAAGTTCACCGACCTGTTCGCCATGGCGCGCGAGCTGGGGGCGGACTGCCTTGCGACCGGCCATTACGTCCAGCGGCTGATGGGGCCGGCCGGCCCCGAGCTGCACCGCGCGACCGATCCGGCGCGCGACCAGTCCTATTTCCTCTACGCGACGACCGAGGACCAGCTCGATTTCCTGCGCTTCCCGCTGGGCGGCCTGCCCAAGGCGCAGGTACGCGAACTGGCCGAAGCCGCCGGCCTGCGCAACGCGGCCAAGCCCGACAGCCAGGACATCTGCTTCGTGCCTGACGGCGATTACGCCAAGATCGTCAAGAAAATGCGCCCCGAAGGCGCAGCGCCCGGCGCAATCGTCCACGCGGCCACGGGCGAGGAGTTGGGGACGCACAAGGGTGTAATCCATTATACCGTCGGTCAGCGCCGCGGTCTCGAAATCGGGGGGCAGCCCGAACCGCTCTATGTCGTCGGCATCGACGCAGGCGAGGCGCAGGTGAAAGTCGGCCCCAAGCGCATGCTGGCCGTGTCCGCGGCGCATCTTGTCGAGACGAACCGCATCGGGCCGCTTCCCGACGTTCCGCTCACCGCCAAGGTCCGCAGCCTTGCCAAGCCGGTCCCCATCACGCTCGACGGGCCGCTCGGCGAAGGCGCGCCCACCACCTTGCGCTTCGAGACGCCCGAATTCGGCGTGGCGCCGGGTCAGGCGGCGGTCATCTATGCCGGAGACCGGGTGCTCGGCGGCGGCTGGATCGATTCCACCACGCGCTGCGACGGGCATACCGCCTAGCCTTCCCACTTCCTGAGCACGCAGCCGTAACCTTCGCGATAGCTCGCCGTATCGGAGGCGACGAAGGGGATCGAGGCGGTCACGCTCTTGGTCGTCTCGTTGTCGCTCAGCGAGACGAGTTCCATGCCTTCCAGCTTGTCCTTCGCGCAATCCTCGAGACTGCGGCCCGCGACGAAGCGGCACGAGCACCCGACCCGCGCCGCATAGGCCGTGCCCGCCTCGCCGGTGCGCGTAAGCTCCTCTCCGCGCAAGAGCCAGGCAGCGCCCAGCCCCAGCACCACGAGCAGCGCCAGCCAGAACCACCAGCTGGACAGGAGAGAACGTTTTTTGGCCATTGCGCGGGTCATTTCCTCATGCGAGTGACGCGAGGGTATGTTCACTCGGTCGCGCCCTCTTATCGCCCTTGCCCTTGCCATGACAAGCCTTGCCGCGTGCGGTTCGCCCGGCCCTGCCGAAGCGCCCGAACTAAGCGAGGAAGCGCTCTCCGCCGTCACCAAGGACGCTGGCGCACCGGCCAAGGCGCTGGCGCGCGAGGTGGACGATCTCTTCACCATGGATGGCCTTGGCGAAACACGCGCGCTGATCGTGATGAAGGACGGCAAGATTGCGGCCGAGCGTTACGCCGATGGGTATGACCAGGACACGCGCTTCGTCAGCTGGTCGATGGCCAAGACGGTCACCGCGCTGCTGATCGGCCAGCTGGTGGGCGACGGCCTGCTCCGCCTCGACCAGCCTGCCCCGGTCCCGCGCTGGCAGCGCAGCGGCGATCCTCGCGCCGACATCACCTTGCGCCACCTCCTCCAGATGCGCAGCGGGCTCGAGCACACCGAGGCCGGCCCCGTGCCCTACGAGAGCAGCGAAGTGCGGATGCTCTTCCTCGACGGGCGCGACGACATGGCCGATTATGCCACCGCGCAGCCGCCCGAAGCCGAGCCGGGCGAGCGGTTCGAATACTCCTCCAACACCACGGTCATTCTCGCCGACATCGCCGCGCGGGCGCTGAGCGATGCCGACCATCCCGAAGCCCGCCGCCGCGCGGTGAGCGACTATCTCTCCGCCCGGCTGTTCGAGCCGCTGGGCGCGACCTCGATGGTCCCCGAATTCGACCGCGCTGGCACGCTGGTCGGCGGCAGCCTGATGCACGCCACTGCGCGCGACTGGGCGAGGCTCGGCGAACTGATGCGCCGCAAGGGTTCGCATCACGGCGAACAGCTGGTGCCGCGCAGCTGGGTCGAGGCGATGGTCACGCCCAGCCCCAAGTCGCCGCAGTACGGACTGCAGACCTGGCTCAACCGCCCGACGGGCGAAGCCGAGCACCCGCTGTTCCCCGACCGCGCGCCGCAATCGGCGTTCTCGATGATCGGCCACATGGGGCAATATGTCTTTGTCTCGCCCGAACAGGGGCTGACGGTGGTGCGCCTCGGCCATTCGAACCGCGAAGAGCGGATGGCCATGCTCCAGCAGCTCGCCGATGTGGTCGAGCTCTATCCCTACGAGGGCAGGTAGAAGCTTCCCTCCACTACGGTGACGCACTGGCCGCCCAGCACGGCCGTGTCGCCATCCTTGCGGCACTGCGCATAGCCGCCGCGCTGCGAGGCCTGGAAGGCGCTGAAGCTCTCCCGCTCCAGCTTGGCGGTCCAGAAATGCGTGAGGCAGGCGTGCGCCGAGCCGGTAAAGCTGTCCTCGTCCACTCCGCCGCCGGGCACGAAGACGCGGCTGACGACATCGGTGTTCTGGCCGAAGGCGGTGCAGATGAACTGGTCGTTCCCGAGCGCCTTCAGGCCTTTAAGGTCCGGGTCCAGCCCAAGCACCTCAGCCTCGCTGCCGTAATAGTAGATGCCGTAGCCATCGGGGTTGAGCCAGACTTCCTTCGGTTTCGCACCCAGCAGGGCCACTGCCTCGTCCCATTCGCCCCTTTCAGTCGGGATGAGCGGGAGGGCGAGTTCGTAGCCGGCCTCGCTCCGGCGCACTTCGAGGACGCCTGCCTGCCGCGTGCGGAAGGTCACCGCCTCGCCGCCGTCGCGGGTGAGGAGGACATGCCCGGAAGCCAGCGTCGCATGGCCGCACAGGCGCACCTCTTCGGTCGGAGTGAACCAGCGCAGTTCGTAATCAGCCTCGCCGCTCGCGTCCTTCACGAGGAAGGCGGTTTCGGCGAAGTTGTTCTCTTCCGCGATGGCCAGCAGCGTCGCATCGTCGAGCCAGGCCTCGAGCGGCATCACCGCCGCCTGGTTGCCGGTGAAAGGCCGCGAGGCGAAGGCATCGACATGGGTATAGGGCAGTTTCATCGCTCGTCCTGTTCCAGCTTGGCGAATTCGTCTTCCTCGACCAGCGGGTTGTCGGGCTCGTCGACATGGCCTTCGGGGTCGATGTGGATCAACAGCTCCATATGCGGGAAGCGCTTGCACAGATCCTCTTCCACCCGCTCGATGATGTCATGCGCTTGCTCCACGGTCATCGCGCCGGGCAGGTCGACATGGAACTGCACAAAGTCGCGGTTGCCGCTGGTGCGGGTGCGCAAATCGTGGAGGTTGGAGAGCTCCGGATGGCGCGCCGCGGCTTCGACGAAGGCGAGCCGCTTTTCCTCCGGCCATTCGCGGTCCATCAGGTCGTCCACAGCATCGCGCGCGGCGGTGAACGCCCCCCAGCCGAGCCAGGCCGCAATCGCAAGGCCGAACAGCGGGTCGGCCAGGCCGAAGCCAAGGAACTGGTCGAGTACCAGCGCCGCGATGACGGCGAGGTTGAGGAAGAGGTCCGACTTGTAATGCAAGTGATCGGTCTGGATCGCGAGGCTGCGTGTCCGGTTCATCACATATCGCTGCCAACCGAGCAGCGCGAAGGTGAGCGCGATGGCAATGACCGAAACCGCGATGCCCTCCTCCGCGGCGGCGGTCTGCCCGCCCTCCACCAGTTGGGTGATGGCGCGCACCGCGATGCCAAAGGCGGAAAGCGCGATCAGCATGACCTGGAAGATCGCCGCCAGCGCTTCGGCCTTGCCGTGGCCGAAGCGGTGATCCTCGTCGGCGGGCATGGAGGCGATCCACACGCCAGTGAGCGTGGCGATCGAAGCAATCAGGTCGAGCGCAGAATCGGCCAGGCTGCCGAGCATGGCGGTCGAACCGGTCTTCCAGCTTGCCCATGCTTTCAGGGCAACGAGGATCACCGCCACCGAGATCGAGGCGATGGCCGCCGAACGGGCGAGGCGGGCGCGATTGTCGGTCATGGGTAGAGCAGCGTGTTGGACCACGCCTCGCCCGGCCCTTCGCGGGTGAAGCGGCGGCGGTCATGTAGGCGGAATTCACGGTCGGACCAGAACTCGATGGCCGTCGGGGTGAGCAGGAAGCCGGTCCAGTGCTGGGGACGCGGAATGTCGCCTTCGGGATAGCGCTCCTCCAGCGCGGCCACACGGTCAAGATAGACCTGCCGGTTCGGCAAGGGCCGCGACTGGTCGCTGGCCGCCGAGCCAATCTGCGAGACGCGCGGGCGCGAATGGAAGTAGGCGTCCGCCTGCTCGCTCGACACTTCGGCCAGCGGGCCTTCGATGCGGATCTGGCGGCGCAAGCTCTTCCAGTGGAACAGCAGGCTGGCCTGCATATTGGCCCGGATCTCCTCGCCCTTGCGGCTTTCGGCGTTGGTGTAGAAGACGAACCCGCCGCCCTCGCCCCAGTGGCTGCCATGTCCTTTCAGCAGCACCATGCGCACCGACGGCCGCCCCTCGGGCGTCGCGGTGGCCAGCGCCATGGCGTTGGGATCGTTCGGCTCCGCTTCCTTCGCTTCGGCGAACCAAGCTTCGAACAGCGTGAAGGGGTCGGTGACGGGAATTGCGCTTTCGGTCTCGTTCATCGGGCCATCCTACAGCTTGGAGCACATGGAGCACGGTCCTGCGGGAAAAAGCGCCAGGCGCTGATTTCGCCCGTCAAATGCGGAACTTCTGCGGTTTGCGGACGGTTGGAGAGGCACATGATGCGCACCCCTAGCCCCCTTGCAAAAAGTAGGAAAGGCCGATCGGGCCGGTGCTCGCCCGCGCCCCACTTGCGCGCTGCCACCGTCGCAACTAGCTAACACACCATGGCAGACCCCTATTCCACCCTCGGCGTCACGCGCAGCGCAGACGAAAAGGCGATCAAGAGCGCCTATCGCAAGCTCGCCAAGGAACTGCATCCGGACCGCAACAAGGACAATCCCAAGGCGGCGGAGAAGTTTTCCGACGTCACCAAGGCCTATGACCTCCTGTCCGACAAGGACAAGCGCGCCCAGTTCGACCGCGGCGAGATCGACATGGAAGGCAATCCGACCAACCCCTTCGGCGGCATGGGCGGCGGCGGCTTTAATGGTGGCGGCTTCGGCGGCACGCGCGGAGCCGGCGGCCAGCGCGGCTTCCGGGCAGAGGACTTCGAGGGCTTCGGAAACGAGAACGTCGACCTCGGAGATATATTCGAAGGCCTCTTCGGCGGCGGCCGTGGCGGCGCGCGTGGGCGGGCCGGCGGTATGGGCGGCGATCCTTTCGGCGGCCGGCGGCCCCCGCCGCAGAAAGGCGCGGACATTGCGTATAACCTGCGGGTCGCCTTCACCGATGCCGCCACGCTGAAGGACCAGCGGATCACGCTGGCCGACGGCAAGACGATCGACCTGAAACTGCCCAAGGGCCTCGAGGACGGCACCCAGATGCGCCTCAAGGGTAAGGGGCAGCAGGGCCCCGGCGGCGCGGGCGACGGTCTCGTCACCATCAAGATCGACCGGCACAAGCTCTTCACGCGCGACGGTTTCGACGTGCGTTTCGACCTGCCGATCACGCTCGACGAGGCGGTGAACGGCGGCAAGGTCCGTGTGCCCACCGTCGATGGTCCGGTGATGATGAGCATCAAACCGGGCACCAATGGCGGGACCGTGCTGCGCCTCAAGGGTAAGGGGTTCACCAAGAAGGACGGCAGCCGCGGCGACCAGCTGGTGACGCTGGAAATCCAGCTCCCGAAAGACCTCGGCGAACTTGCCAAGCGGCTCGATGGGTGGAAGGACGAGAGCGACCCGCGAGCCGACCTCGGAGCCTAAGGACTGTCCGCCGCCCACCTTCCCCCGCCCAAAGAGCGCGAAGTCCATTCGCTCTCGCCCGAGGCGCGCCGCAAGGAAGCGCATCACCTGCGCGGGCGGATCAAGCACCACGTCGGCCCCGGAACGCGCGCGTGGGAAGTGGCCAAGCGCACGCTGGTCGGCACCTATAACGACGGTTTCATCCACGCCGGCAATCTCGCCTATCTGGCGATGCTGGCGATCTTCCCCTTCTTCATCCTCGGCGCGGCGATCTTTTCCGCCATCGGCGAGGAAAGCGAGCGCGCGGCGACGATCAACGCCGTGCTCTATGCCCTGCCCCCCGTGGTCGGGAATGTCATCGAGCCGGTCGCGCGCGACGTGGTGCAGGCGCGCAGCGGATGGCTGCTGTGGGCAGGCGCGCTGATCGCGCTGTGGACCGTCGGCAGCCTTGTCGAGACCATCCGCGACATCCTGCGCCGCGCCTATGGCACCGAGGCGACCAAGGCCTTCTGGAAGTACCGCCTGTTCTCGACGGGCGTGATCCTGGGCGCGGTGCTGCTGTTGATGCTGAGCCTGATGGCGCAATTCGTGATCGGCACGGCGCAACAGGTGATCGAGGCCTATTTCCCGCAGCTGGTCGACCGGCTGCTCGAACTGCAATTGTCGCGCATCGTGCCCGCCTTCGGCCTGTTCGGGTCGCTCTACCTCATCTTCTACACGCTGACCCCGTCGAAATACCGTCGTCGCCGCTATCCCAAATGGCCGGGCGTCCTGCTGACGACCTTGTGGTGGATCGCCGTCACGACGATCATGCCGGCGGTGCTAAGCCGCTTCTTCACCTACGATCTCACCTATGGCGGGCTGGCAGGCGTGATGATCGCGCTGTTCTTTTTCTGGCTTGTCGGCCTCGGTGTCGTTATCGGCGCGGAACTGAACGCTGCCTTGGCGGAAACTCCGGAAGAGGAGATGAACACCATCGGGCAGGAAGACGATCGGCGAAGGGCGCAGCTCGCCAAGGAAATGCTGGAAGAACTGGAAGGAACAGAGGAATGAGCGGTCTGATGAAGGGCAAGCGCGGCCTCATCATGGGGTTGGCCAACGACAAGTCGCTGGCCTGGGGCATTGCCAAGCAGCTGCACGAGCAGGGCGCCGAAATGGCGTTCTCCTATCAGGGCGATGCGCTCAAGAAGCGCGTCATCCCGCTCGCCGAGCAGCTGGGCAGCGATTTCACCATTGAATGCGACGTGTCGAACATGGAGGCGCTCGACCGCGCCTTCGACACGCTGAAAGAGCGCTGGGACACAATCGATTTCGTAGTCCACGCCATCGGCTTTTCCGACAAGAACGAATTGCGCGGAAAGTATCTCGACACCAGCCTCGACAACTTCCTCGTGACGATGAACATCTCGGCCTATTCGCTGGTCGCCGTGGCCAAGCGTGCGCGCGGGATGATGCCCAATGGCGGCTCGATCCTGACGCTGACCTATTACGGCGCGGAAAAGGTCATGCCGCATTATAACGTGATGGGCGTGGCCAAGGCGGCGCTGGAAACCTCGGTCCAGTATCTCGCCAACGATCTCGGCCCCGAAGGCATCCGCGTGAACGCCATCAGCGCCGGACCCATCAAGACGCTAGCCGCCAGCGGCATTGGTGATTTCCGCTACATCCTGAAGTGGAACGAGCTGAATTCGCCCCTGCGCCGCAATGTTACCATCGACGATGTGGGCGGCTCGGGCCTCTATTTCCTCTCCGACCTGTCCTCCGGCGTGACTGGCGAGACGCATCACGTCGATGCGGGCTATCACATCGTCGGCATGAAGCAGGAAGACGCGCCCGACATCGCGCTCGACAAGGGCTGACAGCTTCATGCGGATCCTCGTCACCGGGGCGGCGGGCTTTATCGGCGCGGCCGTCGCCGAGCGGCTTTGCGTGCGCGGCGACGAGGTGCTGGGGATCGACAGCGTCAACGACTATTACCAGGTCTCGCTGAAGCGCGACCGCGTGGCCCATGTCGAAGGCAGCGCCGGTGGGCGTTTTGCATTCAAGCAGGTCGATTTCGCCGATTGGTCCGCGCTGAGCGCAGCGCTGGAAGGCGAGAGCTTCGACCGCATCGTCCATGTCGGCGCGCAGGCCGGCGTGCGCTACAGCCTCGAAAACCCGCGCGCCTATGTCGAGGCGAACCTGATGGGGCACCTGAATCTCCTCGAGGTCGCCCGTGCGCGCGGTAGCTCGCACATGGTCTATGCGAGCTCGTCCTCGGTTTATGGCGGCAACGAAAAGCTGCCCTTCGCGGTGGAGGACCGTGTCGACCATCCCGTCTCGCTCTACGCCGCGACCAAGCGCGCCGACGAACTGATGAGCGAGACCTACGCCCATCTCTACGGCATCCCGCTGACGGGCCTGCGCTTCTTCACCGTCTACGGCCCCTGGGGCCGCCCCGACATGGCCGCCTGGCTCTTCACCGAAGCGATCCTGAAGGGCGAGCCGATCAAGGTCTTCAACCAGGGCGAGATGTGGCGCGATTTCACCTATATCGACGACATCGTCGCGGGCGTTCTCGCTTGTGTCGACAACCCGCCCGCCGATGACGGCGCGCCCAAGGCCGGCGGCAGCACCAAAGTCCACGCGCTCTACAACATCGGCAACCACCGCAGCGAGAAACTCACCCGCGTGATCGAGCTGATCGAGGACGCCTGCGGCAGGAAGGCGGAGGTCCAACTGCTCCCCATGCAGCCGGGCGATGTCGCACGAACCTATGCCGATATCGACGCAATCCAGCGCGATCTTGGCTACCAGCCGACCACGCGGATTGAGGACGGCATCCCGAAATTCGTCGCGTGGTACCGCGAGTACCACGGAGTCTAGCTTTTAGACCCAGCCCAATATCAAGGTAACTGCGTAGACGAGAAGCGCCAGCAACAGGAAATACAGGAAGCTGCGCGGAATCAACTGGCGTTCGCGCGCGTCTTCGGGATGACCTTGTGCGAAGGTGAGCCTCTCAGTCGAACCAATATCGGCCCGACCCTGGAAAAACCGGTCCGCTTCGTACTCTTGCCCTTCGTACTCGAACCGATAGCGGGCGGTCGGACCTTCCCGGTAAAGGAAGCCCGTGTGGCGGACGTTCGCGACCACTTGCGCGTCGACTGCCACTATCGGCCGCGTCATCCGCCGGAAATCCACGCGCAATAACCGCCACAGCGCGTAGCTGACGAAGGCGAGAATGATGGATCCGGCGATCAGCGCTCGCTCTCCGCCAACAGGTCGCAAATACGCTGCGAGGACTTCCCGTCGCCGAACGGATTATGCGCGCGGGCCATTTCGGCATAGGCGGCCTCGTCGTCGAGCAGGCGGTCGGTTTCGCGCACGATGGTGTCGGCATCGGTGCCTACCAGCTTTGCCGTGCCCGCCTCCACGCCCTCGGGGCGTTCGGTGGTCTCGCGCATGACCAGCACCGGCTTGCCCAGCGCAGGCGCTTCTTCCTGCACCCCGCCGCTGTCGGTCAGCATGAGGTGGCTGATGTCGAGCAACCGCGCGAAATGCGGATAGTCGAGCGGCTCGATCAGCGCGACATTGTCCAGCCCCTCGAGCTCGGCGTTCATGACCGCGCGCACATTGGGGTTCATATGGACGGGGAAGATAACCGCAACGTCATCGCGCGATGCAATCCGTTTAACCGCATTGGCAATATTCTGAATACCGTCGCCGAAATTCTCGCGCCGGTGACTGGTCATGCCGATGATGCGCTTGCCCGCAAAGCGCTCCTCCAGAGCGGCAAGGCCTTGGGCAAGCGAAGGCTGCACCTCGATACGCTTCGTCACCCATTTCAGCGCGTCGATCACCGTGTTGCCGGTGACTTGGACAGTGGCCGGATCGACGTTCTCGGCCAGCAAAGCCTCAGCGCTGGTCTGCGTCGGCGCGCAATGAAGGCGGGCGAAGGTCCCCACCACCCGGCGATTCACTTCTTCGGGCCAGGGCTGGTAGATATCGCCGCTCCTGAGCCCCGCCTCGACGTGGCAGACCGGGATCTTGCGGTAATAGGCAGCGATCGCGCCAGCCATGACGGTGGTCGTATCCCCCTGCACCACCACCCAATCGGGCTTTTCTGCGTCCAGCACGGCTCCGATCCCGGTCAGCGCCCGCGCCGTCAGCGCGTCGAGCGTCTGGCCGTCGGTCATCAGGTCGAGATCGTGATGCGGCTCCACCCCCGCTATCGCGAGCACCTGGTCGAGCATCCCGCGATGCTGCGCGGAAACGCAGACGCGGCTCTCGAAGCGGTCGTCCGCGTCCAGCGCGTGGATCAAGGGAAAGAGCTTGATGGCTTCGGGGCGGGTCCCGAAAACGGTAAGGATGCGGGGTTTGCTCATCAGCCAGAGCTAGTCCTAAACCCCGAGGCTACAAAGAAAAATCAGTCGTCCGGATCGCCCGCGACGACCTCGGCCTCGGCGGGCGGGCCGACGTCGGGCAGCGCCTCTTCCTCGCCCGGCGTGGCAGCCGCGCGTTCGCGTTCGAGGCGTTCCATATATTCGCGCTCGATCATCTCGACTTCGGCCTGCGTGCGCTCGGCATCGGCGTCGATCGTCGACAAACGCTCGGCGCGCGCGGCTGCAATGACTTCGCTGAAGCGCACGTCGGAGGAATTTTCCTTGTCGGCATAGGCCTTGCGGATCATTTCCTGCGTGCAGCCGGTCATGCCGCCAGCCCCGGCGGGCGAGCAAGACAGCGTGCCGAAGGCGCCGACCATTTCGAGGCTTTCGACGCGGCTGGCCCAGCTCTGCGCCTGCGGACCGTCCGTAAAGCGCAGGCTTTCGGGGATGCGATAGCGTTCGCTTTCCGCCTGGCGCGCGCACACGACGATGGTGCCATCATCGCTCTGCGGGCATTCGTCATCGCCGTAGACGATGACCATGTTGTAACTGTCGTCACCGGTTTCGACCGGGGTCTGCGCGTGGGCGGGCGCGGCCAGCGCGGCGGCGCCGAGGGCGGTAAGGGCGAGCAGGGAACGGGTCATGACGAGGCCTTCGAATTGGGACGACGCTATCAAGCGCCTTGCCGGGTGAACTCTTGATGAAGCGAGCGAGAGCGGGTGGGTGTTCCCGTCAGATCCGCTCCGAAATCCGGATCGCGGCCTTGCAGCCCAGCCGAATGAGACCCGAAAGCAACGGATAGGCCGGCGCGCGCTCGGCTCCGGCGGCCAGCGCCGCGTCGCGATGCTCGCGCTCGTCTTCGCGAAATTCCTCGATCATCGCGGCGAGTTCTGGGTCTTCGTTGGTCGCCTCGAGCTGGTCGAGCTGGTCCGAATAATGCTTGTCGATTTCGGTTTCGACCGCCGCCGTGCAGGCCATCGCCGCTTCGGGACCGATCAGCGCCGTGGCGGCACCCAGCGCGAAGCCCGCCTTGTCCCAGAACGGCTGGAGCGCTGTGGGCCGAACGCCGCGGCGCGCCATCAGCGCATCGAACTTGGCGCGGTGCCCGGCTTCCTGTTCTGCCATGCCGGCAATTTCGGCCGAATCGGGCGCGCGGTCGCCCATGACGGCAAGCTGTCCGGCGTAGATGCGGGTCGCCCCGAATTCCCCCGCCTGGTCGACGCGGATCATGCGCGCGATGTGATCGGGCGTGGCGGTTTTGCGCGTCGTAGTCATGCCTTGGCGTCCTTGCGCAGGAGAGTGAAAATGAACAGCGCGGCCCCGGCGGAAATCAGGAAGTTGAACCCGGCAAGGCTAATGCCGAGCAGCGTCCAGGGCGCTTCGTCGCAGCGGACCACCGGAGCGTTCATGATCGCGTCGAGCGCGCTCTGCCCCTCGGTCGCCTGAGGAATCGCCGCGCAGGAAGTGACACCCTCCCAAAGGTCGTATTCGACCCCTGCGTGGAAGAAACCGATGAGGCCCGACGTCAGGATGCCGCCCGCGGCCAGCGCGACCCAGAGCCGCTTGGGTGCGGCAAAGAAGGAGAGCAGCGCGAAGGCCACCGCGGCAAAATGCGGATAGCGCTGCCACCAGCACATCTCACACGGATAGAGGTCGAAGCCGTATTGCGAGATATAGGCGCCGGCAAGCAGCAAGGCAGGCACGGCCAGCGCAATACGCTGGGCGAGGCGAAACTGCGGATTTTCTATCGTGCTCACGAAGCGAGCGCTAGCCTCACTTGCCGCGCGAGGCAACGGCGCTCGGGCTGGTGCGGCGCAGGGTCTCGAGCGCGTAATGCAGCTGGAAATCCTCGATGCCCTGCTCTTCGAGCTGCTCGGCGGTCAGCTGGAAGCGCGGATCCTCGCGCTCGTCGCTTTCGAGGTCCTCGTCCTTGATGCCCAGCTCGTTGATCAGATGGCCGCGCAAATCGCTCTCGCGCATAGTGAAGCGGCTGCGCTTGGCGAGGTCCGGGTCGGAGAGCTGCGGCACCTTGATGTCGGGCGTGATGCCGCCCTCCTGCACCGAATGGCCCGAGGGCGTGTAATAGCGCGCCGTGGTCAGCTTGAGCGCCGCATCCCGGCCCAGCGGGAGGAGCGACTGCACGCTGCCCTTGCCGAAGCTGCGCACGCCCATGACGACCGCGCGGCGGTGATCCTGCAACGCGCCGGCCACGATCTCGCTGGCGGAGGCGGAGCCGGCGTCGATCAGCACGACGATCGGCAGGCCCTCGGCAATGTCGCCGCGGAAGACTGTTTCGGCATCATAGGTAATCGATTCTCCCCGGGCGCGACCGCGCTGCGAAACGATCTGGCCCTTGGAAAGGAACAGATCGGACAGCGCCACCGCCTCGTCGAGCGAGCCACCCGGGTTCGAGCGCAGGTCGAGCACGAGGCCGGTAAGCCGGCCCGTCGCCTCGCCCTGAAGCGCCTTCCACGCGGCAAAGACGTCGCTGCCGACATCGCGCGAGAATTCGTTGACCATGATGTGGCCGATGTTGCCGTCCTGCAGTTCCCAGGTGACCGGCTCCAGTTCGATGACACCGCGCGTCACGTCGACTTCCAGCGGTTCTTCGGCGCCGGGGCGGAAGACGGTCAGCCGGATGGAGGTGCCCGCCTGTCCGCGCATGCGGGCGACAGCCTCGTCGAGCTCGAGACCGTAGATCAGTTCACCGTCGAGATGGGTTATGTAATCGCCTGCCTTGATCCCAGCCTTGTCCGCCGGGCTGCCGCGGAAGGGCGAGATTACCTTGACCGCGCCGTCTTCGCCGACGACCGAAAGGCCGAGGCCCGAGTAATTGCCGTCGATCATGGTTTCGAGGCGCTGGAGATCGCTGCCGTCGAGATAGGCGGAGTGCGGATCGAGCGCAGACAGCATCCCGCTGATCGCACCGTTGATCAGGACATCGTCCTCGACCGGCTCTACGTAACTCGCCTTAACCCGCTGGTAGACCGCGAAAAGCTTGGAAAATTCCGGACCGGCGCTGCCGTCCACGCGGGCCATGCCGGCGGTGGTAGCGGGCACGAGCGCGACGGCGGTGACGAGAGCGGCCGAACGAACGAGGGCGGCGAATTTCATAAGAGGCAGGACTCCAGGCTTTGCGCGAAGTCTATATCGCATCGCCAGTGAATGAAAGATGAGCCGAAAAGTGCCGCCTGCGCGATGGTTTTTCGACCGACCACTCCCAGCGTCTATCAGCGCAGGCGATCGAGCGGGTTCACGGGCGTGCCGCCGCGGCGCAATTCGAGGCCTATCGAAGGGTCGCTGCGCGGCGCGAGGCCAAGCGGAGAACCTGCGCCGACCTCCTGCCCCGTGCGCACGGAAATCGAGGCAAGACCGGTCAGGAGGCTCGTCCAACTACCTTCGTGTTCTATGATAACGATCCTGCCATAACCCTCGTACTCGCCTGCAAAGGCGATCCGTCCCGCTCCGGACGCAACAACCTGGGCGCCCGGGCGCGGCGCCATGACGATGCCGGGACGGCGCGATCCGCCGGCGATCTGTTCGCCGAAGCCTGCGCTCACGCGTCCGGTGACGGGGAGGATATATTCGTCGAGCCCTCCGCTGCTCGCGGCACGCCGTGCGGGAGGGGGCAACGGGGCGGCGCCCGGTTCGGCGGGGCGTGCAATGGGTCCGTCGAGTGCGGCCAGCCGCGTGCGGAGCGCAGCGTTCTGTTCGAACCCGCCGACCAGCTCGTCGAGGTCGCGCGCTTCCTCGGCCAGGGCGAGCGCACGGGCCGCTTCGCGATTCGCGCCGCCGGCCGCCTGCGCTGCGAGCACGCGCTCCCTTTCGGCGAGCGTCGCCATGTCGCGCCGGCGCTTTTCGAGCCGTGATTCGGCCGCGCGCCGTTCGCCGAGGGCGGCGCGGCGCTGGTTTTCGAGGTCGCGGGCGCGCGCCAGCTCGCCGCGCAGGCCTGCCGTGCGCTGGCGGACGACGGGAATCGCGCTGCCGAGCACGGCGCGGGTGTGGACGACGTCGCGGAGCGATCCGGGCTGGAGCGCGGCCAGCGCCAGCGGGCGGCGCGCCATGGTCTCGAGCGCGGCAGTCAGGCGGACGAGCGGCTCGCGGCGCTCGGCCAGGCGTCGGTCGAGGGCGCGCCTCTCGCGCGTGACCAGCGCCAATTCCGCCTGCGCGGCGGCGACGCCGGCTTCGGCCTGCTGCACGCGCGCGGCCAGAGCGGCTGCCTCGCTGAGCGCCTTGGCCTCCGCTTCCTTGGCACGCGCGGTTTCCTGTTCGAGATTTTCCGCGCGGCGACGAGCGTTGCGCTGCTGCTGGCGCGCGATGTCGAGCGCCTGCCGCGCGCTTTCGAGATCCGGCGCGGTTGAGGACGTTTGTGCGGTAAGCGGCGCAAGCCCCTGCCATCCGGCGAAAATCGCCAGGCTGGCGGCAAGCAGGTAGGCGGCGGCGCGGTTCATGACGTCACAGGCTGTGCCCGATTATCCGCTACGATGGTAGGGGTGTCCGGCAATGATCGTCGTCGCACGGTAAAGCTGCTCGGCAAGCATGGCGCGGGCAAGGAGGTGCGGCCACGTCGCCTTGCCGAAGGCGAGCAACAGGTCCGCATCGCGCCGCTCCTCCTCCGAATGGCCATCGGCCGCCCCCAGCACGAAGCGACATTCGCGCATGCCGGCATCGCGCCAGCGTTCGAGGATTTCGGCGAGTTTTTCGGAAGGGAGATCCTTGCCCCGCTCGTCGAGCAGGACGGTCTTGTACGGCGTCTGCGGATCGGGAATGCGTCCGCCCGTTTCGGGCAGCTCGGTAAACTTCACCGGCCAGGTCAACCGCTTCTCATACCGCGCAACGAGTTCGGCCTCGGGAGACCGTGCGATTTTCCCTCGCGCGATGACATGGAGAAGCAAAGACAGACCTCACGAAACGCACGAGTTCTAGGTCACGGCAGTCAGAGGGCGACCGCCCGCCCGCAGGCGCTCGACGCTGCAAGCGTCGAATTTGCGCCGAGGATGCTCGCGCGGAGGCGCGAGCGAAAAACAAATTACGCCGTGCCGGCCACGGGCGGCGCATCGCCGAAGGCCCACATGCGCTCCAGATTGTAGAAGCTGCGGACTTCGGGGCGGAACAGGTGAACGACGATGTCGCCCGCGTCGAGCAGCACCCAGTCGGCCGCCGGAAGCCCTTCGAGCTTCACCGGGCCATAGCCGTTCTGCTTGAGCTTTTCGGCGAGTTTCTGCGCGATCGAGGCCACTTGGCGCGTCGAACGGCCCGAGGCGATCACCATGTAATCGGCGATCGAGCTCTTGCCGGCGAGATCGATGGTCACGACCTCCTGCGCCTGGTCGTCGTCGAGCTGTTTGAGCACGAAGTCGAGCAGTTCCTGCTTGTCGGCGTCAGTCATGCGAATAACCTTCGCATTCGTGGTCCCGGAGGCAGCCGGGTCTGTATGCGCCTGAGTCATAGGCGTTTGTCTTGCTCCTGAGTTGGTAGGCCCTCGAGATAGGGTGCGTCATGGAAAGAACAACGCGATTCCTCACGTGGTCGTTTCCTCCCTTGCGGGAATAAGACGGTGTGTAACCTGGTCTCGCGGGGAAAAACCGGCGTGGCGCGATGCCCAGTCGGGGTCGGCGCGGCGGATGGCCGTGGCCGAACGCGGGTCGGGATCGAAACGCAATGTCACCAGTGCCGGTGCGCTCCATTCGCCCCCATTTCGAAAACTGGACAAAGGCCGCTGGAAGCGTCTGAGCCAGGCCATCGCGGGGCTTGCGACAGCTTCAGCATCATAGCCGGGCCGCGCGATCACCGCAATCGGCATCCTGCGGGCGATCCCCCGCCAATCGCGCCAGAGGTGGAATTGCGCGAGGTTGTCCGCCCCCATCAGCCAGACGAAGCGGCGCTTGGGAAAGCGGTTGGTGATCGCGCGGAGAGTGTCGACCGTATAGCGCGTGCCGAGCTCGCGCTCGATCGCGGTGACGCGGATCGGGGCCCTTTTCGCCTGCGCCGTAGCGGCCGCGACTCGCGCAGCCAGCGGCGCCATGCCCTTTTTCGGCTTGAGCGGGTTTCCGGGCGACACCAGCCACCAGACCTCGTCGAGCCCCAGCGCCTCCTTCGCGAACAGCGAGACACGCCGGTGCCCGCCATGCGCCGGATTGAAACTGCCGCCGAGCAGGCCGATTCTCGGGCCGGTCCGACTCACGGGTGGGCGTACATCGGCAGCGTCTTCATTCCCCCCACCTAACAGGGTGCTTGCGCCCTGTCAGCGCATGAGAACGTTCACGATTCGCGAGGCCATGGTTAACGAGTTTGAAACTTTTTGAGCCTGCGATTTGTCGAAAATTCTTCAACGATGAAACGCTTCGTCCCGTCGATTACTCAACTCGTGGATTCTACGGGAACCCGGATTCGATTTTATTAGGATTCTCGCATACCACCGGTCTCAGGGATAAAAGACCAAGGGACGGGTCGTTTTGGACAACACACAAGCCAAGCTCGGCTGGGTAAGCCGTATCAACAGCTGGTTTCCGGATCGCGAATTTTTCATGCGTTCGGAAGGCCAGGTTCGATTCATCACCATCTCCTCGCGAGTGCAGAAGGCTGCGGCCGGTACGGCTGTTTTCGTCGCGCTCGTCTGGGCGGTGTCGCTGGCGATTGCCGGCTGGGCGCAGTACAGCGCCAGCGCCGACCGCGCGAGCCTGCTGAGCCGCGAAGCCAAGGTGGCCACCTCCGAAGAACGTCTTGCCGCTTACGGTGACAATCTCGAAGCGGTCAGCAGCGACCTCGATCGCCGCATGGAATTCATCGAAGGTGTCGCCGAATTGCTGCCCGCCGACATGAAGGTCGACACGCGCATCAGCGATTCCTCGGGCGAAGCCGCCGCCACGGTCGAAAAAGTCAGCGCCGCTTTCCCTCAGGCCGCCGAACTCGCCCGCATCGAAGCCCGCCAGCTGGCCGTCGTCGAAGGGCTGACCCGCTACGCCGACTGGCGCGCCCAGCGCGCCGCCGATGCGCTCAAGAAGCTCGAAATCAATCCCGACGCCGTCGTGCGTCGCAGCGAACGCCAGGCGATGGGTGGTCCGCTCGAAGGCCTTTCCACCGACGCCAACGGCACGATCGACCCGCGTTTTGAGCGTCTCGGCCTTTCGATGGCCCGCATGAGCGCGCTCGAGCAGGCGCTGGAAGGCGTGCCCCAGTTCGCTCCGGCCAACGGCATCATCACCTCGAAGTTCGGTTATCGCCGCGATCCGTTCAACCGCCGCGCCGCCATGCACAACGGCCTCGATTTCCGCGGCGCCACCGGCGCCCCGATCTACGCCGCCGCCAAGGGCCGCGTCACCTTCGTCGGCCGCAAGGGCGGTTACGGAAACACGGTCGAGATCACGCATGGCAACGGCCTCATGACCCGCTACGCCCACATGTCGGCTTTCCGCACCAAGGTCGGCGAAACGGTGCAGCCGGGCGAGGTCATCGGTGCTATCGGCAGCACCGGACGTTCGAGCGGCCCGCACCTCCACTTCGAGGTTCGCAGCAACGGACGGCCTCTCAACCCCCGCACCTTCCTGGAGACAGCCCCCAATGTTCTCGAAGAAATCCGCCGAGCCCCAGAGCTCGCCCACGCCGCCCACTAATCCAGGACGCACTTCCTCCATGGCTTCCAAGAACAGCTCCACTTTCTCGGTCCTCGGTTCGGACCTCGCCATCAAGGGCGACATCAAGGCCTCGGCCGACCTTCACATCGACGGCAGTGTCGAAGGCGACATCGCCTGCACCAGCCTCGTGCAGGGCGAAACCAGCAAGGTCACCGGCGCGGTGGAAGCGGAAACCGCCCGCCTTGCCGGCACGGTCGACGGGTCGATCACCGCGCGCGAGCTGGTGATCCTCAAGACCGCCCGCATCACCGGCGACGTGTTTTACGACGCGCTGACCATCGAGCAGGGTGCGCAGGTCGAAGGCCGCTTTGCCCATCGCAACCCGAAGAAGACGGCCGCCGCCGCGCCCAAGGGCGACGCGAAGCCGGAGCTTCAGCTCGCGAACTGATTTCCTCCGTTTGGAGAGGATGAAGGCCGTCCCTGCCAGAGAGCAGGGGCGGCCTTCTCCATATTTGCGTTCGGAAAACTAGATGCCGAGTTCGGCGCGCAGGGCCTTGCGGTCGAGCTTGCCGACAAGCGTCTTCGGCAGTTCCTCGCGGATCACGATGCTTTCGACCCGCTCGTGCTTGCCGACGCGGGCGTTGAGCCATTCGCAAAGGTCCTCCGCCGTCGCGTTTTCGTCGTTGAGCGTCACATAGGCCCGCGGGCGCTCGCCGAGGTATTCATCGGGTACGCCGATCACGAGGACCTCTTTGACTGCGTCGTTTTCGAGCAATACGTCCTCGACCTGGCTCGGGAAGACCTTGAAGCCGCCGACGGCAATCATGTCCTTGATGCGGTCGACGATCTCGAGAAAGCCGTCCTCGTCCATCACTGCGACATCGCCTGTGCGCAGGTAGCGCTTGCCGTCGCGTTCCACGAAGGTGTCGTTGCCTGTCTCGGGCTTGTTCCAGTAGCCGCGCATGATCTGCGGGCCGTGGACCGCGAGTTCGCCCGGCTCGCCTTCAGGGGCGAGCTTTTCGGGATCTTCCTTGTCGAGTAAAATCACTTCCGTACCCATGACCAGCTGGCCGATCGTGCCCTTCTTGCGCACACCCTCATAGGGATTGGCCGAGACCACGCCCGAACTTTCGGTCAGGCCATAGCCTTCGACCACGCGCACGCCGGTCACCGCCTCGAACTTGTCGTGCACGGGCGCGGGCATGGGCGCACCACCCGAAATGCAGACCTTGAGCGAGGAAAGATCGGTCTTGGCGAGCTTGGGATGGTCGAGCAGCGCCTGGAACATCGTCGGCACGCCCGGGAAACCGGTGGCCTTGTACCTGGCAATGGTGTCTAGCACCTGTCCTGCATCGAAGCGCGGCACCATGGCGATCGAGCCGCCGGTGACCATCGCGTGATTGAGCAGGGCGGTGTTGGCGAAGACATGGAAAAAGGGCAGCGCGCCCATGAAGATTTCGTTCGATGGATCGCCGAAGGGATTGAGCCCCGCGGTCTGCTGCGCGTTCATGGCCAGCTGGGAATGGCCGAGCATGGCGCCCTTGGGTCGGCCCGTGGTGCCGCCGGTGTACTGCAGCAGCGCGATGTCCTGGGCCGCATCAATGGGCGGGAAGCTGGTCTTGGCCGGATCGCCAAGCATATCGCCGAAACCGACAATAGTGTTCGAATAGGCGACCTTGGCCACCTTGCTCCGCCCCAGCGTCTTGAGCGCCAACCCCTTGTACCACGGCAGCATGTCGGCCAGCGAGCCGACGACCAGCGTCTCCAGCTCCGAACACTCGAGCACGCTCGCGGCGGTGGCGTAGAGTTCGGGCACGTCGAGCGAGACCAGCAGGCGCGTGCCCGAATCGGCGACCTGCCAGGCCAGCTCCTCCACCGTGTAAAGCGGCGAGAAATTCACCACGATGGCGCCGGCCATCATCGCCCCGTAATAGGCCGAGGCATAGATCGGGACATTGGGCAGGAACAGCCCCACCCTGTCGCCCGGCTTGATGCCCCGCGCGATCAGCCCCGCGGCGAATTGCTGCGCCTCGCGATGCATCTCGGCGTAGGTGTAGCTGCGGCCGAGGAAATGGAGAAAGGGCTTGTTCGAATACTTCGCCACCGTCTGCTCGAGCAGCTCGGGCAGGCTCGCCAGCTGGAACTGCGCGTCCCACCTCGTGGGATGGTGATAGGTGTAGCTATTTACATCCATGTCAGTAGCATGGCGCAACTGCATTCAAACGCAAGCAAAAAGGGCGGGAAAAGCTGCTGCCCTTCCCGCCCTTCCTGTAATTTATCAGCCACGGATCAGGCTTCGCCCGCGCCCTCTTCGGCTTCGGCGGCCCGCTTGGCGGTGAGCCATGCCTCGGCCTCGGCTTCCTGCGCGGCTTCGGCAGCAGCCTTTTCGTTGGCGTCACGCTCGGCGCGCAGTTCCTCGATCAGCTTCTCGCGATCGCTCGCGCCGCTGGGGGCGGCAGGCACTTCCGCGCCTTCTTCGGGAGCCGGCAGGTTCTTGGCCGCCTTGGCCACCACGGCGTCGAGCTCGCGCTGCGAGCACAGGCCGAGCGTCACTGGATCCTTGGGCTGGATGTTCTGGATGTTCCAGTGGCTGCGCTCGCGGATCGCGGTGATCGTGTTGCGCGTGGTGCCGATAAGCTTGGAGATCTGCGCGTCCGACACTTCCGGATGGCTCCGCAGCAGCCAGGCGATGCCGTCGGGCTTGTCCTGACGCTTGGAAACCGGCGTGTAGCGCGGACCCTTGGTGCGGCTGACCGCGACCGGCGCGCGCTGCATCTTGAGGCGGTATTCGGGGTCCTGCTGGCCCTTCTCGATCTCTTCCTGCGTCAGCTCGCCGGAATGGAGCGGGTCGCGGCCCGTGTACTTGCTGCCCGCGAGATCGTCCGCCATGGCCTGCACTTCGAGGATATGAAGACCGCAGAATTCCGCGATCTGTTCGAAGGAAAGCCCGGTGTTGTCGACCAGCCAGGTGGCGGTCGCGTGCGGCATCAGCGGGGTGGGTTGGTCGGCCATGGAATATGCCTTCTCGAATGTCTCAAAATAGAAGGGCCGCCCCTCGCGGAGCGGCCATTGCCCGGCTCATGTAGGCGAGAGCGGCGGATTCGGCAAGCGAATGCGGCGCGCAAGACTTGCTTAACGCAGCGCTGGTAAATGGCGTGGTGAACAAATGGGGGTTTGTGATCATGCGTAACTGGGTCGTTTCTCTTGCCGCGCTGGCGCTTGCCGGGTGCGGCTCGTCCAATTCCACCGACTTCACGCTGGATGTTTCGGGCAACGCTTCGGCGATGAAGCAGAACCTCGCCGTGATGCACGACCAGACCCTCTCGCTGCCCGGCGTGCTGGCAGCGACGATGACATCGGACGCCGAAGGCCTGACCTTCACCATTCCCGCCGCCGATGGCTACGACCCGGCGGAAATCCGCATGGACTTCACCCAGCAGGGCCCCTCGACCCAGATCGCGGTCGCCGTGGATGTGCCACAAGTCGACATGGGCGCCGCGCAATATCTCAGCGAGGAAAAGGTCGAGGCGGAACTGAAGAAGAACCTCCTCGCCTGGAAAGAGCAGTGGCGCATGACGGGCGATGCGGCGAGCACCAAGGAGCTGCAGCTGACCCTCGCGCTGGTCGCACTGGCGGCGCAGCAGGTCGATCCGGCAAAGGCCTATATGGGCGGTTTCGACGGCTTCGACTTCGGCGCGATGGAAAGCGAAGCGGCCGGCTGGGGCGAGGACAACGAACTTCCCGAGCGCGACTACCCCGCTGATGACGGCGGATGGGGTGCGGATGCAAGCGGGGACGGAGACGATGGCGGCTGGGGCGCCGGAGCCTGAGGCTCTCTCTTAGACCGGCAGCGGCTCGGGATCGAGCGCGGCGAGGCCTGACAGGAACTGCTCCGTCGCCGCTTCCCAGCTGAAGCGCGCGCCGTATTCGGCGCAGGCCCGGCGGTCGCAATAGAGCGCCGCGTCGATCGCCCGGTCGAGATCCTCCGACAGCGCGCCCACCTCGTCGGTCACGATATCGCGCGGCCCCGCTACGGGATAGGCGGCCACGGGCGTGCCGCAGGCCAGCGCCTCGATCATGACGAGGCCGAAGGTGTCGGTCCGGCTGGGGAAAACGAAGACGTCCGCCCCGGCGTAGCACCCGGCCAGCTCGGCGCCCGACTTGCGGCCCAGGAACAGGGCCTCGGGATATTTACGCTTCAGCGCCTCGAGCGCCGGGCCATCGCCCACCACCACCTTGCTGCCGGGATGGCTGGCCTCGAGGAACGCCTCGATATTCTTCTCGACCGACACGCGCCCCACATAAAGCTGGATGGGCTTGGGCAGGTCGGCGTATTCGCTCGGAGGCGGGGCGACGGGATCGAAACAGGCGAGATCCACACCGCGCGTCCAGTGATGCAGTTTGCCCAGCCCGTGGGTGCGCAATTCCTCGCGAATGCTTTCGGTCGCTACCAGCACTCGGCGCGCAGGCGCATGGAACCACTCGATATAGCGCCAGAACCACGCGGCCGGCAGGTGGGTCCTCCGGGCAAGGTATTCGGGGAATTGCGTGTGATAGGCGGTGGTGAACGGCGTGCCGCTGCGGGCGCAATAGCGCCGTGCCGCCACACCCAGCGGACCTTCCGTGGCAATGTGGATCGCGGAAGGGCCGAAGTCTCGCAGCTTGCGGGAAATCGCGCCCGGTGGACTGATCGCCAGGCGGATTTCCGGATAGGTCGGGCACGGCAGCGAAGTGAACTGGTCGGGCGAGACCACCAGCAGTTCGTGCCCCTGCTCGCGCAGGATTTCGCATGTTGTCGTGAGCGTACGAACCACACCGTTCATCTGCGGCAGCCAGGCGTCGGTCACGATGGCGACCCGCTGCTTCTCCTCCGAGCGGATACGCGGGGCGGGCATGCCGTCCTTGAGCAATTTCATGCCGCTGCCAGATTTTTGGCAGCCAGCCGCGCCTCGCGCGCCGCGACTTCCTCGGGCCAGTGGAGCAGTTCCATCGTGCCGTCGAAATGTTCGACCAGCGCGTTGCATCCCTCGACCCAGTCGCCGTCGTTGTAATAGGCGATCTGGCGTCCTTCATGCTCGAAATCGCGGATTTCGGCGGTGTGGATGTGGCCGCAGACGACGCCGTCGACTCCGCGTTCGCCGGCGACGCGGGCGACGACTTCTTCGTATTTCGAGATGAACTCGACCGCATTCTTGACCTTGTGCTTGGCCGCCTTGCTGATCGACCAGTAGGGCAGGCCGAAAAGCTTGCGCACGCTCGCGACCCAGCCGTTGAGCTTCATCATCATGTGGTAAAGCGCGTCGCCCACGAAGGCGAGCCAGCGATGGGCGAGCATGATCGTGTCGAATTCGTCGCCGTGGAGCACCATCAGGCGGCGGCCGTCCGCGGTGTCGTGGAAGGCGGCGCGGCGGATCTCGACCCCGCCGAAATCCATGCCCGAGAAGGGGCGCACCATCTCGTCGTGATTGCCGGGAATGTAGACGATCCGCGTGCCGCGCTTGGCGCGCTTGAGGATACGCCAGACGATGTCGTTATGCTCGGGCGGCCAGTAGAACTTCTTCTTCAGGCGCCAGCCGTCGATGATGTCGCCCACAAGGTACATCGTCTCGCTGTCGGTATGGTCGAGGAAGTCGATCAGCAGCTCGGCGTTGCAGCCCTTGGTGCCGAGATGGACGTCGCTGATCCAGATTGTGCGATACTTGCGTCGCTCGCCCACGGTGCGCTCGGGCACGCTGGGTCCGACGGGCGGAAACCCCGCGACATTGGTGAAGTCGGACAGGTTTCGCGGCAGTTCGGTCATGCTTCATCCCCCGAAGCTGTATTGGGGGACGGCTAGCAGCCGAATGTTACGTGCGAATCTCTTTTCCGTTACACAATCAGGTAATTGCTACGCTTTGGCGTCACTCCGCCGGACGCACCTCGAGCACGATCTTGCCGATATGGTCGCCCGCTTCCATCCGCGCATGGGCGGCGGACACTTCGGCGAGCGGGAAGGTCGTGTCCATCACCGGCGCGATGGTCCTGTCCTCGAACAGCGGCCAGGCGTGGGTGTAGATCTCGTCGGCGAGCAACGCCTTGAATTCGTCCGAACGCGGACGCAGCGTCGAGCCGGTCATCACCTGCCGCTTGCTCATCAGCTTGGCCATGTTGATCTCGGCCTTGAGCCCGCCCAGCACGGCGATGGTCACATGGCGTCCATCCACCGCGAGACAGTCGAGATTGCGCTGAACATAGTCGCCCGACACCATGTCCAGAATGACGTCGGCGCCCTTCCCGCCGGTGAAGTCGTTGACCTTCTCGACGAAGTCTTCGGTCTTGTAATTGATCGCAAGGTCCGCGCCCAACTCGCGGGCGGCGTTGCACTTTTCCTCGCTTCCGGCGGTCGTGACGACGTCGAGTTCGAAGGCCTTGGCGAGCTGGATCGCCATGGTGCCGATCCCGCTCGTGCCGCCATGGACCAGCAGGGTCTCGCCATCGACAGCAAAGCCGCGCTCGAAGACGTTGTGCCACACGGTAAAGAGCGTTTCGGGAATGGCGGCCGCTTCGGCCATGTCCATATGCGGCGGAACCGAGAGGCAATGCGCCGCGTGGGCGAGGCAGTATTCGGCATAGCCCCCGCCGCTCACCAGCGCGCAGACGCGGCGGTTGAGCATTTCTGGCGCAACGCCCGGCCCGATGGCGACGACCTTGCCCGACACCTCAAGCCCCGGGATCGGCGAGGCGCCCGGGGGCGGCGGATAGAAGCCCTGCCGCTGGATGACGTCGGGGCGGTTCACCCCGGCGTGGCTGACCTCGATCAGCAGCTGGTCCGGCCCCGGCTGGGGCAGATCGAGCGTTTCTGCACGGAAAACTTCGGGACCGCCGGGCGTATCGAAACCCATTGCAGTCATGGTCTTAGGTAAGCCAGTCGCCAAAAGAGCCCCCTGAAAGCGTGGCGTCATCGCCTGAACGAGCGGTGCATTACCTTGGGGGCGTGTTGACAGCAACCGGGGTGCGGTGGATTGTGGAGGCGATGGAAGACGACGATCGTCCCCGCCCCAAAGGCGACGCCGCGAGCAAGCTCGCCGCGGAGGACCTCGGCCCCTATTCGCAGGACGAATTGGACGAACGCATCGCCCTGCTGGAAGCGGAAATCGCCCGCGTGGAATCGCACCGGCTGAAGGCCGCGGCCCATCGAGACGCGGCCGATGCGCTGTTCGGCCGAAAGGATTGAGACGGTGCAGGGCCTTCAATCCTGCCGCCTCGACCCCATATCTTCGGAACATACAGCTTTGGCTAACCTTGAAGAGGTAGCCTGTCGCCATCGCACTTCCACGCGAGTCCTTCGGAAAGCAGAGACCTGATGCCCAGTTTTGCCGCCAACCTCGAAAAGACCCTCCATACCGCGCTCACCGATGCGGGCGAGCGCCGCCATGAATACGCCACGCTCGAGCACCTGCTGCTCGCGCTGATCGGCGACGAGGATGCTGCCGCGGTGATGAAGGCCTGCGGCGTGGACACCGGCGAGCTTGCGGCGGTGGTGAAGCAGTATCTCGAACAGGAATACCAGGCGCTGAAGAGCGAGGAAGGCGCGGACCCGCAGCCGACCGCCGGCTTCCAGCGCGTCATCCAGCGCGCCATCCTCCATGTCCAGTCGTCGGGCAAGGATACAGTGACCGGCGCCAACGTGCTCGTCGCGCTGTTTTCCGAGCGGGACAGTTACGCCGTCTATTTCCTGCAGCAGCAGGACATGAGCCGTCTCGATGCGGTGAGCTACATCAGCCACGGCATCGGCAAGGGCGGCAAGCAGGTCGAAGGCAAGCCTCCACAGGGCGCGGAAGAAGCGCAGGGCGAACCGGGCGCCGAGGCCGGAAAGCCCGGCGACAAGAAAGAAACCGCGCTCGACCAGTTCACGGTCAATCTCAACCAGAAGGCCGAGGACGGGCGTATCGACCCGCTGATCGGCCGTGGTCCGGAAGTCGATCGGACGGTGCAGATCCTCTGCCGCCGCTCGAAGAACAACCCGCTCTATGTGGGCGATCCGGGCGTCGGCAAGACCGCGATTGCCGAAGGCCTCGCGCGCAAGATCGTCGAGGGCGACGTGCCCGAAGTGCTCGAAGACGCGGTGATCTATTCGCTCGACATGGGCGCGCTGCTTGCCGGCACGCGCTATCGCGGCGATTTCGAGGAGCGGCTGAAGCAGGTCGTCAACGAGCTGGAGGACATGCCCGAGGCAATCCTCTTCATCGACGAAATCCACACGGTGATCGGTGCCGGCGCGACCAGCGGCGGGGCGATGGACGCCTCGAACCTCCTGAAGCCTGCGCTTTCCAGCGGCGCGATCCGCTGCATCGGGTCGACCACCTACAAGGAATTCCGCAACCACTTCGAGAAGGACCGCGCATTGCTGCGCCGGTTCCAGAAGATCGACGTCAACGAACCGACGATCGAGGACACGGTGGCCATACTCAAGGGCCTGCGTTCGGCATTCGAGGAGCATCACAAGGTCAAATACACGCCCGACGCGATCAAGACCGCGGTCGAGCTGTCGGCGCGCTACATCAACGACCGCAAGCTGCCCGACAAGGCGATCGACGTGATCGACGAAGTCGGCGCGATGCAGATGCTGGTCCCGCCCAGCCGTCGCAAGAAGAAGATCACCGCCAAGGAAATCGAGGCTGTGATCGCGACTATGGCGCGCATCCCGCCCAAATCGGTGTCGAGCGACGACAAGAAGGCCCTCCAGAACCTCGACCGCGACCTCAAGCATGTCGTGTTCGGGCAGGACGCTGCCGTCGACAAGCTTGCGACCGCGATGAAGCTCAGCCGCGCCGGTTTGCGCGATCCGGACAAGCCGATCGGCTCGTTCCTGTTCAGCGGCCCGACCGGCGTCGGCAAGACCGAAGTCGCGCGCCAGCTCGCCAGCATCATGGGTATCGAATTGAAGCGCTTCGATATGTCCGAATACATGGAGCGCCACAGCGTTTCGCGCCTTATCGGTGCGCCTCCGGGCTATGTCGGATACGACCAGGGCGGTCTCCTCACCGACGCGATCGACCAGAACCCGCATTGCGTGCTGCTGCTCGACGAGATCGAGAAGGCGCATCCCGACCTCTTCAACATCCTGCTGCAGGTGATGGATAACGGCCGCCTGACCGACCATCACGGCAAGACGGTCGATTTCCGCAACGTGGTGCTCATCATGACCACCAATGCGGGCGCGTCCGATATGGCCAAGCAGGGCATCGGCTTCGGCGACGTGTCGAAGGAAGATGCGAGCGAAGAGGCCGTGAAGCGCATGTTCACGCCGGAGTTCCGCAACCGCTTGGATGCCATCGTGCCCTTCGGCTATCTCGGCAAGAGCACCGTCGCGCGCGTCGTCGACAAGTTCATCCTCCAGCTCGAACTGCAGCTGGCCGAACAGAATGTCGACATCCAGTTCGACAAGGAAAGCCGCGCCTGGCTGGCCGACAAGGGCTACGACAAGCTCTACGGGGCGAGGCCCATGGGCCGCCTGATCCAGGAAAAGATCAAGCAACCGCTCGCCGAGGAACTGCTGTTCGGCAAGCTGGCCGATGGCGGCGAGGTTTCGGTGACGATGAAGGACGGCAAACCCGCCTTCCAGCTCACCCCGGCCCCGCCCAAGGAAAAGCCCAAGAAGAAACCGGCGCCGAAGAAGAAACCTGCGGCCAAGAAGAAGCCGGAAGCGGGCGCCAGCGAAGGCAAGAGCGAGGGGGACGGCGAAAGCTGAGCCTGCTTCCCGTAAATCACCAAGAAAGGGGTCGGCGCTTGTCGGCCCCTTTTGCGTTTTGGTCGCGCAAACGCTTGTCGCATCCGCAAATCCGCCATAGCCCTGTACTGGGTTTTGGGGAACGACATGAGCACGCCGGTTCTGGAAGTACGCAATCTGGTCAAGCGCTTCGGCGATGTGCTCGCCGTGGACGGTCTGTCCTTTTCCGTCGCGCCGGGCGAGATCTTCGGTTTTCTTGGCGGCAATGGCGCGGGCAAGACGACGACCTTGCGCATGGTACTCGACATCATCCGGCCGACCTCCGGCGAAATTTCCGTGCTCGGAAGCGCCCCCGACCGGCGCCAGGCCGCCGCCATCGGCTTCCTGCCCGAGGAACGCGGCCTCTATTCCGGCATGAGCGCGATCGACACGATCGTCTATTTTGGTCGCCTCAAGGGCATGGACACCGCCTCTGCGCGCAGCCGGGGCATGGAACTGCTCGAACGATTCGACCTCGCCGACCGCGCCAAGAGCGATATCGGCGATATGTCCAAGGGCATGGCGCAGAAGGTCCAGCTTGCGACCAGCCTCGTGAACCAGCCGCAATTGCTGATGCTGGACGAGCCTTTTTCCGGCCTCGATCCCGTTAATCAGGGCCTGCTCGAGAACGAGATCCTGCGCGCATCGCAGCGCGGCGCGGCAGTCATTTTCTCGACTCACGTCATGCAGCACGCCGAGCGGCTCTGCAACCGCCTGCTGCTGTTGCGCAAGGGCCGCAAGCGCTTTGAGGGTACGCTGGAGGAGGTCCGCCGCAAGCTGCCCGCCAGCCTGATCGCCAACAGCCGGGGCGATCTTGCCGCCCTGCCCGGCGTCGCCTCGGCCGAAAGGCTCGGGACGCCGCAGGACGGCTGGCAGGAATGGCAGGTCGAGCTCGACCAGGGCGTCGAGGCGGCCAGCGTGCTCGAACATTGCAGCACCCACGGCGTTGCGCTTCGCCGCTGGGACGAACGCCATGCCAGCCTGCACGATATCTTCGTCGAACTGGTCGGCGGGGAAGGAGTGGAGGAATGATGACCAACGTCCTGCTCGTCGCCAGGCGCGAGATCCGCCAAATTCTTGCAATGAAGAGCTTCTGGCTCACCCTGCTCATCCTGCCCGTCGCGCTGGCGCTGGGGCCCTTGCTTGGCGACAATCTGTCGGACGAGGAGCCGACCCGCGTGGCCGTGGTCGACCGCTCGCAAAGCGGTGTGGCCGAAGCCCTCGAAGCGCGCTTTGCCGAGGATGATGACCGCAACACACTGCGCAATCTCTCGCGTCATGTGCAGCGCTACGATCTCGAGAGCGCCGATCCCGACGCGCCCTGGTCGCAGCACGACCGCTGGTACACCGCCGAGGATATTGCCGCCTTCCGCGAAGCGGGCGGCGTTGATGCCGCCATCGAGAAGATCGAGGCGGTGCGCCCCGAAGGCGTGCCCGAATTCGAACCGGAAGAGCCGCTCTACACCTTCCAACCCGCCCCTGCCTCGCTAGACGCACTGGAAGGCGAGGGATTTGCCGAAGCCGCGCAAGAACTCTTCGACAGCGATGCCGCGGACGCGCCCGAAGTGGTCCTGCTGATCGGCGAGACCTATCCGGCGGACCCGCGCATAGGGCTCTATTCCGCCAACCAGCCACGTTCGAGCTTCGTCACCGTGCTGCAGGAGGTCCTCACTGGTGACCTACGCACGCAATTGCTCGCCCAGCGCGGTATTTCGGGTGACGAGGCCCGCGCGATCCAGTCCGCCGCACCCGCTATTGCCGTCACGACACCGCCGCCGGGCGACGGCGCGCGCGAGGCGCTGCTGGTGCGCTCCATCGTGCCGCTGGCGCTGTCCTATATCCTGATGATGAGCCTGATGCTGTCGGGCAGCTGGATGCTGCAGGGCTCGGTCGAGGAACGCTCGAACAAGCTGCTGGAATCGCTCCTCGCCTGCATTCGCCCCGAAGAGCTGATGTATGGTAAGCTGCTGGGTGGCCTTTCGGTCGGGCTGCTGATGATCCTCGTATGGGCAGGTTGTGCAGGCATCGCAGCCTACGCGACCCACGGCGTGATTGCCGACATGATCCGCCCGGCGCTGGAGCCCATCTCCTCGCCCGGGATCATTCTCGCGATCGTCTACTTCTTCATCGCTGGCTATATCGGCATCTCGGCCATCTTCGTCGCCATCGGGGCGATGGTGGATTCGATGAGCGAGGCGCAGGGCTATCTCATGCCCGTGCTGCTGGCGATCCTGCTGCCGATCACCTTCCTCCTGCAGATGATCGTTGCGGGTAAGGACGGGCTGATGGTGCAGGTGCTGACCTGGGTCCCGCTGTGGACGCCCTTCGCCGTGCTCGCGCGGCTCGGCATGGGGATCGAGACCTGGGTGCTGATCGGGTCGGGCCTCCTGCTTGCCGTGGCCATCGCGCTCGAACTCGTGTTTCTCGGCCGCCTTTTCCGCGCCAGCCTGCTTTCGACCGGGCAGAAACCGACCTTGAAGCGCGTGTTCGAGCGGCTGCGCGCCAAGCCCGAAAGCGCCTGACGGGAACCCAGGCCGGGAACGCACAGGCGCTGCCCTCGCTTAACCAAGCGATGGCCGCGCCCTTTTCCTGGATCAAACCCGAACCGCACGGGATCTACATCCCGCCCGCCGATTGTTGGGTCGATCCCAGCCGCGCGGTCGACCGGGCGCTGGTCACCCATGGCCACGCCGACCATGCACGCGGCGGCCATGGCGAAACGGTGGCGACGCCCGAAACGCTGGCGATCATGGAATTGCGCTATCGCACAGGCGCCGAAGACGACGCCGGCGAGATCCCCCACCGCGCCGTGCCGGTCGAATATGGCGAGACGATCCGGCTGAAGGGCGGCGTCGACGCGACCTACATTCCCGCCGGCCACGTGCTAGGCAGTGCGCAGATCTTGCTGGAACACGCCGGCGAGCGGGTGATCGTCACCGGCGACTACAAGCGCCGCGCCGACCCCACTTGCCCGCCCTTCGAAGTCACGCCCTGCGACATTTTCATCACCGAGGCGACCTTCGGCCTGCCCGTCTTCGAGCACCCTCCCATCGAAGAGGAAATGGCGAAACTGCTCGACCGCCTGCGCGCCTATCCCGACCGTTGCGTGCTCGTCGGCGCCTACGCTCTGGGCAAGGCGCAAAGGGTCATCGCCGAACTGCGCGCGGCAGGGCATCACGATCCGATCTATCTCCACGGTGCGATGGAGAAGATGTGCCGCCTTTATGAGGAGCATGGCGTCAATCTCGGCGAATTGCGGCTGGTCGCCGACGCCACGAAGGATGACATCCGCGGCCATATCGTCATCTGCCCGCCGTCTGCGCTCAACGACCGTTGGAGCCGCCGCCTGCCCGAACCGATCACGGCCATGGCCTCGGGCTGGATGCGCGTTCGCCAGCGGGCCCGCCAGCGCAATGTCGAGCTGCCGCTGGTGATCTCCGACCACGCCGACTGGGGCGAGCTGACGCGGACGATCCGCGAAGTCGACGCGCAGGAAAACTGGATCACCCACGGGCGCGAGGACGCGCTGCTGCGCTGGTGCCAACTCCACCAGCGCCGCGCCCGCGCCTTGGCGCTGGTCGGTTACGAGGACGAGGACGACTAGGCGTGGAAGAGTTCGCCGCCCTCATCGACGCGCTGGTCTACACCCGCAGCCGCAACGAGAAGCTGCGGCTGATCGCCGAGTACCTGTGCGCCACGCCCGATCCTGATCGCGGATGGGCGCTGGCGGCGCTGTCCGACGGGCTCGACTTCCCGGCGGTCAAGAGTTCGACCATCCGAAATCTCCTGAAGGACCGCATCGACCCCGTCCTCTGGACGCTGAGCCGCGACTTCGTGGGCGATACCGCCGAAACGGCAAGCCTGCTCTGGCCCGCGCCCGACGAGCCCCCCTCCCCGCCCACGGTCAGCGAAACGGTCGCGCTGCTGGACGAGATGAACCGCAAGACGGTGCTAACAGAGCTTCCCAAGCTGCTGGACCGGCTCGATTCTTCGGGTCGCTACGCGCTGCTGAAGCTCGCCACGGGCGGCATGCGGATTGGCGTCTCCTCGCGTCTTGCCAAGACGGCGTTCGCGCAGGCCTTCGATGTCCCGGTGGACGAGGTGGAGGAGTATTGGCACGGCCTCACCCCGCCCTACGCCGATCTCTTCGCCTGGGCTGCCGAGGGGGCCGACCCGCCCGATATCGAAAACCTCCCCACCTTCCGCCCCTTCATGCTCGCGCATCCGCTGGAAGAGACGGTCGTCGACCTCGCGGATTACGCGGCGGAATGGAAATGGGACGGGATTCGCGTGCAATTGGTGCGCGCGGGCGGCGAAACACGCCTGTTTTCCCGCTCGGGCGACGATATTTCGGCCACTTTCCCGGAATTTCTCGACATTTTGCCGATGAACGCGGTGCTCGACGGGGAATTGCTGGTCCGCGGCACACACCAGGGCGGCGAAGAAGGCGGGGCGGCAAGCTTCAACGCCCTCCAGCAGCGCCTTGGCCGCAAGACCGTCTCCAAGAAGATGCTCAAGGAATACCCCGCCTTCATAAGGCTTTACGACGCGCTCCTGATAGAAGGTGTCGATGTGCGCCCGCTTCCTTGGACCGAGCGGCGCGGGCGGCTCGAAGCGCTGGCGTCACGCCTGCCCGACTCGCATTTCGACCTGAGCTCCGTCGTGGAGGCAAAGGATTTCGACCATCTGGCGCAAATTCGCGAAGGCAGCCGCGAGGACGCCATCGAAGGGCTGATGCTCAAGCGCAAAGACAGCCCCTATATCGCCGGGCGGCGCGTGGGATACTGGTACAAGTGGAAACGCGACCCGCTGCTGGTCGATTGCGTGCTGATGTACGCCCAGCGCGGGAGCGGAAAGCGGTCGAGCTTCTTTTCGGACTACACCTTTGGCTGCTGGGACGGCGATCCCGACCGGGGTGCGGACCTGCTGCCCGTGGGCAAGGCCTATTCGGGCTTCACCGACGAGGAGCTGAAGAAGCTCGACCGCCATGTCCGCAGCAACACGATCAACCGCTTCGGCCCGGTGCGCGAGACCGACAAAAGCCTCGTCTTCGAGGTGGCTTTCGACAGCGTGCACGAAAGCAAGCGCCACAAGTCCGGCCTCGCCATGCGCTTCCCCCGTATCCACCGCATCCGCTGGGACAAGCCGCCCCACGAAGCCGACCGGATCGAGGCGCTACGGGCGTTGATCGCCGATTGAAGCGCGCGCGGCGCGCGCTACATATATCCCGCACCCATGGGAGAATGTTGCGATGAGTTACGCCGAAAGCGCCTTTGCCACCTTCGATAATATGCTGGGATCGCTGCTGAACGTGGTCGGCAAGGCTATGAAGGCGGACATGGGCGATGCCGTGCTCGAGACGAAACTGGCCGAGGACATGTTTCCGCTCGAAACGCAGTTCCGCGTTGCGATCAACCAGCTCAACATCGCGCTCGAGCGCGTTTTCGGGATGAAGCAGGTACTCGATGAAGAGGCTTACGCCTCGCTCGAGGAAGTAGCGTCCAAGTTACAGGAAATGAAAGGTAAACTCGCCACAGTGCGCGAATCCGGTACCACCGGACCGGATGGCGAGATCGACTTTACCCTGCCCAACGGCATGCGCTTCGTAATGAGCGCGGAGGAATATATCCGCGACTGGACCATGCCCAATTTCTACTTTCACACCACCATGGCTTACGCCCTCCTGCGGCACAACGGCCTGGCGATCGGAAAGGCCGATTTCGTGCCGCACATGGTGCGCTACGCAAGACCGGCCTGACGCTAGCGGTCGATCCGGAACAGTTTCTCGCGCGACGTGGCACCGTGCAGCAACGCGACACGTGACGGTGGCACGCCATAGGCGGCGGCGAGGAGCTTGCGCACCGCTTCGTTGGCGGCCCCGTCCTGCGGCTTGGCGCGGACCTTTGCCGCCAATCCGCCCTCATTGAGAGTGAGGCTTTCGGTGCGCGCTCCGGGTGTGACGCGGATCACCACCCTGCCCTCGCTATCGAGCAAGGCCGTTAAGGCATCGCGGGGCGGGAATTCAGCCCTTGAGCGTTTCATCGACCGCCTGGGAATGCGCCTTGGCGTTCTCGGCGTAATGCGCCACGCCCATGCGCATTGCGGCCACGGCGGCATCGTCGAGATCGCGCATCTTGCGCGCGGGGCGGCCACCCCACAGTTCGCGCGCGCCCATGACCTTGCCCTCGGTGAGCATGGCACCGGCCGCCAGCATGGCGTCGCTGCCGATCACCGCCTTGTTCATCGCGATGGCGCCAAGGCCGACAAAGCCGCGGTTCTCGATCCGGCACCCATGGATCATCGCCATATGGCCGATGAGTACGTCATCGCCGATAATAAGCGGGCTGCCGTCAGGGTCACCCGGGCGTTCCGGGTCGCAATGCAGCACGCTGCCGTCCTGCACATTGGTCCTCTCGCCGATCTCGATGCGGCTGACGTCGGCGCGCAGCACGCAATTGTACCAGATCGAGCTTTCGGCCCCGATGGTGACATTGCCGATGATCGTGCATCCGGGCGCGATGAAGGCGCTGTCGTGGATCTTCGGCGTCTTGCCGTGGATCGGGATGATGTTGACGCCGGGGCGGTTCATGACGCGGTCTCCCATTGCTCGCGCGTGAGCGAATACTGGATCACCGGATTGTCCCTTGCAGGCCTATCCGGCTCTTCGAAATCGAGGTCCTTGCGGCGGACCATGCCGAGTTTTTCCATCAGCTTCCAGCTTGCGGTATTCGCCTCGCTGGTGAGCGCGACGACATGGGGTGCATCGACCCGCCCGAACGCCCATTCGAGCACGGCTTCCATCGCCTCTCGCGCATAGCCGCGCCGCCAGCGGTCCTCGCGGATGAGCCAGCCGATCTCGTGGTCGCCCGGGTTCGGGGCATGGGGGTTGTCGACCTCCTTGATGCCGGCATGGCCGACGAGTTCGCCGGTGTCCTTCTCGATAAGCATCAGGAAGCTGAAGCCGCGCCGGGCGTAGAGCTGCATCCCCTTGGCGTGCTTCGCCTCGATCTCATGCGCTTCCTTCGGCCCGCCAAGATGCGCCATTACCGTGGGCGTGTTGAGCACGCGCATCTGGCGTTCGACATCGCCCTCTTCGATCGTGCGCAGGATCAGGCGGTCGGTCTCGGCAATGATATCAGCCATCGAGGCCTCTCCAGTCCGCTCGGCCAATCGAATAGACGATGATCGTGTCCGCGCCGAAATCGTCGTTGGGAAAATCGAGATCCGCGCGCCGCTCCATGCCGAGCCACTTCATCAGGCCCCAGCTCGGCGCGTTGGGTTCGACCGTGAGGGCGATC
The DNA here is from genome assembly GCF_019711375.1 of Qipengyuania aurantiaca. Classification (NCBI taxonomy): domain Bacteria; kingdom Pseudomonadati; phylum Pseudomonadota; class Alphaproteobacteria; order Sphingomonadales; family Erythrobacteraceae; genus Qipengyuania; species Qipengyuania aurantiaca. The sequence continues at coordinate 1,065,408 of NZ_CP081295.1, forward strand.
ACCTGCTCCGCGCCGAAGCGGGTAAAGGCGAGATCGAGCGCAGCCGCAGCCGCCTCCTTCGCATAGCCCTTGCCCCAGGCGTCTTCGCGCAGCCGCCAGCCGACCTCCATCTCGCCCAGCGGTCCGCCTTTCTGGTTGCAGCGCTTGAGGCCGCAAAAGCCGAGGATGACGCCATCCTCCTTGCGCTCGACAGCCCAGAAGGTGTGGCCATGATCCTCTTGATAGGACAGCAATCTCTGCTGGGCTGCGTCGCGCTTGGCGTCATTGCACACGCCGCCCAGCCACTCCATGACGGCAGGCGTGTTGGTGGCGTGCCAGAACGGCTCCCAATCCTCCTCGCGCCAGTCGCGCAAGATCAGGCGGTCGGTTTCGTGGCGAAAGGCAGTCACGTGGCTTTCCATTCTTCGGCGGTGAGGCGCCAGACCGTGGTCGGGTTGTCGCGCGGCGGATAGAGCGGATCGACATAGCCGAGCTGCGGCAAATGCGTGAAACCCAGCCGTTGCATCATCTTCGTCGAGGGCTGGTTGGAATCGCTGGTCTGCGAATATATCCGGGCGAGCCCCAGTTCCCGGAAAGCGAAGCCGAGCAGTGCGCGCGCCGCCTCGGTGGCGTAGCCGCGGCCCCAGAACGGCTCGGCGAGGGTCCAGCCGATCTCGTGTTCGGCCTGCAAAGCCTCGGGTGCGGCTTCAGTATAAACACGGAAGAGGCCGCAGCGGCCCACGCGGCACTCGTCCTCCCGCAACCAGACGGTCCAGCGGCGATGGCCTCCGCTGTCGAAGGCCTCGAGATCGGCCTGGAAGCTTGCCGCCACCTCGTCTTCGCTGCGCGGCGTGCCGCCGAGGAAGCGCATGACGGCAGGCGTGTTCATCTGCGCCTGCACGAAGGGCAGGTCTCCGGCCGCGGGAGGTCTCAGGATGAGGCGTTCGGTCGTAAGGACCGTATCAGCCATTGAGCAGCCGTGCCGCCACGGGGGCGTGATAGGTCAGGATGCCTGAACAGCCCGCGCGCTTGAAGGCGACCAGCTTTTCCATCAACAGCCCGTCGCGATCTCCCACTCCGGCCGCGGCGCCCGCCTCGATCAACGCGTATTCGCCGCTAACCTGATAGGCGAACACGGGCACGCCGAACCGCTCCTTCGCGCGCCAGATCACGTCGAGATAGGCAAGGCCCGGCTTGACCATCACGCTGTCCGCCCCTTCGGCGATGTCGAGCGCAATTTCGCGCAAGGCCTCGTCGCCATTGGCGGGGTCCATCTGGTAGCTTTTCTTGTCGCCTTTCAGCAGGCCGCCCGACCCCACCGCATCGCGGAACGGGCCATAGAAGGCCGAGGCGTATTTCGCCGAATAGGCCATGATCTGCACATTCGGATGGCCGTCCATCTCCAGCGCCATGCGGATCGCCTTCACACGCCCATCCATCATGTCCGAGGGCGCGATGATGTCCGCGCCCGCGTTCGCCTGGTTGACCGCCTGGTCGACGAGCACCGAAACAGTCTCGTCGTTGAGGACATAGCCCTGCGCGTCGACCAACCCGTCCTGCCCGTGGCTGGTATAAGGGTCGAGCGCGACGTCGGTCAGGATGCCGATATCGGTCCCGCAGGCGTCGCGCACGGCCTTGATCGCGCGGCACATGAGATTGTCGGGATTGAAGGCCTCGTCCCCGCCTTCGCTGCGCTTTTCGGCCGGAGTGTTGGGGAACAGCGCGATGCAGGGGATACCGAGCTCGACCGCTTCCTTTGCCCGCTTGGCAATGCCGTCGACCGACCAGCGTGAGACGCCGGGCAGGCTTGCGACCGGTTCCTCGACACCCGAACCGCTGGTCACGAACAGCGGCCAGATGAGGTCGGCGGAGGTGAGCACGGTCTCGCGGTGCATCGCCCGGCTCCAGGCATGGGCACGGGTGCGGCGCAGGCGCGTGGCGGGATAGGCAGCGTCAGTCATGGGTCCGAGCCTTGCCGCAATCGGCGAGGCATAGCAATCGCAGCGCTTGGAGAGCGGTGTCAGCCGATCGGGCGCGGCTTGTCGAGCTTGTCGATCTCGCGCTCCGGCTCTTCGCTCGCCACTTCGTCCGCCGTCGGGGTGAGATCGGCGAGCGCCGCGCCTTCCTCGACATCGCGCAGCGTACCCAGCGCATCACGGAACCGGGTGAGTTCCTCGCCCGAAAGCTGCTTGCGAGTGACGAAGCTGACCGATGCGGGGTTCACGGCCTTGCCGCCGCGATACATTTCGTAATGGAGGTGCGGGCCGGTCGAAAGGCCGGTCGAGCCGACATAGCCGATGACCTGTCCGCGGCGCACGCTCGCCCCCCGGTTCACGGCGATCCGGCTCATATGGCAGTAGCGCGTGTCGACACCGTTGGCGTGGCGCAGGCGCACCGCATTACCGCAGCCGCCCATGCGTCCGGCGCCCGTCACGAGGCCATCGGTGACGGCGACGATCGGCGTACCGTGGCGCGCGCGGAAGTCGACCCCTGCGTGCATGCGGCGATAGCCGAGAACGGGATGGCGGCGCATGCCGTAACTCGAGCTCATCCGTCCGGGGACCGGGGCGACGAGACCGCCCTTTTCCTCGCCCGTACCGTCGGCATCGAAGAAATCGCCATCGCTGCCCCAGCGCATCAGTTGCACCGCGCCTCGTGAGCCACGTTCGAGCCCGGCAAACAGCAGCTGGCCCGCCTGGCGCTCGCCCGTAGCGGCGCGGCGGTGCGAAACGATCATGTCGAAAGTGTCGGTGGCGCGGACGTCCCGCTGGAGGTTCACCTGTGTGCCGAGCGCCTTGAGATAGGCCTGCACTGCGCTGGCCGGAGCGCCGGCGGCGCGGGCCGAACGGTAGAGGCTGTCGCCCACCGTCCCGCGAATGCGCAGCGGGGTTTCGTCCACGCGGATGATACGGCGCGTCAGGCTCAGCGGCCCGTCGCCGTCCATCCGGTCAACCTTGAGTTCGAGATCGAAGCGGGCGCGGAAGCTCAGGCGTTCGAGCGGGCGGGTGGCGCCCGGTTCGGGGCGGCGGCCCAGGGTGATGTCGATCTGCGTGCCCGGTTCAAGCTCGTCGAGCGGCACGGCGCGGCCGATCAGCGAAGCGACCTCGTCCGCCTCCGCGCTGCCGATACCGGCGCGGCGCAGCGTGCGGTCGAGACTGTCGCCGCGGCCCAGCGTGGCGAGCATCTGCATCTGCGGGCGCTCGGGCGCTTCGGCGAGCGGACGGACCAGCGCGGTCGGGCCCATCCGGCGACCGGTGTCGGCTCCAAGGCCGAGCGGCATGATCATCTGGCTGCGATATTCGCTGCGCACCTGCTGATCGTCGGGCAGCGGCGGCGCAGCTTCGAGCGGTGCGAAGTCGGGCCAGAACGCGAGCGCGACCACCGAAAGGCCGACGAAAGTGCCAAGCCCGCGGAACCATCGGCGCGATCCGATGTCCGCACCGAGATCTGGCGCGATGTCGAGGCCCTCAATGCGCGAATAGAGGCGATCCTTGACCGCGCGGAAGCTTTCCGGGCGCGCAGGCTCGGAGGATGCATCGCCGCCGAGACCGGCAACGACCTTCTTTTCGCCTTTCGCTTTTCGCTCGATGGAAAGGTCCACCATGGCCCCCGTTGATTCATGCCCCATGCGACAGTGCGGCTGCCGCCTTTCGGCCAGATTGCGCGAATTGCTAGATAAACAAAGTGAAATTCGGGTTAACCGTCGGTAAGGCGAGTCACGTGAGCGACGAAACGAGCGCGGAAAACGGCGGGCGGTTGCGCCCCGCGCCTGCCGATGCCACCTAGGAAAGTGTGAACGACGCCAAGATTACGGCGGTCCTTGGGCCCACCAACACCGGCAAGACCCATCTCGCCATCGAACGCCTCTGCGCGCGTTCGAGCGGGGCGATGGGCTTTCCGCTGCGCCTGCTTGCGCGCGAGGTCTACGACCGGGTGGTCGCGATCAAGGGCGAGAAAGAAGTCGCGCTGATCACGGGCGAGCAGCGGATTGAGCCGCCCGGCGCGCGCTACCTGTGCTGCACCGTCGAGGCCATGCCGCGCAGCGCCAACGAGCGCGCCTTCGTGGCGCTGGACGAGGCGCAATTGTCCGCCGACCGCGAAAGGGGGCATGTCTTTACCGATCGGCTCCTCAGCGCGCGGGGACGCGAGGAGACGATGCTGCTGGGCGCCGCAACGCTGGCTCCCATGGTCCGCTCGCTCCTGCCCCAGGCCGAGATTACCGAACGCCCGCGCTTTTCCACGCTCAGCCATATCGGCCCGCGCAAGCTGTCGCGCCTGCCCCCGCGCAGCGCGATCGTCGCCTTCAGCGCGGAGCAGGTCTATGCGGTGGCGGAAATGCTGCGGCGGTTCCGAGGCGGGGCGGCGGTGGTCATGGGCGCGCTTTCACCGGAAACGCGTAATCGCCAGGTCGAATTGTTCCAGAATGGTGAGGTCGACTACATCGTCGCCACCGATGCCATCGGCATGGGCCTCAATCTAGACGTGACCCATGTCGCCTTCGCCGGCCTCACCAAGTTCGACGGCGTGCGCATGCGGCGGCTGTTTCCCGCCGAAATGGCCCAGATTGCGGGGCGTGCGGGCCGCCACCAGCGCGACGGCACGTTCGGCACGCTCGCCGGGGCGGGCGGCAAGATGGGCCCCTCGCCCGAGTTTACCGAGGAAGAGATCTACGCGATCGAGGAGCATCGCTTCGCGCCGATCACCAAGCTGTTCTGGCGCGAACCCGAGCCGCGCTTCGACAATCTTGCCACTCTTATCGCCGACCTCGAGACGCCGCCCGAGCACGAGGCGCTCCGACTCGCGCCCGAGGCGATCGACCTCGCGACGCTGAAACGCCTCGCGGAGGAACCGTTTGCCGCCGAAGTGCGCGGGGCAGGCAAGGTGCGGCGCTTTTGGGAAGCCTGCTCCCTCCCCGATTTCCGCGCGCGCGGCCCCGACGTCCACGCCCGATTCGTCGCGCGGCTGTGGCAGGATCTGCGCGAGGGGTATATCGGGGCCGATTATGTCGCCGCGCGCATATCCGAACTCGACAACACCAGCGGCGATATCGATACGCTGCAGGGGCGGATCGCGGCGATTCGCAGCTGGGCCTATATCTGCCAGCGCCCCGACTGGGTGCTTGCCCGCGACGAAATGGCGTCGCGCGCACGCGGGGTTGAAGCCAAATTGTCGGACGCGCTCCACGCGCGGCTGACCGAGAGATTCGTAAATCGAAGGACTGCCATACTGATGAAATCGCTGGGACAGGACGCATCCATGCTCCCGATCACCCTGGGGGACGACGGCACGCTGCTGGTCGAGGACGAGGCGCTGGGCAAGGTCGAAGGCTTCCGCTTCGCGGTCGACCAGGCCGCAAACCACGCCGACCGCAAGATGCTGCTCGCCGCGGCCGAGAAGGCGCTGCCCCGTATCCTCGGCGAGAAAGCGGAGGCGCTGGCCGCATCCGACATGGCTGACGTCGAGTTGTCTCGCGGCGCGATCCGCTGGCAGGGCCATCTGCTCGCCAAGCTCGAACCGCGCGAAGGACAGGTCAAACCCGCCCTTGCGCCTTCACGCGAGATCGCAAGCCTGCCCGACAAGCCGCGGAAATCATTGCTCGATGCCCTCGATGAATGGCTCGACAAAAAATTGGAGCCGCTCGAGCCTTTGCGCAAGATGCACATTGCCTCAGCCAATCCCGAAGCAGGCAGCCAGGCGCGCGCGCTCCTGCTCAACCTCATTTCCGGTCATGGCTTCGTGACGCGCGAGAAGGCGGGGATCGAGCACCTGCCCAAGGAAATGCGCCCCTTCCTGCGCAAGATCGGCGTCACCTTCGGCGCGCTCGACATCTTTTCACCCCTGCTGCTCAAGCCCGCGCCGCGCCAGCTGCTGAGCGCGCTCGGCATCGACCGGCGTCCGCTGCAGGAGGCGATGCTGCCGGTCATCCCCGACGCGAAGAAGCTTCCCGCTGGCTATCGGCACGCGGGCAGCCAGGCGATCCGTCTCGATCTGGCGGAGAAAATCTTCCGCGCCGCGCATGAAGCGCGCCAGAAGGCGGACAAGAGCCGCCGTTTCCGGCTGAGCCTCGCCCTGCCGATCTCCATTGGCCTTGAAGAGAAGAACGCCGAGCGCCTTCTCGGCCAAGCCGGTTTCCGCGTCCAGCGCGCCAAGCCGCTGGCCGAAGGCGTTTTCGGGCCTCCCCGCCCCGACAGCTGGGAATGGCGCCCCTCGCGCCGCAAGCAGGAGCGCCAGAAGCCCGCCCGCTCGCAGCCGCCGCGCGAAGGCAGCGCCTTTGCCGGGCTCGCCGATCTGATGAAACAAGGCTGAGGCTTGCGGATCGACCGCCTGCTCTGCGCCCTGCGCTTCGTGCGCACCCGGAGCGCAGCGCGCAAGCTGGTCGACGAGGGCCATATCCGCCGCAATGGCGAGCGCGTGCTGCGTCCCAGCCGCGATGTTGCGGTGGGCGATGTCCTGACCCTGCCCGTCGGCAAGCACGTCAAGCTGATCGAGGTACTCGAGCTTCCCGAGCGCCGCGGCCCTCCGCGCGAGGCGCAAGAATGTTATCGGGAACTTGACCCCGGCGCATGAATAGCCATAGCAGCGCTGAACCACATTTCTGACAGGGAAACCGCACCCCATGACCTACGTCGTCACCGACGCCTGCATCAAATGCAAATACACCGACTGCGTCGAGGTCTGCCCGGTCGATTGCTTCTACGAGGGCGAGAACATGCTCGTCATCAACCCTAGCGAATGCATCGATTGCGGCGTGTGCGAACCCGAATGCCCGGCCGAGGCGATCCTGCCCGACACCGAGGACAATCTGGAAAAGTGGCTCGAACTGAACACCAAGTTCAGCGCCGAATGGCCGAACATCACGAGCCAGAAGGAACCGCCCGCCGATGCCGACGAGCACAAGGGCGAAGAGGGCAAGTTCGACAAGTACTTCTCGCCCGAACCCGGCGAAGGCGACTGATCGCGCCATCGCGCTTTTCACCGACCTGAAGGCTGCCTGGGCTGCGGGTGGCGACGACAATATCTCGCTGATCGCGGCAGGCATCGCGCATTACGCGCTGCTGGCGCTCGTGCCAGCGCTGGGCGCGCTGGTGCTGGGCTATGGCCTCTTTGCCTCACCCGAAACGGTCGCAGGCCATATCGAGGCGCTATCGGCCAACCTGCCCGAAGCGGCGGCCGGGATCATCGGCGACCAGCTGCGCAACGTTAGCGAAGGGGATAGCGGCCCCAAGGGCTTTGGGCTTGCCCTGGCGCTCGGTATTGCGCTGTGGGGCGCGCGTAACGGCGCACGGGCGGTCATGACCGGGCTCAACATCGCCTTTCACGCTGGCGAGGCGCGCGGCTTTGTGCGCGGCAATCTCGTCGCTCTGGCGATTACGCTAAGTGGGATTACTGGCCTGATCGTGCTCGGAGGCTTGAGCACTACTCTAGCCGTCATTGCAGGACCGCTCGGCGGATTGGCAAGCTTCCTGCTTCTCTTCCTCGCAGCGACCGGCGGCGCTGCCGGCCTTTATCGCTTCGCCCCGAACAAGCCATCACCCGCCTGGCACGAAATCTTCCCCGGCGCCCTGCTCTTCGCCGCGGGCTGGCTCGCCGCGACCGCGGGTTTTGCCTTTTATGCCGCAAATTTCGGCAGTTACAACGCAACCTATGGTTCGCTTGGCGCCGTCGTGGTGCTGATCACCTGGTTCTACGTCACCGCGCTCCTACTCCTCCTCGGCGCGGAGTTCGCCGCGGTGAAAGCTTCGGCTAAGCATGATGGCACGCACAAAACTGCCAAGACTCGCAATAAACCCTAGGTTGTGCTATATAATGCAACAACTGCGCCGGTCATGGCCGGGCAGATGTGAGAATTGAAAGGTCCGCACCACCAGCAACACCATCGGGAAGGGTTTCGCCGCGCGCCGCTTTGCCGCTCGCGGACAGGCTTTTTTTACGGTGTTCTATCCCCCCGCGCGGCCCGGACGAAAGGATTGATGCATGGCGAGCAAGGCAGACGCCTTCGACGTTGGCGATTACGTTGTCTACCCCAAGCACGGCGTGGGCCGTGTCATCGAACTGCAGAGCGAGGAAATCGCCGGAATGCAGCTCGATCTCTATGTCCTCCGTTTCGAGAAAGAGCGCATGACGCTGCGAGTTCCGGTCAACAAGGTCGAATCGATCGGCATGCGCAAGCTGTCCAGCGACAAGACCCTCAAGGAAGCGATGGAAACGCTGAAGGGCAAGCCCAAGGTCAAGCGCACCATGTGGAGCCGCCGCGCCCAGGAATACGAAGCCAAGATCAACTCGGGCGAAATCGTCCTGATCGCGGAAGTGACGCGCGACCTGTTTCGCCCCGACGACCAGCCCGAACAGAGCTATTCGGAGCGCCAGATCTTCGAAGCGGCCTCGAGCCGTCTCGCCCGCGAACTCGCGGCGATGGAGAAGACCGACGAGTCGACCGCGCTGGAAAAGATCCTCGACGTCCTGCGCGAGCATGCGCCGCAGTATTACGAGAACACCGAAGAAGCCTGATCGGCCAACGCCCGAAGGCACTCGACGAAGGGGCCGCTCCGCAAGGGGCGGCCCTTTTGCTTTGGCTTGAAGATATCCGGTTGCCGTATTATATCACCAATACGGCTGTCGAAGCACACAGGAATTCAAGGGAAGGAAATCTCGCCATGATTCACAAGGTTCTCAAAGGCCTCGCCCCGGTCGCCGCTCTGGCGGCAAGCGCGATGCTTTCCGGCTGCAACGTCGATATGCAGATCGGCGACGGCAAGGGCGTGCCTCTGGCCGAACTCGACACCAGCGGCGCCTCGCCCAGCGAGATCGTTCTGGCCGGTCCCGACACCATCATCGTGTCGCGCGGAGAGGCTTTCGATATCGACGTTTCTGGTGACCAGCGCGCGGTCGAGGCCCTTCGCTTCCATCTCGAAGACGATGCCCTCGCCGTCAGCCGCGAGAAAAACAGCGGCAAGAATATCGGCACCGCGACGGTGCGCGTGACCATGCCCAGCCTGACTGCCATGGTGATGGCCGGTTCAGGCACGATCGAGGCCGACGAGATCACCGAACGCGCGGACGCGACGATCGCCGGCTCCGGCACTATCAAGGTTGCGCAGCTAAACGCCTCGCGCTTCGACCTCACGGTCGCCGGATCGGGCGATTTCGAAGCCGCCGGAAGCGTCGAATCGCTCGATTTGACGGTAGCTGGCTCCGGCTCGGCGCGGATGGCCGATCTGTCGGTCGACAAGGCGGAAATCTCGATCATGGGATCGGGCGACGTCGAATTCGCATCCGATGGCACGGTCGATGCCAGCATCATGGGCTCGGGCGACGTCAAGGTCGCGGGCAGCGCGACCTGCACGGTCAGCGCCATGGGTTCGGGCAAGCTACGCTGCTCGGCGGGCACGGCTCGCTCGGCCGACGCTGGCGACGCTCCTGCTGCACCGGAAGCACCGGAGGCGCCCGAAGCGCCCTGATTCATCGAAAACTCACCCAATCTGCTGTAGGGCAGGTGCATCGAAAGGATTTTCCATGCGCCTGCCCGCTTTTTTTGCCCTACCCTTAGCCGCCGCTTTGCTGGGCGGCTGTATCTCGACGGTCGCGGATGTCGTGACGGCGCCGGTGCGCGTGGCTGCCAAGGGCGTCGATCTTGCTACCACGAGCCAGTCCGAAAAGGACGAGAAGCGCGGGCGCGAACTGCGCAAGCGCGAGGAGCGCTTGGGCAAGCTTGAGCGCGAGTACGAAAAGCAGCTCAAGGAATGCAACGAGGGCAATCGCCGCGCCTGTGACCAGGCAACCGATACTTATGCCGAGATCCAGCAGATCCTGCCGACCATCCCGGTCGAGCCGGACGATACCTAATCCGGTGGTGTGGCCGCGCGGCGCAACCGGTCGTTGATTGCGCGCCCGATGCCTTCTTCCGGAACGGGAGCGATAGCGATCCGGGGCTTGTGCGACGCGGCGCCCTCGTGAAGGCACGCGTAGAGCCGTGACGCCGCTTCCTCCAGATTGCCTTCGGACGAAAGCGAGCAATCGCCCCTAACCTCCCCGAAACCGATATAAAATTCGTCCTCGACCGAGCGGATGACGTCGAGACGCACGGGCTTGCCCGGCGCGTAATGGCTGGCGAGCTGGCCGGGGGCCTCGATACTGCTCTCACTACTTTGCGCCATAGCCCCCGTGTCCAGTTGCACCGGCCCCGGACGCAGCACTTCCACGCGTCCATCGACGCGCACCGCTGCGATGGTCGATTCCACACCCGCCCGGCATTCGCCGCCGTCGAGCACGGCATCGATGCGCCCGTCGAGCGACGTCAACACATGATCCGCCGTCGTCGGGCTGATGAAGCCACTCCGGTTGGCCGAAGGCGCGGCGAGCGGCACATCGACGGCGCTCAGGATTTCGCGCATTATCGGGTGGTTGGGCATGCGAATTGCGACCGTTTCGAGCTCCGCCGTCACGGTCTCGGCCAGCTTGGCGTCGGCGCGGCGTGGCAGGACCAGCGTCAGCGGGCCGGGCCAGTGCGCCTGGGCGAGCGTCTCCGCTTCCGGTGAGAATTCGGCGAGTTCCCGCGCCGCTTCCATCGACGCGACATGGACGATCAGCGGGTTGAAGCTGGGCCGCCCCTTGGCTTCGTAAATCAGCGAGACGGCAGCGACGTCGTCGGCCCTTGCGGCGAGGCCATAAACCGTTTCGGTCGGCACCGCGACGAGGCCGCCTGCGCGCAGGATCTCTGCGGCGCGCGCCATGCCACCTTTGTCCGCTGCAAGCGTTTCCGTAGCGTATTTGCCGCTCATGCCTGCGCGCTATATCTGCAGGGCGCCAAAAGCCAAGAGGATACCCCGTGACCTACACTCCCGCCACCCAGGACCAGTTGCTCGCCATCCGCGTGAACGCCGGAATCGAGGAGCTTGCGCAAAGCGAACGCTTCGCCGCCGCCGAGCCCGACATGGTGGAAGCGATCGTCGAGGGTGTCGGCCAGTTCGCGGCCGGCGAGTTTGCCCCGCTCAACCGCGTGGGCGACCTTGAAGGCGCAAAGCTGGAAAACGGCGTGGTGCGCCTGCCCGATGGCTATGCCGAGGCCTATGCGCATTATGTCGAGCAAGGGTGGAACGCCATCGCCTCGCCGGTGGAGTTCGGCGGTCAGGGCCTGCCCTTCACGCTTGCCTGCAATGTGCTGGAGAACCTCGGCACGGCGAACATGGCCTTCAACCTCCTGCCCATGCTGTCGGTCGGCGCGATCGAGGCGCTGGAGCACCATGGCTCGGAGGAATTGCAGCAGAAATACCTGCCCGACCTCGTCAGCGGCAAATGGTCCGGTACGATGAACCTGACCGAACCGCAGGCCGGTTCCGACGTCGGGGCGCTTCGTACCACCGCGAAACCGATTGCGGAGGGCGAGCACGCAGGCAAGTTCCTCATAAAGGGCCAGAAGATCTACATTACCTGGGGCGAGCACGAGCTGGCTGAGAACATCATCCACCTCGTCCTCGCGCGCCTGCCCGATGCGCCGGAGGGAAGCCGCGGCATCTCGCTTTTCACGGTGCCCAAATATCATGTGAAACCGGATGGTTCGCTCGGCGCGCGTAACGATCTTCGCTGCGTCAGCCTCGAACACAAGCTCGGCATCAACGCTTCGCCCACCTGCGTGATGAGCTATGGCGATAACGACGAATGCATCGGCGAGCTGGTCGGTGCGGAAAACCGCGGGCTGGCGGCCATGTTCACGATGATGAACAACGCGCGCATCAACGTCGGCAACCAGGGCGTGCAGATCGGCGAACGCGCAACACAGCAGGCGCTCGATTACGCCAAGGAGCGCGTCCAGTCGGCGCGCGCCGGCTCGCCGGACAAGGCCCCCGTCTCGATTATCGAGCATCCCGACGTGCGCCGCATGCTGCTGCGCATGAAGGCGCTCACCGAGGGTGCGCGGGCGCTGCTTTATTATACCGCAGGACAGGTCGATCGCGGCGTGTTGGATGACGAGGCCGCCAAGGCGCGCGGTGAAGTCCTGACCCCGCTGATCAAGGCCTGGGGCACCGATATCGGCATCGAAGTCGCCAGCCTTGGCATCCAGGTCCACGGCGGCATGGGCTTCGTCGAGGAAACCGGCGCCGCGCAGCACTGGCGCGATTCGCGCATCGCTCCGATTTACGAAGGCACGAACGGCATCCAGGCCGCCGACCTCGTTACGCGCAAGCTCGGGCTCGACAACGGTGAGGCGCTAATCGGCCTGACCGAAGAGATCACACGCGATTGCGCCGACTATCCTGCGCTTTTCGCACTGGCAGGCGACTGCGCGGCGGTGGCCAAGTGGATGCGCGAGGAAGCGAGCCTCGACGACAAGCTCGCAGGCAGCGTGCCCTTCTGTACCATGCTCTCGGTAGCGGTGGCGGGCTGGCAGCTGGTGCACCAGCTACGCGCCGTCGAGGCCGGTGATGCGCCCGCACTGGCGGCGACGAAACCGGCCACGGTGCGCTTCTTCCTCGAGCGTATCGTGCCCGAAGCTTCAGGCCTTAAAGCCGCAGCCACCGCTGGGGGCGCGGCGCTCTACGAGATCGAGACCGCCGCGCTGCTCGGTTAGCCTTCAGGCACGATCCGCGCGTAATCGTCGGCGCCAAAGGAGGCGTCCTGTCCGCGCAGTTCACGCTGCGGCGGGAGGCGGTCGCCGGAGATCCTCTGAATCGCGCCTTGCGGCTTCGCACCCGGCGATGTCACGCGCCAGATGATCCCGGCCGTATCGTCGCTGACGAGAAGCGATCCGTCACCGGCCCACTCCACCCACGTCGGGCGTCCGCGCGTGTCGCCATCGGGCTTCAGGAAGCCAGTAAGGACCGGAATCGGCTTTCCGGTCGGATTGCCGCGCCCGTCGAAGGCGACATAGACGACGTCGTACCCTGAGGGCGGCTTGCGGTTCCACGAGCCATGCCGCGCGATGAAGGCACCGCTGGAGAAATTCTCGCCCATCGCCGCGCCCTCCTTGCTGAAGACGAGACCTAGCGCGGCCACATGGGGACCGAGCGCGTATTCGGGGCGGCGCACGTAGCTGATATACTGCGGCGCAGGCTCTTCCACGCGGCGATCATAATTGTCGCCCCAATATACCCACGGCCAGCCGTATTGCGCGCCGACGGGCACATTGGTGAGGTAATCGGGCACGAGGTCCGAGCCGAGCATGTCGCGCTCGTTGACCGTGGTCCAAAGTTCGCCCGACCAAGGGTTGAAATCGAGGCCGTTGGCGTTGCGCAGGCCACCGGCGAACTGGCGGCGGCTGCCGGTTTCGAGGTTCACCTCCCAGATCAGCGCACGGCCTTCTTCGGCCGCCATGCCCTTGTCGCCGATATTGGTGTCCGAACCGACTGCGACATAGAGGAGATTGCCGTCGGGGTGCAGCTCGAGATTGCGCATCCAGTGTCCGCCTCCGCCGGCGAGATCTGTGACCTTGCGGGGCTTCGACGCCACGCTGTCGCTGCCGAGTTCGTATTCAAAAGCAAGGACTTCGTCGTGGTTCGCGATGTAAAGTGTGCCGTCGCCCCAAGCGAGGCCCGACGGCGAATCGAGACCGTCGACAAGCACGCGGCGGGTCTCCGCCGTGCCGTCACCATCGGCATCGCGCAGCAGCACCACCTGGTTGGCCGAAGGACCGTTCGCGCCGGCTTTGGTCATGAGCTTGTTGGCGATCCAGCCCATCAGCCCGCCGCCGCCCTGGTTGGGCGAACGTGTCAGCGAGACGAGGATGTCGCCATTGGGCAGCGCGTAGACCGTGCGCGGGTGGTCGAGCCCCTCGGCGAAGCGGTTTACGGCAAGGCCCTCGGCGGCTTCGGGGGCTTCACCGTCGGCCCAGCCCACCGGATCGGCGATAGCCACCGTCGGGAAGGTTTCGGCCTGGGCCTCCTGCAGCGTCGGGTCGGTGCCGGTAACTTCGTCGATCGGGAGGTCGGCCGTGTCGCCCCGCGTCACGATGAAGGCGAAAATCCCCAGCAGGAGGAGGATGACGAGAAGGGCGATGCCCAGCTTCTTGAGAATGCTCATGAGTTTGGGGATAGTGCAGGCCTGCCCGGGCCGCAACGCCCCTTGCACATGAGCGCGGGGCCCCTAATTGACCGGCCATGTTCGATTTTCGCCCCGCGGACGATTGTCCCAAGCCCGAAGCCTACCGCCAACTGCACGAGGCCGCCGACGCGCTGACCGCCGGCGAGCCCGATGGCGTGGCCAATATGGCCAATATCGCCGCGTTGTTGTGGGATTTCCTGCCCGATGTGAACTGGACCGGCTTTTATCGCATGGTCGAGGGAGAACTGGTGCTCGGGCCTTTCATGGGACGTCCCGCCTGTATACGCATCCCGCTCGGCAAGGGCGTGTGCGGCGTAGCGGCAACCGACGCGGCGACCCAGCTGGTCAAAGACGTCCACGCCTTTCCCGGCCATATCGCCTGCGATTCGGTGACCAATTCCGAGCTGGTCGTCCCCGTTCTGCGAGATGGCGACGTCGTGGCGGTGATCGATCTCGACAGCCCGTCCAAGGCGCGCTTCGATGAGGAAGATCGCGCCGGAATTGAACGTCTTGCCGAGATTATTTCCGACCGTATCTAAGGATCAGATATCGCCGCCGGTAAGCCGCTGGCAGATCAAATCGAGCTGGTCGAGCGTACGGTAACCGATCGTCACCGTGCCATTGCCTGGCGCGCCTTCGGTCTTGATCCGCACGGGCAGGCCGAGAAATTCCTCGAGATGGCCTTGCACCGCCGCGATATCGGCGTCGTTTGCCGCTTCCGCGACTGGCTTGGCGCCCCCGTCAGTCTTTGCCTTCTTCGGCTTCTCTCCGCGCGCAAGCTTTTCGACGTCGCGCACCGAGAGATTGTCGTTCACCGCTTTCCGAGCGATTTCGGCGGCGGCCTCGTTGCCGATCAGCGGTCGCGCATGACCCATGGTGAGCTTGCCTTTAGCAAGCATTTCAAGGACTTCGTCGGGCAAGGCGAGAAGGCGCTGGAAATTCGCCACATGGCTGCGCGACTTGTCGACCAGCTGGGCGATTTCGGCCTGGGTCATGCCTTCCTCTTCGGAAAGCTTCTGGTACGCGCGGGCCTCCTCCAGCGGGTTGAGGTCTTCGCGCTGCAGGTTCTCGATCAGCGCCAGCGCCATGATCTCGCGCTTGTCGAGATCGCGGACGATGGCGGGAATGGCATGCAGCCGTGCGCGCTGGGCCGCACGCCAGCGGCGTTCGCCGGCGACGAGCTGGTAGCGCCCTGCCCCATTCGGTGTGACGATGACCGGCTGGATGACGCCGCGCTGCGCGATAGACGCGGCAAGCTGGTCGAGCGCATCGTCGTCGAAATGCGTACGGGGCTGGCCGGGAAGCGGCGAGATGTCCGCTACTGGAATATCCTTCAAGCCAGATGTCGAAGCGCCCGTAGCAGCAGCCGTCACCTCGTTGCTATCGTTACTATTTTCGCGGACCAGCGGTTCCTCGCGCTGGATCTCGCCCATCAGCGCGCCAAGGCCGCGGCCAAGTTTCTTCTTGCGATCGACGGCGGCGCTCATGCGGCTTTCCTCTTCTCGGGCAGGCGTCCGATCAGCTCGCGCGCCAGACCGATGTAGGCGCGGCTTCCGGGACAATTGTGGTCGTATATCAGGGCGGGCATGCCGTGGCTCGGCGCTTCCGATAGGCGCACATTGCGCGGAATGACGTTCTCGAAGACGAGATTGCCGAGGCAATCGCGCACGTCGTCGGCCACCTGGTCTGTGAGCTTGTTGCGGCGGTCGAACATGGTCAGAGCGATACCGACAATACCCAGATCGGGGTTGAAACGCTGCTGAACGCGCTCGACGGTTTGAAGAAGCTGGCTGAGGCCCTCCAGCGCAAAGAATTCGCACTGCAACGGCACCATCAGCGTGTCGGCTGCGCCGAGTGCGTTAAGCGTCAGCAGGCCGAGCGACGGCGGGCAGTCGATGAAGGCGACATCGTATCCGGCGAAACCGGTTTGCTGTGCCGCCAGCGCCTTCTGCAGGCGATGGGTGCGATCCTCGACCGAAACGAGCTCAACCTCGGCGCCCGAAAGATCCTGCGTTGCCGGCACGATGTCCAGGCCAGGGATTTCGGTCTTCTGCGCCGCCTGCGCCAGCGTCGCGTCGCCCACGAGGAGGTCGTATGTCGTGTATTCGCGCGCGGCGTTGTCGATCCCGAGACCCGTCGAAGCGTTACCCTGCGGATCGAGGTCGATCAGCAGCGTTTTCCAGCCCGATGCCGCCATCGCGGTGGCGATGTTGATGGCGGTGGTCGTTTTGCCCACCCCGCCCTTCTGATTTGCGATCGCGATCGTGATCATTCTTACGCCCCTACCTTGCCTTTTCCGACGACGACCCCGGCTTCGCCATCCGTTTTGGAGTGTTCCACGTGGAACATCTTGCGCAGTTTACGCGGCAGTTCCTCGACTTCTTGCGCCGCCGACCGCCCCTTGGGCAACACCCAGTATGTGCGGCCTGTGGAGAAGCGTGCGGATAAATCGAGAAGCTTCGGCAGTGGAGCGAAGGCTCGCGCCGAGATTACCGCGGCTTTTCGGGTGTCGACAAGTTCGAGACGTTTTCCCTCGATTTCGCAATTCGCAAGCTCGAGCTTACTGATCATCGCCTGCAACCACCCGATTCTGCGCTTGCGCGATTCGACGAGGACCGTCGGTTCTTCGGGCCGGAGAAGCGCGAGCACGAGGCCGGGGAAGCCCGCGCCGCTGCCGAGGTCGAACCAGGCCCCTTTTGTTTCACGTGGAACATGCGGGATGAGTTGCGCGGAGTCCGCAAAATGACGCACCCATACTCCGTCCAGCGAGCCACGTGAGACGAGGTTCTGCCGCTCGTTCTCCTCGCGAAGGGCAGCGGCGAGCAGCTCTAGCTTTTCGATGGTCTCGTTGTCGGACAGGCCCAGAATGAATGTGCGGGCCTGCTCTTCGTTCGTGATCATGCCGCCTGACCCTCAAGCCTACGCGCGTGCACAAGCAGGGCAGCAAGAGCCGCTGGCGTGATACCAGGGACACGCCCAGCGGCCGAGAGCGTCTCCGGTTGGGCCCTACTCAGCCGTTCGATCATCTCGTTCGAAAGACCCGGCACACGGGTGTAGGGGAAGTCTGCGGGAAGGCGCAGCATCTCACCTGCCTTGAGGTCGCGCAGCTCCGCCTCTTGGCGCAACAGATAAGGCTCGTAAATCGCGTCCTCCACCATCTCGACCGTAAGTGCGTCCTGCGGGTCGATGCCGCCGACGATACTGGCCAACTCGTCGATGGAGATTTGCCCTCCCCTGAGCCATTCCCTCAGGCGCTGCGAGCCGCGATCAGCCTTGGCTCGGATGCCACCCTCGATGAGGGTGTTGGCGTGCAACTCTTCCTCGAGCTGGTTGTCGATGACCGAACGTCGCGCTTCGCGATGGCTGAACCACTCGGCCCGCTCAGCTCCGACAAGTCCGGCTTCGATGCCGAGCCCGGTGAGGCGCGTATCCGCATTGGCGGCACGCAGGCGCAGGCGATATTCGGCGCGCGACGTCAGCATCCGATATGGTTCACTGACGCCCTGCAGCGTCAAATCGTCGACCATGACCGCGATATAGGAATTGGATCGGTCGAGACCGACCGGGTCGCGCCCCAGGACGGTCGCCGCGGCGTTCATGCCGGCAACCAGCCCCTGAGCGGCAGCCTCCTCGTAACCCGTGGTCCCGTTAATCTGCCCGGCACAATAGAGGCCCGGTATTGCCTTGACCTCCAGCGATGTCCGGAGAGCGCGAGGATCGATGTGGTCGTATTCCACGGCATAGCCTGGGACTGCCATCTCGACCCGCTCCAGCCCCTTCATCGCGCGCAGCATGTCGTGCTGCACATCCGTCGGCAGCGAAGTGCTGATGCCGTTGGGATAGACGAGATCGGTCGAAAGACCCTCAGGCTCGAGGAAAATCTGATGCCCTTCCCTATCACCAAAGCGATGGATCTTGTCTTCGATCGAGGGGCAATAGCGCGGACCCGCAGCGCCGATGGCTCCGGAGAAAAGCGGCGAGCGATCAAGATTGGCGCGGATGATGTCATGCGCTTTTGCGCTCGTGCGGGTGATAGCGCAGAAGACCTGGGGATTCAGTCGCTGCGTCGAAAGGGACGACATTGTCCATGCTTCGCCATCGGAGGGCTGTTCTTCGAGCACCGCCCAGTCGATGGTCTTGCCGTCCAGACGCGGCGGCGTGCCCGTCTTGAGTCGCGCCATGGGCAGGTCGCCCTCGCGCAGCTGCGACGCCAACACGCGCGCCGCATCCTCCCCAATGCGGCCACCCTCAAAACGTTTCTCGCCGCGAAACAGCGTGCCGCCGAGAAAGGTACCCGTGCAAAGGATTACCGCTGGAGATGAGAGGATCGTGCCTTCAGCAAGCGCGAGGCCCGTGACCCTTCCCCCTTCAAGGACCAGTGATGCTGCCTCACCCTCGACCAGTTCGAGGCTATCCTGCGATTTCACGATCCCCTGAACAGCACGATGGAACAACGCTCGGTCGGCCTGCACCCTAGGGCCCCACACCGCACTCCCCTTGGACCGGTTGAGCATGCGGTAATGGATCGCCGCCGCGTCGGCTGCGCGCCCGATCACGCCATCGAGAGCGTCGACTTCGCGGACGAGATGCCCCTTCCCCAAACCCCCAATGGCCGGGTTGCAGCTCATCGCACCGATCTTGGTGAGATCGAAACTGACAAGCGCCGTCGCCGCGCCCATGCGCGCCGCGGCACAAGCCGCCTCGACGCCGGCGTGTCCGCCGCCGACTACGATGATATCGAAATTCCGCATGCCCGCGCCGATACCGCAATGCGTCACGCAGGCAAAGGCCTAAGAGTGTTCCACGTGGAACAATCCGAGCGATTACTTGCCGATACAGAAGCGACCGAAGAGCGCGTCGAGCATATCTTCGGTGGAATGACGTCCCAGCAGGCGATCGAGAGCGAGGCGTGCCAGCCTCAGCCGTTCACCCGTCAACAGCGCATCGTCACCCTCGACGATACCGTCCAGCGCGTCATGCGCATCCCTCAACGCCGAAGTCTGGCGCAAGTTCAAGGCAACCTCTCCCGGACGAGGCAGGAGCTCGCGCGAACGCTCGACAAGCCCCCGCGCCAAATCCTCGATCCCCGAACCGGTTACAACCGAAACCTCGTAGTCCGGCGAGGTTTTCCGAGCCTCGTCCAAATCCGCGCGCGCTCCGATTTCGAGAGAGCCTTCCGGGCCCTGCCCCTCATCGCCGAGCCAGAGGATAATGTCCGCTCGCTCGAGCTGTTCGCGCGCCCGGTCGATACCCATCCGTTCGATCTCTCCTGCGCCGTCATCGCGCAAGCCTGCCGTATCGACCAGCACGAAAGGCACACCGCCAAGCGCAATCGGTCGCTCAATGACATCGCGGGTCGTCCCTGCCTCTGCCGAGACAATGGCCGCTCCCTCGTCGAGGAGGGCGTTGAACAGCGATGACTTTCCCGTGTTGGGTGGACCAGCCAGCACCACTCGAATGCCGTCCTTCAATCGCTCAACTGGAGGGGCATCGAGCGCGCGTCTCCATTCTTCTACTAATCCCGAAAGTTCCACGTGGAACATTTCCGGCAAGTCGCCAACATCGTCCTCGTCACCAAAGTCGAGCTGCGATTCCACCAAGGCAGAAAGCCCCAGCACACGCGTGCGCCAACCCTCGACTTTCCGCGATAGGCCACCGCCAGCCGCCGCTTCGGCAGTGCGCCGCTGCAATTCGGTTTCAGCTGCAAGGAGATCGCCTAGACCCTCCGCCTCGGCCAGGTCGATTACGCCATTGGCAAAGGCGCGACGCGTAAACTCGCCCGGCTCGGCGCGGCGGAGCCCTTCGCGCGCGGCCAGATCGGCCTCGATTGCGGCAATGACCGCCCGGCCGCCGTGGCAATGAAACTCGGCAAGATCCTCGCCGGTCGCGGTCCTGGGTCCGGGGAACCACACCACGAGCGCCCGGTCGAGCACACGGCCATCTGAACCCTTGATCGCTCGAAGACCGGCGCGCCGCTCTTCGGGCAAGGCGCCCGTCATCGCCTCGACGGTCTCACCCGCCCGTGGGCCACTTATCCGAACGACACCGATGGCAGCCGGCGGCGCTCCGCTGGAAAGGGCGAAGATCGTGTCGGTCATTCTCCGAGTGAGACCCTAGTCGCTGGGCGTGTCGGGCTTCTTGCCCGGCCCCTTGGCCGCCTGCGCGCCTTCCATGAAGCTCTGGAAAAGCTTGAACCCGGCCTGCCCCATCGGCGCGAGCTGGCGTGCGTAATCCTGGAGCTGGTCGGTGCTGGTCACACCTTTCATCGCCTTAGACATCATGTCGACATAGATGTCGTTCGCCTTGCCCACATCGGGCAGCCCCATGAAGGTCCGCGCCTCTTCGGGCGTGCAGTCGATTTCGATTTGGACCTTCATCGCGTTTCCTCCGTTAGGGCTTGCATGGCGAGCGTTTGTGCGCCCTATCTGGGACCGGATAGCGCGTCATGCAAGCATAAGACACTTAAAGACCCGAGGGAGAGCCTTACCGATGAGCGAGACCGTAACGATTGCCACCCTGTCCGGCGACGCCAACTTCGACGCCTATGTCGCCCGCCCGGCCGATACACCCAAGGCGGCGATCCTCGTCATCCAGGAAATCTTCGGCGTGAATGCGGGCATCCGGCGCAAGTGCGACAAGCTGGCCGAGGACGGCTATCTTGCCGTTGCGCCCGACCTGTTCTGGCGGCTCGAACCGGGTGTGGAGCTCGATCCCGATGTGGAGCCCGAATTCCAGCGCGCGCTCGACCTGATGGGCAAGTTTGACCAGGACCAGGGCATTCGCGATATCGAGGCGACGATCCACCACATCCGCCGCGGAGAAGGTGTCGAGAAGGTCGGGTGTGTCGGATACTGCCTCGGCGGGCGGCTCGCCTATATGACCGCCGCGCGTACCGATGTGAACGCCTCGGTCGGCTATTATGGCGTCGGGATCGACGGGCTGCTCAACGAAAAGCACGCGATCGCTCACCCCCTCCTGCTCCACGTTCCCACCGAAGACGGTTTCGTCGACAAGGACACGCAGAAGGCGATGCACGAAGGTCTGGACGATCACCCCAAGGTGACGCTCTACGATTACGAGGGGCTCGATCACGGCTTCGCCACCGAATTCGGCAAGCGCCGCGACGAAAAGGCCGCGAACCTCGCCGACGGGCGGACTGCCGACTTCTTCCGGGAGCATCTCGCCTGAGCATGCGCGCATGATCGAGCGCCTGCCCTTTCGCTATCTCGTTCCGCTCGCGCTGCTGGCCCTCGTCGCTGGCGCGTGTGCTTGGGAGCCCGCACACTGGAGCCTTTGGGTTCTTGTCCCCGCGCTCGTGCTAGCAGTATGGGATTTTTTCCAGTCCGATCATACACTTAGGCGCAACTACCCACTCCTCGCCCGCATTCGCTGGCTGATGGAAGACCTCCGGCCTTTCGCGCAGGCCTATATCGTCGAGGACGATCTCGAAGGGCGTCCCTTCAGCCATCAAGCCCGTTCGCTGGTCTATGCGCGCGCCAAGGGTGATCTCGACAAGCACCCGATGGGCACCGAACTCGACGTCTATTCGGACGAATACGAGTGGGTCGGCCACTCCATCGCACCTACCAGCGATGTCGCCGAGGAATGGCGCGTGACGGTGGGCGAAGGCAGCTGCGCCAAGCCCTATTCCTCCTCGCTGCTCAATATCTCTGCGATGAGCTTTGGTTCGCTCTCCGCCCGCGCAATCGAGGCGCTCAACATGGGCGCCAGGCTGGGCAATTTCGCGCACAATACGGGCGAAGGCTCAATCAGCCGCTACCATCGCGCTCCCGGCGGCGACCTCATCTGGGAGCTGGGCAGCGGCTATTTCGGCGCGCGGCGCGACGACGGGCGCTTCGATCCGGACAAGTTCCGCGACAATGCGGCGAGCGATCAGGTGAAAATGATCGAGCTCAAGCTGAGCCAAGGCGCGAAGCCCGGCCATGGCGGCGTGCTCCCAGGGGCAAAGGTCACCAAGGAAATCGCCGAAGCCCGCGGCGTGCCGCAGGGGCAGGACGTGAACTCCCCCGCCGCCCATCCCGAATTCGACACGCCGATCGAATTGCTGGAGTTCGTCACCCGGTTGCGCGAGCTCTCAGGAGGCAAGCCAACCGGCATCAAACTGTGTGTCGGCCAGCCGCACGAAATCTTCGCGCTCGGCAAGGCCATGTTGGAAACCGGCATGCATCCCGATTTCATCACCGTCGACGGCGCGGAAGGTGGGACCGGGGCAGCGCCGCTGGAGCTTTCCAATTCGGTCGGAATGCCGCTGCGCGAAGGGCAGATTTTCGTGCGCAACATGCTGGTGGGCACCGGGCTCAAGCATAAGGTGAAGATCGCCACTTCGGGCAAGATTCACTCGGGCGCCCAAATGGCCAAGAGCTTCGCCCTGGGCGCCGACTGGTGCAACGCCGCACGGCCCTTCATGTTTTCCTTGGGCTGCGTCCAGTCGATGAACTGCCACAAGGGCACCTGCCCCACAGGTATCGCGACGCAGGAAGAATGGCGCCAGCGCGGCCTCGTCATCGAAGACAAGGCTCCACGCGTCGCGCGTTTCCAGCGCCAGACGCTGCATTCGCTGCGCGAAATCACCATAGCCATGGGCTTGCAAACGCCGTGGGAAATGAAACCGCTCGACATGCGCGAACGCATCAACGGCGCACGCTCGGACGCTTTCGACAAAATCTACTACTTCGCCGAGGAAGGCGTCTTGCTCGACAGGCCCGAAACCACGCCGCTCGCGCGCCATTGGGAAGCGGCCCGGGCCAACAGTTTCAGGAGGGGCGGATGACCGCACACAAGGGATTGGCACGCTGGCATCAGGTTATCGAAAACGGCTCCTCACCCGCCGAACTGGCCGCAATTATCCGGGAGGACGCGCAATTCCATTCGCCCGTCGTCCATACCCCGCAAAAAGGCCGGGACCTCGTCGTCGCCTACCTCGCAGCAGCGGGCCAGACGCTCGGCAACGACAGTTTCACTTACGTCCGCGAACTGGTGGACGGCGACAACGCTTGCCTCGAATTCACGACCGAGATGGATGGCATCCACGTCAACGGCGTCGACATCATCCGCTTCGACGAGAACGGCCTGATCACTGACTTCAAGGTGATGGTGCGGCCCCTCAAAGCGGTCAACAAGGTGTGGGAGCAGATGGCCGCCATGCTGGAGCGCATGAAGGGCTGACACGAAAAGGGCCGCGCGGCAATCCGCACGGCCCCTCCTTATTTCGATCTTTGAACCGCTTACTGGTTCATCGTCGCAAAGAAGTCTTCGTTGGTCTTGGAATCCTTCATCTTGTCGAGGAGGAATTCCATCGCGTCGACCGTGCCCATCTGCATGAGGATACGGCGCAGGACCCACATCTTCGAAAGCTTGTCCTTCTCGACCAGC
The DNA here is from genome assembly GCF_019711375.1 of Qipengyuania aurantiaca. NCBI lineage: Bacteria > Pseudomonadati > Pseudomonadota > Alphaproteobacteria > Sphingomonadales > Erythrobacteraceae > Qipengyuania > Qipengyuania aurantiaca. Next base: position 1,088,814 of record NZ_CP081295.1, read on the forward strand.
AGCTCTTCCTTGCGGGTGCCGGACTTGCCGACGTCGAGCGCCGGGAAGATGCGCTTGTCGGCGACCTTGCGGTCGAGGACGATTTCGCTGTTACCGGTGCCCTTGAATTCTTCGAAGATGACCTCGTCCATGCGGCTGCCGGTGTCGATCAGCGCGGTGGCGATGATAGAGAGCGAACCGCCTTCCTCGATGTTACGGGCGGCACCGAAGAAGCGCTTCGGACGCTGGAGCGCGTTGGCATCGACACCGCCGGTCAGCACCTTGCCCGAGCTGGGCACAACGGTGTTGTAAGCGCGGCCGAGGCGCGTAATCGAGTCGAGCAGGATCACGACGTCCTTCTTGTGCTCGACGAGGCGCTTGGCCTTCTCGATCACCATTTCGGCGACCTGGACGTGGCGGTTGGCCGGTTCGTCGAAGGTCGAGGAGATGACCTCGCCATTCACCGAACGCTGCATGTCGGTGACTTCCTCCGGACGCTCGTCGACGAGCAGGACCAGCAGGAAGACTTCGGGGTGGTTGTCGGTGATCGCCTTGGCGATGTTCTGCAGCAGCACCGTCTTACCGGTACGCGGCGGCGCCACGATCAAGGCGCGCTGACCCTTGCCCTGCGGCGAGATGATGTCGATCACGCGGGCCGACTTGTCCTTGACCGTCGGATCGAGCGTGTCGAGGTTGAGCTTCTCTTCCGGGTAAAGCGGCGTGAGATTGTCGAAATTGGTGCGCGTGCGCACGTTCGCCGGGTCTTCGTAATTGACCGAGGTGAGGCCGGTCAGCGCGAAATAGCGCTCGCCTTCCTTGGGCGCGCGGATCTGGCCTTCGACCGTGTCGCCGGTGCGCAGGCCCCATTTGCGGATCTGGTTGGGTGAGACGTAAATATCGTCCGGGCCGGCGAGGTAGTTCGCCTCGGGGCTGCGCAGGAAGCCGAAGCCATCCTGCAGCACCTCGATGGTGCCGATGCCCATGATTTCCTCGTTATATTCCTCATCATCCGCCAGTTCGCGCAGGATGCAGAACATCAGGTCCTGGCGGCGCATGGTGCCGGCCGCCTCGACACCCAGTTCCTCGGCCATTGCCACGAGGTCTGCGGGTGCTTTCGCTTTCAAGTCTTTGAGATGCATATAGGTTCTCGGATATTCAGAAGTGGTAATGGCCGGCAGGTCTTAGGGGCTTGGAGAAAGCGGACCTGGTCCCGTCGCGTTTCGGAGGGGACCTCTCGCCGGTCGGTAGGACGATCAGATAAATTCGCTTGGAGGCCGCGTCAATCGATTACGAGTGCCTGTCACAGGTAGCGCAGGACCACCACCGTCACCACGATCAGCGCCAGCAGCACGCCGGGAGCCTCGCCCCACATGCGTAGCTGCTTCTCGGTGAGTGGCCGTTCACCCGCCGCCATCTTCTTCGACTGGGCAACCATATAGCCGTGGAAGCCGCTCAGAAGGACGACAAGCAGCAATTTGAAGTGCAGCCACCCCTCACCCCACACCTGCAGCGTTTGAGCCAGCAGCAGGCCTAAAATCCACACTACGAGGATGCTGGGCGTGAGGATGATTTTGCGCAGCAGGCCCATGCGCTTTTCCCAGAGCGCGGATTCGGGCGATCCGGGCTCGGCCGGATGGAGGTAGATCATTTGGCGCGGAAGCATGAAGAGGCCCGCCATCCAGAAGACCATGAAGATGATGTGGCCTGCCTTGAGCCAGAGATAGGTCATCGAAAGCACATCCTGCATGCGCGCAATCTAGGGGATCGCGCAGGCAATTTCACCCCTGCCATCCCCGCACCGCGGCAATCAGGCGCTCGACATGAGCGATCGGCGTGCGCCGATCGATCCCGTGGCCGAGATTGAAGACATGCGGCCGGTCGGCAAAGGCTTCGAGGATTGTGTGAACACGCTTCTCGAGCTGGTCCGAGCCCGCCAGCAGCAACAGCGGATCCAGATTCCCCTGCACCGCCATGCCCGCAGGCAATTCGCGTGCCACCCAGGCAGGGTCGAGCGTCTCGTCCACCCCGACCGCCTTCACGCCCGTTTCGCGCGCATAGGCCGGCAGTTTCTCGCCTGCCCCCTTCGGAAAGCCGATGACCGGCGTATGGGGATGCATCTCGGCGAGCGCCGCCACGATCCGCGCGTTGGGCGCGATGACCCAGCGTTCGAACTCATCCGGAGCAAGGCTGCCCGCCCAGCTGTCGAACAGCTGCACCGCTTCGGCACCCGCCTCGATCTGGCCGGAGAGATAGGTGATCGTCTGCTCGGCAATTGTATCGATAATTGCCTGCAGCGCGCCCGGATCGCGATAGGCAAGCGCGCGCGCTTCGTGCTGGTCCCGGCTGCCCTCGCCCGCCACCATGTAGGTCGCCACGGTCCAGGGACTCCCCGCAAAGCCCAGCATCGTCACCCCTTCGGGCAGCCGCTTACGGCAGAGGCGCACGGTTTGGTAGATCGGTTCGTAGCGCGAAGGATCGCGTGTCAGGGCATCGAGCGATGAATCGACCAGCTTCGGCGAAAGCCTGGGCCCCTCGCCTGCCAGGAACTCGAGATTCTGGCCCAGCGCATGCGGCACGATCAGGATATCGGAAAACAGGATCGCGCCGTCGAAGCCGAAGCGGTCGATCGGCTGCAAGGTGATCTCGCACGCCGCCTCGCTGTCGTAGGCCATGGCGAGGAACCCGCCCTTACTCGCGCGCAGCTCGCGATATTCGGGAAGGTACCGGCCCGCTTGGCGCATGAGCCAGAGAGGGACCTGCGAGTGTCGCGTACCGTTTAGCGTGTCGAGAAGGAGACCGGGCATTCAGGAGTCCAATAATACCTAGTTATTATAAGGATTGATGGAGTCTGTTGGCCCTGTGGATATCGGGCACAAGCCGCCCCTGCCCTATTTCCGGGTCCGATGGAAGGCTTGCGTGGGCACAGGCGAATCGTGACGTGGCCTGAGTCGAGTCAATTTTGTCCCCACTGTCCCCAGCCTGCGCAAAACACGAAGCTTGCTGTGCGGGAATCACCCCCGAACAGGACTCGTAACGGGGAGGGAATTCGTCACCGAACTTGTCGCCAGACCTGTCCCGTGGTTTATCCCGAAGCTGTCCACACCCCCAAATCCGAGGCGATCATAGCCGACCGTATCCACCTCCACCTCCTGTCGGACAGCACCGGCGAAACGCTGGAAATGCTCGCAAAAGCGGCGCTTGCGCAGTTCGACGACGCCGCCGTGGTGCGCCATTTCTGGCCCATGGTGCGCTCGAAACAGCATCTCGACCGGATCGTGCCCGAACTCAAGGCCAATCCGGGCCTCGTGCTCTTCACCCTAGTCAACCAGGAAGCGCGATCGCGGCTGGAAGAGGTCTGCGCGCAGAACGGCCTGCCCGCCGTGCCGATCCTCGACCGCGTGACCGAGGCGCTGGAAAAGGCGCTGGGGCAGGAAGCGCACGGGCGACCCGGCCGCCAGCACCAGATGGACAAGGCCTATTTCGATCGGGTCGAGGCAATCCAGTTCACCATCGCGCATGACGACGGGATCGGCTGGGACAATTGGGAGCAGGCCGATATCCTGCTGGCCGGTGTGTCGCGCAGCTCGAAAACGCCGACCAGCATCTATCTCGCCAACCGCGGCTACAAGGTCGCCAACATTCCGCTGGTGGTCGAAAGCCCGCCGCCGCCCAAGCTGTTCGAGTTGAAGAACCCGATGGTCGTAGGCCTCACCACCGCGCCCGAACGGCTGGTGCAGATCCGTCGCAACCGCCTGCTGACGCTGAACGAAAAGGCCGAAACCGACTATGTCGACAACGAGCGCGTAAAGAGCGAGGTGGCCTTTGCGCGCCGGATGTTCGCCGATAACGGCTGGCCGGTGATCGACGTGACGCGCCGCTCGATCGAGGAAACCGCCGCCGCCGTGATCCGACTCTATGGCGAGCGTGCCCAGCGCCAGGATGGCGAGTTCGAGGGAGTGAAGGCGATATGAGCCCTCTTGCGGGAAGCGGCATCGTGCTCGCGTCCAATTCCGCGTCGCGCAAGGCGATGCTGGAGGCCGCCGGGGTCGCGTTCGAAGCGCGTCCTGCCGATGTCGACGAGCGCGCGCTCGAGGCGGAGATGGAAGGCGCGGAACCGGCCGAAGTGGCGCAGGCTTTGGCGGGGGCCAAGGCGGCCGCCGTTTCGGATGCGCGGATCGTGCTCGGCAGCGACTCGCTGGTCGAGGTCGATGGCCGCCGCTTCGACAAGCCCGCCAGCCGCGAACAGGCGGCCGAGCATTTGCGCTTCTTCTCGGGCAAGGTGATGACGCTTCACAGCGCCGCCGCGCTGGCGAAGGACGGCCAGATCGTCTGGGTCGGGTCCGATTTCGCGCGGCTCCGCGTGCGCGAGCTCTCCGAAGACTTCATCGCGGCCTATCTCGAGGCCGAATGGCCCGAAGTGTCCTATTGCGTCGGCGTCTTCCGGATCGAAGGCCCGGGCGTGCAATTGTTCGAAAGCATCATGGGTGATCAGTTCACCGTTCTCGGCATGCCGCTTTTGCAAGTGATTGATGCGCTGCGCAAGGAAGGCGTCCTCACCTCGTGAGCCACTATGCCGAAGTGATCGGCGATCCGATCGCCCAGTCGAAATCGCCCGCGATCCACGGCTTCTGGATCGAAAAGCTGGGGCTCGACGCGGGCTACCGCGCGCATCACGTCACAGCGGAAGACCTTCCCGCCTATATCGCCGCGCGGCGCGAGGATGCAGACTGGCGCGGCTGCAATGTCACCATGCCGCACAAACAGGCGGTGCTGCCGCTGGTCGACCGTCTCGAGCCGCTGGCGAAGCGCGTGGGCGCGGTGAACACTATCCACCGGGCGAAAGACGGCGCGCTCGTCGGGCGAAACACCGACGTGGCCGGTTTTCTCGAGCCCTTGCGCGAACGGCTGAGGCAGCAGCATTATTTCCGCATGGCACGCGTGCTTGGCACCGGCGGTGCGGCGCGCGCGATCGTCGCAGGGCTTGCGAACGAGGGTTTCACGCTGGTGGTCGCCGGGCGCGATCCTGCGAAGGCGCAGGCGCTGCTCGACGAACTGGCACCCGGAGAGCACCACACCGCCCCGCTCACGCATTTCGCCAAGGCCACCGATTTCGCCTTCGACGACCGCGAGGGCTGCTGCGACCTCGTGATCAACGCCAGCCCGCTTGGTATGCGCGGCCAACCCCCGCTCGCCTTCGACTGGAGCCACGCCCCGCCCGGCTCGCTCGCCTACGATATCGTCACCGATCCGGTGGAGACCGATTTCCTCATGGCCGCCCAAAAAGCCGGTTTCGAGACCGTCGACGGCCTCGCCATGCTCATCGGGCAGGCGGCTGCGGCCTTCACCCATTTCTTCGGCAAAGAACCCCCGCGCGAGCATGATGCCGAGCTGCGCGCGAGGCTCGCCGCATGACCAAACCGCTGATCATCGGCCTCACCGGCTCCATCGGCATGGGCAAGTCGACCGTGGCCTCCATGTTCGAAGCAGCGGGCGTGCCCGTCTTCGATGCCGACGCCGAGGTGCGCGCCATGCAGGGTCCAGGCGGCGAACTCGTGGCCCGGATCGAGGCGGAATTTCCCGGCAGCAGTGACGAGACCGGCGTGCTGCGCGAAAAGCTCGGCGCGCAGGTGTTCGGCGATCCGGAGGCCCTCGCCCGGCTCGAAGCCATCGTCCATCCCGCCGTCGGCCGGAAGCGCGAGGCTTTCCTGATCGAGCATTTCGGTGCGCCCTTCGTCGTCTTCGACATCCCGCTCCTGTTCGAGAAAGGCGGCCACGCCCTGGTCGACCGCATCGTGGTCGTCTCGGCACCGGCCGAAGTGCAGCGCGCCCGTGTGCTGGCGCGGCCCGGCATGACGCCGGAGAAATTCGCTCATATCCTCGAGTTGCAGACACCCGACGCCGAGAAGCGCGAACGCGCGACCTATATCATCGATACGGGACAATCGCTGGCCGAAACCGAGGACGAAGTGCTGGCGCTTATCGCCACACTCCGAAGCGAACGCACGGACGGCGCAGGCCAGAAATAGGGACTGTAACCCCCTTGTAATCTGCGCGCACGAGTCCGATAGGTTAGCTAATGCGTGAAATCGTCTTCGATACCGAAACCACCGGCTTGGACCCCAAGACAGGGGATCGGATGGTGGAAATCGGCTGCGTCGAGATGGTCAATCTCGTGCCCACGGGAAACACCTTCCACGCCTATTACAATCCCGAGCGTGACATGCCCGCCGGCGCCGAAGCGGTGCACGGCCTGTCTGCCGCTTTCCTGTCCGACAAGCCGCTGTTCCGCGATACCGCGCACGAATTGCTGGACTTTATCGGCGACGCGCCGCTGATCGCGCATAACGCGGGCTTCGACTTCGGCTTCCTCAACGCTGAACTGGCTCTGTGCGAGCGTGAGGCGGTTTGCATGAGCCGCATGATCGACACGGTTGCCCTGGCGAAGAAGCGTCATCCCGGCGCGAAGCTCTCGCTCGACGCACTTTGCACGCGCTACGGAATCGATCGCAGCCACCGCGTGAAGCACGGCGCGCTGCTCGATGCCGAATTGCTCGCGCAGGTCTATGTCGAACTGAAGGGCGGCCGCCAGATTGGTCTCGAACTCGCGGCCGAAACCGCAGCTGTCGAAGTTACGCAGGAAGCCGTCGCCGTGCGCAAGGCGCCCGAAGGGCCACGCCGCGAACCGCGGCCGCACGCGCCCAGCGCCGAAGAGCTGGCGCGGCACAGGGAATTCATGGCCGGGATCGAAAACCCCCTTTGGGGGTAAGTCCCAGGCCCGAAGACCGGCGGACGGGGCCGGGTGGATCGTTCGGGGCGCGACAATAAGGAGAAAGACTCTATGGATATCCGTGTTTCGGGCCACCAGATCGACACCGGCGCAGCCTTGCAGACCCATGTCGAAGACCGAATGCAGGGCATTGTCGAAAAGTACTTCAACCGCGCGATCTCCAGCCACGTGACCTTCGGCAAGGCCGCGGGCGGCGCCTATTCCTCCGATATCGTCGCGCATGTGATGCAGGGCCTCATCCTGAAGGGCCATGCCGAGGCGCACGACGTCCACCAGGCCTTCGACGCGGCGGCCGCAAAGATCGAAAAGCAGCTGCGCCGCTACAAGCGCCGGATCAAGGACCGCCACGAACAGGCCGACCACGCGATGCGCGAACAGGAAGCGGCCTATACGATTTTCGCCGCTCCCGATTCCGACACCGAGGCCGAGGTCGAGCATGACAGCCCTCCGGTCATCGCCGAAACCAGCGCGCTCATTCCCGAATGCTCGGTTGCCGACGCGGTGATGTTGCTCGACTTGCAGAACGCCAGCGCGCTGTTCTTCAAGAACGGCGCGACCGAAGCGCACAACATGGTCTATCGCCGTGCCGACGGATCGATCGGCTGGGTCGAGCCGCGCGGCTGAAACGGCAGATCCAAGAGGCATTGCAGTGAACGGGGCGGCAAGCAGCGGGGCTGGGCACCATTTTCGTGCGCTCGAGACCCTATACGCCTCCGCCCCGGTCAACGCGCTGTTCGATTCGGCGCTCGAAGTGACCGGTGAAGGCGCAGCGCGGATCACCTTCGAAGTAACCGAAAGCGTCTTCCACGCCGCCGGTGCCGCGCACGGCACGATCTACTTCAAGATGCTCGACGATGCCGCCTTCTATGCCGCCAACACGCTGGTCACCGACCGTTTCCTCCTCACCACCAGCTTCAACCTCCATTTCACCAAGCCGGTGCGCGAGGGCAAGGTGGTGGCCGAGGGGCGCTGGGTGAGCGGACGCCGCCGCGTCTTTGTCGCCGAATCGCGGCTGGTCGATGCCGAGGGCGAGGAAATCGGCCGCGGGACCGGTACTTTCATGAAATCGCGAATCCCGCTCTCCAGCCTCGATGGCTACACGGGATGAGCGAGGACGCACGGCTGCCCGCCCACCTCGAAGTCGCCGGCCTGATCAAGCTCGCCCAAGGTCTCGGCGGCTTCGGAATGGTTCTGCAAAAGGGTGAATACGATGCCGGGACCATCGTTATATTAACCATGCATAGTGGCAATAATGCACGCCTGTGGGAGCGTATGCCGCAGATGGACGGGTCCCGCCGCTTCACCTGCACGCGTGAGCAGGACACTGAAAATCCACGAGAATTTGACGAATATGTCGCCAAAAGGCAACGTCAAGATCCAGACTGCTGGTTCGTCGAGCTCGACGGTCCCGAAGTGGAACGGCTGGTAGATTCATCCCCTCGTTAACTTGACGCAGTTTCAAATGAGACTATTTGGGGCCGCAGCTTCGATGCGCAGGCGGTCCGATTGGCAATGGGGTCGATGGACTAGCACGCAGACGGGGAGCAAGCGGCAGGCCCGCTAACGGAACCAGACTTTCAGACGCAAGCAACGCGCACCGGTTCCCAGCCTGCGACAGCTACTCACCGCCCAGATAAGCGGAACTATGCGAAAGTCTGTTCTCGGTTTTGCGGCAGCCGCCGCAACCATGATTGCAACGTTTGCCGGTGCGGAAGAAACCGGCGCACAGGTCGCCCAGGCGACCGAAACCGAGGCCACCAAGCCGACTGCCGAACTCACTCAAGAGGTGGTTCCGGTCTTCGTCAGCGAAGAAGTGGTCCAGGAGCTTCCCGAGGAAGCACCCCAGGAATTCAACGGAAACCTGCCCCAGGCCGATAGCCTGCGCGACCTTGTCGCTGCGATGCCGGCTGCGGGCGAGCTTTCCGACGAGATGCGCTGCCTCGCCGGCGCCGTGTACTTCGAATCGCGCGGCGAGCCGCTGGCCGGCCAGCTGGCCGTGGCGCAGGTCGTGATCAACCGCTCGGAATCGAGCCGTTTCCCCGAAAGCTATTGCGGCGTCGTCTACCAGCGCGCCCAGTTCAGCTTCGTGCGCGGCGGTTCCATGCCCCGTATCAAGACCGGTTCGGACGCGTGGAAGCGCGCCACCGCGATTGCCCGCATCGCCCATCAGGGCCTGTGGGATAGCGAGGCGCAGGATTCGCTCTATTTCCACGCCACCTACGTGAAGCCGCGCTGGGCGTCGCGCAAAACGCGCCGCGCCGCGATCAAGACGCACATCTTCTATCGCTGATTAGCGGATAGTGAAGAAACACGAGGGGCCGTCGCCAGCGTGCGGCGGCCCTTTTCGCGTGCTCAGTCGCGCAGTTCGACCCAGACGGGCGTGTGGTCGCTCGATTTCTCCCGGCCCCGATATTCCTTGTCGACACCTGCGGCGACCATACGGTCGGCGGTTTCGGGCGAAAGGAGCAGGTGGTCGATGCGGAAACCGTGGTCGCGCTGCCAGGCGCCGGCCTGGTAATCCCAATAGGTCCACACCCCGCCGCGCGGGTTCAACGTGTCGATTGCGTCGGTCCAGCCGTCGGCGAGAAAGCGCCTGTAGGCGTCGCGGCATTCGGGCTGCATCAAAGCATCGCTGGCCATGGCCTTGGGCGACCAGACGTCCTTGTTTTCAGGAATGACGTTGAAATCGCCTAGCACGACGGCGGGCACTTCCTCGGCCCAGATCTGCGCCATGCGCGCGCGCAGTTTCTCCATCCAGGCGAGCTTGTAGTCGAACTTGGGCCCCGGGTGCGGGTTGCCGTTCGGCAGATAAAGGTTGCAGATCCGCACTCCGTTCACCTCGGCTTCGAGATAGCGCGCTTGTTCGCCCTCGCCTTCCTTGGGCCCGTCGATGCTCAGGCCGCGCTGGATTTCGACCGGCTTGGTCCCGTCGGCTAGGATCGCGACGCCGTTGAAGCTCTTCTGCCCGTGCCAGATGGCGTGGTACCCGATCTTCTCGAATTCTTCCGCCGGGAAGCCCTCGTCCATCGTCTTGATTTCCTGCAGGCAGGCGACGGTGGGACGGGTTTCCTCAAGCCATTCGAGGAGGCGCGGCAGGCGCGCCTTGATACCGTTGATGTTGAAAGTGGCGATTTTCATACACGGAGCTTTATGGCGTCTGACCGGACATGGCTAGCGCCACGTCCTGCGCCCGGTTCCGGGGGAGTGGGCTGGTGCCGTAAGGACGGGACGGAGGTCCCGGCCGCACCTGAACGCTAACTCTAATCTAAATCCCGAAGCTCGATCCGCAGCCGCAACCGGCCGCCGCATTGGGATTTTCGACGCGGAACGCCGCGCCGCCAAGCGATTCGACGAAATCGACCGTGCTGCCTGCGACAAGGTCGAGGCTGACCGCATCGACGACAAGCTTCACCCCATCGGTATCGCTCACCGAATCGTCCTCTTCCGGCCCTTCGGCGAGGTCGAACTTGTACTGGAAGCCCGAGCAGCCCCCACCCTCCACCGAAAGGCGCAGGATCGCGGGTTTCGCCTGCTTCTCGGCGATGGCGGCAACGCGCTTGGCGGCGGCTGGGGTCAGGGTGAGCATTTCGGCCATGCAGGCGATGTAGGGAGCGCGGGGCCTGCCCTCAAGCGGTCTGGATATATTCGCGCATCGCTTCGGCTTCGTGCTGAATCTCGTCGAGCCGCGCTTTCACGAGGTCCCCGATCGAGATGAAGCCACACATGGTCTCGCCGTCGACCACGGGAAGATGGCGGATCCGGCGCTTGGTCATGAGCGAGAGCGCATCGAGGATCGGGGTATCGCGCGTGGTTGTAATGGCGGGCGAGGTCATAACCTCCCCGATGGGGCGCGTCAGGCAACTCTCACCCTCGTGGGCCAGCCGGTAGATCACGTCGCGTTCGGAGAAGATCCCGGCGACCTTGCCTTCCGACATCACCGGAAGCGCACCGATCCGCTTGGAGGCGAGCAGCGCGATGGCTGTGCCTACGGACTGGTCGACGGTGACCGAGATAATGTCCGAACTGCTGCGGGTTTCGGTAAGGGTCGCGATGTTCATGCATGCCTCCACGCTGCCAATGCGCGCGAGAATGCCATTTTTCCGGCCAAATGGCGAATCGCAGAGCGGTGCGACGTTGCAAGCCGCTGGCATGGGGGCCATGGGGGGGCGATGGTTGGTAAATCCCCTCTCGACGATCCCGAAGCGGCCGCCTTCGCCTGGGCGCGTTACCGACGGATCATGCGCTTCATGTTCCTCGTCACGCTCGGGCTCGTGGCGATAGCCATGGCGCTGCTCTACAAGTTCGGCGGCGAGGTTTCGGTCCATTTCTACATCGCCACCGCGCTCGGCGTCGGCTTCGTGATGCTGCTGGCGAGCGCGCTCATGGGGCTGGTTTTCCTGTCGTCCGGCACAGGGCACGACGAATCGGTCGACAACACCCTGCCCGACAACCGGATCGACGAAGACTAGGCGTCTTCGGCGCTGCACAGCCGGTATTCCTCCACCGGAACACCGCCGATCAAATGGCGCTGGATGATCGCCTCGAGCACTTCCTCGGTGCAGGAGTGGTACCAGACGTTCTCCGGCCAGACGACCGCGATGGGGCCGTGCGCGCAGATCTGCAGGCAATCGGCCTTGGTCCGCTGGACCACGCCGCCCCGCCCGACGAGATCGAGCTCCTTCAGGCGCTTCTTGAGGTAATTCCACGCGGCTTTCCCGTCCTCGCGTGAGCAGCATTTTTGCTTCTCGCTGACCGCGCAGAGGAAAATTTGCCTTTGCGCGGTCTCGCCGCCGATCTTGCCGAGTGCCGCCTGCGCCTTGGCGAGGCCCTTCTTACTCATCCGGCTTCAGCCAGCGGTCGAGCCAGGCAAAGACCGTGTTGTGCCACTGGAGCGAGTTCTTTGCGCCCAGCACCCAATGGTTTTCTTCCGGGAAGACCAGCAGTTGCCCCGGCACGCCCTGTTCCTGCAGCGCGGTGAAGCTGGCGAGACCCTGCGTATAGGGCACGCGGAAATCCTTCTCGCCCGCGACCACCAGCATCGGCGTCTTCCAGTTTTCGACGTAGTTCACCGGGTTCCAGCGCTCGTAGTTTTCCGGGTTCTCGGCGTAGCTTCCACCAAAGTCCCACTTGGGAAACCACAGTTCCTCGGTCGTATAATAGAAGCTGCGCATGTCGAAGAGGCCGTCGTGCTGGACGAGGCAGTCGAACCGGTCGGGCCAGTTGCCAGCAATCCAGTTCATCATATAACCGCCATAGCTTGCCCCCATGGCGCAGGCGCGGCTGCCGTCGATCTGCTCGTCACGCTCGAGCGCGGCGGCGAGGCCCAGTTTCAGGTCTTCCAGAGGCTTGCCGCCCCAGTCGCCGTTGATGCTGTCGGTGAAGGCCTGCCCGTATCCGGTGCTGCCGTGGAAATCGACCGAGATGACGGCATAGCCCTGGCTTGCGACGACGCGCGGGTTCCAGCGGCTCGACCAGCCATCGTTGAACGAGCCCTGCGGTCCGCCATGGACATAGAGGATTGCGGGCATGGGGCCCTCGTGCCCTTCCAGTTTGGTGATCTGGCCCCAGACCGTGTCGCCGTTCGCGCCAGCAAAGCTGAAGCGCTCGACCACGACGGGGGCGAACTGGCCGATGGTGGGCGTGGCGACCTGTGTCAGTGGTTCTGCCATGCCCCAGTTCTTCGAAAGGAACAGTTCGGCAGGCGCGCCGATCGAATCGCGCGTGAAGAGGATATCGCCGGAGGACAGCGGGGTGATGTTGCCGAGATGCGCCTCGTTTCCGGCCATGAGGTCGAGCTTATCGACCGCGCCGCTGCGTGGATCGATGCGGAAAGCAGGGGTGTCGAGCACGTCCTGCGCCGCGGCGACCAGCCAGCGCGAATCCGGCGTCCATGCGAGACTGCCGAAGCTGCGGTCGAAATCCTCCGTCAGCGCGGTGGTCACCCCGCTCTTGAGGTCGCGCAGCATGACCACCTGCCGGTCCGCCTCGTAGCCCGGGCGCGCCATGGCGACATAGGCGAGAAACTGGCCATCGGGCGACGGCGTCGGCAGCATGTCCAGCGCTTCGTTGGCCGCCGTGAGATTGGTCGGCGCAGAACCGGAGAGGTCGCTCCACCAGATGTCGAAATTGACGGTGTGCGGCTCGTCGGCCCCTGCCTCACGCGCGGCGAAGTAGATGCCGGACCCGTCGGGCGCGAAGGCGATGTCCTCGCCGCCGCCGAAGGGCGCGCTCGGCGTGTCGCCACTGGGGCCGCCAGCGCCCATCGGGCCGTCGACCGGCATGCCGGTGCCGGTAGCGACGCCGTTTTCGAGCGGGAAGGCGAAGACTCGGCTGTAGGTGCCCGGTGTTTCCCAAGCGTCCCAATGGCGGAAGAAGCCGTCTTCCGCGTTGTAGAGCCGCCCGTCGCCGGGCCCGGGCGCGTAGGCTTTGGCGCTGTCGTCGCAGTCGATCGCAGTGCAGCTGCGGGCGATGTCGGTCCAGATCGCGATACGGTCGCCCGCATCGGCGACGTGGAACCCGTTCACGCCGCGCGCAATGTCGGTCACCTGGCTGGCGCCGGTCACGCTGCCGTTTGCGCCGATCCGAGCGCGCCAGACCTGCGTGCTGTCGCTGTCGGCGTCGCTGGCGAGGTAATAGAGCCAGCCGTCGCCGCCGAAGGTGGCGCCGCTACCCTTGAGATCGAGTGTGACGGGCTTGGCGTCGGTATCGGCGAGCGAGCGAAGGTAAAGCTGGCTCGAGCGCGCGTAACTCTCGCTATCCGTCGTGGTGACCGAATAGACGGCCACAGTGCCGTCGGGAGAGACCGTGGGGCTGCCCAGGCGCGGCATCGTCACCAGGTCTTCCGCCTGCATGGGCTCGCGCGCCTCCTGCGCGGCGAGCGGGGTGGCGAGAAGCGCAAAGGCGCTGGCGAGCGGGGCGGCGACCCGGATGCGTGTTGTCATGGCTGCGCGGTGTAGCGCGGCCATTGAGCGATGGGTAGTGCTTTAGCGGGCCGCGTTGAGTCGGCTCAGCCAAATCGCCCTGTCCCGCTGGTCCGCAGACCGATTGTGGGCAACGCGTTCGAAAACGACATGCCATTCTGCATCGCTCAGGCAAACGCTCTTGGGAGCGTCCTTCGCGCTGGATGTATCAAGGCATTTGACGTCCGCGGGAGCCTCCGCAGAAATAGCGCGCTGGGCTGCATCGGAAACGAAGGTGGCTGGATCTCGGAGTAACGGATCATCGGCCGCGGCCGGGGTCAACACTACTGCGGCGGTCAAGAGCGCAAGCATAACCTTCTCCCCTTATGAACCAAGCCAATCAGCCGCCGCCGCGCTGAACGGGAGATGAATTTGCGCCTTTAGCGCTTCTTGCCGGCGATGCGGGCGATTTCGGCTTTCACCAGCTCTTCGACCATAGGGGGAAGATTGTCGTCGAGCCACTTGGCCAGCATCGGACGGAGCATTTCGCGCACCAGCCCTTCGAGCGAGGTTTCGCCCTGCCGCACGATCTGCGGCTGCTTGCCGGGCTTGGCGAGCATGGTGAGCGCGGCGAAGTTCTGCTGCATCGCGCTGCGCGTGGCGTCGGCGATCAGGCCGGCCTCCTCGGCCTCATCCTCACCGGGTTCTTCACCATAGACGGCGTCGAGGTCGGCATCGTCTTCGAGGATGAGCTCTTCGCCCAGCCCTGCGCCCAGTTCGAGCACGTCTTCGGCTTCCTCGGCATCGACCGGATCGGCCCCGCCGGCCACGAGGCCGCGGCGACGCAGCGGCATGGCCGCGCGGGTTTCGGTGTCGCGCGCGATCACTTTCTTGATCGAATCGAGGATCTCTTCGACCGACGGTTCGCCGTGATTCTGCATTGCGCGCTGTGTCCCTTGCTCAAACCCTGTCCGATCCCGATTCGGGACCGTGAGGCGATGCTAGTTGCTAACCGGCTCGTCGGCAATCTCGGGAATGTCCGCCGTCTGTGCCGGGATGGTCGCGGTCGAGGTGCTGGTGGCTTCGGGCGCGGGATCGCGGTCCCAGTCCCAGATCTGGCCGCTGACGCGCTCGTAATTGGTGAGCGGATCGTAGAGGACGCCCTCGTCGCCCAGCCCCAGATCGCGCGCTTCGGCGCGGCCCATGGCGGCAAGCAGCGAGAAACCTGCGACATAGGCGTTGCGCCGCGCGGTTACGAGCTGGACACGGCTCTGCAGCAGCTCCTGCTCGGCGTTGAGCACGTCGAGAATGGTGCGGTTGCCGATCGAGTTTTCCGCCCGCACGCCTTCGAGGCTGAGTGCGGCGGCGTCGACCGCCGATTGCGAGCTTTCGATGATGGCGAGGCTGGCCTGCCAGCTTGAATAGGCGGCGCGGACCTGCGCGATGACGTCGCGTTCGGCGGCGATCACCTGCTCGAGCGCGGCAGTGGCGCGTGCGGTCGCCTGGCGTTGCAGCGCAGCCGGGCGGCCGCCTTGGAACAGCGGGACGCGCAGCGAAACTCCGGCAGTGGCCGCAGTGGCGGTCTGGGTGCTCGGAATAAGCGGGCTGTCGGGGTCGGTCGGATCAAGCGGACCGTCGGCGACGCTGCCGAGGTAATTGTCGTAGTCATAGCCCGCGAAGACCGAGATGCGCGGCAGGCGGCTCGAACCGGCGACTTCGATATCGTAGCCTGCCGCGGCTGCGCGTTCGCGGGCGGCGATGAGGTCGGGGTTGCTTTCGAGCGCGATATCGACGGCGGTTTCGACGCTCGCCGGGAGGCCCGGAAGCGGCGGGGGTGCCTGGAGATCGGTGGGCGCTTCGCCGACAAGCGCGATGTAATCCTCGCGCGCGGCGATCAGATTGGCCTGGGCGCTGCGCAAATCGCCCTGCGCGATCGCGAGGCGCGCCTGGGATTGCGCCACGTCGGTGCGGGTAAGATCGCCGATCTCGAAGCGGTCGCTCGTTGCCTGCACGTTGACGCCCAGCACATCGACCTGGTTGGCCGACAGCGCGACCAGCGCCTGTCCACGCAGCACGTCCATGTAAGCGGCGACAACGCGGGTGAAGATCGCGCTTTCGGTGCCGCGCAGGTCGGCGCGACCGGCCTCGACGCGTTCCTTGGCGGCGCGGATCGAGTTTTTGACCGCCCCGCCCGAATAGATCGGCACACCGAGGTCGACCCCGGCGGTCAGCGCGCGGTCGGGAGTGAAGAAGCTGGTCGAACGCTGCTTGATGAATTCGGTCACCGCGGCGGTGCCTTCTACGGAAGGAAGGCCGGCGGCGCGTTCGATCTGGACGTTCTCGTCGGTGGCGCGCTGCCCGGCGCGTGCCGCTTCGAGTGTGGGGTTATTGATATAGGCCTGCGTCAGCGCTTCCTGCAGCGTGTCCGCCTGCGCGGGACTTGCCGCGAGCGCGAGCGCGCATACGCTGCCCGACAGTGCCAGATTCTTCACGACCCCTCCCCTCATCATACTCAGAAGCTCCAGCTCTCCGGCTTGTCGAACGCACCCATGCGCGGCACGCCCATTTCGGCGAGCGGCAGCAGCGCGAGCGCCTTGCCCGACTTGCGGCCCGTGGCGAGGCGGGTGACGCCGCGCTCCACGAGGCCAGTGACGATCCGGCCGCCTTCAGCAACCAGCTTGGCCATACTGGCCGGAACATGCTCGATCGCGCCGTCCACCAGCACGAGCGAGTAATCGCCCTTCTTGGCCGATAGGGCCTCGGTGGCAGAAATGGTCTTCACCGAGGCAACCAGCGGCTCGACCAGCGCGGTGAGGTAGCCGCTGCCGCCGCCGACCACGAGGACCGTGTCTTCCGCGGTCGGGCGCGCTTCGGCCAGCATGGCACCATGGAACAGCGGCGCGGGCAGCGAACCGCCGCCTTCGAGACGGATCGCGCGGTCCATATAGGCCGTGCCCTTCGCCGCCTCGGGCACGAAATCCTCGCGCGCCACCGCGCCCATGCGTTCGAGCACGAAGGGTTCGTTGACGCCGCTGGTGCGCAGCTGGCTATCGATCATCGCCTTGCGGGCGACGGCATAATCGGGGCGGGTCTTGGTCGTCTGCATAAGAAATCCGAATGCTGTATTACATTGATAACACGGCTTGGCAAGCCCCGTGGTCTGGAGGCGCGCCAATCGCCGGTTGCCTTAGGCGCAAGACCTCTTGTGTCCAAGCGCTTTGACCGATGGCGGCAAACGCGCCTATCGGGGAGCGCAAATCTGCAACATGGGAATTGGCAGCGATGAGCGACATGGTGGTCATCAAGGAAGAAGACCTTATCGAGAGCGTGAAGGACGCGCTCCAGTATATCTCCTACTACCATCCGATGGATTACATCCGCGCGCTGGGCAAAGCCTATGAAGCGGAAAAAGGGCCCGCGGCAAAGGACGCGATCGCGCAGATTCTGACCAACAGCCGCATGTGCGCGGAAGGCCATCGCCCGATCTGCCAGGATACGGGCATCGTCAACGTCTTCGTCAAATGGGGCATGAACTGTCGCCTCGACACTACCCGCAGCCTGCAGGAAGTCGTCGATGAAGGCGTGCGCCAGGCCTACAACCATCCCGACAACAAGCTGCGCGCCTCGATCCTTGCCGACCCGGCCTTCACGCGCCGCAACACGCGCGACAACACGCCGAGCGTGCTCTCGGTCGAGATGGTGCCGGGCGACACGATCGACGTCGACGTCGCGGCCAAGGGCGGCGGCAGCGAGAACAAGTCCAAGTTCAAGATGATGAATCCCAGCGACAATATCGTCGACTGGGTGGTCGAGCAGTTGCCCGCGATGGGCGCGGGCTGGTGTCCGCCGGGGATGCTCGGCATCGGCATCGGCGGCACGGCGGAGCATTGCATGAAGCTCGCAAAGCTCAGCCTCATGGACCCGATCGACATGGGCCAGCTGAAAGAGCGCGGCGCCCAGACCGACATCGAGCAGCTGCGGATCGACATTTTCGACGCGGTGAACGCTCAAGGCATCGGCGCGCAGGGGCTGGGCGGCCTCTCCACAGTGCTCGACGTCAAGATCCTCGATGCGCCCTGCCATGCAGCAGGCAAGCCGGTCGCGATGATCCCCAATTGCGCCGCCACGCGCCACGCGCATTTCACGCTCGATGGGTCGGGCCCCGCCTATCTGGACCCGCCCAATATCGACGAATATCCCGATGTCACCTGGCAGCCCGATGCGGCGGCCAAGCGCGTCGACCTCGACAATCTCACGCCCGAAGAGGTCGCCAGCTGGGAGCATGGCGACCGCCTGCTGCTCTCAGGCAAGATGCTCACCGGGCGCGATGCGGCGCACAAGCGTATCCACGACATGCTCGATAAGGGCGAGGAGCTGCCGGTCGAGTTCAAGGGCCGCGCCATCTACTATGTCGGGCCGGTGGATCCGGTGATGGGCGAGGTCGTCGGCCCCGCCGGCCCGACCACCGCCACACGCATGGACAAGTTCACCGAGATGATGCTCGACCTCGGCCTGCTCGCCATGATCGGCAAGGCCGAGCGCGGGCACGACGCCGTGGAAGTGATCAGCCGCTTCAAGGTTGCCTATCTCATGGCAACGGGCGGCGCGGCCTATCTCGTCAGCCGGGCGATCAAGGGGGCCAAAGTGGTCGCCTTCGAGGACTTAAGCATGGAAGCAATCTACGAATTCCAAGTGCAGGACATGCCGGTGACCGTCGCAGTCGACGCGGCCGGCAACAATGTCCACACGCTGGCGCCCGCCAAATGGCGCGAAAAGATCGCGAAAGGCGAAGTCGAACCCGCCGAATAGCATACCCGCTCGACCAACGGTCCAGCGCCGTCGATGGCGGCGCTGGCTTTTGGCGCCTGGGCGAGGCAAAAAACACCTGTTTTGAACAGTGAACCCCAGATGAATGCGGAGAACCCGCGCGTACCGGCCAAGGTCGTCCTTTTTTCGATTCTTGGACTTTGGGCGGCCTATTTCCTGCTGATCACCGCGCGCGGTGCCGTGGTCGGCCTCGAATTGCAGGACGAACTCCTTTGGCGCCGGGTTATTGTGAGCCTCGCCGGTTGCGGCGTCACCGTCCTGCTGTGGCTCTTCCTGCGCTTTTTCGACGAACGTAGCCTTGCGCTGAAGGTCGGCGTGGCGATCGTCGCGGCCATCCCGGCCTCGCTGGCCATTGCCCAGATCAACACCATGGTCTTCGCCCCGATCGAAGACCAGGTCCGCCAGAAGATCGGCGAGCAGCGCGGCCTCAACATTCGCCGCGACGAATCGGGCAATCTGTTGCTGGATATTCCCGGCGAGGCGACCGGCACCGATGCGGCTGGGGGCGAGAGCGAAGGCGCTCCTGCCGCCGCCTCGATCGTCATCGAACCGGCCCCGACCGCAGCGGATTACTGGCGCCGCCTGACCGACCTCGCGCTCAGCCGCTATTTCCTCCTTCTCGCCTGGGCAGCGCTCTACCTTGCCATCGTGGCAGGCGCCCGCGCGCGTGCGGCCGAGCGACGCGGCGAACGCTTTCGCAGCGCGGCCAAGGCGGCGGAGCTGCGCAGCTTGCGCTACCAGGTGAACCCGCATTTCCTTTTCAACACACTCAACTCGCTGTCCGCGCTGGTAATGACCGGCAAGGAAGAGCGCGCCGAGCAGATGATCCAGTCCATCTCGCGCTTCTACCGCCATTCGCTCGCCGACGACTCGACCGGCGATGTGAGCCTCGACGACGAAATCGACCTGCAAGAACACTATCTCGAAATTGAAGCGGTCCGCTTCCCCGAACGCCTCAAGGTCCACGTCGACCTGCCGCGCGAACTCGGACAGCTGAAGGTGCCGGGCATGATCCTCCAGCCGCTGGTCGAGAACTCGGTCAAATACGGCGTCTCTGCGAGCAACCGTCCAGTCACGATCAGCATCGTGGCGCGCGAGGAATACGGACGGCTGGTGCTGCGCGTCAGCGACGACGGGCCGGGGCTCCCCTCCGGACACACCGGTGGGTTCGGCATCGGCCTTGCCAATGTCCGCGACCGGCTCGAAGCCCGCTTCGGGCGCGAGGCCAGCATTACCTCCGGCCCGATGATGGGCGGATACGAAACCGAACTCAGGCTACCGATGGTGAGACATGGCTGACGAAACCACCTCGAAGCTGCGCACGCTGATCGTTGACGACGAACCGTTGGCCGTCGAACGCATGCAGGTCATCTGCGCCAAGATGGACGATCTCAACGTGGTGGGCACGGCGAGCGACGGCGCGCAGGCGCTGCGGCTGATCGAAGCGCTCGGGCCGGACCTCATCCTTCTCGACATGACTATGCCCGAAGTCGATGGTTTGTCGGTTGCCAAGGCGCTCGTGAAGAACGCCGAGCGGCCAGCCGTCGTCTTCGTCACCGCGCATGACAATTACGCGGTCGAAGCCTTCGATCTCGACGCGGTCGATTATGTTCTCAAGCCCGTCAAACCCGAACGTCTAGCACGCGCCATCCAGCGCGCCCTGGAGCGTCGGGGTGCAACCGGCAGTGCAGCCAGCAATTGGCTGGAGGAGTTGTGGATCCCGCACCGCAGCGAGCTAATCCGCATCGACACGGAAGAGGTTTCCCGTATCGACGCCGAGCGCGACTATGTGCGGCTCCATGTCGAGGACCGCAGTTACCTGCTGCTGCAGACGATTGCAGGTCTTGAAAAGCGGCTCGATCCCGCCAAATTCATCCGAATTCATCGCTCCACCATCCTGCGCAAGGATCGCATCAAGGGCCTGAGACACGACGGCCTCGGCGTATGGTCGGCGGAGATGGAGGATGGGGAAGCGCTGCGCATCGGGCGAACCTACCTGCCCAAGGTCAAGGCGATGGCCGGTCGCGGAAAAGCGTGAGCGCAAAAGAAAACGCCCCGGCCGGGGGACTGCAGTCCGGCCGGGGCGCCTGGCTGGCTGAGCGTTAGCTCAACCGCCTTTGGTTTCGCGGTCGATAATCACCGCGAACTGCTTTTGCGCCTTGGCGCGCAATTCTTCGTAACAGGCCTTCGCATCGCGCGACGGAAGCCGCGATCCCACAGGGACCTTGTCGTAGCCACACGCCTTGCGAGCAGCCTTGTCGATACGGTTATCGAGCAACTGCTGACCTTCAGGGCTGGCAAGGTTGATGTCGCGGTAATCGACTTCGAACTGGACGTTCTCGGCAATCGCGGGGGCTGCGATGGCTCCGAGAGCTGCGGCGGCGATAAGCATTTTCATGCGGTTTCTCCTCTAATGCGACGGGCCCGGGGAGTTCTGGGGGACTGGGGAAGGGCCCGTCGCAGGAGTTGTATTACCCAGCTACAACTGTAGTTGCACGCACTGATCGATGGACGCAGAGGCGATTTGGATGGGGGCGTGAAAAGCTCCGACGAAAGGCAATTGGCAATCGGCGAACGGCACAGCTATCCTTTCGCCATGCTGCTTATCCTCCTGTTCCTGCTCGGTGTTGGCAATTTCGCCGTGCACAAGGCGGTGCTGGAGAGCGGCCACCCCATGCTCGATGCTCTCCCTTCCTTCTACCGGTCGGGCGGCGGGCGGTTCTCGCTCGGCTTCGAATTCGTGCTGCTGCTGGCGGCCATGCTGCTGACGGCGAACGGATGGGCGGGCATGGCG
The DNA here is from genome assembly GCF_019711375.1 of Qipengyuania aurantiaca. Classification (NCBI taxonomy): domain Bacteria; kingdom Pseudomonadati; phylum Pseudomonadota; class Alphaproteobacteria; order Sphingomonadales; family Erythrobacteraceae; genus Qipengyuania; species Qipengyuania aurantiaca. The sequence continues at coordinate 1,110,100 of NZ_CP081295.1, forward strand.
ATCGCCTATGCCATCTACAGCCTGTTCAATTTCGCCACCGGCTGGCTGATCCTTTCCGGCCGCATCTGAGCCTCGCGGGAACTACACCGCCAAGCGCGCGCTTTTGCAGCATGTCCGGCGATAAACCCATATGGCTGCTCACCAATTCCCGGTCGGGCAGCAACAGCGACGCAGCCGTCGAGGCGCTCCAGACCCACTGCCGGCAGAAGGGGTTCTCGATAGCGCACCAGATCGGATTCCCGGACGAAGACCTGCCGACCATCGCTGATCTGGATTCGGCAGGGGTGGGTCGCCTCGCGATTTTTACCGGCGACGGAACGCTCAACGCGGCGATTACGAGCCTTTCGGGCTGGGCCGGCGAAATCATTGTCCTGCCGGGCGGGACAATGAACCTGCTTTCCAAGCGCCTGCACGGTCCCGAAGCCGAGCTTGAAACCATCATCGAACGGATCGCCAGCGGTGCTTCGCGTGCCGTGCGCCCCCTGATGGCGCGCTGTGAGGAGGGAGACGCGCTCGCCGGGCTGCTCGCCGGACCCGGCACGTCCTGGGCGAGCGTGCGCGAGGCGATGCGCGATTTCGACATCCCCGCCATTGCCGAGGGCGCGGGAGAGGCTCTCTCGGAGACCACCGGCGGCGCCATGGTCCGCTGCGTTCAGCCTCAGATCGGCAAGCAGGAAGGCTATCCGCTGATCGAGTTCACGCCCAGTCACCGCGGTATCCAGCTTGACGCGTTCCATGCCGAGGGGGCGGGCGAATTCCTCCAGCAAAGCTGGGCGCTGCTTCGCCGCAACTTCCGTGAAGGTCCGCATACGCGTCTCGGCCTGGTCGACGAGCTGGAGCTTGAGACCTGCGACGGCAGCCCGCTCCATGTGCTGATCGACGGGGAGCCGGCCACCCTGTCTTCGCGCGCGAAGTTCACGGTGGCCCCTTGCGAGGTCGATCTGCTAGCGACGCATTATGGCTTCTGACGCACGGCGCATTTTCCACCTTTCGGACATTCACTTCGGGCTCGAGAACAATCGCGCGCTTGACTGGGTGAAGCAGGAAATCGCCGAGAGGCAGCCCGATGCGGTGGCCATCACCGGCGATCTCACCATGCGCGCACGCCATCGCGAATTTGAAGCGGCGACGCACTGGATCAACTCGCTCGAAGCCCCGGTCACGGTCGAAGTGGGCAATCACGACATGCCCTATTTCAACCCGATCGAACGCTTCTTCGCGCCGTACAAGCGGTTCCGCGGAATGGCCGAGAAGGTGGAGAAAGAACTCGATCTCGGCTGCCTCACCATCGTCCCGCTGAAGACCGCAGTACGCGCACAGCCGCGGCTCAACTGGTCGAAGGGCTGGGTGACCGACGATGCGCTGGAGAAATGCCTCGCCGCCATCGACGCCCTGCCCGAAGGCACGCGCGCGCTAGTGGCCGTGCATCATCCGCTGCGTGAGGTCGGCACACAGGGCACCGCGCTCACCAAGAATGGCGACAAGGCTTTGCGCGCCTTGGCGAAGCGTTCGGTCGAGGCGGTCCTGTCGGGCCATGTCCACGACGCCTTCGATATCATGGAATCCACCGAGGAAGGTCCTGTTCGGATGATCGGGGCCGGTACGCTGTCGAAACGCACCCGCTCGACCCCGCCCAGTTTCAACGAAATCGAATGGGATGGTGCTAAGCTAAGCGTCTGTGTCCGCAATCTCGAACACGTCGAGACGCGCGACATGCAGATCGACGACGTGCCGGAGAACGCCCTGCCTCCCCGCGAGCCGGGCGAGGCAGTCGCCCCCGTGCGGCAAATCCCGCGCGTCGACCCGCCGGTGCATTAACCAGACCCGCTCGGCGAATCTAAACCATTGTGCGGAGATTGTGGCAGGCCTCAATCGGGGTAGGCGCAATGGAACTCATCAAGGCCGTGCCGCTCGGCTTCATCCTCTCCTTCGCGATCGCACTTATCATCGGCAGTCAGGGGTCGCGCGGCGGCCAGCTGATGATCTACCGCGCGGAAATCTACCAATACGAGTTGTGGTGGTCTTGGCCGGTGTTCATCTTCGGCACCGGGCTGGCCTGGGGCATTTTGATGCTTCAGCGCTGAGCGGTTTCGAAAGCAGCAAAAGAAAAAGGGCGGCCCCGCGAGGGACCGCCCTTTTCGTATCCGGCAAGCTCCGGGTTCGAAGCGCTTAGCGCTTGCTGAACTGGAAGCTGCGACGGGCCTTGGCGCGGCCATACTTCTTACGCTCGACCACGCGGCTGTCGCGGGTGAGGAAGCCGGCGGCCTTGACCGTCGAACGCAGGGCCGGCTCGTACTTGGCGAGAGCCTGCGAGATGCCGTGCTTGACCGCACCGGCCTGACCCGAGAGACCGCCGCCCTTGACGGTGGCGACCACGTCGTACTGGCCTTGGCGTTCGGTGATGGCGAACGGCTGGTCGATCACGAGGCGCAGGGTCGGACGGGCGAAGTAAACTTCCTGGTCCTTGCCGTTGATGGTGATCTTGCCGCTGCCCGGAACGAGCCATACGCGCGCGGTGGCGTCCTTGCGGCGACCGGTCGCATAGGCACGGCCCTGGGCGTCGAGTTCCTGCTCGCGCAGCGGAACGTCGGCCTTGGCGGCGATGTCCGCGCCGTCAGCCTGCGGTGCGTCGGAAGCGATGTCCTTCAGATCGGCGAGATCCGAGACGGTGTCGTTCTTGGTTTCGTCAGCCATTATGCAACAGCCTTGTTCTTGCGGTTCATCGAAGCGACGTCGAGCGTCTTGGGCTTCTGGCCCTCATGCGGATGCTCGGTGCCGTTGTAGAGGTGGAGCGCCTTCATCTGCGCACGGCCGAGGGGGCCACGCGGGATCATGCGCTGCACGGCCTTTTCGAGGACGCGCTCGGGGAAACGGCCGCCGAGAACCTTGCTCGGGGTGGTTTCCTTGATGCCGCCCGGGTGGCCGGTGTGCTTGTAATAGATCTTGTCGTCCATCTTCTTGCCGGTGAACTTCACCTTGTCGGCGTTGATGACGATGACGTGATCGCCGCAATCGACATGCGGGGTGTAGCTCGGCTTGTGCTTGCCGCGCAGGATGTTGGCGATGATGACGGCAACACGGCCGACGACGAGATTCTCGGCGTCGATGATGTGCCAGTCCTTTTCGACCTCTGCCGGCTTGGCCGACTGGGTCACCTTGGTGAGAGCCTTCATGGCTGAATGTCCGTTTGCTCGAGTTAGAGCGCCGTGCTGTTGGCGCCAAACGATTGCGCGGCCCCGTCGCCGGAACCGCTAAGCGAGCGCCAAATGGAGGTGCAGGCGCGATTCGTCAAGCGTTTCTGCGGGTCTCGGGTGGGGTAAAATAATACCCAACCGTCAGAGGATGGTCCAGCTCTCGCGCGAAACCCGGCTGCTGTCCCCTACCCGCGTGACGATCCGGCGCTCGCTATGGTCGAGCAGCGCGCGGCCCGGCTTGGTGCTGGCGAGCATGGTCACCTCGTAGCTGCCCTTCACGCCGCCTGCGAGCGGAAGGTCGCGCTGTTCGTACAGCTCCCCTGTTTGCGGGAAAAACAGGTCGCGCGGAACCTGGCTGACCAGCGTGGCTGCGGTCTTGCCGATCTCAGCGAGGTATCGCTTTGCATCGGCGCCCGCGTCCTGCTCGGCGGCCTTGCGGTCCATCGCGATGGCCGCTTGCCGGACGGCTTGCGCAATGTCTCCCGAGACTTCCGGCCAATCGACGATGAGGCCGCGCGTATCGATCTCGAGCGGAAAGAGGCCGGTCACCTCGCGCTTGCGCTCGATCTCGGCGAGGGCGGCAAGCGGCGCGGGAGCTTCAACGTCTACGGCCACCTGCCTGCCTTCGACGCGCGCGCCTCTCGCAGTGAGGATGAAGCGGCATTCCCAGTCGCGCGTCACCACGATCGCCGCGCCATCCCCCAGGCCGCGGACGAGTTCGCGGCGCAGGCGCACAGGGCCTTTCGGAAAAGCCACCGCAGCTCGTGCCGCCGTCACTGTCGGCAGTCCGAAGCCGAGGCTGGCGCTGCACCAGGCCAGCGCCTGGAGCGCGGCCCTGCGAGTCGTATATGTCACTCCGGTTCCCCCTCGAGACCCCCAAGCCATTCTTGCGTACCCTTGCTGGCCTGGCAGGGCCATCCGACTATTGCCGGGGTATCGTACGGGTGCAAGGCCTCAAGCCGCGCCATGGCCCGCTCGAGCAGTCGCGCGTCGGTCTTGATCAGGGCGGGTGTCTCTTCGCCCGAGCCTCGCTCGCCGTCCCAGCTGAAGAGCGAAACTATGCCCGCCCCGATGTTGATGCAGCCGATCAGGCCTTCGTCGAGCAGGGTTGCGCCCACCGACTCTGCGCTCTCCCCGTCGGGGAAGGGGCAATAGATCAGCGCCGTCATTCGCTCCGTCCGAGGGCGTGCGCGCCCCAGGCGTAAGCGGCGACCAGTAAGGCCCCGACCAGCTGGTGCAGCACTGCAAGATGGAATTCGACGCCGCTCATCACGGTCGCGATGCCGAGCAGGATCTGGGTCCCGAACGCCGCATGGATGGCGAGCGACGCCTTGCGGTTCACCGGCTTCACCTTGCGCGCCATGAGGACGAGCGCTGTGACCGCTACCCAAGCCCACCAGCGATGCATCCAATGAATGAGGAAGGGGTCGTGGGTGAGCGCCCAGAACAGCCCCCGCGAGCTGTCGAATTCGGGCAGGAAGCGGCCCTGCATCAGCGGCCAGCTGTCCGAGGCAAGCCCGGCGTTGAGACCCGCCACCCAGGCTCCGAGCAGCAATTGCACAAAGAGGATGATCCCGGTCCACGTCGCCACCGGGCGCAGGCGCGCCGGCGTGGTGTCGCCCTTTGCCAGCGCCTTGAGGTCCAGCGCGGTCCAGATGAGGCCGCCGAGCAGGATGAGCGCGGTGCAGAGGTGGATCGCGAGGCGGAAATGGCTGACATCGGTACGCGTCTCGAGGCCTGAGGCGACCATCCACCAACCGAAGCTGCCCTGCAGGCCGACCAGCGCCACCAGCGCGAAGAGCCGCCAGAAATAGCCCTGCGGAATGATCCTGCGCACCGCAAAGATCGCCAGCGGCACCGCCAGCGCGAGCCCGATCAGGCGGCCGAGCTGGCGATGGATCCATTCCCACCAATAGATCGACTTGAACGCTTCCAGATCCATCCCCGCCGGACCGTTGATCTGCGTGTATTCGGGAATCTGCTTGTAGAGCCCGAATTCGGCCTGCCAGTCGGCCTCGCTCATCGGCGGCAGCGCACCCAGCAGCGGCTTCCATTCGGTAATCGACAAGCCGCTTTCGGTAAGGCGCGTAATGCCGCCCACCGTCACGATGATCACGACAAGCGCGGCGACGGCGAAAAGCCAATTGGCCAGCAGGTTCGGGCGGGCGCGGGAAACACTCTCGGTCATGGGCCGCAGGTGTTTGCCGCGCGCGCGCGTTTTCGCAAGTGCAAATGGCTCAATCGGCGTAGCGCGCACGGCAAGCGACGAACTGCGTTCTTTTTTGCAACCCGCTCTTGTAACAGGTGATACTATCACATATCTAACGTGACATGTTGCAACGCGCCATCAATCCGATTCGGGAGCGGCTGGACCGCATCGGCATTGGCCTTTCCGGCTTGTGCGCGCTGCATTGCCTCGCCAGCATCGTGCTGGTGTCGGGCCTCGGCATCGGCGGCGAGTTCTTTCTCGCGCCGGAAATCCATCGCTGGGGTCTGGTGATTGCAACGCTCGTAGCCGCCGTCGCCATCGGCTGGGGCGCTCTGCGCCACCGGATGGCCATGCCCTTCGTCATCGCCATGACCGGGCTTACCTTCATGGGAGCCGCTTTGGCCGTGCCGCATGGCTACAAGGAAGCGGTGCTGACGATCATTGGCGTTGCGCTGGTCTCGCTCGGCCACATCCTCAATATGCGCCATTGCCACTCCACCGCTTGCAAGGAGCGCTGCGGGGACTAAGTGGCGGGGGCTATGATTGCCCTGACCGTCAACGGCGAAAGCCGCCGCACCGCCGCCACCACCATTGCCCAGCTCGTTCGCGAGCTCGAACTCGATCCTGCGAAGGTGGCGGTCGAGCACAACGGCACGATTGCGCCGCGCAGCGAGCTCGACACGCACGCGCTTGGCGAAGGCGATACGCTGGAGATCGTGCATTTCGTGGGCGGCGGGCAGGACGACGACACGTGGAGCGTGGCGGGTCGCACCTTCAAGAGCCGCCTCATCGTCGGCACCGGCAAGTACAAGGATTTCCAGCAGAACGCTGCCGCGCTCGAGGCAAGCGGGGCGGAAATCGTCACCGTTGCGGTGCGCCGGGTCAATGTCAGCGATCCCAAGGCGCCGATGCTGACCGATTACATCGATCCCAAGCAAACCACCTACCTCCCCAACACCGCCGGCTGCTTCACCGCCGACGACGCGATCCGCACCCTGCGCCTCGCGCGCGAGGCGGGCGGTTGGGACCTGGTGAAACTCGAAGTGCTCGGCGAGGCGAAAACGCTCTATCCCGACATGCGCGAGACGCTGAAGGCGACCGAGGTGCTGGCCAAGGAAGGCTTCCACCCGATGGTCTATTGCGTCGACGATCCGATCGCGGCGAAGCAGCTCGAAGAAGCGGGCGCAGTGGCAATCATGCCTCTGGGCGCGCCGATCGGTTCGGGCCTCGGCATCCAGAACCAGGTCACGATCCGCCTGATCGTCGAGGGCGCGAATGTGCCCGTGCTCGTCGACGCAGGCGTCGGAACGGCTTCCGACGCGGCGGTGGCGATGGAACTCGGCTGCGACGGCGTGCTGATGAACACCGCCATTGCCGAAGCGAAGGACCCGATCCGCATGGCGCGCGCGATGAAGCTGGCCGTCGAGGCCGGCCGCGACGCCTATCTCGCTGGCCGCATGGGGCGGCGCAAATATGCCGACCCGTCGAGCCCGCTGGCAGGGCTGATATAATCGGGCCGCAGGCCCGCAAGGCCGACCGGCCGCCCGAGCCTATGCGAGGAAGCCAAGCGACGCGGATGCGTCGCGCCCAGCGTTTGAGGGCCGAAAAAACCGCCCACCATCAAAAATTAACCATCTTGGCGGAGACTGTGATTCGACGAAGGGAATCGAATCATGGCCGTGACCAATGCCGCATCGCTGACCATTGCCGAAATGCGCGAGTTCGCCAGCTTCACCGCGGCCGAGCAGCGTTACATCCGGCGCAGCCTCGATATCGGCCTCAGCCGCTGCGACGCGTTCCGCATCTGGGGGCGCACGCAGGGCGAGACCGCCGCAATCCGCAGCCAGTATGTTGCCTATCAGGAATTGAAGGCGCTGCGCGGCGCGATCCCGCACGAATCCGGCTTCGACGCGATCGAGGGCTTCATCGGCAAGATCACCCGCGTGGCCGCCTTCGATCTCGCGCAGGAGCGCATCGAGTGCTTCTCGGCCTTCCGCTTCCTTTACGAACGCCTGCTCGGCCCTGAGGCACGCCCCTGGCTGCCCAGCGCCTTCTGCGCCGCCGCCGCGCTGCCGCAGATTCGCCCGGAACGCCGCAAGATGCTCCTCCAAAGCCTGAGCGAAGCCGCCGCGACCGCCCCTGGCTGGTCCGACCGCGCGCCGAGCTTCTTCCCGGAATTCATCGAGGAAGTGGCTGCTTAGTCGGTATTGCTCTAGCATCGTTGTGAGTGCGCCAGCTAAGCCATGTGATAACTCGTGCGTGTCACCTCGCCATGTGCCGGACTCCGTCCGAAAGAAGGGAATTGGTTGTCAGCGCTATTGCCAATGGCTTGAACAGCAAGCGAGGAATTGCCGCGCTCGCGATACCAAGGCAGCACGCCGACCTATCGAAGAATATCGCGAAGCGATCCACAAAGCAGTGCTCAAGAGCAATGGATTGGATTGCTACACCGGAGAAGAACTAGAGTGGAACCGCCTGAATCATGAAAAGCCAAAGGGCCGCGGTCAGCGCAATCACCGGATCGTCGGTCGCTATCCTTCGATAGATCACTACCACGGCATCGACCGGTTGAATTATCGCATCTGCGCGGGATCTGTAAATCACGCGAAGGGTGCATTGGATCATCAACAGTTTGTGGATCTTTGCCGCAAGGTGGCGCAACACCACGACAAATGGGGTAATTGTTAAGTCGCGGCTTGGTGCAATTCGTTGCTAGAGTTCTTCCACGATCAGATAGGTCACCGTGGCCTCGCCCACGTTGACCACTTCGTGCCACTGCACCCCGTCACTCGAATAATCTGAGCCCGTCGCCAGCGTTGCGGTGCGCGTGCCGCTCTCACTGGTAAGCTGCATCGTGCCGCCGCTCAGCGCATAGCCGTAATGCGGCGGGTGATAATGTCGTTCGTGGCCCACGCCCGGCGGGAAGGTGCAGCGCAGGACCCGGTGCGTTTCGGTCTGGTGCTGGAGCGTGCAAACGCGGCTGCCCTCCCAGCCCGCTTCCAGCGCGGAGGGCAGCGCTTCGCTGATATGCTGGCGCGTGGTGCAGCCGCCCAGCAGCAAGGTGCTGGTGAGGATTATCGCTATTTCACGCATGGTTAGCTGCGGTAGAGCCCATCCAGCCGGTCGCCGTAGCGGTCCTTGATCTTGTGGCGGCGGATTTTCATCGAGGGCGTCATTTCCTCGTTCTCGATGGTGAAGCCCTCGTCCGCGAAGGTGAACTGGCGGACCTTTTCGATCACCGAGAGGTCCTTGTTCACCCGATCGACCGCCTTGCGGACCGCACTGCGGAATTCGGGATCGTCCTGCAGCGTTTTCAAGTCGAATTTCTTGCCGTTCGCTTTGGCCCAGTCGAGCGCCCATTCCGCGTCGGGCACGATCAGGCCGACGATATAGGGACGCTTGTCGCCCGCCACCATTGCCTGACCGATCTCGGGCTGCAGCGTCAGCATGCCCTCGACCTTCTGCGGGGCGATGTTGTCGCCCTTGTCGTTGACGATCATGTCCTTCTTGCGGTCGGTGATGACGATACGGTCCTTCTCGTCGAGATGGCCGATATCGCCGGTGTGGAGCCAGCCGTCTTTGATCGTGCGGTCGGTTTCGGCCTCGTTTTGCCAGTAACCGTGCATCACCAACTCGCCGCGGCAGAGGATTTCGCCATCCTCGGCAATCTTGACCTCGACCCCGCGCATGGCTGGGCCGACCGAGTGCATCGCGATGCCCGCCTTGGGGCGGTTGCAGGCGACCACGGGGCCCGCCTCGGTCTGGCCGTAGCCCTGAAGCATGGTGAGACCCATGCTCTCGAAAAAGATGCCGACCTCGGGGTTGAGCGGCGCGCCGCCCGACACCATCGCCTTGATCCGGCCGCCGAAGCGCTGGCGGATCTTGGGCTTGAGCAGCTTTCCGACCACCGCGTCCTTGAGCCCGTCGCCAAACTGCTTCTTGCCCTCGGCGCGGCGTTCGCCGACTTCCAGTGCGGTGTTCATGAGCTTTTCGGCCAGACCACCCTGCTTCTGGACCTGTTTCATGATCCGCGTGCGCAGCACCTCGAAAAGGCGCGGAACGACGACCATGATCGTCGGCCGGGTTTCCTCGATATTGCTGGCGAGCTTTTCGAGACCTTCGGAATAATAGATCTGCGCGCCGATCGAGATGGGCAGATATTGCCCGCCCGTGTGCTCATAGGCGTGGCTGGCCGGCAGGAAGGAGAGGAAACGCTCCTCCTCGTCGATGCCGAAATCTTCCGCCAGGATCTCGGCGGCGCCGGCGATATTGCACAGGATGGCCCCGTGGTGCTGCATCACGCCGCGCGGCGCGCCGCCCGTGCCGCTGGTGTAGATGATGCAGGCGGTGTCGCCGCGACCGATATGGGCGATCCGTTCCTCGACCGCCTTGCGCGCCGCCGCGGCGTCGCCGTCGACCAGCGCGTCCCACTGATGGTATCCGAAGCTGCCCGATTGCTGACGGTGAAGGTCCTCGATGCCGATCACATGGTCGGCAATGCCGGTTGCCTGAAGCGCGCCGTGCAGCGGCCCGAGCAGCTTTTCGGTCGAGACGATCACCGCCCTGGCACCCGAATTGTCGAGGATATGAACGTGGTCCCGCTCGGTGTTGGTGACATAGGCCGGAACCGTAATGCAGCCGGCGGCCATGATCGCGAGGTCGGCGATGCACCATTCGGGGCGGTTTTCCGACACAAGGCACACGCGGTCGCCGGGTTTGAGGCCGAGGCCGAGAAGGGCTTCGGAGAGCAGGCATACGCGGTCGGCCGCCTCGCCCCATGTGATCGTCTGCCATTCGCCGTCGCGTTTTGCTCCGAGGAAGGCCCGGTCGGGGCGCTCATCGGCGCGTTTCAGGAAAAGTTCGACCAGATTATTGGCGGAATCGATATCCGACAGCACAGGCAGGCTCCTCGCGAAAGTTCTGTTCTATTCTTTTGTTGTGCGACCAACGAAACGCAGGGGCTTAAGCTCCCGTTGTCGCTACCGCAAGTGGAGCCGCGCTCTTGTCAGGGGAGTTCGAGTTGTCCCACGAGGCGCGGGTCGCGCGCGCTCTGCCATTCGCCTGCCCCATGCAGCAGCGCCCCGCCCTTGATCGGGGCCGCGCGGATGATCAGGTCCTCATGGCCCAAGGCGCGGAAGGCCTCGGCGGAGGTTTCGAGCCAAGTTCCTTCCTCCAGCAGTACGCGGCTGCCAAAGGCCATGGTGAAGGGCAGGCCGAGCGAACCTTCTGCGGACAGGCCGAAGTCGATGGCGCCGATTATGGCGCGCGCCGTGGTCACGGGGATGGTGCTGCCTCCTGCTGCACCCACGACCATGAAGGGCTGGCCTTCGGGATCGTAGACCACGGTCGGCGACATGGAGCTGCGCGGGCGTTTGCCCCCCTCCACGCGGTTCGCCACCAGCCGCCCGTCGACCTGCGGCGACCGACTGAAATCGGTGAGTTCGTTGTTGAGGTAGAAGCCGGCCACCATCAGTCCCGAGCCGAAAGGGCCTTCCACGGTGGAGGTGTAGCTGACCATGGTGCGCGCGCTATCGATGACGGCGAAATGCGATGTGCCGTGCTCCACCGACTCGTCGCCATCGGCCAGCGCCAGTGGCGCGCCGCGTGGCTTTCCGGCCTGCGGATCGGCGAGCGAACGGTCGGGCGAGATCAGCGCGCTGCGTTCGGCCAAATAGGTCGGCTCGAGCAAGCCTGCGACAGGCACGGAGACGAAATCGCTGTCGGCGAGATAGATCTCGCGGTCGGCATAGGCGAGGCGCTGCGCCTCGAGGAACAGGTGCCAGGTGACCGGATTGTCTGCGCCCAGCGCCGCGAGGTCGAAGCGTTCGAGCTGGCCGAGGATCTGCTGGACCGCGACCCCGCCCGAGGTCGGCGGCCCCATCGAACAGATGCGATACTCGCGATAGGGCGTGCAGACCGCGTCGCGCTCCTTCGCTTCGTAGGAGGCGATGTCGGCATAGGTCATGGCGCCGTCGCGCGGCGTGTCGGCGGCGATGGTGGTGGCGAGCGCCTGCGCGATCTCGCCGGCATAGAAGGCCTCGGGTCCACGCGCGGCCAGCGCCTCGAAGGTCTTTGCAAGCGCTTCGTTGCGCACCAGCGTGCCGACCGGAAGCGCCGCGCCTTCGGCATCGAAGAAGAGCGCACGGCCTTCCGCGCTGAAGGCTGCGCGGTTCTTCGCGCTTTCGAGCGAAGTGTTGAGGCGCGGATTGATGCGGAAGCCTTCGCGCGCGAGCCGGATCGCCGGTTCGAACAGCGTGGCCCAGTCGAGCCGTCCGTGCGCGGCATGGGCCTTGGCGGCGAGAGCGATATTTCCGGGCACGCCCACGCTCAGCCCGCTGCGGACAGAATCGATAAAGGGGGGCAACTCGCCCGTCTCGCTCAGGAACCAGTCGGGCGTCGCGCCTGAAGGGGCGGTCTCGCGGCCGTCGAAGGTGGTGACCGAGCCACCCGCTTCGCCTCGCACCAGGAACCCGCCGCCGCCGATCCCCGAGCTTTGCGGCTCGACCACCGTTAGCGCCAGCATCACTGCGATCGCGGCATCGGTCGCGCTGCCGCCGCGTGCGAGGATTTCCTCGCCTGCGGCCTGCGCGCGCGGGTCGGCGGCGCTGACAGCACCGGTGAAGGCGGGCGCTTCGGTTCGCGGCTCGGCCGTGTCCGCTTGCGTGTAGGTAATGCAGCCCGAGAGGGTGAAGGCGACGAGCGAGAGGGGCAGGGCGCGAAGCATGGCCGCCATCGCTATTCGGTTCCGACCGCTTGGGCAATCGAAGCGAAGCCTTCGCGCCGCATCAGCGTGGTCAGGCCGCGCGTGATCCGGTTTGGGAGCCCGGGGCCTTCATAGACCATCGCGCTGTACAGCTGGACGAGGCTCGCGCCCGCCTTGATCCGCGCCCAAGCGTCTTCCGCGCTGGCGATCCCGCCGACGCCGACGAGAGAGATCGACCCGCCGGTCGCCTTGCGGAAGTCGCGGATCCGCTGGAGGGCCAGGTCGCGCAAGGGCGCCCCCGAAAGCCCGCCCGCTTCGCCCGCATGGTGCGACCGCAGTTTCGGGCGCGAGATAGTTGTGTTCGACACGATGAGCGCGCCAAGTTTCTTGTCCGCGGCAATCCGGGCGATCGCGTCGATATCGGCGGGTTCGAGATCGGGGGCGACCTTGAGGAAAACCGGCGGTCCGTCTTCGCCGCGCGCCTCGAACACGGCGTCGAGCAGGCCGGTCAGCGCGCTTTCGTCCTGCAGCGCGCGCAGGCCCGGCGTATTGGGGCTGGAGATATTGACCGCGAGATAGGTCGCGAGCGGGGCCATGATGCGCGTCATCGTGGCGTAGTCGGCAATCCGGTCCTCGCTGTCCTTGTTGGCGCCGATGTTGATGCCGAGCACGCCCGGGCGGCCCTGCCGCGCCGCGAGTCGCTCCGCCGCGATCGCCGAGCCGCCGTTGTTGAAGCCCATCCGGTTGATCACCGCGCGGTCCTCGACCAGCCGGAACAGGCGCGGCTTGGGATTGCCTGCCTGCGGGCGCGGCGTGATCGAGCCGACCTCGGCAAAGCCGAAGCCCAGCGCCAGCAGCTTGTCGGGGACCTCGCCATCCTTGTCGAAGCCCGCCGCCATGCCCAGCGGATTGGGGAAGGCGATTCCTGAGACTTCGGTCGCTAAAGCGCCGGGCTTTGCGGGCTTGCCGAGCGGTGCCGTCTTCAGCGCCGCCAGCGTCAGCTTGTGGGCGCGTTCGGGGTCGAGGGCGAAGAGGGCGGGGCGGGCAAGATCGAACAGCATGGCGCGCGCCTATGGCCGAGCCCCGCGCCCGTGTCGAGCATCCGGGGTGACCTCGCGCCGAATCTCGCTCTGGCACAGCTTTGTAAATATCCGACAAAGTTGCCCCTAAGGTTACCCGATGTCGCGTGCATACAATCGAAAAAAGTGATTCTCGATTATCACTCTTTTTGCGACCCGAAGGGCTCGAGGCAGAAATGCAACGAGTTCTCACCTATAGGGGGCGGCTCTTTGCGGGCCGCCCTTTTTTTGTCGCGAGTTCCGATACTTGGCGATTGATGTCGTAAATATACATTTACTGGACGCGCGGCGCGTGCTTGGAGTGATTCGGGCCGGGTCGCAAACCGAACGCCAAGCGCTTGCTGGGAACAGGCGCGAGGTGGTGGCTACCCGACCGGATCGTAGGTATTCATTCGCGGGGGCGCGCACTTCATGGCCGCAGGGGCTATCGGAACAGAACCATATGCATTCGAGTGGGTGGAGGCGCCGCAAGAGATCGCGCCCTATCTAAACTCGCTTTATGTCCTTCGCGCCGGCAGCGCGCTGGTGGAAGACACAATGCCCGCTTATTCGGGCCAGATGGTGCTCACCCTTCGCGGGGGCGGCACGATGCGCTTTGCTTCAGGCGAGATCGCCCGATCGAGCGACGCCTTCTTCCAGTGCCCGCTGACCCAGGCGCACCGCTTCGAACTCGAACCGCATACGGTGATGCTGGGCGTCTCGCTCAACTTCCGCGGCTGGGCCGCGCTGACGCAGCTTCCCGTCGATAGCAATCGCGACACCTATCTGACGGTTCGCGAAGTTCTGGGCGACACTGTGGGGGACCGCGTGGACGCGCTGCTCGCCCGTATCCATTCGGGTGCGGTGGACGAAAAGGGCGCGCTCGACGAACTTGCCCGGATCGTCGCAGACGAGATCGCTCCGCTCTCCGAACGCCACCAACAGGTGATCGACCGGACCCTCGAATGGCTGTCCTCCTCCTTCAAGCCGGAGGTGGCGACGCTTTACGACAAGCTCCCCTATTCCGAACGGCAGGTGCAGCGACTCGTCACGCGGTTCTTCGGTCAGCCGCCGGTGCGTCTGATCCGTCGCTACCGTGCGATTCGCGCTGCGACCCTGCTCGCCATGCCGGACCTCTCGCCCACGCTGGAGGCGGAAATCCGCGAGGCGTTTTACGACCAGGCGCACATGATCAAGGAAATCCGCCAGTTCACCGGCCGCACCCCGCGCCGTCTGCGGCCGAAGGAACAGTCGGTGGTGAAAGAAACGCTTGGCGAAGCTGGGTATGGCTCGGTCGACCTGTTTGGCGGCAACCAGGACGAAATGCTGGGGCGCAAATCCGACTGACGCCTTTTGCTAACGACTCGCAACTGGCGGTTTTCCGTTGAAATCGGCGCGCCCCGCTCATAGCTGGCTAATCGGAACGAAATCGTCCGATTTAACGCCATGCGCCTTTCGAACCTTGCAGATTACGCTGTCGTCACGATGAGCCAGGCAGCTCGCCATTGCGGCGGGGGCAGGGTCAGCGCGTCCGAACTTGCGGCCCAGACCGGCCTTCCTGCGCCCACGGTGCAGAAGCTGGTGAGCAAGCTGGTCGGCGCAGGCCTCCTGCGTTCGGTGCGCGGGGCGGGCGGCGGCTTGCAGCTGGCGCGCCCGGCGGCGGCGATCACGCTGGCGGATATTGTCGAGGCGGTCGAGGGACCCATTGCGCTCACCGCGTGTATCGAGGGCAATGATTGCTCGGTCGATCACGATTGCCGGGTGCGGCCGCATTGGCCCTTGGTGAACGAAACGCTGCGCAGCGCGCTGGCTGGCATCAGCCTCGTGCAACTGGCGCAGGAAAAGGAACTCGCGTGAACGAGCAAGTGGACATCCAAGACCGCGAAGCGAAGGAGGCTGCCGCAAAGGTCGCCGAATACGAACACGGCTGGTCTTCGGACATCGAAACCGAATTTGCCGAGAAGGGCCTGACCGAAGACACGGTCCGCTTCATCTCGGCCAAGAAGAACGAGCCTGAATGGATGCTCGACTGGCGCCTCAAGGCCTTCCGCCTATGGCAGGAGATGGAAGAGCCGGACTGGGCCAAGCTCGGCTATCCCGAGATCGACTACCAAGACGCCTATTACTACGCCGCGCCGAAAAAGAAGCCGGAGCTGGAATCGCTCGACGAGCTCGATCCGGCGATCCGCGAGACTTACGAGAAGCTTGGCATCCCAATTGCCGAGCAGGAAGTGCTTGCCGGGGTGAAGGGCGCGCGCAAGGTCGCGGTGGACGCCGTGTTCGACAGCGTTTCGGTTGCTACCACCTTCCGCGAGGAGCTGAAGAAGGCGGGCGTCATCTTCCTTTCGATCAGCGAGGCGATCCGTGAATATCCCGAGCTGGTGAAAAAGTGGCTCGGCAAGGTCGTGCCGCAGAAGGACAATTTCTTCGCGACGCTGAACTGCGCGGTCTTTTCGGACGGCACCTTCGTCTATGTGCCCGAGGGCGTGCGCTGCCCGATGGAGCTATCGACCTATTTTCGCATCAACGCCGAGAACACCGGCCAGTTCGAACGCACGCTGATCGTGGCCGAAAACGGCAGCTATGTCAGCTATCTCGAAGGCTGCACTGCGCCGATGCGTGATGAAAATCAGCTCCACGCCGCCGTGGTCGAGCTGGTCGCGCTGGACGATGCCGAGATCAAATATTCGACCGTCCAGAACTGGTATCCGGGCGACGAGAACGGCAAGGGCGGGATCTACAATTTCGTCACCAAGCGCGCGCTTTGCCAGGGCGCGCGCAGCAAGGTCAGCTGGACGCAGGTCGAAACCGGCAGCGCGGTGACGTGGAAATACCCCTCCTGCGTGCTCAACGGCGAAGACAGCGTGGGCGAGTTTTATTCGGTTGCGGTTACAAACAACTACCAGCAGGCCGACACAGGAACCAAAATGGTTCACAACGGCAAGGGCAGCCGCTCGACGATCATCTCCAAGGGCATTTCCGCCGGAAGATCGAACAACACCTATCGCGGCCTCGTGCGCGTGGCCGCCAATGCCGACGGCGTGCGCAACCGCACCGAATGCGACAGCCTCCTGATCGGCGACGAATGCGGTGCGCACACTGTGCCCTATATCGAGGTGAAGAACCCGAGCGCCCAGATCGAGCACGAGGCGACCACCAGCAAGATCAGCGACGACCAGCTCTTCTACGCCATGCAGCGCGGCCTCGACGACGAGGAGGCCATCGCGCTGATCGTCAACGGCTTTGCGAAAGAGGTGCTGAAAGAGCTGCCGATGGAGTTCGCGGTTGAGGCGCAGAAGCTCCTGGCTATTTCGCTTGAGGGGAGTGTCGGTTGATGCTCCAGAACCGATACACGGTCAAAAAGATCGGCAATGCTGAGTATATCGTAACGCCCGCTTGCTTTGAGGATATCGAGAAGGAATTTTCTCCTTTGGGGATCGAACCTGATCCTGTCGATTGGCCGCGATGGCAAGCAGGTCGTCGCTGTAAGCTGAGTAGGCTCAGCGAGCACGACTCATTACTTCTGAGACTCAAATACGTATGACTGACCGCAAGACCCTCCAGCTCCGCAACCCTAGCGAAACAGCCGACACCGCACCCGCGCTCAAGAAGAAGGGCCGTGGGTGGGAAATTTCGGAGAAGCGGCTCGATGCGCTGCACGAGCAGGCGCGCGACATGCGCCGCCACTCGACCGAGGCGCACAAGGCGCTCGCCGAGAAATTCGCGCATGCCGACATGGGTCCCTTCACCTTCAAGCGTCACGCCGTGGTCGGCAGTGCGATCGTCGATTTCAACTGCCACAAGCTCGGTATGGCGATCATGATTGACGAGGAAGGGCAGGACGAGACGCTCAGCCGTCGCCGCGACAAGAGCCTCGAGACGGTCGGCATCCGCGTGATGCGCATCGCCGCCAAGGACATTCTGGAAGACATGGACGCCGTCCTCCAGAGGATCACCCTCGGCATGCGCAGCCGCATTGCCGACAAGCGCGAAAGGCGCGCGGCCCACAACGCATCATCCCGGGGAGACCGCTCATGATCACCAATGTTGCCAGTGCCATCGTCCTGCTTTTCTCGCAGCAGGCGGGGTCGAGCCTTGAGGCCGCTTACAGCCAGGACGAATGGGCGCTGGAATATCCCGCGCTGATCGGCGGCTTCGTCGATGAGTACAAGACGTGCCTGCGCTCGGGCTCATACCTGATCGACGCGAGCACGGGTTTCGAGGGCCAATACCGCAAGGACATTCCGCGCTGCGCCGAACTCGGTGTGCGGATGGAGCGCGACAGCAACGCGCTGCTCGCCAAGCGCGACCGCACGAGTCAGTTCGGCGCCGCCCAGGTCGCGGCGGTCTTCGAAAGCATGCGCCAGATCCATATCGAGCGCGGAGCAAGCCTCGACCGCGCTTCGCGCAGCGCCATCGTCGCCGCCCGCGCCCATACCGGCGCCGACACCGCGCCCGACACCATTTGCGGTCAGGTTGTCGCCGAAGCCCGCGCTGAGCGGCGCGCGCTGCTCGCCAGGCAGGACGAACGTCTCCGCGACTTGCACGACAAGGACGAACTCACCGACGAAGAGCGCGGCGAGATGCAGGGCATGTTCCGCGCTCTCGAGGCGGCTGGCACCAAGGTCCGCATGGAACTCGCCCGGTGCCCCAGCGCGCATTACGCCGTCGCCGATGCTGCCGACGCAGCCGAGCCGGAAAACGAAGGATTGTAACTTTTTCAATGCTTAAGATCGAAAACCTCACTGCCGAAATCGACGGCAAGCAGATCCTCAATGGCCTGACGCTCGATGTCGCGGCTGGCGAAGTGCACGCCATCATGGGCCCCAATGGCGCGGGCAAGTCCACTCTGTCCTATGTGCTCGGCGGCCGGCCGGGTTACGAAGTGACCGGCGGTTCGGTGACGTTCAACGGTGAAGACCTGCTCGACATGGAACCGCACGAGCGCGCGGCGGCGGGCCTTTTCCTCGGTTTCCAGTACCCGGTCGAGATCCCCGGCGTGTCGAACGTCCAGTTCTTGCGCGAGGCGTTGAATTCGCAGCGCAAACAGCGCGGGGAAGAACCGCTTTCGGGTGGCGAATTCCTCAAGCTCGCCAAGGAAAAGGCCGGTCTTCTCAAGCTCGACATGGGCATGCTCAAGCGCAATGTGAACGTCGGCTTTTCGGGCGGCGAGAAGAAGCGCGCGGAGATGGTCCAGATGGGCATTCTCGACCCCTCCTTCGCCGTGCTGGACGAGACCGACAGCGGCCTCGACATCGACGCGCTGCGCGTGGTCGGCGAAGGGATTAATTCGATCATGCGCTCGCCCGACAAGGCCGTGCTGCTGATCACGCATTACCAGCGTCTGCTCGAAGTGGTGAAGCCCGACCGCGTGTCGATTCTTGCCAAGGGCCGGATCGTGCGCACGGGTGGCCCGGAACTCGCCACGCGCCTTGAGAACGAAGGCTATGACGCGGTGATGGCGGAGCCGGCATGAGCGACGTCGCGACCCTCCCCACGCGCAAGGATGAGGCGTGGCGCTATGCTGCGGTCGACCGCTTGCGCAATAGCGACCTTGCATGGCGCCAGATCGACGTGGCGGCGGGTGAGAGTGCGCGTGAACTGCTGCTCGTAACCGACGAAAATTCCTGCGAAACCGAAGTAACCCGCCTGCGCGTCACGGTCGGTGAAGGCGCGCGGTTCGAACTGTTTGGCGTCATTGCTTCGGCCGACTACGCGCGGGTCGAAGTCGAGGTGACACTCGGCAGGGGTGCGCATTTCGAGATGGGCGGCATCACGGTCGGCGGCCGCGAGACGGTGCGCGAATTCGTCACCCGCACGACCCATGCCGAGCCCGATGGAACCAGCAACCAGACCGTTCGCGCGGTCCATTGGGGCAAGGGTACGGGCAATTTCCTCGGGTCGATCGACGTGGTGCGCCACGCGCAGAAGACCGACGCCGCGCAGGACTTCAAGGGCCTGCTGCTCGAAAAGGGTGCGAGCGTGAATGCCGTGCCGCAGCTCGAAATTTTCGCCGACGACGTGAAATGCGCCCACGGCGCCACCGTCGGCCAGCTCGACGAGAGCGCGCGTTTCTACATGGCGGCACGCGGCCTCACACCTGAACTTTCGCGCCGCCTGCTGGTGCAGGCCTTCATCGGCGATGCGCTGGTGAGCCTCGATGACGAGGAGGCGCAGGAACGCCTGCTGCAAGCCGCGCTGGACAAGCTGGACAAGCACCTGTGAGCGAGGCGGCCACGCTCACCCGCAAGGCGGACTTCCCCGGCCTCGTGACGCCGGAAGGCGAGGTCTGGCACTATCTCGACACCGCCGCTTCGGCGCAGAAACCGCAAGCCGTGGTCGACGCGATGGCCTGCGCGCTGGGGCGCGACTACGCGACCGTGCATCGCGGCGTTTACGGCCGCTCGGCGCAGATGACGCTGGGCTATGAAGCCGCCCGCCGCCGCGTGGCGGAGTTCATCGGCGCCGCATCGGAGAACGAGGTAGTCTTCGTGCGCGGTGCGACCGAGGCGATCAACCTTGTCGCCGCGACCTGGGGCATGACCCGCATAGGCGAAGGCGATCGGATCATCCTCTCCACGCTCGAACACCACTCGAATATCGTGCCCTGGCAAATGCTTGCCGAGCGAACCGGAGCAAAAATCCAGGTTTGCCCTCTGACGCCAGACGGTCAAATCGATCTCGGCGCGCTCGAGGCCCTGCTGACGCCGCGAACCAAACTGGTTTCCTTGGCGCACGTTTCGAACGTCTTGGGCTCGGTCCTCGACGCGCGCAAGGCGGCCGACCTCGCCCATTCGGTCGGCGCGAAAATCCTCCTCGACGGGTGCCAGGCCGCGCCGCGCATGACGCTCGACATGACGGCGCTCGATTGCGATTTCTACGCCTTCTCCGGCCACAAGCTCTACGGCCCCACCGGTATTGGCGTGCTTTGGGCGCGCGAGGAATTGCTCGAACACATGCCCCCCTACCAGGGCGGCGGCGCGATGATCGAGACCGTGGCCTTCGACAGGACCACCTACGCCCCGCCCCCGCAGCGTTTCGAGGCGGGCACTCCCATGATCACCGAGGCCATCGCACTTCATGCGGCGATCGATTACGTCGACGCGCTGGGCCCGGACATGCTCTTCGCCCACGAGGCCGGCCTCGCCCGCACGCTGCGCGAGGAACTGCGAAAGCTCAACGCCGTGACGTTGTTCGGCCCGGAGGAGAGCGCCGGTATCGTGTCTTTCGCCCTCGACGGGGTTCACCCGCACGATCTTGGCACCATATTGGACGAAGAAAACGTCGCGATCCGCGCCGGACACCATTGTGCGCAGCCGTTGATGGCCAACCTCGGCGTCCCCGCCACCGCCCGAGCGAGCTTCGGTCTCTACAGCGACGAAAGCGACATCGACGCGCTGCTGCGCGGAATTGAAAGGACCCGGAGGATTTTCGGATGAACAAACCCCCTGACGACAAGGATTTCATCGCCGCCCCCTCGCCTGCCGATGCGGTGGTCGAAAAACCGCCGCGCGCGCGCGTCGAGGACGCCATCGACCCCGACGAGACGGCGGGCGAGAAGCTCGGGCGCAAGCGCGATTACTTGGAAGGCTTCCTCGCCAAGCAGCCCGAAGCCGAAGGCGCGACCGGCGCGGGCGGCAAGCTGCAGCAGGCGGTGGTCGATGCGCTGAAGGAAATCTACGATCCGGAAATCCCGGTGAACATCTACGATCTCGGCCTGATCTACGGGGTCGAGGTGGATGACGAATGCGATGTCACCGTCACCATGACGCTGACCACGCCGCACTGCCCCGTCGCCGAAACCATGCCGGGCGAAGTCGAACTGCGCGCCGCCAGCGTGCCGGGTGTGCGCGATGCCGAGGTCAATCTCGTCTGGGACCCGCCCTGGGGACCCGACAAGATGACCGACGAAGCACGCCTCGAACTGGGGATGCTCTGATGACCGAGACAACCACCCGCTCCGCACCCAAGGCCGCCGTGATCCTGACACCGCGCGCGGAAGAGCGGATTGCCGAGCTTATGTCCAAGGCGCCCGAAGATGCGATCGGCGTGAAGCTATCGACCCCGCGCCGGGGATGTTCGGGCCTCGCCTATTCGGTCGATTACGTCACCGAGGAAGCCAAGTTCGACGAGAAAATCGAAACCCCGGGCGGCATCTTCTATATCGACGGCGCCAGCGTGCTCTACCTCGTCGGTAGCACGATGGACTGGGTGGAGGACGATTTCTCCGCCGGATTCGTTTTCGAGAACCCCAACGCCAAGGGCGCTTGCGGCTGCGGCGAGAGTTTCATGGTCTGATCGCGGGCGAGGCCTTCTTGCCCCGCCGCTGATCACTCCTCGGCCAGGAATTCGAGCAAGGCGCGCTCGTATTCGTCGACCTTGCCGTCTGCGCCGATCTTCGCGTCGAGCCAGTCTTTCTCGCTGCGCGTCACATCCTGCGCCGCGGCGACATCGTCCTCACGCGACGAGGCATCCGTACCGTCATCGAAGAGGCTCCCGAAACCGCTCGGACGGCTGCGCGCCACGCGGCCGAGGAAGCTGCCGATGCCGTGGTTGGTGTCGGCCATGAAGGCCTGCAATTCGGAAGCACGCTCGCGGCTGATCTGCGCGTTGGCATCCGAGTAGCCCTGCAAATAGTTCGCCACGCCCTGCACGAACAGGCGCTTCCATTCGGGCGAGTTGTCCGCGCCAAGCGTCGCGTCCTTCAAACGGAAAAGCATTTCGGCCTCAGTCTTGCCGACGGCCGCCGGGCGTTCGCTGGCAGGGGCGAAGATCGCGCGGCGTAGCAGCTTCGCCTCGGTTTCGTTGACATTGCCCGCTTCGAGCTGGCCGCCATCGCGCGTAGGTCCGGTGCCTTCAAGGACGGCATGCTCGATCTGGCGCACAGCGTAGTCCTTGAGCGCAACCGGCACGTTCTGCGCACGCTCGAACACGCGCACCAGCACTTCGAGTTCGGCCATGGAGCCGAGCTTTCCGTCGGCGTCGATCTGCTCCATCAGCCACGCCGCATTCGCCTCGCTGACATAGCCGCGCGGCTCCATCTGGTTGATGACGTATTCGCCGATCGCCTCGACGAAGAAATCGGTCCATTCCGGTCCGCGTTCGGTCAGCTCGCGGTTGAGCGCGAAGATCGCTTCGGCCTCTTCCTGCGAGATACGCCCATCGGGCCAGCATTCTCGGCGCAGGGTCTGCACTTCGAGCGGTGTTACCGTTCCGTCGGCGCCCACGCGCTGTGCGATGGCCTGAAACTGTGCGGTCATGGTCGAATTCGCCCCTTGTTGGATTCGGGGCAACGCTAGCGCCTCGCGGTTAAAACCGCCTTACCGCCGCAGCGCTGCGACGCAGGCGGCCCGGTCCACATTTTCGCCATCGCTGGCCCGGCGCGCCTCGACATGGGTGGCGCTAGGGCGCCCACCGGGCTGGAGCGGGTAGAGGTAGATGTCGAGCACGCAGGGGCTGCCGCTGAATTGCAGCTTCACCGCATCGCCTTCCTTCACCTCCAGCCGGGGCGGGCCGAAGAGGTTGGCGAGCGCGGTCGCATCGCGGCCGATCACGCCCTCCAGGCCCGGCAGGTCCATGACGCGCGGCGCGATAAAGCCGCCGCCCGAAGGTGCGGTGCGAACGGGTTGCTGCGGGGGCGTCGCCGTCGGCGCCGATGACGCGCGCTCTCCGGGGAAGTAATCGGGCGGCGTGCTGACGCAGGCCGAGAGGCTGCCGGCAACGGCAATCAGGGTGACGAGGTTACGCAAGGGCGGCTCTCCCGCGGTGGACCATATGGGTGGCGCTCGCCGCGCCGAGCACGGGGGCGAGCAAGTTGAGGAAGGGGACCATCATCAGCCCGGCGACCGTGCCGCCGAGGAGAAAGCGGTTGCCGCCGCCCAGCGGCGCGCGCTCGCCCTCGTCCTGCCGGTGCCGCAGCCAGACCATGTCCTGAAGCTCTCGCCCCAGGAGAAAGCCGTTCACCGCCCAGAACAGGATCGCGGTGCCGATACCGGTCACCAGCAGCATGATTGCAAAGGGCAGCGCGGCGAGGTTCACCAGCAGCGCGCGGCTGGTCGAGCGGATGCCGTTCGCCATCTCGGTGCGAAACCCGAGCGAACGCGCGGCGCTGGCTTCCTGCGGGTAATGCCGCGCCTCGACTGCGCGCACGACATCTTCGGCAAAGAATTGCAGCACGAAAAGCGCGATGAAGCGGAAGAGCAGCCACGCCGCCAGCACCATCACCAGCGCGGTCAGCAAGGCGGACAGTCCTCCGGAAGCATCCCATCCGGCCCAGTCGAACACCCATGCCAGCCCGTGAAACGCCGCAAATCCGAGGCCTGTGAAGATGACCAGCGTGATCGCGAGGCTTTTCACCAGCACCTTCACGATGGCCGGATCGCCCAACTGGCTGAACGACAGGGCAAGGGCGCGGGGGAGCGACATCATAGGCCGATGCGAATCGCGCGTCGCCGCCGACAAGTCAACGCCGCCCTTGGCCTTCCTGCGATGAACCGCTAACCGCGCCCGACAAACCTGTCATTCCTTTCCAAGATTCTTCCGGAGTTACCATGACCGACCCCCGTTACGACGTCGTCGCAATCGGCAATGCCATTGTCGACGTGATGGCCCCCTGTTCCGACGACCTCATCGAGGAGCTGGGCCTTGCCAAGGGCGGCATGACCCTCGTCGATACCGAGCGCGCCAGGGAGCTTTACGACGCCATGGGCCGCGCCACCGAGATCTCCGGCGGTTCGGCCGCCAACACGCTCGCCGGCATGGCTGCTCTCGGCGCGCAGTGCGCCTTCGTCGGGCAGGTCGCCAAGGACCAGCTGGGCGACATCTTCGCGCACGACATTCGCGCCGTGGGCATCGATTTCGACACCGCTCCGCGCGACGCCGAACCGCCGACCGCGCGCTGCCTCATCTTCGTCACCCCCGATGGCGAGCGTACGATGAACACCTTCCTCGGCGCATCGCAGTTCCTGCCGCCCGCCGCGCTCGACGAAGAACTGATTGCCAGCGCCGGTGTGCTCTATCTCGAAGGCTATCTCTGGGATCCGGAAGAGCCGCGTAGCGCCATGCGCCGCGCGATCGACGTAGCGCGCGATGCGGGTCGCAAGGTCGCCTTCACCGCGAGCGAAAGCTTCGTGATCGACCGTCACGGCGACGATTTCCGCGCGCTGATCGACGAGGGCAAGATCGACATCCTCTTCGTCAACGAACACGAGCTGGCCTCGCTCACCGGCAAGGACAATTTCGAAGAGGGTCTCGACGCGCTGAAGGGCAAGGTGCCGACCGTCGTCGCCACGCGCAGCGCCAAGGGCGCGGTCGCGATCCAGGACGGCACGCGCGCCGAAGTCGCCGCCGAGCCGATCGACAAGGTCGTCGACACCACCGGCGCGGGCGACCTCTTTGCTGCCGGCTTCCTCACCGGTCACACGCGCGGCGAAGACCTCGAGACCTGCCTGCGCATGGGCGCGATCTGCGCCGGCGAGATCATCAGCCACATCGGCGCGCGTAGCGAGAAGGACTTGAAGGCGCTGGTCGCCGAAAAGCTCGCCTGATCCACAGCGCTTGCTGAGAAACACGAAAGCCCCGCCCGATACGGCGGGGCTTTTTGCATGGGCGCAGATTTTTCTCCCCGCCCCGCCCCCCGGCCTCTCCGTAGCGGCGGGGCCACCCCGGCGCCCTTCCACCACCCCGCAGCGCGTTAAGAATTTCGATTTGCAACCTTGCGTCCGCGGCGCGCTTGGTGAAAACCGGGCCGCGACAGAGCCCGGCCATCCGGGCCACCAGCGGACAGGCAGCGGAGAGTGACCCCATGAATCTCGACTTCACCCCCGAAGAACAGGCTTTCCGCGAAGAGGTTCGCGCCTTCATCGAGGAAAACTATCCCAAGCACCTCGGCGATGTGGGCCTTCGCGAAGACCTCTCGCGCGAGGATTTCCTCGCCTGGCACAAGATCCTCGGCGAAAAGGGCTGGTCGGTGCCCGCATGGCCCGAACAGTATGGCGGCACCGGCTGGACCCCGACGCAGCGCTACATCTGGTCGGAAGAGAACGCGCGGGTCAACGCGGTCATGCCGCTGCCCTTCGGCGTCTCCATGGTCGGGCCCGTGATCTACACCTTCGGCAATGAGGAGCAGAAGGCGCGCCACCTCCCCGGCATCCGCAGCGGCGAGGTGTGGTGGTGCCAGGGCTATTCTGAACCCGGCGCAGGCTCCGACCTCGCCTCGCTTAAGACCACTGCGGTGCGCGATGGCGACCATTACGTCATCAACGGCCAGAAAACCTGGACCACGCTGGCGCAGTATGCCGACTGGGGCTTCTTCCTCTGCCGCACCGATACGGACGCCGCCAAGCCGCAGGAAGGCATCAGCTTCATCCTCGTCGACATGAAATCGCCCGGCGTGGAGGTGAAGCCGATCAAGCTTCTCGACGGAGGCTACGAGGTCAACGAAACCTGGCTGACCGATGTCCGCGTGCCGGTCGAGAACCTCGTCGGCGAGGAGAACAAGGGCTGGACCTACGCCAAGTTCCTCCTCGCCCATGAACGCAGCGGCATCGCCGGTGTCGCCCGGTCCAAGCGCGGAGTCGAGAAGCTGCGCGAGATCGCAGCCAACGAGACATTGGACGGCGCGCCGCTGATCGAGGACATGGATTTCGCCCGCAAGGTGAGCCAGCTCGAAATCGACCTTGCCGCGCTCGAAATCACCGAACTGCGGACGCTGGCGGGCGAACAGGCGGGCAAGGGTCCGGGACCGGAAAGCTCGATCCTCAAGATCAAGGGCACCGAAATCCAGCAGCGCCTGACCGAACTCACGCTGGAAGCCGTCGGCAGCTACGCCGCGCCCTATTATCACAGCGTCGCGAACGATGACGGCTCGAACGAATATCCGGTTGGCCCGGACTATTCGGCGCATGCGGCGGAAACCTATTTCAATATGCGCAAAACTTCGATCTACGGCGGATCGAACGAGATCCAGCGCAACATCATCTCGAAGATGATCCTCGGCCTCTAAGGGCCCCGAACGGCACGGAAAGGGACGACACGTGGATTTCAACTTCACCGAAGAGCAGGACATGGTGCGCGACGGGCTGTCGCGCCTCGTCCGCGAGCTATACGACTGGGAAACGCGCCGTAAGGCCATTGAGAGCGAGGCCGGATGGCGCCCCGAAATCTGGGCGCAGCTGGCGGAACTCGGCATTCTCGGCATGCCGTTTTCCGAAGAGGTCGGCGGTTTTGGCGGCGGCGCGATCGACCGGATGATCGTGATGGAGGAATTCGGGAAAGGCCTCGTCGTCGAACCCTTCGTCCCCACCGTGGTTTGCGCGGGCGGATTCCTTAAGCACGCGGGCAGCGAGGCCCAGCGCGAGGAGCATCTATCCGCGATCATCGATGGCAGCCGGGTCTTCGCCTTCGCCTATGCCGAACCGCGCGGCCGCTACGATTACGCCGACCTTGAAACCACGGCGAAAAAGGACAGCGACGGCTATGTCCTCAATGGCCACAAGGCGGTCGTCATCGGCGCGCCCTGGGCGAGCCACCTTGTCGTCACCGCGCGCACCGGCGGCGATCGCCGCGACCGCGAAGGCGTGAGCGTCTTCATCGTCGACAAGAGCGCGGACGGTATCGTCACACGCGATTACGAGACCGTCGACGGCCGCCGCGCCTCGGAAGTCTATTTCGAGAACGTCTCCGTCCCCGCCGACGCGCTGATCGGCGAGGAAGGCGCGGCCCTGCCGCTGATCGAGCAGGTCACCGACGAAGCCATCGCCGCGCACTGCGCCGAGGCCTGCGGAGCGATGAAGGTCGCCCATGCGATGACGCTCGAATATTCCAAGCAGCGCAAGCAGTTTGGCGTCCCCATCGGCAAGTTCCAGGTCCTCCAGCACCGCATGGTCGACATGTACACCGCCTACGAGACCGCTGTCTCGCTGACCTATCTCGCCACGATCAAGCTCGACGCGGGCGAAAAGGAGCGCAAGCGCGCCGCCTCGTCAGCCAAGGTCGGCGTCGGCCAGTCGGCCCGCTTCATCGGGCAGGAAGCGGTCCAGATCCACGGCGGCAACGGCGTCACCGACGAATATGCCATCGGCCACTATTTCAAGCGCCTAACGATCTTCGAGAACGAATTCGGAAACGTAGATCACCACCTGAAGCGGCATGTTTCGCTGGCATAGACGAGAAACGGCGCTCCACTCCGACTTAAGTTGTCCAGTAAGCTTCTAGTGGCTGTCCTATTAATTTCGTTGAAAGGTCAACTGGTTTGTGTATCCAGCCAAGCCTCGCAAACTCTATGGAATTCATAATCTTGGGCAAACCAACGTCTAAGATTTTTCTTCGCCTTTTCGCTTAGCGCTGGTGTACCCACATAATTGTTAGCATGGCTCCGATTCTCAGGCCTGATTGCAGGGCGATTTAGGCCGGCCTTCCGCAGAAAAGCGTCAAAATCTTCTTCGAATTTCTCTTGACGGATGATCCAGACTGGGGGGCGAACCTCGAGAAGATTCCCCTGCAGAAAGAACCAACTGACAAGATTTTGGCCTGTATGGCGAATTGACACCATAGCCTGGGTAGCAGCAATTCCTTTTTCGCCTGGGTCGAATAATGCCTCGGCCAAATCATTGGCATGTTCAAAGTCCCGGAATGAAGCTCTCTCGCTTTCTGTCCATGGAACGTTATATACAGGCTGTCCTTTGCGCTTTCTGGAATAAAATCCGGAATAGAAGCGCGTGATTGGGTCTCTAATTGAAAAGAAGTACGAAGCGCCTTGAGGAAGGTCTTTTAAAGAGACGTCATGAGGATGCGGAACAACTTTACGCGGATATTGATCCGCCAGTTTTGTGATCTGCGTTCCAGCTGCTTTCCCGATATGCAAAAAATGGTAAGCATCCGGAGCGTACTTCAAGTTGTTTGTGAGGCGTTGAATTCGGCTGGCAATACCCACGCGCGTACTCCTTATTTGGCAATCGATTTGGGCAAGCGATAGGTCGTTGGATTTCCGAGGACAATTGGCTTCGCTCTGTGAGGGCTTGAAGAGGCCAGCCCTTCCCAAGATTTTACCTAATAGTAGGCAAACGGATTTCTGCCCAGCCATTCGATATGCTCGTAAGAAGGACCGGGCTCAACAGCCATGAATTAGTTTTGGACTTAGGAACGACGCCAAAATCGGTGGGCGCAAAAGCCCTTCGTGCGTTCGAGATGAAAGCGGCGAACTCGACCGCAAGTATCAAGCATCTAATATCTAACCGATCGAAATCGCCGGTCGATGAAAGCCGTGTTTTAGCTTTTCGTGCCGTACGATAAAGCGCCGAAGGGGGGCCATAGATACAACCGGTTGCAGCCACAAATCATTTTGACGAGGTTTTCGGATGCGACTTGAGACTTTTCCAGATTAACCGAAGGTTCGTTCACGCGGCCTTGCAGATGGGTTAGCTAAAGGGGGGCGCGCAACAAGGGCGGAAACTGATTATTTTATGACCGGTCCACACGATGAGAGGCTGGCATCCTTCGAATTAGCCGTCGAGCTACGCTGCGACCGAGCTGCTTCACAAGTTGCCGAATGAGATCTGGTTTGGGTGGTTTGGGCCCTAATTGTTTCTATGACCGAGAAGTTTATCGAAACATAATCGAGCGACTAGATTTGCCTCTTAAAATGTTTAACGAACCGTGCTATTGAGCATCGGTGTAAGGGCCGCTGAAAATCAGTGAATTTTACCTATCCATCCAGGTTACGAATTATCTATGAAGCCTGTGATAGGGTGGTCTCACGTCGGCAACTGTTAAAGCGATTGCGAGACTTCAAGCGCATATCTGCATGTATCGGCACCAGGCTTTTTCTATTAGCGACTTGTTCGACCTATTTTAGCCAACTTTGGACGCTTGCTGTATCGAAGGGCAAGTCCAAAGCTTTCTTGAGAGGGTCAAGCCAAGGCCTGAAATGCTCCCAAGCATCTTGTCCACTTCGGTTTATCGGCTGGCGAACCTGCTCGCTGCTCGCAGTCCGCACGGCGAGGCCAGACTTATGGAAGTCGCGACAGGCTTCTTCAAGCGGAAGTCCACCATAATCTAGCATCCGTCGGGTCTGGCCTTCGACATCATCGAGCACGTCTTCGTGCCGCACGCGCAGTACCTTTCCCGGCAGGACGCGATCCCAGTGGTCAAATAGAGAAACACAGTCGAAGTAATAACGGCCGATTTCTTCAAGCCCGTAGGTAAACTCCTGCCCTTCAGCGAAGAATTGCTTGTGCCCGGAGAAACAGCAATCCATCGGTGCACGCCGGGCATCGATGATTTTTGCATTGGGCAGGATCAAATGGATCGGGCCAATGTGCCGAAAGTTATTCGGCATCTTGCCGATAAAATAGGGTGCGCCGTGCCGGTGCCGGCGGGTGTTCTCGATGTACTTCTCACCCAATTGTGTGAGGTCCTCGCGAGTAAGGTCCTGTAGTCCCTCCGGATACCGCGAACTGCCTGCTTCGCGCCCTCTCAGGAGATGCTTAAGCGCGAGGATATCGGGTAGCTCTAGCGCGCCATCCACTTCGCTGTGGTTGGATAGGATCTGCTCCAGCAAACTCGATCCCGCCCGGGGAAGTCGGAGAATGAAGATTGAGTCGGCTGCGGAATGCCCCGCACAGGCACGGGAGTCGAACAATTGAAGCGTAAAAACTTCGGCTTGCCTCGCCAGTTCCTCGCGCATCGAACTGGCGCTGTATCGCGTTTGCGCCCTCTTGAGTGCGTTACCTTCGTCGTAGGGGGCGAAGGAGGTCTCGTATTCCTCTCTATCCTCAAATGCCTTGCCAAGCGCAAAGAAAAGATGGACGCGGTCCATGAATGCGAGATCCGGCCGAACAAGCTTTTCGCGCATAGCGCCGATCTCGCTGTCCTAAAACCTGAATTCCTTGAGGTCCGCGAGCGCATATTGGGCGTCGCCATGATCATGCTTTGCGGAAAAGGCGGCACGATAGCTCTCAGTGGCATCCGTCTGCCAGCCCGTTGTCTTTAGTGCGTGGCCGCGGCTGGTTAGCGTCGCCGGATCACGCGGCAGCTTTTCGAGAACCGCGTCGAAAAGCTCGAAGGCCCTGTCATAGTCACCGGTCTGCATGCTTTCGATTGCGAAATGCGACTGGACCAAAGGATCGTCGGGATCATGGACGTAAAGCGCCTCGGCCTCAGCGCGCGCCCTCTCGAACTTCTGACGGCGGCGTAGCGCATCGGTTTAGTCGAGGCGAATCTGGATAATCTCCGGCTCAAACACCGCAGCGGTATCTAACAAAAATCGGCATCTTCAAGAACGCCTATTTGCTTGTCTATCATTGCCAGCAACCGCATGCCTTCAACATTCTTTGGATGGCCGCGTAAATAGTGGCGACAGATCTCCTCGGCTCGCGGCCGCGGTGAGCGTTTCGTTGGCACTCACGGGGAAAATATCGTTCACATAATCAGCAGCGAGGCGATAATCTTCGATGGGATCGTCACGGCCCGACTAAGCACTTCGTAGAAGCCGCGATCGTGTGTGTTTATCGGTAGTTCCACCAGGGGTGGGGCAGGGCGCGCATCGTTTTCGGAAGACATGCTCCCAATTTTAGGGAAGGCGACACATGATGCAAATTCGAGCCGCGAATGTTAATCTTAGGCTGAGGGGGGGCGGGGGCTTACCGAAGTCAGGGATCGAGCGCCTCACGGCGCCCCGAAACCCGAGATAGCGATAATCGATTGAAGTTGTCGGAATGGGTCTGCTGTCCACTCTGCTTCAGCCTTAGCCGCCAAGTTCGACATCGCATAGTAGCGGACATGACGGACAAGCATCCGGCCTCACCCGTGCCGTTCCCGCCTCACTTCCCTCTGGCCGATATCGCGGCGGCAGAAGCCGTCGGCGAAGTCGATCGCGTCGACGGCCTCATAGGCACGCTTCTGGGCTTCGGTGGCGCTGGTGCCGCGGGCGGTCACGTTGAGGACGCGGCCTCCGGCGGCGACTAGCGTTCCATCCACGCGCTTCGTGCCGGCGTGGAAGACTTTGGCCCCGCTTGCCTCGGCGTCACCCAATTCGATCCTCCCGCCCTTCTTCGGCGTGCCGGGATAGTCCTCCGCCGCCATCACTACGGTCAGCGCGTAATCCTCGCTCATCGTCGGCGCCTCGATTTCGCCGAGGCGTTTTTCGGCGCAGGCCAGCATCAGCTCCACCAAGTCGCTTTCCAGCCGCATCATCAGCACCTGGCATTCGGGATCGCCGAAGCGGACGTTGTATTCGATCAGCTGGGGGCCGGTCTTGGTCAGCATCAGCCCGGCGTAGAGCACGCCGGTGTAGGGCATGCCTTCCTCGCGCATGGTGCGCACGGTGGGCTCGATGATTTCGGCCATGGCCTGTTCGCGCAGGGCATCGGTCAGCACCGGGGCGGGGGAATAGGCGCCCATGCCGCCGGTGTTGGGGCCTTCGTCGCCATCGCCCACGCGCTTGTGGTCCTGCGCGCTGGCGAGCGGCACGATGGTCTCGCCATCGGTGAGCGCGAAGAAGCTCGCCTCCTCGCCGGTGAGGAACTGTTCGATCACCACTTCGGACCCTGCGCTGCCGAACTTGCCGTCGAACATTTCGGACAGGGCTTCCTGCGCGTCCTCGCGGGTTTCGGCGATCACCACGCCCTTGCCTGCCGCCAGGCCATCGGCTTTCAGCACGAAGGGCGCGTCGAAATTCTTGAGCGCGCCCCAGGCGGCTTCGAGCGAGGTGCAGCGCACGAACTTGGCGGTCGGGATGCCGGCGCGCTCGCACAATTCCTTCGTGAAGCTCTTGCTGCCTTCGAGCTGGGCGGCGGCTTTCGACGGGCCGAAGCTGAGTATGCCAACGTCCTTCAGACTGTCCGCCAGCCCTTCGACCAGCGGCACTTCGGGGCCGATCACGACGAGGCCAATCGCGTTTTCCTCGCAGAACTTGACCACGGCGGCGTGGTCGCTGCTATCGAGGGGAACGCACTCTGCGCATTCGTCCATGCCGGGGTTGCCGGGGCTCGCCCACAGCTTGTCGCATTGGGGCGATTGCGCCAGCTTCCACGCCAACGCATGTTCGCGTCCGCCGCTGCCGAGCAAAAGGATATTCATGGCCGCCGATTTCCCACCCGATGATGACACTGACGGCTTGGTAGCGAAGCGCCGCCCCGGCGACAACGCCGAGCCGCTGTCGGTGAGCGAAATCTCGAACATTTTGAAACGCACGGTGGAGGACCGCTTCGGCTTCGTGCGACTGCGCGGCGAATTGTCGGGCGTGAAGCGCGCGGCTTCAGGGCATCTCTACGCGGCGCTGAAGGACGAGAAGGCCGTGATCGACGCGGTCATGTGGCGCGGCAACACCCAGCGCCTGCCGTTCAATCCGGAGGACGGGCTGGAGGTGGTCGCCTCCGGCAAGCTCACCACGTATCCGGGCCGCTCGAAATACCAGATCGTGGTCGAGCGGATGGAGCTGGCTGGCGAAGGCGCGCTGCTGGCGCTCCTGGAAAAGACCCGCGCGCGGCTGGCAGCCGAAGGGCTGTTCGACGAAGGCCGCAAGCGCCGCCTGCCGTTCCTGCCCAGGACCATCGGCGTGGTCACCTCGCCCACCGGCGCGGTGATTCGCGACATTCTCCACCGCCTTGCCGATCGTTTCCCGAGCCGCGTGGTCGTATGGCCGGTGCTGGTGCAGGGGCAGGGCGCGGCGGACCAGGTCGCGGGCGCGGTGCGCGGTTTCTCGAACCTGCCGGAGGGCCATCCCGACCGCCCCGACCTCGTGATCGTCGCGCGCGGAGGCGGCTCGATCGAGGATCTATGGAGCTTCAACGAGGAACAGGTGGTGCGCGCCATCGCCGAGTGCTCGATCCCCACGATCAGCGCGGTCGGGCACGAGACCGACACGACGTTGGCCGACTTTGCTGCCGACCGCCGTGCGCCGACACCCACCGCGGCGGCCGAGATCGCCGTGCCGGTCCGCGCCGAACTCGCCGCGACGCTGGCCGATTTCGAAGCGCGTACCAAGCGCGCGATCCTGCGCCCCGTGCAACTGGGTCGCGAGCGGCTGGAAGCGCGCGCCGACCGGTTGCCCTCGGCCCAGACGCTGCTGCAACCGCAGGGGCAGGCGCTCGACGATCTGGCCGACGCCCTGCGCCGCGGCCTCATGGACCGCACCGGCAAGGCGCGGGAGGCGCTGGCGCGGCACCGGCTTTCGCCCGGCACGCTCAAGGGAATTGTGCGCGAAGGCCAGAACAAGCTCGATGGCTTGCGCCTGCCCCCAAGCCTGCTCACGCGGCCGTTGGGCGAGAAGCACAGCCAGCTCGACGCGCTTGCCCGGCTGGCGAGCCAGCTCCACCCCGACCGACCGCTCAGCCGTGGTTTTGTCCGGGTCACGACGAGCGACGGGCGCACGCTGACCGACCGCGCCGAAGCGGCGAAGGAGGCTGCGCTCACGCTCAAGTTCCGCGATGGCGATCTTACGGTCTCGACCGGCGATGCCCCGCCGCCTCCCCGCCCCGCCCCGCCGAAGAAGCGCGCCGCGCCGAAAAAAGGAACGCCGCCCGCGCAGGACGATTTGTTCGGATAGACACGTCCTGCTAGGATAGAGCCCATGTTGATGAACAAGAACGCCGGCCCGCCCCCGGGCGAGGCCAAGCTGCATTACGGACCCAACGGATTTCGCGTCCTGCGCACGGGCAACCACGTCTTCTGCGCCGCCAGCGGCGTGCCGATCCCGCTTGAGGAATTGCGTTACTGGTCGGTCGAGCACCAGGAAGCCTACGCCAGCGCCGAACTGGCGACCGAGCGGCTGAAACCGTGAATCTGCGAAGGGTCGCTCCGTTTCTCTTTCTCGCTGCGAGCGCCTGTTCGGTGGCAACACCGCAGGCCGATATCATGACCGCTCCGGTGGCGGAGGAAGCTGTGGAGGCCCCGGAGGCTGCCAAGCCTGAACCGGTGGCGGCGGCACCGGCTCCCGTTCGAACGGTGGACCTGACTATTACGCTGGAAGACAGCGCGCTGACGCAGGGTGGTTGGGTGCGCGGGACGGTGCCCGCAGGCACGCAGAGCGCGATGATCGGCGACACGCCGGTCACATTCGACGAAGACGGCAATTTCTTCGCCGCCTTCGACCGGGACGCGCCATCCTCGCTCCTGCTGACGGCAGAGCACGAAATTGGTCGCAGCCTCGTCCAACCGCTCGCCATTGCCCCGCGCGCATGGGACATCGAGCGCGTCAATGTCGCCAAGGGCACCGGTGGCGGCGGCGAGGCGTGGTGGGCCAAGCGCGAGCCGGAATGGCTGGCGATCAAGGAAGCGCGCGAGCGGGAGACGGGCGCGCAAGGGTGGCGGCAGGAGTTCATCTGGCCGGTCACCGGACGCATATCAGGCCGGTTCGGGCGCCAGCGCATCTATCGCGGCGAGCCGGGCAGCTACCATTCGGGAATCGACATCGCGCCGGGTGACGGCACGCCCTTCGTCGCTCCTGCCGATGGAGTCGTGGTCCTCGCCCGGACCGGTTTCAGCCTTGAGGGCGGGATCATCATCCTCGACCACGGCGCAGGCCTCAACAGCGCCTTCATCCACCTCTCGCAGCTTTCGGTCAGCGAGGGCGAGACGGTCCGGCAGGGCCAGAAGCTCGGCAATGTCGGGGCCTCGGGCCGCGCGACCGGGCCGCATCTTCACTGGAGCCTTGTGTGGAAGGACAATCGCCTCGATCCGCTCCTTTTCCTGCCGCCCATGCCATGACGCGGCTTTCGCTCAGGGTAGCGACAGACTAGCAGCGCCACGGCGATGCCCGTGAAACGCAAAACCCTTGCCCTCCTGGTCGCGCTCGGCCTTGCGCCCGGTACCTTCGTGCGCAGCGAACCCGCGCCGCCCGATTACACCTCTCCGGTGACGATCGAGCGCCTCGACGTGGAGCGACTGCGGTCGGGCCCGCTGGTGCTTGACGGCGCGTGGGAGCTCTCGAGCGAGAACGACCATTTCGGCGGGTATTCGGCGCTGGTTATGCGACCGGAGGGGGAATTCCTCGCCGGGAGCGACGCCGGGCGGCTGATGCACCTGCCCCGGCCCGACCGTTCGGATGCGCCTCCGCGGCTCGACAAGTTCCTCAATTTCGAACGCGCCGACAAGACTCATGTGGACTTGGAATCGCTCACCATCGACCCAGCGACCGGCACGGTCTGGGCCGGTCTGGAATGGGCGCAGCAGATCATCCGCTTCGGGCCGAAACTGCGCCCGCAAAGCCAGGTCCGCCCGCCGGAGATGAAGGATTGGGGCAGCAATTCGGGCCCCGAATCGCTGGTGCGCCTCAGCGACGGGCGCTTCGTGGTGATCGAGGAGCATTCGCCCGGCCATGCGCGCCACGCGGCCCTCCTCTACCCCTCCGACCCGACCGAGGGTGCCGAGCCGATCCCCTTCACCTTCATGGGCCGCTCCGGTTTCCGTCCCTCCGACGCCGCCGTGTTGCCCAATGGCAAGATCGTGGTGCTGATGCGTGGGCTGGAGCTATGGCTGCCGCCACGCTTTCCTGCCCTGCTCCTGATTCTCGATCCCGCGGATATCGAGGCGGAGGCGGAGGTGGAGAGCCGCTTCCTCGCGCGGATCGAAGACCCATTCCCCAGCGACAATTACGAGGGCCTCGCCGTGGTCGACGAGCGTGACGGCAGCTGGAGCCTGTGGCTGATCTCGGACGACAATTTCGCAAGTTACCAGCATACCTACCTGCTCAAGCTGCGCTGGGATCTGCGGCAGAAGGCGGGCGGCAAGCAGGCACGGCAAAAGGCGCGCAGGTAAGCCCCGCGCGCCTTTCGCGTGATCGATTGAGAACCGACGCCGAAGCGCCGCCAGACCTTAGGAGGCGGCGGCAGCCTTCTTCAGCTCGCGCTTTACCTTGAGCGCATTGGCCGACAGCTTCTCGTCGCTGGTCTTCATCAGCCAGTTGTCGAGGCCGCCATTGTGCTCGACCGAACGCAGGCCCTGCGTCGAAACGCGGAACTTGAAGCTGCGGTCCAGCTTCTCGCTCATCAGCGTGACGTTCTGCAGGTTGGGCAGGAAGACGCGCTTGGTCTTGTTGTTGGCGTGGCTCACATTGTTGCCGACCTGGCGGCCCTTGCCGGTGAGTTCGCAAATACGCGACATGATAAGTCTCTTCGTTCGAATGGGCGGGGCGAGTTCCCGTGACCGCGTGTGGGCGGGTCGGGGGCTCATTATTCCCGGAAAGCGGCGCGCATAGCGGTGAGGGTGCGAATCGTCAAGCGCGTTGCGCGCCGGCCCGCCGGGGGCTAGCGAGGCGCTGGTATGGCTTCCTGGACCCTCCCGCAACCCATGAAACGCGCGCTCGAACTAGCGCAAGCGAGCGCGGCGGCGGGCGAGGTGCCTGTTGGCGCCGTGATTACGCGCGACGGGGCGATCATCGCCGAGGCGCACAACACCCCGCGCGAGACCTGCGACCCCACCGCCCACGCCGAAATCCTCGCGATTCGCCGCGCGGCCGAAGCGCTGGGGCAGGAACGCCTCAACGACTGCGAGCTATGGGTCACGCTGGAACCTTGCGCCATGTGCGCCGGAGCCATCGTCCATGCGCGGTTGGCCAAGGTCTATTACGGCGCGAGCGACCCCAAGGGCGGCGCGGTGGAGCACGGCGCAAGAGTCTTCGAGCAGGAGCAATGCCTGCACAAGCCTGAGGTCTACGCGGGGCTGGGCGAGGAAAAGGCGGCGGATATGCTGCGCGAGTTTTTTCGGGAGCGGCGGTAAGCTGGCGCCGCGGCTGACGACCTGATTGCAGAAGTTCAGCGCCTTAATCCTTCCACGTAGAAGCGGAGTTCCTCAGCGACTGTCATGGCTCGCTCGCGAAGTCCAGGCATCGCGCTGAGTCCCATATGCTCGGTTTCAATTTGGACAAGGTATTCAGCAACATCGGCATTTGATTGCCCATTCCAAAGTTTCGCAGCTGCGTGAAGCAAGTAGCAATCGTATTCGTCTGCGGCCTCCTTAGGCCAGCTGCCATTTGGCCCAGCAATCCCAATAGGGTCCCAGTGCCCCCATCCAATATCGCGCAGACATGAAAGCTTGAAAGTCGGAACGGCATTCATTGTTCTAGTATACTTTGGATTAGGGAGATTTTCACACGATAGCCGACATCGGCAAGCTTGCTACAAGCCCCGCCAGATCTTCGCCGCCTCGCCATCGCCCGCACCGAAGCGCCGCCGGTCGCAGGCCTTGGGCATGAAGCGCGTGTCGTAGCAGAGCCGCAGTTCTTCCAGCCAGCCCTTGCGGTCCAAGTGGACGCCGATAGCTTCGGGAAACCAGCCGGGGTTCGCGTCGGCGAGGCGGGTGCGGATGGTGCCGGCGGTGAGGTCGTCCTCGCGGCTGATCCGCACGAAATCGGGCCAGCGCAGGCCATTGTAGAGGATACGGGTGACCTTGAGATAAGTCGCGGGCGCGTTGGCCATGCAGGTGCCGTGCTTTTCCCACTGCCGAGTGACGAGCGCGGCGTCGGGGCTGATGCAAAGGTTCTTGCGCAGATCGACCGCGCTCATGTCGCGGCCCCCGCACCATTGCGGCCAGCCTCCCCTGCTTTCGGGCCAAAGGCCGTGGACGGTGAAGCCGAAGCGCCCCTCGCGGCCCGAGCATTGGCGCGCATGGCGGCGCTGGCTTTCGCGGAAGCGGCAGAATTCCGGCGCCCAGTTCAGCGCGAGCGTGTAGCCGGCCACCGGCAGGCGGCGCGGCGCCTTGGTCGCAACACGCGGAACCTCAACACTGCGCGGTAGGCTGCATTGATAGGCTTGTGCGGAGGCCGCAACCGGCAGGGCCTCGGCGCATGCGACTGCGGCGGCGAAAGCTCTACGGATCGCTGCGCAGCGCCGCATCGTCCCCCCGGAACCACGCGTTCGCTGGTGGCAGGAAGCTGAAGACGATCGCCGCCGCCTGCAGCACCAGCGATGCGGCTGCGACGATAACGCCTCTGCCACGGTCGTCGGACAGAGCGGTGACGATCGGCCATGCCTGCCAGATGAGGAAAGCGACGAGTAGGTAGCGCACGAAACCGATCCGTAGCCGCGCGGCCATGAACCACAGGACCAGCATGATACCGACTACGAAGGCAATGCTGGCCACCAGCAGCGTGTCGGGATCGAGCCCGCGGCGCACCAGATCGCCCGCCGCGCTCTCGCGCATCGCGGCGTAATCGCGCACGGCGTTGGCGAGGACCAGCGCAATCGCGCCGAAGTAAAGCAGTTCGAATGTACGGATAGCCTTGGGCCGCATGGCCACCTCCTCCCTGTCCCCACGTCTTTTGATAAGATCTAGAGAGGGGTGAAGTCCAGCCCGATATCCGCCGCAGGCGCGCTCTGGGTCAATCTGCCCACGGAAACGTAATCGACGCCGGTCGCAGCCTTGGCCCGGATGGTGTCGAGATTGATTCCGCCGCTTGCCTCGGTCGGGACGCGCCCGGCGACGAGCGCGACCGCTTCGCGCAAGGTGTCGGGCTCCATATTGTCGAGCAGGAGGCGGGTGGCGCCGGCTTCCAGCGCGGGTTCGATCTGGTCGATCCGGTCGACCTCGCAAATGATGTCCTTCACCCCGGCCTCGACCGCACGGCGTACGGCCTCGCCGACGCTTCCGGCGACGAGGACGTGGTTGTCCTTGATCATGGCGGCATCCCACAGGCCCATGCGGTGGTTCGCCCCGCCGCCCATGCGCACGGCGTATTTCTCGAGGTGGCGCAGGCCCGGAATGGTCTTGCGCGTGTCGAGCAGCGTGCAGTCGGGATTATCCATCGCGGAGACATATTCGGCGACCATGGTGGCGATTCCCGAGAGGTGCTGGACCGTGTTGAGCGCCGCGCGTTCGGCAGTGAGCATGGCGCGCGCGTTGCCTTCGAGGCGCATGAGGTCGGTCCCGGCGGATACCTGCGCCCCTTCCTCGACGAGGATGTCGATGGCCATGTCCGGGTCGAGCGCGCGGAAGAATGCCTCGGCCACTGGAAGCCCCGCGACGTGGATTGCATCGCGCGTGTCCATGACGCCCGAAAAGCGCGCATCGGCGGGGATGACGCTTTCGCTGGTGACATCCTTGCCGCCGCCGGGAAGGCCCTCGCCGAGGTCCTCCGCCAGCGTATCGCGAACGAATGCGTCGAGGTCGAAGCCTGTTAGATTAAATGCCACACCGAATTCCGTTCGCCCTGAGCCTGTCGAAGGGCCGTTCTTTTTCTTTGAGCACGGCACTGGAAGTGAAGTGCAGGGCTTCGACAGGCTCAGCCCGAACGGGTTGAGATATTTGGTCCTAGTGCACGAACCTTGCGACGACGTCACGGTAGCTGCGCGACACCTTCACCTCCGCCCCACTATCGAGCACGAGGAAGCATTCGCCGTTCGTGTGCGGCTTAACCTGCCGGACCTGGTCGAGATTGACGATGGTCGAGCGGTGCACGCGCTGGAAGGTGCGCGGGTCGAGGCGGCGCTCGAGGTCCTTCATCGTCTCGCGCAGGATCAGCGAATTGTCGCCGGTATAGATGCACATATAGTCGCCCGCGGCTTCGATATGCTCGATCGTGTCGACCTCGACGCGGAAGATCTGGCCGCGGTCCTTCACATTGATGAGCTTTTCGTAGCGACCGGCGGCCTCGGCGTCCTCGCCCTCCATATCCTCGACCGCTTCAGGCGCCACTTCGGAGAGAACGCCGCGCAGGCGGTCGGCCTCGTCGCTGCTTTTCTTTTCGGCGAGGCGCTGGCGCACGCGTTCGATCGTGTCGGCGAGCTTGTCCTCGTCCACCGGCTTCATCAGGTAATTGACTGCATTCGCCTCGAAGGCGCGGATCGCGTGCTCCTGGAAGGCGGTGACGAAAACGAACAGCGGCGGGTCGATCTCCATGACGCCCTGGACGACGGAAAAACCGTCGAAACCGGGCATCTGGATGTCGAGGAAAACGAGGTCGGGCTTGAGCGTCTTGATCGCGCGGATCGCCTCGCGACCGTTCTGGCAGGTTTCGATCACCTCGACATCCTCGAAAGGCTCGAGCCGCAATTGCAGGCCCTGGATGGCGAGTTTCTCGTCGTCGACGAGGATCGTTCGAATAGTCATTTCGCGGTACTTACCTTCTGGGGGGACTTCACGGATGCAACGGTCGAGGGGCTGGAGGGTTTCGGCAGCGCTGTCTTCCCGTCTGCGGCAGAAAGCTCCGCCTCATCGGCGAATTCGTGGGGAATTTCGATCAACACGGTGAAACCGCCGCTTTCCGGGCTGCGGATTTCGAAACGGTGGTCGTCGCCATAGGCCTGCGCCAGCCGATCGCGGATATTGGCGAGGCCGACACCGGTCGAATCGCGGCGCTTGTGCGTGGCCATGACGGCGGGCAAGTCGTCCGCCATCCCGCCGACGTCGACACCGGGGCCGGTATCGGAGACGGTGATCCTGAGCCGCGGCCCTACGATCTGCGCCAGCAACGAGATTTCCGCGCCCTCTTCCTGCGGGCTGACCCCGTATTTGATCGCATTCTCGATTAGCGGCTGCAGCAGCATGGAAGGGATCTGCGCCTTGGACGCCCGTTCCTCGACGCGAAATTCGGTCTGGAGGCGTTCTTCGAACCGCATCCGTTCGATCTCGAGGTAGAGCTTCAACGTCTCTACCTCCTGCGCCACCGTGACCTTGCCCCCAGGTTGAGTGACGAGCGTGTGCCGCAGGAAGCTGGACAGCCGGGTCAGCATGGCGTTGGCAGGCTTGGTCTGGTTGAGCAGCACCAGCGTGCTGATCGAGTTGAGCGTGTTGAACAGGAAGTGCGGGTTGAGCTGGTAACGCAGCATGGCCAGCTGCGCGCTGGTTGCCTGCGCTTCCAGCCGCTCCAGCCGGTCGGCCTGCTGTTCGACCTGGAGGAAGAAATTGATTGCGTAATAGAGCGCGGACCAGGCGCCGAGCAGGGTGAGGTCGAAGAAGTAGATGCCGATGAAGATGCGCACGAAGCCGGTTTCGGCCGTCGGGCGGGTGAGGCCGAGCACCCAGCTGTCGATGAAGGAATAGACGCCGACCGCGACCGCCAGCACCATCGCGGTGCCGCCCCATGTCACCAGCGGCTTCTGGCGAATGAGCTGGGCGTAGACGACCGAGAGGATGAGGCTGATCGAGAATCCCGTGATCGTGGCGATCAGGATGACGAACAGAAACTCGAGCGGCTGGCCGTTGGCAAAGGCCGACATGGCGCGCAGCACCGCGGTTCCGCCCCAGCCCGCCAGCTGGAGGTTCCAGAACGCCTGGTTCTTGTTGTCGAAGAACGGCGTCGGATTAAGGGGCAACACAGCCATCTGCAGAGCCTCCTAGCCCGATTGCACGCCGCTTTGCCAGCAGCTACTCTTGCCTGAGATAGTTGGAGAGAGCCGATGAACAAGCCGGAGAACCTGACCCACGCCATCATGGAGCGCGCAAAGTTCCGCGAAATGAAGGAAGGGACGAAGGAAGACTGGGCCATCATCGGCGCGGAATACCGCGCTTTCGCCAAGGACTTGCCCGATCGCGTGCTGGAGCATCTGAAGCTGCTGGACGGCGATTTCGGGGGGTTTCCCGTGTGCCGGCTCGAACATTCGCTCCAGACCGCGACTCGCGCCCATCGCGACGGGCGGGACGAGCAATATTCGGTCATGGCGCTGCTCCACGACATCGGCGATACGCTGGGAAGCTACAACCACCCCGAGGTCGCCGCAGCGATCCTCAAGCCCTTCGTGACCGAGGAAATCCACTGGATATGCCAGAACCACGGCGCCTTCCAGGGCTACTATTACTTCCATCACCTTGGCATG
The DNA here is from genome assembly GCF_019711375.1 of Qipengyuania aurantiaca. Classification (NCBI taxonomy): domain Bacteria; kingdom Pseudomonadati; phylum Pseudomonadota; class Alphaproteobacteria; order Sphingomonadales; family Erythrobacteraceae; genus Qipengyuania; species Qipengyuania aurantiaca. The sequence goes on from NZ_CP081295.1 coordinate 1,152,012, forward strand.
GACCGGGAGATCCGCGAGGAATTCCGCGACAACCCGCATTTCGATGCCTGCGCGGAGTTCTGCGAGAAATACGACCAGGCCGCCTTCGATCCCGATTACGAGAGCGAGAGCCTCGAATTCTTCGAGCCGATGGTGCGCCGCGTGATGGCCCGTCCGCTCGCCTCGATGTACAAGGTAGCGGTCGAGGAATAGCGCCTAGTCGGCGGCGAAACGGCTCGCCCAGTCGGCCTCGCCCGGCTGCCAGCGGTTGCGTGCGACCTGTGCTTCTAGGATGGCGATCTCCTCCTCGATCATCTGCAACCGCTCGTCCCACCCGTCATGCGTGCGCTTGCGCAGCAGGCCGCCCGAATGCTTGGGCCCCCAAGCGCGCATGAACTGTGCCGCACCCTGCGGATCGTATCCCGCGTTGAAAAGCAGCCACGGCATCATCCTGTCGGCCACGCGCTCGCTTTCGCGCGTTTCGTCCATGCCCCAGTCTTCCGCGAGCTTGCGTGCGGGATGCGCGAGGACGACATGGGCCAGTTCGTGCGCGACGGCCGCGGCAAAGGCGTCCTTCGAAAGGCCGAACGCCATGAAGCTGTCCCCGAAGAACACGGTTTCGTCTCCGGCATAGGCGCGCTTGCCGGGCTCGAGGCGGAAGGTGGCGGTGCAGGTTTCCACCCCTCGCAGGCTTACCTCGCCCACAGGTCCGGAAAACTGCAAGTCGATCACGCCGTCGGCAAGGCTGGTTGCCATGGCTTCCTCGATGCGCAGGGTGCGTTCCACGCTTGGCTGGGTCGGCGTGAAACGCTCTTCCAGCGGCGTCCCGTCGAGCGCGAAGATCGTGCGGTTGACCTGCGCACCGGCCGTCGCGGCAGGCGAACCTGAGGCTACGGCCTGAACGCCGATATCGCCTTCCAGCGACAGGGCGCGGCGTACCTCGTCGCTGCGGGCGTAATTGCTGGCATCGTGGATGAGCAGTCCGATCGAGGGCTCGCCGCGGCCGCAATAGGCCCGGTTGGCCCGCGCCAGCTGCCAGCCGGTATCGAAGAGCCGTCCTTCACGCTGCTGGAACACGGCCAGCGGATTGTCCGCATCCCCGGCGGATAGAGGGGTTGCTGCGCAACTCAGCGCCAGGGCGGCGAGGCCCGCAAGGCGTGCGCGCAGGCCCATCGTCAGCCTTCGTCTTCGGCCATTATCTCGCGCAGCTGCTGGTAACCGACGGCGCCTTCGAAGACGGTATCGCCATAGACCCAGCTCGGCGTGCCGGTGAAGCCCAACTGCCGGGCGAAGGCCGCGTTTCGCGCCAGTTCGCCAGTGACCTCGTCCGAGGTGCCGAAGCTGCGGGCCGCCTCCATGTCGATCCCGGCCGTGCGGGCAGCGGCGGCGATATTCTCCGCCGTCGGCGTGCCGAGCGCGAAGAGCGCGTGATAGAAAGCGTCGTACTTGCCCTGGTCGGCGGCGGCGAGGCCCATGCGTGCGGCTGCCTCGCTGCCATCGAAGATCGGCCATTCGCGCACGACTACGCGAAGCTCGGGATCCTCGGCGATCAGCCGGTCGACGTCCTCCACGCTTGCCCGGCAATAGCCGCAGCCATAATCGGTGAACTTCACCAGCGTCTTCGACCCTTGGGGATTGCCCAGCACCGCGCCTTCGAAGGGGCGTTCCAGATTGGACGCCACCGAGGCGAGGCGATCGCGCGATTCTTCCTTTTTCCACGCGTCGATCATCTCGGGCAGGATGTCGGGATTGGCGAGGAGATAGGAACGCGTCTGCGTATCGCCGAGCCCGCTATAGTTGAAGGCCGCAGCTCCGGCGAAGCCGCCGAGGACGGCAATCAGCACGGTCAGGAGGTATTTCATGGAGGTCTTTCGTCTATCCTAGCGCCGGCGCCCGTCGCATCGCGCGCGCTTCATGTCGCACAATTGCTCCATCAGCGCACGCGCTTCCATCGCAATATCCTGTGCGCGAAGCCAGTCGGGCGATCCGTAGGGCAATTGCGCCTCAGCCGCCTGCGCACTGCGCAGGGCAAGCGGGTACTGGCGGCTCATCACCTGCTGTTCGGCGCTGGCGAGGCGGGCGCGCGCCATGTCGCCGCGCGCGGCGTAGACCACGCCCAGCTGGTACCACGCAAAGGGATTGTAGCGGTCACGACCAACGGCGGCGCGCAGGACCTGTTCGGCCTCTTCGTAATGCGTTTCGTCCTCGGTCGCGATCAAGGCGTGACCCAGCATGGAGGCGATCAGCGGCTCCGAAAGCGTGAGGTCGCTCGCCTGCCGCAGCGGAACGATAGCCTCATCGGCACGCCCCGATTCGAGCAGGACCTGCCCTTTCAATTCGAGGAAATAGGGATCGGTGGGCGAACGGGCGATCAGCGTGTCGGCCGCGTCGAGCGCGCGCTCGATCCGCGCTTCCTTGTGATAGGCATAGGCGCGCGCCAGCAGCGCCGGCGTGGACGTGTCGCTTTCCGGATAGTCGCGGAAGGTGGCCTCCGGCTTGGCGGTGTAGCCCTGCAGCTTGGCCTTCACGCGGGCGAAGCGTGCTTCCCAATCCTCGTTGAGCGGAGTGTCCCACGCAGGGTCGACGACATAGGTCTCGCGCAGCTTGGCGATACGATCGCCTGAAAGCGGGTGGGTGCGGTAGAAGCCGGCTTCGTCGTCCTGGCGAATGCCGCGGCGGAACTCCTCTCCCAGCAGCTTGCCGAAAAAGGCGAGCGAGCCCTTGCCGGTAATGCCTGCGTCGGAGAGGTATTGCGCGCCTGCCGCGTCGGCGCTGGCTTCCTGCGTGCGGCTGAACGACAGGAACTTGTTCATCGCGGCCTGCTGGCCGGCGGCCATGATCCCCATCGCCGCCTCGCCGCCGCCGGCAAGCGCGGCGCCGATTCCGGCCAGCATCGAGAGGATCGAGATGCGGCTGGCGGCCTGGTAGCCCTCGCCGATGCGGATCACGTGACCGCCGGTGACATGGCCGAGCTCGTGGGCGATGACGCCCTGCACCTCGTTCGCGGTATCGGCCGCATCGATCAGGCCCGAATGGATATAGACCACCTGTCCCCCGGCGACGAAGGCGTTAATCGACGGGTCGTTGACCAGAACCACATCGACATTTTCCGGCTCCAGCCCGGCGGCCTCGACCAGCGGGGCAGAAATGTCGCGCAGGAACGCTTCGGTCTCGGCGTCGCGCAGGATCGATTGCGCCGCGGCGGGCTGCGCTGCAAAGAGCGACAGCGCGAGAAGGGCGAGCAAATGGGTGAGAAGGCGCATCGGGGCGGAGCCTAAGGGCTTCCGGCCTGAACCGGAACTGAAACCTGCGCGGCCATGAAGGCACTCACCCGGTCGAACACCAGCGGATCGCGCCGCCAGGGGTTGGTCAGGGCAAGCAGCGGGTCGTTATGGGTCTTGCCGGGAAGGTACAGCGTCTCGACCCGCGCCCCGGCCTCGCCCAGCGCTTTTTCCAGGGCGCGCGAATTGCGGATGCGCACCACCGTATCGTCCTCGCCATGGACCAGCAGCATGGGCGGCGCATCGGCGCGCGCATGGTTGACCGGCTGACTTTCCGCACCGGCACCGACGCTCCCGAACGCCGCGCGGCTGCGGTCGGTGTCGAAGGGGTAGAAGTCATAGGGCCCGGCAAGGCCGACTACCCCGCGAATGGCGCTGGACGGCACCTGTTCCTTCGCCAGCCAGCGCGGCTCCAGAGCCACCTGCGCTACGTTATAGGCGCCGGCGGAATGGCCGGAGAGGAAGATGCGCTCCGGGTCCCCGCCGAAATTTGCAATATTGCGATGCGTCCAGCCGACGACGGCGGCCGTGTCTTCGAGCATGGCGGGGTATCGCCCCGGCTCGTTCATCCGGTACCCGCCGAGCACCACGACATAGCCGTCCGGCGCCACATTCCGCGCGATGAAGCCGTAGTCGACGGGGCTGCCATGCGCCCACGCCCCGCCGTGGAAGAAGATGAAGACCGGTAGCGGCGCATCGCTGTCCTTGGCGCGATAAACGATCAGCCGCTGCTCTTCATGGTTGCCGGTGCTCGCCTGGTGGACCTTCTCGACGCCCGAGGCCGGTCCTGCAACGCTGTCGATCGTGTCGAGCACGGCAGGCGCGTTTCGCTGGAGCGCGATCCACAGCGCGAGCCCTGCCAGCAGCGCAAACCCGATGAGGATGGCGAGCGTCCACACGATGCGCCGCCTCACGCCTCGACCTCGACGCTTTCGGTGGTTTCGCCCTTGCCCACCGAATCGACGATGGTGCGTGCTTCGGCATCTTCGAGCAGGCCGATCGAGGCGAGGAACTTCTCGCCCTCTTCATATCCCTCTCCCAGCCAAAGCGGGATATTCGCGGCCTTGAGCGCAGCCTCGGCGGCCAGCTCTTCGGGGCTCATCGCCTCGCCCACCTTGCGGATGAAGACGGCGCGGACGCGGTGGGGGTTGTCGACCGCAATGGCCGAAAAGGCGGTGAGGTCGCCCTGCGAATCGTCGCCGAGCAGGGCGAACTTGATGTCGGGATAGGTCTCCAGAATGCCCTCGATCGCCGCACGCTTGTGCGCGCCGTGGCTGGAGGAGCCGAAGGTCTCGCGGTTGAGCCCCCAGTCGCGAAGGCTGATCGGCCCCAAGGGCAGGCCGCGCCCCTTCATGTAGGTGACGAGGTAGGAGAACAGGTTCCACGGGCTCGACGACACGTAAAAGAAAGGCCGGCGCGAGGCGGGTTGGTGGTCGCCTGCATGGCCCTTGCCCTCGGGGAGCCCTTCGTTGCCGCCCAGCGCGTTGTAGAACATGTCGGCTCCGGGAACGAGGATGCGTTCGGAGGGCATCTGCATCAGCACGCGGCGCCAGTTGCGCAGGACCGCGCGGAAATTGCCCGTGATGCCGGTTTCGATGATCGTGTCGTCGATGTCGGAAATCATCGCGAGTCCGGTGGATTCACCGGGGGCGAGGATATGGCCATCGACGCATTGTTCGCCCGCGCCGTTCTTCCAGTGAAAGGTCACCGTCTCCCAGGCCGGATGCTCTTCATAGGGCCAGTCGCCCTCAAGCCGGATGTCGAAATGGACGAAGCCTTCCTTGTCGCTGACCCCCTGGTGGCGGCGCGTTTCCCCGGAAGGCGAGCGCACTTCCAGCTCGACCGGCAGTTCCTTCACCTCGTGGCTCGCGAACTGCGCCATCATGGTGCGCATCGCCCGCCACTTGCCGCGCTTTTCGAATTCGCTTTTGCGCGCGCGCAGGGCGCGGACAGTGACGAACAGGCGCTCCCGGTTGCGATAGCCGAAATAGGGCTGGATGCGGACGGGTGCTGTGGGGAGAAAAGGCATGGGGCGGATCGCTAGCCTGCGATCCGCCCCATCCTCAAGTGTTTAGTATGGGTAGACGGCCTTACTTGGCGGCGAGCTTGAGCGCAGCCGTCTCCATCAGGATGCTGTCGTGCGGCACTTCGCCGACGATCTCGGTGCCGCCATTCGCGGTCCGGCGAACCATGACCAGCGCCATCTCCGGGCCCTGTTCGGGCAGGATATCGACCGGCAGGTGCTCGATAACATTGCCGCGCTGCCCGGCATGGGCCTCGGCCGCGATTACCGCCTTGATGCTGACATCGAAAGCGCGTCCGACCGCTTCGTAAAGCGCGCGGCGGCTGAGATCGTCCGTGCTGCGCGCGGCCTCGGCAAGGTCGCGGACGGCTGCTTGCAGGCCGACGAGACTGTCTTCCTGTGCGGGCACGGTGGTGGCGGGCAGGTCCTCGGAAACCGGTGCGATTTCGTCTGCCGGCACCTCGTCAACGTCCACGCTCTCGGCTTCGATCTCGACCGGAGATTGCTCGACCTCGGTGTAGGTTTCTTCGGCCTGCACCACGTCTACTTCGACAGCGGCCTGATCGGCGACTTCTTCGAGAATAAGCTCTTCGCCGAGTTCGAGCGGCTCTTCCTCTGCAACCGGTTCGATCACCTCGGCGACAGCTTCCTCGGTGAAGCTCTCGGCCGTTTCGGTCTCTTCGACGACCGGCGCATAGCCGTAGACATCGTCTTCGACGCGCTGGCCCTCGACGGGCTCGTCGTATTCGTAGGCGGCGTGTTCCTCGGCTTCTTCGGCCTCGGCATCATAGGGCTCGGGCGACAGCAATGTGTCGACCGAAGGCGCCTTGGGCCGGAACAGCTGGCGTGCGTCGACCCGTTCTTCCTCCTCCTCGGCTGGCGTGTCCGTTAGGGTTGCAAGATCCACGGTCTTCTTGCCGCGCGTTCCGGCGTTGACCAGCGAGAGGAGGCGGCTGTTGAGGTCGATATCGGCGAGCGGATTCACCAGGTCGTCGACATCCTCGCCTTCGGGTTCTTCGTCGTCCCATTCGGGCAGGCCGTAATCGGCCGCGGTGGTGATGCCGCCGGTGGCCGGTTCGTCGGATTCCTCTTCCTGCGCCGCGCCGCCGATCGGATTGCCGAGCGCGTCGACCAGGCGGTCGCGTTTGCGCGGAGCGGCGTCGTATGCGTAGGCCGGGGCGGCTTCGACGTCGGGTTCGACGGGCGCCTCATAGGATTCGCTGCCTTCGCCGACATAGCCTTCTTCGCCGTAGAGCGGGGCGTAGTCTTCCTCATCCTCTTCGCTTTCGGCGCCGACATAGCCGTCTTCGCCATAAAGCGGCTCATGCTCGTCTTCGCCTTCCACCTCGCCTGCCGGCTGGCCGAAGCTGGGAGCGGGAAGGTCTGCAAAATCGCTTTCACCGGCCTCGTCGCCATCGCGCAGTTCGAGGATATTGACGTCGCGAGCCCAGGGATCGGCCACCTGCGCCTCTTCCGGCTCGATCGGCTCGGCAACCGGTTTTGCCTCGGTCTTTGCCGCGCGGTGGAACTGGACGATCTCGGCCACGGAGCTCGGAGAGGCGTGCTCGATCGTGTCGCGCACTTCGCTCGGCTCGTCCTGCACGACCGGGGCGCTGGCCTCCATCGCGCGGTCGATTTCTGCGAGCAGTTCGTCGGCGGTGCGGCTGTCGGCCACTTCCTTCCAGTTGATCACGGCGTAGACGAAATCGATCGTGTCGTGATCGCTCGAGTAGGGCAGCAGGATGCCGCGATAGGCGACCTTCTGCCCCCTGGCGTTGGTGCACTCGTCCTCGAAGGACACCGGACCTTCTTCGGAGACGACCTTCAGGTAGTTGTCGGCAATGCGCGCCAGCAGCGAATCGCGCGGGATGTCGCCCAGCTCTTCGACGAGGTCGTGCATGCGGCATTCGCCGCGCAGCTCGGAGCCGATGAACTGGACCGTCGGCGTGGTGCTGCCGGTCGAGAAATCGAGCAGGACCGAATAGGGGCCGAAATCGCCGAGGAACTCGGGTTCGAGATCCTCGATATGCGGCAGGGCCTGGCCGCCGAGCAATTCGGACCAGTGGTTGAAGGCGCGCACCTGCATGCGGCGCTCGTCCTGGCCGACGGGCGAGGGCGGTGGGTTGGAATGCGCGCCGTGGTCTTCAGCGCGATCTTCAGCGTGATCGTCGTATTCGCCTTCGCCATCGAACGAATCGAATGTGCCGCCTAGCCTGTCCATTGCTTCAAATGCCCCCGGAAACGAGTGGTTATCGTCTCCGGCTATGCGCGCAGCGTGCTGAAAAAATGGTTAAGGTTAATCCAATCCTGCCGCGGCAGGGCCCTCCGTCAGAGCATGTAGCGCATGCGGATGGTCATCGCCTTGTCCGCTTCGTCGATAGCGAAGACGGCATCGGAAAAGCTTGGCGGTCCCATGCGCACCGGCGCGTCGCGCGAAAAGCCGAAGCCTTCCTTGGGCATCATGCCGAGCGCGCGGTCGGCCTTGCCGTTGTCGTTCTCGTCATGGAGCAGCGCGATGGCGTAGCGCCCGGGCGTGACATCTTCGAAGGTCAGCGTGAGCTTGCCCTCGTGCGCCTCAACGATGGCAGCATGGGCGCCCGCGACGCCGCGACATTTGGGAAAGCTCTTTTCCGCAGTGGTCATGCAGGCGCGCACGACGCCTTTGGCGTTGCGCAGATTGGTAACGGTGACGGTCACGCTCGCGCCCTCCTTTGCCGGGGCCGGAGCGGGCGCGCCCGCGCCCAGCGCCAGGGCGGCCAGCGGGAGCAGGGCAGGGCGCGTCATATGCGCTCGCTCAGACCCTTGTCGGTTCTGCAAAGCCGGTCCCAATGCCGGAAATAGAGGCCGTAATTGCATCGATACTCTTCGTGATGTCGTTGGTGGTGGCTCGCCGTTATCAGCCATCCTCCTAACCTCGAGTGAACCAGCGCGCGAGGAAACATTTCCCAGCCCATGTGGTTGGTGACGCCCATCACCGTCATCACCAGCAGCACGAGGCCGAGCATAGTGACGTGGATCGGCACGAGGAACACGAGCAGCGGGATCACCATGGCCCCGGTGATCGCTTCCCACGGATGGAAGCTCATCGCGGCCCAAGCCGTCGGCGGACGGCTGGCGTGGTGGACCGCATGCATCGCCTTAAACCAGCGCGGACGGTGCATCAGCCGATGGGTCCAGTAGAACCACGCGTCATGTAGGAGGAGGTAGAGCAGCGGCGCCAGCGGCAGGTACCACAGCGGCATTGCGTCCGATTCGGTATAGATGCGGGTCCAGCCGCGTTCCTGCCATCCCCAGGCGACGATGCCGGCCGGTATGCCGTAGATCGCGGCGGAGGCGAGCGACCAGCCGATCTCGCTGCGGATCTGCTTTCCGAGCTTTGCGTGGTATCCCGGCAGCCGCCGATTGGTGGCGAGCGCGAAGATACCGCTCGAGGCGAGGTAACGCAGCGCGACGATGGCGGTCATCGCCGCGGCGGAAAGGAGGATCGCAGTCCACATGGTGGCCTATGCTATGCCGCAAAGCGGTTGGCGTTAACAACCGCCTCTATTCGCTGTCACCCCTATTCGCTGTTGCCCCAGGGCGCGCAATGCGGGTCGGCGCCCACGGTCGCGCGGCGCATGGCGGCGCGGGCGATCCGCTCCACCTCGGTCTTGCGGCGTGCGGCGGCAAGCGGCTGGAGCGGGGCGGGGCGGACGATCTCGCCGTCATAGCCATCGGCCACCACGATGCCGCAGCAATCGGGGCGATAATCCTCCTGGTCGAGCACTGCGCGGTCGAGATGCGGCGGCAGGCCCCAGTAAAAGCGGTCGCAGAAATCGAGATAGTCGGGCCATTTCCCGTCACCCAAGAGGTCGCCGCGCTGGACCTTGACCTCGACGATCACGATCCGGCCCTTGGGGTCGAGCCCCATCAAATCCGCGCGCCGCCCGTTGCGAAGGGGCATTTCTGGTAGCAGCCACACGTCGTTGCGCGCGAACAGGCGCTGGATACCGCGGCAAACGCTGCCTGCGTCGGGAAGGGTGTCGATGACAGGAGAATCGCTCATGCCGATCGAATGGAACAGAATAAGAACGCGGTCAAGCCGCGCGGCGATGATCTGCCGGGCTTATTCTTCCGGCACGAGCGCCAGCACTGCGAAACGCGCCGTGTGGAATTCGCGCCAGAGCGTGAGTGCCGCGCTGGTCGTGTCCTGCCCCTTGGCGGTCAGCGCGAGCAAAGCGCGCAGGCCCGGCTGCATCACCGCAGCAAGGTCGTCGATCCCGCGCCGCGCGAGCTCAAGCTGCGTACCGCTCTTTGCCACCGCGCGTTCGGGCAGGGTGCGGATCGCATCGGATACCTCTTCCTCGCCGAGCTGGGCGAGGATCGCGACCGCCGCGGCCGCTTCGTGCACCGCGTCCCATTGCACCGCCAGCGCCGCCGGCTCGCTCAGCCGCGCATCGGGTTCGCCCCGGGCCGGGAGCATCGTCGCAAGCGACAGGTCGAATTCGTGGGACATAGCGCTCATGGCAAGGCACGCTACGCGCCCCCGCTTGCCAAATTCCTAACGCGCGATTCAGCAAATGCGTTTTTTCTGGCAGGCGCGCCAGCGGCTTGCTAAGCGCCCCCGCCACGGCATGCACCCGTAGCTCAGCTGGATAGAGCGCTGCCCTCCGAAGGCAGAGGCCACAGGTTCGAATCCTGTCGGGTGCGCCACTCTTGAATTGACGCCGGAACGCGAGAAATTTGGATAGGCTGTGTGTCGTGCAGGGCGCCACCGTCTTAGATCCAGTAAGTTCATGATTAGTTCGCGCGACTCTTGTTTCGGTCTCGCTACCAACATGTTCGACTCACTGCCGCCGCAACGCCACTATAACCTAGGCCGCTAGGCGCAGGCATTGGCAGATCGAAGCTGTACCGCGACCCAAGAGGAGAACCTAAGCTTCGTGTTTCCCTCCGCCCAAGTCGGCGCTAAGGGAGGTGTGTGTCACAATCTTCCTCATCGGTGCGAGCCAGGTTTCTTCGTGCGACTGCTAGCGGCGGAGCGATAAAGGCTTTCGGGTTAGGTCTAAATTTTTTGTTCCTGTTGGTTTTTTCTAACCGACTTTCTGCCGACGACTTTGGTTATTTCGGAACTGGTTTGGCCGCAGCAGCCCTGCTTTCGAGTCTTTTAGGACTTGGTTATTCTGAAACAATACTACGTTCGGGACCGAACTACATAGTTAAGAAGGAGGCGAAGAAGCTAGCGGTGTTGCTGCGAACCTCTCTCATCCATATCGGTACAGTCACTTTAAGCGCGACGGCCCTTGCTTTTGCCGCACACTATATAGCAGACCTTGCCAATTTCCAATTCAACAGTTCAAAACTCACCGCAATAAACTACGTAGTTGGGGTAATCTTGTTGGGCGGATTGCTGGCCTATGGCGATGTTCTTGCTGCCTGCTGGCGAGCGAAACGTTCAAACTTTTTGGCGCTAGCTCCGCGCGAGGTTGTTTGGCGGCTTGTTTGCATTGCCATTGTTGGCTTAGTCTATACACCTACGTTAATCGGAGCTATCTTCTCGATAGGCGCCGTTTTGAGTATGGTCCTATTAATTCAGGCGGGTGTATTGAGCGCTAAGTTACCGCGCGCTTCTTTACTTCCATTCGCAAAATACGAGGATTATTCAAAGCGTTTCTGGGGTCTTGCCGTACTTCAAAAGCTTAAGGCAAACATCGGTACTTTAGTTGTCGCAGCTTTATTGGGGCCTTTAGAGGCGGGAATATTTTTTGCAGCTGACCGCATTGCAAAACTTTCAAATTTTGGATTGGAAGCGACTAACCTTACTACTTCTCCGGAAATTTCGCGCGCGTATGCTGAGGGTAGACAGCAAAAGATGTTGACTTGGGTCATCACAGCATCAGTTTTCGCGTTTCTATTCTGGCTTGTATGCATGATGGCCATCGTAGCTTTTCCAGAGAGAATTCTGTCGGTTTTTGACCCCCTCTATGCACAGGGTGCGGGGGTGTTGGTTATAATAGCGCTGTCTTACGGGGTGAGTAGCGCAACAGGCCCCAATGGGGTGCTATTGAAAATGACAGGGCATGAGAAACAAGTGCTGAAGATCAATATTGCTTGGTCTTTTCTTGCGCTGGCACTTTTCCCCTTCGGCACTTTCGCAGGAGGCTTATTGGGGGCGGCGCTGGCAGACGCATTGATTAGGACAGGGGTGAACCTACATACCGCTTTCGTAGCAAAACGTTTGGCAAATTGTCCATTTCTGCCGGCCGTTAGGTTTCGACAAATTTTCAGTAAGCAATAATCACCTTCCCGATGAAGGCGTTCGAACGCGACGCGTTTCTCGCGGCGCAACTTCCGCCTGACGAGATGCTAATTACCCCTGAAGACGAATGTACAACCGGACAGTTTGTATGCGGGGCCGCGAATAAGTTCACAACCTAGTCAACCACCGAAATGATGCAAAAAAGAAAAGGAAATGGGCCCGTTACTAATGTGAGCTCGAAGGCACTACCTAAGCGCCAATTCATCCCACCAAGCAGCCCAGCCCCAATCATCGCGGGGTAGCTTTCGTCATTCAAGGTATTGTTGAAGGAGCGAATTAAGGACTTTGCAATGGACATTCCGAAAGTTAGCATAATTTTACCGGTTTATGGCGTTGAAGAATACCTGAGGGAGTGCTTAGATTCCATTCTTTCGCAAGATTACACGGATTTTGAAGTCATAGCAGTAAATGATTGCTCTCCTGACAAAAGTTTGGAAATTCTTCGGGAATATGCGGCGCAAGATCGTCGTATATGTGTAGAAAACCTTCCAAAAAATGTGGGTTTGGGCAGGGCGCGCAATGCTGGATTCGGCAAGGCCCGCGGCGAATACGTTTGGTTTATTGATAGTGATGATAGGCTGCTGCCCCAAGCCTTAACACTCTTGATTGGTCGCGTAGAGGATACTCATGCAGATGTAACTATTTGCGGATGGTTGAGAAGCTATCCTGACGGCACGGTCGAAAAACCTCTGGCGCTTTTGCATTTGAGTAATGCTCCCGATGAATTTACGGTCGCATCATACCCTCAAATCCTTCAAGTCTTTCATGTGGCGTGGAACAAAATTGTAAAGCGCGAAATTTTGCGAAATCATTCGATCGATTTCGAAGAGGGATGGTACGAAGACATCGATTTTACCTATCCACTTCTTGCTCGTGCAGCTTCGATTTCGACTCTCCCAGAGCCTTGCGTAAGCTATAGACAGGAACGTCAAGGTTCAATTTTGGCGACTAGAAGCGACAGGCATTTCGAAGTTTTCGATCATTGGGAGCGGGCTCTCGGCAGACTAGAGGGAGCAGAGTTTGATCACATCAGAAGCTTGCTAGTCCCTCGCTTGATAGATTCACTTTTGGCGATCCTTTTCCATCCTGGACGGTTACCATCACGGGATACCCGACGCTTCCTCAAGCAATCATCGAGTTTCATCCAGCGCTGGCAATCAACTGTGACGAGTGTAGGGTCGCTGGATAGGGCGGCTGTCAATTGGATGAAGCGCGGAAAGGTGAGGCTTCTATATTTGCTGTGGCGATTGCGACGCCTCGCGCTACGAGCCAAACTGGAGATGAACTCGCGATTTCGATGAGGGTACAGCGCCCGCTTTGGATGTTCAGGTCAGGTGAGAATGTGGATTACACGGACTCGTGTCCTGCTGGCCGATTGGGCAGTACCCGCGCGCTCCTAGTTGCGAATGGAACCACCTCCAACCTCGCCAAAGCCGCCGAAACCGCCTAGACCCGCGGCGAGAGCCAGCCATGGAGCGCGAAATCTACCAGTTCGACGATCTTCCCGACCACGCCGGGGCGGACATTCCGCAGGCGAAGGGCTCGGTGCGTGAACAGCGGATCGGCGTGATTTTCAACGCGCGCAGTCACCACAACAAGGGGCGCGAACCCGATTTCGGGAACCGCTCGGACGTGACGGTCGTCCGCCCGGACACGCGCCGGGACATCGCCGTGGCGCTGGCCGATTTCGCGCGATCGGGCGTCGAATTCCTCGTTATCAGTGGCGGCGATGGCACGGTGCGCGACGTCCTCACCATGGGGCAAGCCGCCTTTGGCGAGAACTGGCCGGAGCTGGCGGTGCTGCCCCGCGGCAAGACCAACGCGCTCAACGTCGATCTCGGCAGCCCGCGCGACTGGTCGCTAGCCGGAGCGATCGCGGCCTTCGAAGATCGCACGCAGGGCCGCCGGGTCCAGCGCCGTCCGCTTGCCGTGAGCAGGGTCGGTAACGAGGAGCCGCCCATGCTCGGTTTCATCATGGGCGCAGGCGCGTTCACGCTCGGTGTCGATGCCGGGCAGGACGCGCACAAGATCGGCTTCTTCAATTCGCTCGCGGTGGGGATGACCAGCGCCTGGGGCGTGCTGCAGGCGCTCTTCGGTAGCGACGCCAATATGTGGCGGCGCGGCGCACGGATGGAACTCGAATACCTGCCCTCGGGCGAGCCCCTGCCGCATTCGCGCCATGGCGATCCGGCGCGGCGCAATATCGTGCTTGCCTCCACGCTCACCACCATGCCGCTCGACATCAAGCTGTTCGGCAAGGGCCAGGGCGATATCCGCCTGCTGGTGCTCGACCATCCGCGCCGCCGGGTGCTGTTCTCCGTCCCGGCAATCCTCGCCGGCTGGCATCCGCGCTGGCTCAAGGCGGCGGGCCTGCACCATTTGTCGGCCAAGGGCTTCGCGATCACGCTGGATTCGCAGTTCATCCTCGATGGCGAGCATTTCCCGGGCGGCAGCTACCGCGTCGAACAGGGCGCGCCGCTGACCTTCGTCGCCGGGTGAGCGAGACGCTGCACGAGAGGGTCGCAGCGGGCCTGACGCGCGCGATCCGTCCCGAAGTGGCCGAATACGCGCGTAAGCTGGGCGAAGCGGTCGGGGCCTGTGCGGTGCTGTTCTATGGCTCCAATCTGCGCACCGGATCGCTTGAGGGCGTGCTCGATTTCTATGTCCTCCTGCCCGGCCCGCAGCAGGACCGTATCTGGCCGCGCGTGAGCTATCGCGAATGGGAGCGCGAGGGCGAAGTTCTGCGCGCAAAGATCGCGACCATGAGCTTGGAAAAATTTGCCGAGGCTGCGATTGGAGAGAGTCGCGATACGACGATCTGGACGCGCTTCGTCCAGCCGAGCGCGCTGATCTGGGCGAGCGGCGACGACGCTCGCGACCGGACCTCGAAGGCCGTGGCGCAGGCGGCACGCACCGCTTCGCGTTTTGCCGCGGTTCTCGGGCCGGGAAAAGGGTCGGCCGAAGACTATTGGCGGGCGCTTTTCCAGGCCACCTATCGCGCGGAGTTCCGGGTGGAGAAACCGGGGCGTGAGGATTCGATCCTTTCGGTCAACACCGCGCATTTCGAAGGCTTGCTGCCGCTAGCCTGGCAGGCGGAGGGCATCGTGTTCGAACGGCATGACGGGATGCTGGAGCCAAAGCTAGATCCTGGAACTCGCGCCCGGACTGCCAAGGCGTGGAAGCAGCGCGAGCGAACAGGCAAGGCGCTCAATATCCTCCGCCTCGCCAAGGCGACCACCACCTTCGAGGGCGCCGCGCGCTACGGCGCGTGGAAGCTGGAACGGCACACGGGCATCGCGTTGGAGGTCACGCCCTTCCGAGAGAAACACCCACTGCTCGCCATGCCCGGCGCGGCCTGGGACCTTTGGCGCGCGAAACGCCGTCGCGATTAGGCTTTAGCGGTAGCGCATCCGGATCGAGATATTCTCGACCCCGCTGCCGACGTCGAAGCCGACTTTCTTGTAGCTCGGCTTGCCGAGGTTGAAGATGTTGATGCTGGGGTTGTTCGACATCGCACCGCCATCGCCGAAGATATCGGTTTCGCCATCCCCGTCGAGATCGTGCCGCACCGCGATGCCATAATGGCCTGCCTTGGGCAGCGGCATGCAGAAGCGCATCGTGCCCGCCTTGGCCGGCGCCTCCATGCGGTAGATCCAACGGCCCTTCTCCAGCCAGTCGGCCTTGGTGGCGCGATAGGACTGGATGCGGATCGTGCCCTTGCTTTCCTTGATATCGGTCACCGAAACCATGACGGCGGGACCCTTGCCCGCCGCGCACTTGCCGGGATCGTGCGCGATCTTCTCGCGGTACTGGGCCTGCGCCGGAACGGTCGCCGCAAGGCCGGTGATGGCCAACGCTGCGCCCGCGGTGATAGCTGCAATCTTGCTTTTCATGTCGAATGCCCCGTCAATCTTTCGTCTGCGCGCTCATCCGGGCGCGCCTCTTCGGCGGCGAAGGCCGCCGTTGGTTAGGGATGTATCTAGAGATGACACGCTTAATTCGGGCTGAATTGATCGGGCGCGTCGATCCGTCTGGCAATCGCTTCCCCAAGTCGGTCGCCGGTGGATAAGCCTGCGGACAAGCTTGTGGAGTGGCGGTCGAGACGGGTATTTCCCGCTCGCGCACGCACCCCTTTCAACGCCGGACAGGGCTCTATGACCGCTCCGCTGATTTCTCCTAGCATCCTCTCCGCCGATTTCGCACGGCTGGGCGAGGAGGTCCGCGCGGTCGATGAGGCCGGGGCGGACTGGATCCATATCGACGTGATGGATGGCCATTACGTGCCCAATATCACCATCGGTCCGGCCGTGGTGAAGGCGTTGCGCCCGCATACGAAGAAGCCCTTCGACGTCCATTTGATGATCGAACCGGTCGACCCTTACCTTGAGGCCTTTGCCGAAGCCGGCGCGGACATCATCACCGTCCATCCGGAAGCTGGCCCGCACATCCACCGCACGCTGCAGGCGATCAAGAACCTCGGCAAGCAAGCGGGCGTGGTGCTCAACCCGGGCACGCCTGCCAAGATGCTCGATTACCTCATCGAGGAAGTCGACCTCGTGCTGGTGATGAGTGTCAATCCCGGTTTCGGCGGACAGAGCTTCATTCATTCGCAGCTGCGCAAGATCGAGGCGATCCGCACGATGATTGACGAGGCAGGCAAGGACATCCGCCTCGAAGTCGACGGCGGGGTCGACCCGACCACTGCGCCGCTGTGCGTCGAGGCCGGTGCCGATGTGCTGGTTGCCGGATCGGCCACTTTCCGCGGCGGGCCCGATAAATACGCTTCCAACATTGCTGCTCTGAAGGGGCAGGGATGAGCGAGGGGCAATCCGACCTTCTCAGCGCCGCACGGGACGATGCCGGGCACGAGGTCCAGGTCGCCCTGCCGCTGTTCGACGATCCCGAGCCTCTGGTGGAGGACGAGGAAGAGTCCGACCAGATCGATATCGAAGAGGCGATCGAGGCGGCAACATCCGTGCCTGCGCCCGAAACGGTTTCCGAGGCCAATATCGCGGTCGAGCCCGAGCCGGTTGCAGCGAAGCCTGCCCCTGCAGCCAAGGCCGCACCCAAGCCGCCCGAGATTCCGGTGCCCCAGCCCGAGATCGATCCCGAGCCGCTCGAACCGGCGCGCGCGCTCGTGCCGGCCGATTTCGCCCTTCCGCATGGCGGCGCGCTCGATGCGCTAATCCGCTGGGGTTACAAGATGGGCGTGCCCGGCTCGGTGCTCGCCGCGCCGCTGCGCAAGCCCGCCCGTCCGCGCTTCCTCGCCATGGTCGAAACCCCGCTGGCGGGCGACCGCGTGGCTGGCATGTCGCTGCGCGCGGGCCAGATGCAGGTCGCCGGGCTGAAAGTGCCGGTGGCGAAGCTCGATTTCGGCTCGCCCTCCAAGCTGACCGAGCCGTTCGTGCGGGCGGTCCACGGCTTCATCTGGATGCGCGACCTATCCTCCTGCGCGCCGCGCGGCCAATGCGCGGATACCTCGGGCGCGATCTTCGAGAAGTGGCTCGCCAAGAACTCCACGCCGGGCAAGGGTCCGGCGTGGGATGTCGAACTTGCGGGCCTGCGCCTCCTCAACTGGCTGGTGCATACGCCCGTGCTGCTTTCGGGCGAGGGCGAGAGGCTCAAGACCCCGCTGCTCGAAGCGATCGAGACGACCGCGCGCTGGCTCGATCGGCAGGTTGCGAGCGGCGAGGACCGGATGGCGCAGGTCACCGGCTGGACCGCCATCGTGGCGGCCGGCCTGCTGCTTCCCGACGGCAAGCCGCGCCGCTTGCATGGCGAAGCCGGATTGCTGCGTACGCTGGGCGAACTGGTGAGCGACGATGGCGGAGTGCTTTCGCGCAGTCCGACCGCGCAGGCGCAGGCGATCGCGCTGCTGACCGATCTTCGGGCCTGCTACGAGGCGGTCAAGGAAGAGACGCCGACGGTTCTCGATTCGCTGCTCGGCCTGCTCGTCCCGGCGTTGTTGTCGCTGCGCATGGGGGACAAGGGGCTCGGCAGCTGGCAGGGCAGCGCCGCCATGAGCGAACCGGCGCTCGACGCACTGGTGACCGCCAGCGGTGTGCGCGCACGGCCGATGGTCGATGCGCGGCACTGGGGATACCAGCGGGTCCGCGCGAAGGACGGCGTGCTGGTGATTGATGCCGCCCCGCCGCCCAAGCCGCGCCACGCGCGCCACGGCTGCGCTTCGACGCTGGCCTTCGAATTTTCGCATGGGGCCCAGCGGATTGTCGTCAATTGCGGCGGCGCGGAGCTCGCCGGGGCGCTGGTGCCTGCGCGGATCGAACAGGGGCTGCGCGGGACTTCGGCGCATTCCACGCTCGTGCTCGACGAAGCGAACTCGACCGCCGTTCTCCTGCACGGCCAGATCGGGAAGGGGGTCGAGGAAGTCGATTTCCACCGCGAGACGGTCCACACGAACGAACGCAAGGCGGCCAAGCTGGAAGCCTCGCACAACGGGTATGTCGCACGCCACGGGCTGCTTCACCGGCGTATACTCATCCTGTCGGACGACGGGCAGGAGCTGCGCGGCGAGGATGTGCTCGAACCCTCCACCCGGAAGGGGAAACGCGGCAAAATCGGGTTCGCCATCCGCTTCCACCTCGGGCGCGGGGTAGAGGCCAGGCTGACCGAGGATGGCATGGGCGTCCATCTGGCGCTGGCCGACGCAAGCTACTGGCAATTCCGCCTCGCAGGCTCTAGCGGCGAGGCGCACTGCGCGCTGGAGGACAGCCTCTGGGTCGATGGACAGGGCCGTCCGCATGGCACGCAGCAGATCGTGGTCGAAGGCATGGCCGCTCGCAGCGGGGAACGCTTCCCCTGGCTGCTCAAACGCATGGGGTAAGTTTTCTGATGTCGGATGTGGCGATCAAGCGGGCACTTCTCTCGGTGTCCGACAAGAGCGGTTTGGTGGATCTGGGCAAGGCGCTTGCCGCCAAGGGTGTCGAGCTGGTTTCGACCGGCGGTACGGCCAAGGCGCTGCGCGAAGCCGGCCTTGAAGTGAAGGACGTCTCCGACCTCACCGGCTTTCCCGAAATGATGGACGGCCGCGTGAAGACGCTGCACCCGATGGTCCACGGCGGCCTTCTCGCCGTGCGCGACAATCCCGAGCACGCCGCCGCCATGGACGAACACGCCATTGGCGCGATCGACCTCGTGGTGGTCAATCTCTATCCCTTCGAAGCGACCGTCGCCAAGGGCGCGGAGCGCGACGAGATTATCGAGAACATCGACATCGGTGGGCCTTCGATGGTGCGCAGCGCGGCGAAGAACCATCAGTTCGTCACCATCGTCACCGACCCCGCCGATTACGACTCGCTGCTGGGCGAGCTTGAAGCCAGCGGGGCGACCAGCCTCGACTTTCGGCGCAAATGTGCGGCCAAGGCCTTCGCTGCTACGGCGGCTTACGACAGCATGATCAGCCAGTGGTTCGCATTCGCCGACCAGCAGCAGATGTTCCCCGACTTCCTCGCGGTGAACGGCAAGGCCCCGGTGGAGCTGCGCTATGGCGAGAACCCGCACCAGAAGGCGGCGCTCTACACCCCGGTCGGCCCGCACGGCAAAGGCATCGCGCAGGCCGAGCAGCTGCAGGGCAAGGAACTCAGCTACAACAATTATAACGATGCCGACGCCGCGCTCGAACTCTGCGCGGAATTTGCCGGCGGCGAACCGGCTGTCGTGATCGTGAAGCACGCCAACCCCTGCGGCGTGGCGCAGGGTACGAAGCTGATCGACGCGTGGAACGAGGCGCTGCAGTGCGACAGTGTTTCGGCTTTCGGCGGCATCGTCGCGGTCAACACAGAACTCGATGGCGAGACTGCCGAGGCGATCTGCCAGATCTTTACCGAAGTCGTCATTGCTCCGTCCGTTAGCGATGCCGCACGCGAGGCGTTTGCCAAGAAGAAGAACCTCCGTCTGCTCGTCACCGGAGACCTGCCCGATCCGCGTCGCGGCGGGCTGCTCGTCAAGCCGATCACCGGCGGGCTTTTGGTGCAGACGCGCGACAACGGCGCGATTTCACAAGCCGATCTCAAGGTCGTCACCAAGCGCGGGCCGACCGAACAGGAACTCAAGGACTGCCTCTTCGCCTGGACCGTGGCGCGCCATGTGAAGTCCAACGCCATCGTCTATGCGAAGGACGGCGCGACGGCAGGTATCGGTGCAGGCCAGATGAACCGCCGCGACAGCTCGCGCATCGCAGCGATCAAGGCCGCCGAGGCCGCCGAGAAATACGGCTGGGACCAAAGCCGCGCCGTGGGCAGCGCCGTGGCTTCGGACGCCTTCTTCCCCTTCGCCGACGGCCTGCTGGCTGCTGCCGAGGCGGGCGCGACCGCGATCATCCAGCCGGGCGGCTCGATCCGCGACGAGGAAGTGATCGCCGCCGCGGACGAACAGGGCCTCGCCATGGTGTTTACCGGAATGCGACACTTCCGGCACTAGGGAGGCTCGGCGGGGGCGAAAAACCCTCCTGAACGCCGCACAACCAAGCCATTCAGCGCCTTTACATCGGGCGAAGTGTAACCACGTGGGATAAGTCCACGAAAGAATACGACATGAACCTCTTCAGCCCCGACCTCTATCGCAATTTCGGCATCGGCTTCCTCGCCGGAACCCTTGTCGTTGCTTTTTCCAACGGGACGGAAATCGTCTCGGCCATCGCGGCGGTCTTCTGATGCGCCGCGCCGCCCTATTGATGGCGGCAGGCGCGCTGACCTTCGCTTCCGCCTGCCAGCAGCCCGCCTTCGCCGCCGAAAAGGTCGTCGAGGCACCCGCCGCTGCGCGCAAGGCCAGCGAAGGCAAGGGCCTCAAGACGGCGATCTTCGCCGGTGGCTGCTTCTGGGGCGTCGAGGCGGTGTTCAGCCACACCAAGGGCGTGACCAGCGCCGTTTCGGGCTATCACGGCGGCACGAAGCGTCAGGCCGATTACAGCCTCGTATCCTCGGGCGTGACCGACCATGTCGAGGCGGTGAAGGTCACCTACGACCCCAGCGTCGTGCGCTATGACGAGCTGCTGCGGATCTTCTTTTCGGTTGTGATCGACCCCACGCTCAAGAACCGGCAGGGCCCCGACCGCGGCGCGCATTACAACGCAGAACTGATCCCCCTGTCCGCTGAGCAGCGTACCGTGGCGCGAAGCTACCTTGCCCAGCTCAGGAAGAGCGGCAAATGGGACGCGCCCATCGTCACCAGCGTCGAGCCGGCCCGCACCTTCTACGCCGCCGAAACCTATCACCAGGATTTTGCCGCGAAGAACCCGCGCCACGGCTATATCCTGCGTTGGGACGCGCCCAAGGTGGCGGCCCTCAAGCGGCTGTACCCCGCGCTCTACCGGGCCGAGTTCCGCCGCAACTGACTTGCGCCCGCGCGCGGCGCGTCTTACCTCCTGACCCATGGCAGGACACGTACACGCGCATCACGAACATTCGGGCGACGATCTCATCGACGCCGCCCGCCTCACGCTGACCGACGCCGGCGAGCAGTGGACCGGCATGCGCCAGTCCGTGTTCGAGGAACTCGCGCGGCACGAGAAGCCCGCCAGCGCTTATGACATTGCCGACAATCTCTCGGCCGCGCGCGGCAAAAGGGTCGCGCCCAACAGCGTCTACCGCATCCTCGACCTCTTTGTGCGGACCAATCTCGCCAACCGGATCGAGAGCGCAAACGCCTATCTCGTGAACACGCACCCGGGCTGCCGCCACGACTGTATCTTCCTGATCTGCGACGATTGCGGCAAGGCCACCCATATCGACGACGACCGTGTCACTGGCGCCCTGCGCGACGCGGGCAAGGACGCGGGCTTCACCGATGTCCGCCCCGTAGTCGAGCTGCGCGGCTTGTGCGACGATTGCGCGGCCTGAGGGTCAGCGCCGGACCGTGCATTTTCAGCGGCAAACCGTTCATCGACAGTTCGGAAATCCGCGTGTAGAGCATTCGTATGAGTGAACGCCCCCATACCCCCCTGCTCGACACGGTCGACACCCCCGCCGACCTGCGCAAGCTGAAGCAGGAACAGCTCCGCCAGCTCTCCGACGAATTGCGCACCGAGATGATCGACGCGGTCGGACAGACCGGCGGCCACCTCGGGTCGGGCCTTGGCGTGGTCGAGCTGACCACCGCTATTCACTACGTCTTCGATACGCCGACCGACAAGCTCGTGTGGGACGTCGGCCACCAGTGCTATCCCCACAAGATCCTGACCGGTCGCCGCGACCGTATCCGCACCCTGCGCCAGGGCGGGGGCCTATCCGGCTTTACCAAGCGTGCAGAGAGCGAATACGATCCCTTCGGCGCTGCGCATTCCTCGACCTCGATCAGCGCAGCGCTCGGCTTTGCGATGGCGAACAAGATGCAGGGCCGTCCGGGCCGCGGCATCGCGGTGATCGGCGACGGCGCGATGAGCGCCGGCATGGCCTATGAGGCGATGAACAACGCCGAACAGGCGGGCAATCGCCTGGTGGTGATCCTCAACGACAACGACATGTCGATCGCGCCGCCGGTGGGCGGGCTGTCGGCCTATCTCGCGCGGATGGTGTCATCGAGCGAATATCTCGGCATCCGTTCCATGGCCTCGCGCATCGCCAAGAAGCTCGGCCGCCGCGTCTGGGGCGGGCTCGAGAAAGCGGAAGAATACGCCCGCGGTATGGTGACCGGCGGGACCATGTTCGAGGAACTCGGCTTCTACTACGTCGGCCCGATCGACGGGCACAATCTCGACCACCTCATCCCGGTTCTGGAAAACGTGCGCGACAGCGAACAGGGCCCGGTGCTGATCCACGTCGTCACCAAGAAGGGCAAGGGCTATGCCCCGGCCGAAAACAGCGCCGACAAGTATCACGGCGTTGCCAAATTCGACGTTGTGACCGGCGAGCAGAAGAAGTCGAGCGGCGGACCGCCCGCCTACCAAAATGTCTTCGGCGAAACGCTGGCCAAGCTCGCCGACAGCGATCCGCGCATCTGCGCCATCACCGCCGCCATGCCCTCCGGGACGGGCGTCGACAAATTCGCCAAGGCGCATCCCGACAAGGCCTTCGACGTCGGCATCGCCGAACAGCACGGCGTGACCTTCGCCGCCGGCCTTGCCGCGGAAGGCATGCGCCCCTTCGCCGCGATCTATTCGACCTTCCTCCAGCGCGCTTACGACCAGGTGGTCCACGACGTGGCGATCCAGAACCTGCCCGTGCGCTTCGCCATCGACCGCGCCGGACTCGTCGGGGCCGACGGCTGCACGCACGCCGGCTCGTTCGACATCACCTATCTCGCCACCCTGCCCAACATGGTCGTGATGGCCGCCGCCGACGAGGCGGAGCTGGCGCACATGACCTATACGGCGGCCGAGTATGACGACGGCCCCATCGCCTTCCGTTATCCGCGAGGGAGCGGCACGGGCGTCGAAATTCCCGAGCAGCTCGAGAAGCTCGAAATCGGCAAGGGCCGCATCGTGCGTGACGGCAGCAAGGTTGCCATCCTCTCGCTCGGCGCACGGCTGGAGGAGGCCAAGAAGGCCGCCGACCAGCTCGAAGCCAAGGGCCTTTCGACCACGGTCGCCGACATGCGCTTCGCCAAGCCGCTCGACACCGCACTGATCGAAAAGCTCATGCGCAGCCACGAGGTGGTGGTGACCATCGAGGAAGGCGCCGTGGGCGGCCTCGGCGCCCATGTCCTGACCTTCGCCTCGGACGAAGGCCTGACCGATGGCGGTCTCAAGGTCCGTACCATGCGCCTGCCCGACATCTTCCAGGACCAGGACGATCCGACGAAGCAGTATGACGAAGCCGGCCTCAACGCGCCGCATATCGTCGACACGGTGCTCGGCGCGCTGCGGCACAACAGCGCTGGCGTGGAAGAGGCGCGGGCCTGATCGTAATGAAAGCGGAGCGGTATCGCTTTTCGGGAGGAATGGGAAAGTGATGACGAAGCGCATCCGGGTCGCAGCCTTGGCGGCCAGCGCAGTGGCAAGTGTAGGTTTGTTGGTAGCCCCCGTGGCTGCAAGCGGACTGATCAACCGCATGAGCGATCTCGCCTGGGCATTGGCCCCGAAACCTACCGTGGTCGATGAAGGCGTGTCCTCTACTGCTCTCGGAGATTTCCTGTTCGAGCAGCAACTCTCGCCGCATTCGGAGGCCGTACCCGATCCGGCTCACCAGCTGACCCTGTCGGGTCGGCTGGGGAATAACACAGCACGCTCGCTCCGCACGATGCGCTTCGGCCTGACCAAGGGCAGCGTAAATGGCACGACCTATTGTTCGATCGTCGGGCCGAAAAGCTCCACGCAGCGCCTCTGCCTGATCGATCCCGATGATGACGGCGTGTTCGATTACTACGCCCGCGCCTTTTCGGCAGAGGGCCAGTTCACCAAGATCCAGCTGCTTGCCAAATTCGAACCCATCGCTCTCCCCTACACGACGAAAGAGCGCAGTGGTCCGGGACTGGTGCGCGCCGGGATCGTCGTCCACAAAAAGGGTGACGGCTACCTTGCTCGCTTCGCCGTCGATAACGGCACGCGTCCGCAGTTGTTGCAGACCTTCGAAGAGGTCGGTGGCTTCTGGAAAGTGCGTAAGGGAGATAATCCTGGCGTATCGTTCACCGAGGCAGACCTCCCGGCGACCTTCACGCTTCACGGGGCCGAGATCGAAGTACTGGAAATCGAAGGCAAGACGCTGCGGTATCGCGTGATTAGCCCGTTTGCCGAGGACGAACTCTTCGCCATCGCGCACGGCGGGACCTTCCAGTAGAAATTCAAATGGGCGCATGCACGTGCCCAAGTTAGGGGATAGGGATGTGAGCCTGCTTGATACTCATTTCGCCGACCACGTCACCACGCTCACCCTGAACCGGCCCGACAGCATGAACCCGCTCGGCGCCGCGGGGGACGGAGACGCGTTTGTCGAGGCCTGCGATGCCATCAACGCCGATATGGATGTGCGCTGCGTCATCCTCACCGGGTCTGGGCGCGCCTTTTCGGCGGGTGGCGACATCAAGGCAATGAAGGAGAAGACCGGCAATTTCGGCGGCACTGCGCCCGAAATCGCCGATGGCTACCGCAACAACATCCACAAGCTATTGCGCGCGCTTTATTCGCTTCGCGTGCCTCTGGTCGCGGCGGTCAATGGGCCGGCCATCGGGCTGGGGTGCGATCTTGCCTGCCTCGCCGACATGCGCATTGCCAGCGACAAGGCGAAGTTCGGCGTCACCTTCCTCAAGCTCGGCATCATTCCGGGCGATGGCGGAACGTGGATCCTCCCGCGCATCATCGGCGAGGCGCGCGCGGCGGAGCTGTTCTACACCGGCGACGTGATCGATGCAGCCACCGCGCTCGACTGGGGCCTCGTGAGCCGCGTCGTCGAGCAGAACGCTCTGATAGGCGAGGCGCAGGCGCTTGCCGCCAAGGTCGCGGCCATGCCGCCGCACGCGCTGCGGCAGGCGAAGAATCTCATGCGGCAGGGGCGTTCGACATCCTACGACGCGGCGCTCGAGATGGCGGCCAACGCGCAGGCGCTGATGCACTCGACGCGCGATCACATGGAAGGGGTCGACGCGCTGCTCGAAAAGCGCGCGCCCCAGTTTACCGGCGAATAACCGCTGTTAGGTCAGCCCACCCAGCGCCAGATGCCTGCGGGCACGCCGTTTGCATGAATATGGCCGTAGGTCGCCCCCAGCCAGATCACGAGCCCGCCGATCCACGCCGCCGCGCCCGCCTTGCCGATCCGCCCGAGCCGCGGCCAGTAGCTGGTCTGCGCCTCCCAGCCCTCCCACGCCGCGCCCATCAGCTGCTCTTTCTTCCGGTCCTGCATATGCGCGCCGACAAGGGCGAGGAAGCACACGGCTCCGGCAAGCACGAACTGGCGCGGTGTCGGGCTGAGGAGAATATGCATCGCCGCCCACAGCGCAAAGCTCCACATCATGGGGTGGCGGGTGATGTGAAAGACGCCGTGCGGCCCTGCTTCGGCGTGGCGCGCGGCGCGCGGGTCGGGCAGCGCGGGGTTGCGGACGAAGGAACCGGCCAGCAGGACCGAGGCGAGCAGCATCACGAGGGTGGCGATGATCCAGGGGATCTCGCCCATGCCGTTCCACAGCATGGCTCCGCCCGGGCCGACCGCGCGAAACGCCGTCACCGCCCAGACGAAAGTCCCGAGCGCAACGAGCGAATAGACCCCGCGAAAGCCGTTCTCGCCAAGCACGCCGACCAGCGGAGCGCGCAAGGGGTGCGACAACGCGAAATGCGTGCCGACGAAAGCCAGCGACGCGGCGACGAGCGAAACCAGTGGGTCCATGACAGCCTTCCCTCTTTACAAGGAAGCTATCACAGGCGGGCCATCCCGCAAAAGCGCGTCAGTCTTCGGCGATGCCGATCAGCTTGACCGTGAAGAGCAGCGTAGCGCCGCCGGGGATTGGCCCCTTGCCTTTCGGACCATAGGCGAGGTCGGCCGGGGCCGCGATTTTGATCGTGTCGCCCACACCCATCTGCGGGATCGCCATTTGCCACGCCTCTACCAGACGGTGCAGCGGGAAAGTGGCGGGTTCGCCGCGATCGAAGCTGGAATCGAAGGTTTCGCCATCGATGAAGGTGCCGGCGTAATGAACCGTCACGCGGTCGTTGAGCCGCGGCTTTTCGTCGGAACCTGCGTATTCGACATAGCGCCAGCGCAGGCCGCCTTCCATCGTGCGCCAGCCGTCTTCCGCCTTGAGTCCCGAAAGGTAGGCCTGCTGGGCGCTCATCCATGCGAGGTCCTGCGAACGGTCGGGACCACCGTCCTGCGCGGTCGCAGCGTGAAAGCCCACCGCCGCAGCGGCTGCGCCGAGCGCGGCAAGAGTGAAGCGCATCTCGCGAAGGAAGGCCGGGCGGCGCGGGTCGGAAGTATTAGTCATGTCCTGCCCAGACACGAAAAAGGGCGCGGTTTCAAGCCGCGCCCTCTTCCTGTGTCGATGCCCTATCAGGCGGTCGGCTTGGTCGTCGGGTGGACCCCGCCTTCCTGCGATTCGAGACCGGCACCAGCCTGGCCTTCGAGATCGTCGCCGACATTGTCGTCGCGGATCGTGTCGAGATGCATCAATTTCTTGATCAGCGGGCTGACCACCATCACGGCGACACCGATGCCGACCGCGTACCAGCCGACGGTCGAATAGACGTCGAGTACGACCTGTTTGCCCGCTTCCTCGCCAACCCCTTCGGCACCCGTTGCGGCGGCGATGAGGCCGGCTGCGAAGTTACCGGTGGCCGAAGCGAAGAACCAGGTGCCCATGACGAGGCTGGCCATATGGGCCGGGCTCAGGCGGTTCATCGCCGACAGGCCTACGGGCGAGAGGCAAAGCTCGCCGGTGGTGTGCAGCAGGTAGATGAGGAAGATGAAAATGACCGGCGTCGGGACGTTCACGCCCACGCTCTCCGCGCCCCAGACGAGAACGAGGAAGCCGAGGCCGACCTGGATCACGGCAAGGCCAAACTTCAGCGGCGTGCTGGGTTCCTTGCCCTTGCGCGCCAGACCCTGCCACAGCATCGCGAAGAGCGGTGCCAGCAGCACGATGTAGATCGCGTTGATCGACTGGAACATCGATGCGTTCACGCCCTGCGTGTCGACATGGCGATCGGTGAACAGGTTGAGCGACGAACCGGCCTGCTCGAACAGCGCCCAGAAGACGATCGAGGTCAGGATCAGGAACATCGCGGCGAAGATACGGTCACGTTCGTCGAACGCCTTGACCAGCGACTGCTGGATCAGGACCGCGACGAGGACGGCAAGACCGCCCAGCGCAACCCACACCATCCACTCGGTGCCGAGCGCCGCCAGCACGATGCCGACGATCATGGTCGCGGCCGCCAGAAGGTAGACCATGAACGGTCCCTGCGGAGCGGCCTTCCACGAGCCATAGGCCATCTTGAAGGTCACGATGGCCAGCACATAGGCGACAAGAGCGCCGCCGAATGCGCCGAGGACGGTGCCGACCAGTTCCTGGAACTGGATTGCGGCCCAGCACAGCGCGACCATGGCAAGGCCGGCGCCGTAAATGCCCCATTCCTTGCCGCCCTTGATCTTGGCCGGGTCCTTTGGCTCGCCCTTGCCGAGAAGCAGAGGCTTGCCGATGACGAAGAACACGAGGCCGAGCAGCATGCCGAAGCCGGCGAGGCCGAAGCCGTACTGCCAGCCATAGGTCTGGCCGAGATAGCCGCAGATGATGGACGCGGTTGCCGCGCCGACGTTAATGCCCATGTAGAAGATGGTGTAAGCCGGATCGCGGCGCACGTCGGTGCGCGCATAAAGCTGGCCGACGATGACCGAAATGTTCGCTTTCAGGAAGCCCGAGCCCACGATGATGAGGGCAAGCGCGAGCCAGAACACGTTGATCATAGGATCGCTTTGTCCGCCGGACCCTTCGAACGCCATGAAGAAGTGGCCGAAGGTCAGCAGGACCGCGCCGAACAGCACCGCCTTGCGCTGCCCGATGTATTGGTCGGCAAGATAGCCGCCCACCACCGGAGTGATGTATACGAGCGCGGTATAGGCACCGTAGATGATCGAGGCTTCGCTATCCGAGAACAGCCAATGCTGGACGAGGTAGAAGATCAGGAGGGCGCGCATGCCGTAGTAGGAGAAGCGCTCCCACATTTCGGCCATGAACAGCAGGAACAGCCCCTTGGGGTGCCCGATAACCTCTTCCTGGGGGCGGGTGATAAGCACCACGCCACCGATGAGAAAGGCTGCCAGTGCGACCACTGCAACCCTGAATGTCCACATTTCGAACGCTGAGTCGAATGTGAAGAACATGCCTTCGACCATAAGATCGGTGTCCCTCTTGTTATTTTGGTGGCGTCGCTTTCGCTTGGCCCCTTCCCTAGAAAGCGCGCAACCTAGCGGCCTCGCGCGCAATGTGAAGCATTAGTTACAGGCGCGACCACATTCGCGGGAACCTTGCGCGCCGCGCTGTATTATGGCACTGATGCACTATTCGCTGTCCGGGGACCCGTCATGAGCAACCAGTCCAAGCCCGTCTATCTCAAGCTGCGCGACATGATTGCCGCTGCCATCATCGACGGACGCTACAAGGAAGGCGAAATGCTGCCGTCGGTCCGCGCGCTGGCGGCCGAGCAGGGTGCCAATCCGCTTACCGTGGCCAAGGCCTACCAACAGTTCCAGAACGACGACCTCGTCGAGGTCCAGCGCGGCGTCGGCATGTATGTCGCCAAGGGCGCTGCGGCGGTCTTGCGTAAGCGCGAACGGGAAGCTTTTCTCAAGGAAGAGTGGCCCGAAATTCGCGAGCGGATGGAGCGACTGGACATTACGCCGGCCGAACTGCTCACCGACGCCTAGATGCGACACAACCCTCCGAGGACACATTTTAACATTAGATAACTTGCGGAAACGGCTGAGTTCTGCCATCGGCAAGCTTGCAAGGGGTCGTCACATGGCTGCCCGCAAGGGTCGCATTACCAGTGTTACGATCGTCGCCGGGGGCGGCGGTCCGGAGAGCGCAAGATGATCCGATCCGAACTCCTCACCGCCATTGCGGAAGACAATCCCGAACTGCGCGCCGAAGAGGTGGAGCAGGTGGTCGATATCTTCTTCGAGGAAATTTCCCAGCGCCTGGCCGAAGGCGGCCGCGTGGAATTGCGCGGTTTCGGCGCCTTCTCCACTCGTGAGCGCCAGGCTCGCCAGGGGCGCAATCCGCGCACGGGCGAAATGGTCGACGTGCCGGCCAAGAAGGTGCCCTATTTCAAGCCGGGCAAGGAAATCCGCGAGCGCCTCAACGAGAATTGAGCCGCGCGGCCTCTCGCCCAACTTGGCGCCCAACTTGGCGATTGCAGCCCATCTCCCGATTCTCTACTCAGCCGACCTGCCGGATAGCGGGTGTGGCGGAATGGTAGACGCCGGGGACTTAAAATCCCCTGTCCTTTGGGCGTGTGGGTTCGAGTCCCACCACCCGCACCGGCAGCCCACTGGGACGCGCAAGTAAATTCAAGGGCTTGCTTGCGCGACTGTCGGAATGGCTGACAGGTTAACCATTCGCCTTCCCTGAGTATTAATCCCTAGCTTCCTACTAAATGGCTCGACAGGGGCACTGGTCCAGTAAGGCTGGCGGAAGGCATCCTCCTTCCCCGGCTTTGGGGGTACGCAAGCAATGGAATATTCCGCAGGTTTCCGCGCGGACAGCAAAATCGAAGAGGTCGAGGTCGATCGGCGTTCAAAGCCGCGTTACACCTCCCTGATTCGCGCGGCCAAGCTGGTCTGCGGCCAAGGCGAATTCATCTGCGTCATCCGCGATGTTTCGGCCACCGGCATCTCGCTGCGCACCTTCCACGCCCTGCCGAACGACCGTACCATCGCGCTCGAACTGCAGAACGGCGAGACCTACGAGATCGCCGAGACGCGGCGCGAAGGTTTCGAAGCGAGCTACCAGTTCGACCGCCCGGTCACCGTCGAGCGATTGATCCATGAGACGTGGAATTTCCCCAAGCGCCAGCTGCGGCTCAACATTGCCATCCCGCTGACCCTTTCGTCGCTTTCGGCAAGCGGGGAGGCGGTTACCGTCAATCTGTCGCAGCAGGGCGCTCGTGTGGAATGCGACGCCGCTTTCGCCATCGACCAGGCGCTGCGCGTCACGGGCGACCATTTCCCCGAAACCCGCGCCAAGGTGCGCTGGCGCAAGGACGCCAATTACGGGCTGGTGTTCGACAACACGCTGTCCTTACGCGAATTTGCGCTGATGGCGGCCTCTGTGCAGTGTCCGGTGATGCTCGAGCAGACGCCCGACGCGGCCTGAGCCTCGCCTCGGCCCAATCAGGCGGGCCGGAAATCCATCGCAACGCCGTTGATGCAGTGCCGCTTGCCGGTCGGTCGTGGGCCATCGTTGAAGATATGCCCCAGATGCCCGCCGCAATCGGCGCAGTGCACTTCGGTGCGCGGATAGCCGATCTTGTAGTCGGTGCTCGTGCCCACCGCGCCCGGCAGGCTTTTCCAGAAACTCGGCCAGCCGGTGCCCGAATCGTATTTCGTCTTCGAGCTGTAGAGCGCGTTGCCGCAGCCCGCACAGGCGAAGGTGCCGGCGCGCTTCTCGTCGTTGAGGGGCGAGGAATAGGGCCGCTCGGTACCTGCGTCGCGCAGCACATAATACTCGCTCTTGGTCAGCTTCCTGCGCCATTGCGCTTCGCTCAGCGAGACGGGGTAATCGCGCGCCTGCGCCTCGCGCGAACCGCAGGCGGCCAGCGTCGTTGCAGCGACGCCGGACCCCAGTAGTCCGAGGAAGGATCGGCGGTTCGGTCGGGTGTCGGTCATGGGCATATCTTTAGGCTCCTGCCCCTGAATACGTGCCGAACGCCCGAAAGGTTACCTCAGAACTCGGTAATCTCGACTTCGAGCTTGCGGAAGCCATGCACGAAATTGGCGCGCACGCGCTCGATATCGCCCGCGACATGGACGCGCATGCGGCGCTTGTGCAGCTCTTCGAGGAGGACCCGCAACTGCAGCTCGGCGAGGCGCGCGCCCACGCAGCGGTGGATGCCGTAGCCGAAGGCAATGTGCCGCCGCGCGTTCTCGCGGGTGATGTCGAGCTTGTCGGGGTTCTCGAACACCTGTTCGTCGCGGTTGGCCGAAAGGTACCACAGCACCACCTTGTCGCCCGCCTTGATCTGCTGGCCGAAGACCTCGGTGTCCTCGGTGCAGGTCCGGCGCATATGCGCGAGCGGGGTCTGCATGCGCAGGATTTCCTGCACCGCGTTGGGGATGAGGTCGGGCTGCTGTTCGAACAGCTTGCGCTGGTCGGGGTTCTTGTCGAGCTGGTAGATGATCCCGCTCATGGAATTGCGGGTGGTGTCGTTGCCGCCCACGATGAGGAGGACGAGATTGCCCATGAATTCCTCGGGGCGCATCTGGTTCATCGCGTCCGAGTGGATCATCATAGAAATGAGATCGTCACCCGGCTCCTTGTCGTGGGTGCGTTCGATCCACAGCGACTGGAAATAGGCCGCCATCTCGTGGAGGAAGCCCCAGCGCATCTCATCGAGCGAGCGGACGGTGGCAAGCTCGGTATCGCCCGACCAGTCGGACCAGAAAGTCAGCAGGCGGCGGTCTTCCCAGGGGAAGCCGAAAAGGATGGCGAGCATTCCGGTGGTCAGCTCGATCGAGACCTTGTCGACCCAGTCGAAGACTTCGCCGCGCGGGAGCGAATCGAGCAGTTCGCCGGTGCGTGCGCGGATCTCGCCTTCCATCTCGGCCATGCCCGAGGGCGTAAACTTGGGCGCCACCGTGCGGCGCTGGCCGGTGTGCTGCGGGCGGTCCATGGCAATGAACATCGGCAGTTCGCGCCGGTCGCCGACATTGCTCTCGGCCAATTCCTCCTCGGTCAGGCGGTTGAGGATGGTGATCCCGCCATGCTCCCAGCTGGAGGAGAACACTTCGGGAAGCGCCTCGATATGCTGGATCGCCTTGTGCCCGACGACCGCCCAATAGGGGCCGAAGGGGCTTTCGGGAATGTAGTGAAGCGGCCCGGCCTCGCGCATTTCCCTGAAGATCGGGTGCCAGGTGTTGTCGGCGTAGATGTCGCTGCGGCTGACGTCCCATTTGTGCGGGTGATCCGGCCGCTCCTCCGGATGCTCTTCGAAATGCTTCTTGAGCGCTTCGTAAGCGGTGGGGGACGTGCGGCATTCGGGCCGGGTGACGGCAGCTGTGGCCATGGTTCTCTCCTCTTCGCCCCGCATCCTGCCCTAACTGACAGGCGTGTCAATAGTGCGTTGCAAAAGCGAACCTAATACGGGGCCGCCGAAGAGTCTTGCATGGGGGCGACGATCAGGCGGGATCGCCGGGCGTGGTGCTACCCACCCGGCCCTTCACGCCGCGACCGCCCTTGCCCGATTTCATCACCCGCCTGCGGAACAGCGTTGCCCCCGCTTTCACGAAGATCGCGACGCACAGCGCCTGCCAGGCGAGCGCGAGGAGATGGGGCCACAATTCGGCCGACTGCGCCGCGCGGGCCAGCATGGCGAAGGGCGAGGACAGCGGGAAGATCGCCGCGGTCAGCTCAAGCGGCGAGCCGGGGCTGGTCATCGAATAGGCGGCGAGGAAGAACACCAGCAGCTGCGCCATGGTCACCGGCATGGAGAGCGTCTGCACCTCGCGCACGGTGGTCGCCATGCCGCCGATCGTAAGGAAGAGCGAACCGAGGATGAGATAGCCCATGGCGAAATAGGCGATGCCCAAGAGGATGAAGAGCGGCCAGCCGAGCGCCGGTTCGGGCAGGGTCGGCATGGCCTCGCCCGCCAGCGCGCCGATCCCTGCGCCGAAGAGGCCCCAGACCGCAATGCCGACGAAGCTGACCCCCAGCATGGCGAAGAGCTTGCCGAAGAACACGCTGTCCATCGGGATCGCTGCGGCGAGCACCTCGATGACCTTGTTGGCCTTCTCCTCCACGAGGTTGGAAAGCACCATGCCGGCGAGCAGCATCATCAGCAGGAAAAGCAGCAATTGCCCGGCCTGCGCGGTACGGATGCGGTTGGACTTCGCCGCCGCAGCCGTGGTCTCCAGAATGTTCTCGGTCACCTTGGGATAGCTCGTCGGCGTGGCCCCCGTCGCCATGGCGGAGAGCAGCGAGACCGGCCCGTCCCAGCGGTGGATCTGCAAATGCGTACCAGTCAGCTCGGGCTGCTCCAACGTGCCGGTAACGACGACCGCGTAATTCGATGTGCGCAACAGGGCCTCAGGCGAGAAATCCGCAGCGTTGCGCACCGCCGGTTCGATAACCACCAGCTGTGGCAGCCCGTCGACCGTTTCTCGCGCGGTCTGGCGCGCGGCCAGCAGAGCTTCGTTGTCGGCATCGGCCATGGCCAGCGCGACCGAGTTGACGATCGCATCACGCTGGACCTGCCCGCCGATCCCTCCGGCCAGACCGCCGACAATAATGGGAAAAAGCGGGCCCAAGAGGAAAAAGAAGAAGGCACGGCTGAACAGGATCGCCTTGAAGTCGCGCCGCGCGACCACCCAGGCCGCCTCGAAGAAGGACAGGCGCGAGGCCTGGTTGTCGCCGCTCATGGGGTGGCCTCCGCTTCCAGTTGGCGCGCCGCCGCTGCGCCCGCGATCTCGACAAAGGCGTCATGCAGGCCGGCGCGTTCGATCGAGAGCGACAGGATACCCGCCTCGCCATCGATCAGGCGTTTGAGCAGCGCCTCGATCCCGCTTTCGGGGATCGGGAAATACCAGAAATGCCCGCCGCCTTCCTTGGCGTCGTGGCGGGCGTCGGCGGGCAGGGCGCTGCGCCAGTCGCCCTCTTCGCGCTGCGTTTCGAGGCGGACCTGCGCCGGAATGCGGTCCCGCGCGGCGTCGACCGAGCCGGCATAGGGCACGCGGCCCCCGGCGATGATCGCGACGTCGTTGCACAGGCGCTCGGCGTGGTGGATCACGTGGGTCGAGAAGATCACTGTGGTGCCGTCTTTCGCCAAGTCGCGGATCATGACCTCAAGCTTGCCTTGATTGATCGCGTCGAGACCGCTGAAGGGTTCGTCGAACACCACCAGCTTCGGTCGGTGCACCAGCGTTCCGAGCAGCTGGACCGTCTGTGCCATGCCTTTCGAGAGCTGCCGGATCTGCCGGTCGATGGCGTGACCCATCCCGTGCCCTTCGAGCAATTCGCGCCCGCGCTTGCGCCCTTCGTCCAGCGAAAGACCGCGCAGTGCGCCCATGAAAGCGATGGCCTCGTCGCATTTCATCGCCGGGTAGAGGCCGCGCTCTTCGGGGAGGTAGCCGATCCACTTGGCGATTTCGTGCGGGCGGTCGTGCCCGAAGACCCGGCGCACGCCCTCGTCCGGGTCGATGATGCCCAGCAGCATCCGCAGCGTCGTTGTCTTGCCCGCACCATTGGGGCCGAGAATGCCGTAAATCGCGCCCTTAGGGACGGAGATATCGACCCCGTCGACCGCCAGCGTATCGTCGAACCGCTTGACCAGCCCGCGCGCGTCGATGGCGAGGCTGTTCTTGTGTTGATCGTCGTTTCGCGACATCGCGTGTCCGGCTCCCCTGCTGGGAGCGAGTTAACCGCGCGATGTGAACGGGAGCAACAGCAAGTTTGGTTAAGGCCGCGTCACTGGAGGAATTGCAGGGTGCGCTTAGGGAAATGGCGCGCGAGTTGGGCTTCGTCGCCTGCGGCTTTACGGGGGCGGGCGGCGATCCCCTGCGTAGCGAGCGGTTCGAGGAGTGGCTGGGCGAAGGGCGCCATGGCTCGATGGAATGGATGGAATGCCGCAAGCTCCAGCGCGCCTCGCCGCAAGGCCTGTGGCCCGAAGCGCAGAGCGTGATCGCGCTCGGCATGAGCTACGCGCCCGATGGCGATCCGCTGGCGCTGGAAGGGGATGACGAGAAGGCCCGCATCTCCGTCTATGCGCAGGGGCGCGATTATCACGACGTGGTGAAGAAGGCGCTGAAGGCGCTCGCGCGGTGGCTCATTGAGCGGGAGCCGCAGAGCGAACTCAAGGTTTTCGTCGACACCGCGCCGGTGATGGAAAAGCCGCTGGGGCAGGCGGCGGGGATCGGCTGGCAAGGCAAGCACACCAATCTCGTCAGCCGCGAGCATGGCAGTTGGCTGTTCCTCGGCGCGATCTATTCGACGCTGCCCTTCGCGCCCGACGAGACCCATCGCGACCTGTGCGGCAACTGCCGCGCCTGCCAAGATGCCTGCCCGACCGATGCGTTCCCCACGCCCTACAAGCTCGATGCGCGGCGCTGCATTTCCTACCTCACGATCGAGCACAAGGGCCCGATCCCCGAGGAATTTCGCGAGAGCCTGGGCAACCGCATCTATGGGTGCGACGATTGCCTTGCGGTGTGCCCGTGGAACAAGTTCGCCGATGCCGCGCACCGGCACATCAAGCTGGCCCCGCGCGAAGAGCTAATCGCCCCGCGCCTCGCTGAATTCCTAGAATTCGACGATGCGGGGTTCCGGCAGTTCTTCTCCGGCTCGCCGATCAAGCGCGTCGGGCGCAACCGGTTCGTGCGCAACTGCCTCTATGCGGCGGGAAACAGCGGCAATGCGGAATTGCTCGCCCCGGTCGAGGCACTGCGAGGTGACGAGGACCCTGTCGTGGCAGAAGCCGCCGACTGGGCCGCCAGAAAGCTTGGAGCAAAACCCCAAAGCCGTTCGGGCTGAGCTTGTCGAAGCCCTGCACTTTTCTTCCGGCGCAGGTCCAGAAGTGAAGGACGGCCCTTCGACAGGCTCAGGGCGAACGGAGCTCGGTGTTAGCCCATCTCCTTGAGGGGCACTTCGGTGTCCGCCAGCAGGTCGGGATCGATCTCGGCGCGGTTCATCACCAGCTTGCGCCCTTGCGCATAGTCGCGCGTGTTGTTGACGCAATCGAGCGCGATGACACGGCCCTCCTTCAAATAGATCAGGCTGAATTTGCGCGCCTCGTGGTCGCCGCGCAGCACCGACTGGTCGTAACCGTTCGAAATGCCGACGGTCTGGAGACGGAGGTCGTACTGGTTCGACCAGAACCACGGAACCGCGTCGTAATCCTGCTTGTCGCCCATGATCGCCTTGGCCGCGACGCTCGCCATGTCGTTGGCGTTCTGGACCGATTCGAGCCGGATAACCGCGTTGTCGGCATAGGGGTTGGCGTGGGCGGCGCAGTCGCCGATGGCGTAGATATCGTCGAGTGAGGTGCGGCAGAAGCTGTCCACGTCCACGCCATTGGTGCCCGCGGCGCCCGCAGCAATCAGCGGTCCGACCGAGGGCACGATGCCGATGCCCACGATCACCACTTCGCAGGCCAGAGTCTCGCCGCTCGACAGGGTGACGCCCGTGACTTTCTCGCCGTCGCCTTCGATCCGTTCGACGCCCGCTTCGAGGCGAATGTCCACGCCCTGCTTGCGATGTTCGGCGGCGTAAAAATCGGAAATCTCGGGGCCAGCCACGCGGGCGAGCACCCGATCCTGCATCTCGACCACGGTCACGTCGAGGTCGAGCTTGCGCAGCACCGCCGCCGCTTCCAGTCCGATATAGCCGCCGCCCACCACGACCGCACGGCGCGCGCCGGCGGCGAGTTCGTCCTTCAGGCTGTCGGTATCGCGGCGGCTGCGGATGGTGTGGATGCCGGCCAGTTCCGCGCCCGGGCAGCCGAGCCGCCGCGGATCCCCGCCGCCCGCCCAGATGAGCTTGCGATAGCTGACCGAGCTCTCGTCCGAGAGCGACAGGACGCGGCGCATCCAGTCGACCTCGTTGACATTTGCGCCGAGCCGCAGGGTCACGTTGCGCTCCGCCCAGAACGCTTCAGGACGGATGAGGATTTTCTCGAAGGGTTTGTCGCCTGCGAGATATTCCTTCGACAGCGGCGGGCGTTCGTAGGGCGGGTTGCGATCGCGGCTGACCATGAGGATCGAATCCTCATGGCCGGCCTGGCGCAGGGCTATCGCCGCCTGCGCGCCGCCGTGCCCGGACCCCACGATGACGACGTCATAATGCTCCATGGGCGCGGTGGCTGGCCGCAAACGCGCTTCTGGTCAAGCCTTGCGCGGCCAATCACCGCGCCAGGAGGTTGCGCGCCATGCTGGCGATCTGGGCAAGCATGGCGGGCGCGACCGGGGTCTGGCCCTGCGCGCGTTCGACCATCGACTTGAACTGACGCACGGCGACTTCGTGGTCGGCCAGCCAGTTCTCGACCACCTGCGGCATGTCCTTCTTCGCATCCTTGCGGCGAGAGAGGCGGCGCAGCAATTCGAGCCGCATCTGCTGGAAATCGCGCGCGAGGCCGGAGACGAGCAGGCGCTCCCACACGTCCGAAGGGACCATGGTCGCCGCGACGCTCTGCGCCCAGTCGATGCCGAGCTTGGCACCGATGTCGGTGAAGCCCTCGGTAATCATCCGCGCGCCGATTTCTGTATCGCTCGCCAGCTGGGCGAGGCCAACCGACCCGTCGAGGTCGAACATATGCGTGACCCGCGCGGCCATGGCATCGCTCGCACCGGCGGTCGTGAACTTCTCGTGCAGCTTGGAAGACTGGGCCTTCAACTCGCTGCCGAGCAGCTGGTCGGTGTCCTTGACCAGCATGGTCACGCCCTTGCCGAGTTCGGCGACCATGTCCGCCGGCTTCACGCGGCCAGCGCCGGTGCGCAGCACGTCGGACATGAGGTTGGCCGTGGCTGCCGCAAGCCGGTCGAACATGAGCAGGCGCGCGCCTTCTTCCATCTTCGCCGTATCGAGTTCGGCCCACAGGGTGCGCAGGTCGAAGAGGTGGGCGACCGCGACGAAGCTGGCTGCGACCTGCGAAAGCTCGACGCCTTCCTCTTCCGCCAGTTCGAAGGGGTGGATGATGCCGAGGCGGTTGACCATGGCGTTCGCCAGCTTGGTCGCGATGATTTCGCGGCGCAGGCGATGGTTGTCGATCTGCGCCTTGAACTTCTTGCGCATCGGCTCGGGGAAGCTGCGCAGGAGCAGGTCTTCG
The DNA here is from genome assembly GCF_019711375.1 of Qipengyuania aurantiaca. Classification (NCBI taxonomy): domain Bacteria; kingdom Pseudomonadati; phylum Pseudomonadota; class Alphaproteobacteria; order Sphingomonadales; family Erythrobacteraceae; genus Qipengyuania; species Qipengyuania aurantiaca. The sequence goes on from NZ_CP081295.1 coordinate 1,190,003, forward strand.
AGGATCGGATCGTCGGGCAGGTCGCTCGATTCGATCGCGTCCTGCAGCACCAGCTTGGTCGAGGAGAGCAGCACGGCGAGTTCGGGCCGGGTCAGGCCCATGCCGTCCGCCGCGCGGCGCTGTAGCGTCTGGTTGTCCGCCAGCCCTTCGGTCCGGCGGTCGAGATTGCCGCCCGCCTCGAGCGTTTCGATAAGATGGAGCTGCGAGTTCATCGCGCGGTCGCCGCCGATTTCGGCAATCGAGAGCGCGAGCGCCTGCAGGCGATTGTCTTCCAGCACCAGCGCGCTGACCTCGTCGGTCATCTCTTCGAGCAGCTTCACGCGCTTGGGCTCGGTCAGCTTGCCGTTGCGCTTGGCCGCAGCCAGCGCGATCTTGATGTTGACCTCGTTGTCCGAGCAATCGACGCCGGCCGAATTGTCGATGAAGTCGGTGTTGCAGCGCCCGCCATTGTGCGAGAATTCGATGCGTCCGGCCTGGGTCGCGCCGAGATTGGCGCCTTCGCCGATGACACGGGCGCGGACTTCCTTCGCATCGACGCGCAGCACGTCGTTGGCCGGGTCGCCGACCTGCACGTTGTTCTCGGCCGAAGCCTTGATGTAGGTGCCGATGCCGCCGAACCAGATGAGGTCGACCGGGGCCTTGAGTATGCCCGAAATCAGCGCCTCGGGCTCGATCTCCGACACGTCGAGTGCGAGCACCTTCTGCATTGCCTTGGACAGCTTGATGGTCTTCGCATCGCGCGGATAGATGCCGCCGCCGCGCGAGATGAGGTCGGAATTGTAATCCTCCCAGCTCGAACGCGGCAGGTCGAACATGCGCGCGCGTTCCTTCCAGCTCTTGGCCGGATCGGGATCGGGGTCGAGGAAGATGTGGCGATGGTCGAAGGCCGCGACCAGCTTGATTGCTTTCGAGAGCAGCATGCCGTTGCCGAACACGTCGCCCGACATATCGCCGCAGCCGACGACCTGGATCGGGTCCGACTGAACGTCGATGCCCATTTCGAGGAAGTGGCGCTGGACGCTGACCCACGCGCCCTTGGCGGTGATGCCCATGGCCTTGTGGTCGTAACCCTTCGAGCCGCCGGACGCGAAGGCGTCGTCGAGCCAGAAGTCCTTCGATTCCGCAATAGCGTTGGCCACGTCGGAGAAGCGCGCGGTGCCCTTGTCGGCGGCGACCACGAAATAGGGGTCTTCGCCATCGGTGATGACGACATTTTCGGGGTGCACGACCTTGTCGTCGACGATGTTGTCGGTGACCGACAGCAGAGTGCGGATGAAGACCTCGTAAGCTCCCTGTCCCTCGGCCGCCCAGCCTTCGCGGTCGAGCGCGGGATCGGGCAACTGCTTGGGATAGAAGCCGCCCTTTGCGCCGGTCGGCACGATCACGGCGTTCTTGACGCGCTGCGCCTTCATGAGCCCCAAGATTTCGGTACGGAAGTCGTCGCGCCGGTCGGACCAGCGAAGCCCGCCGCGCGCTACCGGGCCGGAGCGCAAATGGATGCCTTCGACACGGCGCGAATAGACGAAGATTTCGCGCCAGGGCAGCGGCTTGGGCAGGTTGGGGACCTTGGCGCTGTCGATCTTGAACGCCAAGGCCTCGCTCGCCGCCGGGGCGAAGGAATTGGTGCGCAAGATCGCGTCGATCAGCGCGTTGTAGAGGCGCAGCAAGCGGTCGTCGTTGATCGCCTTCACCTTCGAGAGGCCGCGCTTGATCGTGGCGCGCGCGTCCTCGATAGCCTCCTCGCGGCTGCCCTTGAATTCAGGGTCGTGGCGCGCGGTGAAGAGGTCGATCAGCGCCGCGGTGATGTCGGCGTTCTTCGCCAGCGCATCGACCACGGTGTAGATGGTGAAGCCCATGCCGGTCTGGCGCAGGTAGCGATAGAAGGCGCGCAGCCAGTCGGTCTGCGCCGCGCCGAGGCCGGCTTCGGCAACGAGGCGGTTGAAGACATCGTTTTCCGCATGGCCGTTGAGCACGGAAGCGACCGCGTCTTCGATCTCAGCCGCGCGTTCGACGAGATCGTCTGCTTCCACGCCGGTAGCCAGCGTCAGCTTGAAATCGTGGATCGTGCCGAGGTCGGCGTCCTTAAGCACGGTCGGCATTTCCGATTGCACGTGGAAGCCGAAATTCTCCAGCACCGGCACGGCGTCGGACAGCGGCAGGCTGCCTTCGGCCTGGTAGAGCTTGAGGCGCAGGCAGGCCGGATCGTCGCGTTCGCACAGGTAGAGTCGCGCGCCGCGATGGGGCGGGTCGGGATGCTCTTCCTCGTCCGCGTGGATGCCCAGCGCGCGCAGGCGGGCGATGTCCTCGGCCGCCTCGCGCGGGCCGAAGCGGGCGCGGTAGGCGGTGGGGAAATGCTCGGCAAAGCGCATGGTGAGCGCGGCCGCACGGCCCTTGTCGACGAGATTGACCAGCTCGTTCTCGACCGCCTCGCTCCAGCCGCGCAAAAGGGTTTGCAGCTGTTCTTCGAGCACGGCTTCGTCGGGCGCCCGCGCGCCGTCGCGAATATCGAGCACGAAGCGGAGCATGGCGAGATTGCCCCCTTCCACTTCGAGGCTCCAGTCGAGCAGGCGCGCGGCGGCGTTTTCTTCGAGCAGCGACTTGATCTGCAGGCGCACCTGCGTCGCCAGCATGTCGCGCGGCAGCCAGACGAAGGCGAAGAGGTGGCGGGCCAGCGGCGCCTCGACCAGCGCAAGGCGCGGGCGCGGGCGGTCGACCAGCGCCATCATGGTGGTGGCGACGCGCTCGGTGTCTTCTTCGCTGAAGCCGATCAGGAGATCGTGCGGCAGAGCGGTCATCGCGTGGACCAGCGCCTTGCCGGCGTGGCCACCCTCGTCGAAATTCAGCCGCTCGCGGATTCCGTCGAGGCGCTGGCGCAGGATCGGCACGGCGCGCGGCGGTGCGGCGAGCGCGGCGCTCGTCCAGACGCCGGCATGGACCGACAGCGCGACGATTTTCTTGCCCTCGCGGCGCGGCACGATGAAGAGGTCGAGCGGCACGTGGCGATGCACGCGGCTGATGTGGTTGGCCTTGATGATCAGCGGCGTGCGCTGTTCGCCCTTGCCCTCGAACCATTTGAAGGCCCGTTCGTAGCTTGCGTCGACCAGCAGTTCGGGCTCGCCTGCGCGGCAGATGCCGAGGGGGCTTTCGAAGCTGCCGTCGCGCAGGCGCACGACATGGCCCAATTGCGTGAGCATGCCGCTGTCCAGCCATTCGAGCAGGGCGCGGCCTTCCTCGTCTTCCAGACCCGCGGCGTCGGCCTGCATCTGCTCTTGAAGCTTGGGCCAGTCGGCCACGGCAGCGCGGACATCGGCGAGGGTGGCGGCGAGTCTTTCCTCGAGCGCGCGACGCTGCTTGGCGTCGACCCGCGCGGTCTCGAGATAGATCATCGATTCCCAATAGGCATCCTCGGGCTCGCCCTCGCGGATGCGGTCGAGCGTGCAGTCGGCGGTGCGCTCGACCGGGACGACGGGGTGGACGAGCCGGTCGATCGAGATGCCCAGCGCGGCGATCGCGTTGGCGGTCGAATCGACCAGGAACGGCATGTCGTCGTTGATGATCGCGATGCGTGTGTAGCGATGGCCGTCGGTGACCGATTCCACGGCCATGGCAACGTCGCCATATTCGCGGTTCTGTGCCGCTTCGACGACGAATTCCGCCGCCTCCTTCATCCGCGCACCGTCGAACGGCGTGTCGCCCGGCAGCAGCGAATCGCGCATGTGCTGCATGAGCGCCTTGGCCTGAGTTGCGGTGGTGGTGGCGGGCTTGGAACCGGTCTTGGAACCCATGTGGGGCCTCTCGCTTTTCTGGCGCGCGAATATTGCCGCGCCGTGAAATATCCGAGTCGTTGCCCGGATTGGTCAGGGGCGGCGATTAGGCCTGTTGGGAGGCGAGAGCAAGGCGGTGGGCGTGCATTTTTGCAAACCTATGCATGCCTCGTCGCCGTAGCGTCAGGAGAGCGCCTTCATGGCGCGCCCAAGGCTGTCGATCCGCCTCTGGGGATCGAAGGTGGGACCTGCGAAGATGATCTCGTCGGCCTCTGTCCGCGCGACGAACTCGCGCACGGCAACAGCGCATTGGTCGGGCGTTCCGATGGCGCTCGCCTGCCCGATATGCGCCAGCATCGCCTGCGCGGTGGGCGGCAGCTGTTCGCGATAGCCTTCGACCGGCGGCTTCAGCTTGGATGGCTTGCCGGTGCGAAGCGCGACGAAGGCCTGCATCTGCGAGGTGGCGAGCAGTTCGGCATCGGCTTCGGTTTCGGCGCAGAAGAGGTTCATGGCCGCCATGACATGCGGTTTTTCGCACGCCTCGGACGGTTCGAAATTGCGGCGGTAAAGCTCGAGCGCCGCGTCGAGATGGTCGGGCGCGAAATGGCTCGCGAAAGCATAGGGAATGCCGAGCCGTGCAGCGAGGCTCGCGCCAAAGAGGCTCGATCCCAGCATCCAAAATTCCGGTTTCGCGCCAAGGCCGGGGGTTGGCGAAATCTCGCTCGTCCCGTCCATATGCGCCATCAGTTCGACGACGTCCTGCGGGAACATCTCGGCGGCGCGGTGGAGGTCTTTCCTGAGCGCACGCTGGAGTTCGGGCCCTGCACCCGGAGCCCGGCCAAGGCCGAGGTCCACACGGCCGGGAAAGAGCGCGTCGAGCGTGCCGAACTGCTCGGCGATCTGGAATGGTGTGTGGTTGGGCAGCATGATCCCGCCCGAGCCGATGCGGATGGTGCTGGTGGCGTTGCCGACATGGGCCAGCACGACCGAGGTCGCGCCGCCGGCGATCCCTTCCATCGCGTGGTGTTCTGCCACCCAGTAGCGTTTGCAGCCGGCTTCCTCGGCAGCCACGGCAAGCGCACTCGCGGCCTCGAACGCCTCGCCAAGGGTCCCGCCCTCACGAACAGGAACGAGATCGAGGACGCTGTAAGCGGTCATTCGTCTTCCGGTTCCTCGTCCGCCGGGCCAAGCTGGTCGAGATAGGTCTGCGCGCGGCTGGCCAGCGGCGTGCCGGGCGCAACCTCGATCACCGAGGCGAAACTGGCGCGTGCGTCTTCGGCGCGGCCCGACATGGCGGCGATCACGCCCGCTTCGAGGCCGACCTGCGGATCGCGCGGGGTGAGCATGGCGGCGCGCTCGATCTGCGCCTGCGCTTCGCCGAGCCGCTCCATCCGACGCGACAGCGTGGCGGACAGCAACCAGGCCTCGCCGTTGAGCGCGTTGGCTTCGCGCGCTTCGGCGAGGGCCAGCGCGGCGTCGTCGGCCCGGCCGTGGCGAACCATAACCCGGGCAAGGTCGACACGCAGCTCGCTAGCCAGCTCTCCGTCGGGCGCGGCCAGCGCCATGCCGCCTGCCCGGTCGAGCAGCGCGATGGCGCCTTCGAGGTCGCCCGAGGACACGGCCGCATTGCCGGCCATGGCCGCCAGCCTTGCGGCATAGGCGAGATTGTCCGCCGGTGCCTCGCCGCTGGCGAGTTCGAAGGCCTCGCGCGCTTCACCCATGCGTCCGAGCTGGACCAGCGCCAGCCCGAGGCAATGCGCGCTTTGCGCAAAATCGAGATCGGTCTGGGCCACTTCGCGCCAGCTCTGCGCGAAATCGAGCGCCGATTGCGGATCGCTCGACGCCTTGGTCAGGCAGCGTTGCAGATAGTTGGCCTGGGGCTGGGTCACGATGCGCGGCTCTTCACGCGGAGGGCGGTCGCGCAGTTCTTCGGGAATACCCGGCATGCCGCCCGCAGTAGGGTCCGGCCCGACTTGTGTGGCGAGGAGAGCGAAGGTGGCGAGGAGTGCGGTCACGCGGTTTCCCTGTCTTGCAAGAGGCCGTCCACCGTGCGCAGCAGCAGGGCGATATCCTGCGGCCGCGAGAGGCGGTGATCGCCGTCCTTGACGAAACTCACTTGAACCGCGTCCGAACGCAAGGCGTCGGCGAGGCGCTGGCTGATTTCCCACGGCACATCCGCGTCGCGCTGGCCGTGGAGGAGACGCACGGGCGCATCGATCGCTATGTCGGCGCCAAGCAGGCGCTGCGCTTGCCCGTCGACGAAAAAGCCGGCGTGGGTCGGCGTGGGCTCGGGGCCGTAGGGATTGTCCTCGAAAACGGTCTCGCCCGCCTCCATCTGCGCCTTCTGGCCTGCGTCATAGCCCCAGTCGGTGAAATCGGGCGCAGCGGCGATGCCGATCAGGCCCGCCAAGCGCTCGCCCAGAGACAAGCCGACCAGCAGCATGAGCCATCCGCCCATGGATGAGCCGATCACGACGACATCGCCGTCCACCTGAGCCTCGATAAGCGCCAGCACTTCCTCGCGCCATTTCGACAGCGTGCCGTCGGCAAATCCGCCGTCGCTCCGTCCGCAGCCCGAATAATCGAGCAGCAGGCAGGCACGTCCGTGGCGCTTCGCCCAGTCGAACAGCGCGGTGGCCTTGCCGCCGTCCATGTCGGACATATAGCCGGGCAGGAATACGAGCGTCGGGCCCGCGCCCTCATGGTGGCGGAAAGCGATGCGCCGCCCGCCGGGCATTTCGTGAAAACGGATATCGGTCATGCCGCCAGGATGTCGGCCCGAAGCACTGCGATTGCAAGCCTGAGGGAGGCTTCCGCTTAGAAGAAGCCGAAGTCGAACTCCTCGACGTCGGGATCCTCTTCGCACATGGTCTTGATCGCTTGGAATTCGGCTTCGGTCAGGACGGGCGCGAAGGTCTTGCCCTTGGCCGCTGCGCGATAGGCCTTGGCGCGTTCGCGCGGGTCGGGGTGGCTCGAGACCCAGCCGATCACGGCGTTGGCATCGCCGCCTTCTTCCTCTTCCGCATCGCCGCCGATGCGTTCGAAGAAGCTGGCCGCGCCCAGCGGGGAGACGTTGCTTTCTGCCATCCGCTCGCGCGCAAACTCGTCCGCCTCGCGCTCGGCGTCGCGCGAATAGCCCATGGCGGCGAGGCCGAAGAGCGTCTCGCTCATGCCCGAATTGGCGCCCGACAGCAGGATCGACAGGCCGAACTGGCGCAGCAGCGCGGTCATCACATGGCGTTCGCGCACATGGCCGACCTCGTGGCCGAGCACGCCGGCCAGTTCCTCGGGTGTTTCGGCATCCTGCACCAGCCCGTCGAACAGCATGACCTGTCCGCCCGGCAGCGCGACCGCGTTGACCATGCCGATATTGGCGACGCCTGCGCGGACCTTTTCCTCGGCCGGATCGACCGCTGCGAGCAGCTTGGCCATGGCCGCATCGCCTTCGGGCGTGTGGCAGAGGCGGCCGCCCATATCGCCGACCATGGCGTTGCCGAGATTGCGCTCCCAGCTTTCGGGCACGCGCGGGCCGAGCCATTCGGGCGCGGTCAGGAACAGCGCCACGGCGGCGACGCTCACCGTGCCGAAGATCACCGCCGCCTTGCCGAGGCCGAGCCGGTCGATCCAAGCGCCATAAGTGGTTTTGGCGGGTAGCTTCGCAGCAAGGCCTGCGGGCAGGTCGGACGACAGGATCAGCCGGAAATCGGGCAGGCTTTCGCGGCGATAGACATGCTCCCCGCCGCGCTCCTCGCCCCAAGTGAGATCGGCGAAGGGCACGTCCATGTCGCCGTTGAAGCCGCGCAGGTGCAAAGTGTCTCCACCGTCCCAACGCGCCTCGCCTTCGTGGCGGACGGCGGTGCTGCCATCGTACCAGATGGCCGGCTGGTTGAAGCTTTCTTCCATCGCGGGTGTCCTAGAAGGCGCCGATGTCGAAGGCGTCGAGCAGGCCCTCGCCATGGCGCGATGTCGCGGTGGTCGACTGGGTCAGCTCGTCGAGCAGGATGTCGCCGCCCGCTTCCAGATGCGTCACCATGAACTTCCAGTGGCGATAGGACAGGAAAATGAAGCCGAGGCCCAGCGTCAGCACCACGATCAGCGCATCGACGACGATGAGCTTGATCCAGTCCATGGTCGACGCCTCGAAGCCGAAATGGAGGTCCTTCCAATGGGTCGAACCGACCGCTTCGCGGTAGAACTTGGCGTAGTAGGCGACGGCGATGATGCCGAGGCCGATGTAGAAGAACAGCACCAGCGCAACGCCGATGGCCACCGCGCCCCACTGGGCGAATTGCTCCGAACCGAACCCGAATCCCGCCAGCGCACCCGTGACGCCGGCGATGATTGCGCCGATGAAGAACACGAAGGGCGACAGGTAGAAGAGCAGGAAGCGAGCGAAGACATTGCCCGAATCCGCGTCGGCGTCGAAGCGGTGGGGGCCGAAGCTCATCTTGCTCCAGCGCTCGTTCCACAGGCTGGTCATGGACCAGGGAATGGCGAGACCAAGCGGCAGGTAGCCGACAATGGTCTTCCACATATAGGAGACGCCGTAGCCCAGACCCTGATCGTCGCTGCCGCCGCGGATGCCGCGCCAGCGCGTGCGCGACAGGCGATAGCGCAGCGCGCGGAAGCGGGCGACCCCGGTGAGGTAGAAGATCGCAAGAATGGGCAGGATGCCGAGCACGGCTCCGGCCAGTTCGTATCCGCGCAGGATCAGCGCTTGCGACACGAACTGGATGCCGAAGACGGGAATGGCGAAGAGCAGCATGACAAGCAGGAAGCCGACGAACAGCTCCTTGCCGGTGCCGGTCCATTCCAGCCGTTCGTCGACGAAGCGCGTGTGCGACCAGAGATACTGGCGTTCGCGCGTTGTCGCCCAGAAGCGGTAGATGCCGAGCGTGACGATGGTCAGCAGCAGGTTCGGGACCGCAATCCGTGCGAAGTCCTTCCAATTGCCGTCGAAGCCGAAGGCGCTCTCGGCCTGAATATCTTCCTGGTACATAGTAATGGGCGACCCCCCAGTCGAATGTCGTGTAAAAATTCCCGTCCGGGTTCGACAATCGATAGGCGGGCCGCCCAAGTCAAGCGCTGCTGCACTCAGTCGCGCTGGAATATGTCCTCGATGGGCATTTCGAACACATCGGCGATGCGAAAGGCGAGCGGGAGCGAGGGATCGTAGCGCCCGGTCTCGATCGCGTTGACGCTCTGGCGCGAAACCTCGAGCCGGTCGGCCAGCTCCTGCTGGCTCCAATTGCGCTCCGCGCGCAGGACCTTGAGCCGGTTCTTCACAGCGAGCCCCATGTGCCGTGGGTGAGGCGGTTGGAAATCGCGCCGAGGAACTGGCCGCCGAAGAAAGCGACCGCGAACCAGTAGGCCGGGATATGCGGCACGACATCGCCTGTTTCCAGGAAGCCCCAGATGGTGGCGAAGCCGAGCGCAAAGCCGGTTGCGATCAGCGTCTGGCGCACGATGAGCATGCGCAGGAATTCGTCCTTCTCGTCGAGGATCAGGCGTCCGATGGCCCAGAACACGCCGCAGATGGCGAGGCCCGGCAGGACCGAGAGGCCGGCGCGCACGGCGAGCGAACGGTCCTCCCCGTCGAGCAGGCTGACCTGCAGCGCGATCACCACGAGATAGAGCGAGGAAAAGATCGCGACCCGCTTGATATAGAGCCGCTGCGCCTCCCCGCGCCCGCTGCAGGTGCTCTTGCGGCTGGCGGCGCGCATGGTCTGGAAGAACAGCGCGGCCGGCACGATCATGAGGATGAGCGTGGTCGTGGCGTTGATCGCGTCCGACAGGGCGAGCCCCATGACCATGCCGAAACTGGCGAAGGTCAGCCCGGCCCAGAGCGGCACGGATTGGCGGAACGTGCCGCCCTCCTGAGTGCTCATGCCTTGCTCTGCTTCAGTAGATTGCAGGACTTGCGATCACGCAGCCAGGCGCCGGGGAACAGGGCGAGAAGGAGAAAGGGCGAATAGTGCGCCACCTCCTCGGGCACGATTTCGAAAACGGCAAGCAGCGCGATTCCGATCATGGCTGAGGCGAGGAGGAGGGCTTTCGTGGTCTGAGTCATGGCAAGTGTCCTTTTCTTGATGTAAAGGGTATTTGTCATGAGTCGCTGGTTATGGCAAGCACGCTTTCCAAAACGGAGCGTGTCCTTGTCATTCGTCACATTCGTGCTTGTCACGGGACTGCCATCGGGCGCAGGCATGGCAGCCAAGAGGAGACCCGCATCCC